>NZ_QRIL01000009.1 GCF_003471165.1 Ruminococcus sp. AM22-13 | reverse complement strand
ATTGAGCAGGAAGCTCCCACTTCAAAATCTGTAAGATTTAAGTGGCGGGAGTATGTCACACTGAGAATTCCAAGAAGCCTGCATAGACTACTGGCAGAACATTCTCAGAGAGAGGGAATCAGTATGAATCAGTATTGCGTATATCTTCTTTCGAGGAATGATGCGGTATTCTCAAAATAGCAATTATAAGTAAGCAGCAAAGCATGTTATTGAGAGCGGAATGCACAGTAACATGGAAAGAGCCGATGAAAAAATAAGCAGTTGACAAAGAACAGGTACATTGTTATAATTGCCTACATGAACAAAGGCGTTCTTTCTATAGAAGAGTAACTGTAGAAAGTGCGCCATTTTTTATATCATTATATCAAAAGAAGCTATAAAACTTCCAGACAGGACAAAACTGTATCGAAGAATTATTAAGAAAGCAAAAACAGCAGAAATTATGCTGACAAGGAGTGAATGAAAATGGGGAATTATACCAGAGAAGAAATATTACAGATGGCTGAGGAGGAAGACGTGGAATTTATCCGTCTCCAGTTCACAGATATGTTCGGAACGCTGAAAAACATCGCCATAACTGCCCGGGAACTTCCTCGTGCACTGGATAACCGATGTATCGTAGATGGTTCCTTTATCGCAGGAATCGCAGGAGAGTCTGAACCGGATATGTATTTAAGACCGGATCTTGACACTTTTGCAATCCTTCCGTGGAGACCACAGCAGGGAAAAGTTGCCAGACTGTTATGCGACATCTATTTTCCGGACGGAACCCCACATGAGAGAAGTCCGAGATATATCCTGAAGAAAACCGCCCGGGAGGCAAAGAAGGAGGGATATACCTGTCTGGTAGATCCGGAATGTGAATTTTTCCTTTTTCATACAGATGATAACGGAGTTCCGACCACTGTAACACATGAGAAGGCAGGATATCTGGATGTCAGTCCTGTGGATCTGGGTGAAAACGCAAGACGTGATATTGTATTAAATCTGGAAGACATGGGGATTGAGGTAGAATCTTCTCACCATGAAACTGCTCCTGCCCAGCACGAAGTAGATTTTAAATACGGCGAAGTGCGTACTATTGCAGATAGGGTTATGTCATTCAAAATGACAGTCCGTACTATTGCCAAGCGTCATGGCCTTCATGCGACTTTTATGCCGAAACCGCGGGCAGAAGTAAACGGCTCCGGAATGCACATTCATTTCTTCTTATTTAAAGATGGAAGAAATGTATTCGTCAATCCGGGAAATCCCCAGGAATTAAGTGAAGAAGCTTATTACTTTGTAGGTGGCCTTCTGGCTCACAGCAAAGAGATGGCACTGATCACCAATCCTATTGTAAATTCCTATAAACGTCTGGTTCCGGGCTATGAAGCACCGACAGAACTGACTTGGACAAAGAACAACCAG
The DNA here is from genome assembly GCF_003471165.1 of Ruminococcus sp. AM22-13. Lineage (GTDB taxonomy): Bacteria > Bacillota > Clostridia > Lachnospirales > Lachnospiraceae > Blautia_A. Next base: position 135,723 of record NZ_QRIL01000009.1, on the reverse strand, counting down.
AATTCCCTGGTAAGAATTCCGGGATCCAGAGGTATGGAAACAAGGATCGAGCTGAGAAGTCCGGATGCAGCAGCAAATCCGTATCTGGTATTTGCAGTATGTCTGGCAGCAGGGCTGGATGGAATCCATAAGAAGATTTATCCGACCAAGTCCTCCAGCAGAGAGTTATCCGAAACAGACCAGAAAGCAATGAAGATTGACAATCTTCCGGGAAATTTAAACGAAGCAATTGATTACTTTGAACAGAGTGACTGGATCAAAGAAGTACTTGGAACAGAATTTTGTAAAGAATACGTAGCGGCCAAGAAAAAAGAATGGCTTCGCTATACAAGAGAAATTTCAGCCTGGGAAATCGAGGAATACTTATACAGAATTTAACCAGATAAAGCAGTTATCTGGTGTAGAGCCGTGTAGCGAAGCGGATGATTTTATCCGCTTGACCCGAATCAAGTAAGTCCCCTGCGGAGGTTGTAAAAAGCAATAAGCAGTGGACGGGGACTCAGGCTGTAACAGAAAGAGGAGGGGCAGAGATATGAGCAGCATTGTGATTGCGTTACCGAAAATTGAAGACGCAAAGAAAATCCGCACAATACTTAACAGACATGGGCTCACAGTAGCCTCTGTCTGCAGCTCTGTCTCTAATGCTTTGGCCAGTATCTCGGAACTTGACAGTGGTGTTCTGATATGCGGGTATAAGCTAACAGATGCCTATTATAAAGACGCTCTGGATGACCTGCCACAGTATTTTGAAATGCTGCTTCTGGCTTCTCAGCGTATTATAGATGAAGCACCGAATTCTGTCAGCACTGTACAGATGCCGATGAAAGCAAGCGTACTGGTAGATACGGTCAATGACATGCTCTATCATCTGGAACGCCGGATAAAAAAAGAAAAAAAGAAACCAAAGCCCAGATCAGAAAAAGAACAGAATTATATCTCGAATGCCAAACGCCTTCTGATGGAAAAAAACCAGATGACAGAAGAGGAAGCATATCGACACATCCAGAAATGCAGCATGGATTCAGGAACCAACATGGTAGAAACTGCACAGATGCTGCTCATGCTGATGTATGATGAGATTTGATTTATCGTATGTACTATAGCAACTCTGTAAAATACTGCGTCCTTCGCACTCTGCTGAACTGTCTTGATTGCATTATTTTGTGGAATTGCTATAAATAAAATATCCGAAAATAATAAGGAAAATTTTGTAAAAAATGACGATATTATTTTGACAGAATATGTGGTAATATACAACATATATTTTTGTTCATATTAAATTAGAGGCAAAATACATTTTGGCCCTGACATCATATTATATATAGAAAGAATACAAACAAACATAAAATAGATAATAACGGGAAGAATGATTACAAAGGCGTAATCAGAGAGTCCAGGGGATAAGTGTCTCCGGATTTTCTGATTACGCCTTTTTGATATTCCGGGGTTCAAGGTCATAAAGTCGTTCGTGCCTGCACGAAAAGACTTTTGAACATGAAACTCATAGAGATATCACAAAGGTTTTCAGAAATGAAGAAATGGAGGATGAGGAAATGGAATTTATGGATGGAACATGGAAAAAAGGAATCAATACCTGGGAGGAACTCGTAGGTAATAATCTCCTGAACCAGGAAGCCGTAATCGAAGGCGCTGTTCACAGCATCCGTAATATGGGTGATGTGGCATTTATCATTCTTAGAAGAAGGGAAGGTTTATTCCAGACAGTCTATGAAAATGAAATGGCAAATGTTTCCATTCATGAATTGAAGGAAGCAATGACGATCAGGGTGAAGGGAATCCTGCATGAAGAAGAGAGAGCACCCCACGGAAGAGAACTTCGTATCCGTCATATTGATATCTTATCAACACCTGCAGAGCCGCTTCCAATGGCAATCGACAAATGGAAGCTGAACACTTCTCTGGAAGCAAAATTAAACTACAGACCGATTTCCCTGAGAAACATTCAGGAGCGTTCCAAATTTAAAATCCAGGAAGCGCTGACAAAAGCATTCCGTGATTATCTCTACGGGCAGGGATTCACAGAAATCCATACTCCGAAGATCGGAGCCAGAGGCGCAGAGGGTGGAGCAAACCTTTTCAAATTCAGCTACTTCCACAAACCTGCAGTACTTGCGCAGAGCCCACAGTTTTATAAACAGATGATGGTTGGCGTATTTGACAGAGTATTTGAGACAGGTCCTGTATTCCGTGCTGAGAAACATAACACCAAACGTCACTTAAACGAATATACCAGTCTGGACTTCGAGATGGGATATATTGACAGCTTCGAAGAAATTATGGCAATGGAAACAGGATTCCTGCAGTATGCCATGAACCTTCTGAAAACAGAATATGCAAAAGAAGTACAGACCCTGAAACTTGAAATCCCGGACGTGTCCAAAATTCCGGCAGTCCGTTTCGATGTAGCCAAAGAACTGGTGTCACAGAAATACAACCGTAAGATCAGAAACCCATTTGACCTGGAACCGGAAGAAGAAGCATTGATCGGACAGTATTTCAAAGAAGAATATGGCTCAGATTTCGTATTTGTCACACATTATCCGTCAAAGAAACGTCCATTTTATGCAATGGATGATCCGGAAGACGCAAGATTTACCTTAAGCTTTGACCTGTTATTCAAAGGCCTTGAGATCACAACAGGCGGACAGCGCATCCATGATTACAACATGCTGCTACAGAAGATTGAAGACAGAGGTATGACCCAGGAAGGTATGGAACAGTATCTGGATACCTTCAAACATGGTATGCCGCCTCACGGTGGACTGGGAATCGGTCTGGAACGTCTGACCATGCAGCTTATCGGCGAAGAGAATGTTCGTGAAACCTGCCTCTTCCCGCGAGATATGAACCGTCTGGAGCCGTAAATAAGTCAGAAATTTGGAAAGCTGTCTATATATTGACCGGAAGCGGCAGGTTGATTCCGGGAAGAAAGAAATAAAAGCAATATAGAATGCTATAGACAGCATATATAAGGAGAAAATCATGGCAAAGATCATAGATGATGAAACAATGGAAAATGTCTGCATCCTGGCCAAGCTTTCCCTCTCAGAAGAAGAAAAGGAAAAAGCAAAAGCCCAAATGCAGAAAATGCTTGATTATGTAGAGAAACTGGATGAACTGGATACATCGGAAGTAGAGCCTATGTCCCATATTTTCCAGGATGAAAACGTATTTCGTGAGGATGTTGTTACAAACGGAGACAACAAAGAAGCAATGCTGGCAAATGCACCAAAAGCAAAAGAAGGACAGTATCAGGTTCCGAAAACCATAGGATAGGAGACAGGACAATGGAGTTGGAGAAATTAACAGCCCTGCAGCTTGGGGAAAAAATAAAACAGCGTCAGGTTAGCGTCCTGGATGGAGTAAAAACTGTTTTTGAACAGATTGAGAAACAGGATTCAGAAGTACACGCTTATCTTGACACATATAGAGAAGAAGCATATAAACGTGCAGAAGAAGTACAGAAAGGCATAGAGGACGGCACATACACCAGTCCTCTCGCCGGTGTACCGATCGCAATCAAAGATAACATCTGTATCAATGGAAAGAAAACTACTTGCGCATCAAAGATTCTCGAGAACTTTGTACCACAGTATAATGCAGAAGTCATTGACCGTCTGGAAAAAGCAGGTCTGGTCATTATCGGAAAAACAAATATGGATGAATTTGCCATGGGAAGTACCACAGAAACTTCTGCTTATGGCATTACCAGAAACCCATGGAATTTAGAACACGTACCGGGCGGATCTTCCGGTGGTTCCTGTGCAGCAATGGCAGCAGGAGAAACTTACCTGGCACTCGGCTCTGATACTGGTGGTTCTATCCGGCAGCCAAGTTCTTACTGTGGCGTGACCGGAATCAAGCCAACATATGGAACGGTATCCCGTTACGGTTTGGTAGCTTACGCATCCTCTCTGGATCAGATCGGTCCGGTTGGCAAAGATGTAGCTGACTGCGCAGCCCTTCTGGAAATTATTGCAGGACATGATGAAAAAGACAGCACATCCATGAAAAGAGAAGACCTGCAGTTCTCCAAAGAACTGACAGGAGATGTCAAAGGTATGAAATTTGGTGTTCCGGAAGAATATCTTGCAGAAGGACTTGATCCGGAAGTAAAAGCATCCTTTATGGGCGTACTTGATACTCTTAAAGAGATGGGCGCAGAAGTAGAATTCTTTTCCATCAAGACTATGGAATACATGATTCCTGCCTATTATATTATCGCCAGTGCAGAGGCAAGTTCCAACCTGGAACGTTTCGATGGCGTAAAGTATGGTTATCGTGCCGCAGAATATGACGGTCTCCACGATATGTACAAAAAGACAAGAACAGAAGCTTTCGGAGAGGAAGTAAAACGTCGTATCATGCTTGGTTCTTTCGTGTTAAGCTCCGGTTATTATGATGCATATTATCTGAAAGCGCTCCGTACTAAAGCACTGATCAAAAAAGAATTTAACGAGGCATTCAGTAAATATGATGTACTTCTTGCACCTGCATCTCCATTTACGGCACCGAAAATCGGAGAGAGCTTAAAAGACCCTCTTGCCATGTACCTTGGAGATATTTACACAGTAGCAGTTAACCTCTGCGGCCTTCCGGGAGTCACAGTCCCATGTGGAAAAGACAGCAAAGGTCTTCCAATCGGTATCCAGATGATCGGAGACTGCTTCATGGAGAAGAAAATTCTGCGTGCAGCACACGCCTATGAAACCAGCCGCGGTTCCTTTGCCGTGCCAGGAGAAGGAGGCACCAGATAATGAAACAGTACGAAACAGTCATAGGACTTGAGGTCCATGTAGAACTCGCCACAAAAACGAAAATTTTCTGCGGATGCTCCACAGAGTTCGGAGGAGCACCGAATACACATACATGCCCGGTCTGCACAGGTATGCCGGGTTCCCTTCCTGTACTGAATAAGAAAGTAGTAGAATTTGCCCTGAAAGCAGGGCTTGCAGCTAATTGCCAGATTAATCAGTACTGCAAATTTGACCGTAAAAACTATTTCTACCCGGATAACCCGCAGAACTATCAGATCTCTCAGCTGTACCTGCCAATCTGCCATGATGGCTGGGTAGAGATTGAAACCTCTGCAGGGAAAAAGAAAATCCGCATTCATGAAATGCATATGGAAGAGGATGCAGGTAAACTGATCCATGATGAATGGGAAGACTGCTCTTTGGTAGACTATAATCGAAGCGGTGTACCGCTGATTGAGATCGTATCTGAGCCGGATATGAGAAGCTCAGAGGAAGTAATCGCCTATCTTGAAAAACTCCGCTGTATGATGCAATATCTGGGTGTATCAGACTGTAAGCTTCAGGAAGGTTCCATGCGTGCAGACGTTAACCTTTCTGTCCGTGAAGTAGGAGCAGAAGAATTCGGAACCAGAACAGAGATGAAGAATCTGAACTCTTTCAAAGCCATTGCCAGAGCAATCGAAGGCGAAAGAGAACGTCAGATTGAACTGATCGAAGAAGGCAAGGCAGTTACACAGGAAACACGCCGCTGGGATGACAACAAAGAATATTCCTATGCCATGCGTTCTAAAGAAGATGCCAAAGACTACAGATATTTCCCTGACCCTGATCTGCCTCCAATCCATATTTCTGATGCATGGATTGAAAAGATCAAAGCAGAACAGCCGGAACTTCGCGAAGTGAAACAGGCTCGTTATCAGGAAGAGTACGGACTCCCGGCATACGATGCGGGAATCCTTACAGAATCCCGCCATCTTGCAGGACTTTTTGAAGAAACAGCAGCAATCTACGGAAATGCAAAGAAGACAGCAAACTGGTTTATGGGTGAGGTACTCCGCCTGACGAAAGATAAAGCTATGGATCCGGAACAGGTATCTTTCTCACCGAAACATCTTGCAGATCTTCTGGTAATGGTAGAAAAATCCGAAGTCAGCCCACAGAATGCCAAGAAAGTTTTTGAGAAAGTCTTTGCGGAAGACATTGATCCTGTAGCCTACATTGAGGAACATGGTCTGAAGATTGTAGAAGACACAGGACTTCTGGAAGAAACCATCAACAGGATCCTGGATGCTAACCCAGGACCACTTTCAGAACTTCTGGGAGGTAAAGATAAAGTCATGGGCTTCTTTGTAGGCCAGATCATGAAAGAGATGAAAGGCAAGGCAAATCCTGCAAGTGCGCGCGAGACACTTATGAAAGAAGTAGAGAAGCGTAAATAAAATAAATCACCCCGGACATTATGCCCGGGGTAAAAAATGTTACTGTTCACTCTGTTCACAGCAACACGCTTCGCGATGCAAAAAATATGAACCTCCTTGTACAAAGCACAAGGAGTATCGTTTGCTTCGCAAACTTAATTTATGCTAATCGCATAAATTCGCGCAGTATGTCTCGGGTTTTCTGTGACCTTCGCTCACAAAAAACACCTCGCGGGATATTAGCAGTGAACAGTAATGTTAATATTAAAAATTATGCTCAGAAAATACTTTGGGGCTTTACATTGCTAAATAATTAAGTATAATAAAACTCGAATAAAACATATTTGAAGAAAAGACACAAACAGAAATGGAAAGGCAAAGCAGCAGCCTGCTGTAGACAGGTATATAAAAACTGCGAAACATGCCAGGGAGGAAATCAAAATGGTAACAGTAAACCACAACTATCTGAAATTACCGGGAAGCTATCTGTTTTCCACAATTGCAAAAAAAGTAAAAGCATATAAAGAAGCCAACCCACAGGCAAACGTGATCTCACTGGGAATCGGTGACGTAACTCAGCCTCTGGCTCCGGCAATCATTGAGGCACTTCATAAATCTGTAGATGAAATGGGTGATGCAGCTACTTTTCATGGCTATGCACCAGATCTTGGTTATGAATTCTTAAGATCTGCCATTGCAAAGAATGACTACAAAGACAGAGGATGCGACATTGAAGCAGACGAAATCTTTGTCTCTGACGGTGCAAAGAGCGATTCCGGAAATATCCAGGAAATCTTCGGACTGGATAACAAGATTGCAGTGTGCGACCCTGTATATCCTGTATATGTAGATACAAACGTAATGGCAGGCCGTACAGGAGAATACAACAAAGAACGTGGTAACTTTGATAACGTAATCTATATGCCATGTACAGAAGCCAACGGCTTCCTTCCGGAATTCCCGGAAGAAGTACCGGATCTTATCTACCTTTGCTTCCCGAACAACCCGACCGGTGGTGCCATCACCAAACCGCAGCTTCAGGAATGGGTAGATTATGCAAATAAAAATGGCTCCGTCATTATCTATGATGCAGCATATGAAGCATACATTTCCGAAGAAAATGTACCGCACAGCATCTATGAGTGTGAAGGAGCAAGAACCTGCGCCATCGAACTGCGCAGCTTCTCCAAAAATGCAGGTTTTACAGGTGTCCGCCTCGGCTTTACAGTTGTACCAAAGGATCTGGTTCGTGACGGCGTAGATCTTCACAGTCTCTGGGCAAGACGCCATGGCACAAAATTCAACGGTGCTCCATACATCGTACAGCGTGCAGGAGAGGCTGTATACTCTCCGGAAGGAAAAGCACAGCTGAAAGAACAGGTAGGTTACTACATGAGTAACGCCAAAGCCATCTACGAAGGTCTGGCATCAGCAGGCTATTCCGTATCCGGTGGTGTAAATGCTCCGTATATCTGGCTGAAAACACCGGATAAGATGACTTCTTGGGAGTTCTTTGACTATCTTCTTGAAAAAGCTAATATCGTAGGAACTCCGGGTTCCGGATTTGGTGCTCATGGGGAAGGTTTCTTCAGACTTACTGCGTTTGGAACACATGAGAATACTTTAGAGGCAATTGAGAGAATTAAAAACTTATAAATAGAATAATTTGGTAAGGGACGCCCGGGACGGGATGTTGTTTTTGTGCTTAGTTTCAGAACCATTGTATTTCTAAGCATTTGGAAAGCCGCTAAAACCATTCAGAAATTGCTCAAACTCGCTTCGCTCAGACACGTGAGCAATTTCTGAATAACGCGTCTTCCCAAATACTAAGAACTACAATGAACCTTCAAATGCGCACAAAAACAACATCCCGTCCCGGGCTGGTTCTAATACTTTATTTTGCTATTTCACCGAAACAGTGATATGATAGAAACTGTTATTAGAAAAGAAGTTAAATAAAAATGTTATACAGGAGGACAACACAATGAAAATCAGACGCGAAGAACATATGGCAGGTGGAAATGGTCACGTAATTATCAAAGAAATCCTTGACGCAGAGCAGTTAAACGGCAAATGCGGCCTTTATGCACAGGTGACTCTTGAGCCGGGATGTTCACTTGGATATCATGAACATCATGGTGAAAGTGAAACTTATTATATTATCCAGGGCCAGGGTGAATATAACGACAATGGTAAATACCGCCCGGTAAAAGCCGGAGATATCACTTTCACACCAGACAATCATGGTCATGGTCTTGCCAATACAGGAAATACAGACCTTGTATTTATGGCGCTGATTATCAAGGACTGATAGCATGTACAAAAAAACAGCAAAAAAACTTTTAAAATTTATCCAGAAGAGTCCGACCGCGTTTCAGGCAGTCGAAGAAATGAGCCAGAGACTGCAGAAGGAAGGCTTTAAGGAATTAAAAGAAGAGAAACACTGGGATTTGAAAGCTGGCGGAAACTATTTTGTAACCAGAAATCACTCTGCTGTCATAGCTTTCAGCATTCCAAAGAAACCGGCATGGAAATTTCACATTATGGCGAGTCACAGTGATTCTCCGGCATTAAAGATTAAAGAGAATCCTGAGATGGAAGTGGAGAAAGCATATATCAAGCTGAACGTAGAGCGCTACGGTGGCATGCTTCTTGCTCCATGGTTTGACAGACCGTTGTCCGTGGCAGGTCGTCTGATCGTGCGCAAAAACGGAGAGATTCAGGAGAAACTTGTTGCTGTGGATAAGGATCTTCTGGTTATTCCGAATCTTGCGATTCATATGAATCGTGAGGTGAATGACGGCTATAAATACAATGTACAGAAAGATATGCTGCCTCTTTACAGTGATTATGATGGTAAAGGCAGTTTTATGAAGCTTATGGCTGCAGAGGCAGATGTGGCAGAAGAGGATATTCTTGGTCATGATCTCTTTTTATATGACAGGACTCCGGGAACGGTCTGGGGTGCGAATGAGGAATTTATCTCTGCGCCGAGACTGGATGATATTCAGTGTGCATTTGCATCTCTGGAGGGATTTCTGCGTGGAGAGCGCAAGGAAAGTATTGCGGTGCATTGCGTGCTGGATAATGAGGAAGTGGGCAGCACTACGAAACAGGGGGCTGCGTCTACTTTCCTGAAGGATACGTTGATGAGGATTAATATGGGACTTGGCAGAACGCAGGAGGAATATCTGATGACTCTTGCAGACAGCTTTATGGTTTCAGCGGACAATGCTCACGCACTTCATCCAAATCATACGGACAAAACAGATCCGGTAAACCGCCCGGTTTTAAATGGCGGAATTGTGATCAAATATAATGCAAATCAGAAATACTGTACAGATGGTGTCTCTGCCGCAATCTTTAAAGACATCTGTGACAGAGCAGAAGTGCCGTATCAGACATTTGTAAACCGTTCCGATATGGCAGGCGGTTCAACGCTTGGAAATATTTCCAATACACAGGTGCCGATGAAAACAGTAGATATCGGCCTTGCCCAGCTTGCCATGCATTCTGTATATGAGACTACAGGTGCAAAGGATACCGAGAGCCTTGCAAAGGCAGCAGCAGTACTGTTTGCATAAATAGAGGAGAACAGCACATGAGCAGAAATACAGAGAAAAAAGCAGTATTTTTTGACGCAGACGGAACTCTCTGTGATATGGAAAAGGGAGTTCCTGCCAGCACTAAAGAAGCACTGAAAAAGCTAAGAGAAAACGGTCATGAAGCCTGGCTTTGTACAGGAAGAAGCAGAGCTTTTGTATCCTGGTATCTGGAAGAACTTCCCTTTACAGGAATGATCAGTGCTTGTGGAGCAACCATAGAAAAAGATGGAAAGCGCCTGTTTAATAAAGAAATGACGCCGGAAGTTGCGAAACTGTCTGTGGAAATTCTTCGTAAATACGGTCTGGTTCCTGTGATGGAAGGCGCAGATTTAATGTATTATGACAAAGATGAGTATAATACAGATATCAATTGGTATTGTGACTTAATCACAGAGTCCCTCGGATCAAAATGGAGACCAATCAGAGGAAATGAAGACTGTATGAAGATCAATAAGATCAGTGCCAAGATGGTGAAGGGCTGCGATGCAGAAGCTGCGTGCAGGGAGCTTGGCGAATATTATGACATTATCCGTCATGAGAGCAATTCCGGAATCGCAGGAACGACGATTGAACTGGTTCCGAAAGGATTTAACAAAGCAGTGGGAATTGCCGCAGTCTGTAAACTCTTTGATATCCCATGGGAAGATACGATCATATTCGGAGACAGCAATAATGATCTGGCGATGTTTGAATACGCAGCTGTGAAAGTTGCGATGGGAAATGGTTCAGAGAAGATAAAAGCACTGGCAGATTATATCACGCAGGATATGTTCCATTACGGAATCCGGAATGGTCTTGAATATCTGGGACTTATATAAGCCGGATAAAAATCATTCCGGATATTGTCTGATAGAGGCAGCGAATGAAAAAGAGTACTGAAAAATATAAAAGCAATAAAAAAAGAAGCCTGGGATTAAATAAGTCCCAGGCTTCTGCATATATAAAGCCAGATTGTCATGGTAAACGAACTGAACAGAGTGGTAGTCATAACGACACCGGAGGTAAAATCTCCATCGTAATTCATGTTCTTTGCCATGATATAGCAGCTTACAGTTGTGGCAGAACCCAGCATGATAATGATCGCTACCAGCATATCATGGGAAAAGCCAAGCATCACGGCAATCGGAAGAAATACTGCCTCATATCCTGCCAGCTTTAAGAAAGTACAGGCAATCAGCGGTTTTGGCCTTGCAAATGCCTTGCCGAATTTCAATGCGCCGCCCATGGCCATCAGTCCAAGAGGAGTAGCTGTTTTTCCGAGATTATTTACGGAAGTTTCGAGAATCGCCGGCATCGGGAAATGCAGTAATGACCATATCATACCGGTCAGAATTCCGAGGATGATAGGATTTGTGGCGATTCCTTTTAGAGTTTTGATAAGTTTTGCCGTATCAAGCTTTCCACCGCCGGGAGCGAAGAGAGAAAGTGTTGTGACGGCCATGATATTGTAAAGAGGCACGCTTCCGATGATCATAAGCGGAGCCATTCCGGCGTTTCCGTAGAGATTCTGGATAATGGCAATACCAAGGATCGCTGCACTGCTTCGGTAAGATGCCTGGATAAATTCACCCTGAATGTTGCGCGGCTTCAGCAGATAAGAAAGTCCTGTGGAGATTCCGATGCTGATCAGGGTTACAAAGAAACAGAATAATACGAACTTTGTATTCCAGACACTGTAGAAATCAGATTTCGCAATGTCCAGAAACAAGAGAGCGGGCAATGCGGCATTAAATACAAATTTGTTTAACCGGCTGACAAAAATGTCATCAAAAAGCCCGATCCGCCTGAAAAAAAGTCCCAGCATCAATGTCAGAAAGATGGGAATCGTGGCGTTAAGACAGAAAACAAGATTTTCCATAATTATGTATCCTTTCAGAAGAATAACTAGATTATAAACGATTGACAGGAATTGTCAAATCAGGATTTCTATGCTATCCTGAAAAAGAGATTGTTATGAAAAAACAATAAAACCGTAGATAGTGGAGTGGTGGAACATGAAGTACGGAAAAATACGAATTGAAGATGGATTTCTGGTTTTTACCAGACACATGATGATAAACAGCCTTCCATGCAAAGACATCGTATGGGCTTATATGAGAAAAGAGGGCTCAGATGAGGGCGATGACAGGCAGCTGAGTGTGAATTATCTTGTAATCGTTACCAGACGTAAGAAAAGATACAAATTTGATATGACAGAGAAGGAAATCTATGAGTGCATCCGGATTCTTAGAATCTTAAACCCGGATATGGCGTCCGGATTTCCAAAGGGAGGTAGAATCCTTCTTCAGAGCCTTTCGAATACCAGGGATCTTGGTGCGATTGCGACTGCGGATGGCAGACATATTCTGCCAAGACGGCTTTTAAGAAGCGGGGAGTTATACCATCTGTCCAACGCAGACAAGACCAGACTGGTGGAAGAATATAATCTGAAAATAATTATTGACCTGCGCTCTTCGGTGGAACGTAAGTGCAGACCGGATACGATCATGGCAGATGTGGAGTACTATCATGTGCCAGTCGTAGATGAAGCTATACAGAAGATCAGCAACAAAGAAGAACTTCTGGACTGGCTGGATAAAATGCCGGATGATGTAGAAATGTATATGCGGACACAGTACAGAAATTTGTGCGAAGATCAGCTGGTGTTGAAACAATATGCCAGGTTTATAGATATTCTTTTCCAGCAGGAGACAGGAGCCGTTCTCTGGCACTGTGAGACAGGAAAAGACCGCACCGGACTCGGAACGGCATTTCTACTGAGCCTGCTTGGTGTTGAGGACCGAATTATCTATGAAGATTATCTGCGCACGAACCGGTATCTGGCAAAGGATTTCCTGTATATGCAGAGACTTCTGCAGACCTGGCCGGAAGCAGATGAAAATATGCAGAGAAAACTGCAGACCTTTTATGAAGTAAAAGAGGAATATCTCAGAATCGTATTTGAAATGATAAAGCTGAAATATGGCTCTATGGAAAAGTTTTTCCAGGAGGTATTTTATCTGAAGCCAAAGATGGTGGAAGAACTCAGGGACAAGTATCTGATATAGACAGAAAAAATGTTACTGTTCGCTTCTTGCCCGGTAACGAAAAAATCTACAAAAGCTGTCGCAGAAAGACATTTGTTTTTGTGTGAAAAATTTATTGACAAAATTATGATTATTGATATAATGATAACCATACGAGCTATTTATTATATTAACGTGCTGAAAGGATGCACGATGGAAGCAGGTGGAACATGCAGAAGAGAGTATTATCCCTGTTAGTAGATAACACAGCAGGTGTAACAACCAGAGTATCTGGACTATTCAGCCGCAGAGGCTACAACATCGATAGCATTACCGGAGGTGTGACAGCGGACGAACGCTTTTCCAGAATTACCGTTGTGTGCAGCGGGGATGAACTGATCCTGGAGCAGATTACGAATCAGCTTGCCAAGCTTGTAGATGTAAGAGAAATCAAGATTCTTGAACCGGATAACAGTGTATGCCATGAATTACTGATGATTAAAGTGGCAGCGAAGCCGGAGCAGAGACAGAGTCTTATTTCCATTGCGGATGTTTTCCATGCAAAGGTTGCAGACGTAAGTGTGGATTCCATGATTCTGGAGATGACAGGCAATTATAAGAAACTGGAAGCATTCCTTGAACTGATGGGAGATTATGAAATTCTTGAACTTGCACGTACCGGAATGACCGGACTGTCAAGAGGTTCGGAGGATGTTACTTATCTGTAAGAGTGAATGAGAGAGTGTTATTTAAATATTTACATATTTACATATCTCAGGGAACAGAATATATTTTGTTAAGTTTGCTAGGGGCCTAGATCCCTTAACGATAAATTTTTTTTACGATTAGCAGGAGGAAAATAAAATGGCTAACAAGATTTTTTATCAGGAAGATTGTAATTTAAGCTTACTGGATGGTAAGAAAATTGCAATTATTGGATACGGAAGCCAGGGACATGCACATGCTCTGAACTTAAAGGAATCCGGATGTGATGTCATTATCGGTCTGTACGAAGGCAGCAAATCCTGGAAGAGAGCTGAAGAGCAGGGCTTTAAGGTATATACAGCAGCAGAAGCAGCTAAACAGGCTGATATTATCATGATTCTTATCAACGATGAATTACAGGCTAAGCTTTACAAAGAATCCATTGAGCCAAATCTTGAGGAAGGTAATATGCTGATGTTCGCTCATGGTTTCAACATTCACTTCGGATGCATTAAACCACCAAAGAATGTTGATGTTACTATGATCGCTCCTAAAGCACCTGGTCACACAGTAAGAAGTGAGTATCAGGCTGGAAAAGGAACACCTTGTCTTATTGCTGTAGAGCAGGATTATACAGGAAAAGCTCAGGATCTTGCACTGGCATATGGTCTTGGAATCGGCGGAGCAAGAGCTGGTCTTCTTGAAACTACATTCCGTGTAGAGACAGAGACAGACCTCTTCGGCGAGCAGGCTGTACTTTGCGGTGGTGTTTGCGCACTTATGCAGGCAGGTTTCGAAACACTTGTTGAAGCTGGTTATGATCCAAGAAATGCATACTTTGAATGTATTCATGAAATGAAACTGATCGTAGACCTGATCTATCAGTCAGGATTCGCAGGAATGAGATATTCTATCTCCAACACTGCTGAATATGGCGATTACATCACAGGACCTAAGATCATCACAGAAGATACAAAGAAAGCTATGAAGAAAATTCTTTCTGATATCCAGGATGGTACATTTGCAAAAGACTTCTTACTTGATATGTCTGATGCAGGTGCACAGGTTCACTTCAAAGCTATGAGAAAGAAAGCTTCCGAGCATCAGTCTGAAAAAGTTGGCGAAGAAATCCGTAAACTTTACAGCTGGAATGGTGAAGATAAACTCATCAACAACTAATCTGAATATGATTAAATTAAAATCCCTCGCCATTAAGCGGGGGATTTTTTTAATAAATTTTGTTATTAATGATATTCTTAAGTTTGTCAGAAGAATTTATTTGTCCTTTGATTCAATTGTAAATATTCGATCGGCAATAGACTTAAGGTTATAATTCTATGATCTGTCCCTTTTCTACATCATATCTGCAGTATTTACCGTTTTTGGAAATAAATGGCTGATATGTATTTGTTTTATTATCTTTCAGGTATACAATTCCGGTAGCAATCATTTCAACTAATGAGAAGCGCTCGCTGAGACTGGAGATCCACTTATATGTTTTATTCTTTGAAGAACTTGTCATGACCATATTGTAAGTATGTCCGTCTTCGGATGCTTCAAGAGAAAAATATACTTTCTCGGCTTTGTCAGGGGCATCGAAAACCTGGCTTGTAATATAGGAAGAGAAATTAGTCTCTACGAATTTACGGAAAGATTTCATATCGTAAGTAATTTTAGACACTTCATCTGTAATCTTATCTCCACGTTCCAGTCGTGTTTTGATAATCTTCAATACTTCTACAGTCCAGTTGATAAATGAAATACTGCTGTAGTTCATGCTCTCCATTAATTCAGCAATCAGATTCTTTGAAAGAGTGTTAGAGCGCACCGCTTCGTCATATAGTTCTTTGTTCATAACATTTTCCCTCTTTTTCATTATATTTTGGCATTTCCGCATATTTTTATGTTATACTGATTATAAATCTGTTTGTAATAAAATGCAATAAAAATACGAAATTAAATGGAAAAATTGTGAATATTGCTACAATTTTAACGAGATAAGAGAAAATTTGACATAGACATCAAGTCAGGGAGAAAAGATCTTTTTACCTTAACATTATTATATGAGATAGGAGAAGAATTATGGAAATTGAAGAAGAATTTATTTCGGGATTTTGTAGAACGTGTAATGGGGCGCAGACGGTTTGCTGCGAGTATACTGTAGAAGGAGGCAAAAGAACATTAACATTTATGGACTGTGCACATGACAGATGTGTAAATCATGCTGCCTGTGAAATTTATAAACAGGCGCATGAGATGGAAAAGTAAAGAACTAATCAAATTAATCAAGAGTTGTGAAATTTGTTCCTGAGTCAAACATAAATGCAAAATATGCATCCTTAAATGCGGCGTAGCTGTTCCTGGAAATTGGGACAGAGGAAGAAAATGCAGTAGTAATCTGTGTTCTTGTGAACTGCCGGATGCGTGAAAGGTTTACAATATAACTGCGGTGACACTTAAAGAACCCCTTTTCAGGGGTAAAGATCCCTTCGCATTTCGAAAACTGTTCACGTAGTTTTTGGACTTTTCCGTCAGAGAGATATACCAGCACCCATTTATTCTGTGCTTCCAGATAATCTACATCATTGAGTGCTATTTTACAGAAACCGTTTGCGGTATGTGCAGTAAAAGTTTCGGCAGAGCTTTCAAAATTCTTCAGAAAATCATCCAGGACAGAGAAGAGCTTCCGGCTGTCTATTGGTTTAAGCAGGTAATTTAAAGCTTTTACTTCATAAGATTCCAAAGCGAAATCCCTCGATGAGGTTAGAAAGATAAGTGGAACAGTAATACCCTCACTTCTAAGCTCTCTGGCTGTATCCAGCCCATTTAGTAACGGCATGATAATATCCAGAATGATCAGATCCATAGAAGTATGTTTCAAAGCAAGAAGCAGATCGTCTCCATTGGAATATTGATACAAGGTAAAAGACAGATCGTGTCTGACCGCCCAGTGCGTCAGAAGAGAGCGTATTTCCTGAATGGAAGATAGTTCATCATCACAGATTGCTATTTTCATAAATTATAAGACCTTTCTATAAGATTATGTAAAACCATTTTATAGCAACTCCGGTATTTTTCCGGAATTGCTAAAATCTGTATACCAAAACATCAGATGATAATTCTCAGAACAAAGCAATGTTCAGAGACAGAAAAATGACATTGTCCATGTAACTGCTCAACGTAATAAATGATGCTTTTTACTCCGATTCCATGTCCATCTCTGTTGGAAACAGGAACACCATCAACAAACTCCGGAATTTTCTCTACAGGATTTTCGAGCTGGATCAGCAGATGTTCTTTTTTCTGAGAAACAATAAGTCTGGCCCGCTTTGAAACAATGTTCATCTGTTCCAGAGCATGCATGGCATTCTCCAGTGCGTTTGACAGGATCGTACAGACTGCAATGTCAGAACAGGGAAGTTCTTTTGATGTGGAAATATTACATTCAAGAGAGAAGCCCTTATCTGTGAAACGAGAATGATAAATAGAGATTACGGAATTTAACATTTCATTTCTGGAATAGTTGGAAATAATCGTATCATCGTATGCAGAGCTGATTTCTTTGATATATTCCTGTACTTTTTCTGAATGTCCATTTTGTAGCTGAGTCAGAATGATATTCAGATGATGGCGCATATCATGTCGAAGGATCGCAAGTTTCTGGCTGCTTATTTTTACCTGTTCGATTTCTTTTTGCATGGACTGAACCTGAATTTCACGAAGCGTGCTGTATTGTTTTAATTCCTGTTTGTTTTCATATTCCCGGAAGTAGATTATGAGAAATGCGAGATAAGCGTTACAGAAAGCAAATCCCATAAATTCAACTACTGCCTTATTTCCGGAATAAAGCAGACTGGAAAATTTGGTAGAGGCATAATCAAAAATATAATAAACAAAAGGCAGAAAACCTATGATGCAAAGTTCTCTTGGCTCTTTGGAAAAGAGTGTCCGGGTGGAGCGGAATACATATTTGTACAGAAGGATAAATGTGGCAAGTGTAGTCAGGATTCTTGCAGTATAATAACACCATTGGGCTTCTGTTATTTGTAGAGCGAATAATCCCATCCAGTTACTCACCTGACAGCATAGGTATGCGGAGAAAACGGAAACTGCGGAAGAGATTAAAGGATACTTGTAATAAAAAGTCAGGAATAAGATCAAAGGAAAATGTACGATCAAAGGATAAGACTGATTGGCAAGTGTTTCCCCGAATATCAGAAAATCAATAATATATAACGATCCCTGTCCGCAAAACAGCAGAAATAAAGTCAGGATATTTTTGCGTCTGGGTTTCACCCCAAGAAAAAAAGCGGAACAAAAAATCCCGAAAAGCATGATAGTTATATTGTGAATAGCAGATAAAACCTGCACCAGCATAACAGCACCTCCATTCATCTGTAACTCCGACGAAAATCAGGTGCATTGCCAATGCCTGACAGAAAATTCCCTATCAGCCGGAATATTATTATATGGAATATCATAATATATGTTCAGTATAAAAGATTCCCAAATCAAACACAACCCCTTATCCCCTAATTTGCTTACCATTTATACCATATAGTTACCATTCGCGCCAAAAAGAAAAAATGATTTCCTGCCATGATATTATAAATTATCCTCTGGTTCCTGGATATATAGAAAAAAACTCCCTGAGATACTGCAAAAACAGTATTCCAGGGAGTTTTTCTATTTGTTTACATCAATATAACTGTATAACGTATATTTGGAGATGCCAAAGTAATTTGCAACTTTATCTCCGGATTTGGTGATAAGGAATGCACCTGCATCATTTAAGAATTGAATAGCAGTAACTTTATCTTCCTTATTCATCAGAGCTACAGGTTTACCGACAAGTGCAACAGACTCTTCAATCAGATGGTCAAGAAGATCATTAACGTTGTGAGTGATTTCTTTCGGCTTTTCTTCTTTGTCTTCAGGAGTGACAAGAGAATGAAGTGCGGACTCGATCATGGTAAGTTTGGTGATATCATAATTGATTCCGAAAACATAGTGAAGAGTGCCGTCATCGTCATGGATGTAGGAGGTGCTGCATTTAAGAATCTTGCCGTCGGAAGTTTTCATCAAATAACCGGTATGGTCTTCCGGGGCTTTTCCTTTCTCCTGATTACGGATCGCATCAAAAACCGCGCTGGATGGTCCGTCTCCGATATCTCTGTTTGTAACATGCCCGTTTACAATATACACGATAGAATGCTCTGGTTCTGAAGTCTTCAGGTCATGGATTACTACTTCACAGTCAGGCCCGAACTGAGATGCGATATCAGCGGCGATTTGTTTTAATACAGTAAGTCGTCCCATTTAATTCCCTCCTAAATGAAATGATTTTTTGTTACTGTTCATGTGTTGGATTGCCAAAAGCAGAGACAGAATGAACAGCAAGATGTACGAAAACTGCACGTTTTCTATATTTTAACATAAAAAAATAAAAATAAAAAGAGTGTTAAAAAAATAAATATGAATACCTAAAAGAATTTGTGAATATTCTCTGAAAAGATTGAAGTGTCATTTAAATGGTGGTATATTTTACACATAAATAGTTGCTGTTCATTACAGGCAGTAACAGTAATTCTTAAATACAAAAAAAGAAAGGGGTGGCAAAAAAGTGAAAACTTTATTGAAAAATGGTACGGTAGTATCGGGGGATATGTCTGTCAGGGAAGATGTTCTGATAGATGGAGAGAAAATCGTAAAGGTAGGACAGAATCTGGAGTCAGAGGATGCCCGGGTTGTTGATGTCAGTGGGAAATTACTCTTCCCGGGATTTATTGATGGACATACACATTTTGACCTGGAAGTGGCAGGTACAGTAACTGCGGATGATTTTGAGACAGGTACAAAAGCTGCGATTGCAGGCGGAACGACTCTGGTGATTGATTATGCATCTCAGGACAAAGGCGGACATACTCTTAAAGAAGGTCTTGAAAAATGGCATAAGAAAGCGGATGGAAAATGTTCCTGCGATTATTCGTTCCATATGTCTGTTGTAGAATGGAATGAAGAAACGGAGAAAGAAATTCAGGATATGATCAATGAAGGAATCACCAGCTTTAAGCTTTATATGACATATCCGGCGATGATCGTAGATGACGGTGATCTTTATAAAATTATTAAGAAATTAAATGAATACGGATGTTTTGCGGGAGTACACTGTGAAAATGCAGGAGCGATTGATGCGTTAATCGCGGAGGCGAAGAAAGAAGGGCGATTTGGACCTGAGAATCATCCCCTGGTACGTCCGGACATCATGGAAGCGGAGGCAGTTCACCGCCTTCTGGTGATTGCAGATGCAGCAGATGCACCGGTTATGGTGGTTCATTTGACGAACAGGAAAGCTTTTGAAGAGGTGATGCGTGCCAGAATGAATGGACAGAAGGTATATGCAGAAACCTGTCCGCAGTATTTGCTTCTGGATGACAGTGTATATTCCAAACCAGATTTTGAGGGTGCGAAGTATGTGTGCGCACCTCCAATCCGTAAGAAAACAGATCAGGACTGTCTCTGGAAAGCGCTGGCAAACGGTGATATCCAGACGGTTGCCACAGACCAGTGCAGTTTTACCATGGAGCAGAAAGCGCTAGGCAAAGATGATTTCACAAAGATTCCGGGAGGGCTTCCCGGAGTGCAGACAAGAGGAACTTTACTCTATACATATGGCGTTCGTACCGGCAAAATCACACAGGAACAGATGTGCCGTTTGTTAAGTGAAAATGCGGCAAAGCTTTATGGCGTTTATCCGAAGAAGGGTGTGATACGTGAAGGCAGTGATGCAGATATTGTTGTATTTGACCCGGAGAAAGAAAACGTGATTTCTGCTAAGACACATCTTTATAATACAGATAACAATCCATATGAGGGATTTAAACTTCATGGGGATGTTGACAGCGTTTACTTAAGAGGCGCGCATGTGGTACAGAATGGAAAGGTGCTCGTGGAGAAAGCCGGTAAATATATTAAACGTGGTAAGAAGTTGCTGTGATGGAGTGGAAAGATATAGAATAATGAATTTGAACATATAAAATTGCGTTCTGGCAAGGCTGTATGTTGAAAGAATAAATAATTAAGAGGTGACCCAAAATGAGACATGAAGTAGACGCAATGGGAAAGCAGTGTCCAATCCCGGTAGTAATGACAAAGAAAGTAATTGACAAGGCAGCAATCGGTGATGAAATTGAGATTCTGGTTGATAATGAAACTGCAGTAAACAATCTGAGCAGACTTGCAAATAAAACAGGATGCACATTTGTGTCAGAGAAGTTGGAGGATAAGAAATACCAGGTAAAAATGACTGTTCAGACAGAGCAGGCGGGTGGAGATGTAAATGAAGAAGAATTCGTATGCGAGACACCACATAAAAAAGTGACAGTAGCTGTAATCTCATCTAATGTTATGGGGAATGGTGATGATGAACTTGGTAAGATTCTGATCAAGGGATTTATCTATGCGCTTTCTCAGATGGATACACATCTGGATACAATTCTCTTCTATAATGGAGGAGCTAAACTTACGACAGAAGGTTCTGAGAGTATTGAAGATCTGAAAAAGATGGAAGAAGAGGGAGTAGAAATTCTGACTTGTGGTACCTGCCTGAAACATTACGGACTGATGGATAAGCTGATGGTTGGTAAGGTTACAGACATGTATACGATTGCTGAGCGTATGACAGGTGCAGACAAGGTGATTCGCCCATAACTCGCTCATAATTATAAATAAAGAAAGAATTCAGTCTGGTGCCTGAAAGATTCTCTGTAGTGATTAAATTCCTGTGATATAAACAACCATCATGTGTATGTCTGTTTAAAACAGAAGCATACATATGATGGTTTTGTAAATCAATTATATTTTGCAGAATGCATTTTTAACCAAATCAAGGAAGTCCCCTGCTTCAATTGTGAATATCCTATGACTATGACTAGGATGCGTTGGGCGTTCGTTATAATTCATACTGTTAAAGATCAACACTGATATGCTGTTCTTTAATATTATGACGTTTCGCATATCCGGTAAGGATTAAAGTCAGAGCGCCATCGCCTGTTACGTTACATGCAGTTCCGAAACTGTCCTGCAAAGCAAAGATAGTCAGCATCAGAGCAGTGCCGGAATCTCCGAATTTCAGAATGCCGGTAATGATTCCCAGAGACGCCATAACGGTTCCGCCAGGTACACCGGGAGCTCCGATGGCAAAAATACCAAGCAGAACACAGAAAAGAACAATAGTTCCCGGTGCAGGTACTGCGCCATAAAGGATTTTAGAAATCGTCATACAGAAGAAGACTTCTGTGAGAACAGATCCACAGAGATGAATGTTGGCAAATAACGGAATACCAAAATCAACCATGTCTTTTCTTAAAGGTTTTGCTTTACGCGCACACTGGAGAGCAACTGCAAGTGTGGCAGCAGAGGACATGGTTCCTACGGCGGTAAGATATGCCGGTCCATAGTGCTTTACGACTTCCATAGGATTTTCTTTGGAGTAAATGCCTGCAAGTACATACAGAAGAGCCATCCAGATAAAATGCCCTATCAAAACAATTACGATTACCTTAAGAAAGACAGGAAGCTGTCTGGTAATAGTTCCTTCATATGCGAGAGAGCAGAAAGTCAGTCCGATAAAGTAAGGAAGAATCGGTATGATAATTCTGGCTACAATAGAAAGCACGATTTTCTGAAACTCATCCAGAAAGGATGAAACCAGGCTGGCTTTTGTCCAGGTAGCTGCAAGTCCAAGCATAACCGATAATACAAGTGCACTCATAACAGGCATGATCTGCGGAATAGAAAGTTCAAAGATCACGTCAGGCAGAGTCTTCAGGTGATCAGCAGTGGAACTGATGGATAAGTGTGGAATCAGCACATATCCGGACAGCGCAGAGAATAAAGCGGCTCCCAGTGAGGAAGCATAAGCAATACAGACTGCAACTCCTAACATTCTGGAAGCATTGTTTCCAAGTTTGGTGATGGATGGCGCGATAAATCCTATAATGATTAGTGGAACACAGAAATTGATCAGCTGACCAAAGATATATTTCAGCGTCACAACCAGATTCAATATGGCAGTTGTGATGGCGGATTCATCTGAGATATTCAGCAGGAGTCCGATACAAATGCCGAGAGCCACGCCGACAAGTAATTTGAACGGCAGGCTGTGTAGAAATTTGCTTTTTTTCATGATATTTCCCCCTTTTCCGTCAATTATAATATATTTTTGAAAAAATCACAATGAAAAACAGAAAGAGGGGATTGAGACAGGAGAGACTATGTACAAGAAAATTTATCAGATATTGGAAGAAACAGGAAAAGTTAAAACAGCGATGTTTTTGAATGGCAGCCATAAAGGAGAGAAATGCCTGATAAAAGAAGGAAGTTGCGTAGCCTTTGACAGTAAGGCAGAAGATTTCTGGAAAGAATATGAGGCAGAGCTGGCTGCGTGTCAGGATACAAAAGTCGTTCATATCAAAGAGAATGATTTTTTTGTAGAAATTTATGTAAAAAATCCTCAGCTTATTATTCTTGGTGGAGGACATGTGTCTCAGCCTGTGGCAAAAATCGGAAAAATGCTGGGATTTCATGTGACAGTTATGGACGATAGAAAAGATTTTGTGACTCCGGAGAGATTTCCGGATGCAGACCGTCTGATAACGGGAAGTTATGACGAGATTCCCGATAAAATTCCGGAATATGAAAATGCTTACTATGTGATAGTAACAAGAGGCCATCTGGGAGACAGTGCCAGCGCAAGGCAGATTTTAAGACGTCCATATACCTATCTGGGCATGATCGGAAGCAGAAATAAAGTAAAACTGACTATGGAAAAACTGCTTGGAGAGGGCTTTAGCAAAGAACAGCTCAATACGATCCATGCACCGATCGGACTTCCAATCGGAGGGCACATGCCGGCAGAAATTGCGGTAAGTATCACTGCTGAGATCGTACAGGAAAAAAATAAATACAATGTTTCCTATATTGATGAAACAGTAGAAAAAGCTGTCCGGGAAAAGGAAAGCGGAGTTATGATCACGATCATTTCCAAGAGTGGCTCTTCACCAAGAGGAACAGGAAGTAAAATGTTCCTGGACAAAGAAGGCAGATTGCATGGAAGCATTGGCGGAGGAAATGTGGAATTTCAGGCTCTTAAATATGCACCGGAAGCGAAGCACGGAGAAATCAGAAAGTATAATCTGTCCAATCAGGGCGGTGCAAACCTGGGAATGATCTGCGGGGGAGAAGTGGAAGTCCTTTTTGAGGTATGTGAACAGTAACCAGTAACGTTTAACTTGCATATTGCGTGAGAATCGTGTATATTAATACTCAAAGGTTATTGCCCGCATGTGAGCGGACAAAGAAAACACGAAAGGATAGCAGTCGTGTTTGATAAAGGAGGATTCTACTTATGAAAAAATCACTTTGGCTGGTTCTGGTACTGGGACTTGCATTTGCCGTTCAGGGATGCGGATTTGACCCTACTATTGATTCCAGTGTTATGATCGTTAAAGTAACACCAACACCGGAGGTAACACCTACTCCTGAAGTAGCGGAAGCGACACCGACACCGGAGGCAACACCTACTCCTTCAGCAGAGCAGACAGCCAGTGGTGTGAAGGTAGAAGTAAAGACCGGTACATATTATGCATCTGCAGAACTGAACCTTCGTTCTGACGCAAGCGCGGATGCAGAATTGATTGCAAGCGTGGCATCCGGAACTCAGCTGAACAGTACAGGTGTATGTGAGAATGGCTGGATCCGTGTGGACTACAACGGACAGACATGCTATGCCAGCGGAGATTTTGTGACAACGACAGCTCCTGCAGCAGATGCGGTAGCCGCAACAGCAGATACAGATGCAGCTGAAGATACATCTTACGATGATACTTCCTATGATGAAAGTGCAGAATACTAGGGAGTTTAATAACTATCCATGAATTAGAGATATTAGATTTATTGTGTGAATAAAAAAATAAATGCAGAAGCGGTGAGTGATAATAACTCGGTAGCTTCTGCATTTTGTTTTAACCAAATCAAGTAAGTCCCCTGCTTCAATTGCGAAGAGCAATAAGCAGTGGGTGGGGACTTGCTTGTATCAGAAGGGGTACAAGCCCCTTCTGATAAACTGCGAAGCAGTTATTTGGTTATGAGCAAGTAGCGAAAGCGGATTGCGAATATCCGATTGACTCAAATATAAGTAAGCTCTTGCATCAATTACGAATATCCGCCTGATATTGAGACATACAACGCAAAGAGTATGGCTGAGAGACAGTCACTTGGTAACTTATATGTTCTTACTTACTGTGGATAAACAAGTCTGTCAGGTTTGATGTCATAGAGAACTTCATCCAGGAATTTCTTGGCCAGATATTTGGCCATTGGCAGATTCATATCCAGATAGTTTCCGCAGTCTTTGGCAGATGCTCCCGGGACGTCGCCCTCGAAATCACGGATAAACTCAAAAGTTTCGATCATAAGCGGAACGATATCCTTTGATTCATAATCTCCGGCTAAAAGAAGATAGTTTCCGGTACGGCATCCCATTGGTCCCCAGTAGATCATTTTAGGACCGAATTCCTTATGATTTCTGAGAAAAGTAGCTGCCAGATGCTCAATTGTGTGAAGCTCTGCAGTGTTCATGACCGGCTCTTCATTCGGAGAGGTCATACGGATATCAAACGTGGTGATCACACTGTTTCCAACCGGATCCTTGCGGGAAACATAGACACCCGGCTGAAGTTTGATATGGTCAATGGTAAAACTTGTAATTTTTTCCATTTCGGATTCCTCACTTTCAAATAAGAATAATTACTCGTGCTTTTAGCAGATGAATATATATGGTATCAGGACCCAAAATTCAAAAGCTTTATTGTATAGGTCTGAACAGCTTTTTTGACCCGGATATCATTATATATTACTGTATTTCAGGTATATTTTAACAGGCAAATGTCAGAAAGTAAACCAGACAATCTGAACATTTTGTGAAAAGAGTTGTTTTTTTTTCAGGATAGGTTATAATCAGATAAGATTGTGTTTTGAGGATGGTAATAAATGATATAAAAGCCTTGAAACGGAATAATTTTGGAGGTAGAGAATAATGAAGAGAAAATTACTGGCAGCACTTTGCGTTACAGCCATGTCAGCAAGTTTACTGGCAGGATGTGGCAGCGGCGATAAAACAGAGGAACCAACAAAGACAGAAGAAACAACAAAGGAAGAAACTTCCAATCAGACAGAAACCAAGACAGATTCCACTTCTTCTGACAGTGAAGATACAGTAAGTGAAGAAGAGGCAGAGAAGGCAGGATTTACTGACGGATCTGATGAAGAAGACAGCGAATCTTCGGATATAGATAACACTGATAGTGATACAGAAGATGGGAAAGACAGCAACACAGGTGTACTTCTGGATACTTCCAAAGAACTTACAGGAACTCATCATGCAGAAATCGAAGTAAAAGATTATGGCACGATTGATGTGGAACTGGATGCAGATACAGCGCCGATTACTGTAACAAATTTTGTGAAGCTTGCACAGGAAGGTTTCTATGACGGACTGACATTCCACCGCATCATGGATGGATTTATGATCCAGGGCGGCGATCCGAATGGAGATGGAACAGGCGGATCTGACGAGAACATTAAGGGTGAGTTCAGCAACAATGGAGTAGATAACGATATTTCTCATACAAGAGGAACTATTTCCATGGCGAGAGCAAGTGATCCGGACAGTGGAAGCTCACAGTTCTTTATCGTTCAGACAGACAGCACATTCCTGGACGGTGATTATGCAGGATTTGGACATGTAACAGAAGGAATGGACATTGTAGATAAGATCTGCGAGGACGCTAAACCAACAGACAACAACGGAACGATTCCGGCAGATGAACAGCCGGTGATTGAGACAATCAAAATCACAGACTAAACAGAATGAATTCTCAATTCTCTGGTCAGATAAGAAAAATCGGAGAAAGAACAGATTAAAAAAATACTTAGATTACAAAAGACACTGGAAAAGATTTTTACGATATTCTTTTCCGGTGTCTTTTTGTGCTGTCAATTTTTTATGATAAGTACAGGGATCGGAGGATTATTTGGCCGGTTATAATATTCACTTTTTATTACCAGATATTTATGCGGATCCAATTCTTTCAGCCAGGAAAGAATCTGATTTCGTTCATCAAAGCCAGAATCACCGCCGCTGTAAATACAAAGAGAGATCATGCCTCCCTTTTTCAGCAGAGATAAAGCCTGTGTTAAAGCCTGAATACTGGTCTCGCCTCTGGTCGCGAGGGAATGATCGCCGCCCGGAAGATAGCCGAAATTGAAAACAATGCAGCTTATACTATCTGCCTCGGCATACTTAGACATATTTGCATGGGATTCCAAAAGAAGGGTGTAATTTTGAGGAGCATGCTCAGCGACCAGCTTTTCTCTGGTGGCAGCCAGTGCCTGTTTCTGGATATCGAAAGCCAGCACTTTCCCTGTCGTTTTACATAATTGAGATAATAAAAGTGTATCGTTGCCATTTCCCATAGTGGCGTCTATACAGAAATCGCCCTCAGTTACCTGCTGTCTGATAAAATTAGCACACCACTGTGTAATCTGATAGTTTTTCATATGTACCTCCATGAAATGTAACAAATAAATTAATTGTTGGATGAAAGCAATTCTAATAATTGTTTTCGTTTTGTGCGGGTATCGCCTCCGATATGAAGTTTGGAATAAATCTGATTGATATATTGTTTCACACTGCCTTCAGAAAGAAAAAGTTTTTCTCCGATTTCACGATTACTTAAGCGCTGCTGCAACAACATGACGATTTCGTGTTCACGGTCCGTCAGCGAAGAGAGCACCATGGGACGTGGACCGGCATTGTCCAGTTCCTTCTGACGGACTTCGTATTTCTGACACAAATATAGTTCTTCTCTCTTTGTGCGTTCTGCAAGATACCAGTTTATGGCTGTTGTTTTACCGTATCCCATAGGGGCGACTACTGTTGTCAGTGTGCAGTGGGAAATTGGTTTCAGACTTTCGTGTAATCGTTCGGATATGTAAATAGTATTTAAATTCGGTTTTTGTTTCGGCATGATAAAAATTCCTTTCGTAAATTTTATTATAATTTACATGGAAAGATTAAACAAGCGCTTATCTAAATTTATTCTGGATTACCTGTGGCAAAAGTTACTGGGCACGGAGTGAACAGTAACCAGGAAAGATTGTTTTGCAAAGAAAACAAATCCTGTATTGCATTTTTGATAACAATTAGTCTATAATAAGGAGAATTGTGTTAGAAAACAGAAATAATTACTGAATGTAGGAAAACAACAGTCAGTAATGATCCGGAGAAAGAGGGAGAGAGAAAATGACACTGGAAGGAAAAACAGTATTATTAGGAGTGACGGGCAGCATTGCTGCATATAAGATTGCATATCTTGCAAGCACCTTAAAGAAACGCCGCGCAGATGTTCATGTACTTATGACAAAAAATGCGACGAACTTTATCAATCCGATCACTTTTGAGACTCTCACAGGCAATAAATGCCTGGTAGATACCTTTGACCGGAATTTCCAGTTCCAGGTAGAGCATGTATCTATCGCAAAGAAAGCAGATGTCGTAATGATCGCACCGGCAAGCGCCAATGTGATTGGCAAACTGGCTCATGGAATTGCAGATGATATGCTTACTACCACGATCATGGCATGCAAATGCAAGAAATTCATTTCCCCTGCCATGAATACAAATATGTTTGAGAATCCTGTAGTTCAGGATAACCTTAAGATTCTGGAGCATTATGGTTATGAAGTGATTACTCCTGCAAGCGGTTATCTGGCGTGTGGTGACACAGGTGCGGGCAAGATGCCGGAGCCTGAGACATTACTTGCATATATTGAGAGAGAAGCCGCCTGTGAAAAAGATCTGAAAGGAAAGAAAATCCTTGTAACTGCAGGTCCTACGCAGGAATCAATCGATCCTGTGCGATATATTACGAATCATTCTTCCGGAAAAATGGGCTATGCTATTGCAAAAGCTGCGATGCTTCGCGGAGCAGATGTCACGCTTGTCAGCGGACGTACTGCAATCGAACCTCCGATGTTTGTAAAAGTAGTGCCTGTTGTGACTGCAAAGGATATGTATGAAGCAGTGACTTCTGTCAGCGATGAGCAGGATATCATCATCAAGGCGGCAGCAGTTGCAGATTACCGTCCGGCGAAAGTCAGTGACGAGAAGGTCAAGAAGAGTGACGGACAGATGTCCATAGAATTAGAGAGAACAGATGATATCCTGAAGTTTCTGGGAGAACACAAACGTGACGGACAGTTCCTTTGCGGTTTCTCTATGGAGACGCAGAATGTGATCGGTAATTCCAGAGCCAAGCTCACAAAGAAGAACCTGGATATGGTAGCTGCCAACAATGTAAAAGTAGAAGGCGCCGGATTTCAGGGAGATACGAATGTGCTGACTCTGATTACACAGGATGAGGAAGTATCACTCCCACTTATGAGTAAGGAGGACGCAGCCCTTAAAATCCTGGATAAAATTCTTACGCTGACCTCATTTTAGGCAGGAAGCAGTAAGAAAGCAGATGGTAGCAGTGATTTTCCGATTTTGCTTTTATGAGGCAAATGCAGGAGAGGATTTTGCCAGTCTGCAAAAAATAACTTTATATCAGAAAAGCAGAAATCCCGTCAGGGAAAATACCAATCTGCTTTCCATCACCGTATTGTATCCGGAAACGGAACGGTAACAAGGAGGAAAAAATGAAAACAAAGAAATTCACAACGACACAGCTCACTATGCTAGGCTTAATGGCAGCAGTACTTCTGCTGATGGCCTACACACCACTGGGATACTTAAACATCGGACCACTGGCGATTTCGTTTAACGTGATCCCTGTTGCAATCAGTGCAGTCGTGCTCGGACCGACAGGCGGAGCAATCGCAGGTGCGATCTTCGGACTGACAAGTTTTGGACAGTGTATCGGACTTGGCGGTACAAGTGCAATGGGAGCTATGTTATTTAGCATCAATCCGGTTCTGGCATTTATCCAGAGATTTGTGCCACGTCTTCTTGACGGAATCTGCCTTGGCTATATTTACAAGGCTATGCGTAAGAAGACAAATGTATATGTATCATGCGCAGTGACTGGATTCTTTTCCGCATTCCTCAATACCTTATTCTTTATGACTGCTCTGGTAGGTCTGTTTGGAAATACAGAGTATGTACAGGGACTGATGGGTGGAAGAAATATCATCATCGGATGTTGTATGATGGTTGGAATCAATGCAGTATGTGAAATGGTGTCCTCAACAGTGATCACAGGAGCTGTAGGAGCTGCCCTTTCAAAAGCACACCTGATTCCGGCGCAGAAAGCAGCAGACAGTGAAAACGGAAAAGTAGCATTAGAAAGATAATTGGAGATAAATAAGTATGATTTTAGCAATTGACATCGGAAATACAAATATTGTAGTTGGATGCATTGATGATAAAAAGACATATTTTATAGAGCGACTTTCAACCAATCGTACGAAGACAGAACTGGAATATGCGGTAGATCTTAAGAATGTTCTTGATATTTATCATATCAGGAAAACAGATATTGAAGGCTGCATCATTTCTTCGGTAGTGCCACAGATTACAAATATTGCGAAGTTGGCTGCGGAGAAGATACTTAAGAAAGATGCGATCGTTCTTGGACCTGGTGTAAAGACAGGATTGAATATCATGATGGATAATCCGGGACAGCTTGGTGCAGACCAGGTGGCAGATGCAGTGGCAGGAATTGCTAATTACCCGGTGCCTTTGATCCTCATTGATATGGGAACTGCAACTACAGCTTCCGTTGTTAATAGCAGAAAGCAGTATGTAGGTGGAATGATCCTTCCTGGAGTGGGAGTTTCACTGGATGCCCTTACCGCAAGAGCTTCTCAGCTCAGCGGAATCAGCATTGATGCCCCGCGACATGTAATCGGAAAAAATACGATCGAATGTATGAAGAGCGGAGTTCTCTACAGCAATGCAGCCGCTCTTGACGGAATCATTGACAGAATCGAAGAAGAACTTGGCGAGAAAACCACAGTAGTAGCAACAGGTGGTCTGGCAAAGAAAATCATTCCTCACTGTAAGAGAAAAATCATTCTGGATGAAGAACTTCTGCTGAAAGGACTTCTGATCATTTACGAAAAAAATAAATAATTCTCCGGGAATATAAAAATAGTTCATCAGATAATTAATGCTGATGAACTATTTTTTTGCCCACAGAATGGTTTTAGTTTGACCAAAAGGCAGAAACGAAATCAGCCGGAACAGGTGCTGTGAAAAGCATCGCTTTTTTAGTGACTGGATGAGTAAATTCCAGCTGATAGGAGTGAAGCGGCTGCCGTTTTATCCAACGATAATCCGGATTATACAAAAAATCTCCGGGAAGAGGATGACCGATATATTTCATATGCACCCGGATCTGATGCGTGCGCCCTGTCTCCAGATGAAGTTCTGCAAGAGAATAGTCTTTGCCAACTGCCAGACGTTCATAATGTGTAACAGCAGATTCTCCATTCTGAAAATTTACTTCACGTGTGATAACCGATCCATCCATTCGTGCAATAGGGGCATCGACATTGCCTGATTCTGGAAGCACTCCGTCTACGAGCGCCAGATACGTTCTGCAGATCTGACGATTTCTCATCTGCACAGACAGAATAGCGGCACTCAGAGGGTTCTTTGCAAGAATCAAAGCACCGGTTGTATCACGGTCAAGCCGATTAATACATCGGTAAACAAAATCTTCTCCTTTTTCATAAAAATACCAGGCAATCCCATTAGCCAACGTATTTTCATAATTTCCGGCAGAAGGATGTACCGGCATATCAGCAGGTTTATTTATCACAAGAATATCTTCATCTTCATAAAGAATCTTTAATTCCATCTTCGTCCTGATAATATTCTCTCCTGATTCCGTCTCAGGCACAGTGATTACCAGATGATCCTGCGGCTTCAACACAGACCGCCCGAAACCACGTTCGCCGTTTAGGATGATCGTATCAGAAGCATTCTTCATAGAACTTAATATATGCCGGGAAAATCCCTCTCTTTTAAGAAAGTCCAGAATCGTAACCGGACTTGTATTTTCAGAAATAATATATTCAATAACTCTTTGCATGACTGGTGTATTTTATTTACCTTTCTGAATCTATAACTTATATGTGGCTCTAATGTATCAGATTTTACAGCCCATAACAAGAAAAACAACAGAATTTTATACAAAAATATGAGAAAAAACACAGCCCACTCTCTTGCATCACAAAAAATTAAGCGTATAATCAGAAAAAGAAACTAGAGCGTGTTTGAAAAATCATTCCCGCAATCTGCACGCACATCTTGCAGAAAGCCTTTTTCAAATACACTCTAAAATGGGTGGGGAAAGATGAAAGAAAATACAAAAGAACAGCAACACATTTTTACGAATCAAATGCTTCGAAGTCTGCTGATACCAGTCATCTTTGAACAGGTGTTAAACTCCTTAATGGGAACCGTTGACACCATGATGGTCAGCAATGTAGGCTCCGCAGCAATATCCGCCGTATCATTGGTAGATTCCATCAATGTACTGGTAATCCAGGCATTCTCAGCACTGGCAGCAGGCGGAGCAATCATCTGTTCACAATATATAGGACAGAAAAATCACGAAATGGCAAACAAATCCGCCAGACAGGTACTATTCATCATCACAGCCATATCTGTAGCGGTAACTACACTATGCCTGATATTCCGAATACCTCTTTTACAATTCATATTCGGAAAAGTAGAAGCAGACGTTATGACAGCATCCAGAACATACTTCTTCTATACAGCGCTATCCTTCCCGTTTATTGCGCTCTATGATGCCGGTGCCTCTATATTCCGTTCACAGGGAAACACCAGAGGCCCGATGACTGTCTCCGTCATATCAAACGTAATCAACATCGGTGGAAACGCAGTCCTGATCTGGGTATTCCATATGGGCGTAGCCGGTGCCGCCATTGCAACCTTAGCCTCCAGAATCTTCTGCGCAGTAGTTGTACTCTGGCAGCTCAGACTTGACAGACAGCCAATCGTAGTAAAAAACTATTACCAGATCCGTCCCGACGGAAAAATGATCGGCAGAATCCTCTCACTGGGAATCCCATCCGGTGTAGAAAACAGCATGTTCCAGCTCGGAAAACTGTCAATCCAATCCTCAGTATCCACCCTGGGAACCGTAGCCATCGCAGCCCAGGCAATGACAAACATCCTCGAAAACCTAAACGGAATCGCAGCCATCGGCGTAGGAATCGGTCTGATGACCGTAGTAGGCCAATGCCTCGGAGCCGGTAGAAAAGACGAAGCCATTTACTACATAAAAAAACTCAGTATCATTGCGGAAATCATCATCATCGCAAGCTGCCTCCTGGTATTCGCCCTGACCATTCCGATAACAAAACTAGGTGGAATGGAATCCCAAAGCGCTCAGATGTGCTTCCACATGGTAACCTGGATCACAATCATCAAACCAATCGTATGGGTAATGGCCTTCGTCCCTGCCTACGGCCTCAGAGCCGCCGGTGACGTAAAATTCTCCATGCTCACCTCCTGCATCACCATGTGGGTTTTCCGATTCTGCCTCTGCGTATATCTCATCCGCTTCAGAGGCTTCGGCCCAATGGCCGTATGGATTGGAATGTTCACCGACTGGACTGTCCGCGGAATCGTATTCTCCCTCCGCTTCCACAGCCGCAAATGGCTAAACCACAAGGTAGTATAAGCTTCCTACTGGCCGTAAGGAACATTACCCATAAAATAAATATATTACAGTAGATGACTTGCTCATTTCCAATCCCTAGCTCAGAAAAAGTTCTTGTGTTGGGTGCATTTGCAGGAGACTTAGATATTCTTAGCCCTTAGAAATCTGCGTTATGAGAAGAAAAGTCACTGTCTGAGCGCAGCGAGTAATCCAGACTTTTCTTCTCATGCCTTTAGCAGATTTCTGAGAGCTTAGAATATCTTAGTCTTCGAAACCGCACCCAACACAAGAACTTTTTCTGAGCGTCCCTTAATGGGTATCCTTTAATCCTTTAATGCCCGTCAAATACATTGACTTTTCCCCCTCAAAATTATATAATGATTGTCGAAAAATAACCCCAGAAAAGCACCACAGGAAGTCAGGTGAAATCCCTGCGCAAGTCCGTTACTGTAACAGCCAGATACTGTCTGCTTTTTCAGTTGAAATACAATCTGCGGCAACCAGAGAATATTTTCTAGGAACTTTCAGGAGGGATTTTGTTGCACACAAAAATCCCTCCTTTTATGTAACTATAATAAATCAGCAAAATAATGCAGTATTTTATTGAACTGTTATATCTCATACGCCGGCAGCAAAAGACAAAGGAGCACCCATGAAAAACGGACTGGAAGACTACTACGTAATCCGCGGAAACAAAAAAATGAGATTCGGCTACACAACAGGTTCCTGCGCAGCAGCAGCCTGCAAAGGCGCCACAGAAATACTCCTTGGAGGCAAATTACAGGAAACCGTTACACTGATGACTCCCAAAGGAATTCTGCTCACACTGGAACTGAAAGACATTCAGATAGAAACAGATAAAGTAACCTGCGCAATCCGGAAAGATGCCGGAGATGACCCAGACACCACAAACGGAATACTGGTCTATGCGACCGTAGAGAAAACAAAAGAGCAGGGAATTACTCTTGACGGCGGAATTGGTGTCGGAAGAGTAACAAAAGCCGGACTTTCCCAGAAAATCGGAGAAGCCGCAATCAATCCGGTACCAAAATCCATGATCCTCCGGGCAGCCACAGAAATAGCAGAAAAATATGACTACGAGGGTGGCCTAAAGATTATCATTTCTGTTCCGGAAGGTGTGGAAATCGGAAAGAAAACGTTCAATCCCAGACTGGGAATCGTCGGGGGAATCTCAATTCTTGGAACATCCGGTATCGTAGAGCCTATGAGCGAGGCAGCCCTTGTCCAGAGCATCCGGGTGGAAATGAAACAGCACTTTTCCCAGGGAGAAGAATATCTTCTGGTAACACCGGGAAATTACGGTGCAGATTATCTGAGAGAACACATGGATCTCCCATATGAGAAGAACATCAAGTGTAGCAACTATGTAGGAGAAACGATAGATATGGCAATCGACATGGGCGTGAAAGGAATCCTTTTCATTGCGCATATCGGGAAGTTTGTAAAAGTAGCAGCTGGAATTATGAATACACATTCACACAGCGCAGATGCAAGAATGGAAGTTCTGGCGTCTAATGCAATCCGCGCAGGAGCACCACTGGAATGTGCAAAAGAGATTCTGAACGCATCTACCACAGATGAGGCACTGGATATTTTGAACAGATACCAGATGACACAGGGAACGATGAAAGAGGTTCTGGACAGAATCCAGTTTTATCTGAATCACAGATCCTATGAACAGATTCTGCTTGGAGCAGTAGTTTTTTCTAACACCTGCGGATATCTGGGACAGACGGCAGATGCTGCCAAACTGATTGAACAGATTAATATACAGAATGAGAAAATCAAAGATAAATAGATAATCAATCAGGTAAGCAAAAAATATGGAGAAATAGATAATCATAGCTGTTTAACTAAGTTATGATTTATAATTATAAAAATGACAGTTATTGTCTGATACATAATATAGAACAAAAACGATAGATAAAAGGAGGATATAAAACATGGTACATTTCGTAGGAGCAGGCCCGGGAGCACCGGATTTAATTACAGTAAGAGGAAAACAGTATCTGGAAGAAGCAGATGTGGTGATCTATGCAGGATCACTGGTAAATCCACAGCTTCTTGAATATACAAAGGACATCTGCACGATCCATAACAGTGCCAAGATGACACTGGAAGAGGTCATTCATGTAATTGAGAAAGCAGAAGCAGAAGGAAAGATAACCGTCCGTCTCCACACAGGCGACCCTTGTATTTACGGCGCGATCCGTGAGCAGATGGATATTCTGGATGAGAAGAATATCGCGTATGATTACTGCCCGGGTGTCAGTGCATTCTGTGGTGCGGCAAGCGCCCTGAATCTGGAATATACACTTCCGGATATTTCCCAGAGCGTAATCATCACCCGTATGGAAGGCAGAACTCCGGTTCCGTC
Source organism: Ruminococcus sp. AM22-13 (assembly GCF_003471165.1). Classification (GTDB taxonomy): domain Bacteria; phylum Bacillota; class Clostridia; order Lachnospirales; family Lachnospiraceae; genus Blautia_A. The sequence continues at coordinate 100,054 of NZ_QRIL01000009.1, read as the reverse complement.
CAAAGAGAGCATTCAATCATTCGCAGCTCATCAGGCAACAATGGTTGTATTCTTAAGTACAGGAATGCTGGAAGAACTGAGCAGACGTCTGATTGAAGGCGGTTATACAGCAGATACACCGGCAGCTATCGTATACAAAGCCACCTGGCCGGATCAGAAGACTTTTGTCTGCACAGTAGGAACGCTGGCAAAAACAGCAGCAGATAACAATATCACAAAAACCGCATTGATGATCATTGGTGACAGTGTGGCAGCAGCACATTACGATCGTTCCAAACTGTACGATCCGGGATTTACGACAGAGTTCCGCGAGGCTACAAAATGAGAAAAGAACCTTCGATAGGAGGATAAAATGAAGATTGCAATGATCTGTTTCAGCCTGACCGGACAGGAAACAGGTGAGAAATTATGCAGGGGACTGAAATCTGCCGGCATAACGGCAACCCTTGACAAAAAAAGTAAATACCTGCCGGACTCCATACAGATCAGTACTTCTGCATGGGCAGGGGAGAAATTTCCTGATTCAGATGCGTTGATTTTCATTGGCGCAAGTGGAATTGCAGTCCGCAGTATTGCTTCTTATGTAGTGTCAAAGAAATCAGATCCGGCGGTGCTTGTGGTGGATGAATGCGGGAAGTTCGTGATTTCACTGCTGTCAGGGCATTTGGGCGGCGCTAATGAACTGGCGCTGAAAACGGCAGAAATATTAAACGCAGTACCGGTGGTAACGACCGCCACGGACCTGCATCATCGCTTTGCGGTAGATGTCTTTGCAAAGAAAAATGATTGTAGCATTTTCAATATGAAAGCGGCAAAAGAAGTTTCAGCAGCGCTTCTGGCAGGAAAAAAAGTGGGATTTTACAGTGAATTTCCTGTAGATGGCAGACTGCCGGAAGGACTGATTATGTGTGACGAACGGGGAATCCCGGTTAGAAATATGGAAGGCATGCAGTCAGATACTACGGAATCACCAGAAAGCAAAAAAATGATATCTGAAAATGCAGAATCAATTGTTGGAAAGTTGGATGATTCAGGGATAGACTGTGGAGCCGCTGTCACAGTACATACATCCTGCCAGCCTTTTGCATCTACGACACAGATCGTTCCCGGGAATCTGACACTGGGAATGGGATGCCGTAAGGGCAAAGATGCCGAAGGAATCGCAGAGGCGGCACAGAAAGTGCTCGATACAGGCGAATTTTTTAAAGAAGCATTTGAACAGATCGCCAGCATTGACCTGAAGAAAGAAGAACAGGGAATCAAAACGTTGTCAAAAGACTGGCAGATTCCTTTTGTCACTTATACAGAAGATGAATTAAAACAGGTGCCGGGAGAATTTACGCCCTCACCGTTTGTAAAGAAAATCACAGGTGTAGATAATGTCTGTGAGAGAAGTGCAGTTTTTGCCAGCGGTAATGGCAGACTGATTCACAAGAAAAAAGGAGAAAACGGTGTGACCACAGCAGTGGCAGCCAGAGAATGGAGGATACATTTTGAGTAAAATATATGTAATCGGAATCGGACCGGGAGCTTATGACCAGATGACAGGAAAGGCAATCCGCGCAATGAATGAAAGTGATGCGATCATCGGATACACTGTATATGTTGATCTGGTAAAGGAATACTTCCCTGGAAAAGAATTTATGACTACACCAATGAAGAAAGAGGTTGACCGCTGCGTTCTTGCTTTTGAAGAAGCGAAGAAAGGCAAGACGGTTTCTATGATCTGCAGCGGTGATGCCGGAGTTTATGGTATGGCAGGACTGATGTATGAGGTCGGCGTTAATTATCCGGAAACAGAACTGGAGATTATTCCGGGTGTGACAGCAGCTACAGGCGGAGCGGCAGTTCTTGGTGCACCTCTGATCCATGATTTCTGTCTTATCAGCTTAAGCGACCTTCTTACTCCATGGGAAAAGATCGAAGCAAGACTTCTGGCTGCAGCTCAGGCAGATTTTGTCGTATGTCTTTATAATCCATCCAGTAAGAAACGCCATGATTATCTGCAGAAAGCATGCGACCTGATGATGAAATATAAGTCACCGGATACGATCTGTGGAACTGTTTCTAATATCGCAAGAGAAGGCGAAACAGCCAATGTAATGACATTAAAAGAACTGAGAGATACACAGGTAGATATGTTTACAACTGTATTTATCGGAAATTCGCAGACAAAGGAAATCAACCATAAGATGGTTACACCAAGGGGATATAAGAATGTATAAAGTCCTTGTTTTTGCAGGAACAACAGAAGGATATGAGGTCTGCCGTTTTCTGGCAGCACATCAGGTACAGACGATGGGATTTGTCGCGACAGAATACGGCAGCAAATCTCTTATGGAAAATGAATATCTCACTGTGCAGACAGGAAGACTGGATGAAACTGCCATGGAGCAGATTTTTGCCAGAGAGGAGCCGGAGATGGTGCTGGATGCGACGCACCCTTATGCAGCTGAGGTTACCATAAATATCCGGACAGCCTGTGAGAAAACACAGACACTTTACTATAGAGTTCTGCGGGAAATGGGCGGACATGAAGAGAAAGCTGTCTATGTGGAGAGTGTGCAGGCGGCAGCTGAGTACCTGGACCGGACACAGGGAAATGTATTGCTGACAACAGGAAGTAAGGAACTGGCTGGTTTTACGGGAATGAAAGATTATAAGGAACGTCTCTATGCCAGAGTCCTTTCCCTGCCGAACGTCATGCAGGCATGTGCCGGACTGGGCTTTGAGGGAAAACATCTGATCGGAATGCAGGGACCTTTTTCCAGAGAATTAAATGCAGCGATGTTAAGACAGTACCATTGTAAATATCTGGTGACAAAGGATACCGGAAAAGCGGGCGGTTTTCAGGATAAGATAGATGCGGCGCTGGAATGTGACGCGATTCCTGTGATCATCGGGCGCCCGTTGAAAGAAGATGGAATGTCTGTAAAAGAATGCAAGAGATTCCTTATGGAACATTTCAGCCTGACGCATCAGCCGCATATTACGCTTCTTGGAATTGGCATGGGAAGTTCTCAGACGTTGACAGTACAGGGAAAGAACAGTCTGGATCAGGCAGATCTTCTGATCGGAGCGAAAAGAATGGTGGATTCTGTGAAGCGTCCGGGACAGGACGTATTCGTGGAGTACAGAAGCCAGGAGATTAAAGACTATATCGGGAAACACCCTGAGTATGATAACATTGTGATTGTTCTTTCCGGGGATGTAGGATTCTACAGTGGAGCAAAAAAACTGCTGGATGTTATGGCAGAATCAAAGATAGAAGTTCAGTGTGGAATTTCTTCTGTAGTATATTTTATGTCAAAGATTGGCTTATCCTGGGATGATGCGAAGATTGTCAGTGCTCATGGAAGAGGCTGTAATCTCATATCGCATATCCGCCATGAGAAAAAGGTATTTGCGATTCTTGGAACTTCAGACGGAGTGGCGGTTCTTGCCAGAAAGCTGACAGGATATGACATGGGAGATGTTCTTCTTTATGTGGGAGAAAATCTTTCTTATGATAATGAGAAGATTTTTGTAAAACCGGCCAGTGAACTGACAGAGTATGTGGGTGATCCGCTCTCAGTGGTCTGTGCGGTCAACGAGAATGCGATAACACGACCGGAGACTCATGGAATAAAAGATGAAGAATTTATCAGGGGCAAAGCGCCTATGACGAAGGAGGAAGTGCGTACTGTATCACTTTCAAAGCTTTGTCTGGCACAGGATTCCATCTGCTATGATGTCGGAGCGGGAACAGGTTCTTTATCTATAGAGATGGCACTTCGCGCTCATCAGGGTAAAGTCTGGGCGATAGAGAAGAAAGAGGATGCAGTGGAACTGATTCGTCTGAACAAGGCGAAATTTGTAGCGGATAATCTGGAGATCGTCGAAGGACTTGCACCGGAGGCACTGACAGAACTTCCGGTACCTACACATGCGTTTATTGGAGGCTCCTCCGGAAATCTGAAAGAAATCGTGAAGCTTCTGATCGAAAAGAACCCCCAGGTTCGTATTGTGATCAATTGCATTACTCTGGAGACAGTGTCTGAAGCACTTGAGACAGCGAAAGAATTTGGATTTGAGGAGAATGAGATTGTTCAGCTTGGTGCGGCACGTTCAAAGGCGATTGGACGTTACCATATGATGATGGGCGAAAATCCAATTTATATTATTACATTGCAGAAGAAATAGAGGAGAAACAGGATGAAAATTCCAAGAATACTTCTGGCAGCAGGAGCCAGTGGCAGTGGAAAGACACTGATTACCTGCGGACTTTTGCAGGCGCTGGTAAACAGAAAAATGAAGGTGGCATCTTTTAAGTGTGGACCGGACTACATAGATCCTATGTTTCATTCCAGAGTCATCGGAACGAAATCAAGAAATCTTGATACTTTTTTTACAGATTCTGATGTTACCAGATATCTTCTTGGGCGAAATGCTGCGGACTGCGATATCGCAGTGATGGAAGGTGTCATGGGATTTTATGATGGAGTGGGAGGTATTTCCACGAAAGCAAGTGCCTATGATCTGGCAGATACGACAGATACACCTGTGATTCTTATTGTGAACAGCAGGGGAATGAGTATTTCTCTGGCTGCTTATATTAAAGGCTTTATGGAATATAAAGAGAACAGCCATATCAAAGGTGTGATTTTTAATCAGATGTCTCCGATGCTTTATCCAAGGATGAAGAAGTTGGCAGAAGAACAGTTGGGTGTGGAAGTTCTTGGCTATGTACCGAAAGTAGAGGACTGCGTGATTGAGAGCCGTCATCTGGGATTGGTACTTCCGGAAGAGATCAAAGATCTGAAAGGTCGTCTGAAGAAACTGGCAGGCGTGCTGGAAGAGACATTGGAAATAGACAGAATCCTTGCGCTTGCAGAAAAAGCACCGGATCTGAATGTGCCGGAATCTCTGGATCAGAAAAATCCTGCCTTTGATTTTCATTTGCCACAGAAACTGAAGATTGGAGTAGCCAGGGATGAAGCATTCTGTTTCTTCTATGAAGATAACTTCCGGCTATTGCAGGAAATGGGAGCAGAGCTAGTTTATTTTTCACCGGTTCATGATGCACATCTGCCGTCAGATTTAGATGGGCTGCTGCTTTATGGAGGCTATCCGGAATTAAACGGAGAGGCATTGGAACAAAATGAATCCATGAAAGAGGAGATTGTTCGGGCGATTAAACAAGGGATGCCTTGCATGGCAGAGTGTGGCGGCTTTATGTATCTTCATGAACAGATGGAGGATATGGAAGGAATCAGCCGTAAAACCTGTGGAGTGATTCCGGGAAAGTGTTACAGAACTCCGAAACTGACGAGGTTTGGGTATATCACACTGAATGCCAGACAACCGGTATTTGGACAGGCGGCAGAAGAAATAGGGGAGATTCCGGCTCATGAGTTTCACTATTTTGATTCTGAGAACTGTGGTACAGATTTTCATGCGTCAAAACCTCTCAGTAAACGAGGATGGGACTGTGTACACAGTGAGGAAAATCTTCTGGCAGGATATCCGCATCTGTACTATTATGGCAATCCGAACATTCCCAGAGCGTTTCTGTTAAAGTGTCTGGAATATCATACAGCACAACATTATGTCTGATTGAGATAAAGTATGTAACAAGGAGTCTTATTTATTATGTTATATTACAGTATATATGCCCTGGCCGCAGGTTTTATCCTTGATCTTATCATAGGAGATCCAAGATGGCTGTATCATCCGGTGTGCGTGATTGGAAATCTTATAGCGCTTCTGGAAAAGATACTTCGGAAAATTTTTCCGAAAACGGATAAGGGAGAACTTGTGGCAGGTACCGTAGAAGTAATCCTGGTCTGTCTGTTCAGTGGCGGAATCCCGTTTCTGATTTTACATTTTCTTTATGGAATTTCTGCCTGGGCAGGACTGGCACTGGAAACATTCTGGTGCTATCAGCTTCTGGCAACGAAATCTCTGAAAACAGAGAGCATGAAAGTATATGACAGACTGAAAAACGGAACTCTGGATGAGGCACGCTATGCAGTATCTATGATTGTCGGCAGAGATACACAGTCTCTCACAGAAGAGGGAGTGACAAAGGCGGCAGTGGAAACTGTGGCAGAGAATTCTTCTGATGGAATTATAGCTCCGATGTTTTATATGGCAATCGGCGGAGTCTGGCTGATGTTTTTATATAAAGGAATCAACACGATGGACTCCATGCTGGGATACAAAAACGACAAGTACCTTTATTTCGGCCGTTGTGCTGCAAAACTGGATGATGTGGCAAACTACATTCCGGCAAGAATCTCAGGATGGCTTATGGTAGCTGCGTCAGCGTTTGTAAAAATGGATGTGAAAAATGCGGCAAAGATTTACCGTCGTGACAGAAGAAATCACGCAAGCCCGAATTCTGCACAGACAGAAGCTGCGATGGCAGGAGCACTGGATGTACAGCTTGCCGGAAATGCATATTATTTTGGAAAGCTTTATGAGAAACCGACGATTGGAGATGCAATCCGGCCGATAGAAGTAGAAGATATCAGACGGTCCAATCATCTGCTTTATGCTACTGCGATTTTGGGTGTAATAGTATTTATGCTGATTAGTGTGGCAGTCAGAATGTGGCTGTTTTAACCGAATAAACTGCGAAGCAGTTATTCGATGTAGAGCCACGTAGCGGAAGCGGATGATTTTATCCGTTTGACTGCGATACAGACATACATTATGAGACGGGAGAGAACAGATGACAAAACACATACATGGCGGTGATGTATATAAATATGATCATTGCCTGGATTTTTCAGCAAACTGTAATCCTCTTGGGACACCGCAGAGTGTGAAAAAGGCAATCATAGACAGCGTGGATGGTCTCAGTGATTATCCAAGGGTAGGCTGCGGACCATTAAAAGAAGCAATCGCAGTTTATGAGCAGACGCAAAAAGAGTATCTGATCTGCGGCAATGGAGCCGCAGACCTTATTTTTTCTCTCTGCAGAGCAAAAAATCCGAAAAAAGCACTTCTTCTGGCACCGACCTTTGCAGAATATGAGCAGGCACTGGTGAGCGTGGGATGTGAGATTACAAGATATTATCTGGAAGAAACGTCAGATTTTTGTGTAGAGGAAAATTATCTGCAGCTTCTTAAAACAGAAAAACCAGATATTATTTTTCTGTGTAATCCAAATAATCCTACAGGAATCACAATGCCGCAGGAATTACCGGAGAAGATTCTTGCAAGTTGTTCAGAACTTGGTATCTTTATGGTCGTGGACGAATGCTTCCTGGATTTTGTAAAAGATCCGGACAGACATACATTAAAGGGAAAACTTGCAGAGCACCCGAATCTTTTTTTGCTTAAGGCATTTACCAAACGTTATGCGATTCCGGGTGTGCGCCTTGGATATGGATTCTGTTCTGACAGAAAAGTTCTGGAACGGATGGAGGCAGTGACACAGCCCTGGAATGTATCTACCATGGCACAGCAGGCAGGACTGGCGGCGCTGAAAGAAACGGAATACGTAGAAAAAGGAAGAAAGATCATTTTTCAGGAATCTGCGTGGCTGAAGGAAGAAATGACAAAGCTTGGCCTGAAGGTATATCCGTCAGAGGCAAATTATATATTCTTTCGTGGACCGGAAGATTTATTTGAGAAATGTGTGCCAAAAGGAATTCTGATTCGTGACTGCAGCAACTATCCGGGGCTACAGAAAGGATATTACCGCGTGGCAGTGAAACTTCATGAACAGAATGAAAAGCTGGTGCGGGTGTTGACAGAACTAGTGGGATAAACCATTATAATCGGTGGTATTAAGTCGGAATCAAAAGATTTTTTATCCCTGACATTATTTATAGATAATTATGAAAATATAGAAAATAAGAAATACAGCAAAAGAAAAGAGGGGACAAAGAAATGGCAAAAGCGATTATGGTGCAGGGGACAATGTCCAATGCAGGAAAAAGCTTACTGGCAGCCGGTCTGTGCAGGATCTTTAAGCAGGACGGATACAGGGTAGCACCTTTTAAATCACAGAATATGGCTCTGAATTCCTTTATTACAGAAGAGGGGCTGGAAATGGGAAGAGCACAGGTTATGCAGGCGGAAGCCGCAGGAATCAAGCCTTCAGTGTTGATGAATCCGATTCTGTTAAAACCTACCAATGACGTTGGTTCTCAGGTGATCGTAAATGGAGAAGTCCTTGGAACCATGAGCGCCAGAGACTATTTCAAATATAAGAAAAAACTGGTGCCGGATATCATGAAAGCATATAATGCGCTGGCAGCAGAGAACGATATTATCGTGATCGAAGGAGCAGGAAGCCCTGCAGAGATCAATCTGAAAACAGAAGATATCGTAAACATGGGAATGGCAAAGATGGCGAAAGCTCCGGTACTTCTGGTCGGAGATATCGACAGAGGCGGTGTTTTTGCCCAGCTGATCGGTACAGTGGAGCTTCTGGAAGAGGATGAGCGCCAGATGGTTAAAGGACTGATCATCAACAAATTCCGCGGAGACAAGACAATCCTTGATCCGGGCGTACAAATGCTGGAGGAGAGAAGTCATATCCCGGTAGTTGGTGTGGCGCCTTATCTCAATATTCAGGTGGAGGATGAGGACAGTCTGACGGAGCGATTTGACAGAAAAACGGAAGTGGATCTGATTGATATTGCAGTTATCCGGGTGCCGAGAATTTCTAATTTCACAGATTTTAACCCATTTGAAAGTATTCCGGGGGTTTCTCTTCGTTATGTACAGCATGTAAGTGAATTAAAGAATCCGGATATGATCATTCTGCCGGGAACGAAGAATACCATGGAAGACCTTCTCTGGATGCGCGCAAATGGACTGGAAGCGGCAGTACTCAAAGAAGCAGCAAGAGGAAAGATTATTTTCGGAATCTGTGGCGGCTATCAGATGCTCGGAGAAACTTTAAGCGACCCTCACCATGTAGAAGCGGGCGGAACGATCAAAGGAATGGGACTTCTGCCTATGGATACCATATTTGCAGAGAATAAGACACGAACCAGAGTATCCGGAAAGTTCCTGAATCTGAACGGAGATCTTGCTGCTCTTTCCGGCGCGGAACTGGAAGGCTATGAGATTCATATGGGAGAGACTGTTCTGAAAGAAAACGCAGGTCATTGTGTGTCGATTGAGGATCACGTATCAGGCAGCCGGAAGGAAGATGGTGCATATTGTAAAAATGTCTGTGGAACTTATGTACATGGAGTTTTTGACAAAGAAGATGTTGCGGAGGCTGTTGTCCGCGCGCTCGGAGAAAAGAAAGGACTTGATGTATCTGAGATGACAGGAGTTGATTTTGCGGCATTTAAAGAGACACAGTATGACATTCTGGCTTCTGAACTTCGGAAGCATCTGGATATGAAGAAGATTTATGAGATTCTGGAGCAGGGAGTGTAATATAAAAGACGTTCTGCAGTTATGAAGCGAAAGCGGATGATATTATCTGCTCGAGCAGATTTTGGAGGTATAAAATGAAAGTAGAGCTGGAAAATGTAAAACCGATGGATATAGAGAAGCGTAGCTTTGAGATCATTACAGAGGAGCTGGGAGATACAGAATTGATTCCCGGAACGGAACTGATCGTAAAGAGATGCATTCATACAAGTGCAGACTTTGATTATGCAAAGAATCTTTGCTTTTCTGAGGATGCAGTACAGAAAGCTATCGCGGCGATTAAAGAGGGAGCCTGCATTGTGACAGACACACATATGGCGGAATCCGGAATCAATAAAAGAGTTCTTTCCCGTTATGGTGGAGAGGTATTCTGCTTTATTTCGGATGAAGATGTGGCAGCGACAGCAAAAGCCAATGGAACAACAAGGGCAACTGCCAGCATGGATAAAGCAGCAGCGATGGGAAAGAAACTGATCTTTGCTATTGGAAACGCCCCGACAGCACTGGTACGTCTTTATGAACTGATCGAGGATGGCAAACTGAATCCGGAACTCATTATTGGCGTGCCGGTAGGTTTTGTAAATGTGGTACAGTCAAAGGAACTGATCATGCAGGCAGACGTTCCGTATATTGTGGCAAGAGGAAGGAAAGGCGGAAGCAATATCGCGGCATGTATCTGTAATGCATTACTTTATATGATCGATAATAACAGAGGATATTAACCCGGTTACCTGTTATGGACAGGTAATTGAAGTGAATCACAGATATCCGATGGATTTGAGTTTATTTTATATTATATCTGACATAAAACTGACCTCTAAAAAAAATACAAAACTGGATATATCCAGATATAGAATCCAATGCTATATTAATAAGGTTAGAATGAAAATCACATCTGGAAGAATAAGAATTCAGATGTTTCAGGCTGATGACAGACTTATTAAGAAAGCAAGAGGTACTGATAAATTGAAGAAGATTGCAGTCATTCATGATCTGTCCGGAATGGGAAAATGTTCCCTGACAGCGGCAATACCGGTGATTTCTGCTATGGGAGTGCAGGCCTGTCCATTGCCTACAGCAGTTCTGAGCAACCAGACCGGATACGGTTCTTATTTCTGGGATGATTATACAGACCGGATGCAACTGATCATGGACGAATGGAAGAAAATGGGTTTTAAACCGGATGGTGTATATACAGGGTTTCTGGCAGATGCCAGACAGGTAGATGTGATTTTAAAATTTACAGATATGTTCTGTACGGATGAGACACATATCCTGATAGATCCTGTAATGGGCGATGGAGGAAATATTTACAGGACATATTCCGAAGAACTTTGCGAGAAGATGAGGATTCTGGTTCAGCATGCGACAGTAATTACTCCGAATCTTACAGAAGCACTGTTGCTTTTGTACGGAGAACAGGGCATGAAAGAGAAAATGGAACTTTTTTCTCAGATGGACGAGACACAGCAGCTGAAAGAAACAGAGAAATCCGGCAGAGAGCTGGCAGACCGTTTTGGATTAAAATCGATTGTTATCACCGGAGTGGATGTAGTGTGCGGTGATGGCAGTGTGAAAATGGGTAATCTGGTAATAGAGGAAAATGAAGCAGACTGGTATTTTTCCATAAAAGAAGGCGGAAGCTATTCCGGAACCGGAGACCTGTTTGCATCCGTGCTCAGCGCAGGAATGGTAAAAGGAATTTCCATGAAGGAATGTGTGCAGAAAGCAATCGCATTCCTTGCCGGAGCCATTCATGATGCGGTACTGGAAGGAACCGACAGAAATGACGGTGTCTGTTTTGAAAAATACTTAAAAATGCTGTAGCTGTTTTTGGGGATGAATACCAGGTGGATATTTTTATCAGCCTGATTGACAGAAAATTCATAAAACACAGTTAAAAAGACATAACGAGGAGGAGTTATTATGTCAGAAGTAACAACAACAAAACAGAATGTACAGACTGCAAGTACAGTAAAGAAAATTACGGCAACAGCTGTAATGGCGGCTCTTACCACGCTGATGACCACTTATATCTTTCATAACCGTTCCACGGCAAAGGAAGTTATCTATCAGTCTTAACATGCCGGATGCAGCTTCTTACAATGAGGTGGTCCGACCGGCATACGGAGAGAAGCCCTTTGACGCCATGCTGAAAATTGCAAGAGATTGCAAACAGTACATCGACGATGTACGATTTACAGTTGTAGACGTGATCGGGGAGGAAAAGGTAGCGCAGAGTAAGATTTTGGCTGCGCAGAATGGAATTCCGTTAAGAGTAAGAAAATATTCACCGTGAGATATTGCAGGAGCATCCTGTATACAGATATCAGGTAGCAAAGCAAAAAACGTCCGAATGAGCGTATAGCATAAATGGTTACTGTTCACACGCCACTATCCCGCGAGGTGTTTTGGCATGAAAATGCCAAAATCCCGAGACATACCGCGCGAATTTATGAGATTAGAATAAATTCTGTGCATCGCGAAGCGTGTTACTGAGAACGGAGTGAACAGTAACCATAAGTGCTCATTTCGGGCGCTTTTCGTGTGTTTGTAATTGACATCTTCGCAGGAAATGTTTATGATATTTTTGGACGAAAATAGGAGATACGAAGGAGAAGTAGAAATTATGAGTATTTCCATGATTGGAATAGATCATAATATGGCACCGGTAGATATACGTGCGCATTTCGCATTTACAAAGAAAAATGCCGGTGAAGCCATGGAAAAAATAAAGAACCACAAAGGAATTTACGGATGTGTGATCCTTTCAACCTGTAACCGCCTGGAAGTCTGGGCAAGTGTGGATGATGACGAGGAAGTCTGTCTTTACGACTGTCTCTGTCAGTTAAAAGGAATCACAGAAGATTCTTATAGAGAATATTTTGTGGAACGAAAAGACAAAGAGGCAGTCGAACATCTTTTTTATCTTACAAGCGGACTGAAATCCCAGATTATCGGGGAGGATCAGATCCTTACACAGGTAAAGGATGCATTGAATCTGGCAAGAGAGAATTTTGCGGCAGACGGGGTTTTGGAAGTTCTGTTCAGAATGGCCGTTACAGCAGGAAAGAGAATCAAGACAGAAGTTCCCTTTTCCCATGGAAACCCGTCAGTAATCCATCAGGCAATCGGATTCCTGGCCCAGAAGGGGTATTCTCTTAAGGACAAGACCTGCATGGTTATTGGAAACGGAGAGATGGGAAAAGTAGCTGCACAGGCTTTGAGAGAAGCGGGTGCTGATGTGACAGTAACAATTCGCCAGTACAGAAGCGGTGTGGTAAATATTCCGCTGGGCTGCAAACGTATTAATTACGGAGAGAGAATGAAATATGTGCCGCAGTGTGATCTGGTGGTAAGTGCGACTGCGAGCCCGAATTTTACATTAAGAGAAGAACTGTTTCAGAATCTTCAGATGAAAGATGAACTGATTCTGATCGATCTGGCAGTTCCAAGAGATATTGAGCCATCTATTGGAAAGATTCAGGGAATCACACTTTACGATATGGATAGTTTCCGTATTGAAGAGATTCCGGCAGAACTTCAGGAGAATCTGGAGGCGGCAGGTGCAATTGTAAGAGAACAGATGGATGAGTTTTTCCAATGGCTGGATGGAAGAGACCTGATTCCGAGAATTCAGGAGATCAAAGAAGAGGCAGTAAATGACCTGAATCTCAGAATTGCGAAGATATTGAAGAAAACACCAATGGAAGAGGATGACAGACAGAACCTGGTGCAGGCAGTAGATACCGCCGCCGGAAAAGTAGTAAATAAGCTGATTTTTGGCTTACGGGACAGTCTGAATCAGGAAGCTTTTCTGGAGTGTGTTGCAGGACTGGAGAAAATATATGAAGAATAAGCCTTATTTTCCAATGTTTATAGATTTATCGGATAAGAATATCGTGGTGGTGGGAGGCGGAAATATCGCAACCCGCAGGGTAAAAACACTGCTGTCATTTACCAGAAATATCAGAGTCATTGCACCGAAGGTTACCATGGAGATGATGGAGCTTAGTAAAGCAGGCTATGTGGAACTGCTTACACGTCCGGTGAAGCGGTCTGATTTTGCGATGGCGTATATGGTGATCGCTGCCACAAATGACAGAAAACTGAATGATGAGATACATAGAATCTGCCGACAGGAAGGGATTTATGTAAATGTAGCCAGTGACAGAGAGCAGTGTGATTTTTATTTTCCGGGAATCTATATGCAGGAAGGACTGGTGGTCGGAATTACGGCCAGCGGTCTTGACCATAAGAAAGCGCGCAGGATAAGGGAAGAAATCCAGGATGCACTGGAGAAAGTCGCGCGGGAAGATGAGGAGGAGAATGATGACGAGGGTGATCATTGGAAGCAGAGAGAGTAAACTTGCAGTTTTGCAGAGTGAAATGGTAAAAAGTTACATAGAAGAGAATAACAGTCCTGAGATAACGGTGGATATTCTGACTATGAAAACGACCGGAGATATTATTCTTGACCGTACCCTGGATAAAGTAGGCGGCAAGGGGTTGTTTGTAAAAGAACTGGACAGAGCACTGATGGATGGCAGAAGCAATCTTTCTGTGCACAGCCTGAAGGATATGCCGATGGAGGTACCTGAGGAACTTCCGCTGCTGGCTTTTTCAAAGAGAGAAGATCCAAGGGATGTTCTGGTACTTCCGGAGGGTGTCACAGCACTGAATCCTGAGAAACCGCTGGGATGTTCCAGTTTAAGAAGAACTCTTCAGTTAAAGAAATTATATCCGGAGATGGAAGTAAAGAGTATTCGCGGAAATCTGCAGACAAGACTGCGCAAGCTGGATGAGGGAGAGTATTCCGGACTGATTCTGGCTGCGGCGGGGTTGAAACGTCTGGGTCTGGAGGCAAGAATCAACCGATATTTTACACCGGATGAAATGATCCCGGCAGCCGGACAGGGAATTCTGGCGGTGCAGGGACGAAAGGATCAGGACTATTCTTATCTGAAAGGATATTGCGACAGAAATGCATGGATGGCAGGAAGTGCAGAGCGTGCCTATGTAAAATATCTGGACGGAGGATGTTCTTCACCGGTAGCCGCATTTGCAGAGGTAAGTGGAGATGAGATCTTTATCCGTGGATTATATTATAGCGAAGCGACAGGAAAGTGGCTTACAGGGCAGATAAAAGGTTCTGCAGGGAAAGGCACTGAACTGGGAATTGCTCTTGCAAAACAGTTGAAGTTTGATTGCGAAAGTAAATAACTGATATAAAATAGCTTGGTATATCAGGTGATAATAAGGAGAAAACAAATGACATCTGGCAAAGTTTGGCTGGTTGGTGCAGGACCGGGAGATATCGGCCTTTTTACATTAAAGGGCGAAGCGGTTTTGCAGCAGGCAGATGTGGTAGTATATGACAGTCTGGTTGGCGAAGGCGTTCTGGCAAGAATTCCGGAGCACGCAAGACTGATCAACGTGGGAAAAAGAGCAAGCCATCACACCATGGTGCAGGAGGATATCAATAAAGTCCTTCTGGAAGAGGCTCAAAAAGGAAATAAAGTAGTAAGACTTAAAGGTGGAGATCCATTCCTTTTTGGCAGAGGCGGTGAGGAACTGGAACTTCTTTCTGAGAATGGAATCCCGTATGAGATTGTACCGGGAGTGACTTCTCCGATTTCTGTTCCGGCGTATAACGGAATTCCTGTGACGCACAGAGATTTCTGCTCTTCCCTGCATATCATTACAGGACATAAACGTGCAGGACAGGAGTATGATATTGATTTTAAGGCGCTGACACAGACAAAAGGAACGCTGGTTTTCCTGATGGGAATTGCCGCACTGGAAGATATCTGCAGCGGACTTCTTGCAGGGGGTATGAATCCGGATATGCCGGCAGCAGTCCTTCAGAAAGGAACTACGGCAGGACAGAAACGTGTGGTAGCTACAGTCGGTACTCTGAAAGCAGAAGTGGACAGACAGGGAATTGAGACACCTGCGATTATTGTTGTCGGAAAGGTATGCTCTCTGGCAGATAAATTTGCCTGGTATGAGAAACTTCCGCTGGCAGGCTGGAAAGTCCTGGTGACAAGACCAAGACAGCATATCTCAAAGACCGCTGATCTTCTTCGCAAAAGGGGCGCGGAGGTGCTGGAACTGCCGTCAATCTGTACAGTACCGGTAGAAGATAACAGCAGATTATACGAGACATTTGAGAAAATCCGGACGTATCAGTGGATCATCTTCACAAGTCCGGCCGGTGTGGAAATCTTTTTTGATGAGATGGATAAAAAAGAGATGGATGTGCGAAGTATTGGTCAGGCGAAGATCGCAGTGATCGGTGAAGGAACGAAGAAAAAGCTTAAAGAACACCATCTGATGGCGGACTTTGTGCCGAGCGTATACGATGGGGATACGCTTGGAGCAGAACTTGCGAAGGAACTGCAGGGGAATGAGAATATTCTGATTCCAAGGGCAGAAGCCGGAAATAAGAAACTGACCAGTCTGCTGGAAGAAACCGGCGCAAAAGTAGATGATATTGCTACTTATACGACCCGCTATGAGAAGAGCAGACTGATCGATGAGAAGAAAGAATTTGAGACCGGAAGTGTGGACTGTGTGGTATTTACCAGTGCTTCTACAGTAAAAGGTTTTGTGGAAGGCACTCCTGGTCTTGATTATACAAAAGTAAAAGCTGCATGTATCGGAAAACAGACGAAAGCTGCGGCAGATGCATATGGCATGCAGACCCGAATGGCTGAAAAGGCGACGATTGAGAGTCTGATTGAATTAGTAGAGCAAATGAAACTGGAAATTTGCTGATAAGTAGAAATTCCAATTTATGGATTTAGATGTAAAAAGGAGCAAAAAGACATGGATTTAATTCAGAGACCAAGAAGATTAAGAGGCAGTGAAAACTTAAGAAAAATGGTAAGAGAAACAAGAATGGACAAGTCTTCCCTTATCTATCCGTTGTTTGTAAAAGAAGGAACAGGAATTGAAGAAGAAATTCCATCTATGGAAGGACAGTTCCGTTACAGCATAGACCGTCTTCCTTTTGAACTGGAACGCTTGCAGAAGGCTGGTGTAAACAGTGTTATGCTGTTTGGAATTCCAGATCACAAAGATGAAGTGGGAAGCGGTGCATATGATCCGAACGGAATCGTACAGAAAGCTTTAAGAGAAGCAAAAAAACAGTTCCCGGATATGTACTATATCACTGATGTATGTATGTGCGAGTATACTTCCCATGGTCACTGCGGAGTACTCTGCGGTCATGATGTAGACAATGATGCAACATTGGAATTACTTGCCAAGACTGCCGTTTCTCATATAGAGGCCGGTGCAGACATGGTAGCACCGTCTGACATGATGGACGGACGTGTTCGCGCAATCCGCGAAGCTCTTGATGCAAACGGACATTATGAAGCACCGATCATGTCTTATGCAGTAAAATATGCGTCTGCTTTCTACGGACCATTTCGTGATGCAGCAGGATCAGCCCCATCCTTTGGCGACAGAAAGAGCTATCAGATGGATTTCCACAACAGAAGAGAGGGAATGAAAGAGGCTCTGACTGACGTAGAAGAAGGCGCAGATATCATTATGGTAAAACCTGCAATGTCTTATCTGGATATGGTTTCAGAAGTATCCAAGGCAGTGAACGTGCCGGTTGCAGCGTACAGTGTAAGTGGTGAATATGCAATGGTAAAAGCCGCTGCAAAGATGGACTGGATCGATGAGGAACGTATCATGTGCGAGATGGCTGTAAGTGCTTATCGTGCAGGTGCGCAGATTTATCTGACTTATTATGCAAAAGAACTTGCCAAGTGTATGGATGAAGGGAGAATCGGCTAATGGGAACTTCAGAAGAATTATTTGACAGAGCGGTGAAGGTGATTCCGGGAGGAGTAAACAGCCCGGTTCGTGCCTACGGTGCAATTGGTATGGCACCAAGATTTATTGACCGCGCAGATGGCTGCTATATTTATGATGTAGAAGGCAATGAATATGTGGACTATATTGATTCCTGGGGACCGATGATCCTTGGACATAACTTTACGGCAGTAAAGGAAAGTGTGCTGAAGGCCTGCGAGAAGGGCTTAAGCTTTGGATGTGCGACTGCTATTGAAGTGGAGATGGCAGAATTTATCTGTGATCATATTCCGCATGTGGACATGGTACGTATGGTTAACTCCGGAACAGAAGCTGTTATGAGTGCTGTTCGTGTTGCGAGAGGCTTTACGGGAAAGAATAAGATCATCAAATTTGCAGGATGTTATCATGGACATAGTGACGCAATGCTGGTAAGTGCAGGTTCAGGTGTGATGACAAGTGGTGTTCCTGACAGCGCAGGTGTACCGAAAGGTTGCACAGAGGATACCATGACAGCAGTTTATAATGATCTGGACAGCGTTCGTGCACTGATGGAACAGGCTGATGGCCAGACAGCAGCTGTTATTGTTGAGGCTGTTGGCGCTAACATGGGTGTGGTTCCTCCGAAGAAAGGTTTCCTGGAGGGACTGAGAAAGCTCTGTGATGAGTATGGCGCACTTCTGATCTTTGATGAAGTTATCACTGGTTTCCGTCTGGCTTTTGGCGGAGCGGCAGAGTATTTCGGGGTGACACCGGATCTGGTTACTTATGGTAAGATCATCGGAGCAGGTATGCCTGTTGGCGCTTATGGTGGAAGAAGAGAAATCATGGAACTGGTTTCTCCTGTTGGTAAGGTTTACCAGGCCGGTACTTTAAGTGGTAATCCGATCGCCATGGCTGCGGGACTGACTCAGCTGAAATATCTCTATGAGCATCAGGAAGTTTATAAGGAACTGGAAAAGAAGGGTGAGAGACTTTACAGCGGTATGGAGAAGATCCTGGCAGAGAAAGATCTTCCTTATCATGTGAACCATGTTTCTTCTCTGGGTAGTCTGTTCTTTACTGAGCAGGAGGTTGTGGATTATACTTCTGCGAAGAGTGCGGATACGAAGGCGTTTTCTGAATATTTCAAGGGAATGCTGGCACAGGGGATTCATCTGGCACCGTCTCAGTTTGAGGCTATGTTCCTTTCTACGGCTCATACAGATGAGATTATTGATAAGACGCTGGAAGCGGTTAAGAATTATTTTAAATAATGGGATTAAATGGCTGCTATCTTTCGAAGGGGAGATGACGGCCTTTTTTCTTTGGATTTGGAAAAATACATAAAAATGGGGTGGGTTGTCTTGTGAGTATTGGCAAAATGTGCTATAATATCGACATCATATGGCAGTGCCGGCCAGAGTAACGGGCAATAGATGAGTACATCGTGAATAGTTGACTGATTTTTGATGTATTAGAAGGACAGCAGGAGGACGAACATTATGAGTGAGAAAAAATATGTAGCTTATGTGGGTTCTTATACACATGGCTCTTCCAGACAGGGGATTCATGTATATGATGTTGATGTGGAGAATGGTACTCTTACAGAGCGCAGCAGTGTTGAAGTAAGTAACGCATCCCACACGGCTGTTTCAAAGAATGGCAAGTATCTCTATTCTATCGAGGATGAGGGTGTTGCAGTGTTTGAACGTGATAAGAATGGTGATCTGTCACGTATCAACAGTGTGAATATTGATGGAATGAGAGGATGTTTCCTTTCCACTGATGTGGATGGCAGATATCTTTATGTTGCCGGATACCATGACGGTAAGGTGACCGTTGTACATACTCATAAGGACGGAAGACTTGGAAGCCTGATGGATGGTGTATTTCATAAGGGACTTGGAAGTGTTGCAGAGCGTAACTTCCGTCCGCATGTAAACTGTGTGCGTCCGACACCGGATAATAAATATCTGTGCGCAGTTGATAACGGAATTGATCAGGTGAAGATTTATCGTATCAATAAAATGCGTGATAAGCTTGAACTGGTGGATATCTTAAGATGTCCGAGAGAGAGTGGTCCGCGTATCATCCGTTTCAGTGATGATGGCAAGTTTGCTTATATTCTTTTTGAACTTACAAATGAGATCAAGACTTATAAATATGATGGAAGCGGTAAGTCACCGGAGTTTGAACTGATTCAGAGTATTGAGACAAGTATAAAGAAGGATTCTCACGATACACATAATGCTGCATCAGGTCTGTCCCTTGCAAATGATGGAAAACATCTGTTCTGCACAACAGCAGGTGAGGATACCGTATCTATGTTTGAGAGAGATGAAGAGACAGGACTGCTTACCAGAAAGTTTACACTTCCGATTAGTGGTGAGTATCCGAAAGACCTGGTACTCTTCCCGGATGATAAGCATCTGGCTGCTATAAATCATGTAAGTAATACTATTACTATTTTTACAGTGGATTATGAGAAGAATATTATTGTAATGAACGGAAAACCTTTAAAAGTTTCAGAACCGAACAGTATCCGTATCTGGCCAGTACCGGAAGAATAAATAGAACTTATGAGCAAGTAGTGAAAGCGGATTGCGAATATCCGATTGACTTAGAGTATGAAAAATCCCCTGCATTAATTACAAAAGGTGATAAGTAATTAACGCAGGGGATTTTATATGTTCTGTAATTTTATGTTTGAACATTTTGAGGGATGGCTGCTTATTGAACAGCTGCCAATATTTACAGGTAAAAGTCGCGCACTTTATCCATCTGTGAACTCATGTTGGCGAAGAGTGCGTCTGCAAGTGTGATTGCAGCCATGGATTCTACGACAACAACGGCTCTTGGAACAATAACGGGATCGTGGCGGCCGTGGATTTCCATGGAAAGTGGCTCTTTGTCTTTGGTGACAGTCTGCTGTGGCTGGCTGATGGACGGAGTTGGTTTAATGTGAACACGGAGAATGATTTCGCTTCCGTCGCTGATACCGCCCATGATGCCACCGGCATGGTTGGAAGTTTTGACGATTTCTCCATCTTTGACTGTGAAACCATCATTATCAGTAGAGCCTTTCAGGGAGGTTACGGCAATGCCATCACCGACTTCTACGGCTTTGACAGCTCCGATAGACATTAAAGCATGTGCAAGTACGGCATTGAGTTTGTCAAAGACAGGGTCGCCGAGTCCGGCAGGAGTACCGCTGATGCGGCATTCGATCACACCGCCGGCGCTGTCCTGATTTTTCATACATTCTTCCAGATATTCACCTGCTTTGGCAGCTGCCAGGGCATCCGGCATATAGAATGCGTTGTTATTTATCTCTTCTTTATCAAATGTTGTGATTTCTACAGGTCCGATGGATTTGGTGTAGGTGCAGATGGAGATGCCAAGTTCGCATAAAATTTTGGAAGCGATAGCACCTGCTGCGACTCTTCCGATAGTTTCACGTCCGGAAGAACGACCGCCACCTCTGTAATCGCGGAATCCGTATTTCTGATCGAAAGTATAGTCAGCGTGTCCCGGACGGTAGGAGTAAGCGATATTACCATAATCTCTGGAACGCTGGTCTGTGTTTCTTACCATCAAAGAGATAGGAGTACCGGTTGTTTTGCCCTCGAAAACGCCGGAGAGGATCTCTACGAGGTCTCCCTCTTTGCGGGCAGTGGTGTACTTACTCTGTCCTGGCTTTCTTCTGTCGAGGAAGACCTGGATATCCTCTTCACAGAGGGACAGTCCGGCAGGGCATCCGTCTACAACAGCGCCGAGGGCTTTTCCATGTGATTCTCCCCAGGTAGTTACCTTGAATTTATTTCCAAATGATGACTGGCTCATATGTTTTAAGTCCTTTCTTGCTATCACTTTTTATATAGTGTGTACATGTTTGAAGTACACATATGACTTTATTATAGCGAAGTGTAAAAGTTTTGTAAACCGAAAGCATTGGAATTGACAAAAATTCATGTTCAAATTATAATGGATGTTGAATCTTTGTACAAAACAGAGAGTTTATATAGGCTGCCGTATACAGGATGAGGAGCAGCTTATATGATGAGGGGAAATCGAGAGAAGAAGGGAAGTGTGGATCGTGGTAAGGATTTTTAAGACAATCGATGGCTCAATCCATGAAATACAGGAATCACAGGAGGGATGCTGGATTGCACTGACGAATCCTACAGCAACAGAGATTTTTGAAATTTCCGAGCAGTTTGGGATAGAGGTAGACGATTTGCGCGCGCCTTTGGATGAGGAGGAACGTTCCCGTATTGAAGTGGAGGACAATTACACCCTTATCCTTGCAGATGTACCTACCATTGAAGAGCGTAATGAGAAGGACTGGTATGTGACCATCCCTCTTGGTATTATAGTAACACAGAAGATGATTTTTACTATATGTCTGGAAGATACACAGGTGCTTACCAGATTTATGGAAGGCAGGGTCAGAAATTTCTTTACTTATATGAAGACAAGATTTATCCTGCAGATTTTGTACCGTAATGCCAGTATGTATCTGAGATATCTGCGTATTATAGATAAGAAGAGCGAGCAGATCGAGGAGAAACTTCATCTGTCTACGAGAAATCAGGAGTTAATGGAACTTCTGGAACTGGAGAAATCACTGGTATATTTTACAACCTCTCTAAAATCAAATGAAATGGTGCTTGAGAAACTCCTGAAAGTGGAGAGTATCAAGAAATATCCGGAGGATACAGAACTTCTGGAGGATGTTATCGTTGAGAATAAGCAGGCGATTGAGATGGCGAACATTTACAGCGGGATTCTAAGCAGTATGATGGGAACCTTTGCTTCTGTAATCTCAAATAATCTGAACATCGTTATGAAAGCACTGGCTTTGATTACGATCGTTATGAGTATACCGACTATTGTTTTCAGTGCCTATGGAATGAACGTAAGTGCAGCGGGAATGCCGCTTTCCAAGACACCATGGGGATTTTTACTTATTATCATCCTTTCTGTCGTGGTGAGTATCATTGCAGGGGCATTTCTTTCCAAGAAGAAGTTTTTCTGATTTTACTGTAGAAATTTTATTGCCACTGAGAATAAAGGTGTCGGTAACACATGATTGGTTTGGCTTAAGCGGCAGACTGGTCATGGACAGAGTAAAGCGAAGGAGAGCTTCGCTTCATTTAGTAAAGGAGACTTATGAAATTTATTGACAAACTGGAACGCAAATTTGGAAATCGCGGGATTGAGAATCTTACGATATATATTATTGTAAGTTAT
Source organism: Ruminococcus sp. AM22-13 (assembly GCF_003471165.1). Lineage (GTDB taxonomy): Bacteria > Bacillota > Clostridia > Lachnospirales > Lachnospiraceae > Blautia_A. The sequence goes on along the minus strand of NZ_QRIL01000009.1, from coordinate 77,599 downwards.
GTGCTGGGATATGCGCTGATGTTTTTGAATCCAGAATTGTTGTCTATGCTTACTTTGAATGTGACTCAAATTTTACATGGACAAATATGGAGATTGATAACGTGGGTAATTTATCCGCCAACAACAACGAATTTATTTTTATTTATTATAGTAATTGTGTGCTTCTATTATCCTGTAAGTAGTTCTTTGGAACATACATGGGGCTCTTTTAAATTTACATTATATATTTTATCGGGAATACTATTTACTGTAATTTCGGCATTTATATTGTATTTTATTACAGGAGGAGCTTCGGATGTTTTAAATGGTCAGCCATTTACAACTTATTATATTAGTTTATCCGTTTTTTTGGCATATGCGATGACATATCCGGAGATGAAGATCTTGTTATATTTTGTGATTCCTATAAAAATGAAATGGATGGCACTTTTTTATGTCCTGATTGTTGGATGGAACGTTGTAAGCTATGTTATGAACGGAGCATGGTTTATGGCTCTGCCAATCGTTGCATCCTTACTGAACTTTATTATTTTCTTCCTGGGAACAAGAAATCTTAACCGATATAATCCGAAGGAAATCCACCGGAGAAATCAGTTTAAGAGAGCGATGGGAGAAAGTAAGACTGTTCCTTTCCCTGGTAATACACAGGGAGTGACGAAGCATAAATGTGCAGTCTGTGGACGTACAGAGAAAGATGATCCAAATCTGGAATTCCGTTTTTGTTCTAAATGTAATGGAAATTATGAGTACTGTCAGGATCACTTATATACACATATACACAAGAAGTAAGAGGAGAGAAGATTATTATGAAAAAAGTACCATTTGTCACCCTGGATAAACTCCAGGAAATCACAGCACAGTTTCCAACCCCTTTCCATCTTTATGATGAAAAAGGTATTCGTGACAACGCAAAAGCAGTAAAAGAAGCATTTGCATGGAACAAAGGTTTCAAAGAGTTCTTCGCTGTAAAAGCAACTCCAAACCCATTTCTGATCAAAATTCTTCAGGAGTATGGATGTGGATGTGACTGTTCTTCCATGACAGAGCTGATGATGTCCAAAGCAATCGGATGCAAAGAAGGAGACATCATGTTCTCTTCAAATGATACACCGGAAGAAGAGTTTAAATATGCAAATGAGATCGGTGGAATCATCAACCTTGATGATATCACACATATCGAGAGCGTAGAGAAAGCGGTAGGATATATTCCGAAAGTGATCAGCTGTCGTTACAATCCGGGCGGAGTATTCAAGATCAGCAACGATATCATGGATAATCCTGGAGATGCGAAATATGGTATGACTACTGAGCAGATCTTTGAGGCATTCAAGATTCTGAAAGAAAAAGGTGCTGAGGAATTCGGTATCCATGCATTCCTTGCAAGTAACACAGTGACAAATGAGTATTATCCGATGTTAGCAAAAGAGATGTTTGAACTGGCTGTGAAGCTTCAGAAAGAGACAGGCGCTCATGTGAAGTTCATCAACCTTTCCGGTGGTGTCGGAATCGCTTACAAACCAGATCAGACTCCAAACGATATCAGAGAGATTGGTGAAGGCGTTCGTAAAGTATACGAAGAAGTTCTCGTTCCGGCCGGAATGGGTGACGTCGCAATCTATACAGAGATGGGACGTTTCATGATGGGACCTTATGGCTGCCTGGTAACAAAGGCAATCCATGAGAAACATACTCACAAAGAGTATATCGGTGTTGATGCGTGTGCCGTAAACCTTATGCGTCCTGCAATGTATGGAGCTTATCATCATATTACTGTTATGGGAAAAGAAGATCAGCCATGTGACCACATGTATGATGTAACAGGTTCTCTTTGCGAGAACAATGATAAATTTGCAATCGACCGTTACCTGCCGAAGGTTGACATGGGAGATCTGCTTGTAATCCATGACACAGGTGCTCATGGTTTTGCAATGGGATACAACTATAATGGTAAACTGAAATCTTCTGAGATTCTTCTTCATGAGGATGGAAGATTCGAGATGATTCGTCGTGCTGAGACACCGAAGGATTACTTTGCAACATTTGACTGCTTCCCGATTTATGAGAAACTTCTGGAAGATATGAAATAAATCCGGATATTTATTTCAACTGAAGAAGTACAAATCAAATAATATAAAGTAAGACGTATAATTAAGGCGTATAAAGTGAAAGGTGCTGATCTGTAAGAAAAAAATGGTCAGTGCCTTTCGTTTTGCATCTGGATAGAAAAAGTTTGAGCTTTAAAGGTTACTGGGCACGGAGTGAACAGTAACCTTTAAATAGCAGGAAAAGAGAAGAAAAATTTATGATTAAATATGAATATGAAGCAGGAATGTGTAAGCAGTTACATTATAATGGTTTATGGACTGTGCAGTACGAGGGAGTTCCCGGCCATTTTAAGAAAGTAAAGATGGTCTGTCCATGCATAAAAGATGGATGTGACCAGGACTGCGAAGTATTTAAAAACATACCAGACATAAAAGAAGCAGACCAGGAATGGCATATGAGGGATGAGATATAGGTAAATACGTTACTGTTCACTCCGTTCTCAGTAACACGCTTCGCGATGCAGGAAATATGAACCTCCTTGTGCAAAGCCCAAGGAGTATCGTTTGCTTCGCAAACTTAATTTATGCTATTCGCATAAATTCGCGCGGTATGTCTCGGGATTTTGGCATTCTCATGCCAAAACACCTCGCGGGATAGTGGCGTGTGAACAGTAACGGTAAATACGACAAAGTTCGCAGAAAATCTAAGTGGACATTTGCTGGAAAAGAAAGTAAAATGAAAAATGTAATCTAAGTATGTATGAAAAGGAGGAGTACCTGATGAAGAAACTAGCAGCTATTATCCTGGCAGGTGTACTGGCAGCAGGAGCATTTACTACAGTAAATGCAGCAGAATTTTCAGATGGAACGGATACAGAAAGAGAAGAATATTTTGATGATAATTATGACTATTCGTGGTCTGCCGGAGAGGATGCGACAAACGATACAGAGGAAACGAAGAGCGTAAGCGCGAACGACAGTATTGTAGAAGGATTTGAGAAACCACTCGTCTTTTACCCAAATACATATTACAAATTTAATGTGATCGGAGCCGGTACACAGAATATGAATCCTGTCAACGGAGATGTCAGATGGACACCACTATACTGGAGTTTGTCCATTAAACCTCAGGAAAGTAATATCAACAGAAAATGGGAAATCGGTTCTGCAAAAGGAATTTATACAAAAGTAGAACGCGCATATAATATGTATGTATTTTTCCAGAGGGAAGAATATATTGAAAACGCATGGGTAAAAAATGACATTATCCAGCCAGTAAGATACCAGTTCAACGCAGCACCATTAACAGATCAGGGAAAAAGCTACAACTATCTGATAGGCGGACTCGGATATAAAATTTTAAATGAAAAAGAAGTAAGCGTGACAGGACTTGGCGCAGCACTTAATGTTGTGCAGATTCCGTCCACCGTTGCGATCAATGATAAGACCTATAAAGTAACGACGATTGATCAGAGTGCATTCAGTGCGGACAAAGAGATTACAGACGTCATTTTCGGAAATAATGTAACTACCATTGAAAAACAGGCTTTCTATCAATGTCCAAATCTCAGAACCATAAGATTTGGTACAAAAGTAACCAAAATCGGAAGTAATGCATTTGCAGAATGTGCAAAACTGAAAAATTTCACACTTCCCGCAAGCGTGAAACGCATTGACACCAAAGCCTTTTATCAGTGCCCGGCTGTTAAAACAGTTAAGATCAACAGCACAGCACTTGAATACGTTGGAAAGAAAGGCCTCGCTGTTAATAAAACAGTCACGATGAAACTTCCAAAGAAGTTATTTACTAAATATCAGAAAATGATCAAGGCAAGCAGCGTATATCCGAAGACAAAATTTATAAAATCTTAAACATTTTATCCGAAGCAGCAGCTATGTACAAAGCTGCAGCTTTTGGCTATAATAGTGTAATAAAAAGCAAATATAAGGACGGGCAGAGACAAATGCTTAACCAAATCAAGTAAGTCCCCTGCGGAGGTTGCTTGAATCCGGTATATTTACAGAAACAAGAGAAAGATATGATTTTACCTATATTGGCATAAAAAAACTGGATTCTCAGAAATCCAGTTTTTTAACTGCCGGCAGTGGGACTTGAACCCACACGTGGTTGCCCACAACAGATTTTGAGTCTGCCTCGTCTGCCATTCCGACATGCCGGCGTTTGAACGTTTAATATAATAACACGATTTCAATCATATGGCAAGAGAGTTTTTGGATTTTTTGGAAAATTTTTTGGCATTTTGGGGTTGCAAAAATATAGAAAAGGCAAGAAGAGATAAGAACTTACTGATTAAGATAAAAAATTCAAATAGTGAAAGAATAATGATAAAAAAATCAGGATATTTCTAAAATGTTTATGAAATTTAACCGACCTTTCTTGAAAAATGAAGAAATAAGTGATATGGTACATCATAACAATAACGAATGGAGGAAAAGCCGATGAACCTTGATAATAAAAAACCAGGCAGAAAACCGCTTTATGTATATTATATCATTGCGGCAATTATTATCATTCTTCTGAATGTGCTGTTACTTCCTGCGATTGAGGGACGAAAGGTACAGACAACAGAGTACAGTGTCTTCCTGACAGGAGTAGAGAAGGGTTATGTCAAGACAGTAGAGATTCAGGATGATTATATTTATTATGTAGCAGATGTCAGCGATAATCAGGAGGGTTATTTCAGAACCGTTAAGGTAAATGATCCTGACCTTGTAGACCGTTTACATGATGCAAATGTGAAATTTGATGCGGCAGCACCTCAGCAGACATCTATCTGGATCAGTCTGCTGGCAGGATATATCTTGCCGATTGCTATCTTTATCCTTCTTGGAAGATGGCTCAGTAAGAAGATGATGAGCTCTATGGGTGGTGGCCCTGGCGGAGCAATGTCATTTGGTAAAAGTAATGCCAAAGTATATGTGAAATCATCTACAGGAATTAAATTTTCAGATGTAGCAGGAGAGGATGAAGCGAAAGATCTTCTGACTGAGATCGTAGACTATCTTCACAATCCTCAGAAATACAGAGAAATCGGTGCATCCATGCCGAAAGGAGCGCTTCTTGTAGGCCCTCCTGGAACAGGTAAGACACTTCTTGCGAAGGCAGTAGCCGGCGAAGCAGAAGTTCCGTTCTTCTCTATTTCCGGTTCTGAATTCGTAGAAATGTTTGTTGGTATGGGTGCTGCCAAAGTGCGTGACCTCTTCAAACAGGCAAATGAGAAAGCTCCATGTATCGTATTTATCGATGAGATTGATACAATTGGTAAGAAACGTGATGGTGCCGGATTTACAGGCGGCAATGATGAACGTGAGCAGACTCTGAACCAGCTGCTTACAGAGATGGATGGTTTTGACGGTTCCAAGGGTGTTGTAATCCTGGCTGCAACGAACAGACCGGATTCCCTTGACCCTGCACTTCTCCGTCCGGGACGTTTTGACAGACGTATTCCTGTTGAGCTTCCTGATTTAAAAGGACGTGAAGAAATCCTTAAAGTTCATGCAAAGAAGATTAAGATCGCGGATTCCGTACGTTTTGACGATATTGCGAAAGCAGCTGCAGGAGCTTCCGGTGCTGAACTTGCAAATATTGTCAATGAGGCTGCTCTTCGCGCCGTACGTGATGGCAGAAAATTTGCCACACAGGCTGACTTTGAAGAGAGCATTGAGGTAGTTATCGCCGGATATCAGAAGAAGAACAGAGTTCTTTCCAATAAGGAAAAACTGATCGTTGCTTACCATGAGATCGGACATGCGCTGGTTGCTGCAAAGCAGACAGAATCTGCGCCGGTTCATAAGATTACGATTATTCCACGTACATCAGGAGCCCTGGGTTATACCATGCAGGTAGATGATGGGGATCATTATCTGATGACGAAGGAAGAACTTGCAAATAAGATTGCAACTTTTACAGGCGGACGTGCCGCAGAGGAATTGATTTTCCATTCAATTACAACCGGAGCATCCAATGATATTGAGCAGGCAACCAAGCTTGCGAGAGCGATGATCTCCAGATATGGTATGAGTGAAGACTTCGATATGGTAGCCATGGAGAACGTGACCAACCAGTACCTGGGCGGAGACTCCAGCTTAAGCTGTTCTTTTGAGACACAGACACTTCTGGATAAGAAGGTTGTAGAACTTGTAAGAACAGAACATCAGAAAGCATTGAAGATTCTTCAGGACAATATCGGTAAACTTCATGAACTTGCCAAATATCTCTATGAACATGAGACAATCACAGGTGAGGAATTTATGAAGATTCTGAATGCTCCTCTGGAAACTCCGAAAGCAGTTGTTCTGGAAAAATCTCAGACAGAATCAGAAGAGAACAGTGAGAATGCTGAAAACTAAAGATTAAATACAGATGCAGTTTTTACAAAAGAGAGCAGCAGGGGCAATAAAGGCTTCTGTTGCTCTCTTGCGCTTTTCCTTGCCAATTAACGCCGGTTCGGTTATAATTCGTAATAGTGAGCACGAGACGTGCAGTACAGATTTATGCATCGCGAAGCATGCTGCCGGGTACAGCACAGATAGTAACACTGAAAGAGAAAGAAGGGAACAGGTATGGATTGCCAGACAGCAGAGGGAATGGTGAGCAGCTATATTGAGCATAAGCTCCCGGTAAATGAGCTGGAGGAATTTCTTGACCATGTACAGAATTGTTCATCCTGCTATGATGAACTGGAAACATATTTTATTGTTCATGAGGTGACGCAGCAGCTTGACGATAACAGCAGTAATTCTGTTCTGGATTTTAAAGGGCTGCTTGAGCAGGACATCCGGAAATCCAGAAGATATATCCGCAAGAAGAAATTAAGCTGGTTTTTGGTCGGGGCGGGGATTTGTCTTCTGATCGCTGCACTTGCGGCAATATTGGTTTATGTAATGATGGAAACAATTCATATCATATGAGATACTGGAGGATTTTATGAGTGAGAAAATATTACTGATTGACGGGCACAGCATTCTGAACAGAGCTTTTTATGGCCTGCCGGATCTTACAAATTCAGAGGGAAAACATACAGGAGCAGTATATGGATTCCTGAATATTCTTTTTCGTACGATTGAGGAGGAAAAGCCCCAGTATCTGACGGTGGCATTTGACCTGAAGGCGCCGACTTTCCGTCACAAGATGTTTGAGGCATATAAGGGAACGCGTAAGCCGATGCCTGAGGAACTGAGAGAACAGGTGCCGTTGATCAAGGAAGTCCTTACGGCAATGGGCGTTAACATTGTGACAAAAGAAGGATATGAGGCAGATGATATTCTGGGAACTCTGGCAAAGAAGAGCGAGGCAGAGGGGATGGACGCGACAATCCTTTCCGGGGACAGGGATTTGCTTCAGCTTGCGACGGATAAGATCATGATCCGCCTGCCCAAGACAGTAAGAGGGAAAACTACGATAGAGGATTATCATGCGCAGCAGGTAATTGAGAAATATCAGGTGACACCTCCACAGATCATAGAGTTAAAAGCACTGATGGGTGACAGCGCTGATAATATCCCGGGAATTCCGGGCGTGGGTGAAAAGACTGCCACGAAGATCATAGTGGAATACGGAAGCATTGAAAATGCTCATGAGCATCTGGAGGAACTGAAACCAAACAGAGCCAGAGAATCCATGAGAGAGCACTATGATATGGCACAGATGAGCAAGGCACTGGCAACGATCTGTACAGACAGTCCGATCGATTTCTCCTATGAGAAGGCGAAACTGGGAAATCTTTATACGAAAGAAGCGTTTATTCTGTGCCGACAGCTGGAATTTAAGAATCTGCTGAGCCGTTTTGATTCTGAGGCAGTGCAGGAAGATGCACTGGAACAGGAGTTTTTTACCTGCGCAGATCTGTCGGGATGCGAAGCATTGTTTGAAAAAGCAGAAGCAGGTTCCAGAACCGGTGTCTCTCTTATAAGTGAAAATGGCCATGTGTACGGTGCAGGAATTGCACTGAGCGAAGAAGAGATTTATTATATTCCGGTAGAGGGAATGGTTACAGAGGCGTATCTTTGCGGAAAGCTGGAAACACTTTTTAAGAAAGCATCTGAGCATAATGTAAAAAGTAATATGAAAGACAGTGCGGCGGCAAACAACACTGACGCCGGTACAGAGCGTCATGTAGTCTGCGCGCTAGATATAAAAGCGATATTGAAACATGTGACATTTGATGATCCGTCAGCAGTGTTTGATGCAGGCGTGGCAGCATATCTGTTAAATCCGTTAAAATCATCCTACACGTATGATGATATGGCGAAGGAATACCTGAATGGACGAATTCTGCCGACAAGAGAAGAACTTCTTGGAAAGAAAACGGCAGAGAAAGCATGGGAAGAAAGCGTAGAGGGACTTACCTTCTGGGCCTGCTATATGGCATATACGGCGTTTGCCTGCCAGGTGCCGATGTGTGAGACGTTGAGAGAGACTGGTATGTGGAATGTATATACACAGATTGAGCTTCCTCTGATCTTTACTCTGGATTCCATGGAGAAGTGGGGAATCAGCGTAAAAGGAGAAGAACTCAAAAGCTACGGGGAGAAACTGAATGTCCGCATTGAGGAGCTGGAGAAACTGATCTGGCAGCAGGCAGGGGAAGAGTTTAATATCAATTCACCGAAACAGATGGGAGTGATTCTTTTCGAAAAGCTTGGCCTTAAAGGTGGAAAGAAAACAAAGACGGGCTATTCTACAGCGGCAGATATTCTGGAGAAGCTTGCACCGGAATACCCGATTGTAAAGGATATCCTGGAATACCGTCAGCTTACAAAACTGAAATCAACTTATGCGGATGGTCTGGCAAATGTGATTGCAGAGGATGGCAGGATTCATTCTACCTTTAATCAGACAATCACGGCTACAGGAAGAATCAGCAGTACGGAGCCAAACCTGCAGAATATTCCGATAAGAATGGAACTGGGACGACTGATTCGAAAAGTTTTTGTGCCAGAAGAAGGATACGTATTTCTGGATGCGGATTATTCACAGATCGAGCTTCGTGTTCTGGCACATATGTCCGGGGATGAAAAGCTGATTCAGGCATACCGGGAGGCACAGGATATCCACAGACATACGGCATCAGAAGTATTCCATGTACCGTTTGATGAGGTGACGGATCTGCAGCGAAGAAATGCAAAAGCGGTAAACTTTGGGATTGTTTATGGAATCAGTTCATTCGGACTGAGTCAGGACTTAAGTATTACTAGAAAAGAAGCCGCAGAATATATTGAGAGATATTTTAAATCCTATCCAAAGATTAAGGGATTTCTTGACGGGCTGGTGGAAGAAGGAAAGGAAAAAGGGTATGTGACGACCATGTTTGGCAGGCGCAGGCCGATTCCGGAACTGAAATCCAGCAATTTCATGCAGAGATCTTTTGGCGAGAGGGTTGCAATGAACTCTCCGATTCAGGGAACTGCGGCGGATATCATCAAGATTGCAATGAACCGCGTATACAGACGATTAAAGGAAGAACATCTGAAGTCCCGTCTGGTGCTTCAGGTGCATGATGAGCTTCTGATAGAGACTTATAAAGCGGAAATTCCGCAGGTATCTGCGATTCTGGAAGAAGAGATGAAAGGTGCGGCGAAACTTGCAGTAGAACTGGAAGTAGATATGCATCAGGGAAATAATTGGTACGAGGCGAAGTAAAAACGGTTTGCAAATATCTGTTTGACTTTCAGCAGCAGATGTGAGAATAGATAAGAGGCAGAAATGATTACAATAGGAATTACCGGCGGAGTGGGTGCCGGAAAGAGTACAGTGCTTGATTTTCTCGAAGAAAAATATCAGGCATATGTGATGAAAGCGGATGAGATCGGCCATCTGGTGATGGAGCCGGGGCAGGTCTGCTATGAACCTGTGATTGCATTATTTGGAAAACAAGTAATAAAAAATGATAAAACTATTGACCGCAGGCAGATTTCGGATGTAGTATTTTCACATCCCGAACTGTTGGAGAAATTAAATCAGATCATTCATCCGGCTGTGAAGCAGTATATCAAAGAGCAGCTGGAGATAAAAAAACAGCAGGGACAGAAAGTATGTGTGGTGGAGGCTGCACTTCTTTTGGAGGATCATTATCAGGAATTTTGTGATACCATATGGTATATCCATACGGATGAAGAAATCCGTATTCAGCGGCTGATGGAGAATCGTGGTTATACCAGAGAGAAATCAGCCAGTATCATTGCGAGTCAGGCTCCGGAGAGCTTTTTTCGGGAAAATGCAGATTATGTTGTTGTAAATAATGGCAATTTTGCACAGACCAGGCAGCAGATTGAGGAAGGAATCAGGAAATATGAGAATTTGTAGCATTGCCAGCGGAAGCAGTGGAAACTGTATTTATGTTGGCTCTGACAATACCCATCTTCTGGTGGATGTAGGCATCAGCGGAAAGCGGGTGGAGCAAGGATTAAATTCTTTGGAATTGACAGGAAAAGATATTGATGGTATTTTGATTACACATGAACATTCCGACCATATCAAAGGTCTGGGCGTGATTGCAAGGAAACATCAGATTCCGATCTATGCGACCGGCGGAACTGTGGATGCTTTATCCCGGATGAATCTTGGAAAAATGCCGGAAGGGATTTTTCATGAAATTTATGAGGATGAACCTTTTGAAATAAAAGATCTGACAGTAAATCCCTTTACGATTCCGCATGATGCGGCACAGCCGGTCGGGTATCGCGTGGAATGTGGAGAACATTCTGTGGGAATTGCTACAGACCTTGGAAAATATAATGAATACATAATCAGTAATCTGCAGAATCTTGACGCGCTTCTTCTGGAGGCAAATCATGATATCCGCATGCTTCAGGTTGGAAAGTATCCTTATTATCTGAAACAGAGAATTCTGGGAGACAGAGGCCATCTTTCCAATGAAAATGCGGGAAGACTTTTGTGCAGGTTATTGCATGACAATATGAAAGCCATATTCCTTGGGCATTTAAGCAGGGAAAACAATTATGAAGAACTGGCATATGAAACCGTCTGTTCAGAGGTAACCTTAGGTGACAACCCTTATAAGTCCCGTGATTTTAAGATTCAGGTGGCGAAAAGGGATTGCATATCAGAAGCAATTACAGTGTAGAAAGGACAAAGAACTTATGAAAAAGACAATCATCACAGTAGTAGGAAACGACACCGTAGGAATTATCGCAAAAGTTTGTACGTATCTTGCAGACAACAATGTAAACATTCTTGATATCTCCCAGACCATTGTACAGGGATACTTCAACATGATGATGGTAACTGATGCCAGCAAATGTGAGAAAGATAACGGGGTTCTTGCAAAAGAACTGGAAGCCCTTGGAGATCAGATCGGCGTAGTAATCCGCTGCCAGCATGAAGACATCTTCAATGTAATGCACAGAATCTAATAGAGGAAGGCAAGTAGCGAAGCGGATTGCGAATTTCACTTGACTCAAAACGCTGAAAAAACATACAAGGGAGAAATTAGACATGATCAATATTTTTGAAGTAAATGAAACGAATAAAATGATCGAACAGGAAAACCTGGATGTGCGTACCATTACAATGGGTATCAGTCTTCTTGACTGCATTGACAGTGACCTTGAAACATTAAATAAAAAGATTTACGACAAGATCACAAACTGCGCAAGGGATCTGGTATCTACAGGTGAGGCAATTTCCAGTGAATATGGAATTCCGATCGTGAATAAAAGAATTTCTGTAACTCCGATCGCATTGGTAGGCGGAGCTGCATGTAAGACAAAAGAAGATTTTGTTACGATCGCAGAGACTCTGGATAAAGCTGCCAAGACAGTTGGCGTAAACTTTATCGGTGGATATTCTGCACTGGTAAGCAAGGGAATGACTCCGGCAGAGAAGCTTCTGATCGAATCTATTCCTCAGGCGCTCGCAAAGACGGAGCGTGTGTGCAGTTCTGTGAATGTAGGTTCTACACGTACCGGTATCAATATGGATGCTGTCAAGCTGCTGGGAGAGATTGTACTGGAGACAGCTCAGGCTACGAAAGAACAGGATTCTCTTGGATGTGCGAAGCTGGTTGTATTCTGTAATGCACCGGATGATAACCCGTTTATGGCAGGTGCGTTCCATGGTGTGACAGAGGCAGATACCATTATTAATGTGGGTGTCAGCGGACCTGGCGTTGTAAAGACAGCTCTGGAACAGGTAAGAGGTAAGGATTTTGAAACTCTTTGTGAGATGATCAAGCGTACTGCATTTAAGGTTACACGTGTGGGACAGCTGGTTGCACAGGAGGCTTCCAGACGTCTGGGTGTGAAATTTGGAATCGTGGATCTGTCTCTTGCTCCGACTCCGGCGATTGGCGACAGTGTTGCTGAGATTCTGGAGGAGATTGGTCTTGAGCATGCAGGTGCACCGGGAACAACAGCTGCTCTTGCGTTGTTAAATGACCAGGTTAAGAAGGGCGGCGTTATGGCTTCCACAGCAGTTGGTGGTCTGAGTGGCGCATTTATTCCGGTCAGTGAGGATCAGGGTATGATTGATGCGGTTAATGCAGGTGCGCTGACGATTGAGAAGCTGGAAGCGATGACTTGTGTATGTTCTGTAGGTCTTGATATGATCGCAATTCCGGGAGATACGAAGGCTTCTACGATTGCGGGTATTATTGCGGATGAGTCTGCGATTGGTATGATTAATCAGAAGACTACGGCTGTGCGTCTGATTCCGGTTATTGGTAAGGGAGTTGGCGAGGTTGTTGAGTTTGGCGGATTGTTGGGTTATGCGCCGATTATGCCGGTGAATCAGTTTTCTTGTGATGCGTTTGTTCAGCGTGGGGGTAGAATTCCGGCGCCGATTCATAGTTTTAAAAATTAATATTGTCAGAAAGAGGAATGGCCAGGAACTTCGGGAGAGGGGGGTTCTGGCCTTTCTTTTTTTATCAGGAGGGACGCGTGGCAGAAAATACTTTGTCCGGGGTGCGGTTTCGGGGTCTAAGATATTCTAAGCTCTCAGAAATCTGCTAAGGGCATGAGAAGAAAAGTCGGGATTACTCGCTGCGCTCAGACAGAGGACTTTTCTTCTCATAACGCAGATTTCTGAGAGCTAAAAATATCTAAGACCCCTGCAAATGCACCCCGGACAAAGTATTTTCTGCCACGCTGGTTGTTTATGGGGCAATATTGGATGATTTATAATGATTTTAATATATGGAGGAGTTTAGTGTTGTCTTCGGGGATCATGATGCAGAAGCGGATGTATTCTCCGTCGAGGCATTCGAAGGAGGAACAGTCGCGGATCATGAGGTTCTGGCGGATGCAGGCGTCGAAGACGTCGTAAGAGGTCAGGCCTGGTTTCTGGATTTTCAGGAGGATGAAGTTTGCGTAGGCTGGGTAGGTTTTGTATGTTGGAATCTGGCTCAGGGCGTGAAGGAGGCGGTCACGTTCGGAGAGGATCAGAGTCCGGGTCTGGCTGATGTATTCCTGGTCTTTGAGCATGAGTTCACCGGCGAGGGCTCCGAGGCTGTTGAGGGACCATGGGACTTGTTTCTCTTTCATTTTTTTGAGGAATTCGAGGTTTCCGGTGATTCCGTAGCCGAGACGCATTCCCGGGGCGGCGTAGAATTTGGATACGCCGCGAAGTACCATGAGGTTAGTGAATTCTCTGGTGAGGGTTACAGCAGTGATTGCCTGGATGTCGGGGGCGAATTCTACGTAGGTTTCGTCGATCATTACGAAGATGTTTTTCTCGGCACAGAATGCGAGGAGTTTTCGTAAATTTTCTGTGGAAATGGCGGAAGAGGTTGGATTGTTTGGGTTGCAGATGATGAGAAAGTCGTATTTTCCATTCAGAGTCTGGCAGAGATCATCTATATCCAGGATAAAGTTATCCTCCTCGCGAAGGTGGTAGTATTCCTGGGTGCTTCCGGAGAAGGAAAGTTCTCTGGAATATTCGGAGTAGGTAGGTCCGAGGATTAGAGTGTGTTTCGGATTTCTTTCCTGGATCAGAAGTGCGATCAGCTCGCTGGATCCGTTTCCGGGAAGGATGAAATTGGCAGGGACGTTGCAGTAGTCTGAGATTGTATTGCGAAGAGAGGTGTAGTCTCTGTCCGGGTAAGAAGACAGGATGTCCAGGTGGCTGGCGAGCTGTTTTTTCACATTCTCAGAAAGTCCAAGTGGATTTACATTAGCTCCGAATTTTACAATATTTTCCTGTTTGAGGTGGTAAATCTCGCATATTTTTTCGATATCACTTCCGTGAAAAACCATTTTAGTAGTTGACATATAACATTCCTCATTTCTGTATAAAATTTATCGCTGTTTATTAGCGTATTGACACCTATTTTCTATCTGATATATTACCACAAGCTATTATTGATAGCCAGTAGCTATGTTACAAAGTTAATAACGCAGCTTCCCGAATGCCTTAGAATTGCATGGTTCCGAAACTAAGCCCGAAATCTTTTTATATTCCCCGCGTCCCTTAATGAAAAAAGGAAAAGAAAAAAATAAACCTCTTGACATATGCACGTTAGCGTGGTAAAGTAAACACATCAAAACCGATGAGAAAGAAGAGTAAGCAATTAAGAATCATTCCAGAGAGCGGTCACTGGTGGGAAGCCGTATGAAACTGATTGTTGAATGGCCTTTCGAGGGCGGCCCGAAATCTTAATAAGCGTGAGAGTAGGCGCCGACGGGAACCGAACCCGTTATAAATCAGGAGTGTATGTTTGTACATGAGAAAGTGGACGATTCGTCAATTTGAGTGGTACCGCGATAATAAGATTCTTATTACCGTCTCAAGCAGGAGATAGCTTGTGGCGGATTTTTTATATATAAAGAAACCTTATTAAGATTTCTGCTATTATATATAAAAGCCCGACAGATAAAAAATGACAGGGCAGGAATTCTTTTTGATCTGAGTGGTTCTTCAGAGTGATTGACACATCCGGGAAAAGGAATCCGGGGAGTTCTTTCTCACAGACAGTAACAAGGGGTTGGCAAATATCCCTGAGACTATGGCAGCCAAAAATGAACTGCTAAATAAGATGTAGAGAGAGGAAAAAGACTATGAAAAAAAGAGTATTAGCAATCGCAGCAACAGCAATGGCAACTATGATGATGGCATCACCGGTTATGGCACAGGATTTCAAAATCGGTATCTGCAACTATGTAGATGACGCTTCCTTAAATCAGATTGTAGATAATATCCAGTCCCGTCTGAAAGAAATCGGCGAGGACAAAGATGTTACTTTTGATGTATCCTATGATAACTGTAATGCAGATGCCAACGTCATGGAACAGATCATTTCTGATTTTCAGACTGATAATGTAGATTTAATGGTAGGTGTTGCGACACCGGTAGCAATGCGTATGCAGTCCGCAACAGAAGGAACAGATACACCGGTTGTATTCTCCGCAGTATCTGATCCGGTAGGCAGTGGACTTGTAGAAGATTTAGATGCCCCTGGGGCAAATATCACAGGTACAAGTGATTACCTGGATACAGCATCAATTATGAAACTGATTCAGGCAGTAAATCCTGATGTAAAGAAAATCGGTCTTTTGTATGATATCGGACAGGATTCTTCTACAACAGCAATTCAGGAAGCAAAGGATTATCTGGATAAAGAAGGAATCGAATATGTAGAGCGTACCGGTACTACAACAGATGAAGTACAGCTTGCGGCTGATGCACTGGTAGCAGATGGTGTGGATGCGGTATTTACCCCGACCGACAATACAATTATGACAGCAGAGCTTTCTATCTATGAGAAATTCATTGATGCAGGTATCCCGCAGTACACAGGAGCTGATTCTTTTGCATTAAATGGCGCATTTGTCGGATATGGTGTTGATTACGCAAACCTTGGGCAGAAGACAGCAGATATGATTGCAGATATCCTTATGAACGATGCAGATCCTGCAACAACTCCTGTAGAGACATTTGATAATGGTACAGCAACTATTAACACAGAAACCTGCGAGGGACTTGGACTTGATTTAGAAACAATCAAGAAAGATTTCGAGCCACTGTGCACACAGGTAAATGAAATCGTTACAGCAGAGAGCTTTGATGAAGTAGAGGAGTAGGAGGAAATTATCGTGACTATTGCGACTATACTCTCTCTTGGAGAGACCGCACTGAAACTTGGCCTGATCTGTTCACTGACAGTTCTTGCTTTGTTTCTCAGTTATTCTATGCTGAATGTCTGTGACCTTTCCACTGATGGCTGCTTTACTCTGGGAGCAGCTGTTGGAGCGGCAGTGGCAGTCAGCGGACATCCTTTTTTATCAATTTTTGCAGCTATGGCTGCAGGCGTGTGCTCGGGATTTGTGACGGCTATACTTCAGACGAAACTTGGCGTTGACAGTCTTCTGGCCGGAATTATCGTAAATACAGGTTTGTATTCTGTGAATATTGCAGTGATGGGAGGTTCTTCTCTGATCAATATGAACAGAACAGATACTGTGTTTTCCATGATGAAAGAGGCACTGAAAAATACACCACTGAAAGGGAGAGGAGATATTGTAGTTGCTTTTATCGCAGTAGCCATAGTGGTTGTCTTTCTTGTATTTTTCCTTAGAACAAGACTTGGTCTGGCAATCAGGGCAACCGGAAATAATGCAGATATGGTTAAATCTTCCTCTATTAACCCGGTATTTACTACAATCGTAGGCCTTTGTGTGGCAAACTCATTTACAGCACTTTCCGGATGTCTTCTGTCTCAGTCACAGAAATCTGTAGACATTAATATTGGGCAGGGAATGGTTACAATCGCACTTGCCTCCCTGCTGATTGGTGGCACGATTCTTGGCAGAGGCGGTATCTTTGTAAGAGCGGTCGGTATGGTGCTTGGTTCATTTATCTTCCGCCTGGTATATACCGTCGCGCTGAGATTTAATATGCCGGCATTTATGCTGAAACTGGTATCTTCTGTGATTGTTGTGCTGGCTATTTCAGGTCCGTATCTGAAGAAACAGTGGCCGCAGATTAAGAGAAGAATGACTCACAGGAAGGGAGTACAGTGATTTATGCTGAAGATTGAACATATTTCCAAGACTTTTAATCCGGGTACGGTAAATGAAAAACAGGCAATCAAAGATCTGTCACTTGAACTGGAAAAAGGTGATTTTGCAACGATCATCGGTTCTAACGGAGCAGGAAAATCAACGCTTTTTAATGCAATCTGCGGAGATTTCCTTACAGATTCCGGAGTGATCATGCTGGATGGACAGGATATTACTTTTATGCCACAGCATGTGCGTGCAAAAACGATCGGACGTCTGTATCAGGATCCGATGAGAGGAACAGCGCCGGGAATGACGATAGAAGAGAATCTGGCGCTTGCGGCAGGAAAAGGCGGATGGCTTTCCCATGTGTCCAGGCAGGAGAAAGAGCGATTCCATGAAGAACTGAAACTTCTGGATATCGGACTTGAGAAGCGTATGACTCAGCCGGTAGGACTTCTCTCCGGTGGACAGAGACAGGCGCTGACACTTTTGATGGCAACTATGAATCCACCGAAATTGTTGTTACTGGATGAGCATACAGCAGCCCTTGACCCGGGAACAGCAGAGAAAGTATTGAATCTTACGAAGAGAATCGTGGAGGAACATCAGCTGACTTGTCTGATGATCACTCACAATATGCAGTCTGCGCTGGATCTTGGAAACCGTATCCTGATGATGGATTCCGGAAATATTGTGCTGGATATTCACGAAGAAGAGAAGAAGGGCCTGACGGTAGAAGGACTTCTAGAGAAATTTAAGACGGGTGCCGGAAAGATGCTGGATAATGACCGCATTCTTCTTTCTGGTGAGAAATAATGATATCAATCGAGCAGGAGGCTAATCAACTAATGATTAGTCTCCTGTTCGGTTATGAGCAAGTGGCAAAGCGGATTGCGAATATCCGCTTGACAAGAAGTAAAAAGATGAAAAGAAAAATATTAGTTACTGTTCACATACCACTATCCCGCGAGGTGTTTTGGCATGAATATGCCAAAATCCCGAGACATACAAGCCAAAATTCCATTGCCGCAGGCAATCTGGAATGAATTTTGGCAAAGTTACTGTGAACGGAGTGAACAGTAACAAATATTAAGGATAGTTATTGTTAAGAAAAGAGAGCTGCCATCTCCGGAATCGCTGGACAAAATGCAGGTATGCAAGGTATAATTATTAAAATGTATGCAAGTGATGGAAATCAGGAGCACTAAAAAATAAAAAGGAGAATTGCTGTGGAGAAGAAATTTGCTGTAAATGCATACAGAATGTTTTTGATATGGGGAATATTTTCTGCTTTGGGAACTGCTGTATCTACACTTGTGGATGCTGTTTTAATAGGAAATTATATAGGGAGTGATGGCCTGGCAGTGACCAATATAGCAACTCCTGTTTTTTTGCTTTTTGCTTTACTGTCAGTGACAACGGCTGTTGGGACTAACGTTCTGATCGGACAGGCTCTTGGAAAATCTGAAACCGAAGAAGCAAATAAATTATTTCATATACAGCTTACGGCAGGTCTGGTGGAAACAGTCGTGTGTATGGTGACAGGAATTTTGGGTGGCAGAAAACTTTTATATGCAATTGGAGCTACAGATACGATCATAAATCTGGCAGAGTCTTATATTTTTATAGTTTTCTTATGCGCAGGTGCATTTATTTTTTATTATATTCTTTCTTATTCAGTGCGCAGTGATGGAGATCCGAAGACGGCAGCAGCGGCATCGGTTGTTCTGATTGTGCTCAACATTGTTTTGGATATTCTGTTCATGGGAATTATGAATTTTGGCATTAAGGGTGCATCGCTTGCATTGTGCATTGCTACTTTTTTCGGTGTTCTGGTTTTGCTGACACATTTTATGAGAAAGCATACACTTCTTCATTTTGGCCTGGCAGTTCCTGAGAAAGATATTTTGATTGAGTTTGTTAAAAATGGATTTGGGACAGGTTCTGCTTTTCTTTTTCAGGCAGTTGTAATAAGTGTATTTAACAGGCTGCTTGTGAAACAAAGCGATGGAGTTTCGCTGGTGGCGTTTTACAGTATTCTTTATACGATGTCTACATTTGCATATGCTGTTTCAGATGATGCCTCATCTGCGCTTACTCCCGTGGTTACTATTTTTAAGGGAGAAAAAGATGTTGACAGTATTATGAAAGTGGTTTATACAGCGTTAAAAGTGGTTATGTGTGCAGGCATAGCGATATCCGGTCTGTATATGATATTTGCTTCGCAGATTATTCAATTATTTGGAGTCACAGATTCCGGGCAGATACAGTTGTTTGCAAAAGGCTTTCGGATTTTCGCATTAAGCATTACACTCACAGGAATTAATGCAGTGATGACTTCTTTCTGGCAAAGTCTTTCCAGAGCAAAACCGGCAGGTATTATGTCTGTTTTGAGAAATTTTATGATGATGCTGATTTTGGGAAATATTTTTATTCCCCGTTTCGGCACAAATGGATTGGGAATTACATATTTATGCTGTGAAGGAACAGGTATTCTTTTTTTATTGTATGTCCATATCAGGTCTAACACAGAAGAAATGCTGAAAAAAGACTGTTCTACAGTTTTGCGCTCTTATGAAAAAGCTTATGTAATTAATAAAGACAGTATTGCGGAAATTTCATCGGATCTTGAAAAAATCAGTGAGGAATGGGAAATTGATTTTAAACAGGCATTTATGATTAATTTTGTAGTAGAAGAAGTAATATTGAATATCATTAAATTTGCGGTAGATAAAGAAAAAAAGGAATGTTCGATTGCAATACGACTGGTAGATGATCAGGGAGAATATATCATGCGTATCCGAGATGATGTGGCAGATTATAATCCGTTTGAATCGGATGGAGATGAAATTGATCATGCAGTCTTGAAGATGATTCAGAAAAAAACAAAATACTGCGATTATCAGAGAAAACTGATTTTTAATTATCTCTACCTGATTTTATGAATTATGAAATATATTAACTATTCAGTAGTCTACGATCTCGTAACTGTGAAGGAACGGAACAGTTACGAAATATATTTCATGGGAATTTTATAAACAACTATAGCAATCCTCGTAAATAATGCATTTAAGACAGTTCGGCAGAGTGCGAAGGACAAAATAATAAGGAAAAAATGATGGATCAGATAAAAGATGTATATGTGCTGGATGATGAAATAAAACGTTTAAAGAATCAGAATCAGTTGCTGGAAGAATATGAAGGACCGGTTTATAATCATATATTCCGAAAGAAAAGAGGGCAGGCTGTCCTTGATATTGGTTGCAATAATGGTATGAAAACAGTAGAGCGATTCGATAGAAAAGAAATCGAAAGTGTAACAGGTATAGAATACCATAAAGAACTGGTTGCATTCGCAAATACCAGATATAAAGGAGAAAAATTTGTATTTTATCAGGCAGATTTAGAAGACAGTGGACTGGAAATGGTCTTGAAGAAAGATATGAAAGAGAAAAAAATAACAGGATATGATGTAATTAATATTTCATTTGTCTTAATGCATTTAAAAGAACCTGAGAAACTGTTATGCCGATTAAAAAAATATCTGAAAAAAAATGGAACGATGATGATTATTGATGCAGAAGACCGCTTTAGCACAATGGTTCCGGATGAACAAAAAAGGATGAAACTTTTTCTTGATATATGCCAGAGAGATCCGCTTTCCGGCAATCGGCACTCTGGAGAGAAGATAAAAAGATACCTGAAAAAAAGCGGATATCATAAGATTGTAGTTCATAGTAAATGTGTGAATGCCAAAGAAAAGGAGAAAGAAAAAAAGGAACTTATTTTTGATACATTTTTTTCATATCTTCCATTGGATTATGCATATCTTTGTGAAACAGAACCGGAAGATTCTGATTATTTTGGAATTAAAAGGAAAGTAAAACAGCATTATGCAATATTTCGAAAAGAATTTGTAGAAAAGTCTGTTTACGTTGCATGCGGAGTCATGATTTTTACATGTTGCAGATAGCTGGGAGAGAAGTATATGACATTTGTACAGGAGAATAAAGAAAAAAATATCAGAATTGAAAAAATGGGAATAACGGATATTTCGGCAGTTGTCAGAATGTGTGATCAATGTGTAGGAGAAAAACTTTATTCCGAAAGTGAGATAAGAGATGCGGCAGTAAATCCTGACAGCTTTATTTTTCTTTTAAAAAATCAGGAAAACATGCTCTGTGGTTACGTATATTTTCAAAAAACAAGTCAGAATGAAATGGCAGATTTTCTGAAAATAGATCAGGCAGTATTAAAAAATCTGATGGGCTCTGAAAAAAATACGCTTGTTAATTTCCGCTCTATAGGAATCGAACCGAAAATGAGGAATAAGGGCTTATCAGAAATTTTGTTTTCTTTTGCTATAGAGTATTCGCAGAAAATATTAAAAGCAGATTATATGCTGGGAGCCTTCTGGAAAAAATATGATGAAATTCCTATGGAAAGTAATTTGCGTAAATTTAAATTTGAACATTTACTGACTGTAAAAAATATGTGGTATGAAAATGAAAAATTAATATGTCCTGTCTGTAAGGGACGATGTACCTGTTCAGCAGAGATATACATAAAAGAGCTAAAGGAGGAGATGCAATGAAGATAAAGCTGTTGCCAAAATTTGTGATATCATTAGTAACTCTTGGGGTAGTGCTTACTCTTTCAATTTCACTGTTCAGTTACACTAGTTCAAAAAAATATTATGAAAATGCCTATGCAGAACGTGTACTGATCGGGAGTAAAACCATTGCTGAAATGCTTTCGGAAGAAGACATAAAAACTATTATTGCAGCAGATGGTGACCAGACAGAAACTTATCGTGAAATGTACGAGTTGATGAATAAATTAAAGGAAGATAATGAAGTTACTTATTTATCACTTGTTGTTCCGGATGAAGACAGTGTAACATTTTATATTGATACCTGTGTGGAAAGCATGGGGGATCTTCCTGAGAATCAGATTCCTTATGCATCAGACATTCTGTATACAGATGCGGCAAATGGAGATGATGATCTGCAAAATTATCATGTGATCTGGGATTATTATTCAAAAAATGAGGCACCACCTATGCCTCTTGTTACAGATAACAGTTATGGATACAATTATACTGCTGTGTGCCCGATTCTGGATGAAAACGGAAAGGCGATAGCTGAAATTCAGTATATTCTGGATATGAAGCAGGTAAGACAACATCTTAACAGTATTTTATATATGATGTTTGGTATTTCTTTCGGTATCATAGCTGTTGGTATAGTTTTTTATATTTTGTTTGTGCGGAAAGCGGTCACAAATCCATTGGGAAAACTGGCGCAATTTACACAGGATATTACACTTTCCAGTGAATTTCATAAAAAAAGTATTTCTATCAATACTGGTGATGAAATAGAAGAATTGGGGAATTCATTTAATTATATGTTGGAAAAACTGGATGAATATCTGGATAATCTGCAAAAGGTAACCGCTGAAAAGGAAAGAATCGGAGCAGAACTTGATGTTGCAGCAAAAATTCAGGCAGATATGCTTCCATGTATTTTTCCGGCTTTTCCGGAAAGAAAAGAGTTCGATATTTTTGCTTCTATGACTCCGGCAAAAGAAGTTGGTGGAGATTTTTATGATTTCTTTCTGGTGGA
Source organism: Ruminococcus sp. AM22-13 (assembly GCF_003471165.1). Taxonomy (GTDB): domain Bacteria; phylum Bacillota; class Clostridia; order Lachnospirales; family Lachnospiraceae; genus Blautia_A. The sequence continues at coordinate 54,951 of NZ_QRIL01000009.1, read as the reverse complement.
TAATAATCATCTGGCAATTGTTATGGCAGATGTATCTGGAAAAGGAGTTCCGGCAGCGCTGTTTATGATGATTTCAAAAACATTAATAAAAAGTGCGGCACAGACAGGGATGTCTCCTAAATATATTCTGGAAAAAGTAAATAATCAGCTGTGTGAAAATAATGAAGCAGGAATGTTTGTAACAGTATGGATTGGTCTGCTTGAAATTTCAACAGGAAAAATGATCTGTGCAAATGCAGGACATGAGTATCCTGCTATCCGAAGAAAAAATGGACAGTTTGAATTGCTTAAAGACAGACATGGATTTGTGCTGGCAGGCATGGAAGATATGAAATATACAGAATATGAAATTACACTTGAACCAGGTGATATGATTTTTGTATATACAGATGGAGTTGCAGAGGCTACAAATGCAGAAAATGAGTTATTTGGCACAGAGCGGATGCTGGAGGGCTTAAATTCGGCTACATATGAAGACTGTAAAGATCTGCTGCAGGCAGTTCATAAAGAAATTGATGGATTTGTGGGGGATTCGCCACAGTTTGATGATATTACCATGCTTTCTCTGAGAATATCAGATATAGATTGTATAGTTGAAAATTAGATGATATAGCCAGAGGGTATACAGTCTGGAAACTTTATCTGGACCGTATACCCTCTGAATTTGTTTTAGATGATAATAATCTGCTTCTGAGTTTCATGGTAAAATTTCCTGTCGTTTTTCAGACACAGGAGTTTTTCGTATAAATTAGAGGAGAAGATGTTTTCAGCTAAAATATGTTCTGCTTCTTTATCCTGCAGTTTCTGCACATCGGAAAGTTTTGTGATAAGAGGAATTCGGCTGTGCTGCTTGATCTGGCTTAGCAGTTCACTGCTTTCCCTGCAAAAACCAAGAACTCTGGCAAAGGGAATCTGTGTCGGCACAGTATGGATATTTAATATAATATGAAGCAATGCCCTCTGTATCCTTGTCTGAGTAAGCTCTCTGGTTTTTAAAACAGCAACAGACTGGGAGAAGGACGTCAGAAGGTTTTGCTGATTTATGATTCTTCGTGCAAGATCCTCGGAAACATCCATATAGGAAGAAAGGCTTTCTACATTTTCCTTCATAAGGCAGTAAGAAAGAATAGAGTCCAGAGAATTTTCTGTGAGAAATTCACCGGAGTCCAGCGCCTTTTTGAAAACGTAAAAAGCATCTGGCGGAATCTGGGATGACAGTATATTGACAATTTTGTTATCCGAATTTCTGCCTGGATTATTTATGTCTGAGATTGCCTCTGGATGGCTGCTTCCCGAATCTTGAATAAGACTGCGTATAGCAGTTGCAGATGCAAAAAAATCAGTGGATGACTGTAAATCAGGGGAGGGGCTTGCTGAATCTCCTTCAGGGACAGTGGTTTCATGATACCCCATCCCTTCCCTGCGGAGGGTGACAGGGCGGATCCGGCTGTTCAGGCGGAGAAGTGCCTTACAGTATTCGATTCCCAGAATATTATTGGGAGTGCTCAGAATCTGTGTCACTTCATTTAACAGAGGAGTAAGGACTCCGTCAAAATCGTCACCGCTGAAGTTGCGTGGATTCTTAAAATATTCTGTCAGCGCCTGGCTTCTGGCAGCGGGAAAAGTCAGACCCTCGCTTAAAAAGCTTTTCAGCAGCTTCTTATATTCTTCCGGTTCTTCTACAAGGATCTCAGCCAGTTCTTTCAGTGCGCTGATCTCCCCTGACTCACTTCCGAAACATAGCATATCAACAACACCAAGGCTGTCCAACAGGGAAACACCGCCCATTGCAAAGGCTTCCGCACTTGCCGTAGAGACAGATACCGGCATTTCGAGCACAAGGTCTGCACCGCACCGCAGAGCCATTTCCGCCCGCGCATGTTTGGAGATGAGAGCAGGGGTGCCGCGCTGTACGTAATCTCCACTCATGGCAACGATAACATAATCTGCCTTTAACTTTTCCTTTGCATACAGGATCTGATATTCATGTCCTTTGTGAAAAGGATTATATTCTGCAATAATTCCTGCTGTTTTCATAAATTTACACAGATGCTCCTTTCTGAAATTCTGTAGAGTTCTCTTTTTTTACCATATTGCATCTTAAAAAAAACTTTTTTATGTCATATTCTACCATTCAGATGCTTGAAATACAAGGCTTCAGGAGTTATAATGAAAACAGCGCAGAAAACAGATTACAGTTCACGGAATATATCCGGTGAATGGTAATGATATCTGGTACACAGACATTGTGATATCAGAACTGCTATATGAAAGGAGCCATTTTAATCATGGGATTTATTGACACACTCAAAGAGAGAGCAAAAGCAAACGTAAAAACAATCGTACTTCCGGAGACAGAAGATAAGAGAACTCTGGCAGCTACAGAGAAAATTTTAAAAGAAGGAATTGCAAAGGTTATCCTTGTTGGTAACGAAGAAGCTGTTAAAAAGAGTGCAGCTGAAGACGGATATGATATTTCCGGCGCACAGATCGTAGATCCTGCTACATCAGAGAAAACACAGGGATACATTGACAAGTTAGTAGAATTAAGACAGAAAAAAGGCATGACACCGGATCAGGCTAAAGAGATTCTTCTTAACCAGTATCTGTACTATGGTGTAATGATGGTAAAAATGGGCGATGCAGACGGTATGGTATCCGGTGCATGTCACTCTACAGCTGATACATTAAGACCATGTCTTCAGATTCTGAAGACAAAACCAGGTACAAAACTTGTATCCGCATTCTTCTTAATGGTAGTTCCAAACTGCGAATACGGCGCAAACGGCGCATTTGTATTTGCTGATTCCGGTCTGAACCAGAACCCGACTTCAGAAGAGCTTGCAGCAATCGCAGCATCTTCTGCAGAATCCTTCGAACTTCTTGTTCAGGAGAAACCAATCGTTGCAATGCTTTCACACTCCACGAAAGGCAGTGCAAAACATGCTGATGTAGACAAAGTTGTAGAAGCTACAAGAATCGCAAAAGAGCAGAATCCGGAACTTGCACTTGACGGAGAATTCCAGCTTGATGCAGCTATCGTTCCAAGCGTAGGTGCTTCTAAAGCTCCTGGAAGCGAAGTTGCAGGTAAAGCTAACGTACTTGTATTCCCAGACCTTGATGCAGGTAACATCGGATACAAACTTGTACAGCGTCTTGCAAAAGCAGAAGCTTATGGACCTGTAACACAGGGTATCGCTAAACCTGTAAACGACCTGTCCCGCGGATGCTCTGCAGACGATATCGTTGGTGTAGTAGCTATCACAGCAGTACAGTGCCAGGCTGACGACAACAAATAAGATTTCAGTCAGACAGTAAAGCGGACTGAGAATTGTTTTATCGACTACATAATGTTAAAGGCATCGGAGGAGATATTTCTGATTCTGATGCCTTTGATATCATTACTCATATTTCCCTGGAAATGATGAGAATATTAATATTATAATATGAAAGGAAAAGCTGACAGAAATATTCGAAGACTTGTGTCAGGATTATTGACAGTATTCGAAATTTGTTGCCGGCAGAATATGAAAATGAACGTATTAGTAATCAACTGTGGAAGTTCATCCCTTAAATATCAGCTGATCAACTCTGATTCAGAAGCAGTTCTTGCAAAAGGTCTCTGCGAGAGAATCGGTATCGACGGAAGATTAGTATATCAGAAAACAGGCTGTGACAAAGAAATCACAGAAGCTGCAATGCCTACACATAAAGAAGCAATCCAGATGGTACTGGATGCCCTCACAAATGACAAAACAGGTGCAATCGGAAGCCTGAAAGAAGTAAACGCTGTTGGACATCGTGTTGTACATGGCGGTGAGAAATTTGCCAAATCTGTAGTGATCACAGACGAAGTAATCGCAGCAGTAGAAGAATGCAATGACCTTGCACCACTTCATAATCCTGCAAACCTGATCGGCATTCGTGTATGCTCCGAACTTATGCCGGGTGTACCTCAGGTAGCAGTATTTGATACAGCTTTCCATCAGACAATGCCTGCAAAAGCATATCTCTATGGTCTTCCGATCGAATATTACAAGAACTACAAAGTAAGAAGATATGGTTTCCACGGAACATCTCACAGCTTTGTTTCCAAACGTGCTGTTGAATTCCTTGGTCTTGACAAAGATAACTCCAAAGTTATCGTCTGCCACCTTGGAAACGGTTCTTCCATCAGTGCTGTTGTAAACGGTGAGTGTGTAGACACAACAATGGGTCTTACTCCACTTGAAGGTGTTGTTATGGGAACACGTTCCGGTAACATCGACCCGGCTATCATGGAATTCATCGCTAAGAAAGAAAACCTTGATATCGCAGGTATGATGAACGTTCTTAATAAGAAATCTGGTCTTCTTGGATTATCCGGCGGATTATCCAGTGACTTCCGTGACCTGAACGATGCAGCTCAGAGCGGAAACGAAGATGCAGCTAACGCAATCGACGTTCTCTGCTATGGTATCGCTAAATTCGTTGGCGGATATGTTGCAGCTATGAATGGTGTAGATGCGATCGTATTTACAGCAGGTATCGGTGAGAATGCTATTCCTGTACGTGAGAAAGTTGTAAGCTATCTTGGATACCTCGGAGTTACACTTGACAAAGAAGCTAACGGTGTTCGTGGAGAAGAAATCGTAATTTCCACACCGGATTCCAAAGTTAAAGTTGCTGTAATTCCTACAAACGAAGAGCTTGCAATCTGCAGAGAGACTGTAGCACTGGTTTAATCAGATCAGGCAGGTTTCTTGCTTTCAGATGACTGCGTTTCGCATATCTTAGGATGTAGCGGTGTGTAGAAAGATCAGGCAATAAAGTGCCTGTAATGTGTCCGGACGAGAGAAATATAGTTCGTATAAAACTATATTTATATAGAAGAGAAGGGTGTATCCTGTCAGGGGCACCCTTCTTTGCACCTTGCGGTGTTTTTAAGAAGATATCCCGTAAAGGAATATTACTTGACAAAATGTGAAATTTTTCTAATTTATCGTTGACAAAAGCAAAGACGGTATGTATAATAAAACAAGTGTGGATAGGAGAAAAGTATGCAGATACATTTATCAGATATTTCATCCAGTGAGGGAATGCGTATTCAGAAAACAGTGGAGTTTGGAATGGATACGATCACCTTTCAGTCAGGAAGTTTTCCGGTGCTTGCAAAAGAGCCGGTAGAGCTTACTATTACGAATACAGGTGACAGAAATCTTGAGATTAAAGGAACAGGTAAGATTACCGTAGGTATTCCCTGTGACAGATGTCTTGAGGAGGTTTCAACAGAGATTCCTTTAGAAATCGAGCGAAAACTTGATATGAAGCTTACGGATGAAGACCGTGTGAATGATCTGGACGAGAGTTCTTATCTCACAGGTATGGACCTGGATGTGGACCAGCTGGTCTATCTTGAGGTACTGATGAGCTGGCCTTTGAAGGTTTTATGTAGAGAAGACTGCAAAGGAATCTGTAGCCAGTGCGGGAAAAACCTCAATGACGGTCCTTGTGGATGCGTCGAGGAACCTAAGGATCCCCGTATGGCAGCTATCAGTGATATATTTAGTAAATTTAAGGAGGTGTAACATAATGTCCATCTGTCCGAAGAATAAATCTTCCAAAGCAAGACGCGATAAGAGAAGAGCAAACTGGAAAATGAGCGCTCCGAACCTTGTAAAATGCAGCAAATGTGGCGAACTGATGATGCCGCACAGAGTATGCAAAGCTTGCGGAAGCTACAACAAAAAGGAAATCATTAAAGTTGAAGACTAATTCTTAATGATTACAAAGCATGGCAGGTTGTCCCATCTACTGGGGTGCCTGCTTTTTTGTATGTGAAAATTTGTCGGCACAGTAGTATCAAATAGGGATTAAAAATTGTTTTTAACTGAATCAGGTAAGCCCCCTGCGGAGGTTGCGAAGAACAATAAGCAGTGGGTGGGGACTATAAAATAAAATGGATGAGGAATAAAGGAAATGAATGAAAAGGGGAAGGTAAACCAGATCACGGAAGGTGTGATCTGGAAACAGCTGCTGTTATTTTTCTTTCCTATTGTATTTGGAACGTTTTTTCAGCAGATCTATAATACGGCAGATACGATCGTTGTGGGAAGATTTGTAGGTAAACAGGCGCTTGCGGCAGTAGGTGGTTCGGCCAGTCAGATTGCCAATCTGATCGTAGGCTTTTTTGTTGGATTGTCCTCGGGGGCTGCGGTTGTAATCTCCCAGTTTTATGGGGCGAAAGATAAGAAGGGTCTAAGCAAGGCATTACATACGGCGTTTGCATTTTCGCTTGCAGCAGGTGTGATTCTTACAATTGTGGGAATCTTTTTTGCCAGACCGGCGTTGTTACTCATGAAGACACCGGCGGATGTGGTAGATGATTCTGCTATTTATCTTCAGATATATTTTGGCGGGATCATTTTCAACCTGATCTACAATATGGGAGCTTCGATCCTGCGTGCGGTGGGAGATTCCAAAAGACCATTGTATGTTCTGATCGTGACATGTATTTTAAACATTGTGTTAGACTTGTTTTTCGTTGTGGCATTTCACATGGGAATTGTCGGAGTGGCAGTTGCGACAGTTACTTCCCAGGTGGTCAGTGCGCTGATCGTAACAGGAATGTTATTAAAGACCAGGGAAATCTATGCACTGAAAATCAGCCGGATTCGGTTTGACAAGAGGATGCTGTTATCGGTACTTTGCATCGGCATTCCGGCCGGGCTGGAATCTGTAATGTATAATATATCGAATATTGTGATACAGGTATTTGTAAATAATCTTGGAACAGATACAGTGGCAGCCTGGGGAACACTGGGAAAAATCGATGCTATATTCTGGATGGTGATTAATGCGTTTGCGATTTCCATTACTACCTTTGTAGGGCAGAACTTCGGGGCAGGCAAATATCACAGAATGCGAAAGAGTGTAAGAGTCTGTATGATCATGAGTATGATAAGTTCGGCAGTGATGATCCTGCTGATGTATGGAGGTGCACCATGGATTTACCGCTTATTTACGACAGACAGTGCAGTAATTACTCATGGTGTGCATATGAGCCGTTTTTTACTGCCATCCTATTTTGTTTATGTAATCATTGGAATTCTTTCCGGTGCACTACGTGGAACCGGAAAAGTTCTGGTGCCAATGATCCTTACATGCGGCGGGGTATGTTCCCTGCGAATCCTCTGGCTCTTTACAGCAGGACAGATGTATCCTGGAATTAACACGATCATGCTCAGCTATCCGGTTTCATGGAGTATTACAGCGGTCTTATTCATTGTATATTATTTTATGAAATTCCCGGGAAAAAAAGAAAAAGTAGAATAAACATATAAACAGTAACTCATTTTTCATGAAAAAATGCGATTTATCCTATATCTGTTGCTAAAAGTTCTCAGATAGGGTAATCTGAAGATATACATGAAAAATAAGTTGCTGTTTTTATATTATTGGAAATTATACTCCATAATATTCCTGTGATATGAAAAGGCCTCTGGGCTGGATTGTACTGCAGCGGAGAGAATTATATCGTTAAAGAGAACCAGCGCAGGCGGAGAATCCTGCTTGCGGGATTCTTTTTGGCTATGCGTGAATGAAAAGGGCGTTATTATGGTAACAGAGAAGAAAATAAAAAAAGAAAAAGGTGTAATTGTATTAGCAGTGTTGGCTTTTTGTGCGCTGGGGCTCTGTCTGTTAAAAAGTCCGACAGAGATTTGGGCACAGGCGATTACTGTTCATGATGTGATCGAGCCCAGGGATATCCCTGCAGTGGCTGTTGAATTGAATAAGGACAGTGATGAGATCGTTGAGAAATTGGCAGAGGTATCCTATACGGTTTATACGGATACGGAGACATTGCATATTCCGGTAGTCTGGAATGTTTCTTCTGTAAATATGAAACTGGCTGGCGTTTATACAATAAAAGGTGTGCTGAAACTGCCGGAGGAATATGATCTGGGTGGGATTTCGAGTCCGCAGGTACAGACAACAGTTTCTGTCCAGTATCAGGATAAACCGGACATCAATACCTATTACAGGCTGACTGCCGCCGGTTTATATATTTTCCCATGGATACAGCAGGAAAATCCGGATTCTATGGAAGCATATCTGAAAAAAGACAACGGACAGTGGCTGAATCTGACAGAAGAAGGCTTTGCTTTTTGTGATGAGGAGGGTTTGTATGTTTCCAACCAGAGTATGACTGCCGGAAATACATATTCTATACTGGTGACATATGACAATGGTGAAAAGCAGACTGGCACTTTGCGTTTTCGGTATCTTAAAGATGGAAGTCTGAATATTTACAGTTATCAATATAGCCAGATTGGAGATATCCAGAAACCTGGAAATTGTATTCGGTCTTACGATACCAGCGATGAGAAATACTTAAGCAGATGTGCCGCGTATGCTGTAAAAACGGGCGCAAATCTGAAAAAAATAAAGGAGGAACTGACAGAGGATATAAAACTTCGTGTCAGTACAGCTCAAAAGTTTGAAAATACAGCAGAGAATCCGGAGATCATGCTGGAGTCATCGTGGGATGTAAGTCGGGTAAATACTTCAAAGTCAGGGGTATATAAACTGACGGGAACTTTCGTGATTCCTCAGGGGTATAAGCTGTCAGATGATCTGACACTTCCTGAGGCATGTGCATATATTTCAGTGCAGAAAAAAGGAAATCCACAGATTGACACTTACAGTATGCCTGCGGTAGATATGATTGAATTTCCTATGTTAATGGACGGATTTTCAAAAGCAGATCTTCAGAATATGCAGGTTTATATTCGTGAAAACAAAGGAAGCTATCAGAAAGCAGATAAAGAACTTGTGGAGATCACGTCCCGGGGAGTGCTTCTCTACTGCCGGGAAGTGTTAAAGAAGGGAAATACTTATGATATTTGTGTTGTCCATGAAAAGGGCAGCACCGGAATCTATTCTTTTTCCTACAATGATGAATTTATTGTAAATGAATACTGGCATGAGAGAAATTTTTCGGACAGAGATGAGAAGAATCTTCCGGATATTGTGCAGAAAGCGCCGGAAATAAAACTTACAATAACTCCTGTTCCTGATGGGGCAGAAGCTGACAATGCCCAGAATCAGGAATCAGAAGAAGCAGGTTATGAAAATGGATCTTATAATTATAATTCTGCAAATGCTGGTAATGGACAGGATAACAGGAATACAGGCAATAAAGAATCAGGAACGAAGGTGACAGCAGAAACCGATACGACCAACGATTCAGTGACAGAGCTGAGCACAGACGTGATCACTGCTGTCAGCGGACGTAGATTACTTTTGATGATACAGCAGAATGGCAGTGCAAAATTTGAAAAGCAGGGGATTTCTGTCACGGTTTCTTCGGAAACGGTAAATGCATGGAAGGTAAATGAAAATGATGAGGTGCAGGTTCGCATTGAAAAAACAGCAGAGTTGGCATTTTCTCTGAGGATTTTTGTCAGAGGAGAGGAAGTGACGGAGATTCCGGGGACTGTAGTGAAGATATCAATCTCAGTGTTAAAAGGAATTCAGTCACCTGAAACGGTGGTCATTGAAGATACGCAGGGAAATCAGTATGCAAAGAGCTATCAGGAGGAACAGAAGGTTCTCCAGGTGACACTTGATAAAACCGGAGATTATTTTATTACAGATGGACAGTCATCAAACAGCGTCCAGGAAAATCAAGGAGAGGCAGGAGCAGATCAGACGGGATTTTCGGTGAAAGATTCTGAGACAGAAGTGGCAGTAACAGACGAAATTATGCAGGAAGATGGAGAGATTCTTTCTGACATGAATGATACCGGTGCAGTTCAGGAATCAGAAGAATCAGAACACAGGGAAAGTTTGTTGACAGGGAAAGATTTGAAACAATCTGTAAAAATTTCTCTGGGTTTGATAATAGCAGGAGCGGTGCTTCTGACTGGATTTTTGATTCTGAGAAAAAAACACAGGAAGCAAAAAAGATAACAATTCAATAACACATGGGCGGATAAAAAACTGTCCCGCAGCGCAATGGAGCAAAGGGGGTGCACAATGAAGAAAAACTGGAAATATTCATTGATGCTCATAGTGACAGTGTTAACTGTATCTATGGGAGTATTCTTTTTGCTCTATCGTTTTGATAATAAATATACAGCAAAAGGAGATCAGCCAATCCAGGGAATTCTCTATGTTCCGGATGATGATTCGGTTCATTATCTGGCCAGAGAGTGGGAATATTATCCGGATGTACTGCTGGCTCCGCAGGAATTAAAGGAGAATAAAGGTAAGTATTACAGCCGTTATATTTCAATCGGGGAATACGGAGGAATGGATCTTGGCGACAAAGACAGATCTCCTTTCGGAAGTGGGACATACCGGATGACACTTGTGCTTCCGGAGAAGGAAAAGAGATATGCCATAGGTCTGGTAGAGGTTTTTTCTTCCTATAATCTGTATATAGACGGCAATCTGGTGGGACAGGTTGGAAATCCGGATCCGGAAAATTATGAAGAACAGATACAGAACAGAGTATTCACATTTGAAGGAAAAGGAACAGCAGAGATTATGATCGCTGTGACAGACAGACATTCGGTGTCCTCGGGAATTCAGTTTGTCCCGATTCTGGGATCTCCGTTTAAGGTAAATCTGATCAGAGGCTTATCAGTGATGACTTATTCCGTTTATATGGCGTTTACTTTCTGTATTTTACTTTTTGCTTTGTATATGTTTATCCGAACCAGAAAAGCGGAAATTGGATTTTTTAGTCTGCTGTGTATCTGCGTGCTGGGGTATAGCTCTTATCCTGTTTTGCATGCGTTTATGGCTGTAAAGGTGCAGCCATGTTATGGAATGGAAGCGCTGTTTTATTATTTGATGTTTGCATGTGTTGTGGTTGTGCAACAGAAAATTCTGGAAGATGAGAGACGTCTGCCGGAAATTCTGGCGGTCATTCTTCTGGCGGTAGGTGTGCTGGTATTTTTGACGGAATTATTTTGCAGTAAAGTGCAGTCGGCGAGAGGCTTGTATTTTATATCAGCGGTTACAGAAGTTATGAAATGGCTGACAGCAGGGTACCTGATTTTTAAGAGTATCAAAGAGATTCAGCGAAAATACAGCAATATTTTACTGACAGGAATTATTGTCTATGCGGCTTCGCTGGCAGCAGACAGAATATGGAAAGTATATGAGCCGGTCATAGGCGGCTGGTTTACGGAATTAGGGGCGGCAGTGCTGGTTTTAAGTGTGGGACTGACTCTGTGGATAGAACTTGCAAATGCTTACAGATTTCAGCTTACATATGGAGAGTACAGCCGCCAGATGGAGCAGAAACTTCAGATGCAAAAACAGCATTATGAAGAACTGACAGAAAAGATGGATGAGATCAGCAGGATGAGGCATGATATGAGGCATCATCTGCGCGTGATCATGTCCTATGCCCAGCAGGAAAAGTATCAGGAGATGATGGATTATCTTGGAAAATATTCGGCTGCCATGACGAAGGAAGAGGCGGTGATCTGTTATTGCAGAAATATGGCAGTGGATGCGGTGATTCATTTTTATGCGGGAGAGTTAAAACAGCGAGGGATTTCGTTTGAATATGATATGATGCTGCCACAGAATCTCAGCATTTCTGATACAGATTTATGTAAGATTTATGGAAATCTTCTGGAGAATGCAGTAGAGGCGGTAAAAATTCTGCCGCCAGATGTAAAACCATATGTAAAAATTTTTACCAGGATACGAAATAAGAAACTTCTCATAGAGATTTCAAATCCGTATTCAAATGAGATACAGAGAAAAGAAAATGAATTTTATTCAACCAAGCATGAAGGTCTTGGAATTGGAACGGCATCGGTAACGGAAGTGGTGCAGAAAGCAGGCGGCTATGCAGTTTTTTGTACGGAAAACGGGATTTTCAAAGTTAATATTTTTATACCGTTGAAAGCAATGGAAGAAATATAGGATACAGGCATATCTTTGTGTATCAACAAGTCGGATTGTTTTAGAAATCAATTTGTCGACATACCAGAGTATCTGTTTACTCAGAATCTGAGGAAAACAGATACTCCAGATATGCTTTTTTTATTGCGTTGGAACCGCGTTTGCGTATAGTGACAAGTTCCTGATTATCCATGATAAATCCTTCATCGGTGGACTGCTCGATATGATCCATGTTTACGATACATCCTCTGTAGCAGGAAAGAAAGCATTTCATGCCGGCAAGGAGTTCTTCGAATTTCTGAAATGTGATGTAGGAGCGGATAACTCCGGCGTCAGTTGTATGTACCTGGATCGCATTTCGGTATGTATCTACATAAAGAATACTTCGGACCGGAATCTTTACAGGGGTGCGGTCAGAAACCAGTTCGATATATCTGGAATTCTGTGATTGTTTAACCTGTATGGTAGAAAGAATCCTGCACAGTTTTTCCGGCTGAAATGGTTTCAGAAGATAATAGGATGCATTGACATCGTAGCTTTCCACAGCATAAGAATCACTGCTTGTAATGAAAATTAAGGCAGCAGAATCTTTTGCTTCACGTAATTTTTTTGCGGCGTCCATACCGGTCATATTACCCATATAAATATCCATGATGATCAGATCATAAATGCCGGGGGAATATTTCTGGAAAAAGGATTCTGCACTGGAATATAGATGAATGTCTGCGTCTGTATTTTGTGATTTATAATAGGAAGAGATTACAGAACGTATCTGTTTAAGATCCTCCTTGGAATCGTCAAGAATTGCAATGTTCAAGGGAACACCTCCACGGATAACTGAATCAGATAAAACTCTGGTGTAACCAGAAAATTATCTGCAATATGCTTTTCATTTTAACGTATTTGCAGGAGATATTCAAGGAAAAATATAGTTTATGACTGATAGTCTGGAATGGGTTACTGTTCACTCCGTTCACAGCAACACGCTTCGCGATGCACAGAATTTATGCTAATCGCATAAATTCGCGCGGTATGTCTCGGGTTTTCTGTTGCCAAGCATCCGTAAGAAGCTGCCAGTGGCAGGTTCTGTAGGTGACCTTCGCTCACACAAAACACCTCGCGGGATATTACCAGTGAACAGTAACTGGAATGAAACAGATTGTGGTTATGAAAGATACAAATTGTTGTGAGATATGTGCATTATTTCACAGAAAATGTCGTTTAATCCCATGTATATTGAAAATGTTATCAAAATTTTTTATAGTAAGCTCATAGAAATTCAGTAAGAAACGAAACACATTTTAAGAAAGGAATGGTAAGAAATATGAAAAACTGGAGAAAATTAATGGCAGGTCTTTGCACAGCAGCGATGGTAAGTTCTATGGTAGTTCCGGTGTGGGCTGCGGATGATGCGGCAGAAGAAGAGACTGCAGATGACGGAGATGTTGCTGATATATCAGAAGCACTGATCGGTATCTGGCAGGACAGCGCAGGAGATATTTATGGATTCTACAAAGATAATTCATTCTTTGGTCAGTGGAAGGACGAGGAACAGGATATTTTAGGTGTTTACAGTCTGGCTTCAGACGGGGAATACACAGCTCTTGCAATGCAGTTTGCAAATGATGACGGCACGTATGATGATGAAAATATGGTAACTTATCTGTTACAGGCAAATGAAGAAGAGAATGTTCTGGAACTCTATGATCCGGACAGCCTGGAGATGACAGCAACTCTGGAGCCTTATGAAGCTTCTGGTGATGAAGCTGATTATAACGAGATTTATCAGCAGATGGGAAATACTCTGACAGAATGCTATTCTGGTGTTACAGAAGCAGGAGAAACTTTTATTTATGGTGACAATGATGACGGAACTTTTTGCTCTGTGATCGTGATCAATGACAATGATGAGTATGTAAGTTTTATCGGTGAGGGTACTTTTGATGAAGAGAATGGTATGGTAACGATTACTGATGAAATATCTGAAATGTCACTTACTTTTGGCGTTGCTGTAAATGATGATGATACTTTGACACTGGATATGGGCGATCTTGGAAGTGCAACTGTAGAGGAAGCTACGATTGCGGTTGCGGTTCAGGGGCTGAAATATGCAGTTGAAAATGGAACTGAGATGAACTAACGCTCTCTTCTTGAAAATAAATAGTGTTTGGGATGCTCCCCTTCGGGTTTGCCTGGAGGGGAGCGTTTTTTTGTATCTTTGAAAAGGGATGCGCAGAAAAATAGTTTGTTTGTTACTGTTCACGCATCACTATCCCGCGAGGTGTTTTGGCATGAATATGCCAAAATCCCGAGACATACAAGCCAAAATTCCATTGCCGCAGGCAATCTGGAATGAATTTTGGCTACGTTACTGTGAACGGAGTGAACAGTAACGTTTGTTTTGGGAGGGAGATGTTCTGGATAACTGGGGGGTTTTAGAAAAGGGAGAAAAATGGTATAATGGTAGACAGATTTGTTCCCGGGTCAGGGGGACGAAAATTATGAGAGAGGTTTTGATTTATGAATATTTTGAATATAGAGCATGTTTCTAAGGTGTTTGGCGAGAAGGTGGTTTTGGATGATGTTTCTTATGGGGTGCATCAGGGGGATAAGATTGGGATTATCGGGATCAATGGTACTGGGAAGTCTACGATTTTGAAGATTATCGGTGGGCTGGAGGAGCCGGATGAGGGGCAGGTTATTACGCAGAATGGGCTGCGGATTACGTATCTGCCGCAGATGCCCCAGTTTCCGGAGGGGGCTTCGATTCTGGATTATGTGGCAGAGGGGAAATGGCAGAAGGACTGGAGTACGGAGAGCGAGGCCAGGAATGTGCTGAATAAGCTGGGGATTGTGAATCATGAGGAGAAGATTGATCATTTGTCTGGCGGGCAGAAGAAGAGGGTGGCTTTGGCGAGGACTTTGGTGAATCCTTGTGATGTGCTTCTTCTGGATGAGCCGACGAACCATCTGGATAATGAGATGGTTACCTGGCTTGAGGATTTTCTGAGAGGTTTTAAAGGCGTTGTGATCATGGTTACGCATGACAGGTATTTTCTTGACAGGGTTACGAATAAGATTCTGGAGATTTCTCATGGGAATCTTTATGCGTATGAGGCGAATTATTCGAAGTTTCTGGAGCTGAAGGCAGAGCGCGAGGAGATGGAGCTTGCGAGTGAGAGGAAGAGGCAGAGTGTCCTTCGCATGGAACTGGAATGGGCGAAGAGGGGCTGTCGTGCGAGAAGTACTAAGCAGCGTGCGCGTCTGGAGCGTCTGGAAGCGTTGAAGAATGGGAAGGCACCTGTGAGGGATGCAAACGTAGAGCTGGATTCTGTTGAGACGCGTATGGGTAAGAAGACGATAGAGCTTCATCATATCAGCAAGAGCTTTGGCGAGAGGAAGATTCTGGATGATTTTAATTATATTGTGCTTCGTAATCAGCGTCTGGGTATCATTGGTCCGAATGGATGTGGAAAGTCGACGTTGATTAAGATTATAGATGGAGTGGTGCAGCCGGATGCGGGTGAGGTGGAGATTGGTGAGACGATCCGTATCGGCTATTTTGCGCAGGAAGTTCCGGATATGGATACGAATCAGCGTGTGATTGATTATATTCGAGATGTTGCGGAATATATTCCGACCAGAGATGGTAAGATATCTGCGACTATGATGCTGGAGAGATTTTTGTTTGATTCTGCGATGCAGTATGCGCCGATTGCCAAGTTGTCTGGCGGGGAGAAGAGGCGTCTGTACCTGTTGAAGGTTCTGATGGAGGCACCGAATGTGCTGCTCCTGGATGAGCCAAGCAATGATCTGGATATTCCGACATTGACAATTCTGGAGGATTATCTGGATTCTTTTGCGGGGATTGTAATCGCGGTGTCTCATGACAGATATTTTCTGGATAATATTGTGGACAGGATCTTTGCTTTTGAAGGGGATGGACATCTGACGCAGTACGAGGGCGGATATACGGATTATACAGAAGCTCTGGCAAGGAAGGGAGTAACAGTATCTGATGGTTCGGGCGCGGCTGTTGATGTGGAAAAGAAGAAAGCGGCGCAGTCAGACTGGAAGCAGAATCGTCCTCAGAAATTGAAGTTTACCTATAAAGAGCAGAGGGAATTTGAGACGATTGATGATGATATCGCTGCTCTGGAGGAACTGTTGGAGAAGCTTGATAAGGATATGGAGGCGAATGCAACTAATTCTATGAAGCTTCGTGAGATTATGGAGCAGAAAGAGAAGACGCAGGCAGATCTGGATGAGAAGATGGACCGTTGGGTTTACCTTAATGATTTGGCAGAGAAAATCGAAGCGCAGAAGAATGAGAAGTAGATTACTGTTCACACACCACTATCCCGCGAGGTGTTTTGGCATAAATATGCCAAAATCCCGAGACATACAAGCCAAAATTCCATTGCCACAGGCAATCTGGAATGAATTTTGGCTACGTTACTGAGAACGGAGTGAACAGTAACGGAAGTAGAAGAGAGAAACTTTTCAGATTCTATTGACTTTGCGGATGTTTCTTTAGTATCATACAGATTATGAGTAGTGTGTAAATAATTCAAATGAACAGTATTAGAAAGTTAACAGGAGATATAGATATGGCAGAACAGGTCAGAGTTGTGGTAGACGCAATGGGCGGGGACAATGCCCCGGTAGAGCCGGTCAAGGCTGCAGTGGAAGCTGTGACAGAGAGACAGGACATAAAAGTAATACTTACAGGAAAGCAGGAAGTAATTGAGAAAGAGCTGGCGAAATACTCCGGATATCCGAAGGAGCAGATCGAGGTTGTCAACGCTTCAGAAGTGATTGAGACAGCAGAGCCGCCTGTTTTTGCAATCCGTAAGAAAAAGGATTCATCAATCGTTGTTGGATTGAATATGGTTAAGAAACAGGAAGCAGATGCTTTTGTTTCTTCTGGAAGCACAGGCGCTGTTTTAGTAGGCGGACAGGTGCTGGTAGGAAGAAGTAAAGGCGTGGAGAGACCACCGCTTGCGCCGCTGATTCCTACGCTCGACGGAGTATCCCTGCTGATCGATTGTGGAGCAAATGTGGATGCACGTCCATCGCATCTGGTACAGTTTGCGAAGATGGGTTCTATTTATATGGAGAATGTTGTTGGCATTAAGAACCCACGAGTTGCAATCGTAAATAACGGAGCAGAAGAAGAGAAGGGAAATGCACTTGTAAAAGAGACATTCCCGCTTCTGAAAGAATGTAAGAGCATTAACTTCATTGGCAGTATCGAAGCCAGAGATATCCCTGCAGGATATGCGGATGTAGTTGTATGTGAGGCGTTTGTAGGAAATGTAATTCTGAAATTATATGAGGGAGTTGGTTCTGCCCTGGTCCACAAGATTAAAGAGGGAATGATGACCAGTCTCAGAAGTAAAGTCGGAGCACTTCTGGTAAAACCGGCATTAAAAGAGACTCTGAAATCCTTCGATGCAAGTGAATACGGCGGAGCACCGCTTCTCGGTCTGAAAGGACTGGTAGTAAAGACTCATGGAAGTGCTAAAGCCATTGAAATCAAGCATGGTATTTTCCAGTGTGTACAGTTCAAACAGGAGAAAATCAACGAAAAGATCGCTGAGCGTATTCTGGAAGACAAAGAAGAAATACCAAAAGCTAAGACAGAAACAGATTTTCTATAAGATTTGATAATAAATGAAAAAAGAAAAATATGAAACAGGAAGGAGGGTGTTGTACATGGAACTGGAAAAGATAAAAGCGATCATCGCAGAGGTCTTAAACATTGATGCCGATTCGATCACCGCAGATACTACGTTTGTAGATGATCTGGGTGCGGATTCTCTTGATATTTTTCAGATCATCATGGGAATTGAAGAGGAATATGACATTGAACTTGAGAACGAAGCGGTAGAGCAGATCCAGACAGTGGGTGACGCTATTGAAGCGCTCCGCGCGATCAAATAAAAGATGAAATAAGGATGGGGTTGTCCGGTGACAGCCCCACTCGTATGGAGAGGGTTAAAGGAATGAACAAAAAAACAGAAGAATTAGAAGAGATTATCGGATATCATTTCAAAAATAAGCATTATCTTACACAGGCGCTGACACACAGTTCTTATGCAAATGAGAAGAAGCTTGGTAAGCTGGGATGTAACGAGAGACTGGAGTTTCTGGGAGATGCTGTTCTGGAGCTGATCAGCAGTGATTTTCTGTATGCCAAATTTACCCAGGTTCCGGAGGGTGAACTGACTAAAAAGAGAGCCAGCCTTGTATGTGAGCCAAGTCTTGCCTATTGTGCAAGAGAATTCGGACTTCCACAGTTTCTGCTTCTTGGAAAAGGAGAAGATATGACAGGCGGAAGAAACAGGGATTCTATCGTATCTGATGCGACAGAAGCTTTATTGGGAGCTATTTATCTGGATGGTGGTTTTGCTAGTGCAAAGGAGTTTGTGCTGAATTTTATCCTGAATGATATTGAACACAAACAGCTCTTTTATGATAGCAAGACCATCCTGCAGGAAATCGTGCAGGAAAAGGGAACTCAGCCGGTAGAATACGTTCTGATAAAAGAAGAAGGACCGGATCACAACAAAAACTTTACTGTAGATGCAAGAGTAAACGGTAAAGTAATGGGACAGGGAAGCGGTCATACCAAGAAAGCAGCAGAGCAGGCCGCGGCTTATCAGGCAATCCGCGTGCTTAAGAAATAAATAATTACTGAACGCGAAAGTTACTGTGCACGGAGTGAACAGTAACACACGAAGTGAGCAGTAATAATATACAGGAGAATTATGTATTTAAAGAATATAGAGGTACAGGGGTTTAAATCGTTTGCCCAGAAGATCAATTTTGAATTTCATAATGGAATTACCGGCATTGTAGGCCCGAATGGAAGTGGGAAGAGCAATGTTGGCGATGCGGTGAGATGGGTTCTGGGTGAACAGAGTGCCAAGTCTTTACGAGGAGGAAATATGCAGGATGTTATTTTCTCCGGTACAGAGACAAGGAAACCTTTAAGCTATGCGTCGGTGGCTATCACGCTGGACAATTCCGATCATAAACTCCCGGTTGATTTTAATGAAGTTACAGTTACCAGAAGACTTTACCGTTCCGGTGAGAGTGAATATAAGATCAATGGAAGTGCCTGCCGATTGAAGGATATCAACGAGATGTTCTATGATACCGGTATTGGTAAAGAAGGTTATTCGATTATCGGACAGGGCCAGATCGACAGGATCTTAAGCGGAAAGCCGGAAGAACGAAGAGAGCTTTTTGATGAGGCAGCAGGTATTGTTAAATTTAAAAGAAGAAAGAATACCACGATCAAGAAGCTGGAGGAAGAACGTCAGAATCTGGTGCGAGTGACCGACATCCTTTCAGAACTTACCAGACAGCTGGGACCGCTGGAGAAGCAGTCTGAGACAGCCAGAATTTACCTTGCAAAAAGGGAAACGCTGAAAGAACTGGATGTAAATATGTTCCTGATGGAGTTTGCGAATACGGCACAGGCGCTGAAAGAACTGGAAGAGAAACTTGCTATCGCACAGAATCAGTTAAAAGATACCCAGAAATCCTATGATCAGACGAAGGTTGAATATGAGCGTCTGGAACAGGAACTGGAAGATTTAAATGCAAAAATGGATGCACTGTGTATTTCCGGTCAGGAACAGGCAATTCATAAACAGCAGCTGGAAGGCCAGGTAAATGTATTAAATGAGCAGATCCTTGCAGGTGCGCAGAATGAGGAGCATTACAAGGGACGCCTTCAGACGATTGAGGAGGAACTTTCCGTAAGAACTTCTTCGCAGAAAAAACTGGAAGAAGAGAGAGCAGATATTTATGCGCAGTTAAAGACAGTCCGCACGAAACTTTCTGAGGAAGAAGAGAAGTTAAAGACAGCGCAGGAGAATATCGAGGCCTGTACGCAGGAAGTGGAGGATGGTAAGAATGAAATCATTGAAATCCTCAACAGCCGTGCAAACACAAAAGGTAAGGCTCAGAGATTTGACGCAATGATGGAGCAGGCGGATATCCGTAAAGCGGAGATCAGCCAGCGAATCCTCAGATTAAAAAGTGAAGAGGAAGAGCAGCAGACGATTCTTTCCAAAGCGCAGAAACAATATGACGAGATCACAGAGCAAATTCAGTCTATGAATGAGGAATGTGAACATCTCAGTCAGAGCGCGGAACAGATTCAGGGGAAACTGAAAGAACAGAACGCTCAGATGGAAATGGGGCAGACTGCATATCACAGAGAGGCTTCCCGTCTGGAATCACTTAAGAATATCACAGAGCGCTATGATGGTTATGGAAACAGTATCCGGAGAGTCATGGAACAGAAAGAGCGGGTTCCGGGAATCCAGGGCGTTGTTGCGGATCTGATCCAGGTAAACAAAGATTATGAGATCGCGATTGAGACTGCATTGGGCGGAAGCATCCAGAACATTGTTACAGACAATGAACAGACGGCGAAAACACTGATTGAGTTTCTGAAGAAGAACCGTTATGGACGTGCTACCTTCCTGCCTATGAGCAGTATCAGTCCAAGAGGAGAATTTACCCCGAGAGAGGCACTGAGAGAGCCGGGCGTTATCGGTATTGCCAGTGAACTTGTGACCACAGCGCCACAGTATCAGCAGATTACGAAGTTTCTTCTCGGAAGAGTGCTGGTAGTTGACAATATTGACCATGCGATTATAATTGGAAGGAAATACAGACACAGTCTGAGAATGGTTACCACAGAGGGTGAATCCTTAAGTCCGGGTGGTTCCATGACAGGTGGTGCGTTCAGAAACAACAGCAACCTGCTTGGAAGACGTCGTGAGATCGAAGAGCTGGAAACAAAAGTAAGTCAGCTGAAGAATAATCTTGTGGAAATGCAGAAAGCGATTGAAGAAAATCGTAATCAGAGAAATATGATCCGTGACACGATTGCAGAATTTCAGGAGAAACTCCGCCAGAAATATATCGAGCAGAATACTGCCAGAATGAATATTAAACAGCAGGAGAAAAAGGCAGAAGAAATCCGAAGTGGATATGATCAGATTAACAGAGACCAGGCAGAAATCAAACGCCAGGTTATGGAGATCAGACAGGATCACGAACGAATCACGCAGGAACTGGAAAGTTCTAAACAGGATGAAAAAGAACTGGAGAGTTTTATCGAAACAAAGCAGTCAGAACTGGACGAGTGGAAAGAGGAAGAAGGAAAGGTTTCCAAAGGTCTGGAAGAGATTCGTCTTCAGTCATCCACCCTTGATCAGAAAGAGAAATTTGACCAGGAAAACTTAAGCCGACTGAGATCAGAAGTGAAGGCTCTGCAAACCGAGAAAGACGGAATCTATGAGTCTCTTGCTCATAGCAGTGAAGAGATGGAAAAGAAGCAGCAGATGATTACACAGCTTAAGAAAGAGGCAAAAGAATCAGACCTGCACGAGAGACAGTCAAAGGAACAGCTGGAAAATCTGCAGAAAGAAAAAGAAAGCAGAAACTCCCGGCATAAAGAATTCTTTGAGAAAAGAGATTATCTGTCCGGCCAGATCGGGCTTCTGGATAAAGAATGCTACCGTCTGCAGGGGCAGATGGAGAAGCTGGAAGAGAGCAGGGAGGAACGGATTGCTTATATGTGGTCAGAGTATGAGATTACTCCGAATAATGCTCTTTCTTACAGAAAAGAGGAACTGACAGACCTTTCAGAGATGAAGAAACAGGCAGCTCAGATCAAAGATGATATCAGAAGGCTCGGACCAGTCAATGTAAATGCGATAGAGGATTACAAAGAACTTCTGGAACGTCACACATTCCTTTCTGGACAGTATGAGGATCTGGTTACAGCGGAGAAAACCCTGGAACAGATCATTCAGGAGCTTGACGAGGGAATGCGCAAGCAGTTTACAGAGAAGTTTGGCGAAATCCAGAAGGAATTTGACAAAGCATTCAAAGAACTTTTTGGAGGCGGAAAAGGAACGCTGGAGCTTGATGAGGAGGCTGATATCCTGGAAGCCGGGATTAAGATCATTTCCCAGCCGCCTGGAAAGAAACTGCAGAATATGATGCAGCTTTCCGGTGGAGAGAAAGCACTGACAGCAATCGCTCTTCTTTTCGCAATTCAGAATCTGAAACCGTCACCGTTCTGCCTTCTGGATGAAATCGAGGCTGCGCTTGATGATTCCAACGTAGGACGTTTTGCCGGATATTTACAGAAGTTGACGAAAAACACACAATTTATTATAATAACCCATAGACGTGGAACTATGAACGCCGCAGACCGGCTTTATGGAATTACCATGCAGGAAAAAGGGGTATCGACACTGGTTTCTGTTGACTTAGTAGAGAACCAGCTTACCCAGTAACAGGAGGAGTATCATGGCAGAAGAAAAGAAAGGTTTTTTTAAACGTCTGGTCAGTGGACTGACAAAGACCAGAGACAATATCGTAGCCGGATTTGACAGTATTTTCAGTGGATTTTCCAGCATTGATGATGACTTCTATGAAGAACTGGAAGAGATTCTGATCATGGGAGATATCGGAATTAATGCAACCACTTCTATTATTGAGAATTTAAAGAAAGAGGTTTCCGAGCGTCGCATTAAGGAGCCGATGGAATGTAAGCAGCTTCTGATCAATGAGATTAAGGATCAGATGCGCGTGGACAGTACAGAGTATGAATTTGAGAATCGTAAATCTGTAGTCCTCGTGATCGGTGTCAATGGTGTTGGAAAGACTACCTCTGTAGGAAAGCTTGCGGGCAAGTTAAAGGATCAGGGTAAGAAAGTAGTTCTTGCGGCAGCCGATACATTTCGTGCAGCAGCCGGAGAACAGCTGACTGAGTGGGCGCACCGCGCAGGCGTAGAGATCATTGGTGGTCAGGCAGGCGCGGATCCGGCATCTGTAATCTATGATGCGGTGGCAGCTGCCAAAGCAAGAAATGCGGACGTACTTCTGTGCGACACAGCAGGACGTCTTCATAATAAAAAGAACCTTATGGAAGAACTTCGCAAAATATACAAGATTCTGGAGAGAGAGTATCCGGATGCATATCTGGAGACACTGGTAGTACTGGATGGTACCACCGGACAGAATGCTCTTGCACAGGCGAGACAGTTTGCGGAGGTCGCAAATGTCAACGGTATCATCCTTACCAAGCTGGATGGAACTGCCAAAGGTGGTATTGCAGTTGCAATCCAGTCCGAGCTTGATATACCGGTGAAGTACATTGGCGTAGGAGAAAGTATTGACGATCTTCAGAAATTCGATGCAGATGCATTTGTAAATGCGTTGTTTGATGTGGACCATAAAGAAACCCCGGACGCTCAAAATTACGACTGAAAAAATGGAGGAACAACATGCTTACATTAGAGAGTTTTGAACAGGCATCAGAGATCGTAAAACAGGTCACACAGGAAACAAAGCTGATCAAAAGCAGCTACTTCAGTGATCTTACAGGAAACAAAGTTTATCTGAAACCGGAGAATATGCAGCGTACAGGTGCATACAAGGTTCGTGGAGCTTATTATAAGATCAGCACACTTTCAGATGAAGAGAGAAATAAAGGGCTGATCACAGCATCTGCAGGAAATCATGCGCAGGGTGTTGCCTATGCAGCTCATAAATATGGAGTAAAGGCAGTGATCGTTATGCCTACAACTACTCCGCTGATCAAGGTTGAGAGAACAAAGAGCTATGGTGCAGAGGTTATTCTGCATGGCGATGTATATGATGAGGCATGTGCACATGCACTGGAGCTTGCCGAGAAAGAGGGATATACATTTATCCATCCGTTTGATGACCTGGCAGTTGCAACAGGACAGGGTACGATCGCAATGGAAATCGTTCAGGAGCTTCCACTTGTTGATTATATCCTGGTTCCGATCGGTGGAGGCGGACTTGCAACAGGTGTTTCCACACTTGCGAAGCTTTTGAATCCACATATCAAAGTAATCGGTGTTGAGCCGGCCGGTGCAGCATGTATGAAGGCTTCTCTGAAGAAGGGTGAGGTTGTGACTCTTCCTCATGTAAATACGATTGCTGATGGTACTGCTGTACAGACTCCTGGAAAGAAGATTTTCCCGTATATCCAGAAGAATCTGGATGATATCATCACGATTGAGGATGATGAGCTGATCGTTGCTTTCCTTGACATGGTTGAGAATCATAAGATGATTGTTGAGAATTCCGGCCTTCTGACAGTGGCAGCGCTTCGTCATCTGGATGTGAAGGGTAAGAAGGTTGTTTCTATCTTAAGTGGTGGAAATATGGACGTTATCACGATGTCTTCTGTTGTTCAGCATGGTCTGATCCAGAGAGACAGAATCTTTACTGTGTCTGTTCTGATTCCGGATAAGCCGGGTGAACTGGTTCGTGTGGCCAGTGTGATTGCGAAGGCACAGGGTAATGTTATTAAGCTGGATCATAACCAGTTTGTAAGTACGAACAGAAATGCGGCTGTGGAGCTTAAGATTACGCTGGAGGCGTTTGGTACGGATCATAAGAATGAGATTGTGAAGGCGCTTGAGGATGCAGGATGCAGACCGAAGGTGATTCGTCCTAGTCTGTAATTGACAAAGTGAATATTGGAATGGGAAACCCTGGGGTTCAGATGTGGACTCTGGGGTTTGTTTTTTTACTCAAAAAGGGACGCGCAGAAAAATCTTTTGTTTCGTGTGCGGTTTCGGGTCCTAAGATATTCTAAGCCGTCATAAATCTGCTAAAAGCATGAGCAATCTGAGCCAAACTCGCTGCGCTCAGACAGTGTCTCAGATTGCTCATAACGCAGATTTCTGACGACTAAGAATATCTAAGAATCCTGCAAATGCACACGAAACAAAAGATTTTTCTGCGCTGGGTGTTGAGAGTGGGAGTATTTTGTACAGTATAGAGGACTTGATGATTGGATATTGATAAAGTTCTATCATCATATATAATGATAGGAAAAATGCTATCGTTATCAAGGGAGACAATGTATAATTAGATGTAACATTAAATGATATTTATACATATTTGTGGGAGGGATTACTATGGCAGAGAAAGAGAAAATTGATTTTTGTACAACATGTAGGAAAGAAGCAGGATATACCTTGCAGAAAAGAGATATTAAGAAAATGGTTAAAGACATAGAATATACGTTTAGTATTACGGTTGCAATATGTGATGAATGTGGCGAGGAGATGGGAATCCCAGGATTAATTGATAAAAATATTCAGGAAGTTGATGAACAGTATAGAGATTACAAAGTATCGTTTTGATAAAAATATAAAATATGATTTTTCCATAAAGAAAAGCCTTAAAAGATATATTGCAGATATTCTTCAATAAATATTTTGGGATGGAGATGTTAAGCATGAAAGAGCTTGTAAATATGTTTGAAGAAAATGCTGGCTGTGAGCATAGGATTTTGGAAAAAATGAAATTGGACGTGCCAAATGAAATAACAGTGCTTGCGATAGAAGAAGGTAGGAAACTTGTGAAAGACTCTTCTTCTCAGAAGTATTCGGATATAAAAGAACTTAAAGATGCTCTTGAAATATAAAAAATTTTGATAAAGAGATGTATTTTTGAAGTTGTGTTTGATGCATACATTCTGGATATTGACAGATAAAAGAGGGAAACCCCTGAGATTCATTAATTGAGTCTTGAGGGTTATTTTTGAATATAAGGAATATTAAAGAAAATAGGATGGCGCTATACGATGTTAATAATTTGTATGGAAAGTAGTCTTATGAAAATCTATAGACTATTATAGAAGAACATGGTATGATGTGAGATATTAAGAGGAATATTTTGTAGAAAACACATAATATATAACGATAAAATGTAATAATATTATACAAAATGACTTTTGAAAGATGAACTGGGAGGCGGGAAAATGGCGGCTAAAAATACAGCAGATATCGGCTTTGAGAAACAAATCTGGGATGCAGCTTGTGTGTTACGTGGAAATATGGATGCATCGGAGTATAAAAATGTTGTTCTGGGATTGATTTTCCTAAAATATATTTCTGATCGTTTTGAGGAAAAGTATAAAGAATTAGTAGAAGAAGGAGATGGTTTTGAAGAGGATATTGACGAGTATACTTCAGAAGGGATTTTCTTCGTTTCTGTAAAAGCGCGCTGGAGTGAAATTGCGGCAAAAGCACATACTCCGGAAATTGGCACAGTTATTGATGAGGCAATGAGAGCTATTGAAAAAGAAAATAAGCGCTTGAAGGACATTCTTCCTAAAAATTTTGCCCGCCCGGAACTGGATAAGCGTAGGTTGGGGGATGTAGTAGATTTATTTACAAATATTCAGATGATTGAGCATGGAAGCGAAAAAGATATTCTGGGGCGTACTTATGAATATTGTTTATCTATGTTTGCGGAACAGGAAGGCAAACGAGGTGGAGAATTCTTTACGCCGTCTTGTGTTGTCCGCACATTGGTAGAAGTTTTAAAGCCATTTAAAGGACGCGTATATGATCCATGTTGCGGTTCTGGTGGTATGTTTGTTCAGTCTGCGCGATTTGTCGAAAATCATAGTGGAAATATTAGTAACATTTCTGTTTATGGACAGGACTCAAACCCGACTACATGGAAGATGGCTCAGATGAATCTGGCTATACGAGGGATTGAACCGGATCTTGGAAATTATGCGGCAGATACTTTTCTGGATGACCGTCATCCGACGTTACGTGCAGATTATATTATGGCAAATCCACCGTTTAATCTCTCAGATTGGGGTGCTGATAAATTAAAAGAAGATGTGAGATGGCAGTTTGGAATGCCACCTGCCGGGAATGCGAACTTCGCATGGTTGCAGCATATGATTTATCATCTTGCTCCGGGCGGAAAAATTGGTATGGTGTTAGCGAATGGTTCGCTTTCTTCACAGTCCGGTGGAGAGGGAGAGATTCGTAAGAATATTGTAAATGCTGATTTGGTGGAATGTATTGTAGCTATGCCAACGCAATTATTTTACACGACACAGATTCCGGTATCTTTGTGGTTTTTGAATAAACAGAAGAAGCAGACTGGAAAAACGTTATTTATTGATGCCCGTAAAATGGGTTCTATGGTAAGCAGAAAACTTCGTGAATTAACTGATGAAGATATTAAAAAAATCGCAGACACATATACAGCCTTTGTTGATGGAACTTTAGAGGATGTAAAAGGGTTCTGTGCGTCAGTAGATTTAAGAGAAATTGAAAAACAGGACTATATCCTTACACCTGGGCGTTATGTTGGTATAGAAGAACAGGAGGATGATGGAGAGCCATTTGAAGAAAAAATGGGACGATTGACCTCAGAATTATCTGGATTGTTTGCAAAGAGTCACGAATTGGAAGATGAAATTCGTAGAAAATTGGGGGCGATTGGATATGAAATCTAAAGAATGTACAATTGCTCTTAGATTTGCAGATACATTCGCACCAATAGAAGGTACAATTCTAGCTCATCGGAATTTGATAAGTGAAATCGGATTTGTATGGTATGGAAAGTTGGGAACAGCGGTATCTGGCAAAGTAGTAAATAAAATATTATCTAATGCAATTCCAAGAATACTGCTAATACATAGTGGAAAAGCTGGTCGATATTGGGCTTACATCGAAAAGATACAATATGATCTTCCGTCAAGACATGAAATACCGGTCTATTATCGAGATAATGCAGAGATATTTAAGACTTGGTTTAAGATTACGAAAATTGAAGAAGCATCCAAGGGAATTCTTGGAATTTGTACAGTTGCTTCTTCAAACAGACCGCTTTCAGAGGTGTCAAAAAGTAGTATGAGCCCTTACTTCATAATAAATGTGGAGGAAGAATAATGGAATTACTGTCAAAATATGTTGAATTTAAGAATGGAAAAAAAAGACCTGATACCAAAGGTTTAATACCTGTTTATGGTGGAAATGGAATATTAGACTACACAAATGTTTCAAATATGGATAACGGTGTAGTAATAGGCCGTGTTGGAGCTTATTGTGGAAGTGTTTTTTTGGTAAAAGATGAATGTTGGGTATCTGATAATGCAATCAAGGCAATCTGCTACGACAATATAGATTTAAGTTATTTGTATTATCTGCTTTTATCCTTGCATTTGAATGAAAGAAGAATCGGAACATCGCAGCCGTTGTTGACACAAAATATATTGAACAATATTGAAGTTGATGTTCCAGCTTTGCATATACAAAAAAAAATTTCGAGTATATTGGGCTCATTCGATGAAAAAATACAACTTAATAACGAAATAAACAAGAATTTAGCAGATTTAGTGCAAACACTATACAAAGAACAGTTCAGTGATATTTGTTCAGCAGACAATACAGGAATGCTATCTGATTTATGCTCATATTCCAAGGATAAAATATCTGTATCTAAGCTGAATTTTAACACTTATTATTCAACAGAGAATATGTTACCT
Source organism: Ruminococcus sp. AM22-13 (assembly GCF_003471165.1). Lineage (GTDB taxonomy): Bacteria > Bacillota > Clostridia > Lachnospirales > Lachnospiraceae > Blautia_A. Next base: position 26,660 of record NZ_QRIL01000009.1, on the reverse strand, counting down.
AATAAGGCCGGCATAGCTGAAGCTACAAATCTTCCAAAAACGCAACAAACTACTTTTTGTCGTGAAGGAGATACTTTAATTTCTAATATTCGCCCTTACTTCAAAAAGATTCTATATTGCGATAAAGAATGTGGATGTTCTTCCGATGTTCTTTGCTTTACACCAACTCATCCTCGATATGCGGCGTATCTATTCAACACGCTTTATGCTGATAATTTCTTTGCTTTTATGATTGCAGGATCAAAAGGAACCAAAATGCCTCGTGGTGATAAGCAACAGATTATGACATATCCACTTATTATTCCCTCTAATGAAGAACTGGAAAGGTTCAATGCCATTGCATTTCCTGCTCTCAAACAGATTCATTCCAATAGAGCCGAGACTAAGAAACTTTCTGCATTAAGGGATACACTTTTGCCGAAACTTATGTCTGGCGAACTTGATGTCTCTGACATCGACCTCTAAGCTGCTAACTTAACCACGCAATATGTGTCGCATAAAACGAATGCTGATTGCATCTGCTTACGAGCAAGCTCGACGCATTTGCATCACCATTCGTTTTGCATGGCTTGTAGAAAACGAGTAAATTCTTGTTTCCACTAATTTCACAGGAGGTTTGAACATGCCAAATTTATTTACAGAAGATACATACGAACAGGCGATTATAGAATTGTTCGAGAATATGGGTTATGAGCATCTTTATGCGCCAGATTTGGAGAGAGATTATAGCAGTCCTTTTCTGGATTCTGTTTTGCGGGAGAGTTTGGTGCGTATCAACCGAGGATTGCCTGTGGAAGCGATTGAAGAGGCGCTATCTAAGTTAAAAACATTTGATATTGGAAGCCTCCTGCAGAAAAATATTGTTTTTATGGACTATTTGCAGAATGGCATCACTGTCAAATATTTTGTAAAGGGAGAAGAACAGGCGTCAATTGTTCGTTTGATTGATTATGACAAGGATAAAGTGAAAAATAATTCATTTTATATAGTGAATCAGTTTACTTTTCTTGAAAATGAAAATAATCGGCGTCCAGACATTATTTTGTTTGTTAATGGTCTGCCGCTGGTATTGATGGAACTGAAAAGTCCTGCGAAGGATGAGGTCGGAGCAGAAAACGCATATAATCAGATTCGCAATTATATGCAGGACATTCCTTCTATGTTTTACTATAATGCCATTTGTGTAATTAGTGATTTATCTACAAATAAGGCAGGTACTGTTACATCAGGTCTGGATCGTTTTATGGAATGGAAAACGAAAGATGGCAATTATGAAAATACAGAATTTGCTCAATTTGATACTTTTTATGAGGGCATGTTTCAGAAAAAACGCTTGCTGGACATTCTGAAAAATTTTATTTTATTTTCTGGAACAAGTACTGACAGGTTTAAAATACTGGCAGGCTACCATCAGTATTTTGCTGTACGTAAAGCGATAGAAAGAGCTAAAAAAGCGACACTGACTGATGGAAAAGGCGGTGTATTCTGGCATACGCAGGGCTCTGGCAAATCGTTATCAATGGTGTTTTATGCGCATTTATTGCAAGAGGTGTTAGATAGTCCGACGATTGTAGTTATGACAGATCGTATTGACTTGGATGATCAGCTTTATGCACAATTTTCACAATGCGCTGATTTCCTCAGGCAGACACCACTTCAGGCGAAAAGTAAAGAACATCTGAAAACTCTTTTGGATGGTAGAAGTGCAAATGGCATAATTTTTACAACAATGTTTAAATTTGAACGGGGTGAGAAACCTTTATCTGAACGTAGAAATATTGTTGTGATGGCAGATGAAGCACATCGCGGCCAATATGGGTTTGAGGAAAAGATTGTTATTTCAGAGAATGAGGATGGCGAAAAGGAGGCACGTACTGTAATTGGGAATGCGCGTGTGATTCGTGATGCATTGCCAAATGCTACATTTATCGGATTTACCGGAACACCAATTTCGGCGAAAGACAGAAATACCAGAGAAGTTTTTGGGGATTATATCGATGTTTATGATATGACACAGGCTGTTGAAGATGGAGCTACACGACCTGTTTATTATGAGAGCAGGGTAGTTCATTTGAAGCTTGACGAGAATACACTTGCTTTGATTGATTTTACATATGATGTTTTGGAACAACAGTCTAATTCGGCAACGATTGAGAAAAGTAAGAAGATGCTTGGACAGATGGAGAGTGTTCTGGGCGCAGATTCTACGATTGAGTCACTTTGTGATGACATTGTGGAACATTACGAGAAATACAGGGAAAATCTTTTGACGGGAAAAGCTATGATAGTGGCATATTCTCGTGCAATTGCAATGAAAATCTACCGCCGGATTCTGGAAATCCGTCCTATGTGGAAAGAAAAAGTAGGCGTTGTTATGACTGGAGAAAATAACGATCCAGAGGATTGGAAAACGATTATAGGTACAAAAGCTCATAAAGAAGAATTGGCAAGAAAATTTAAAGATAATGATGATCCTATGAAAATTGCAATTGTTGTAGATATGTGGCTGACAGGATTTGACGTTCCTTCTCTTTCTACTATGTATGTGTATAAACCGATGCATGGATATAATCTGATGCAGGCGATTGCCCGGGTCAATCGAGTTTTTAAGGATAAGGAAGGCGGTCTGATTGTTGACTATGTTGGCATCGCTTCTGCTCTTAAATCAGCAATGAAAGAATATACGAAACGTGATCAGTCTAGATACGGAGATATGGATATTGCCAAAATGGCTTATCCTAAATTTCAGGAAAAGTTGCAGGTTTGTAAAGATTTAATGTATGGATTTGATTTCAGCAGTTTTATTGGCGGCTCGCCTCTTACAATGGCAAAAGTTATTACCGGTGGTGTTAACTTTGTTCTCGATGCGAAAGTACCAGATAGGAAAAAATTGTTTTTGAAAGAAGCTATGCTTTTGAAACAGTCACATTCTATTTGTTCGAGTATGACGACAGAAAAAGAACGGCATGAAGCTGCGTATATGGAAGCAGTACGAGCTACTGTGACAAAAATTATGTATGGCGGTACTGGCGGGAAAACACTTTCTCTTACAGAAATAAATAAGCAGATCAACGAATTGTTGAAAGCTGCAGTTCAGAGTGAAGGCGTTATAAATTTATTTGACAGCAGTAAAATGGGCGGTGAGAAATTCAGCTTATTTGATCCGGCAGTTCTGGATGAAATCTCACGAATGAAAGAAAAAAATATTGCGGTAGAGATTTTGAAAAAACTTATGGCAGAACAGGTAACGTTGTATAAAAGAACGAATGTGGTACAGTCACAGAAATTTTCTGAGAAGATTGCGCACTTAATGAATTCTTATTATAACGGGCTTATTACAAATGAAGAGGTTATCAAGGAACTTTTAAAAACAGCAGAGGAAATTGCAAATCTCTATAAAAATGGAGAAAAATTGGGACTATCGCAGGAAGAGTTGGCGTTTTATGATGCTTTAACGAAGCCAGAACATATTAAAGACTTTTATAAAAATAATGAATTGATTGCTTTGACAAAAGAATTGACAGAGATGCTTCGTAAAAATCGTACAATAGACTGGCAGAAAAAGGAAACGGCCAGAGCAACTATGAGAAAAATGGTTAAGCGATTGCTTAAGAAATATGATTATCCACCGGAAAAGTATGAGTTTGCGATTAGTACGGTGATTAGTCAGTGCGAATTATGGACAGACAATACAGAGGTTTTCCAGGATAATAAGAAAATTATAAACTATTCTTTGCAGCCTGAGCAGAAATTAGGCATGGTAGCGGAATCACCGGCACATTATGGCGAATAATAAAGAATAGTTTTGCAGTAAAGAAAGTGGGGAAATGTAATGAAAGTAATTTGTTTTCACAATTCGAATGAAGAGAATGGTTACTTAAGTAATTGGTATCATTCTGATTTTATGGTAGATGGAATGAAATTTTCTTCAATGGAGCAGTTTATGATGTATCGTAAAGCAGTATGCTTTCATGACAATTTAATCGCAAAGCAGATTTTGGAGACAGAGGATGTTGCGGCTATTAAAGCATTGGGACGTGAAGTATCTAATTACGATGATCATGTCTGGAATGGTGTGCGTCAGATTACAGTATATGAAGGTCTGCTTGCAAAATTTTCTCAGAACGATGATCTTAAAAAGAAGTTAAAGAGCACAGGAAATGCAATTTTAGCTGAATGTGCAGTAAGAGATAGAATCTGGGGGATTGGTTTATCTATGCATGATCCGAGAAGAATGAATCCTAAGCAGTGGAACGGAAAGAATCTATTAGGATATACTTTGATGATGGTTCGGGATAAAGTATGATAGACAGAAAAATTATTCCCTTGTCAAGAGAAAATGCTTGATATTAATTTTAAAAGAATGCCGTAAATACGCGCTTTTCCGGGCATATTGGCAGGAGTCTGTGACAATCTTGTGACAAATGCGGAAAAAATATGAATTTACAGTGTGAGAAAGCAGTAGAAAAGATATGGTGGTTCGGTTATAATAAAGAAAAAAGTATCGAAGCAGGAAAGGAGAAAACATTATGCCGGTAACAATAAAAATATTGTTGGATCAGTATACCGAAATATTACGGAAGATATATGGAAGTCATTTAAAGACAGTAATTTTATATGGATCCTATGCAAGGGGAGATTATAAGGCAGATTCTGATATAGATATAATGATTCTCCTGGACTTGTCAGACATAGATATTAAACAGTATCGCCATGAATTGTCAGGAGAAACTTTTGATTTCAATATGGATCATGACCTTGATATTAAACCGATAGCAAAAAGCCAACAGCATTTCCAGAACTGGGTTGATGTATACCCATTTTATGCGAATGTAAAGAAGGAAGGGGTGAAACTGTTTGATGCAGCCTAATGAAAAGGGAACCCAGAAAGATTTGGTACTGTATCGTATTGAAACCTCTAAAAGTGATATCAAGGCAGCTGAAATCCTTTTGGCGGCTAAAGAATTCCGTGGAGCAAATAACCGGGCATATTATGGGATTTACCATGCAATATCAGCTGTGCATGCGCTGGATGGTAATGCGTATAAAAGACATAAAGATGCTCTGGCGAATTTCAATAAGAATTATGTAAAAACGGAGATTTTTCCGAGAAAGCTTGGAAAGAAAATTGTTGAATCAGAAGAAATCCGTCATGCCAGTGATTATGATGATTTCTATATAGCGACAAGAGAAGAGGCTGAGGAACAGATCCAGACAGCAAAAGAGTTGGTATCACGTGTAGAAGAATATGTACAGGCAAGATGGGAGAAGGAAAAAGTATCAAAAGGTGTGGAGTAGATGAAAAAGGCAGCAGATAACTGTGCCATATTAAAAAGCGATAGCCAGTATACGATATTCATTTTTAAAGATTAGGTTATCCGTTTTGCGACATCATCAAAACTGGAAAGATATACAAAAGTAAAAGAATGGGATAAAGGTTATCTGGTTGTAATAGCAAAGTATAAGAATATGGATGAAATAGAGGAATATATTGATCTGGTTCCGATTCTTCAGAACTTATATTATGATGTAGATGAATTCCTTGTACCGATAGAGGAGATTCGGATTGATTAAAGATTAAAGAGAAGGGCTGGAGCTGTAACAGGTTCCGTCCCTTTTTTGGTGAAGGAGCGGCTTTGATTTGTCGAAAAATGTCGAATTGTAATTGTTGTACTGCTACATAATTAGCGATATGATAAAAGAAATTGTATACGTAGGGGGAGACAATCATGCCATCAAAAGCCTATATGAGGTTTCAAAAAAATAGTGTTCAAGTTGAGAAATTCAAAGAAGCCTATGAAGAAGCTCTTCATAAAGATCGCAGAAGAGGTAAACGAAACTTAGATCATTTTACAAGAGCAGCAATAATGTTTTTGTGTTCAACTTTTGAAGTTTATTTTGAAGAAGTTTTAAAAGAAAGTTGCTCTATAGTAACCAAGTCTTTGAATCATCCGGGGGATTTGCCTAAGCAGGTTAAGAAAACTATTGCGAAAAGCATAAAAGAGAGTAAAAATGAACTTGAGTGTATAACTTGGGCAGACAACTGGAAAGAGTATTATATCAATTTGGTAAATAATGAAATGGACAGATTAAATACCCCTAAAATGTGTAACATAACAAGGTATATATCAAAATATTTAGGATTAAATAATATATTTGATTGTAATGCTTTTCCATTCAGTGGAATTGATGATGTGATTACTGAAAGAGGCAGTATAGCACATAAAGTTTATGGCAGTAGTTATATAAAAGAAGTTAAGCTGATTGAATATATAGATACGATTAGCAATGCAGTAAAAGAAATTGAATTGACACTGTATAAAGAATTGCCTAAAATAATTCACAAAAAGCCGTGGAATAATACTTACTGATAAATGTAAAGTTGCAACGAAAAGTAACTCGAAAGGTATTTGGGGTGTTGCTTTTCAACACAAAACAGAATATCGAACACACAATAAAGCACTCAATGCCTATGGCTTGATGCCTCTTAAGCAGACAAGGTAAATAACCGGATCTACTTAAGGGGAATCAGGAGAGGTATTGGGTACTTTTTTGTTTGGAATATTCTCTGTTTCAAGGAATGTTGCTTTTAAATCGTAAAATTTAGCTCGATATTTTTCTACATTGAGATTAGACATATATATTTGCAATTCATCGAGAGATTTAAGAATCGCAGATAAAGAATTTAAATCTTTGATTGTATTACACCCATGTTTTTCTTTACCAGTAAGGAGTGCATGATAACAATAACTATTTGAAATATTAGTATTACAAGAGGTTGCATATTGTCTGATTTGATCTAATAGTAAATTACCGTTTTCAGTTGTTATAAGGTAATCCAATATTATATTCCAGTCAGTGGCAATTTCTCTATATGTGGAATTTTCTTTTCTAATTTGATACATATTTAATATGCTTAATTTTTGAAAAGCATCAGGAGAGAGCGCATAAGTTTTATCTATATATGCCTGAAAATGAGTATCAGATTGTAGTCTACCCAATAAAAAGTCTACATCACAGTCGAGAATTGTTGATAAGTTAATTAGTTCTAATGTTTTGGGTAAGGTATTTTTTTCCCAAGATCTGTATGTTTTAAGTGTTACATCAAGTATATCTGCCAACTGTCTTTGTGTAAATCCTTTTTCTTTACGTTTCTTTTTCAGATTTTTAGTAAATGTGTTTATTACATCTTTATGCTCAATTATAGGTATATTATTACTTATTTTCATTCAATATTCCTCCAATAATGAGTAGTAAATAGGTAATTGTTTACCTATATCATATCAGATACAATTATACTTGTAAATAGCAAATAGTTAATTAGATAAAATGAATTAGAGGTGAAATTTATGAGAAAAACAAACGAAAATAATGCATCATTCAATGATTTAACAGTGGATACTGCTGGGCTTCAAGCGTTGATGCATGCAGGGATTAAAACAGCAACAGAAATTGGCACAGCGGCAGGCGCTAAGATTTATGTTGGAAGACGTGTTTTATGGAATGTAGCAAAAATCAGAAAGTATCTGGATGAGATTTCAGAGTAAGGTGGCGATTCTATGAGAGTATATGAAAACCTGCTGCCGGGCAAAGAAAATGCGCTGACACCGGAGTACCTTACTGTGAAATGTCACTTTTCCAGTGTTCGAATGTTGCAAAAGCAGATTGAGATGGAGCGCAGATCAGGAAAAGTAATCTTATCGAGTGCGACGAGTCCAGGAGGCTACTATCTTCCGGCAGCAGGAGACATAATGGAAATCCGAAAGTTTATTCGTACACTTGAGAATCGAGGAGAGAATACATTGCGGGCGTTGGAGAGTGCAAGAGAACTTTTGGAAGGTGATAAGAATTGACTTTTGAAAGGATTTTATCACACTTTCAAGTTATGAAACGCGGGACAGGCAAGGCGCAATGCATTTGTCCGGCACATGTAGATACAAAGGCTAGTTTAACACTTACGGATGGTAATGATCGAGCATTGATTAGTTGCCATGCTGGATGTAGTGCTGAGAAAGTTGTTGATGCAGCAGGATTAAAAATGTCAGATTTCCAATGGGAACAAAGGTAGTTATGAATGGTGTCGAATATACCGTAGAAGATACCGGAGCTTTCGCAAGATACGGTGTACAATTTGATGTCTATTATGACAGTCATGCGGCAGCATCTGCACATGGACATCAGACCTGGGAATGTTATCTTGCAGATGATAACGGAAGCAATGAAGTCGAAGTGACCAGAATCAGAGATGTGGACACGCTGAATGTAACATTGACCAGTGGAAACCTGATGTCAATCTGTCAGGACAGGTTGGGATTTTTCCAGAAAGAACTGTTCAGTGCCTACAACGATACCAAAGGCAACCTGCAGATGTTTGCAACACCGGTTGATTTTAACTGGTATTCCAGTGTGACCAGCTATTATGGATATCGGATTCATCCAATATCAGGAGCAAATCAGTTACACAATGGTATGGATATCGGAGCACCGGAAGGGACAAAAGTAATGGCAGGGCTGACCGGAACGGTTACAACTTCTGCTTATAACGACAGCTATGGCAATTATGTTGTAATCAAGGACAGTAAAGGCTATGAACTGCGGTATGCACATTTAAGCAGCCGGAGTGTATCTGCAGGTGCATCCGTCACGAAAGGTGATGAGATCGGTCTTGTAGGAAATACCGGAAATTCTACAGGAAGCCATCTTCACATTGAACTTTTGAAAAATGGAGAGCGGTTAAACCCGATCTTTTATCTGGAAACAGGAGAAGGGACAGGCTTTGGTGGTAATGAATATACCAGTGAAGCAGCGCAACGTTTACTGGAAGAGGCTGCAAAATATCTTGGAACACCGTATGTGTGGGGCGGATATTCCCCAAGTGGATTCGATTGTTCCGGATTTGTCAGCTACTGTCTGGTTCATTCCGGGGTAAGAAATACGGGAAGGCTGACTGCACAGGGACTGTACAACATTTGTACGCCAGTATCCCAGTCAGAAGCACAGCCAGGAGATCTGATCTTCTTTACCGGAACCTACGATGCAGGAGAACCAGTAACGCATATTGGAATCTATGTGGGCAATGGTCAGATGATCCATTGTGGGCATCCGGTTCAGTACACGTCCATCAACTCTCCATACTGGCAGAGCCATTTCTATGGATTCGGGCGATGGTAAGGAAAAGGGCGGTATAACAGCCGCCCGGAAAGGAGAAGAGATGAAAAGTCTTGAAAAAGCAACGGCAGATTATGAGAAAGCCAAGGAAAAAATGGAAGCATCTAAAGCCAGATATGAAGCAGATTTAAAGCGGTTCAAGGCTGCGGAGATTGCAAAAACAGAAGCAGAAAATCTGGAAATTGTAAGAATTATCCGTGCAATGGATATGAGTATTCCGGAATTGGAAGCTTTTAAAAAGAAAATGAAAAATGAGTTGCCCGGCAGGGTAGAAATACAGAAGGAGGAAATAAAAGCCGATGATGAATCTGGAAAAAATGAAACAGAAGAAGAGAACAAATACTAAAAGCAGGGTAAAAAAGAGTCTGCTTGCAGCAACGACATTTCTTTGCCTGACAACACCTTTGCTCCAGACACAGACTGCTTATGCAGCTGAGAATACCACGCCTGCAATCACGATTGAGAAACCGGATGGATGGAAACAGGGAGAAACAACCATTGCTGTTACGGTAGATGCCAGCCATATGCCGGAAGGTTTCTCAATAGCAAAGATTGAAGCAAAAGCAGGAAAAGATGGAAGCTGGCAGGATGTAACTGGAAGCGGAAGTATCACGATCACAGGAAATCAGACAGTGTATGTGCGTGTGACAGATGGTGATGGAAAGGTGTATGAGCAGAATCGTTCTATTAAGTGTTATGACACGGAAAAGCCGACACTCTCTGCTTCCCTGACAGATGGTGTGCTGACGATTCAGGGGAATGATACAGTATCCGGGATTACTGCAGTAACAGTTAATGGCACCACTTATACAGATCTGAAGGATGGAATGCTGAGAGTGCAACTGACACAGAAAGATTTTACTACAAAACAGATTGAGATTACGGTAACAGACGGTGCCGGAAATACTTCTGAAAAGTATGTGTTGCAGAATCCTTATTATGAATGGGCAAAGAAGCAGGCAGAGAAACAGAAAACCTCCAGTGACAGCAATGGTGCAATGGCAACTACGACCAGTGCAGATGCAACGGGAACTGAAAAAACAACGACTTCTCCGCTTCCGCAGGATGCACAAGCTTCTGAGCCAACAGATGCAAAAGGAACTGTGGATGATCGGACAGTGACAGGTATTGAGGAACAGCTTAATAAAGAAGGCGAGACAGCAGATTCTGTTACTAAAACAGCTACGGAAGGCACAAAAGAGTTTTATACCATTTCAACTAAGAGTGGTAAGATTTTTTATCTGATCATCGACAATTCAAAATCTCAGGATAATGTGTATTTCCTTACAGAAGTCAGCGAGAAAGATCTGATGAACTTCACACTTTCTGATTCCGTGACACTTCCGGAAGTAGATACTGTTTATGCAGAACCAGAGAAACAGGCTGAAGAAGAAAAGCCGGAAACAACTGAGACAGCTGAGAAAGATAAGGTAGAGGATGAAATCCAGATGCCAGAAGATAAAAGTCCATTTGGAACGTATCTTCTGATTGCACTGGTTGCAGTAGGAGCTGCGGCAGGAGGATATTACTTCAAAGTCTATAAACCAAAGCATGAATATGATGACGAGGATGAGATGGAAGAGGATGAAGATGAATCCGAAGATTCAGAATCTGAAAAGCGGGAAGTAGACGATGCAGATGAGCAGGAAGAAAGTATAGAACCAGAAATCCTGAGAGACGAGGATTTTGATGATGCTGTGCTGGAAGATGAAGAAGAGGAGCAGGAGTAAATGAAATTAGTGATTGCAGAAAAGCCATCGGTTGCGATGGCACTGGCTTCCGTGATTGGAGCCAGAACAAGAAAAGATGGCTACGTGGAAGGAAACGGTTATCTCGTTTCCTGGTGCGTAGGACATCTGGTTGGATTATGTGATGCATCAGAATACGATGAAAAATATAAAAAATGGAGATATGAAGATCTGCCGATTGTGCCGGAATGTTGGAAACACAGGGTATTGGAAGGCACGAAAAAGCAGTTTGGAATCTTGAAAAAACTGATGCGAGATTCCAAAGTAGATGAAGTAATCTGTGCTACAGATGCCGGGCGGGAAGGAGAACTAATCTTCCGTCTGGTGTATGAGCAGGCAGGATGCAAAAAGCCGATGAAGCGGCTCTGGATCTCTTCCATGGAGGAACAGGCAATTAAAGATGGATTTGCGTCATTAAAAGACGGTTCGTGTTATGACAGTCTCTATCAGTCAGCACTTTGCAGGGCAAGGGAACTATGGACAAGGCATCACCAGAAGTTCGAAAATATCTGGCAGAGAGGGCAGATCTGTTGGGAGCAATCCGACTGCCCAACACAGCTTTTAAGGCAAATGCAGGAACAGAAGTCAGTGCTGATATTTTGTTTTTCCAGAAGCGTGACAGCATGACAAAAGAGATGCCGGAGTGGGTGAATCTTGGAAGTGATACCAATGGAATTACAGTCAACCAGTATTTTGCAGACCATCCTGAAATGATTCTGGGTGAGATGAAAGAAGTATCGGGTCCATATGGTATGGAAACAACCTGTATGCCGATAGAAGGTGCTGACCTTGAACTCCAGCTTGCAGAAGCGGTCAAGAACATTCATGGAAGCATGGTATCGGCAGTAGATGTGGAAACAGAACTGGATGAGATGCCAGAGAGTATTCCGGCAGATCCGAATGTCAGAAATTACAGCTATACGGTGGTAGATGATCAGGTATATTACCGTGTCAACTCTTTGATGAATCAGGTGAAAATGCCTGCCGCCACTGCAGAACGTGTGAAAGGCATGGTTGCAATCCGTGATACTGTTCGTGAATTGATCGCCATGCAGATGGAGGAATTTGTAGCAGACGAAGAAATCCAGAAACAGCAGGAGAAACTGAATCAGGTATATGATACCTACACAGCAAAGTATGGAGTCATTGGAAGTAATGCTAACAAACGTGCATTTTCTGATGACTCTTCTTATTGTCTGCTGTGTTCACTGGAAGACTTGAATGAAGATGGAACGCTGAAACGAAAAGCGGACATGTTTACTAAGCGAACCATTAAAAAGGCGGTCGCTGTGACAAGCGTTGAGACAGCCACAGAAGCACTTGCATTGTCTCTTAACGAAAGGGCAAAGGTAGACCTTCCTTATATGGCAAAGCTGACTGGAAAGACCGAAGAGAAAATCACAGAAGAACTGGTTGGAGTTATCTTTAAGAATCCACTGACAGACCAGTGGGAAAGCGGAGATGAATATCTGTCCGGAAATGTCAGGGATAAATTAAATACTGCGAGAACCTTTGCAGAGAATCGTCCGGAATTTACACCGAATGTCCGTGCATTAGAGGCAGTTCAGCCGAGAAATCTGGAAGCGTCTGAGATTGAGGTGCGTGTTGGAGCTACATGGATTGAGCCTTCGGATTATCAGGCTTTTATGGTGGAACTGCTTCATACCCCGTGGTATCTTGCACAGAAGGAAATACAGGTAAAATACTCTGAGGTCAATGGTGAATGGCGTATTACTGGAAAAAATGCAGATAGTCCAAGGAATGCGTTTGCCTATGCAACGTATGGAACTGAGAGAGCAAATGCCTATAAGATTCTGGAAGATACCCTGAACCTGAAAGATGTCCGCATTTATGATAAGAGTGTCAATGAGAATGGTGATGAAATCCGTGTCCTTAATAAGAAAGAAACCATGCTGGCATCACAGAAGCAGGATGCCATGAAAGTAGCATTTAAGGATTGGATTTTTAAAGATCAGCAGAGGCGTGAAAGACTGGTAAAAGTTTACAATGAACGATTTAACAGTATCCGTCCCCGTGAATATGATGGCAGTCATTTGACTTTCCCAGGAATGAATCCGGAAATAGAGCTTCGCCCGCATCAGAAAAATGCTGTTGCACATCAGCTTTACGGAGAGAATGTGCTTCTGGCTCATGTAGTAGGAGCTGGGAAGACTTACGAGATGGTAGCGGCTGCAATGGAGAGCAAACGTCTGGGATTATCACAGAAGAATTTATTTGTCGTGCCGAATCATCTGACAGAGCAGTGGGGAGCAGAATTCCTGCAGTTATATCCGGGAGCCAATATCCTGGTAGCAACCAAGAAAGATTTTGAACCGGCGAACCGGAAAAAGTTCTGTGCCAGAATCGCTATGGGAAATTACGATGCTATTATTATTGGTCATTCCCAGTTTGAGCGTATACCAATCTCTGATGAGAGGCAGGAAGCTATGCTGCGGAAGCAGATTGATGATCTGGAAATGGCGATTCAGAGTGCAAGGTATGAACAGGATGGCGGACGTTATACCGTCAAACAGATTGAAAAAACCAGAAAGACACTGCAGACAAGGCTGGAAAAGCTGAATCAGAAAGAAAAAAAAGATCAGGTAGTTACGTTTGAAGAACTGGGAGTAGATCACTTGTATGTAGATGAAGCACACAGCTATAAAAATGCGTTTCTCTATACAAAAATGAGGAATGTAGCCGGGATTGCACAGAACGAAGCACAGAAGTCGGCAGATATGTTCAATAAATGTCAGTATCTGGATGAGATTACTGGAGGAAAAGGCATTACTTTTGCCACGGGCACACCAATCAGCAATAGTATGACGGAATTATATGTTATGCAGCGATATCTGCAGAACAGTAAATTACAAAATATGGGACTTGGACTGTTTGATTCCTGGGCTTCCACTTTTGGAGAAGTTGTCACGAGCATCAAACTTGCTCCCGAAGGAACAGGATATCGTGCAAAGTCCAGATTTGCACGGTTTTATAATATCCCGGAACTGATGAATATGTTCAAGGAGATTGCAGATATCAAGACTTCCGATCAGTTAAAGCTTCCTGTGCCGGAAGCAGAATATGAAACAGTGGTGCTGAAACCAACGGAACAGCAGAAAGAAATCGTAGAAAGCCTTGGAGAACGTGCGGAAGTTGTCAGAAATGGCGGAGTAGATGCCGCGGTTGATAATATGCTGAAAATCACCAATGATGGAAGAAAGTTAGCATTGGATCAGCGTTTAGTGAACGAATTATTGCCAGACAATCCGGAAAGCAAGATATCAGTCTGTGCAGAGAAAAGCTATGAAATCTGGAAAGACACAGCAGCACAGAAATCAGCACAATTGATTTTCTGTGATTTGAGTACACCGAAAGGCGATGGCAGTTTTAATGTCTACGACGACCTGAAACGGAAACTGATGGAAAAAGGAGTGCCGGAAAAAGAGATTGCTTTTATTCATGATGCAAATACAGAAGCAAAGAAGACGGAGCTGTTTGGAAAAGTGAAATCCGGACAGGTTCGTTTTTTGATTGGTTCTACAGCAAAGATGGGTGCAGGAACCAATGTGCAGGATCGTCTGATTGCGTTGCATCATCTGGATATTGGCTGGAAACCATCTGATGTAGGACGGATTTTGCGGACATTCAAAATAAAAAAGAATGTGGAGGTAACAGACAATGGCAAAATCATTATTTGAGGAACTGGGCGGCAAATACGAAAGGCAAGGGGATTATTTGATACCGTGCTTAACTGTACCCGCCGAAGAAGAACAGGCAATAGGCATCTGGGGGCAACGGCATTTAGATTATCTAAAACAGTACCGTAAAGTTACATACACCAATCTTCTTACAAGCGGCAGGCTAAACGCCTACCTTGCCGACATCAACAGACAGGCACAGGAACGCTTTGAAAGGCTCATAGAGGGTATGAAACAGGCACAGGGCATAACGGAACAGCTAAAGGCAGAAAACGCCTTAGAATGGACAGGATGCCTCAATAACATAAGGGCTTGTGCGAGGGAGATTGTGGAAAAGGAAATTATTTTTGCATAAACAGATGATTAGTGGCAGGGGGAAATCCTGCCGCTTTTTCTGCTTTAGTTTGTCAGCTTGACAAATAAAGGGTTAAGGAATATAATTAGATTCAGTATTATACAAGGAGTTAATAAATATGCGGCAAGGTATTCTTAAATAAACTGTCAATTTGATAGTGGGAACAAAAAGTAGCAGTCTCGTTTCACTTTTAATATGGGGCTTAGTTTTTTGTACCCAGTTTAAGAATACTTTTATCATGTAATTTTATATGCCCGAAAACATATAAGTGTTTTGGGGCTATTGGAGTTATTTACCCAGTGATAGGAGTATTTATCACTGGGTATTTTTATGCCCTTTTTTGGGTGTTGATAGGAGGAAAATCACATGAAAATAATTAACTTAGGCATTCTGGCTCACGTTGACGCAGGAAAGACAACATTAACGGAAAGTTTATTGTATACCAGTGGTGCAATTGCAGAACTAGGGAGCGTAGATGAAGGCACAACAAGGACAGATACAATGAATTTGGAGCGTCAAAGGGGAATCACTATCCAGACAGCAGTGACATCTTTTCAGTGGGAGGATGTAAAAGTCAACATTATAGATACGCCAGGCCATATGGATTTTTTGGCGGAAGTATACCGTTCTTTATCCGTATTAGACGGAGCAGTATTATTAGTTTCTGCAAAGGATGGCATACAGGCACAGACCCGTATACTGTTTCATGCACTACAGACAATGAAGATTCCGACAATTTTTTTCATCAATAAAATTGACCAAGAGGGGATTGATTTGCCAATGGTATATCGAGAAATGAAAGCAAAGCTTTCTTCGGAAATTATAGTGAAGCAAAAGGTTGGGCAGCATCCCCATATAAATGTAACGGACAATGACGATATGGAACAGTGGGATGCGGTAATTATGGGAAACGATGAACTATTAGAGAAATATATGTCAGGGAAACCGTTTAAAATGTCAGAACTGGAACAGGAAGAAAACAGGAGATTCCAAAACGGAACGTTATTTCCCGTTTATCACGGAAGCGCTAAAAACAATCTGGGGATTCGGCAGCTTATAGAAGTGATTGCCAGTAAATTTTATTCATCAACGCCTGAAGGTCAATCTGAACTATGCGGGCAGGTTTTTAAGATTGAATATTCAGAGAAAAGGCGGCGTTTTGTTTATGTGCGTATATATAGCGGAACATTGCATTTGAGGGATGTTATTAGAATATCTGAAAAAGAGAAAATAAAAATCACAGAGATGTGTGTTCCGACAAACGGTGAATTATATTCATCCGATACAGCCTGCTCTGGTGATATTGTAATTTTACCAAATGATGTTTTGCAGCTAAACAGTATTTTGGGGAACGGAATACTGTTGCCGCAGAGAAAATTTATTGAAAATCCTCTCCCTATGCTCCAAACAACGATTGCAGTAAAGAAATCTGAACAGCGGGAAATATTGCTTGGGGCACTTACAGAAATTTCAGATGGCGACCCTCTTTTAAAATATTATGTGGATACTACAACGCATGAGATTATACTTTCTTTTTTGGGGAAAGTGCAGATGGAAGTCATTTGTGCCATCCTTGAGGAAAAATATCATGTGGAGGCAGAAATAAAAGAGCCTACTGTTATATATATGGAAAGACCGCTTAGAAAAGCAGAATATACCATCCACATAGAAGTCCCGCCAAATCCTTTCTGGGCTTCTGTCGGGTTGTCCATAGAGCCGCTCCCTATTGGAAGCGGAGTGCAGTATGAAAGCAGAGTTTCACTTGGATATTTAAATCAATCGTTCCAAAATGCGGTTATGGAGGGGGTTCTTTATGGCTGCGAGCAGGGGCTGTATGGATGGAAAGTGACAGACTGTAAAATCTGTTTTGAATATGGATTGTATTATAGTCCTGTAAGTACCCCCGCAGACTTTCGGCTGCTTTCCCCTATCGTATTGGAGCAGGCTTTAAAAAAAGCAGGGACAGAACTATTAGAGCCATATCTCCACTTTGAAATTTATGCACCGCAGGAATATCTCTCACGGGCGTATCATGATGCTCCAAGGTATTGTGCAGATATTGTAAGTACTCAGATAAAGAATGACGAGGTCATTCTGAAAGGAGAAATCCCTGCTAGATGTATTCAAGAATACAGGAACGATTTAACTTATTTCACAAATGGGCAGGGAGTCTGCTTGACAGAGTTAAAAGGATACCAGCCAGCTATTGGTAAATTTATTTGCCAACCCCGCCGCCCGAATAGCCGTATAGATAAGGTTCGGCATATGTTCCACAAGTTAGCTTAACAGCTTGCAAAAGTCATATAAAATGAGATTTGAAAGGATTAGAGACTAATTATGATGAAATGCGAATGGATATTGTGTCCTGTTTGTGGGAACAAAACCCGTAATAAAATTAGGAAGGACACTGTTTTGGAGAATTATCCCCTTTATTGTCCAAAATGCAGACAAGAAAGATTGATTAAAGTTGACAACTTGAAGATAACTGTCATCAAAGAGCCAGACGCTTAAGACGCAGAGCCGATGAAATTGTGGAACAATTCACGAATCATCGGCTCTTTTTGTTTCGTATTTGAAAGAACAAACTCACCAAATAAAAAAAACGATATTCGGGTGGGTTATTTTGTTATACCCTAAATTACCCTCTGAATTTGTTTTTAAATTTGGAGGGATTTTTTTATGTCCTTTTTTCGGGCAGTTATCTATCTGCTCATACGAAGCAAAATTTATCAATACATAGCATATCAGAGAACGGCAGGAAACCAGTTAAAAAAATTTCTGCCTATGCAACGGCACTTCCTGCCTTGAATGTAGAAGTACAATCTCCATACAACAGAATTAATATTTCCCATAACCGTAAAGGTCATAGAGCCTTTGCGGTTTTTCTTTTGTCGATTTTTGTTGGAAAGTGCCATAGGGCTATTAGTGGTGTTAGGTGTCGTTCGCCACCTCTCCATCTGGATTTTGAACATTTCAAAAATTCAGATGGGAGGTACTTACAGTGAAATACGCACCGAGAAAGGTATATATCAAGGAAAGCGGCAGATATGTGGAACTGTCCTATACGGATTTCTGCCGCCGCAGGGAATCCGACCAGACCTATATGGACAAGCTGTTTATCCCCATTCAAGGCTGTCTGCTTGAAGTCGTGAGGGAGCAATACACGGACTTCTACCGAGATAAGGAACGGTGGCGTTATCTGAAAAAATTAGATACGAAGAACAGCCTGCTTTCTCTGGATGGATTTACGGACAGCGAGGGGAAGCCTTTAGACTTTATCGCTGATGAAGCGGCAGACATTGCGGAAACCGTTGTCAATGCGGTTATGGTGGACAGGCTGAAAGCCGCCCTGCCTTTGCTGTCGGATAGTGAACAGGAATTGATACAGGCAATCTTTTTTGACGGACTTTCTGAGCGTGAAGTCGGGGCGAGGTTCGGCATAACCCAGAGCGTTGTGAACAAACGCAAAGCCAGAATCCTAAGAAAACTAAGAAAGATAATAGAAAATTAAAATTTAAGGCGTTCAGCCCCCTTGTTTTTTCCTTTGGGAAAATGAGGGGGTTTTTCTCTGCCCTCTCAATCAATTCTGATTGGAGGAAAAGAAGCATGGCATATAACCACGGACGGGAGGACAGGAAATGGCGTATCTGGAAAGAAGCGGAGGAAAAGCTGCTGCGTGAGTGCGGCGTTGATGAAGCGACCATTGAGCAGATACGCATTGCGGACAGGGCAGACTTCAATTCCAACAGGCGGTTTTACCGATGGACGAATGACATTGCGGAATACCTTGAGGACATGGCAGACAGGGAGCGGCAGACGGAAGTGGGTACGGTTGCGGAGTTACTGGACGAGATTGAGAGCGAAAATCTCTATCAAGTATTAGTCGCGGTGGACGGGCGTACCTTGAAAATCGTCCTGCTGAAAATGCAGGGGTATTCCACAAAGGAGATTGCCCCGCTCGTGCATTTGACGACTGGTGCCATCTATGCGAGGTTAGACCATCTGCGGAAGAAGCTACGAAAATTTTATAGCGTCTAAAACAGCCTGCCGTCCTGCGGGCTACTGGGTGAGGGATGGAAATCCCCTCACTTATTTTTTGCAGGAGGCAAGCGGGATGGCATACAGAGTTAAGGCGTACACGCTTCGGGAGGAATCCACGGAAAGCGGCACAAGGTATTTTATCAGCTTTAAGGACGGGCAGGGCAAATCCCACGAGTTGGAAGTGTCGGAACAGTTCTTTATGGAGTTTCGGCAGATGGAACGCAGGAACAGGAATCTCCTCCAATGGGACGAGCGGCACAGGGAGTTTTCGGAAGTATGGGACGAAACGCTGAACAGGCGGGCGTTGAAGCTGCCTAAGAGCATAGAGGAACAAATGATTGAGGCAGAACGGGCAGAACTGCTCTGTAAGGCGGTTGACGGACTGCCAGAGATACAAAGGCGGCGTTTCCTGCTCTACTACGAGTATGAGTTCAATTTTTACCAAATCGCCGCTATGGAGCATTGCACCGCTTCGGCAATACAGAAATCTGTTGCGATTGCAAAGGAGAAAGTAAAGGCGGAAATGAGGAAGTATCTCCAACCGTGACCGACACCGCCCGAAAAAGAAATCTGTTTTTTATTTGTGTGGGATTGGCGGCATTACATACTCTCACTTTTTCTTCGTGGGAGTAAATCTATTTTTAAGGAGGTCAACGCCTATGTGCAACGAAAACAAAAACACCGCCCGAAAGGAGGAAAGCCATGCAGAAGTTACAGACAGTCAACGCCGAAACGCTCCTTTATGAACCGCTTGAGAAGCCGTCCTTTGTGGTGGACAGCCTTATCCCCACAGGCTTGTCGCTGTTCTGCGGCTCACAGAAGATAGGAAAGAGCTGGCTCATGCTGAAGCTATGTTTATGCGTGTCGCAGGGACTTCCCTTGTGGGATATGCCGACAATGGAGGGCGACGTGCTTTACCTCTGCCTTGAGGACACGTTCTGCCGTATACAGGACAGGCTGTTCCGATTGACGAACGAAGCGAGCAGGCGGCTTCACTTTGCCGTGGCAAGCTGCAAGCTGTCAGACGGTCTTATCGTGCAGCTTGAAGATTATCTGAAAGATTACCCAAACAGCAGGCTTATTGTCATTGACACTTTGCAGAAAGTCCGTACAGCTTCAAAAGACAATGCCTACGCAAGCGACTATGGGGACATCTCACTAATCAAAGACTTTGCCGACAGGCATTCATTGGCGGTCATTGTCGTACACCACATCCGAAAGCAGAATGACAGCGATGTGTTCAACAAGGTGTCTGGGACGACAGGCTTAACGGGGAGTGCGGACGCTACCTTTGTTCTGGAAAAGGAGAAACGGGCATCCGACACCGCCAAGCTGTATGTGACGGGCAGGGACACGCCCTATCAGGAATACACGCTGCGTTTCCGTGATTGCAGTTGGGAACTTGTGGAGAGAAAAACGCAGGAGCAGCTTGCGAAAGAAACGATACCAGACGTCCTTTTTCGGTTGGTGGATTTTATGAGGGATAAGGAAGAATGGGCAGGCACGGCAACGGAGCTGTTAGCCGCTATGAGGGAAACGGAAACCATACCCACGGTGATTACGAAATGGCTCAATGAATACCGCACCACATTTTTAAATGAGAACCATATCGTTTATCAGTACAGCCGCAAAAAACACGGCAGGCAGATTTCGCTTGCAAAGCGGGCGGGTGACAGCGGTGACGGTGGTGACAGCGATATTGGGATACCCCCTGTTACTGTCATTGACGCTTAAAGCCGTGTAAAGCTGGCGACTCTGCCCTGCGGGTGACAGCGGTGACGGCGGTGACAGTGATTTTAGGATACCCTGCCGCTGTCATCCCTGCGGGAGAACACCCCGTAAACGCAAAGTGCAGGCGTAGGATTTACCCGCCCTTTTCGGCGTGTAAAACCACCCCTGCGGTCAGAAAAATCCTTCCGATTTTTCCGACTGCGTTTACAGGGTGTAACACACTACACTTTGCCCTGCAAAGTCGTGTGCCAGACGTTCCCTCTGGACTCCCTTATGGCAGGTCTTACGCCCTGCTTATCCTACGCTCCACGCTTCGGATAAAAGAATGGCAGCATGACGGTGACGGCTCTTGCGAGGGGGTATTCCAAAAACACCGTCATCATCGACATGACCGTCATGCAGGGAATAAGGGTGACAGTTGAGGCAGTCGGTAGGGGGTATCCCAAAACTGCTGTCACCGCCGTCACCGCTGTCACCCAAAGGGCAGTTTACCCGCCGAAGAAAGGAAGATGATGAATTATGCCCTATGCAATCCTGCGTTTCCAGAAACGCAAAGCGGGCGGCGTTGCGGCTTGCGAACGCCACAACGAGCGTAAAAAAGAAGCCTATAAAAGCAATCCAGATATAGATATGGAACGCTCGAAAGATAACTACCATCTTGTGAATCCGCCGAGGTACACCTACAAGAAAGAGATTAACCGCATGGTAGCCGAAGCAGGGTGCAGGACGAGGAAAGATAGCGTGATGATGGTGGAAACGCTTATCACGGCTTCGCCAGAATTTATGAACAGCCTGCCGCCCAAAGAACAGAAAGCGTATTTTACGATGGCTCTGGATTTCATTTCAGAGCGTGTCGGGGAGAAAAATATCCTCTCCGCAGTCGTCCACATGGACGAGAGAACGCCGCATATGCACCTCTGTTTTGTGCCGATTACACCAGACAATAAGCTGTCTGCCAAAACAATTTTAGGCAATCAAAAGAGCCTGTCCGAATGGCAGACCGCCTACCATGAGCGGATGTCCTCACGGTGGAATCAGCTTGAAAGAGGTCAGTCCTCAATGGAAACGAAGCGGAAACATGTCCCCACATGGCTCTATAAGTTGGGCGGCAGGCTTGATAAACAGTATGAGGAAATTGTGTCTGCACTGTCCGACATCAACGCCTTTAATGCAGGGAAGAAGCGTGACAAGGCTCTGGAACTGATTGCGGCATGGCTCCCAGACGTGGAGAAATTCTCAAAGGAAATCAGTAAGCAGAGTGCCTATATCAATAGCCTAAAGGAGCAAATCGGGCAGGAATCAGACTATGCGGGGCGTATGCGTGATGAAAAGTATGAGCAGGAACTAAAGGTGCAGAAAGCGAACCAGAAGATATTTGAGTTGCAGAGAACCAACGAGCAGATGGGGCGGCTGCTCTCAAAGATACCGCCCGAAGTGTTGGAAGAATTGCAGAAAAACCATAAAAGCAGAGCGAAAGAAAGGTAGATATGTGAATGAAGAAACAGGATTTTAAGGTGTTAAAGACCAAAGACTTGTACCCGTTTCCCGACAATCCGTTTCATGTGGCAGAGGATGAAACGCTGTCAGAATTAGCGGAAAGCATCAAGGAATTTGGCATTGTCACGCCGATAATCACACGCCCGAAAGAGGACGGGAACGGCTATGAAGTGATTGCAGGGCAGCGGCGTGTCCGTGCGTCTGAACTTGCAGGGATAAATACCGTGCCTGCGTTTGTCCTGCCCTTAGACCGTGACCGAGCCATCATCACCCTTGTAGACAGTAATTTACAGCGTGAGAATATCCTGCCATCAGAGCGGGCGTTTGCCTACAAGATGAAATCCGAAGCCATGAAGCGGCAGGGTTTCCGCACAGACTTAACCTCGTCACAAGTTGTGACGAAGTTGCGGACGGACGACAAGGTGGCACAGGGCTTCGGCGTAGGCAGGATGACCGTACAAAGATTTATCCGTTTGACGGAACTGATACCGCCGATTTTGCGGATGGTGGACGAGGGGAAAATCGCCCTCACGCCTGCGGTGGAACTGTCCTTTTTGAAGAAAGACGAGCAGGAAAACCTCTTTGCCACGATGGAGAGCGAAGAAGCAACGCCCTCACTCTCACAGGCACAGCGGATGAAAAGCCTAAGCCAGAGCGGGCGGCTTGACATGGATACGATATTTGCAATTATGACGGAGGAAAAGGGAAACCAGAAAGAAACCTTGAAAATCAACACAAGCAAGCTGAAAAAGTATTTTCCGAAGAACACAACGCCGAAGCAGATGGAGGAAACCATCATTAAACTTTTGGAGCGTGAATTGCAGAGGAAACGGGGCAGGGACAGCCGCTAATCTTCTCTTTTCGGGAGGTAAATGCAGAAAATTGAGGTATGAAGAATGAAAGAAATCCAGTATGAGATTGTAAAGGAAATCGCCGTATTGTCTAAGGGCGACAGCGGCTACACAAAAGAAATCAATCTTATCTCATGGAACGGAAGAGAGCCGAAATATGACATCCGCAGCTTTTCCCCGAACCGTGAGAAGTGCGGAAAGGGTATCACGTTGAACGCTGATGAAGCAGCAGCACTCCTTGAAGCATTACAGAAAGAAGTAAACAGCGGGGATTGATGGTATCTGATTGACAGGGCGGGGCGTTTCCAGACGTTCTCCTGCCCTGTCTGGAAAGGAAGATTTAAGTATGGGCGAGGATAAGAAAGCAGATAAAAAGAGAAAGCGTATCGTGCCGAAAGCACCAGTTCAGATGATAATCAGCCGTGAATATGTCGGCACGCAGACAGTCACAGAAGCGTTTATCCCGATTATTTCCGAGGATATTCGGAAGAAGATTGCCGAGGGCGACACCTTCGACAATGAGGGGCTGTCCGCTTAGAATGTACGCAATGGAACATGAAAACAGATAGGACAGATATGGAGGTTTTACAGTATGGCAGGAATAAGAATGGAGAACAAGATTTATGAAGTCGGCATGTACTGCCGCTTGTCAAAAGACGATGGCACGGATAACGAGAGTGCGAGCATTGCGACACAGAAATCCATCCTCACGGATTATGTGAAAAAGCAGGGATGGCACTTAGCAAAAACGTATGTGGACGACGGTTACTCTGGTACAAATTTCCAAAGACCAAGTTTCCAGAACATGATTAAGGACATTGAAAGCGGTCTGATAAACTGCGTTATCACGAAAGATTTATCTCGTCTGGGGAGGAACTATCTTGATTGCGGACTGTATCTGGAAGTGTTTTTCCCAGAGCATAATGTGAGGTATATAGCGGTCAATGACGGCGTGGACACGCTCAATAAATCCGCTATGGACATCACGCCTTTCCGCAACATCCTAAACGAAATGTATTCCGCCGATGTGTCGGTCAAGATAAAATCGGCGTACCGAGCGAGGTTTCAGCAGGGGAAATTCATGGGGACGACAGCACCATACGGTTACGTCAAAGACCCCGCCGACCACAACCATCTGCTGATAGATGACAAAGTTGCCCATGTGGTAAGGGAAATATTTGACCTTGCGTTAGCGGGCAACGGAATCGCCAAAATCCGCAAGCACATCAACAAACAGCATATCTTACGCCCCGCCGCTTATGCGGCGGAGCAGGGGGCAACAGGCTATGAGAGGTATTTTGAGGAGAATGAGGAGAACCGTTATATTTGGAGCGAGAACAGCGTAAGGGGCATTTTAAGAAGCCCGATATATGCGGGAAACCTTGCAGGCTACAAGCGGATTGCCGCCAACATGAAAAGCAAGAAACGCCCCTCTAAGCTGCCCGAAGAATGGGAAGTGATACCAGACACCCATGAGGGGATAGTCACGCAGGAGGAATTTGATACCGTACAGCAGCTTATTACAAGCCGCAGATTACCAGAAAACAAGGGCGGCTTTGAGAACATCTTTGCAGGCGTTATTAAGTGTGCGGACTGCGGCTATGCGATGCGGGCTATGAGTGCCAACAGGAGGAAACGCCCCGACATCATCGACTGCGTACAATATTCCTGCAATAATTATGGCAGATACGGTAATATCATGTGTACCGCACACAGCATTGAAGCGAGGGACTTGTTCAACGCTGTCCTCACCGACATCAACCGATTTGCGGATATGGCAGTCAATGATGAAAAGGCAGTGAGGGCGATTGAAAAGCGGCTCACGGAAACAGACCAGAGCAAGGCAAAGGCACTGGAAAAGGAGCAAAGAAAACTGAACAAACGCCTTGCAGAACTGGACAGGCTGTTTTCCTCACTCTATGAAGATAAGGTGATGGAGCGTATTACCGAGCGGAATTTTGAGATGATGTCGGGAAAATACCAGAAAGAACAGCTTGAAATTGAAGCAAGGCTGAAAGAGGTAACGGAAACGCTCAGCGACAGCTATGAGAAGACGCAGGGTGTCCGTGATTTCCTCTCCCTAATCCGCAACTATCAAGGCATTAAGGAACTGGACGCAACCATCATAAACGCACTTATAGACAAGATACTTGTTTCGGAACGTGAGAAACTTACAGACGGAATGGTGCGGCAGGAAATCAAGATTTATTATAAATTCATCGGCTTTGTCGGTGAATTACATATCACACCGACAAAGCGGTGGACTGCGTTAAAGCCTAAGAATTGTACGGTGTGCGGTGTTGAATATGTTCCCCGCTCTGGCATATCGAAGTATTGTCCTGCTTGTGCCAAGAAGATACAGAGGGAGAAATCAAACGAGAGCAAACGCAGGAGCAGGGAGCGAAACAGACAGGCATGTATTGAACTGTCCGCAAAAAATGACCGACTGACTTGGAACAGAGGGAAGGACGTATTATCCGTCAGGGAAACCATAATAAAAAGGTTCATATCTTCCGGTATGTAACTGAATCCACATTTGACAGCTACATGTGGCAGTTGATTGAGAACAAGCAGAAATTCATTTCTCAGATTATGACCAGCAAAGCACCTGTGCGAAGCTGTGAAGATGTAGACGAAGCGGCACTTTCCTATGCAGAGGTCAAAGCTCTTGCAACCGGAAATCCGGCAGTAAAAGAGAAGATGGCATTGGATGTTGATGTGGCAAAATTAAAACTTTTAAAAGCCAACCACATGAATAACCAGTATCGACTGGAAGATGATATTGCAAGGAATTTTCCACAACAGATTGCAAAACTGACAGAGATCATTGACAGCTACAAGGCAGACATCGCTCATTTTTCTGAGTACAAAATCACAGATCCAGAGCAGTTTTCTATGGAAATCAGTGGCAAAGTGTTCACAGAAAAGAAAGAGGCAGGAGCGGCTCTTCTGGCGGTCTGCAAAGAAATTAAGTCTGTGGATGCAGCTATGGATATTGGAAGCTATCAGGGATTTAACATGAGAATCCAATTCGACAGTTGGAGCAAAGAGTTTATCCTGTCTGTAAAGCATGAATCGGTAGCTAAAGTTCGATTGGGAGCCGATGCTCTAGGAAATATCACTCGTATCAATAATCTTTTAGAAAGTTATCCGGAGAAACTGGCAGAAGCAGAACAACGGCTGGAAACGGTACAGGAGCAGATGACAAACGCCAAAGAGGAAGTCGGGAAGCCATTTCCAAAAGAAGAGGAACTGAACCAAAAACTGGAGCGACTGTCAGAGTTAAATGCACTTCTCAATATGGATGAACGGGAAGATACAGAAACAGAGCAGTCGGAATCAAAAGAGAAAGAAGAAAGACCGGCACGAGGTTCTATCCATGAGAAACTGCAGATTTATAAGGAAAAGAGTCAGCGGGAAAGTGAAACTGGCAAGGAAACCAGAAAACGGGACTTCGGTCTGGAATAAAGAGGAAAGATGGCATAATTTGGTAGAAGAAGGTTCTGTCGGTTATGCCATTTTTTAGCCTGCAAATAAAAAGTCAAGGCTAAATTGAAAGAACATTGAAAAT
>NZ_QRIL01000008.1:2555-140974 GCF_003471165.1 Ruminococcus sp. AM22-13 | reverse complement strand
AATTCTGAACCTCCATCCGTGAGAATCACCGGAAAAAGCTTTTTGAATGCATCCTGCCCCAACACTGTTTCAAGCCATACAAAGACCTCTAACACGCATTCCTGGTCTTGATATTCCAACAGGAACATAAGCATAAGATTGCAGTTGCGGAATGTAAAGGTCAAGAGGGCACGGCTTTCGCCTTTCTTTCCTTCCACGCAGTCCATTTCCACAACATTTATATCTGGATGATCTTTCATATAATTCTGGAAATCTTCGTAGTTATGACCTTGACGATAAGAACGATCTTTTGCACTGGTCTGTGTAGGTTTCTTGCGTTTCTTATAACGTACAGAACGCCTTAAGTCACCATTGCGGACATCGAATACACAATCATTGATGTAGGAGTAAAGTGTTCTTCTGGAGCAACCCAATTCTTCTGCATGAGTAGCATAAATATGACCGATGGACTGATGTTTCTCCTTGATCAATGGAACCAATAAATCATTCATGGATTGAATGCTTTCCGGAGTCTGGTTAATGCCGGCTCTGCAATCGACTAGCACGCTACGGTACTCATCATGGGCATATTTGGATGAATAAAACCTTCTGGGCATAAGACAATGGGTCTTTTTACCACAGCCATTACATACGTAGGGTGGTTTATTCAGTTTCTCACATTCAGCTGTCTCATATGCGGGACATATATCAGTGCAGCGAAAGGATGGTTTTCTGCAAAGCTTACAATGAATGCCACACATCTTATCACACAAGCATGTCATCTTACAGTTCTTGCGATGAATACATGGCGGATGAGTGTAACCTGAATCCGGACGTTCTTTTGTATGTGCGTGGAGACGTACTTCCTTTGATATGGTAGATGGATTTTTACCAATAATTCGTCCAATTTCAGCGAAGCTTTTATTCTCAGTAAGACCTTTCTCGATATCAACACGCTGTTCAAATGTTAAATGTTTCTGATTGCCTTTATTCTTCATAATTATCTCCAATCTGCACAGGCAGGCAATCAGCTGCAAGTACATTATACGGAGTAATGATTATCAAAGACAATATGGCAAATATGTGTGCAAAAGTAACTTCGACCTATATGGAATTTACTCTTGCATTTGGTCCAAAACTGGAATTTAGTTTTTCATTTAAGTATTCTCTTTCCTCTACAGGTAGGAGATGAATTGCAAAAAAACAGGAAAGAACGCTTGTTCTTCAACGCGATTCATGGTATAACAAAAACAGTCGACAAGATAAAAGATCAAAAAAGAACTGTTTTTATGAAAAAAGAGATTGAGATGGAAAAGGCAGGATTTTTCAAAAAAATGAAAAAAGGCTGGCAAGGGAACAGCGTAAACTGTCCGTATCCGGACAATAAGTAAGAAAATACGCCCGTGTCCGGGCAAAAAAAATCGCGGGACACGCGAGGATAGCTTGTAGATACTTGGCTCAGTAGAGTCATTGAGCAAGAAGCCCCCACTTCAAAATCTGGGATTTAAGTGATGGGAGCATGTCACTATGAAATGTGAGATAGAGCGTATGGAAATTAACTATACGTTCTATTCTTTTTGCCTTTTTTGAAAAAAGTGATTAAAAAACTATTGACATTTTGTTACTGGAGGAGCGCAAAGATTCCTTCTGATACAAGCAAGTTCCCACCCCCTGCTTATTGCTTTTCGCAATTAAAGCAGGGGACTTACTTGACTTCGGCTAAAAAGATGGAATATAGTATATTGTCGCACATTGACACTTTACCATGATAAGGTTAAAATAAAGATAAATTATGCACTGCAAGAGAAATTGGACAGTTGCAATATTATTCTGAATTTCGGTGGTTTACCGGGATTATTTGAACAGGAGCGAATGTGTTATGATAGCAGAAAAAATGAAACCTTATGTAAAAAATAATTCAGCCATCCGTATGATGTTTGAGGAGGGAAATCGTCTCAGAGCCATTTACGGTGCGGATAAAGTTTATGATTTTAGTCTTGGGAATCCGAGCGTTCCGGCACCGGAGTGTGTGAAGGAGGCTATTATTGATCTGGTGAACGAAGTGGAGCCGACAGTGCTTCATGGTTATATGAGTAATGCGGGATTTGAGGATGTGCGCCAGACGATCGCAGAATCTTTGAACCGCCGCTTTGGAACTAAATTTGCGGCAAAGAATCTGATTATGACAGTTGGGGCAGCCAGTGGTCTGAATGTGATTTTCAAGACAATCCTGAATCCAGAGGAAGAAGTGATTGTTTTTGCACCATACTTTTTGGAATACGGTGCATATGTGCGTAATTTTGATGGCAAGCTTGTGGAAATCTCTCCGGATACAACCACATTCCAACCGAATCTTGAGGAGTTTGAGCAGAAGATTACAGCAAAGACAAGAGCAGTGATCGTAAATACACCTCACAACCCCACTGGTGTTGTATATTCCGAAGAAACTATTAAGAAGCTGGCAGCAATTCTTGAGAAAAAACAGAAGGAATTTGGCAGTGTAATTTACCTGATCTCTGACGAGCCATACAGAGAGCTGGCTTATGACGGTGTAGAAGTTCCGTATCTGACAAAATACTACGACAATACTATTGTTGGTTATTCTTACAGTAAATCTCTGTCCCTTCCGGGAGAGCGTATCGGTTATCTGGTAATTCCGGATGAAGCAGATGGCAGTGAAGAACTTATCACTGCTGCGGCTATTGCCAACCGTACTATCGGATGTGTCAACGCCCCATCCCTGATGCAGAAGGTGATTGCTAAATGTGTAGATGCAGAAGTGGATGTAGCTGCATATGACAAGAACCGTCTGGCATTATATAACGGACTGAAGGAATGCGGATTCGAGTGCATTAAACCGCAAGGCGCATTCTACCTTTTCGTGAAATCTCCGATAGCAGATGAAAAAGCGTTCTGCGAAGCTGGAAAGAAATATAATATCCTTATGGTTCCGGGAAGTTCCTTTGCCTGCCCGGGTTATGTGAGACTGGCTTATTGCGTATCTTATGATACGATCATTAATTCTCTGCCAGAGTTTAAGAAACTGGCAGAAGAGTTTGGACTGTGAAAACGGCGGGGATTGATATTGGGACAACAACGATGAAGATCAGATGCCTTTAACAGAAAAAATCTGGTACTGTGTGAAATTATTGAGGATATGTTCAAGGCAGAACTTGTTCTGGCAGAATGTGAGGAGGAAGCTGCGACAGGAGCGGCAATGAGCAGTCTGCCAAGGTCGGCTTAATGATTAATCGGATGAGGGTCATGTTCTTTTGCTGTCCGATTTATTGTATGTTATTTTCCGGCATGTTCTGATATGTTTTGAATCATGCTGGAAAATTTTATGAAAATTGCAAAAAAATTCAGGAAAAAAAAGACAGCATTTTAAACGCTATGGAAAAAATGCAATTTTTGAAAAAACAATTATTGTAATAATCTCCCGAACGTGACATAATAAGAATGGAAAAGTAAAGGGCAGGTTAAATTCTGATTAGAAACAGGTAAAATAACCTGCTTACATTATGCGCCGATTTCCTGGGATGAGGATGGAAATCAGGCAGACGACAAAGGAGAAAATAATGGGAATTTTTTCAATGATATTGTCATTGCTGAGTGGAGTGGCATTATTTCTGTTTGGTATGTCATTGATGGGCGATGGCCTGAAAATGGTTGCTGGAAATAAGCTGGAAGCTTTCCTGTATCGAATGACAAACACACCGCTGAAAGGAGTTGCTCTGGGTACTGGTGTTACCAGTGTGATCCAGTCTTCTTCTGCCACAACCGTTATGGTCATTGGTTTCGTTAACTCAGGTATGATGAAGCTGAAGCAGGCCATTGGTATTATCATGGGAGCTAACATTGGAACCAGTATTACCGGGTGGATTCTCTGTCTTTCTTATATTGATGGAAAGAATGGAATTGCTAAGATTTTATCCACTGCAACAATTTCAGCAGTAGTAGCGATTATTGGTATTATCCTTCGTATGGCATGTAAGCGCTCCGTGCATAAAAATATCGGTAATATCATGCTTGGTTTTGCAATCCTGATGACAGGTATGCAGACAATGAGTGGCGCTGTTTCACCGCTGAAAGACAGTCCAACCTTTACAAATATGCTGACCATGTTTTCCAATCCGCTGATCGGTATTCTGGTAGGTATCGCATTTACAGCAGTGCTTCAGAGTGCATCTGCAACAGTCGGTGTGCTGCAGGCGTTATCTGTAACAGGTATCCTGACATTCTCCAGTGCATTCCCGATTGTTCTTGGTATCGGTGTAGGTGCTGCCTGTCCGGTTCTGATCTCTGCCATCGGTGCGAATAAAAATGGTAAACGTACAGCGCTTGTTTACCTGATCAATGACTTGTTTGGTCTGATCCTCTGGTCTGTGATCTTCTATACTGTAAATGCTATCGTACATTTCGGATTTATGGATATGATCATGTCACCTGTTGCAATCGCTTTACTGAACACTGTATTCCGTGTGGCAACTGTATGTGTGCTGTTCCCATTCATACCGAAGGTTGAACAGCTGGTGTGCTGGCTTGTGAAAGACAGTGCAGAGGAACTGGAGGACGAGGCAGATTTCGACCTTCTGGAAGAACGTCTCCTGAACTATCCTGCACTTGCAATCGGACAGTGCCACCGTGCCATGAGTGGTATGGCGAAGAAGCTTCGTAAGAATGTTAACCGTGCCATGAACCTTCTGAACGAATATCAGCAGGATAAATTTGACAAGGTACAGAGAAAGGAGAACCTGATCGATAAATACGAAAGTCGTCTAGGGGAATATCTGATGAAGCTGACAAAGCATGAGATGAACAGTGCCCAGACAAGGCAGGCATCCCTTTATCTTCATACCATTAACGACTTCGAGAGAATCGGTGACCATGCTTCCTATATTGCCTATATGTCCAGTGAAATGCATGATAATCACACTAACTTCTCACAGGAAGCCTGGGATGAGCTGAATGTGGTAATGGAAGCAGTTCGTGAGGAGATTAATCTTACCTGCCGTGCATTTCTCAATGATGACAAAGAGATGGCACAGAGAGTTGCACCGCTTGGAATGATTATCACATCCTTATGCAATGAGCTGAAGATGCATCATGTAGAGCGTCTGAGTAACGGCAATTGCGGACTGGAAGAGGGAACTGTATATACAGACATTCTTAACAGCTTCAACCGTATTGCTGCACATTGTGCAAGCGCAATGGTAGCCCTTCTTAAGAGCGGAGACGATAATCCGGATATGCATATCCATGATTCAAAGATTTACCCATCTGACAGTGTGGAATATTATACATACTTCAAGGAATATCGCCAGAAGTATGAAATCGTAAAAAATGAGGAACACATGCGAAGCATGGAACCGGAAGAAGTAGAATAATACTTTTATACTACAAAACAGTAAATGTATATGATATAATGACAGCAGATGATCTGGAAACGGATGTCTGCTGTTTTCTATTATAGTTACTGGGCATGCAAGATTGCAGGAATGATTTTTTGAATACGTTCCGGAGTGTGCAGACTGAGGAGCCAGCAGGCAGGATCATTTTTGTAAATCAAATATATTTATTCAGGCAGAGATTCTTCCTGTAGACCGGATCAGTTATAGCAGGTTGGAAATTGTGCAAACACAACACTCTGTAAACATAACCCCCAAAGGAGAAATTAATTATGTTATTCGACAGCAGAACAGTTTATCTCGGTGCATCCAGGGACAAATATGAGCAGTATTGTAAAGCCTTAGATTCAGAGAAAATCAAATACAAAACAAAGCGAGTTAACCACGATGAAAAAATGACAGCCCCGGGCAGGGGAACTGCCCGCAGCATGGGTGGGAATTTCGGAACAGATAAAACATTGTATGAAATCATGGTCGGAGAGAAAGATTATGACAATGCAATGGGGATTCTGACAGCACTGAAGTAGATTTTACAAAGTATAAATGCCAATTCTACCAGCAGTAGGGTGACTTTTCCCATGGTCTATGACATAATCAAAGTATAAAAAGTACAAGAAAGACATACAAGGGAGTACACACTATGGTAGACACACAGAAAGTTGGAGCATTCATTGCACAGTGCCGCAAAGAACATAACTGGACACAAAAAGAGCTGAGCGAGAAACTGGGAGTCACAGACAAGGCAGTTTCTAAGTGGGAAAATGGAAGATCATTCCCTGATATCACCCTTCTTGAACCTCTATGCGAAACATTTGACATCACTGTCAGCGAACTCCTGTCCGGAAAGAAAATAGAACCAGAAGATTACAAAAGAGAAACCGAGCGACTGTTGATCCAGTGCATTGGCGAGAAACGTCTGAGAGGTTTCCAGATAGGAATTTATCTTCTGGGTCTGGTAACGATTATATTGGGAGGTATTGGCTTCGGTATCTGGGGTACTCATATTTCATGGAAGATAGGTTCTGTACCCATAAAATGGATTTTGCTTGCAGCAGCCCTGATCACTTTTGGCGTCATGGCATACTTCGACCGCAATTTGCCTGGGAAAAATTACCGTAGTTCCATTATATGGCTTGAGTGTATTGTTGAAGCATTTACTTTAGCCTGCATTTTTGGAAATTCTATAATCAGTTTCTGGGATATTGATAATATGACGGAGAGTATAGTTTTTATTCTGATTATAGCTGTAATTATGCTCTGCTTATTTGCTGCCCGAATAATCGTAGCCCGCACAAACCGGGAAGAATATGAGATGCAAAAAAATGCAGATAAACATGAAACAGAATAGTGAAAAGAAGAATTTCTTACATAAAGCAGACAGGTAGCATATAACAGCAGTGGGAGGGGACTTACCTGTATCAGGAGGAGTGCAAGCCTCCTTCTGATAAACTGTGGAGCGGTTAATTGGTGTAGAGCCGCGTAGCGAAGCAGATTGCCATAGTTAAACAGATTGAATAAATTTCTCTACATAATGCAGAGCCGCTCCGATTGCCGGTGTATATTGTCCGTTGGTACCGACCAGGATCTGAGTTTTATCCAGTATGAATGGTGCGGCTGTATGGAGATGTTCTGTCAGATATTCAATATCTTCTTCTGTAAAATAAGGTGCCAGATATCCGCTGAGGATGATCGGTGCATCAATAACAAGGTTAAGATTTTTCATGGCAAATGCCAGATGGTTTAAATAATCTTTCCAGATCTGTATGATCTGGGGAGATTTTTTTTCGCGCAGAAGAGGGAAAAATTCTTTGGCAGGCATACCTGCAGCCTGTTCCAGTGCATTGGCAGAGCAGTAGGTTTCCAGGCAGCCGCGGCTGCCGCAGTAGCAAAGTGGGCCGTCGGGATTAATACACATATGTTCAAGAGTTCCGCTGTGCATGGAGATTCCCTGATGAATTTGATGATTGGTAATGATGCCGCCGCCCAGATTTCGGTTCAGCAGGATGATAACAGCACTGTCAAGCTCCGGATGATTCCATAATTCAAGGAACGCAGCTGATTTCGAATCATGTTCCAGATAACAGGGATAAGGAAGATATCTGGAAAAATCATCCAGTTTCATGCCAGCGTTATTCATGATATCTCCATATAGTACAGAGGTATGATCCGGGGATGTGATACCCTGTGTGGCAATGGAAATGCCAAGAACTTTGTCATTGTCGTACTGGCGCGATGAGATGAATTCCTTTACTGCGTCAGTAACCTGTTTATAGTAATCCGGTGTATTGGAATATGGAAGCGGAATGGTGTCTGTATAGAAAGCATTTCCATACAGATCTACAGCAGTAATATGAAACATCCCTTTTAAAATACCGATACCAATGGAAATTTTAAAATCTGATACAATCTGAAGGGCGTTTGCCTTTCTTCCACCTGTGGATTCAAAGAAACCATTTTTTTCTATAAGACCTTCCTGCTCCAGGAGATTCAGGTTCTGGCTGACAGTGGATAAACCCATCTGCAGTTCCTGAACGATCTGCAGCTTGGAGGTCATTTTTTTTCTGTAAATGTACTGGTAAACCTTTGACTTATTTATTTTCTTGAGACTAATGTTGGTCAATCCCTTTTCACTCATAATATTCTCCTGATTATGTTATAAGATAATGTTAAGTTTCAGATTTATTGTAGCATACAACGAAAAAAAAACAATAAAAATATCCGGTGTGAACAGTAACGAATCAACTTGTTAATACCTATAGTAAAAATAAACAAAAAAGTCATTTGAAAATTAGAATTTCTGTCAATGGATTTTTTAAATAAAGAGATATATACTCAACTTACAGTTAAAGTATAAACGTAAGTAAAAAACATAACAACAAACAATAAGTATCGAATAAGACGAACAAGGAGTATATAACATGAAATTATCAATCAATGGAATCAAGGAACAGGAAGCATGGAAAAAGGCAGGGATCGCTCTTCCGGGTTATGATGTAGAGGCTGCCTCTGAGAAAGCAAAGGAGAATCCGGTATGGGTTCATTTTGGTATCGGAAATATTTTCCGCGTATTTATCGGTGGAATTGCAGATGGTCTTCTGGAAGAGGGAGTTCTGGATCGTGGGATTACCTGTGTGGAAACCTTTGATTATGATGTAGCAGACAAGATTTATGATCCATATGACAATCTGGGATTAAGCGTGATCCTGCATGGGGATGGAACCCGTGAGTATAAAGTAGTCGGAGCTTTTGCAGAAGCAGTGAAGGCACAGTCTTCTAATGCAGCACAGTGGAAACGCCTGAAAGAAATCTTCACAAGCAAATCCCTGCAGATGGTTTCCTTTACGATCACAGAGAAAGGCTATGCATTACAGAAAGCTGACGGAACATGGTTCCCGTTTGTAGAAGCAGATATCAAGAATGGTCCGGATAAAGCGGCTGGTGCCATGGCAGTTCTGGTTGCAATGCTTTATGAAAGATATAAAGCCGGTGAATATCCCATCGCACTGGTTTCCATGGATAACTGCTCACAGAACGGTGCAAAGCTTCGCGAGTCAGTATTGACAATGACAGAAGAGTGGAAGAAAGCCGGATTTGTTGATGAGGGATTTGTAAACTATGTAAGCGATGAAAAAGTTGTTGCTTTTCCATGGACAATGATTGATAAGATCACACCTCGTCCAAGCGAGCAGATCGCAGCAGATCTTGAAAAGCTGGGTGTTGAGAACATGCAGCCGGTGATCACAGGTAAGAAGACATACATTGCACCATTTGTCAATGCTGAGAAACCGCAGTATCTGGTAATAGAGGACAGCTTCCCTAACGGACGTCCGGCTCTGGAAAAAGGTTTTGGCGTATATATGGCAGACAGAAATACAGTTAACCTTTCTGAACGTATGAAAGTAACAGTATGTCTGAATCCGGTTCATTCTGCTACAGGTCCGCTGGGAGTAGTTCTTGGATATGATCTGTTTGCGCATATGCTTAATACAAATGAAGATATGATGAAAATGGCACGTATGATTGCTTATGATGAAGGTCTTCCGGTAGTTGCTGACCCTGGAATCCTTTCTCCCCAGGCATTTGTTGATGAGCTTTTTAACGATCGTTTTCCAAATGAATATCTGGGAGACACAAACCTTCGTCTGGCAGTAGATGTATCTCAGATGGTTGGTATCCGTTTCGGCGAAACAATCAAAGCATATGTACAGAAATTCGGAGATGCTTCCAGACTGACAGCTATTCCTCTGGGAATTGCAGGATGGCTCAGATATATGCTTGGTGTAGATGATGAAGGAAATAAATTTGAACTTGCACCGGACCCAATGAATGAGGAACTGCAGGAACAGTTTAAGGATATTGTAGTAGGCAAACCTGAAACATTCAAAGATCAGTTAAAACCAATTCTTTCCAATGAGCGTCTGTTCTTCACTGACCTTTACAAAGATGGTGTAGGAGAGAAGGTTGAGGATATGTTCCGTGAAATGATCGCAGGACCTGGGGCTGTAAGAGCAACAATACATAAATATGTCGGATGATTTTCATCAGATGAATATTATAACGGACTATCAGGAGGAAAATGAAAGTGATAGATTCTGCTTGCTATTACAGGCGGAGGAATTATCCGTTGGGTATTGCAGGACTGCGGTATGGGTGATATAATCGGACAGGCACTTGAGAAGAGAGGTCTTCTTCTGGTGCTGGTAGTCTTTCTGATCACAGCATTGGTACGTGCATCTGTGCAATTGTGATCAGCCTGTTTTGCGTAAGGAGGATAAGAAATGGATTTTAAAGAACAGCTGAATGGAATTCAGCATATTGGAATTCCGACCAATGATATTGTTCATTTTCTTCCCTTCTGGGAAAACGGGGTAAAGTTCTTTACAATTGAGGGACCGAATAAAGAGAAGGTTGAGTTCAGCCAGTATTTATAAAGTCAGGCGGTTAAATTTAGCGAGAAAAAGCATCTGTTAAAGCAGGTGCTTTTTGTTTTCAATATTTTATTCCCGGCCTTTACTCTTTTTCAGAATGTTTTTCATTTGTCTTTTTGTGATAAATTTATAATACGTTTCGAAGCCACAAATGTTGTGCAACGCATTAGTTAACTTGTCTTGAGTGTAAAGTGGAATAAAGTCTTGTTCTTGTCAGGCATATCTGCTCAAATCCATAAGAGTATATGTAAAATCAGATAACGAATCATACTTGACAGAAGTTTAAATGGGAGATATAATTAACTCAAACGGAAACGTTTCGGTTTTGAGAGCGTTTCTTGCACTGTAGTAATCAGAACAAAAAATATACATCATTAATTATGAGGAGGAAATCATTATGCCACTTGTAACATCAAAAGAAATGCTGACCAAGGCTCAGAAAGGCGGTTATGCAGTAGGTGCATTTAATGCGGAGAATATGGAGATGGTGAAAGCGATCATCCAGGCTGCGGAGGAACTGAAAGCGCCGGTTATGATCCAGACAACACCATCTACAGTGAAATATGGAACAGTAGAAACTTATGCAGCGATCGTTGCAGCAGAGGCTGAGAAAACATCTGTTCCGGTATGTATGCATCTGGATCACGGCAGTAGCTTTGAACTTGCTATGCAGGCAATGCATGCAGGTTATACTTCTGTTATGATCGATGGCTCCAAGCTGGATTTTGAGGCTAATATTGCAGAGACAAAACGTGTGGCAGATGTTGCAAAAGCACTGGATATTCCATGCGAAGCTGAGCTTGGCAAGGTTGGTGGCAAAGAGGATGATCTGGAGGCTGAGGCAGACACAAATACAGATCCTCAGGAGGCAAAGGAGTTCGTTGAACGTACAGGAGTTACTTCCCTTGCTGTTGCCATCGGAACTGCACATGGCTTCTATGTAGGAACTCCCGTTCTTGATAAGGAACGTCTCAGTGAGATCCGCCAGGTTGTAGATATTCCGCTTGTACTTCACGGTGCATCTGGTTTAAGTGATGAGGATGTCAGGGACTGTGTAAAACGTGGTATCTGTAAAGTGAATTTTGCTACAGAGCTTCGTGCAGCATATTCCAAGGCAGTCAAAGAGTTTCTTGCAGAAAAACCAGACACCATTGATCCGAAAGCATATGGAAAAACTGCTATCGCAGCAGTGAAGGAACTGGTAATGGCAAGAATGAAGGTCTGCGGATGCGACGGCAAGGCAGAAAAATAAAATGGCGGCAACAATGAAAGATATAGCCAGACTGACAGGACTTGGACTGGCTACAATCTCTTCCTATTTTAATGGGGGAAACGTCAGGGAAAAAAACAGAGTAAAAATTGAAAAGGCTATTGAGGAACTTCATTATGAGGTCAATGAAGTTGCCAGAGGGCTTAAGACAAATGCGACAAAGACCATAGGCGTTGTAATCCCGGAGCTGAATAATATATTCTGTGCCGAGATTATAACAGGGATGGAAGATATTCTCAGAAGTCACGGTTATGCAACCATCGTCTGTGATTGTCGTACAGATAAGAAGCTGGAGCAGGAGGCAGTGGAGTTCCTGATCCGCCGCAGGGTGGATGGAATCATTAATATGCCGGTGGATGAAACAGGGGCACATCTGAAGAGATTCCAGAAAACAGGAAAGCCGATCGTGCTGATAGACCGTAAGATTCAGGGAATTCCCTGTGACAGTGTTCTGGTGGATAACAAAAAAGCGGCAGAGGATGCGATGCATCTTTTTATAGAAAAAGGGCATAGAAAAATTGGAATTATAGGTGGCCCTGAGGGGATTTTTACAGCAGAAGAACGTCTGGAAGGATATTATACAGCTCTTAAAAAAGCTGGAATTTCCATAAAAAATTCCCTGGTATATCATGGTGACTATACGATCCAGGGAGGTGTCAGAGGCCTGGAACAGCTTGTCCGGGAGAATCCGGATATGACAGCGGTTTTTGTGACCAACTATGAAATGACAATGGGTGCAATGATCGGAGTCAATGAACTGGGAATACAGATTCCGGAGCAGCTTTCTATGATAGGGTTTGATAATCTTCAGTTTGCAAGGGCGTGCCGTCCCAAGCTGACGATCGTATCACAGCCCACCGACAGGATTGCCAAAGAGATTGCAAGGATTATTCTGGAGCATCTTGAAAAGAAAGAAGAAAGATCTGAGGAACCTTTTATGGAGAAACTTCAGACAGAGATTATGGAAGGAAAATCTGTAAGTATTCTGAACAGATAAAATAGAATCATGGGAGCAGCAAAATGATGAAATCATATTTATTGGGGATTGATATCGGAACAAGTGCCTGCAAGGTTGCGGTATTTGACAGGAATGGAAAAGTTCTTGCAGCAGCCAGTGGTGATTATCCGGTATATTATCCACATGAGGGATGGGCAGAGCAGAACCCTGAGGAATGGTGGGATGCAGTCTGCCGGGCAACAAAGGAAACCATACAGAAGGCAGATATCACTGCAGATGAGATTGCAGGAATCGGGATCGATGGTCAGAGCTGGTCTGCAATCCCAATTGACAGAGAGGGAAACGTGCTGGCCAATACACCAATCTGGATGGATACGAGAGCACAGTCTATTTGTGACAGACTGAATCAGGAGATTGGACAGGAGGAGATTTTTGAGGTGGCGGGAAATTCTCTTCAGCCTTCTTATTCTACTGCAAAGATCCTCTGGTATAAAGAAAATCTTCCGGAGGTATACGCAAAAATCTACAAAATCCTTCAGTCCAACAGCTACATTGCATTTAAACTGACAGGTGCGGTTACCCAGGATGTGTCACAGGGATATGGATTGCATTGTTTCAATATGAAGAAGGGATGCTGGGATGAAAAAATGTGTGAACGTCTTGGAATCCCCATGGAATTTCTTCCGGAAATCTGTGATTGTGACCATGTGGTTGGAACAGTTACCGGGAAGGCAGCTGCAGAGTGTGGACTTGTAGAAGGAATTCCCGTAGTTGCCGGTGGACTTGATGCGGCTTGCGGAACTCTTGGTGCAGGTGTGATCCATTCCGGTGAAACACAGGAACAGGGTGGACAGGCCGGAGGAATGAGTATTTGTACAGAGGAATATAAGGC
This sequence comes from Ruminococcus sp. AM22-13, assembly GCF_003471165.1. Classification (GTDB taxonomy): domain Bacteria; phylum Bacillota; class Clostridia; order Lachnospirales; family Lachnospiraceae; genus Blautia_A. The sequence goes on along the minus strand of NZ_QRIL01000008.1, from coordinate 127,539 downwards.
TGATCCGAGGCTGATCCTGAGCTATCATGTTGTCCCGGGCAAATGGCTTCTTCAGGGAGGAACCACCGGAGGCGGCGGTGTAATGCGCTGGTTTGAACGTGAATTTGCAGATTATGAACGGATGATGAAAGAACAGACAGGTGTCTCATCTCTGAATCAGCTCAATAAGATTGCAGAAAAAGTTGGGCCAGGCTGCGATGGAATGGTATTTCTTCCATATATGTCCGGGGAGCGTTCTCCTATCTGGAATCCATATGCAAAGGGTGTTTTCTATGGACTGGATTTTGCAAAAACAAAAGGACATATGGTCCGTGCCTGTATGGAAGGGGTGGCGCTTTCCCTGCGGCACAATCTTGAAGTGGCCAGGGAAGCAGGGGCAGAGGCAGATGTATTGAGAGCTATGGGAGGTTCTGCCAATTCCCTGCTCTGGACACAGATCAAATCCGATATTACAGGAAAACCGATCATAGTACCGGCATCTGATACGGCAACCACCCTTGGTGCGGCACTTCTGGCAGGGGTGGGAGTAGGTTTTTACAAAGATTATGAGGAAGCAGTTTCACTTACGGTCAAAGAGACCCGCCGCCATGAACCGGATCCGAAGAACAAAGCAGTTTATGACAAAACTTTTGAGACTTATATGGAACTTTATAAGTCTCTGGCACACATAATGACTGCAAAATAAAAAGCAGAATTCATGAAAGGAGAAATATATTATGAAAGCAGCAGTGGTAGTTGCAAATGAAGATGTACAGTATCAGGAAATCGAAGAACCTAAGGTGACCAAAGGAACTGTTAAGATACGTGTCAGATATTCTGGTATCTGTGGCTCAGACATTCCGCGTGTCCTGAATCATGGGGTCCATTTTTATCCAATCGTACTTGGACATGAGTTTTCCGGAGATGTAGTGGAAGTGGGGGAAGGTGTGACTAAGGTAAAAGTGGGAGACCGTGTTTCCGGTGCACCGCTTCTTCCATGTATGAAATGTGATGACTGTCAGCAGGGAAATTTCTCTCTCTGTAAGCACTACAGCTTCATAGGCTCCAGACAGCAGGGAAGTAACGCAGACTATGTGGTTGTTCCGGAGCAGAACGCTGTTCCTTTTGAAAGCAGTGTTCCATATGAGCAGGGAGCTATGTTTGAGCCTGCAACTGTTGCAATCCACGGTGTATTCCAGAATGATTACCACGGTGGCGAGTATGTCGCAATTCTTGGCGGTGGTACAGTTGGAATGTTTACCATGCAGTGGACCAAGATCTTTGGTTCCAAGAAAGTGGTAGTTTTTGATATTAGTGAGGAACGCCTTGAGCTGGCGAAACGCCTTGGTGCAGATGAAGTCATCAATACCAGAGACGAAGGATATATGGAAAAGGCTATGGCGATCACAGGCGGTAAGGGTTATGGTTTTGTCTTTGAGACCGCAGGACAGGTTCCAACCATGCATATGGCATTTGAGCTGGCTGCAAACAAAGCACATGTCTGCTTTATCGGAACCCCTCATGAGAATCTGACATTTACACCGGCACAGTGGGAAAATATGAATCGTAAAGAATTTAAACTGACCGGTTCCTGGATGTCTTACAGCGCACCTTATCCGGGACGCGAATGGGATCTGACTGCACATTATTTTGCAACAGGTCAGCTGAAATTTGATCTTGGATTTATCTACAAAAAAATTCCAATGAGTCAGGCACAGGAAGCATTCCAGTTATTTAAAACACCTGGACTTGTAAAAGGAAAAATTCTTTTGTCAAATGAGGAAGAGGTTGTTGATCCGAAAGTTGTGCCAAAGGTAACGCTTCCGTCAGGAGAAAAAGTACCTTGTATGGGTATGGGAACCTTTGGTTCTGACCGTGTAAGTGCAGAAGAAGTATCTGAGGCTGTGGCGGGTGCGATCCGCAGCGGATATCGTATGTTTGACTGTGCAGCATGCTATGGAAATGAGCATCAGATTGGTGAAGTTTTCAAGGCAGCTTTTGATGAAGGGGTAGTAGAAAGAAAAGATCTTTTCATTATGACAAAGGTATGGAATGACATGCATAGAAAGGTAGAAGAAGCCTGTACCAGAAGCATTCAGGATCTTCAGTGTGACTATGTGGATCTGTATTTTATCCACTGGCCATTCCCGAACTACCATGCACCATTCTGTGATGTAGATTCCAGAAATCCGGAATCCAGACCTTTCAGTGTGGAGGAATTTATGGATACCTATCGTCAGTGTGAGAAACTGGTAGAAAAAGGTAAGATCCGCTATATCGGTATTTCCAATATGACTATTCCGAAACTGGAAGCAGTTCTTCCGTTAATGAAGATCAAACCGGCGGCATGTGAACTGGAGCTGCATCCATGTTTCCAGCAGCAGGAACAGTATGATTATCTGATTGATCATAACATCCAGCCGGTAGGATATATGCCCCTTGGTTCTCCGAGAAGGCCGGAAAGAGATATCTGCCCGGAGGATGTGGCTGATATGCAGACCCCGGAAATGCAGGAGATTGCCAAAGCGCATGGAGTACATCCGGCATTGATTGCCCTGAAATGGGCCCATCAGAGAGGGGAAATCTCCATTCCATTTTCTGTACATAACTATGTAAGTAACCTGAAATGTGTAACAGAAGATCCCCTGACTGATGAAGAAATGGCCAAGATCGCTACCCTGGAAAAAGGAAACCGACTTGTCAAAGGTCAGGTGTTCCTGTGGGAAGGCGCAAAGGACTGGCATGACCTGTGGGATGAAGATGGGGTTATTGTAAAATAAAGCGAGAAAAAGCATCTGTTAAAGCAGGTGCTTTTTGTTTTCAATATTTTATTGAGAAAAGCCTGAGAAAAGTTTAAAATAGGAGATAATAAAAAATAAACGAAAGGAGTTTTTATCATGAATAAACGAACAGAGAGAATGAGCCGGAGTGCAGCTGAGAGAATTAACCGCAAAGATACAATGATCAGACAGAATAATGCAGAACTTGAGGAGCTGAGGAGTCAGTATGAGAATCTGGATATCTGTGAGGAGGATAAGCAGGTGATTGATGATTATATTGCCTGCAAAGATGCCAGAGCTGACAGGATGGCAGAGAAGCTCTATGAAAAGGGAAGAAAAGATGTAAAGAGATGTATCCGTATTCGAAAACTGATCCGCAGATGCATAATTCTGTCTGCCATTGTTACAGTGGTACTGGTCCAGTATAATAAGAATGAGAAGCTGAGAGAAAGTATGGAAGAGCTGCTGAAAATGTTCCGGGATGGAGTGTCTGGTGAAGAGTTATAACTGATATAAATAACGCAGATAAAAATGTACTCTCGGAATCTTTTTACAGAAGCAAACACAAGGAAGACTCTGAGAGTGCATAAAATAAAAAAGGAGCAGGACAGCATGGGAGAACAAAGATATTCAATTTTATACAGTAGTAAAACAGGGAACACAAAGAAGCTTGCAGAGAAGATCAGGGAGGTACTGCCTGAGGAAAACTGCGATTATTTTGGGACAGAAGGAGCGAAGGCTCTCACATCCGACATATTATACATTGGATTTTGGACAGACATAGGTAATGCAGATCCTGCAACACTTGAACTGTTAAAGAGTCTGAAAAACAAGAAGATCTTTCTGTTTGGAACAGCAGGCTTCGGAGGCAGTGAAGCCTATTTTCAGCAGGTTCTCGGGAAAGTTAAGGAATCTGTGGATGAGAGTAATACAGTGATGGGAGAATTTATGTGTCAGGGGAAAATGCCCCAGTCAGTCAGGGACAGATACGTAATGATGAAGGAGAAGCCGAATCATGCACCGAACCTGGATGAACTGATCGAGAATTTTGACAGGGCTTTGTCCCACCCCGACAATGAGGATCTGGACAGGCTTGGCAGAATAATCAGGAAAGACTTTTCTAAATAATTGGCAGAGGGGGAGAGAAAGAACATGAAACAGGATACTCTGGAAGGCAGGGCGAAAACGAAAAATGGTGTAAAACGATTATGTTTTTCCGCAGTATGTATTTTACTGGAAGCAGCTTTTATCATTGTTATGATTACAAAGCTGAATCAATATGCGGAGATTATCAATCTGATGACAAGGCTTCTTGCAGGTGTACTGGTTCTTAAGTTGTATGCGTCAGACCAGACTTCATCTATGAAGATGCCATGGGTTATTTTGATCCTTGTATTCCCTATTATGGGAGTGGGATTATATTTACTGATCGGTCTTAACGGCGGTACCCTCAAAATGAGAGAGCGCTATGCCCAGATTGACAGGGAACTTCTGCCGTTGCTTCCCAATGACAGTGAGTGCAGGGAAACGCTTGGCAGAAAGATTCCGAAGGCAGGCAATATCGCTGATTATATACAGAGAAATGCCTCCTATCCGGTTTATCAGAATACGGACGTTATTTATTATGATGAGGCAGTTAAAGGACTGGAGGCTCAGCTGGAAGATCTGGCAAAGGCAGAGAAATTTATTTTTATGGAATACCATGCCATCGAGGATGCACAGGCCTGGCATAAAATCCAGAGTGTTCTGGAGGACCGCGTAAAGGCGGGAGTGGATGTCAGGGTATTTTATGATGATATGGGTTCCATTGGATTTATCAACACAGATTTTATCAAGAAGATGGAAAAGGTTGGAATCCACTGCAGAGTATTCAACCCCTTTACTCCGGGCCTGAATGTGTTTCTGAATAACAGGGATCACCGCAAGATTACAGTGATTGATGGAAAAGTAGGATTTACCGGAGGGTACAACCTTGCTAATGAGTATTTTAATTTCACACATCCTTATGGACAGTGGAAGGATACAGGCATCCGTCTGGAAGGCGAGGCTGTCCATTCTTTGACAGTGACATTCCTGGAGATGTGGAATGCTGTCAGCGACAAAGATAAAAATGACAGTGATTTTAACAAATTTCTGCTCAGTACAGATTATCAGGCAAAGCAGACGGGCTTTATCCAGCCCTATGCAGACAGCCCTATGGATAATGAGCAGGTAGGCGAAGAAGTGTATATCAGTATGGCGAACAAAGCGGAAAAATACTGCTGGTTTATGACTCCATATCTGATCATCACAGATGAAATGACACATGCCCTGTGCCTGGCTGCTAAGCGAGGGGTAGATGTGAGGATCATTACACCTGGTATTCCGGATAAAAAAATGATCTACAATATTACCCGTTCCTTCTACCATGGACTGGTGAAACATGGGGTGCGTATCTACGAGTGGACGCCTGGCTTCTGTCATGCAAAGATGAGTGTGGCAGATGACTGTATGGCAACCTGCGGAACCATAAACCTGGATTACAGAAGTCTGTATCATCATTTTGAGAATGGATGCTTTATGGCGGACTGTCAGGCAGTTCTGGATATCCGAAATGATCTTGCAGCAACAATGGATGAATGCCGTGAAGTGACAGAACAGTACAGTACCGGACGAAGTGCATATCTGCGACTGGGACAGCTGTTTATGAGATTATTTGCGGGATTATTATAACGTTACTGTTTACTCCGTTCACAGCAACATTATAACACTTGGAAAAAAGTAGGATATCGTGTACAATAGGAAAGAGCAAAACTATTATAAATATGGGAGGAATTTTAATTATGGATCTTTCAACCTTAGTAAAAATGTCAAATGCTTATGGAAGCAATCCTGCTTATGTTCTTGCAGGCGGTGGCAATACTTCAGTAAAAGATGACACCACATTGTATGTAAAAGGCTCCGGTACACAGCTTGCTACAATCAAGGCAGAGGAATTTGTGGAAATGAGCAGAGCACGTTTGAATGAAATCATGAAAACAGATTATCCTGAAGATGATGTCAAACGTGAATCACTGTATCTTGCAGATGTTATGGCAGCAGTAACAGATGCTGATAAAACCAAACGTCCAAGTGTGGAAGCGCTGCTTCATAATTTATTTGCCTATACTTATGTACTGCATGTTCATCCTACACTTGTCAATGGACTGACCTGCGGAAAAGGGGCAAAGGAACTCAGCGAAGAGCTTCTTGGAAAAGATGTACTCTGGATCGATATCTGCAAACCAGGTTATACACTTGCGCGTATCTGTTATGAGAAAATGAATGCTTATAAAGAAGAATCCGGAAAAGATGTTCAGGTTCTTCTGCTCCAGAATCACGGAATTTTCGTTGCAGCAAATACTGTAGAGGAAATTGGAGTGTTATTTGACGATGTGATCAGTAAATTAGAGAAACAGGTAAAGAGAACTGCTGATGTCAGTGATGCTGTTACACCTGAAAAAGAGCAGGCAGCAGAGAGGCTTTCCCGGTTACTGGGACATGCGGTAGAAGTTGTACCTGTAGCGGAAGCTGATAACTTTGTAAAAGATAAAGCAGCGGCTGCACCCCTTCTGAAACCATTTACACCAGATCACATTGTATACTGTGGACCATATCCGTTATTTGTAGAGGATATTGCTCAGGCAAAAGCAGCGCTGGATGAATTTATGGCAGAGAATGACAAAGAGCCAAGACTGATCCTGGTACAGGGAGTCGGTGCCTTTATTATGGAAGATGATAAGGGAAAAGCTGCAAAAGCACAGCTTCTTGTAAAAGATGCGATCAAGCTTGCAGTATATTCAGAAAGCTTTGGCGGACCGCTTCACATGACAGATGATATTACATACTTTATCACACATTGGGAAGCAGAAGCATACCGCAGTAAGAAATAATATAATAAGGGGCTGTCTTTTTTTGACAGCCCCATTTTGTTGATTTAAACACTATATTTTTAAAGGAAAAGGTTTATTTTCAGCAAATTTTATTTTGCTTCTTTTTTCTCTTTGGCTTTCCCGGATTCAGGAATATTTCCCTCACCATAGTAAGCTTTCAGATAGATTTCTTTCAGCTCAGACATTAATGGATATCTCGGGTTGGCACCGGTACACTGGTCGTTGAATGCCTGTTCGGTCATTTCGTCCAGAGTTTCAAGGAAGTACTTCTCGTCTACGCCGTATTCTTTGATCGTATGTTTGATCTCAATAGTATCCATCAGTTCCTGCAGTTTCTGGAGAAGCTTCTCAAATACTTCGCTGTCGTTCTTGCCTGTCAGACCTACAGAACGGCCAATCTCAGCGTAACGTGCAAGTGTGTGCGGATACTGATACTGTGGGAAGGTACCCATCTTAGCCGGAACTTCGGCTGCATTATAGCGCAGAACATGAAGCAGAACCAGAGCATTTGCGATACCATGTGGAATGTGATGGAAAGCTCCCAGCTTATGAGCAAGAGAGTGGTTTACGCCAAGGAAAGCATTTGCGAAAGCCATACCAGCCATGCAGGAAGCATTTGCCATATGCTGTCTTGCTTCTACATCAGAACCATCTTTGTATGCACGTGGCAGATAGTTAAATACCAGTTTAATCGCATTTAATGCAAGACCATCTGTATAATCAGACGCCATCATGGAAGCATAGGCTTCAAGTGCATGAGTCATAACGTCGATACCGGAAGCACAGGTCAGTCCTTTAGGTGCGCTCATCATATTATCGGTATCAACAATAGCCATATCAGGCATTAATTCATAATCTGCCAGAGGCCATTTGATACCTGTAGTCTTATCAGTAATGATAGCAAACGGTGTTACCTCGGAACCTGTACCGGAGGATGTCGGAACAGCTACAAAGTAAGCTTTCTTACCCATATGCGGGAATGTGAAGATTCTCTTACGGATATCCATAAAGTCCATAGCCATATCATCAAAGTTGGCGTCCGGATTTTCATAGAGAACCCACATGATCTTGCCGGCATCCATTGCGGAACCACCGCCCATTGCGATAATGCAGTCAGGCTCGAACATTCTCATTGCTGCAGCACCGGCTCTTGCAGAAGCGAGAGATGGATCTGGTTCTACATCATAGAAGCAGGTATGTACGATTCCCATCTGATCTAATTTATCTTCGATCTTCTTAGTATATCCATTCTTATAAAGGAAAGAGTCTGTTACGATAAAGCAGCGTTTTTTGTGCATAACAGTGCCAAGCTCATCCAGAGCAACCGGCAGGCAGCCTTTTTTGAAATAAACTTTTTCCGGTGTTCTAATCCAGAGCATATTTTCTCTCCTTTCAGCAACGGTCTTGATGTTGATAAGATGTTTCACACCTACGTTCTCAGATACGGAGTTGCCACCCCAGGAACCGCAGCCCAGAGTCAGGGACGGAACAAGTTTGAAGTTGTAAAGGTCGCCGATGCCACCCTGAGAAGATGGAGTATTGATGAGGATACGGCAGGTCTTCATAGCTGCTGCATGTTTTTCCATCTTTTCCTTCTCTCTTGTGTCAATGTAGAGAGCGGAGGTATGTCCATAACCGCCGTCAGCTACAAGCTGTTCAGCTTTGGCAATCGCTTCGTCAAAGGTCTTGGCCTTGTACATGGCAAGTACAGGTGAAAGCTTTTCATGTGCGAATTCTTCGCTGATGTCTACAGATTCAACTTCACCGATCAGAATCTTTGTCTCAGGAGGAACTGCAACACCGGCCATCTCAGCGATAGTGGCAGCTTTCTGACCTACGATCTTTGCATTCAATGCGCCATTGATAAGGATAGTTTTTCTTACTTTCTCTAATTCATCCGGTTTCAGGAAGTAACATCCTCTGTAAAGGAATTCTTCTTTTACTTTCTTATAAATGCTTTCAAGAACAGTTACAGACTGTTCGGAAGCACAGATCATACCATTGTCAAATGTTTTGGAATGGATGATGGAGTTAACTGCCAGACGGATATCTGCACTGTCATCGATGATAACAGGAGTATTTCCGGGACCTACACCTAAAGCAGGTTTTCCGGAAGAATAGGCAGCTTTAACCATTCCGGGACCACCTGTAGCAAGGATGATATCTGCTTCACGCATAACCTGATTTGTCAGATCAAGACTTGGAACATCGATCCATCCGATGATTCCCTCCGGTGCACCGGCTTCTACAGCTGCTTCCAGAACAACCTTTGCTGCATCAATGGTACATTTCTTTGCGCGGGGATGCGGACTGATGATGATCGCATTACGTGTTTTCAGCGCGATCAGAGTTTTGAAGATTGCAGTAGATGTCGGGTTAGTTGTAGGAATAACTGCAGCGATCAGACCGATCGGTTCAGCTATTTTCTTAATACCGTAAGCAGTGTCTTCTTCAATCACACCGCAGGTTCTGGTATTCTTATATGCGTTGTATACATACTCGGCTGCGTAATGGTTCTTGATAACCTTATCTTCTACAATACCCATTCCTGTTTCTTCAACAGCATCTTTAGCAAGCGGGATACGTGCTTTGTCAGCAGCAGTAGCGGCAGCTTTAAAAATCTTATCTACCTGCTCCTGGGTAAATGCTGCGAAAATCTTCTGTGCCTCTTTCATGGCTGCAATCTTTGCGGTAAGGGCTTCGGGGGTGTCGATGATGGTTGGGATAGTGTTCTCTTTTTTTGCCATTTGGGAATCCTCCTGTTTGTGTTTTCGTTAAAAGTATTTACCGTGACCTGTTATGGTTTTATTATACAAATAAACTGATTATTCGGTCAACAGTAACATTAATATGAGCGTAACGAAATATTATGGTGAAAATTGTGAATAATCACGTAAATAATGTGAATAAAATATCAATTGTCAGAATATATGAGAAAAATTTAACAATATATTTTCTGTTGGCAACTGAGAGAAAGTTAAAAAAATAACGTTAATAAATTAACAACCTCGATGATGCTATTATATGATTTTGTTAATCATTTGTCAATCACAAAACATACAAAAAGTTAACAAATACTAACTCGAAATTTCGTGAAAATATAACAATATAATTTGTAGAAGGATTTATGTTTTTAATATGTTTGCAGGAGATTAAGAGTTACTGTGAACAGTAATGATTAAGAAAAACTAAGCCCCGCAAAATCTGCGGGGCTTAATTTTTCTTAAGTTTCTATTTGTTTCAGGCTTTTCTGAAAGCTGCTCTCTTACGTTCTCTGGAATCCAGAAGTCTCTTACGGATACGGAGAGATACCGGTGTAACCTCCAGCAGTTCATCCTGATCGATAAAGTCGATCGCCTGTTCCAGACTCAGAACTCTGGGCGGAGTTAATTTCAGCGCATCATCAGCAGAAGAAGAACGTGTATTAGTCAGATGTTTAGTCTTGCATACATTCAACTCAATATCCTCAGCCTTACCATTCTGACCGATAACCATACCACTGTAAACCTTAGCACCAGGTCCGATAAACAGAGTACCACGCTCCTGAGCTGCGAACAGGCCATAAGTAACAGCCTCACCAGCCTCAAATGCGATCAGAGATCCCTGTTTTCTGTACTGGAAATCTCCCTTATAAGGTGCATAGCCGTCAAACATAGTATTAATGATACCAGTACCCTTTGTGGAAGTAAGGAACTCACCACGGAATCCGATCAGTCCACGGGAAGGGATGTGGAATTCCAGACGTACAGTGCCGTCGCTGGCAGTACTCATACCCTGCAGTTCACCTTTACGTTCGCTCAGCTTCTGGATTACAGTACCGGAAAATTCTTCCGGAACATCTACATAAGCAATTTCCATAGGCTCAAGCTTCTTGCCACGTTCGTCTGTTTTATACAGAACTTCCGGTTTACTTACTGCGAATTCATAACCTTCACGTCTCATGTTTTCAATCAGGACAGACAGATGAAGTTCTCCACGTCCGGAAACTTTAAATGCCTCAGTTGTATCAGTATCTTCTACACGAAGGCTGACATCTGTATTCAGCTCACGGTAAAGACGGTCACGAAGATGACGGGAGGTAATGTATTTACCTTCCTGACCGGCCAGCGGACTGTCGTTTACGATGAAGTTCATGGCAATAGTAGGCTCGGAAATCTTCTGGAAAGGAATAGCTTCCGGATTATCCCCTGCGCAGAGAGTATCACCGATATGGATATCTGCGATACCGGAAATAGCAACGATAGCACCGATAGTGGCCTCTTTTACTTCAACTTTGTTCAGACCGTCAAACTCGTAGAGCTTGCTGATCTTAACTTTCTTACGTTTGTCCAGATCATGATGGTTTAACAGAGTCAGTTCCTGGTTAACAGCGATTGTACCGTTTTCAACTTTACCAACACCGATACGTCCAACGTATTCGTTGTAATCAATCGTGCTGATCAGAACCTGAGTATCTGCCTCCGGATCTCCTTCCGGAGCCGGGATATATTTCAGGATTGCTTCAAATAACGGAGCCATATCCTTAGGAGTGTCGTTTAAGTCGATCACAGCATGTCCTGCTTTGGCAGAAGCATACAGGAACGGACAGTCAAGCTGTTCATCAGAAGCACCAAGATCCATAAGAAGTTCCAGAACCTCATCTACAACTTCATCCGGACGGGCTTCCGGACGGTCAATCTTGTTGATACATACGATTACATGAAGGTCAAGTTCCAGTGCTTTCTTAAGAACGAATTTTGTCTGAGGCATAGCACCTTCGAAAGCATCAACGAGAAGAATAACACCGTCTACCATCTTAAGTACACGTTCTACCTCGCCGCCGAAATCAGCATGTCCTGGTGTGTCAATGATGTTGATTTTTGTATTTTTGTAATGAACAGCTGTGTTCTTGGATAAAATAGTGATACCACGTTCACGCTCGATATCATTGGAGTCCATGACACGTTCCTGAACTTCCTGATTCTCACGGAATACACCGCTCTGTTTCAGAAGCTGGTCAACCAGAGTAGTTTTACCATGGTCAACGTGTGCGATAATGGCTACGTTACGGACATCTTCACGTTTTGTTCTCATAAAATGATTTCCTTTCCTATTTGAATATGAATTAAATTAATGATTTATTCGGTTACTGTTCACACGCTACTATTCCGCGAGGTGTTTTGGCATGAATATGCCAAAATCCCGAGACATACGGCGCGGATTTATGCGATTAGCATAAATCCTGTGCATCGCGAAGCGTGTTACTGAGAACGGAGTGAACAGTAACTTTATTCTTCCTATTATATATGTGTTTTTTCTTTAATAAGTTACCCGAAGTTTCAGTTTACCACATTTTCGCCAGATTACAAGGTGTTGAAATAAATTTTTTTATTTTTATAAATTCCGGTTCTAAATCTGAAAGCCTGTACATAACTATATAAAGAACAATACAAGGTACACTAGAGCATCGGGAAATGTTTACTGTCTATTGCGTATCAGTAACAAAAAAATTTCACCGGGAGTGCTCTACGAGGAAGGAGAACCACATTATGGCAGATAAAATTATTGAAAACAATCAGGTATCTATGATGGGAAAAATTGCAGCAGGATTTACGTTCAGTCATCAGGTCTTCGGGGAAGGCTTCTATATGACAGAACTGCTGGTTAAGAGACTAAGTGATTCGGAAGACAGAATTCCGGTTATGGTTTCTGAACGTCTGGTGGACGTAACACAGGACTACATAGGAGAATATGTAGAGATTCATGGACAGTTCCGCTCTTATAACCGGCACGAAGAAAAACATAACCGACTGGTGCTTTCTGTGTTTACCAGAGAACTGAAATTTGTGGAAGAAGAGGATGACACGGTTCCTGTAAACCAGATTTTTCTGGATGGATTTATCTGTAAACCGCCGGTATACAGAAAGACTCCGCTTGGAAGAGAAATCGCAGATGTACTTCTGGCAGTAAACCGTCCTTATGGAAAATCAGACTACATACCATGTATCTGCTGGGGAAGAAATGCCCGCTATGCATCAGCCTTTGAAGTAGGTGGCCATGTCCTGATCTGGGGCCGCATTCAGAGCAGGGAATATATGAAGCGGATCGGGGAGAATGAAACAGAGAAGAGAGTTGCGTATGAAGTTTCTGTAAGTAAGCTGGAATATATGGAGTAGGCCTTTTACACGTTATTAAGAAGTTATGGCTCACAAGCTATTATTCTGCAAAGCGTGTTACTGGGCACGGAATGGACAGTAACGTGAAAAGGAATGTCCGCATTAATTACTTGCAATTCTTCATAAACTGCGGTAATATAAGCGTATTCAGATAAAAACAGGTTACAGTGTAACCATGTTTATTTATGTCTATAATGACACAAAAAAGAAAGATAACTGTTCTGTATCTTTGCGGATAGCAGATAGCCGAATAGTTAATAAGCTACAATTTCAATAACGATAAGAGGAATTGTTTGTTATGGAAAAAGAATTTACAGAGGTTTACTGTGGCGGAGGAAAGGGAAAGACAACTCTGGCCATTGGTCAGTGTCTGAGAGCTTCTGCTCAGGGTAAAAGCGTCATTATTATTCAGTTTCTGAAGGGAAGAGAGCGCAGAGAACTGGACTTTCTGGAAGAACTGGATAATCTGGATATCAAGATATTCCGTTTCGAAAAGCATGATGAGTGTTATGAGGAATTGAATGAGGAGGAGAAAGCAGAAGAGAAGACAAATATTCTTAATGCTTTAAACTTTGCACGAAAAGTTATTGCAACTCAGGAGTGTGATTTCCTGCTTCTGGATGAGATTCTAGGACTTCTTGATTATGGAATCACCACCGAAGAGGCAATCGGTGATATTCTCAAGATGAAAGATGAGAGTATGCATATCCTGATTACCGGACGGACGTTACCGGATAGCCTGCGTAAATATGCAGACAGCATAACTACACTGACAACAGAAATCTGTTAGGCTGTCTGGAATGACAGTCTGTATAGAATCTACAGAAGAATAAAGGAGGAGAGCAAATGGCAATTTTTAAAGGTGCAGGTGTTGCGATCGTAACCCCTATGTATGAGGATGGTAAGGTCAACTATGATAAACTGGAGGAACTCCTGGAGTATCAGATCGCAAACAGTACAGATGCGATCATCATTTGCGGAACAACAGGAGAATCATCTACAATGACACACGGAGAGCATCTTAAGACAATTAAGTTCGCAATCGACAAAGTAAATAAACGTGTCCCGGTTATCGCAGGTACAGGTTCCAACTGTACAGATACCGCGATCATGATGTCAAAAGAAGCTGCTTCCTACGGTGCAGATGCACTTCTGGTAGTAACTCCTTATTATAACAAAGCAACTCAGAAAGGTCTGATCGCTCATTATACAGCAATCGCAGAGGCAGTTCCGGAAACTCCTATCATTATGTATAATGTTCCAAGCCGTACAGGATGTAATATCCAGCCTGCAACAGCAGTAGCACTGGCTAAGAATGTTAAGAATATCGTTGGTATTAAGGCAGCAAGCGGAGATCTTTCCCAGATCGCAACTATGATGGCTATGGCAGACGGATGCATTGAACTGTATTCCGGAAATGATGACCAGGTACTTCCGATTCTTTCACTAGGCGGACTTGGTGTAATTTCCGTACTTTCCAATGTTGCTCCTAAGGAAACACATGATATGGTCATGAAATTCTTCGAGGGAGATACAAAGGGTGCAGCAGAGATTCAGTTAAAAGCAATTCCGTTAATTCACGCACTGTTCAGTGAAGTAAACCCAATTCCGGTTAAAACAGCTCTGAACCTGATGGGACGTGAAGCAGGACCTCTTCGTATGCCATTATCCGAGATGGAAGAAGCAAACAAAGAGAAACTTGCTGCAGAACTGAAGAACTTTGGAATCAAACTTGCGTAAATTTGAGAGGAAATACAAATGGTAAAGATTATTATGCATGGCTGCAACGGTCATATGGGTCAGGTAATCTCAGGGCTTGTTGAGAAAGATCCGGATGCCGAGATCGTAGCAGGTATCGACGTAGCAGATCAGGGAAAGAACAGCTACCCTGTATATACAAATATGGAAGAATGTCAGGTAGAGGCAGATGCACTGATTGATTTTTCTTCTGCAAAAGCAACAGATGCGCTTCTTGCTTACTGTGAGAAACGTCACCTTCCGGTTGTATTATGTACAACAGGTTTAAGTGAAGAACAGCTTGCAAAGGTTGAAGAGACTGCCAGGAATGTCGCAGTTCTGAAATCTGCAAATATGTCTCTCGGAATCAATACTCTGATGAAATTGCTTCAGGACGCTGCAAAGGTTCTGGCAACAGCAGGATTTGATATCGAGGTTGTTGAGAAACATCATCGTCTGAAACTGGATGCTCCGAGTGGAACAGCACTTGCACTGGCAGACAGCATCAATGAGGCTATGGATAACCAGTATCATTATACTTATGACCGCAGTCAGAGACGCCAGATGCGCGACGACAAGGAAATTGGTATCTCAGCAGTTCGTGGCGGAACAATCGTCGGAGAACACGAAGTAATCTTCGCAGGTCCGGACGAAGTGATCGAATTTAAGCATACGGCATATTCTAAAGCTGTATTTGGAAAAGGTGCGATTGAAGCTGCCAAATTCCTTGCAGGAAAACCGGCAGGAAAATATGATATGAGCGATGTCATCAGCACGAAATAATGATAAGAGCATAAAATAATAAAAAAGGAAGTGCATCCGGTACAAAACACGGGCACTTCCTTTTTTGCTGAAATCAAGTAAGCTTTCTGTTTCAATTGTGAATATCTGCCTGGCTTAATGATAATATGCATAAGTTAAAAGTCTCTGTGAATCCTGCCAGCGTTCTAAACATCGGTTTTTTGATTGCATACTGGGCAATTTTGGCCAGGTCAGAGGCTGTTGTGTAATGATTATAACCGGCATCAAGACCATTTGGAGTAGCAAAGTGAGTGCTTGTTTAAGTTCTTTAGACAAAGAATCCTGTTTACAGAAATTTTTATCAGGCTGACATATCATTTGCATCATAACACGAAATGTAAAATTTTCCAGAATAGTATTGGTTTTTATGCACATATTAAAAATACGATGACAGCAGAGAACAAACAAAAGGTTTACTCTCGCATCATACAACATAAAAAATCATAATACAAAAAGCGGAGGGATTTCCGTCGCATGAACAGGCGGACTGCTTTCCGGGAACAGGAGACGAATATGAGAAAAAAAGTAAAGAAGATTCTTGTGAGTGCGGCACTTATTGTGACATTATGTATGTTTACTGCGTGTGGAAATACCAACAATGCAGCAGATGAGGCAGATACAAATGAGGAAAATATGACGGATGAAAATGTGACAGATGATACGGTTGATGATGCAGATAATGGTGTGAAAAATAACACAACAGACGGCAACGTAGCTGGAGATAATACAGTCAGAAACGATACAGACGGCAATAATACAACCGGAAATAACACAACAAATAATACAGACAATGGAACCGTGACGGATGATGGACTGGCTGGAAATGGAGCAGCAGAGGATGGTATGGCAGGTGATGCGGTAAATGGCGATAATAATACTGCAACAGATAATAATGATGGAACTGTTTCCGGAGCACTTGGGAATGGAGTCAGAGACCTGGGCGAAGGAGTTGGTGATGCAGTTGAAGATGTAGGCGATGCTGTTGGAAATGCAGCGGAGGGAAGATAGAAAGAGGAGCTCAATTAAAACATGGAATTTATCTGAATCCGTTGAATAACTGCGCGTCATATTCTCATTGCTTCAGTGATGAGTTAGACGCGCAATTTTTTGCTAACATAAGGAGACTGGTGTAATATGTCAATATCGTATGCGGCAGTCTCAATTATGATTGACAGGATTTCTAAAAAAATCGAGACAACAGAAATGGTTTATGGTATTATCGTAGTAAAGTAATAAAATATTGCTGTTAACTTTGTTCTCAGTAACAATAAAATAACAATGGAGGAAACAGGTCTATGAAATTTCGGCCATGTATTGACATACATAATGGAAAAGTGAAACAGATTGTGGGAGGGAGTCTCACAGATGTACAGGATCAGGCGAGTGAGAATTTTGTATCTGAACAGGATGCATCTTTTTATGCAGATTTATACAAAAAAGCAGGAATAAAGGGTGGTCATGTGATCTTATTAAACAGTCATGACTCTCCTTATTATGAAGCAACGAAAGAGCAGGCACTTCTTGCTCTTCGTACATATCCGAAAGGTTTGCAGATCGGAGGGGGCGTAAATCCGGATAATGCCGGGGAATACCTGAATGCCGGGGCAAGTCATGTGATTGTTACTTCCTACGTCTTTAAAGATGGAAAAATTTCCTGGAAAAATTTAAACAGAATGAAAGATACTGTGGGAAAAGAGAATCTGGTTCTGGATCTTAGCTGTCGCAAAAAAGATGGAAAATATTATATTGTGACAGACCGCTGGCAGAAATTTACGGAAGTCATCGTAACATTAGAAACTATGGAAGAACTGGGAAACTACTGCGATGAGTTTCTGGTTCATGCGGTAGACGTGGAAGGTAAGGCACGCGGAGTAGAGACTGAACTGGCAGCTCTGCTTGGGGAGTACAGAGGAAATCCGGTTACCTATGCCGGAGGTGTCGGCTCTATGAATGACATTGAGAATCTTCGTAAATACGGAAAAGCCAGACTTGATGTTACAGTAGGCAGCGCACTGGATCTCTTTGGAGGAAGGATTCCGTTTACAGAATTGATTAAACTTTAACTTATAGCAATTCCATAAAAGATTGCAATTAATTCGATTCATCAGAGCGTGAAGTCCTGCGATAATTATTATATTTGTAATGAAAATAAATAGGAAATTACGCGGGTTTTATCATAATAAGGTGGGAACTTTGAGGATATTCTTAAAGTAAACAGAAAAAATGTGAAATTTTAATAAAATAGTGTTAAAATTCAAAATTATGTGTTATAATAGACCCATCAAACAGCAAAGGGGATGGAAGCATGAAATTTATCATCAGCGGAAAAAATATTACAGTTACAGAAGGTCTTAAGACAGCGGTCCAGGACAAACTCAGTAAACTGGAAAGGTATTTCACTCCTGACACCGAAGTTGTAGTAACTTTAAGTGTTGAAAAAGAAAGACAGAAAATCGAAGTAACGATCCCTGTAAAAGGAAACATCATCCGTTCTGAACAGGTAAGCAATGACATGTATGTATCAATTGATCTGGTAGAGGAAGTCATTGAACGTCAGCTTCGCAAGTACAAAAATAAAATCGTAGACAAACAGCAGGCAGCAGCCAACTTCCAGAAAGCATATCTGGACAAGGACTACGAAGAAGATGAAGAGGTTAAGATCATCCGTACCAAGAAATTTGGAATCAAACCAATGTATCCGGAAGATGCATGTGTACAGATGGAACTTCTCGGACATAATTTCTTTGTATTCTACAATGCAGAAACAGAGCAGGTAAATGTAGTTTACAAACGTAAAGGAAATACTTACGGTCTGATTGAACCGGAATTCTAGTCTTATCAGAACATAAAAAGGCTATAAAAAAAGTTTTCATAAGAAAAGCTTCCGTGCAGAATCCAAACTTCTGTGCGGAAGCTTTTTTAACCGAATCAACTGCGAAGCAGTTATTCGGTGTAGAGCCACGTAGCAAAGGCAGAAGTTTTTATCTGGTTAAATAAGAAAAAGAAGAGGTAGAGGAATGAAAACAGCATTGACAATTGCAGGCAGTGATTCCAGCGGTGGAGCTGGGATTCAGGCGGATATTAAGACAATGATCGCAAATGGTGTATATGCAATGAGTGCGATTACAGCATTGACGGCACAGAATACAACAGGTGTAACTGCAATCATGGAAGTGACACCGGAATTTCTGGGAGAGGAACTGGATAATATTTTTACAGATATTTATCCGGATGCAGTAAAGATAGGAATGGTATCTTCAAGCACCCTGATTGGGAAGATTGCAGACAAACTGGAGGAATATAAAGCGGGAAATATCGTGGTCGATCCTGTTATGGTGGCAACGAGCGGAGCGAAACTGATCAGCGATGAGGCAATCGAAATATTGAAACAGCGTCTGCTTCCGATTTCAAGTGTACTGACTCCGAATATTCCGGAAGCGGAAGTTCTGGCAGAGATGGAGATTCATACGGCAGATGATATGATCGCAGCAGCAAAGAAAATCAGTGATACATATCACTGCGCGGTTTTGTGTAAAGGCGGACACAAGCTAAATGATGCCAATGATCTGCTTTACCGGGATGGCAGCTATCGCTGGTTTGAGGGAAAACGTATTAACAATCCGAATACCCATGGAACCGGCTGCACGCTTTCCAGTGCTATTGCCTCAAATCTTGCCAAAGGCTTTGATCTGGATACATCGGTAGAGCGCGCCAAAGATTATATTTCCGGAGCACTGGCAGCGATGCTTGACCTTGGAAAAGGCAGCGGACCGATGGATCATGGATTTGCAATTACAGGAGAATATAAGAAAGAATCTGAGAGGGAATAATTTTCAGTAAACAGGATGCGAAGATTAAGCTAGTATGACTCACGCTAATTAGCGTGAGCCATACTAGGTTTAAAGCATAGGAAATCTAATGCTTTAAGCCTGGTTTTTCACTTTTGACGTAGTACTCAAAATATGATAGAATATACAGAAAATCCTGTAAAGAAAGAAGGAGCAAAAACGCAATGAGAAAAGCCGGAGTATTAATGCCAGTTTCCGCACTTCCATCACGTGTTGGTGCCGGGGAACTCGGAGAAGCAGCATTTCATTTTATAGAATTACTAAAAAAGAATCATGTTAAAATATGGCAGATTCTTCCACTTAACCCAGTTGGTTACGGAAATTCTCCATATCAGCCATATTCCTCTTGCGCTGGTGATGAAATATATATCAGTCTGGACAAACTTGCAGAGGATGGGCTGCTGAAGACAGCACCTGAAGCTTTTTTACAGAATGCGAAGAGAGTAGATTACGAAGCTGTCCGTCAGTACAGAGAGCCGTTCCTGAGAGAAGCTTTTGAAGTTTTTACAAAGAAAAAGGGACAGGAAGAGCCTGCATATAAAGAATTTGCAGCACAGGAATGGGTGTATGAATATGGCGTATTCCGTGCATTGAAGAAAGCAAATAACGGAAATTGTTGGAATGACTGGGCGGAAGAGGACAGAAACTGGCCGGAGAACAGACATGCATTATCAGCAGAAGTCGAGGCAGAGGCCCAGTATCAGATGTTCCTTCAGCATATTTTCTACACTCAGTGGATGGACGTAAAGAAAACGGCAAACGAAGCCGGTATTGAGATCATGGGCGATGTTCCGTTCTATGTAGGTCAGGATTCTGTAGATGTGTGGGGCGGTAAGGATAATTTCCTTCTGGACACAGACGGACGTCCGATCTTTATTGCAGGAGTACCACCAGACTATTTCAGCGCGACAGGTCAGAGATGGGGAAATCCGATTTACGACTGGGAACATATGAAAGAACAGAATTATCAGTTCTGGGTAGACAGAATCGGTTACAGCAATAAATTGTTTGATATCATCAGAATCGATCATTTCCGTGCATTTGATACATACTGGAAGATTCCTGCAACCTGTCCGACTGCGATTGACGGCGAATGGATCGAAGCACCTGGATATGAAGTGATTGACACACTTCAGAAAGAGCTTCCGGGACTGAATCTGGTGGCAGAGGATCTGGGACTGCTCCGTCCGGAAGTTCTGGTATTAAAGGATCATTACCATCTGAAAGGAATGAAAATCCTCATCTTTTCTATCGAAACAGGTGGAAAATATGCCCGGGATACCTTCCATGATGTGGAAAACATGATTTTCTATACAGGAACTCATGACAATGACACGATTATGCAGTGGTATGAAAATATGAGCACTGCATCCAGAAGAAAACTTCGCCGTATGTTAAAGAAAGCAGGGGCATCACAGGGTTCTGTCAAAGACCGATTCCTTCAGTATACCATGCAGAATCAGGCGGAATATGCGATCATCCCGCTGGCAGATATCCTTGGACTGGGAAAAGAAGGCCATATTAATATACCGGGAACAATCGGTTCTCCGAACTGGGAGTGGCACTTACCGGATTTTGTACAGGCCGAGAAAGAATTACAGAAATTAGGACGCCTGATTGTAGATACTAAACGTATTTGACCGAATCAGGTAAGTCCCCTGCGGAGGTTGCGAAGAGCAATAAGAAGTGGGTGGGGACTTGCTGCTTTTGGTATTTTATGTTCAAACACTTCGCGGGATAGTGACATGTGAATAAGAACAGATTTAGTAACAATTTTCTTATTTTGTTTATGAAAAATTCATTGTTTTCCATACTGGAAAGTGTTAGAATAGTTTAGTATTGTGTATACAGAAAAATCGTTTGTAATGTTCGCATGCTGCTATTATGTTTGCAGTGAACGGAGTAAACAATAATAACCGGTATCGTACAGATGCCGGTGTATAGCAGCAATGCTTTGTAAAAATAGAGAGATTAACAGGAGTAAAACCTAATATGAATATGTTTTCAAAAGTATTCGGGACCCGCAGCCAGCGAGAGGTTAAGCGTATCATGCCTCTGGTTGAGAAAATCGAGAGCCTGCGCCCGGACATGCAGAAGTTAAGTGACGAGGAACTGAAAGGAAAGACAAGAGAGTTCAAGAAACGTCTGGAAGAGGGAGAGACATTAGATGATCTGCTTCCAGAGGCATTTGCGGTTGTACGTGAAGCCGGTAAACGTGTTCTTGGAATGGAGCATTTCCGAGTGCAGTTAATCGGTGGTATCATTCTTCACCAGGGACGTATCGCAGAGATGAGAACAGGTGAAGGTAAAACACTTGTTGCCACACTTCCGGCATACTTAAATGCCCTGGAAGGTAAAGGTGTGCATATCGTAACAGTCAATGACTATCTGGCTAAACGAGATGCAGAAGAGATGGGACAGATCCATGAATTCCTTGGCCTGACTGTCGGCGTTGTTTTAAATGATATGAAGCAGGATGAACGTCGTGCTGCATACAACTGCGACATTACCTATGTTACCAATAACGAACTTGGTTTCGATTATCTGCGTGACAACATGGTTATTTATAAAGAACAGCTGGTACAGAGAGATCTGCACTACTGTATCATCGATGAGGTCGACTCCATTTTGATCGATGAGGCGCGTACACCTCTTATCATTTCCGGTCAGAGTGGAAAGTCTACGAAATTATATGAAGCCTGCGATATCCTTGCCCAGCAGTTAGAGCGTGGTGAAGCCAGCCACGAGATGACAAAGATGGCAGCTATCATGGGCGAGGAAGTTATCGAGACAGGTGACTTCGTTGTAAATGAGAAAGATAAGATCGTAAACCTTACTGAGCAGGGTGTTCATAAGGTTGAGAAATTCTTCCATATTGAGAACCTGGCTGATCCGGAGAATCTGGAGATCCAGCATAACATTATCCTTGCTCTTCGTGCACACAACCTGATGCATAAGGATCAGGATTACGTTGTTAAAGATGATGAGATTCTTATCGTTGATGAATTTACCGGACGTATCATGCCGGGACGCCGTTATTCTGACGGTCTTCATCAGGCGATTGAAGCAAAAGAGCATGTTAAGATCAAACGTGAGAGCAAGACTCTGGCAACGATCACATTCCAGAACTTCTTTAACAAATATGACAAGAAGGGCGGTATGACCGGTACAGCTATCACAGAGGAGAAAGAGTTCCGTGATATCTATGCAATGGACGTTGTAGAAATCCCGACGAACAGACCGGTAATCCGTGTTGACCATGAAGATGCTGTTTATATGACAAAGAAAGAGAAATTCAACGCAGTTGTCAATGCTGTAGTTGAGGCTCATGCAAAACAGCAGCCGGTACTGGTTGGTACAATTACAATCGAAACATCCGAACTTATCAGCCGTATGCTGAAGAGACAGGGAATCAAACATAATGTATTGAACGCGAAGTTCCATGAACTGGAAGCTGAGATCGTAGCACAGGCAGGTCAGGCAGGAGCAGTTACGATTGCTACTAACATGGCGGGCCGTGGTACTGATATTAAGCTGGATGATGTGTCAAGAGAGGCTGGCGGTCTGATGATCATCGGTACAGAACGTCATGAGTCCAGACGTATTGATAATCAGCTGCGTGGACGTTCCGGTCGTCAGGGTGACCCGGGTGAGTCCCGTTTCTACATTTCCCTGGAAGATGATCTGATGCGTCTGTTCGGTTCTGAGAGACTGATGAAGATCTTTACATCTCTGGGTGTTGCTGAGAATGAACAGATCGAACATAAGATGCTTTCCAATGCAATCGAGAAAGCACAGGAGAAGATTGAGTTTAACAACTTTGGTATTCGTAAGAATCTTCTTGATTATGACCAGGTAAATAATGAGCAGCGTGAGATCATCTACAAAGAGCGTCGTCAGGTTCTTGATGGTGAGAACATGCGTGAGGCAATCTACAAGATGATTCAGGATACAGTTGATACTTATGTAGATATGTGTTTCTCTGATGATGTAGATTCCGAAGAGTGGGATCTGAATGAATTTAACGGCGTACTTCTCCCGGTTATTCCGGTTCAGCCGCTTACTCTTGAGACTGTAAAAGGTAAGAAACGTGATGAGATTAAGCATGCATTGAAAGAAGAGGCAGTGAAGCTTTATGAAGCAAAAGAAGCAGAGTTCCCGGAACCGGAACAGCTTCGTGAATTAGAGCGTGTTGTACTTCTGAAATGCATCGACAGCAAGTGGATGGATCACATTGATGATATGGAAATTCTTCGTCAGGGTATCGGACTTGCTGCTTACGGACAGAGAGATCCGGTTGTTGAATACAAGATGAGCGCATTCGAGATGTTCAACAACATGATCACATCTATTCAGGAAGATACACTTCGTATGCTGTATCATGTACATGTAGAGCAGAAGATCGAGCGTGAACAGGTTGCCAAAGTTACCGGAACAAACAAAGATGACAGCGCCGGTCCGAAGAAACCAGTTCAGAGAAAAGAGATCAAAGTATATCCGAACGATCCGTGTCCATGCGGAAGCGGTAAGAAATACAAACAGTGCTGCGGACGTAAGAACAAAGCCTGAGCCTAGTTGAAAAGAGAATAGTGAAAGCAGGAAAGATATATTACCGGACATATAAAAAATGGTAATGGACTGCTTATGAGATAAAAGGGCTTAATTATATAAGGCCCTTTTATCATACACGGAAATACTTTAATGCGTTAAACTGACACATTGACTTGCTAAAGAATTGGTGTATCAGAACGGCTTATAATAGTGTACCGTTATAAAACCTAAAGGGGGAAAAACAGTATGAAGAGAGAGTCTTTTGGCTCACGCCTTGGTTTCATTCTGGTATCGGCGGGATGTGCCATTGGCATTGGAAATGTGTGGAAATTCCCATACATCTGCGGAGAATATGGAGGAGCAGCTTTTATTCTGATCTACTTATGTTTCCTGGTAATCCTGGGCATTCCGGTCCTGGTATCTGAGTTTGCGGTAGGACGTGGAAGCCACACGAGTGTTGCGAAATGTTTTGACAAACTGGCACCGGAGGGAAGCGGCTGGAAGCCGCTGAAATCCATCGGTATCATTGGATGTTACATGTTGATGATGTTTTACACTACAGTAGGCGGATGGATGCTTTATTATTGTGTAAAGAGTTTACGGGGAGATTTTGCAGGAGCATCTCCTGAGGCAGTGACACAGTCATTTTCCGATATGCTTGGAAATGCGCCGACGATGATGCTTTGGATGGTCATTATCTGTCTTATTGGATTCGCAGTCTGCTTCATGGGACTGCAGAACGGAATTGAGAAAATCTCTAAAGTAATGATGAGCGCGTTGCTGATCATTATGGTTGTCCTTGCTGTTCACTCCGTAATGATGGAAGGCGCAGGGGAAGGAATTAGTTTTTATCTGGTTCCTGATTTTCAGAAAATCAAGGATGCAGGAATCGGTAATGTAGTATTTGCTGCACTGAGCCAGTCATTCTTTACGTTATCCATTGGTATTGGTGCGATGTTGATTTTCGGAAGTTATCTGGATAAATCCAGAAGTCTGACAGGTGAAGCGGTAAGCATCACAATACTGGATACATTTGTAGCACTGACAGCAGGATTTATCATTATTCCGGCATGTTTCTCTTATGGAATCCAGCCAGATGCAGGTCCGAGTCTTATTTTTATCACTCTGCCCAATATTTTTGCAAAGATGAGCGGCGGTGCGTTATGGGGAAGTCTGTTCTTCCTGTTTCTGACATTTGCGGCAATTTCAACTATCATTGCCGTATTTGAGAACCTGATCGTATTTAATATGGAATTATTTGGATGGGATCGTAAGAAGAGTGTTGTTGTATGTGCGGTTCTGGTAGTAATCCTGAGTATTCCATGTGTACTTGGATTTAATGTACTTTCCGGATTCCAGCCGTTTGGTGATGGAAGTAACATCATGGATCTGGAGGACTTTATCGTTTCCAATAACCTTCTTCCGCTTGGAAGTCTTGGATACCTTCTGTTCTGTACAAGAAAGAATGGATGGGGATGGGATAACTTTATCGCAGAGGCGAACGCCGGCACCGGAATGAAGTTCCCGAAATCTCTGAAAGGTTATGTATCCTATGGAATTCCGGCAATCATTATCGTAATCTATCTGAAAGGATACTATGATAAATTCGCAGGCCTTGGAACAGGAGCGCTGGTTGGCTGGATGATTGTGGCACTGGTGTTGCTGGGATTTGTATTTTACTGCGCGATGGCGAAGAAGAAAGCGAAATAAGCAGATAGTAGTGGAATCAAATAAACAAAAGAGAATATGAAAAAAGATGCAGACTTGTCTGAAAAATAATCAGATATGCCTGCATCTTTTTATTTTGTAATATTTGCAATTGTTCACTGACACATTATTATTTTATGAATGTTTTACGTTATAATTATAAGAGAATGAAATGATTATGAGTTATGAAATGTTACTTGGTGTAGCTCCAAACTGTTTTCGATATGCACGGGAAAAAGTGCTATATTCAGAGAAACCGCTTTCTAATGCTGCTTTTGTTACCGGCATTCCTTCTGAAATCAGGGTTCGAGCCATGAGAAGCCGCTTATTTACGATATAGTTATGGAGTGTGAATCCAGTTTCTTCTTTAAATTTTCGCATCAGATGATATTTGCTGATATAATACCTGGAGGCGAGATTGTCTACCGACAGATCTTCTTTCAGATTGTGGTTGATGTATTGCAGAATATCCGCAATCTGTGAATCAAAAGAGTATGATTTTCTGTCGAAAATATATTGCTTTTCCAGAAAAATACGGTTTACATAGATCATAAATTGCAGAAATAATGACTGAGCCAGAAGGTCTTTGGCAAATGCGTCGGATTTTGTGGCAGACTCTAATTCCAGAAGGATTTCTTTCAGCTTTTCCTGAAGAGAAGGGTGCAGACGAATCAGATTATAGCTGCGGTCGTTTGCTTTCTGGAAACATTTCAGAAGTTCCTGCCAGGGAATATCATTCTGAATCCAGAGAATGAAGCGTTCGTAGGGAATGGAAGCATCGATTTCCGGACGGTGGATCGCATGGCGGTCTACGAGCAG
The DNA here is from genome assembly GCF_003471165.1 of Ruminococcus sp. AM22-13. GTDB lineage: Bacteria > Bacillota > Clostridia > Lachnospirales > Lachnospiraceae > Blautia_A. The sequence continues at coordinate 101,251 of NZ_QRIL01000008.1, read as the reverse complement.
GATGTCCCATGGTCTGAGGTTGTAGGCTTTTCCTTCGATATGATAAGTAGCTTTTCCGGAGATAAAAATGACTACTTTATGAAAATCGTGATAGTGATAAGCAAATTCTTTTTTTGTCTGGTCTTTAATATGAAAAAGTCGGAACTGCTCATTAAGGTAGCCTGTTTTTTCTGATTGATAGAACTGTTCTGATAAGGTCATAGTTACCTCCAATCCTATAGAACTGTGTTTGCTATTGTTTACGGGCAGTATTTATCATATCATTTAATGCAGGCAGGTGCAATCAATGAACGGAATTTCTGAGAAAACATGCTACAAAGATATTGACATTATTGAAAGATGATAGTATCATACAATTACAAAGTAATCGTAAAAACTTTGTAACTATTTCAAAATGGGGTAAAGAAATAGAAAACAGAACAGAGAGGAGTGATAACATCTGTAAGGCTGTTATATCAGAGAACTGATATAATGGTCTTTTTTTATGTTTCTATGCAGACTGATAAAAAGTATAAAGAACTGAAAAAGATAATAAAAGTATAAAGGAAAAATGAAATGAGAGAGCATTTTTTGCAATATAAGTCGCATTTTAATCCATATACATGGTAAAAATAATCGAATATAATAAGCCTATAGTAAGTAAAAGAAGAATATGACAGATTAGTAGAAAGTGATTTTGAAAGAAGATATTTGTGAGTGATAGATAAGGAGAGGGATGCGGCTATGGCAAATACAATTATTATGAGTAAATACCAGGGACTTGGAAATGATTATCTTATTCTGGATCCAAAGAGGAACAGGGTGCAGCTCCAGGGAAAGAAAGTTGCCCTTCTCTGCCAGAGAGGATTCGGATTGGGAGCAGACGGCGTGCTCTATGGACCGGTAGAGATTGAGGGAAAACTTGGGGTGCGTATTTACAATGCAGACGGAAGTGAGTCAGCAATCAGTGGAAATGGTGTGCGTATCTTTGCAAAGTATCTGATGGATCAGGGATATGTTACAGAGAAGAAATTTGACATTGAAACCTTGTCCGGTACAATTCAGGTAGAATGTCTGAACAGCCGTGCAACGGAATTTAAAGTAAATATGGGAAAACCATCGTTTATTTCCAGCGACATTCCGGTATCCGGTGAAGTCCGCGAAGTAATTAAGGAAGGGTTTATGTTCCATGGAAAAGAATATAAAGCCACCTGTCTGACAGTAGGAAATCCACATTGTATTATTTTTACAGATAATGTAAGCGCAGAAGCTGTCAGAAATCTGGGACCTTATGTGGAAAACGCGGATGAATTTCCGGAGAGAATGAACCTGCAGATCTGCCGCCAGATTGACAAAGGAAATCTGGATATCGAAATATGGGAAAGAGGTTCCGGTTATACAAAGGCATCCGGAACAGGAAGCTGTGCGGCAGCGGCTGCGGCATATAAATTGGGACTTGTGGAATCTCGCATTAATGTAAACCAGCCTGGCGGAATGATTCAGATTGATATTGAAGAGAACGGAACAATCTACATGACAGGTACGGTCGGATATATTGCAGATATGAGTGTGGCGGAGAGCTTTTTCTCATAAAAATCAAAAAATTTTATAGAGTTGCCTATAGCCCGCAGTAACGAACAGTAATAAGATTTGTGCTGCGGATAATTCTTTATTTGTATTTTGATGGAAGATATGCTATTATTTTAAACGAGTCAAACAGCGTAATGGAAGCTGTTTGCAGGGTTATCGACAAGTGGCGGAACGAATTACAAGTGTTCGTCTGTTATACTTGTCTGAACAGAAAATCCAGTCGGATATCGTAAAAATCTGACAAAGAATATTTATATTTAAAAATAAGAAAGTGGGTGAAGCTGTGGTTGAATTAGACCAGTTCAAGAGCATTCTTGCAACTTATACAGAACCATTAGTGGAAGTGAGGGATTCACTTTGACCTCGCTAACAAAGAGCAGAAGGTCGAAGAATTAGAGCGCGAGATGGAAGCGCCTGATTTCTGGGATGACGCAGAGGTTTCCCAGAAGAAAATGAAAGAATTAAAAGACATGAAAGATGACATGGAGACTTATCAGAATCTGATTACCCAGATGGAAGATATGGAAACCATGATTGAGATGGGATATGAGGAAAACGATCCTGCACTGATTCCTGAGATTCAGGAGATGCTGGATGAATTCCAGAAGGATTTCGATAATATCCGTATCAAGACACTTCTTTCCGGAGAATATGACAGCGAGAACGCCATCATCAAGTTAAATGCAGGTGCAGGCGGAACAGAAGCCTGTGACTGGTGTGGCATGCTTTATCGTATGTACAGCCGTTGGGTAGATAAGAAAGGTTTCAGTCTGGAAGTGCTGGATTATCTGGATGGTGATGAAGCAGGCATTAAATCTGTTACATTCCAGGTAAACGGAACAAATGCTTATGGTTATCTGAAGTCAGAGAAAGGAGTTCACCGTCTTGTGCGTATCTCTCCTTTTAATGCGGCAGGTAAACGCCAGACTTCTTTCGTATCCTGCGATGTTATGCCGGATATCAAGAAGGATCTGGATGTAGAGATCAATGATGACGATATCCGTATCGATACTTACCGAAGCAGTGGTGCCGGCGGTCAGCATATCAATAAGACATCATCTGCCATCCGTATCACACATTTCCCGACCGGAATCGTGGTACAGTGTCAGAATGAACGTTCTCAGCATATGAATAAAGATAAAGCAATGCAGATGCTGAAAGCGAAGCTGTATCTTCTTAAGCAGCAGGAAGCAGAGGAGAAACTTTCCGGTATCCGTGGAGAGGTAACTGATATCGGATGGGGAAATCAGATCCGTTCTTATGTCATGCAGCCATATACTATGGTCAAGGATCATCGTACAAACGAGGAGACCGGAAATGTGGATGCAGTGCTTGACGGCGGAATCGATATCTTTATCAATGCATATCTGAAATGGATCGCGCTGAAGAAATAAAACATTAGAAAAGGCTGTCCCGGATTACGACAGCCTTTTTCGTGTTGTATAAATAGTTGAGCGTTTTATGGTGATTTGTAGATATATTATGCGATGTAGGAAATACAGATGAGATAATCTGTTTATGCAGAAACATATTTCTTGCGTATTTTTGTCCATTGTGATAAGATATCCATTATATGAAAACAAATGTCTTTAAGAAACGGACAGGTAAATTGATATGCAGAAACAAGTATCAGAAAAAAAGAAATATTTTGTAGTAAGGGAACGCGCGATTCCGGAAGTGCTGTTAAAGGTCGTGGAAGCCAAGAAGCTTCTTGATTCCGGCAAGGTGGACACTGTGCAGGATGCGGCAGAGCGCACAGGAATCAGCAGGAGCTCTTTTTACAAATACAAAGATGATATTTTTCCATTTCATGAAGAAACCAGGGGAAAGACAATCACCTTTATCATCCAGATGGATGATGAACCGGGGCTTTTGTCGGTTGTCCTGCAGACAATTGCACGGTTTCATGGAAACATTCTTACCATTCATCAGAGCATTCCGATCAACGGAATTGCCACACTTACTTTGAGCGTGGATATTCTTCCGGGAGAGGGAGATGCGGAAGCAATGGTTGAGACAATTGAACAGAATGAAGGAATTCACTATCTGAAAATACTAGGCAGGGAGTAAAAGAAAATGATCAATGTAGCAATTTTAGGATATGGCACAGTTGGAAGCGGTGTATTTGAAGTATTAAACACAAACAAAGAGAGCATTACAAGACGTGCCGGAGAGGAACTTAACGTAAAATATGTCCTGGATCTTCGTGATTTCCCGGGACAGCCGGTAGAAGAGGTTCTGGTTCATGATTATGAGCAGATTGTGAATGATCCGGAAGTGGATATCGTAGTAGAGGTTATGGGCGGTGTAGAGCCGGCTTATACTTTTGTAAAGAAAGCACTTCTGGCAGGAAAGAATATATGTACCTCCAATAAAGCTCTGGTTGCAAAACATGGCCGCGAACTGATGGATATCGCGAAAGAAAAGAGCATTAACTTCTTATTCGAGGCAAGCTGCGGCGGCGGAATCCCGATCATCCGTGTGATCAATTCTTCTCTTACAGGAGATGAGATCGATGAAGTGACAGGTATCCTGAACGGAACAACCAACTACATGCTTTATAAGATGAATACAGAAGGCTGCGAGTTTGATACGGTATTAAAAGAAGCACAGCAGAAAGGATATGCAGAAGCAGATCCTACCGCAGACGTAGAAGGATATGATGCATGCCGTAAGATTGCGATTCTTTCTTCTCTTGCCTATGAGAGATATTTTGATTTCGAAGATATTTATACAGAGGGAATCACAAAGATCACACCGGAAGATATGGAATATGCTGCGAAACTTGGCAGAACTATCAAACTTCTTGGAACCAGCCGCAGACTGGCAGACGGAACCTGTTATGCAATGGTAGCACCGTTTATGCTCGGTCAGAACAGCCCTCTTTACAGTGTAAATGATGTGTTTAATGCAGTATTTGTACATGGAAATATGCTTGGAGATGCCATGTTCTATGGAAGCGGTGCAGGTAAACTTCCTACAGCAAGTGCTGTAGTTGGTGATATTGTGGATGTTGCCAAACATCTCCATGTTAACATTGTGACAAACTGGAACAGTACTCCGGCAGTATTGAAACCACTGGATGAAGTGACAGGAAAGTTTTTTGTGAGAATCAAAAAAGAAGCAGCAGAAAAAGTGAAGAAGGTATTTGGTGATGTTGAGATCATCAGCCTGGGACAGCTTCCACAGGAATGTGCATTTATCACTGATGAAATGACACAGGGAGAATTTGAAGAGAAGCTGACTCAGATCGGGGATCAGGTACTTGCAAAGATTAGAGTAAAAGATTGATAAACTGACAGATTTCGTGTATCATATAGTGTGCCTGATAAGGTGGACGCTGATACAAAACTTCAGATAAATATTTGTACAGTGATTACTGTAAACAGAACAGGAAAGGGAAGATATGAGAAGCTTCTCTTTCCTGTAAACTTATTATGGAGGAAGCAAAAAGATGTTAATTGTCAAGAAATTTGGCGGTACATCGGTTGCAAATAAAGAACGTATCTTTAATGTTGCCAACCGCTGTATAGAGGAGTACAGAAAGGGAAATGACGTGGTAGTTGTTCTGTCTGCGATGGGCAAATATACAGACGAACTGATTACGATGGCGAAGGATATTAATGAGAAACCGCCGAAAAGAGAGATGGATATGCTCTTTACGATCGGTGAGCAGATGTCCGTTGCTTTGATGGCAATGGCGATGGACAAGCAGGGAGTTCCTGCTGTTTCCCTGAATGCATTTCAGGTTGCCATGCATACAACAAGTGCTCACGGAAATGCACGTTTAAAGAGAATTGATACAGAGCGTATCAGAAGAGAACTGGATAGTAAGAAGATCGTAGTTGTTACCGGCTTCCAGGGAGTTGACAAGTATGATGATTATACAACTCTTGGAAGAGGCGGTTCTGATACAACAGCAGTTGCGCTCGCGGCAGCTCTTCATGCAGATGCGTGTGAAATCTATACAGATGTAGACGGTGTTTATACAGCAGATCCGCGTAAGGTTCCGAAAGCAAGAAAGCTCAAAGAGATAACTTATGATGAAATGCTTGATCTTGCGACTCTCGGAGCAGGTGTACTTCACAACCGTTCTGTAGAGATGGCTAAGAAATATGGTGTGCCGCTTGTGGTACGTTCAAGTTTGAATAACAGCGAAGGAACCGTGGTAAAGGAGGAAGTTACAGTGGAGAGAATGTTGATCAGCGGTGTTGCTCTGGATACAGATGCAGTGAGAATCGCAGTAATCGGATTAAAAGATGAGCCGGGTGTGGCTTTTAAATTATTTGATACCCTTGCAAAGAAGAATATTAATGTAGATGTTATTCTGCAGTCTATCGGACGTGCAGGCAAGAAGGATATTTCCTTTACTGTAGACGGAAATGATCTGGATGATGCTGTTGCAACTCTGGATGCAAATCAGGCAAGACTTGGATATGCAGAACTGCATTCTGAGAGAAATATTGCGAAGCTTTCCATCGTAGGCGCAGGAATGATGAGCAATCCTGGAGTGGCTGCGAAGATGTTTGAGAGCCTTTACAATGAAGGTGTAAATATCAACATGATCTCCACGTCTGAGATCCGTGTGACAGTTTTGATCAATGAAAAAGATGGTGTACGTGCGATGAATGCAGTGCATGATGCATTTAATCTGGCAGACTGATATAGGAGAATTTGATGACACAGAGACGTGAATTAAAAAGATATGCAAAACAGGCAATGTCAGGCAAATATGGAACGCTTATCCTGGCATTTGTTGTGGTGCAGGCGCTGGCGCTGATCAGCAGCATGCTGTCCTCCGCGCTGTTTCCGGGCGAGAAAACACTTGACCTTGTATTGGGATATGCATTTACATTTATTCTGACATTGCTGATCAATGTGATATCGGCAGGATTGAATTATATGTACCTGAATATTGCAAGAGGAAAAGCATATTCACTAAATGATTTGATTTATTTTTATAAACATCACCCGGACAGAGTGATCGTTGCTACTTTTTTCCTGGCAGTGCTTAACTTGCTTACCATGTTGCCATATACCATTTATGGAAACACGAATACACCGGCTGAAGGTGCTTCTCTGGAGGCGCAGATTACCTGGATGTATACAAGTATTTTCCTGATGCTTGTGGGAATGATCGTTTATCAGATTTTGTCTATTCCGCTGGAAATGACATATTATATTCTGGCGGACAGACCGGAACTGAAGGGAACAGATGCTCTGAAAGAAAGTATCGAAATGATGCAGGGAAACTTTGGAAGATATCTGATGCTTAAGATAAGTTTTATTCCGCTGATGTTCCTTTCTGTCTTTACATTCTATATTGCGCTTTTGTGGGTACTGCCTTATATGATCATGACAGAAACCATGTTTTATCGTGATCTGACAGGAGAACTCACTGCACAGAAACAGGAAGAGGGACGTAATGCACAGGAATTCGTAAATCCGATGTTTGGCGGAACATTTGGAGAAAATCAACAGAATCAGCAGCAGTTCTGGAGTGTGACAGGTGATTCATCAGTGGCTTCGGATGAGAACAAAGAAGTGCAGAATAATGCAGCAAGTGAGAATACCCAGGATAGTTTGTATGGTTCTGTGGAAAATAATAGAACGACACAGGATAACCCATATGATTCTTCAGAGAGTAAAGAAGTACAGGACAGCCTGCAGAGTCAGACAACTCCGGAAGAGGAAGAAGATAACGAACCAAAACCATGGGATGAATACTTCAATAGCTTGAAATAAAATCATAATATGAAAGACCTTTAACTGGCACAATGTAAAAATGTTGATAAAGGTCTTTTTTTATTTTTATTAATTTGGTTTTACTGAATTTTCTCATTTATAATGGTGGAAAAAACTTATACGTAAATGGTATAATAGGAATAATTGCTGGTAGTATAAATATATTTGAGAAAGGTTTTTACAATTATGAACACAAATGAAATCAGTGGAAAACGTCAGATGGAGTTTCTGGCGGAGTTTGATTATATCAGAGAGGCAGGAAGTGTAGGAGAGGAAAAAGCAGCAACGATTATTCAGGAAACATTGAATAGTTTTGGTGTGGAGAATCATCTGGAAGAGTTTTGTTTTGAAACTTTTCAGGTAAAAAAGGCGAAGCTTACGATAACGGAACCATATGCAAAAGAATACATCGTAACCGGATATGGAAGATGTGCCAATACAGATGAGAATGGACGGAATGCATCTTTTTTGTATGTGGAGAATGCTGATGAGATCAGCCTCGCAAATGCCAGAGGGAAAATTGTTATGGTAAATGACCCGGTAAGAAAGGAACTGTACCAGAAACTGGTGAAAGCAGGTGTAGCCGGTTTTATAAGTATTGTCGGTTCCCCATTGGACGAGGGCGTAGATTTGACACCGCGTGCATACAGCTTACCGAAGAATCTGCCAGGTGAAGAGAAAAAAGCAGCCGGGAAAGAAGCGGCAAATTATGACAATAGAATTCCGGGTGTAAGCATTCATTATAAAGATGCTGTCGAATTAGTGACAAGAGGGGCGGCTAGGGCCTGCCTGTCTGTAGAACAGGAGACAGTGGCACGTACATCCCGAAATGTAGTGGCACGAATCAAAGGAACAGATAAAGCAGAGGAGATCCTGACTCTTACTGCACACTATGATTCCGTACCAGAGGGACCTGGTGCTTACGATAATATGTCCGGTGCCGCGATCATCATGGAGCTTTGCAGATATTTCAAAGAACACAGACCACGCAGAACAATGGAATTCGTATGGTTTGGCGCAGAAGAGAAAGGTCTGCTGGGAAGTCAGAATTATATCAAAATTCATGAAAATGAACTTTCGGCACATCGTTTTAACATGAATGTAGATCTTGCCGGACAGCTTGTAGGCGGAACTGTGGCAGGTGTCACCGGTGATGCATCTGTCTGCAGTATACTCACATATATGGCTCATGAAATCGGTATCGGAATGTCAACGAAGAACCAGATATGGGGAAGTGATTCCAATACTTTTGCATGGAAAGGCATTCCTGCCATGACTCTGAACAGAGATGGGTTTGGCATGCATACCCGTCACGATACCATTGCACTGCTGTCAGACTGGTCACTGGAGAGAAGTGCAGTTTTGCTCGGTTATATTGCAGACAGACTGGGAAATATTGAAAGCTTTCCGTTTGAACGGAAAGTGCCGGAAGAATTTATTGCACAGCTTAATGAATATTTTGGGTAATTTACTTTTTATACGCTGTTATTCTGTGGGATTTTGACATATGTATGCCAAAATCCCGCACTTGACAAATTACCGCCAGATTGATACCCTATCACAAGAGCGTTTTTTATGCTATGGAAGAAAAACAATGTGGATGTAAGGGTCGATTACACGCATCTGCATTCTGAAAAGCAACAAGAGGAGATAAAAAATTAATGGATATTATTCAGGCAATTACACAGGAACTGAAAGTGGAGAAATGGCAGGTAGAAGCCGCAGTCAAATTAATTGACGAGGGCAACACCATCCCATTTATTTCCCGATACAGAAAAGAAGCAACAGGTTCTCTTAATGATGAGCAGCTTCGTACTCTTTCAGAGAGACTCACTTATTTAAGAAACCTGGAAGATAAGAAGAATCAGGTATTAAAGAGTATTGAAGATCAGGGCAAACTGACAGAAGAACTGAAGAAACAGATCCTGGATGCACAGACACTGGTAGTAGTAGAGGACTTATACAGACCATACCGCCCGAAACGCCGTACACGTGCGACAATCGCAAAGGAAAAAGGTCTGGAGCCATTGGCAGATATTATCCTTCTGCAGATGACAGATAAACCGGTAGAAGAGGAAGCCAAAGCATATATTTCTGAAGAAAAAGGCGTTAAGAATGTAACTGAGGCATTAAACGGAGCGAAAGATATCATTGCAGAGCGTATTTCTGACGAAGCGGATTATCGTATCTATATCCGTAACCTGACCACAAAGAACGGAAGCATTTCTTCTACAGCAAAGGATGCAGATGCACAGTCAGTATACGAGATGTATTATGAATTCGAAGAGCCAATCAAGAAACTGGCAGGACATCGTATCCTAGCATTAAACCGCGGAGAAAAGGAGAAATTTATCACTGTAAAGGTAAATGCTCCGGAAGAAGATATTCTCCGTTACCTGAACAAGAGAATCATTATAAAAGACAACCCAAATACAACATCAATCCTGAAAACTGTAGTAGAGGATAGCTACAAGCGTCTTATCGGACCTGCAATCGAAAGAGAAATCCGCAGCGACCTCACGGATAAGGCAGAAGACGGTGCAATCCATGTATTTGGCAAGAACCTGGAACAGCTTCTGATGCAGCCTCCAATCGCCGGAAAGGTCGTACTTGGATGGGACCCTGCGTTCCGTACAGGATGTAAGCTGGCTGTTGTAGATGCAACAGGCAAAGTTCTGGACACTACAGTTGTTTATCCGACAGCACCGACAACAGAGAAGAAAATCCGTGCTGCCAAGGATACAGTAGAGGGAATGATCGAGAAATACGGCGTTTCTCTTATTTCAGTAGGAAATGGTACTGCGTGTCGTGAATCTGAGCAGGTAATCGTAGATATGCTCAAAGAAATTCCGGAGAAGAAGGTACAGTACGTGATTACAAATGAAGCAGGTGCATCTGTTTACTCTGCAAGTAAACTTGCTACAGAAGAATTCCCGAACTTTGATGTAGGACAGAGAAGTGCGGCTTCTATCGCAAGACGTGTGCAGGATCCGCTTGCTGAACTTGTAAAAATCGATCCGAAATCTATCGGTGTAGGTCAGTATCAGCATGATATGAATCAGAAGAAACTGGATGAAGCATTAAGCGGTGTCGTAGAAGACAGCGTAAATAAAGTCGGTGTTGATTTAAACACGGCATCGGCATCTCTGTTAGAGTATATTTCCGGTATCAGCAAAGCAATCGCCAAGAATATCGTAGCTTACAGAGAAGAGAACGGACAGTTTACAGACAGAAAAGAACTTCTCAAAGTTGCAAAATTAGGACCGAAAGCATTTGAACAGTGCGCAGGTTTCATGCGTATTTCCGGTGGAAAGAATCCACTGGATGCGACAAGTGTACATCCTGAGAGTTATGAAGCAGCAGCGGCACTTCTTAAGAAACTTGGATATAAACCAAATGATGTTGTGGCAGGAAATCTGCTTGGACTTTCCCTGCAGGTAAGAGATTACAAAAAGATGGCAAATGAACTGGGAATCGGTGAGATCACACTTCGTGACATCGTGAAAGAACTGGAAAAACCGGCACGTGACCCGCGTGATGATATGCCGAAGCCGATCCTTCGCTCCGATGTACTGGAGATGAAAGACTTAAAAGAAGGAATGGTTCTCAAAGGAACAGTCCGTAATGTTATTGATTTTGGTGCATTCGTAGATATCGGAGTTCATCAGGACGGTCTGGTACACATTTCTGAGATGACAGAGAGATTTATCAAACATCCTCTCGAAGCAGTAAGTGTAGGAGATATCGTAGATGTACGAGTTATCGGGGTTGATATGAAGAAGAAACGTATCAGCTTATCTATGAAGGGATTAAATAAATAATGTTACTGTTCACTGCGTTCTCAGTAACACGCTTCGCGATGCACAGAATTTATGCTATTCGCATAAATTCGCGCCGTATGTCTCGGGTTTTCTGTGACCTTCGCTCACAAAAAACACCTCGCGGGACATTGCCAGTGAATAGTAACTAAATAATACTGAGAAAAAACAGGGATTGTGCACAGCAGATATAAAAAATCTGCTGGCACAATCCCTGTTTATTCTGTCTCACGATGTGAGGTGAGATGTTCTTCAAGACTGCGGGCAGCGATGCTCTGTGGTCTTTTTACGTTGCGGATCAGACAGATTTTTCGCTCCGGAAGAGGTTCCTCAATAGGAATCTGCACGATTTTGCCCCTCGCGATATGCTCAGCGGCAAGTTCTTCCGGAAAGAATCCGATTCCCAGGTTATGCTGTACCATAGGAAAAATCTGGTCTGTTGTTGCCACTTCCATATCCGGCGAGAAGGGAAGATTATGGCGCATGAAGTACTGCGTATATAATTCCCTTGTACTGGTGCCCGGTGCGATTCCAATCAGGGGGATATCCTGCAAGTCCTGCAGACGGTGTTTTCTGGAGGCAATTTCTGCATATTCCTCTCCGCCGATAAGAATCTCCCGGAAAGAATACAGAGGAACTCTCTGGAGAGGCTTCTTCAGCGCAACAGGAGTAGTGACTACTGCAAAGTCTACCAGTCCGTTTTCCAGAGCCTGGACTGCCTGCGGTGTGGAATGATTGGAAATTCTAAGCTTCACATGTGGATAATGATGGTGAAAAACTTCCAGTTCATTCAGCAGAAACAGGCGCAGTGCGATTTCGCTGGCTCCGATATTGACAAGTCCACTCTCCAGCCCTTTGTCCTTGAGAAGTTCATTTTCACCGGATACAAGCTGTTCTATTGCAATAGAAACGTGTTCAAAAAGACGCTCGCCCTCAATTGTCAGCTGTACTCCACGATTAGAACGGATAAAAAGTTTGCATCCCAGGTCGTTCTCAAGGATATTCATACAGCGGGTGATGTTGGGCTGATTATTTCCCATAACGTCGGCTGCTTTGGAAAAGCTCTTGTACTGAGCTACATAATAAAAAATACGATAATAATCAAGAATCATAATACAGTCGGCTCCTTATGCTATATAAAAATAGAATATCTGATATAGAAAAATAACGTTTGTATATCAATGTGTGAATCAGTATAATACGACTGGGTCAAAAAATCAATATAAAAGTCCTGACAATAGGACGAAGACCGTTACTGAGAACGAAGTGAACAGTAATCGAAGACCAAAAGGAAAGGGAGATTACCGAATATGACAACAGCAAATAAGACAATTAAGATTAATGACGTAGAGGCGGCAAAAAAACTGGTCTGTGCGGCAGTCAGATGTCCATTTGATATTGACATTGTATCTAAAGGAAAAATTTTTATTGATGCCAAATCTATTCTCGGAGTATTAAGCCTTGGTGTGGAAGAACCTCTGGAACTTAAATATGATGGCTATGATGAGGATTTTGAATCAGTGATCGCAGGTCTGGCATGTTAAGATTAAAGAAAGGAATCCGCAGGTGCAGATGACATCTACAAATCTTCTATATATTTATGTGATTATCATTAATGTAGTTACATTTTTTATCTATGGCTTGGATAAAAGCAAGGCAAAAGCCGGACAGTGGCGCATACCGGAAGCGCAGCTGATATTTCTGGCGGTGATCGGAGGATCGGTGGGAGCTCTGGCCGGTATGAAGGTATTTCATCATAAAACAAGAAAGCCGAAATTTAAGATAGGAGTTCCGGTAATACTGATTATTCAACTTATTATTTATTTTTTGTTTTCGGGAAATAAGGGGATTATTCTGCACTTATAGCAATCCTCATAAATAATGCATATTGATTTTAGCTCATCAGAGCGTGAAATCCTGTGTCAGTAAAGCGGATATATTGTCCGCTTTCTTTTTTGTCCGGATTATGACATTGCTATAGGCGGATAAAATTGATTGTTACAGAGAATGAGGTATGTTATGCTACTCTTATATAAGAATTTCGGGGGCTGCAAAGCAGTGAAGTAATTCGTAGATATCAAGTCAGGGGAAAGATGTCTTTTAACCCTGATATCATATGAAAAGATGTCTGTTAAGTGAAAGAAGGGCAAAAAATAATACATGACAGAAATATAAAAAATATAAGAGAGCAGGTGAAAAATATTGGAACAGGAAATTCAGGAGGCAAAAAGTTTATATTACAGCTATAAACAGTATTTTTCAGACTATCTTCCGGATTTGACGAAACTGGGGCTGAAAGTAGTAATGGCATTGCTGGTATTTGTGGGCGGGCGCAAAGTGATCCAGTGGTTTGTTTCTTTCATAAAGAAGTCCATGGAGCGTGCGTCTGTAGACAAAGGTGTGATCCAGTTTACAGGGTCGCTGTTGAGAATTGTACTTTATATTTTGCTGGTATTTAGCATTGCCACTCATTTTGGTGTAAAGGAATCCTCTATTGCGGCACTGCTTGGTACTGCAGGTGTAACGGTAGGTCTTGCATTGCAGGGCGGTCTTGCAAATATCGCAGGCGGGATCATGCTTCTGATCTTCAAACCATTTCAGGTTGGAGATTATATCATTATCGCACAGCAGAATGAGTGTGAAGGAACTGTATACAAAATAGAAATCTGTTATACAACTCTGATTTCCATAGATAACAAACACATTGTAATTCCAAATGGAACGCTGTCCGGCAGCATTATTACAAACGTAACTGCCAGAGATCTTCGTAAGCTGGAGATCAAAGTAGGAATTTCTTATGATTCAGACATTAAGAAAGTAAAAGCAATCCTGGAAGAAATCCTTCATAATGATGAAGATACGAAAGACGACCAGGGAATGGTGGTGTTTGTAGATGAGCTTGGAGAGAGCGCAGTGGTCATGGGCCTGCGTGTGTGGGTGGCTACGGAGAAATACTGGCCTGCCAGGTGGCGGCTTAATGAACTGATCAAAGAAGCATTCGATGCAAACGGAATTGAAATTCCGTACAATCAGCTACAGGTTCATGTGAAGAAACAGATCTGATAATAGCCAAATAATACCAAACAAGAATAAATAATCCTTAATTCATAGTGATTTATACCAATTTCATTGTCAAATATTGGTATAATACCACCAAAATAATATAAAATACGACAAAATAATTGACAATACGACAACAGATTGCTATACTGGAGTCAAGTTAAACAACAAAGTGTTTTTATGAAGATGCAAAGGCGCATGTAAGTAAATGGATTGCTGCACGATTTTTATACATTGCAAAGATGCAAAAATATAAAAACACTTTTTTTGTACCCCAAATTAACTTCGTGATTGTAACTAAGTAACAATGTACAGAAAGAAAAGGAGAGAAAACTATGAAAATGTACAAAAAAGTTATGGCAGCAGCTCTTGCAGGAGTAATGACAGTTTCCATGTCCGCTACAGCATTTGCAGCAGATGATGACGGCTATATTCTCAAAGCCACAAATGAAGATTCCAAATCATCCGACAATGATCTGGTGATCGCAATCGAAGGAAGCGTAAGCTCCATGGACCCGGCAAACATTCCGGATACAAACGCAATCTCCGCTACACGTGGTGTATACGAGACACTGGTTTCTTTTGATGAGAACCAGGAATTAACAGGCAAACTTGCTGAATCATGGGAAGTTTCCGATGACTCTCTTACTTATACTTTCAAACTTCGTCAGGGTGTTAAATTCCAGGACGGAACAGACTTCAATGCAGCAGCAGTTAAAGCAAACTACGATCGTGTAGTTAACAAAGACAACAACCTTCGTCAGAGAAGAACATTTATCGTAACTAACGAAGACGGATCTGAAACACCTCGTGTAGACAGCATTGAAACACCGGATGATTACACACTGGTTATCAAACTGACACAGGCATGGGCACCATTTATCAACCGTATGACACAGTTCTGTATCATCAGCCCAGCAGCTCTTGAAGAGTATGGCAATGATATCATGAACCATCCATGCGGAACCGGTCCATATGTATGTACAGAATGGGAAGAAGGCGACCACACAAGCTTCGAGCGTAATGATGATTACTGGGGAGACAAACCGGGCGTTGACACTGTAACAATCAAAGAAGTTCCGGAAGCAGGTGCACGTACAGCTATGCTTCAGACTGGTGAAGCAGATTTCATCTATCCTACACCATCTGACCAGATTGAAGCAATCAAAGGAACAGACGATGTAAACATCCTTACAACAGACTCCAACATCATGAGATATGTAACTCTGAACATGGATCTGGAACAGCTTTCTGATGTAAAAGTACGTCAGGCTATGAACTATGCAATCGACAAAGATGCATACATCCAGTTAATGTATTCCGGATACGGAAAACCGGCTACATCCGTAGTTCCATCTATCATCGGTGGATATGAAGAACAGGAAGCTTACACATATGATGTAGACAAAGCAAAAGAACTTATGAAAGAAGCCGGATACGAAGACGGATTCAAACTTACTCTGTGGGGCGATAACACAACACAGGAAATCAAAGGTATGACATTTATTTCCCAGCAGCTTGCTCAGATCGGTATCGAAGTTGACGTTCAGCCAATGGAGCCTGCAACTGTAAGTGACAAGATTTATGTTGACAAAGAAGATGCTGAGATCAATATGTGGTATGTAAACTGGTCTGCATCTGACTTCACAATGGATGGTTCTTTACGTTCCCTGCTTTACAGCACAATGTGCCCTCCGACAAGTGCAAACACAGCATACTTCAATGACGCTGATTTTGATAAAGATATGGACGAAGGTCTTGCAACAGCTAACGAGGAAGAGCAGGCTAAATACTATGGTGATGCTCAGAAGATTGCATGGGAAGCATGCCCATGGTTATTCCTTGGCAATGACCAGATCATCTATTCTACAAAATCTTATCTGTCTGGCGTATATGTATCTCCGGACGGAGCATTTAACTTCGCAAATGCAACTTTAGCACAGTAAGTAATGGGGTTGAGAACAGGCTGCGAAGAACATAAATCTGGCTGTCTGATCTGAAATTGCAGCAATTCCATAAAAATACTGCCGATACGGCAGTGTGAATACAGGACAAAGATGTTCGAACCGGAGAACTGCCATAAGATTTACTATGGCAGTTCTCTGGCTATAAAGCATCAAATATAAATAACAGGTAAGAAAATAATAAGGAGGAAAAATATGGGACGTTATTTAGGTAAACGTTTGGCAAGCACGATCCCGCTGCTTCTGGTTATCTCATTCGTAGTATTTATGTTTATCCATATGATTCCAGGTGATCCGGCAAGACTGGTAGCCGGTCAGGATGCAACAAAGGAAGATGTGGCAGTTGTACGTGAACAGCTGGGACTGGATGAGCCATTACTTGTACAGTATGGTAAATATATGAAAGGTCTTTTTACAGGAGATCTGGGAAGCTCTATCAAAAACGGTAAAACCGTAGTAGAGACAATCGCACCAAGACTGAAACCAACTATCATGCTGACATTCTCATCCATGATATGGGCTGCAATCATCGGTATTGCAATCGGTATCATCGCTGCCGTATTTCATGGCAGAATTCTTGATTATGTAGGTATGATCATAGCAATCGCAGGTATATCTGTTCCAAGCTTCTGGTTAGGTCTGGAATTGATTCAGCTTTTTTCAGTAAGCCTGGGATGGCTTCCAACCAGTGGACTGGAAACCTGGAAGAGCTATATTCTTCCGTCACTTACAATGGGAGCAGGAATCATGGCCGTACTTGCCAGATTCTCCAGATCTTCCATGCTTGAAACCATGCGTGAGGACTATGTGCGTACCGCACGTGCCAAAGGTCTTTCTGAATCACTGGTTGTTATGCGTCATGCATTTAAGAATTCTCTGATCGAGATTGTAACAGTAGCCGGACTTCAGATCGGTGGTCTCCTTTCCGGATCTGTTATGGCAGAGACGGTATTTTCCATCCCCGGACTTGGACGTCTTCTGGTAGACTCCATCCAGATGAGAGATTACAAAGTTGTTCAGGCATTACTTCTGTTCTTTGCTACAGAATATATCCTGATCAACCTGATCGTAGATGTTCTTTATGGCGTGATTAACCCAAGAGTACGTTATGAATAGAGGAGGAGAGAAGATGGCAGATAAGAACACAACATCAAACATTAACCTTGCTGCTGCCGAAGAACTCCCTAAGGCACAGAGCAAGTTCAAAGAATTTGTCAAGAAATTCATGAAGAGAAAAACAGCAGTGATTTCTCTGGCATTTATAGTATTTATTATCTTAATGGCAATCATCGGACCGTATGTAGTTCCGTATGATCCGCAGGCACCGGATTACACAGCTATGATGCAGGGGCCAAGCGCAGCCCACATCTGGGGAACCAATGAATACGGACAGGATGTTTTCTCCCGTCTGATGGTTGGTACCAGACTTTCTCTTACATGCGCGCTGACAGCGACGATCATCGGTACGGCTATCGGTGTTGTTCTCGGACTGATCGCAGGTTTCTACGGCGGAATTATCGATTCCCTGATTATGAGATGCTGTGACGTACTTTTCGCTTTTCCTGATATCCTGCTGGCTATCGCAGTCGTTGCCATCATCGGACAGGGAATGGTAAATGTTATGATCGCGGTTGCGGTATTTACAGTGCCGTCCTTCGCACGAATCATACGAAGCGCTACGATTTCCGTAAAGCAGGCTCCTTATGTAGAGGTTGCCCGTTCCCTGGGATGCTCAAACACAAGAATCCTGTTTGTACATATTTTCCCTGGTACGATTCAGTCCATGATCGTTAACTTTACCATGCGTGTAGGTACTGCGATCCTTGCTGCATCATCCTTAAGCTTCCTGGGATTCGGTGCAAACGTTACAGAGCCTGACTGGGGTTCCATGCTTTCCACAGGACGTAACTATCTGAACACAGCTCCTCACATGGTACTGTTCCCTGGTATTCTGATCTTCCTTACAGTTCTGGCATTCAACCTGCTGGGCGACGGTCTCAGAGATACCCTGGATCCAAAGATGAACTAGGAGGAAGAAACCATGGCAGAAAAATTATTAGAAGTAAAGAACCTCCGTACGGAGTTTAAAAGAGATAAAACATGGGTGACAGCAGTTAATAATGTAAGCTTCTCCATTCAGCCGGGTGAAATTCTTGGTCTGGTAGGAGAGTCCGGATGCGGTAAATCCGTAACTTCCCTCTCCATTATGAAACTTCTGGCACGAAACAGTAAGATTTCCAACGGTGAGATCCTGCTTAATGGCAAGGATCTTCTCAAAGAAGATAAAAAAGGCATGAGAAAGATCAGAGGACGTGAAGTTGCCATGATCTTTCAGGAGCCGATGAACTCTCTGAACCCATGTATGAGAATTGAGAAACAGTTGACAGAAGCAATCCTGCTCCATAACAATTTCTCAAAAGAAGAAGCGCACAACAGAGCATTCGAAGTACTGAAATCAGTAGGTATCCCTGAACCGGATATGACATTAAAGAGTTATCCGCACCAGCTTTCCGGCGGTATGTGTCAGCGTGTTATGATCGCTATGGCAATGTCCTGTGAGCCGGAGCTTCTCATCGCGGACGAGCCGACTACAGCCCTTGACGTTACCATTCAGGCACAGATTCTGGAACTGATGGAGGACA
This sequence comes from Ruminococcus sp. AM22-13, assembly GCF_003471165.1. GTDB lineage: Bacteria > Bacillota > Clostridia > Lachnospirales > Lachnospiraceae > Blautia_A. The sequence goes on along the minus strand of NZ_QRIL01000008.1, from coordinate 82,453 downwards.
TCAGGGCAAAGAAGAATACAGGCATTCTGATGATCACACATGACCTTGGTGTTGTCGCTGAAATGTGTTCCAGAGTTGTTGTTATGTATGCCGGCCGAATCGTAGAAGAAGCGCCTGTGCAGGAACTTTTTGCAGATCCGAAACATCCATATACACAGGGGCTGATCGGTTCTGTGCCGAAACTTGGAAGCGGTGTGGAATCTCTTCCGTCCATTCCGGGAAGCGTACCGGACCTGTCTGTAATGCCGAAAGGATGTAAGTTTGCACCGAGATGTAAATATGCAATGGACATCTGTCATCAGCAGGAACCGGAGCTTGCAGATATCAACGAAGCAGGTACCAGAAAATGCAGATGCCATCTGCTCAACAAAACCGGAAAGGAGGCGTAACCTGTGAGCGAGCCGTTATTATCAGTAAAGAATATGAAGAAAACATTCCAGGCAAACGGAGGAATGTTCAGCAAGAAGAAATTTGTCCATGCTGTAAATGATGTATCATTCGATATCTATCCGGGTGAAACTTTCTCTCTGGTAGGTGAGTCCGGATGCGGGAAATCTACGACGGGTAAACTGATTGATCATCTGATCACACCTGACTCCGGCGAGATCTGGTTTGAGGGAAAAGAAATCTCCAAACTTTCAGAGAAAGAAATGCGCCCGTTACGTTCAGATATTCAGATGGTTTTCCAGGATCCATACGGTTCTCTGAACCCGAGAATGAAAGTTCAGGATCTCATCGGTGAGCCACTTCTGATTCACACAAATATGAGTGCAGGTGAGCGTCTTAAGAAAGTACATGAACTTCTGGGAACAGTAGGCTTAAGCCCATCACACGGAGAACGTTATCCTCATGAATTTTCCGGTGGTCAGCGTCAGCGTATCGGAATTGCCAGAGCACTGACTGTACAGCCAAAGCTTATCATCGCAGATGAGCCGGTATCTGCCCTTGATGTTTCTATCCAGGCGCAGGTATTAAATCTTCTGCAGCAGTTACAGAAAGACTTTAATCTTACCTATCTGTTCATTTCCCATGACCTGAGCGTCGTTGAAATGATTTCAGACAGAATCGGTGTCATGTATCTTGGCACGATCGTAGAGACAGCACCGAAGAAAGAACTTTATGCAAACCCGAGACATCCATATACAAGAGCACTTCTCTCCGCAGTTCCGATCCCGGATCCGGAAGTGAAGAAAGAGCGTATTACTCTGAAAGGTGACCTTCCAAGTCCGAGTAATCCGCCGAGTGGCTGTCTGTTCCACACACGTTGTCCGCATTGTACAGAAAAATGTAAGACACAGGTGCCGACACCTGCTGAAATTGCACCGGGTCATATTGTAAAATGTCATTATCCGGAACTTACAGAATAGGAATTCCGAAATAACAATATCACACCTGGAGATGAACAGTGAAGAAAACAGGATTCACTGAGAGATACAGGTCATTATGAATGGATGAGGAAAGAGGGGCTATGTTTACTGAGGAAAGACAAAGCGCAATAGAGAATTGTCTTCGTGAAAACGGAAAAGTCAAGGTTAAGGAATTGAGTGAAATCTTTCAGGTCACAGAAGACTGTATCCGAAAAGATCTTAAGATTCTTGAAAACGCCGGTAAGTTAAAGAGAACCTACGGCGGTGCAATCCTTTCACAGGATTATCCGCTGAAAAGAGACGTAGTAGACAGACGCCAGTTTAACCTTGACAAAAAGAGAACAATTGCAGCCAAAGCATTTAAACTGATTAAGAATAACGAAACGATTTTCCTTGATATTTCTACCACAAATATCGAACTGGCAAAGCTTCTTGCCACGTCAAATATGCGTGTGGTAGTGGTGAGCAATATGATAGATATCCTGCAGATCCTTGCCACAAATCCGTCTATTACTGCAATCGGTACAGGGGGAACAATGTACCAGACAGTAAACGGATTTATGGGAGCTGCAACGATAGAAGTGATTAAGCAGTATAGCTTTGACCGTGCATTTATAGGAAGCTGCGGTGTGGATATGACTGATTGTGCAATTACTACATTGGGGGTAGAGGACGGATTGACAAAGAAAGCAGCCGTGTACAGCAGCAGACATAAATATGTTGTTATGGAAAGGGATAAATTCTATTTCAACGATTCCTATAAATATGCATACTTTGATGATATCAGCGGAATTGTTACGGATGAATTTCCAGATGATACGATCGTGAGTACACTGGAGAGAGCAGGGGTGAAATTGTTCTGATACAGGTAAGTCTTCGGGGGACTTATCTGATCTGGTTAAATCAGTCAGCAGAATGGATGATCTGTCTGGCTTAAATGAAAAAGATGGAGGCAAGTACGTGAAAGAATATATTTTGGAAGCCTGTGTAGATTCTGTAGAATCTGCTATGGCAGCGGTTGAGGGAGGCGCAGACAGGTTGGAACTCTGCGGCAACCTGATCATCGGCGGAACCACTCCGGGACCGTGGCTTTTTGATGAGATAAGGAAGCGTTCGGATATCAGGATCCATGCCCTGATCCGTCCGCGTTTTGGAGATTTCTGCTATACAGATGCAGAATTTTCCATGATAAAGCATGCAGTAGAAGATTTCAGAAAAATGGGTGCCGAAGGTGTTGTATTTGGGGTGCTGAAACCGGATGGCACATTAAACATGGAACAGATGAAAGAACTGATGGAGGCGGCAGGGGATATGTCAGTGACCCTTCACAGAGCTTTTGATGTATGCGTGGATCCAATAGAAACAATGGAACAGGCAATCTCACTGGGAATCAATACGATCCTTACTTCAGGCCAGCGCAATGTATGTCTGCAGGGGGCAGATCTTTTGCGGGAACTCGAGGAAAAGAGTCGTGGACGTATCACAATCCAGGCAGGAAGCGGTGTCGGCGCATCGGTAATCCGACAGCTTTATCCTCTGACAGGAATAAAAGCATATCACATGACTGGTAAGAGAGTAATCGACAGTGAGATGCAGTTCAGAAAAGACGGAGTGAATATGGGACTCCCGATGCTTAGTGAATATGAGATATGGCGTACGGATGTAGATAATATCCGCGCCGCAAAGAAAGTTCTGGAGGAATTATAATGGCAGAACCGAAGATTTTTTTGAAAGAGAACAGGGATCGAATTGAAAAGAGCTACCTGGAGCAGGCGAAGAACCTGCCCCGGGTTTTTGCGCCTGTAGATGAGAAATTACAGAAATGTACAGAGGAAGTGGCGCTTGCATGTAAATATTTATATGCGTTTATGCCGTACAGCGATATTGGCAATTATCCGTTTGAAGTATTTCTGGACTATGCAGAGAATGGTGTGAATCTCTGGAAAGAGAATCCAAAGGTTGCAGATCTTCCGGAAGAAATCTTCCTGAATTATGTGCTGTTTCACAGAGTAAATGAAGAAGAAATTGCTCCTTGCAGAACTTTCTTCCGCACAGAGATTGGAACCAGAACGCAGGGAATGAATTTTAAAGAGGCAGCCCTGGAAGTGAACTACTGGTGCGCCGAAGAAGCAACCTATCACTGTACAGATGACCGTACTTTATCTGCGGTTTCCGTATATCGAAGAGGTAATGGAAGATGTGGTGAGGAGTCTGTATTTACAGTGAATGCCCTGCGAAGTGTGGGCGTTCCGGCGCGCCAGGTGTATGCGCCGAAATGGTCTCATTGTGATGACAATCATGCATGGGTAGAAATCTGGTGTGACGGTGAATGGTATTTCCTTGGAGCATGTGAGCCGGAAGAAATCCTGAATAAAGGATGGTTTACGAATGCTTCTTCCAGAGCGATGATGATTCACTCCCGTGTATTTGACACAAAAATTCCGAACGGAGAAGTGATCGGCAAAGACGGCATGGTTACTATGCTGAATGAATTGAAGAGATATGCTGTTACAAAGGAGATTACAGTATCCGTAAAGGATGAACAGGGAGCTCCGGCGGAGGGCACAGAGGTTTCTTTTGAAGTACTGAATTACTCTGAATATGCACCGATCGCAGAGAAGAAAACAGACAGTAAGGGAACCGCCAGACTGACAACAGGACTTGGGAGTCTGCATATTTCCGCAAGAATGTGTTCTGACGGCGAGTGGTTCTATGCGGAAACAGTTATGAACACTGAGAAAGAAGATAACTGTGAACTTTGTCTGGTACCGCAGGATAAAAGAAATGACGGCGAATCAGAAAAGTGGACAGCAGCAGATATATTTGCTCCTCATGACGCACCTGTAAACACAGACATGCCGACTTTAGAACAGAAGGCGAAGGGAAATAAGCGTCTGGCAGCAGCCAATGCACACAGAGAGCAGAAAGTAAGAAACTGGTCAAATCCGGAATGTGAACGTTTTCTGGAAAAAAAGGTAAACAGGATAGAAGAAGCCATTGCTGCCTCATACAGAGAGGATCTCCTGAGGGTTCTCACAGAGAAAGACAGAACTGACTGTATCAGTGACGTTCTGGAGGAACACCTGGAGCTGGCAATTCCATATCATGGTATGATGAAAAAGGATACCTTTGTATCTTATGTGTTAAATCCAAGAGTAGATGATGAAGTTCTTCAGAAATACAGAAGAGAGATTAAGAAGCATTTTTCCAGAACTGAGAAACAGGAGCTGAGAGATGACCCTTCCAGAATCTGGAATCTGATCGAGAAGGCAATTGTTTCCAGACCGGAGAAAGAGCGTTCCAGTGTGATCACAACACCGGCAGGATGTATAAGAACCTGTACAGGAAGCTTCCTGTCAAAGAAAATCCTGTTTGTTGCAATAGCGAGAACCTTTGGAGTAGCGGCAAGACTGAATCCACATGATCGTTCTATGGAATATATGGAAAACGGAAGATTCGTTCCTGTGCTTGCAAGAACAGAGAAGAACTGTACTCTGATCCTGAAAGCAGGAGAGACTGTAAAGTGGAAATATTTCCAGAACTGGAGTATTGCAAAACTGGAGAATGGAAGATATACATCACTGAAACTGGGAGCAGAGAATTTCGAAGATCAGATCCTGAATCTGCCGTTGGAATCCGGAAACTACAGGATTCTTACTTCAAACAGACTTCCAAATGGAAATATGTTTGCAAATGAATATCATTTTGAAATTCAGCCCGGAGAGACAAAGGAGATTGAGCTGGTACTCAGGGAAGCAGATCTGGAGGATATGCTGGAGAATATTTCCATGCCGGATTTTATGCTGAAAACTGAGGATGGTACAGAGTTGAAAGCATCTGACCTTACAGCAGACGGAAAACATATCCTGATGTTTCTGGAAGAAGAAAAAGAGCCTACTGAACATATCTTAAATGAAATGATGGAGCAGGAAGAAGCTTTTGCAGGATATGCAGAGCAGATTATTTTTGTAGTGAGAAGTAAAGAAGCACTGGAGACACCGACACTGTCCAAAGCACTTGCAAAGTTAAAAAATATTCAGATTTATTATGATGATTTCTCAGAGATTATCAATACTCTGGGAAGACGTATGTATGTAGACCCGGATAAACTTCCGCTGATCATTGTGACAAATGGAAGCCTGAACGGAATTTATGCGACCAGCGGCTACAATGTAGGAACCGGGGATATGCTGTTGAGATTAATGTAATGAAGAATTGTAGGAGAAAAAATCATGTATCAGTTTAACAGAAAAGAATATGAAGAACGTATGAAATGGTATCAGGATGCCCGTTTCGGAATGTTTATCCACTGGGGCTTATATTCTATTCCTGCAAGAGGAGAATGGGTACGCAGTACAGAGGAGATGCCTGAGGAAGAATACCTTCCGTTTATGAAAGAATTTGATGCCAGAGACTATAATCCGAAACAGTGGGCAAAAGAGGCAAAGGCAGCAGGTATGAAATATGTAGTTCTGACTGCGAAACACCATGATGGTTTCTGTTTATTTGACAGTAAATATACAGATTATAAAGTTACCAATACACCTGCAGGAAGAGACCTGATCAAAGAATATGTGGAAGCCCTTCGCGAAGAAGGCCTGAAAGTCGGTCTGTATTTCACCTTACTTGACTGGCATCATCCGGACTATCCTCATTACGGAGACCGCATCCATCCTATGAGAAACCATCCGGAATGCAGTAATGAAAACAGAGATTTTTCTCGTTATATAGAGTATATGTACAATCAGGTGGAAGAGGTCTGCACAAATTATGGAAAAATCGATATTATGTGGTTTGACTTTTCATATGATGATATGCGGGGCGAGAAATGGGGAGCAACAAGACTGATAGATATGGTCCGCAGATTACAGCCGGGAATCATCATTGATAATCGTCTGGAAGTCAGCGGTGAGGGAAGAGGTTCTCTGTATGACTGCAATCCGACACCATATCATGGCGATTTCGTAAGCCCGGAACAGATCATCCCGCCGGAAGGAATCTGCGACAAAGAAGGGAATCCGATGGTATGGGAAGCATGCTTCACCATGAATAATAACTGGGGTTACTGTGCAAATGACCACTATTACAAACCTGCTTCCATGCTGATCAAGAAGCTGGTAGAGTGCGTTTCCAAAGGTGGAAATATGATTTTGAACGTAGGACCTGATGCGAAAGGTAAATTCCCGAAAGAATCCTCTGCGATCCTGGCGGAAATCGGACGCTGGATGGATAAGAACCATGACAGTATCTATGGATGCGCTCCGGCAACAGATATCCCGAAACCGGATTACGGACGTATCACCAGAAATGGAAACAAATATTATGTCCATATTTATGAGAATACATTAGGACCACTGCCGCTGATTGGCTTTGACAAGAATAAGATTGTGAAAGTACGTGCCCTGGATGACGGACATGAAGTGCCGATTTCTACTTTATGGGTGCACAGCGATTATCCGAATATCGCATTTGTTGACCTTGGTCCGGATCCTGTACTGCCGGATTCCGTAGACTATGTGCTGGAAGTGGAGATGGCAGAATAAAAACAGGTGATAAGCCCTAAAAAATTTATATTTGCTATTATCTTGCTTAAAAGTTTAACCGAATTAAGTAAGTCCCCCTGCGGAGGTTGCGAATATCCGATTGACAAGCCTTTTGTATCAATAGGAATAATTTGCAGACAATATAAAAACGAGTTGCTATATTCTTTGTTTCTGGAATATAGTAACTCGTTTTTTTGGGAAAAAAACAGATACCTTAAATTCTAACAGCGGTTTCTCTTATTAACAAAGTAGTTCAAAATCCCGCCGCCCACAATAATTACAAGAGCAACCGCAACAACTCTCTTAGCGGCTTCCTGTGGCATCTGGCTTTTGGAACCAATGGATTCTGAGTAGAATGTAAGCGTATAATTAATCTCATGAGGTGCGCCCATTGCAGTGGTATCTGCAATCACAGGCATGCCTTCATCCAGCGCAGTGACAGGAATTTCAAATTCTGAATTTGCTCCCTCTTCATTAACTGGGAGATACTTTTCCCCGTCCACGATCATATAATCATAGTTGGAACTGCTCCACTGAATTTTGGCGGTCACACTGCCATCTTTTACAGTGATAAGAGTCGGAGTAGTAACACTTGCCTTTCCACTTCCTCCCTCTAAGTCCACCTGGATAGAATATTCTCCATCTTCTTTATCAAGAGTCAGAGACTGCGCAGCAGGCACAAAACTCCACATCGACAGACAACAGATCAATGCTGTCAGAAATGCAAAAATCTTTTTCATTTGTTTTTTCCTCACTTAAATTTCAGTAATTTTCATCATCCCACAATTGAAATTAATTGTCAATACTTCGTTGAAAAAGTGGTTGGGCTTTAGTATAATAGGGATGTTGTCCGTAAGTTAAATAGAAGACAATAAAAAGGGATATTTCTGATAGAAACATTCAAACAGAGGCTTGAGGTGTAAGATCTTTGAGACAATAAAAAGGAAATTAAAAAAGAAACCATTATACAGGAGGATATAAGAATGAGTGGAATTTTATACGGAGTAGGAGTAGGCCCTGGAGATCCGGAACTTATGACATTAAAGGCAGTACGCCTGATTAAAGAAAATGATATTATTGCAGTCCCGGGAGCAGATGTCCGCGAGACTGTTGCATACAAGATCGCAGTACAGGCAGTTCCGGAACTGGCTGACAAAGAACTTCTTCCAATCTATATGCCTATGACACATGACAAGGCAGAACTGGAACTTAATCACGAAAAAGGTGCCAAAGCCCTTGAAGCAGCTCTGGATACAGGTAAGAATGTTGTATTCCTTACTCTGGGAGATCCGACAATCTATTCTACATTTACATATGTACAGAAGAGAGTAGAAGCAGACGGCTATCAGACAAAACTGGTAAGCGGTATCACTTCCTTCTGCGCAACAGCAGCACGCTTAAATATCCCGCTGACAGAGTGGAACCAGCCACTTCATGTACAGCCGGCAGTACACCGCCTTGACAGTGAACTGGATCAGCCGGGAACCTATGTACTTATGAAATCCGGCAAGAAGATGAATCAGGTAAAAGAAATTCTGGCAAGAAGCGGCCGCGAAGTCCGCATGGTCGAAAACTGCGGTATGCCGGATGAGCATATTTACAACAGTGTGGAAGAAATCCCGGATGACGCCGGATACTATTCCCTTATCATTGCCAAAGAGAAAGCCGAAGAGAAATGATAGAGACAAAAAATCTGACGAAAACCTTTGACAATTTTACAGCAGTGGATTCCCTGAACCTGAAAATTGAAAAAGGTGAGTTTTTTGGTCTTCTCGGACCAAACGGAGCAGGCAAGACAACGACCATCAGTCTGCTCTCAACCCTTCTTCTTCCGACAAAGGGAGAAATCCTCATAGATGGTCAGCAGCTTACGAGAAAGCGCCCGGACCTGAAAAGAAAAATCAGTGTGATCACTCAGGAGTATTCCATGCGCCAGGATATGAATATGGATGAGATCATGGAATACCAGGGGCGTCTTTATTTCATGCCGCGAAAAGAAATCAAGGCAAGAACAGAGGAACTTCTGGAATTCTGCGATCTTATCAAATTCCGCAAGCGTACAGTCCGTAAGCTCTCCGGTGGAATGAAGCGTAAGCTGATGGTCTGTCGCGCACTTCTGACAGAACCGGAAATCCTGCTTCTGGATGAACCCACAGCAGGAATGGATGCTCTTTCCAGGAGACAGATGTGGAATCTCCTGCGTAAGCTTAATGAGAAAAACCTGACGATTCTGCTGACTACTCATTATATGGAAGAAGCACAGAGTCTCTGCAATCGTGTGGCACTGATGGATCATGGTAAGCTGGAGGAGGTAAGTACTCCGTCAGCACTGATCGAGAGTCTTGGAGCCTATGCGGTAGATGAGATGACAGCAGATGGAACAAAGAATCACTATTTCCATACACGTCAGGATGCAATCCGGTATCTGGAAAATCTTACAGGGCAGGCCTCACTTCGCGAGACCACACTGGAGGATGTTTTCGTAGAAAGAGCTGGAAAATACCTGATTTCCAAGTAACAGGCGGTTGTTCGCCACTTTTGCTGCGTGGTTTTACACCGGATACTCCTTGGGCTTTACTCAAGGAGATTCATATTTTCTGCATTGCATAGCGTGTTACCGGGCACAGAGTGAACAGTTACGAATAAATGAGAATATAAATGAACTTGGAGAAAAGAGTAATGGGAATTATAACAATATTATGGGAGAAGTGGGTAGAATTCCGCAGAGATTTTTACAAGATCACACTGGCAGCCATGATCGCGCCTCTGATGTATCTGGTCGTATTCGGAATGGGAATCCAGACAACTTCTCATGGACAGCCATACCTGAACTTTTTGATTCCAGGTGTGGTATCACTTACAACTATGAATGGAAGCTTCAACGCCATCGCGCAGAACCTGAATGTCCAGAGACTTTATGAGAAAGCCTTTGACCAGGTTATGATCTCACCGACTCCACTGTGGCAGTTTATCGCAGGCCAGATTATCGGAGGAAGTCTGCGTGGACTGTATGCAGGAGGAATTATCCTGCTCCTCACAGCACCAATCGAGACAGGCCTGATCTTCAACGGCTGGTCATTTCTTGTGATGTTCCTCAATGGAGCGGTATTTTCTGCTATCGGAGTGGTAGTATCATTTCTTGCAAAAAATCATGCAGACGTGCCGAGATTTTCCAACTACATTATCATGCCTATGGCATATTTATGTAACACCTTTTTCTCAACAGAGAAACTTCCGGGATTTGTAGGCAAGTTTGTATCAGCTTTGCCATTATCCCAGACCAGCCATCTGATGAGAAGTATTTCATCAGGTGAGGCGGTGAATTACACCGGTATTGGGATTCTGCTTCTTTATCTGCTGGTGTTTACTGTAGCAGCATCATGGTTTATTTATAAGAAGAAAAACCTGTAATAAGAAGAAAAAAATCTGTAACTGACTGACAAGGAGGAGTCTGTGCTCCTCCTTGATCTGGTTATGCATTATATATCAATGTGAATCTTTGTAAAGAGAAAAAGGGGAATCATTTACTGGCAATGTACGAAAACGTTACTGTTCACTCTGTTCTCAGTAATCCTTTTACCGGTGAATAGCAATGAAATGGTATATTCCAATTATTGACTTTTATTCTTTGAATGATATACTTAAATTATGCATAACCGAGCAGCTGTTTTTGGCATCTGTCCGGTTAAATTTTCACACAGCCATAATAACAGAAGAAAGGGCATACATTATATGAGTAAGCCAAAGATATTGATCGTTGATGATTCACAATTAAACAGAGAGCTCCTTGCCTGTATGCTGGAAGATAACTATGATATCTGTGAAGCTGAAAATGGAGAGCAGGCAGTTGAAATCCTTGAAAGATGCCATAAGGATTTCAAGCTGGTGCTCCTTGACCTGATCATGCCGGTGATGGACGGTTATCAGGTACTTGCTGTTATGAAGGCAAAGCAATGGCTGGATATGTTGCCGGTTATCTGTATTTCATCAGAGACTTCCGGAGATAGCATCCGTCGGGTTTACAGGCTGGGAGCAAGTGATTACTTCTCGCGTCCCTTTGATGCAATGACAGTTTTTCATCGCGTTGAGAGTACGATTGCGCTGCATGACAAGATGACGGGAGATCTGCAGGATGCGATGAAAATGCTATCATCTATTTTTCACAGGATACTCAAGATTAATCTCTCGACAGATACTTATACAGTTATCAGAGGAAAAGACAGTATTGTTTCCATGCCATCAAGTCTCTCTGAAAGTCTTAAAATGATGGCAGATCTTAAATATATTTATGAAGAGGATCAGGAAGAATATCTGAAATTCTGCAGTATGGATAATCTGAGAAAAGAACTTGCAAAAGGCAGAGAACGCATTTCCCTGAACTACAGAACTCTGATAAAACAGGAGTACCGCTGGGTATGTATGGAAGTCATCAGAAGTGCAGAATATAAACCGGATGACCAGATTGCCATGATGTATATCCGGGATATCAATGATGAATATCTGAAACAGCTGGATAAGATCATACGCCATGCAAAAGATGCGTTTGCCTCAGTTACAGTAAATATTTCGGATGGAAGCTGTATTATGGCAAACAGCAGGATTGCTTCACTGGAGCTGAAAGATGTAAATGAACCACTGGATTCTTATATTGAGCGGATCAGTCAGTCTATTCCGCAGAGAGAAGTGAGAACTCAGTACAGAAAGGTGTTTTGTGTAGATAATCTGAGGGAATGTCTGGCACAGGGAAAAGATATGATCCAATGGGAATGTCCTGTGTATGCCGCAAAAGGGATCAGCCTGAGGATGATCAGAACCACAGTTGAGATGGTTCGGAACGTTTCTTATGACAGGCTGGAAGCACTGATCTATTTTTCTGATATTACAGAGAACTATTTTTCAGAGCAGATTCCGCATATGCTGTACAGAAAGAATTTTGATAGAATAGAGATTATTGATGGGCAGAGAGACTGTGTGAGACTGGATCATCCGGGTATCTGTGCCATGGAGATGGTCCTAGCAGAAGAAATCAGTTATTCCGGTTATGTTACTGAAGTTATGAAGAGATTTGTTCCGGATGATGAGAAATCCGTATATGACAAATGTGTGCGTCTTGATACCATTCGGAAAGAACTGCAGGAGAAAGAGAGATATTCTTTCTCTGTTCATCAGTTTAATAAGGAAGGGGAGAAATGTTTAAAGAACTATACATTTTTTTACCTCAATAAATTTTTTGACATTATTGTATCTACAGTTGAGGATATTACGGAGAAATTTGAACAGGATATTCTGACGGGCGGATATAACAGACAGGGCTTTATCCGTCATGTGGAACGGATTCTGAAAGAAAGTGAAGACAGAACCGGATATGCGGTTGTATTTTTCGACATTAAGAATTTCAAGGCAGTCAATGAGCTTTTTGGAACAGAAATCGGAGATATGATGCTGCGCAAAGTGTACGAAGATGTCCGAAAATCTGAACTGAAGCCTCTGGTGTCGGCACGTGAAGACGCGGATCATTTTATCTGTCTGGTAGAACGTAAGAATCTCAATCTGGATATGCTTACCGGAATGTGTCAGAAGAAACTTACCCGGGGAGGAAAAACACTTCATTTGTCTGTCAAATGTGGAATTTTTATGCTTGAAAAGAAAAAAATGTCTGTAAATGGAATGATCGACAGGGCAAAGATTGCTCAGAGATATATTACCGATGAGTTTGTCCAGTCATATAAGATTTATGATTCTTCCATGAAGAATACATATATAGATAAAGCGACATTGGCAGGTGAACTGGAGGAAGGGATTGCGAAGGGACAGTTCAAAGTATATTTTCAGCCTGTTGTGGATGTAAAGACCGGAAAGATTGCATCAGCAGAATCTCTGATCCGATGGTTCCATCCGCAAAAGGGATTTATTTCACCGGGTGTATTCATTCCTGCGCTGGAGGATAGCGGACATATTTCCGAATTGGATCTGTATGTGCTGGATTCGGTTAATGAATTTCAGAAGAAACGTTATCAGTCCGATAAGATTACAGTTCCGGTATCAACTAATCTGTCATGGATGGATTTCTATGATGAGACGATTATGAACTGGCTGGAGAGAAAATGTGCGGATACTTCCATACCGTCCGGTCTGAGCAGAATGGAGATTACAGAAACTTCCTATGCTGCCATTGAAGCAGACAGAAGTGCAACTCTGGAGGCATTAAGAGAAGCAGGGATTCTGCTGCTTCTGGATGATTTTGGAAGCGGATATTCTTCCTTTGGAATGCTCCAGAATTACAACTTTGATATTATGAAAATTGATATGAGTTTTGTGCGGCAGATAGAAACCAATACCAAAACACGCAGTATTATCCGCTTCATCATTGAAATGGCACATACTATGGATATAAAGATTATAGCGGAAGGTGCTGAAACTAAAGAGCAGGTCGAGTTCTTAAGAGATAACGGTTGTGATTATATCCAGGGGTATTATTTTTACAAACCGATGCCGGAGGAAGAGTTTGTGAAACTGTTGGATGCCGGCAGATAACAGTTACATATAATAGTCTCGCGCAAACTGCACAAATTGCTTTACATGGGGTTTCAGAATCCTGTTTTTGCTATAGACAATATAGAAACTGCGTTTATGAGCAGATTCCTCCAGCGGAAAGACAAGAATCTGATTTGTCCTCTGCAGGTCAGTGACAGAGCGTGATGAAAGAATAGAGATTCCCAGACCATTAACAATGGACTTTTTGATGCTTTCTAGGTCATTCATGCGGGCGATCACATTCAGATTGCCTGTTGTGATGCCTGCGCGATCCAGAAAAAGGTCCATTTCTTTTTTTGTGCCGGAGCCTTTTTCCCTGAGAATAATAGAATCTTTCAGGAAATCATGAAAAATAGCGGGTGTTTCCCTGTCCTTGAGTGCAAGATAGTGATCTGTTACAGGAGTTGCAATGACCAGCTCATCATGGCAGAAAGGAATAAACACGCAGCTCTCATCACGTGTATTCTGGCCTACCAGAGCCAGATCTACAGTTCCGTCCAGTACCCGGCTGATGGATTCTGAACTGTCTGACTGTATGGAGTGAAAATAAACATCAGGATGCGTTTTTCCGAAAGCAGCAAGCAATTCCGGCAAAAGATAAGAAGAAGGAATGGTAGATGCAGCCAGATCTATCATATGTTTGTGGGCACCTGTAAAATTCTCAAGCAGATTATTTCTGATTTCCAGCATACGGACTGCACTGTCATAAAGCTGGTAGCCTTTGGCTGTAATCGTTGTCTTCTTTGTAGTGCGGATGATCAGTTTCATATGCAGTTCATCTTCCAGAGAACGTATATGAGCACTGATCGTAGGCTGAGTCAGATAGAGGCGGCGGGCCGCCTCTGAGAAGCTGCCGTAATCCACGACAGCGACGAATGCTTCTAACTGTTTAAATTCCATTGTGAAAATCTCCTTTTATGTACGAAAACGATGTACGAGTGTACCGACAAGTTGATTCTTGAAACAATCTTGCAGGATAAATTTTCTTATTTCAAGGCGGAGGAGAGAGGCGTAGCGGTGGCTACGGCGACCGACGACAACGCGGAAATAAGAAATTTAGACGTAAGATTGTTCAAGAAATCAACTTGTTGGTACACTGGGATTGCTATAGTAATGCGGATAATGCATCTAAAGCAATATCCAGTTCCTGCTTTGTATTCTCAGGTCCGAAAGAAAAACGGAGAGTACCCTCCGGGTATGTTCCAAGAGTTTTATGTGCGTTTGGTGCACAGTGAAGGCCGACTCTTGTCATAATTCCATAAGTACTGTCCAGTTCAAAGGCGGCCTGAGCCATGTCCATATGTAAGGTCTGGACGGATACAACTGCACAACGGTTTTCAATATTTTTTTTACCGATAATACGCAGGAATTTTTCTTCAGGATCCAAATTCAGGATACCATCTATAAAGTATTGTGTCAGCATTAATTCATGTTGGCGGATTTCTTCCATGGACTGTTTCTCCAGATCACAGAGTGCGGCATGCAGTCCCAGAATCCCCGGTATATTGGGAGTTCCGGGTTCGAAACGATCCGGAAGAAATGCCGGTACTTCCTCAGAATGAGAGGCGCTTCCTGTTCCGCCGCTGATAAGAGGATCGATCTGCGCTGCCAGTTCATTGCGGATCAGAAAGCCACCTGTTCCCTGTGGCCCTCTGAGTCCCTTGTGACCTGTAAATGCCAGTGCGTCTATGTGATATTTCTCCATATCAATGTCAATGGTTCCTGCTGTCTGTGCAGTGTCCAGAATAAAAAGAAGTTCATGTTCTTTGCAGAAATTCCCGATTTCCTGTGCAGGCATGACAGTTCCGCATACATTGGAAGCATGAAGACAGACCACAAGCTTAGTCTCAGGACGAAGGAGTGCAGCCGCTTTATCAAGCAGAAGACTGCCGTCAGAAGCGCATGGGATCCTGTCAAAAGAAATTCCATGTTTCTCCAGCTGTACAAGAGGACGCATCACTGCATTATGCTCCATAGCAGTTACAAGTACATGATCGCCGGGTTTCAGAAGTCCTTTCAGAAGAACATTCAGACTGGCAGTGATATTTTCTGTAAAAATAACATTCTTACCCTTTCCGGAAGTAAAGTGAAAGAGCTTCAGAAGCTGTTCTCTTGTCTCAAAAATCTGCTCCTCCACAGAATAAGCTGCCCGGTATCCTCCCCGATTCACATTCACAGCAGAGCCTGACAGGTAATCATAAACTGTCTGTGCAACAGATGGTGCCTTGGGAAAAGACGTACTTGCCTGATCCAGATATATTTTATTCATAGTAACAAATCCCCCCGATTTTTACATAATTAAAGATTATATGAGAATTGCAGGAGCTGCTTTGCTGCGGAGCAATTCGTAGATATCAAGTTAGGGGCAAAACATCTTTTGATCCTAACATCATTATAGTATAGCACAACTTATAAATGATTTCTATAAATAACTATAAAATACGACTATAATGAATTAGTGATTTCAGCATAAAAATGATAAAATAGATACAAAGAAATTGTGCTGACAATAAAAAAAGTCAGTGATGTACTCTCACAAAAGCAAGTGCAATAAAGACGCTGAGAGTACATAATGCAAAAGGAGGAAAGAAATAAATGAAAAACGAAAAGGGAACCATAGTTCTGGCAGGAGGCGTGATCGGCCTGATCGCTGCAATTCTGGTGTTTTTTGGAAATCCGGCAAATATGGGCTTCTGTATTGCCTGCTTTCTGAGAGATACCACAGGTGCGCTGGGACTTCATTCAGCGGCAGCAGTTCAGTATATCCGCCCGGAGATCATTGGTCTGGTACTTGGAGCATGTATCATTTCACTTGCTAAGAAAGAGTTTCGTCCAAGAGGCGGCTCTGCACCTGTGACCAGATTTACACTTGGCGCATTTGTTATGATCGGATGTCTGATGTTTCTTGGATGTCCTTTCCGTATGATTCTGCGTCTGGCAGGCGGAGACGGAAATGCTCTGTTTGGACTTGTTGGATTTGTAGCAGGTATTCTTACAGGAACTGTTTTCTTGAAGAAAGGTTACACGCTGAAACGTTCTTATAAGATGCCGAAGCTGGAAGGTGGTATTTATCCTGCATTCCAGATCGTGATGCTTCTGTTACTGACAGCTGCACCTGCATTTATCCATTTCACAGAGCCGGAAGGCGGACCTGGAGCAAAACATGCTGCAATCATTATCGCACTGGCAGCAGGAATCATTGTTGGTATCCTGGCTCAGAGAACACGTCTGTGTATGGTCGGCGGTATCCGTGATGCGGTACTTTTCAAAGAATATAAATTACTGTTCGGCTTTGTTGCAATTCTTGTGACAGCATTGGTAATGAATCTGATCCTCGGTGCAGTTACAGGAACATCCTATTTCAATCCGGGATTTGCGGGACAGCCGATTGCACACACAGACGGACTGTGGAACGCACTGGGAATGTATCTGGCAGGCTTTGGATGTATTCTCCTCGGTGGATGCCCGCTTCGCCAGCTTATTCTTGCAGGCGAGGGAAATACAGACTCTGCTGTGACTGTTCTCGGTCTGATGGCAGGTGCTGCTTTTGCCCATAACTTCGGACTGGCATCTTCCGGTGAAGGTCCTACAGCAAATGGAAAAATCGCAGTTATTATTGGGATTGTGGTAGTTGCAGTAATCGCAGCAGTGAACTCCATGAGAAAAGAAGAAGCCTGATTGTCGGAATGCAGACATTATTTCCGCAATTAATACGCTCATTTTGCGGAAAGTATTTTTTTAGACACACTCTAAAAGGAGAGAGACGAATGAAGAAAGTAGATGCAAGAGGTTTATCCTGTCCGGAACCAGTGATCCGTGCAAAGAATGCAATGGAATCCGGAGACAAAGAATATGAGATTCTGGTTGATAATGTAGTTGCAAAAGAGAATGTATCCAGATTTGCAACACATCAGGGATATCAGGTACAGGCAACAGAGCAGGGAGATGATATCCTGCTGAAACTTAAAAAATGATCACATATATAGCAACCTTCTATTCCCATTATGGAGCTATCCAGTTTCGAAGAAACTGCCAGGCAATGAATCTGAGTGCAGAAGTCATGCCGGTCCCAAGAGATTTAAGCTCTTCCTGCGGAACCTGTGTAAGATTTCATACAGAAGCGGACTTCCCGGAGAAAACAGAGGAAGTCGAGCAGATTGTCAGAGTAGAACCGCAGGGCTATGTGGGGATTTATCATGCGGATGAAGAATAAAAGTACCATTCAGTTCATCCTTTGAATAACTGCGCGTCGCATTCTCGTTATTTTCCAATGAAGAGAGTCAGACGCGCAATTTTGTTTCAATCTGGAAAAAACTATACCATTCGCTTGTCTGCAAATCCGATTGTACGGGTATAAAAGCCTCAGCGTAGCTCGCTATGCCTGCGTTTTTATAATAATATAAGAACGGAAGTTTACTTAAAAACATATATATGGTATAAACATTTTATAGAAAAGGATATCTTTAACACGATTGTATGAATCTATAAAATATCGTAAAGCAGGAGGCGTTAAAATGATCAGACTTCAGGATATTGCAGATATGGCGGGGGTGAGCCGGACTACGGTTTCCAATGTGATTAACGGAAATACCAAGAGAGTGTCTCAGGAAACCATAGATAAGATTACCCGCATTCTGAAAGAACAGAATTATGTTCCACATATGGGATCTGTGATGTTGTCAGGTCATGGATCCAGAATCATCGGAGTAGTGCTTGGATTTGCCACTGCCCATGGAATGCAGTCTCTGCAGGATTCTTTTGTGGGAGAGCTGATCGGAACCATACAGACAGAAGCAGAACGGAAAGGTTATTTCGTCATGCTTATCGGCGGGGAAAAAATTGAAGATGTAGTAGATATGGCTTCCAGGTGGAATGTTGAGGGTCTGATCATTCTGGGATATGATGAGGAACGATACAGACAGCTGTCCAGAAAACTGAACAAGAAGATGATATTGATCGATGCATATCCGGAAGGGGAATACACCTTCCAGAATGTAGGAATTGACGATTATTCCGGTGGATATCAGGTTGGAGAATACCTGTATTCCTGTGGATACCACAGGGCATTGTTTATCGCAGAGACAGATAAGGACAGTGATTCCCGCAGATGGAACGGATTCAAACAGGCTATGGAAAAGCAGGGCGGTTTCTGCAGCAAATCCCGTCTGATCGTAGTTCCGGGGGAGAAGAGACAGCGCCTCAGCAGGTATGAAGAATTGCTTCCCCGTTTCCTTGAAGTAAAGGCGCTGGCGTTTTCTTCGGATTACGGAGCGATTGAGGCTATGAACTATTTCTTTGACCATGGGATTAAGGTTCCGGATCAGATTTCCATAGTAGGTTATGATGACAGTATTTATGCGGAGTTTGTCCGTCCTAGGCTGACTACGGTTCATCAGGATATCCACCAGAAGGGCGTGATCTCCCTGCGTCGTCTGCACCGGATGATAGAGGGAGAAACTTTAAAAGAAATGAATATCAAGAGCCCGGTGCGGCTGATAAAAAGAGAGTCTGTGAAAGAATAGCAGGCTCTCTTTTACAATTTACAGAACTTATCCGGTTGGGTTAACAGTGTAAAAACATACTGATTATTGTATGATATGCACAAAAATAGATTGCGAATTTTGTGTGAAATTCAAGTTTCCCGAGAAACCTGTTGATTTTTACAGACAGACTGCATTATGATAAAGTCACCAAAGGAAAACAGAGGTTGCGCAGCCTTCGTAGTTAATGAAATGAAAAGAAAATTAAATTATGGAGGAGAAAAAATGTATAAAAAAATAATAAGCACATTGGTAATTGGTACTTTGCTTGCCGGCACATTAACAGGATGCGGCGGTTCGTCTGACACAGGTTCCTCAGCGAAAAGCTCAGGTAAAACAGAACTGGAACTTTTTTCCACAAAACCTGAGAACAAGGATACGATTCAGAAACTGGTAGACAAATATAATGAAAGCCATGACGATGTGACAGTAAAGGTTACTGCTCCGCCGGATGCAGGAACAGTATTAAAGACCAGAATGGCAAAGAATGATATGCCTGACATTGTAGCAATGGGCGGCGATAACAACTACACTGAGGTTGAGGGTGCAGGTATGCTGCTTGACCTGGGTGATCAGGATTATATCAAGGATGTACAGGAAGCCTATATTGACATGGTTTACGATGTAAATAAGGACAAAGAAGAGACAATATATGGTGTTCCATTTGCTACAAATGCTTCCGGTGTCATCTACAATACAGAGAAATTCGATGAGCTTGGACTGGAAGTTCCGAAGACCTGGGATGAGTTTATAGATCTTCTTCAGAAAATCCAGGATGCAGGTGAGCAGCCATTACTGATGACTTACAAAGATGCATGGACAGCAAATGCACCATGGAATTCAATAGCAGCAGACCTTGCACCGGAGAGCTTCGCAGATGACCGCAAAGCAGGCAAGACAACATTTGTGGGAACTCATGAGGAGATTACAGAGAAATATCTGACACTTCTTGATTATGCACAGGATGATTTCATGGGACTTAGCTATGATGACGGAAACAAGAAATTTGCCAACGGTGACGCTGTAATGATCATCAACGGAAACTGGGCAATCAGCCAGTACCGTAATGCTAACCCGGATGTAAAAATAAACATGTTTGCAATTCCGTCTTCCAATGATGAATCCCAGAATAAGGTTACCTCAGGTGTGGATGTGCTTCTGGGCGTAAGCAAGAGCAGTTCCAATGTAGATGCAGCTAAAGATTTTGTTTCCTTTATGATGGAAAAAGAAAATGTACAGACTTATATTGATGAGCAGTTCTCATTCTCCGCATTAAAGGGTGTAGAGCAGAGTGATGAAGCAGTATCAGGTGTACAGGAAGACATCAGCAATGGTAAAGTTGCCAACTTTGAAGACCACTACTACCCATCAGGATTTAATATGTCTGTACTGCTTACTGAACTTAGTTTAAATCGTGCAAATGGAATGGATGATAAGGAAAACATCGAACAGTTCCTGAAACAGTGTGACGAAAAATATGATGTTGCGAATGTAGATTAAGTGAGGGGATGAGCCTATGAAGAAAGCAGCGAATCGTAAAAGACCTGCTGTCAATAAAGTTTACTATATTTATGTTGGTATTCTTGCAGTATTATTTTTCATCTTCCATACAATTCCTTTCCTGAAAGGTGTATTCTACAGCTTTACTGACTGGAGAGGATATGGAGACTGGAATTTCGTAGGGCTGCGTAATTACCTGCATATGTTTGTAGATGCAGATACAGGAAATGCCTACATTTTCACCTTTAAATTTGCTGTGATCACTACGATCCTGGTTAATGTGATCAGCCTTGCGCTCGCATGCGCATTAAATGCAAAGATTAAATTCAAAAATACCATTAAAGCATTTTATTTCCTGCCGTATATGCTGGGAAGTCTGATCGTGGGATTTATCTTCAACTATATTTTTGCAAACCTGGTTCCGGAGCTTGGAAAAGCTCTGGGAATCAAGGCTCTCAGTGTGAATATTCTGGGTACTAACAATGCGATGTGGGGAATCATTGCAGTATCTCTGTGGATCGGATGTGCATTCAATACACTGATCTATATTGCAGGACTCCAGTCTATTGATACAGATGTATATGAAGCTGCTGACCTGGACGGAGCTACAGGATTCAAGCGGTTCAGCAAGATCACTTTCCCTCTTCTGGCACCGTCCTTTACCATTAATATGGTGCTCTCGGCCAAAGGTTACCTGATGGTTTACGATCAGATCATGGCCATGACAGATGGTGGACCCGGAACAGCAACTACTTCCATTGCAGTCCTGATCTATAAGAAGGGATTCGGCGGAGGACAGTTCGCCTACCAGTCAGCTAATGCAGTTGTGCTTTTCATTGTAGTTGTGCTAATCTCTGTGTTGCAGCTGCGTATACTTGAGAAGAGAGAGGAGAAGTTAGGATGAAACAGGGTGTAGCGAAGGTAAAAGAACGTTACAACTGGCCTGTAACGATTCTTCTTATTATAGGAATTGTGCTGATTATTCTTTTGCCTCTGTATATGGCACTGATGATCGCAATCAAGGATCCGTCTGACATGAATAACATACTGGCATTACCCAAAAAGCTGCGTCTGCAGAACTTCGTAGATGCCTGGGTGATGACAAATTTTCCACAGAAATTTTTTAACACTGCATTTATTACAGTGATCAACCTGTTCTTTACATTGATCACAAATTCTTTTGCAGCATATGCAATAACCAGAAACAGGAAAAAGAGTAAATTCTTTTCTATTATGTACTATTACTTTATCAGTGCTATGTTTATCCCATTCCAGGTAATCATGCTTCCATTAGTTGTACAGGCGAATGCCTTCCATCTGGATAATATTTACGGTATTACTTTTTTGTACATTATCTTCGGTCTGCCTATGAACACTTTCCTTTATACAGGTGCGATCAAGGCGATACCGGAAGCACTGGATGAAGCAGCAATGATCGATGGTGCCAACCCCATCCAGATTTTCAGCCGGGTCATTTTCCCGGTATTAAAACCAACTACAGCAACAGTAGCAATCCTTTCCTTTATGTGGACATGGAACGACTTCAGTATGCCACTGGTACTCTTAAGTGATGAGAGCCAGCAGACCTTACAGCTTGCACAGTATGTATTCAAGAGCCAGTTCTCTGTAGACTATAATCTGGCATTTGCCTCTTATCTGCTCGTACTGGCACCTGTACTGATCGTATATATCTTCTGTCAGAAATGGATCATGAACGGTGTTGTTGCCGGTGCAGTAAAGTAACACATCAATAAACTTGAGAAATGCAAACAGGAGGCTTACGTTTATGAAGAAAACCTGGTGGAAAGAAAGTGTTGTTTACCAGATCTACCCCAAAAGCTTTAAAGACAGTAATGGAGACGGAATCGGAGATATCAGAGGAATTATTGAGAAGCTTGACTATTTGAAAGAGTTAGGTGTGAATGTTCTCTGGATTTCTCCTATGCTGGAGTCTCCTCAGGATGATAACGGCTATGATATTTCTGATTACAGAAAGATATACAAAGATTACGGAACCATGGAGGATTATGAAACTCTCCTTGCAGAAGCGCACAAAAGAGGAATCAAGATTCTCATGGATCTGGTTGTAAACCATACTTCCGATGAGCATTCCTGGTTCGTCGAGAGTCGTAAATCCAAAGATAATCCTTACCGTGACTATTATATCTGGAGAAATCCGGTGAATGGTAAGGAACCAAATAACTGGGGCGGAGTATTCGGAGGTTCAGCCTGGGAATATGACGCACAGACAGATATGTACTATCTTCATCTGTTCTCCAAGAAACAGCCGGATCTGAACTGGGAGAACGAGAAGGTTCGCCGGGAAGTTTATGATATGATGAACTTCTGGTGTGAAAAGGGAATCGATGGTTTCCGTATGGACGTTATCAGCATGATTTCCAAAGATCAGAAATTTCCTGACGGAGAGATGAATAACGGATTGTATGGCGATTTCGGTCCGTATAGTGTTCATGGTCCAAGAATCCACGAATTCCTGCATGAAATGAATCAGGAAGTTCTTTCCAAATATGATGTGATGACTGTGGGGGAAACCTCAGGAGTTACCATTGAGGAAGCACAGAAATACGCAGGTGATGACAGAGAAGAACTGAATATGGTATTCCAGTTTGAGCATATAGAAATCGGTGGTGGTGATTATGGCAAATGGACCACAGAACGGTATGATTTCAAAGAGTTCAAGAAGATCATGATCAAATGGCAGGAAGAACTGGCAGGAAAAGCATGGAACAGCCTTTTCCTTGGAAACCATGATCAGCCAAGAAGTGTATCCAGATTCGGAAATGACAATCCTGCTTACCGCGATATTTCAGCCAAGATGCTGGCGACCTGCCTTCATATGATGCAGGGAACCCCTTATGTTTATCAGGGTGAAGAGCTTGGAATGACTAATGTTTATTTTGATAAGCTGGAGGACTACCGTGATATCGAGAGCCTTCATTATTTCACTGAGCTGACAGAGACAGGCAGACTGACACCGGAGTATATGATGAAATGTCTGATGCTCAGAAGCCGCGATAATGCCAGAACACCAATGCAGTGGGATACTTCCGCAGGTGCAGGTTTCACTACAGGGAAACCATGGATCAAGGTAAACCCAAATTACCGGCAGATCAATGCGGCAGATCAGTTAAAAGATTCGGACTCTGTTTTCCATTATTATCAGAAACTGATCCGTCTGCGTAAAGAAATGGATATCATCGTGTACGGAGAATTTGAGGCTCTGTACCGTAATCATGACCAGATCTTTGCTTACATAAGAAAGCTTGAATCAGAGAAGCTGCTCACAGTATGTAATTTCAGTGCACAGGAAGCGGAAATGGAACTTCCGGAAACATTCACAGAAGGAGCTCAGTGCCTGATTACGAATATGGGAAGAAAAGTATTTGACAGGAAAATCATCCTGAATCCATATGAGGCATTTGTACTTTACAGAAAATAGAATAGTCTGAAAAAATACCCTTTCGTATAATATGACGAAAGGGTATTTTGTATGTATTACTCCTGTGAAGGCATGTCTTCACTAAGTTTCAGCAGTGCTTCAGCAAGATTGGAGTCCAGGATCAGCACATCCACCAGCCCGCCCTTTAAAGCGCTTAACACAGCATTTGCCGTCTGGGAAGGATTGAGGTAATTGATCAAAGAATATATGGGTGAGATCGTTAAACTGGTAGTGATCCGACACATTTTTGCGGCAGTCTGTGCAGTATTTTTCTTCTTTGTATTACCATTTGATCTGGTAATCAGACAGACCCTTGTTTTACTGTGCTTTGCTCCTATGAGTGCAGTTGCACCTGCCTACACAGGAATGTGTGGAGGAGATGAAGGAATGGCAAGCTGTGCGAACAGCGTGACGATTCTTTGCAGTCTTGTAGTGATCACGGCATTGCTGGCGATCATAGGATTGCATTAAGTGGTAATTAATGATACATAATGTGAACGGTGTATGGAATAATACCTCTTTTGAGTGAGTAAAAAAATTTATGGAGTGCGAGAAATGACTCTTGACGTTTTTGTAAAATTGCGGTATAGTGCTCGTTACTATTTCAAAATTCATAGTAGATACGTAATCATTTGGCGGTTTGTTATTCTGTGAAAACGCTGGATTTTTACGTAATTTTACAAAAAAGGAGACGACTTGGAAATGACATTTTATCAGGAACTACAGTTGAGTTCCGTTGGTTCTAAGCAGCTTATTAAGAACACAACGGATCCGAAAGAAAAAAGACGTCACATATTAATTTATAACTTCAAAGTATATCTGGTCATGGCGTTCTGTGTTGCGGTGGTGAGCCTGTACAGTAAACTCACAGGAAGCAATAACAGTGTAGTCGGGGTTACAGTTCTGCTGGCGGTTCTCGTATTGCGACAGGCGGACTTCGGAATCAGGACAACACATGGGTTGATTTCCATTGCAGGAATCTTTGGAATTCTTATGGCGGGGCCAAGACTGGCAAATATGGCAGCACCACATCCATTTGCCGCATTTCTTGTCAATGTGGTCTGCATTCTGCTCCTTATGATTCTTGGATGCCACAATGTGATCATGTATAATCATTCTACATTTGTACTGGGCTATTTACTCCTTCTGGGATATGATGTGACCGGGCAGGAATATGCGTTACGCATCGCAGGACTTTTCATAGGAATGCTGATCTGCATGGCGATTTTTTACAAAAATCAGAAGAACAGACCATATAGAAGAACTTTCCTTGACCTGTTTCGTGAGTTTGACATCCGTTCAGCAAGAAGCAGATGGTATCTGAAACTGACACTGATTGTGTCCAGTGCTATGTTATTTATGAATCTTTTGGGACTGCCGAGAGCCATGTGGGCAGGAATCGCCTGCATGTCCGTATGCCTGCCATTTACAGAAGACTGTGCGTCCAGAGCCGGAAACAGAGGGCTGTTCAACATTGTAGGATGCCTGCTCTTTATTGTCCTGTATCTGGCACTTCCGGAATCCATGTATCCGTATATCGGAATGATTGGTGGAATCGGAGTCGGATATTCCGCAGGATATGCATGGCAGACTGCATTTAACACTTTCGGAGCACTCTCTATCGCAGCAGGACTTTTCGGAATGCCTGCGGCAGTGGCACTTCGTATTGGCGCGAATGTGTTTGGTGCGGCTTATACGGTGATCTGCAATAAGGTAGTGGATAAGATTGCAGAGAGGATTCATATGAGAAAGAATATTACTGCATAAGGGGAAAACTATTTCTCTGATGATGAAAAAGCAGGACTGTTGAGTACAGTTCCTGCTTTTTTTGCAGGAAAGATAAATATACACTGCCAGTGAATAAAAGAAGTAAAAAATAAAGTTATAATAAAAAAGGAAGAAAAAGAAAATAATCAAACCACCAGTTGAACTGGTGGTGCATGACTTAGAATTACAAAGAGTGGAGAGAACATTACAGAAACTTTGATAGAATCAAGAGAACTTGGCGCAAATGAGAATTATACAGAATTCGATAATAAAATAGAACTGTTTGCACCCGATGAGATTCCAACGGACAATACGACTCCTTCTTACAATGTACACTCCGGTAAAAAATCTGAAAATTGTATTGAAATGAATATACTTATGTAGTATAATCAAACGCAGATAAAAGAAAATTCTTCGGGGTTGTGGTGATCAGCATTAGCTGAGATTCCCTACCGGCGGTTATAGTCCGCGACCCGCTTAGCTTAGGCGGCTGATCTGGTGAAACTCCAGAACCGACAGTATAGTCTGGATGAGAGAAGAACACGCGATATTTTTACCATACGTGCTCATTACCCTGGATGATTTATCCAGGGTTTTTTATATGGTGAAATTTTCTATGAGATATGACAGTTTTGCCATGTAAAGAAGCTTGTGGAATTTTCTTTTAAACAGGATATGCAGCGAATAAAACTTTATATCCATAAAGAATAATTTCAAAGGAGAGAAACAGTATGAGTGAACAGGTATTAAGAAATGGAAACGCAATGGCAAGGAGTAAGACAAGGACTATCACACAGATAGCCATGCTTGGCGCTATCGCAGGAATTCTGATGAATCTGGAGTTTCCGCTTCCGTTCCTGGCACCGACATTTTATCAGTTGGATTTCTCTGAGATCCCTGTACTGGTTGGCTCTTTCGCAATGGGACCGATTGCAGGTGTTCTGATCGAGCTGGTGAAGATTCTGGTGCATCTTGTAACAAAGGGATCTATGACAGCAGGAGTCGGTGACGTGGCAAACTTCATCTTCGGATGTACATTCGCAGTTCCGGCAGGATTAATTTACCGCTACAAATCCGTCAAGAGCAGAAAACACGCAGTTGTAGGAATGGCAGTCGGAACAGTTCTGACAGCAATAGTTGCATGCTTTATTAATGTATTTGTTTTACTTCCGGCTTATGGAAAAGCTTTTGGAATGCCAATCGAAGCATTCATCGAAATGGGTGGCGCAGTACACAGCTCTGTAAACAGTCTGCTTTCATTTGCAGCACTGATCATCTTCCCATTCAACTTATTTAAATATGCACTGACATCCCTGGTTGTATTTCTGATCTACAAGAGAATCCGTGTGGTTCTTAAAGGGGATTGAGAAATAAAAACAGACAACAGATAGAATATTAAATAGAAAAGATCAGCCGTATGATGAAGAATCTGCGGCTGTTTTTCATGCCTGAGCACAGAAAAACAATCCTCGAAATTGTTGGAGAGACTTAAAAAAGGCATGATAATATGGTAAGATAAAACAGACAGAATAGAAATAAAAAAGTTAGTAGAAGTTATAAAAAATGAAGGAAGAATCCTTTATGAAAAATAAATAATGCGAATGCAGAAGAAAGGAAATAGCAACAATGGGACAGATACATGATATTGAAAAATTAAAAATCAAGACAGGCAAAAACACTCCGGAGAATTGACTTATGAGTACATTAAATATTCTTCTTAATCAGATCGGAATGTTTGTCATCTACATTCTGGCAGGCATCATTCTGATCCAGACACATGTGCTGAACCGGGAAAATATGGAAGTCGTTTCCAGACTTGTGATCAAACTGGCACTGCCGGTCATGATTTTTACAAATACGGTAAATGGAGTGGATAAGCAAATGCTTTTCCACTCCCTGCCGATTCTCGGAATCGCATTCTTTATGTATATCTGTCTGTTTGGACTCAGCTTTCTTTCGGGAAAAATACTGCACCTGCAAGGTGATCACCAGCAGCTTTATTCTGCAATGAGTGCATTTGGAAATATTGGCTTTATGGGAATTCCCATTGTCACAAGTATCTTTCCGGAAAGAGGAATGCTGTATATCTCGGTATTTACCATGATAGACCAGCTGATGCTGTGGACAGTCGGGGTAAGGCTAACCTCGAAGGCAGTGGATATAGTGGAAACTACCTCAAAAAAATCATCAAAATGTGGAAAAAATATTGGTGCTGTAAAGCATTCTGCATTTGACTTTAAAAAGCTGATTAACCCGGTAACAGTTGCAATCGTATTGGCATTATTCTGCATTCTTACAGGCCTTACATTACCAGAGATTCTGAACACAGCTTTCTCAAAAATCGGAGCAACAGCCACTCCTCTGGCAATGATTTATCTTGGCGGAGTCTTTGCATGTATGGATGTAAAAAAATACATTTGCAAACTGGACTATTATGGAATCGTCGCAATCAAAATGCTGATTTTTCCGGTGCTGTTTTATCTGATACTGGGGTTACTTCCAATATCGGCAGAAATCCGTATGACCATGACACTCACATCCGCTATGCCGGTAATGTCATCAGTAGTTATGATGGCAAATACATACGGCACAGACGGCGACTATGCCATGGGTGGAATCCTGGTGACAACAGTCTGCTCGATCGTGACGTTACCGTTTGTATACTGGGTACTGCAGTTTATCTGAAACAGGAGCAAAAACAATGAATGAGCGTAAACAAAGTTTACGAAAAGAAATAGTCCGGCTGCCCGCAGTCTATTCTTTAACTGCTTATTGCTCTTCGCAACCCCCGCAGGGTACTTACTTGATTCGGTTAAATTTGGGCATATAGAATTTGAAAAAAGTTCTGTATGCTCTTTTTATTTGGATGAAAATCTGATATACTTACATGAGTTAGAAAGAACTAACTAATAAACTGGATTTTTCATCCACTACTATTTAACAAAATCAGAGTTCTTTGTATGATTGGTGGAGAATAGGAACAATTACTTATCTTAGGCATACAAATAAAACAGGAGGAGTAGACAGATGAATATAAATGTATTTTACGGAATCCTGATTCCTTTTATCGGAACTTCAGCAGGAGCAGCCTGCGTATTTTTTATGAAAAGGAATCTGAATGAACAAGTACAGAGAGCACTTACCGGCTTTGCGGCCGGGGTCATGGTGGCAGCTTCAGTGTGGAGTCTGCTGATTCCATCAATCGAGCAGTCTGCAGACATGGGAAAGTTTTCTTTTATCCCGGCAGCAGTGGGATTCTGGATTGGAGTGCTCTTTTTGCTCTTGCTGGATCACATGATCCCGCACCTTCACCGGAACAGTGACAAGGCAGAAGGTCCAAAGAGCAGACTTCAGAGAACTACTATGCTGGTTCTGGCTGTAACTTTACACAATATTCCGGAAGGAATGGCAGTAGGAGTGGTCTATGCCGGATATCTGACCGGAAATACGAAGATTACCGTGATGGGGGCCATGGCGCTCTCTATTGGAATCGCTATTCAGAATTTTCCGGAAGGCGCGATTATTTCCATGCCATTGCGCTCGGAAGGAATGGGAAAAGGCAGAGCGTTTGTAGGTGGTGTGTTATCCGGAATCGTAGAACCAATAGGTGCGGTACTTACGATCCTGGCGGCAGGACTTATTGTACCAGCGTTACCATATCTGCTCAGCTTTGCAGCGGGAGCAATGTTCTACGTAGTAGTAGAAGAACTCATCCCCGAAATGTCAGCAGGGGAACATTCCAATATTGGAACGATTTTCTTCGCAGTAGGATTTTCACTGATGATGGTGCTTGATGTGGCATTGGGGTGATACAAGTAAGTCCCCTGCTTCAATTGAGAATATTCGATTGACTTTCTTAAAATGGTTGTGATAGCGTTTTTGTATCTGATTGCAAAGATAAAAAAGTCTCAGCGTAATATGCTGGAAACATTCTTCTGGTAGGTATTAATTATTCGAAAAAAGATAAAGAACATCAGTGTATGATAGAAAAAATTAAGAAGTAATATATTTGATTGGAAACAGATGCACTGGGACCTGGCGGTGTGTGGATCGGTATTGCACCGATGGAGAATCGTTTTGATGAGACGAGAATCCATTTTGTAGAAAAATAAAACAGCTGTCTGATATAAATCAGGCAGCTGTTTTGCTCTTAAGAGAGAGCTGAGGGGCAGCAGAGGGAGAAGATTCTGCTGAGGAATGGCGGGAATCTGTTCTGTAAAGATACAAAATTCCGCCAAAGAAACCAAAAATCAGTCCGGTATATCCACCGGCACAAAGGATAACTGTTAATTTAGTAATAGTGGATATTCCACCGACCATAGAGATGAAAAATCCTGCCAGAAGTCCAAGTGTTGTCCATTCAATAAGTGAAATCGCCAGGAATGCAGCGGAAGCATGTGATTTTTTTACCTGATTGTTAATAGAAGTCCATAATGTCTGATACATAATCATTCCTCTTTTCTTATATCTATGAATGTATAATGTTTTCTCATTTCTTTGTTTCCTATTATAGGAATGCTTTGTAAAATACACATGCGCGCTAATGAAAAATTTATGTAAAATTTTTTTAGATATTTCAGTGATGTGTCGATTGAGTGTTTATTCTGAAATATATCCATAAAAAAATTTTTTTAGGAGAAATTTTATGTTTCAATTATAGATATGCGGTGATGGATACGTTCGGAGTATCAACGAAAACAGACTTGTGTCAGCGGCTGCACCGGCTCTGAGACCGACGTATGGCGGTATTATAAATCAGACTTTAGGATCTGCTGTATGCAGAACTGGGAGCAGCACTTGGAAAACCAAAACAGGAAATCTGCCAGATGATCATAGATCAAAGCAGGGAAAACTAAATGGAAGCAGCAGGATTTTGCGGCTGTGGGACCAGAGCATACCGGGAAAACCACCGCAAGGATATGTGACAGGAACAGAATATACGGAAGAAGAAATAGGGTGGCGCGCTGTGTACCGCCGGGAGTATACCAAAATGAAGATGATAAATGTTGTGACTGATAAAAAAATATGTTACAATATATACACAATGTGTAAAAACAAAAAGGGGAAAGAAATGGAAATAAAAGACGAAATAAAAAAATTACGGGAAAGTACAGGAATGAATAGAAAAGAATTCTGTGAATATTTTGAAATCCCGTACAGGACGGTAACAGAATGGGAACGAGGAACCAGAAAGATGCCGGACTATGTGTTGCGTTTGTTAGCGTATAAGGTAAAGATGGACAATCTTATTGTAAAGGAAGATGTGAATGAAGAATAAAGTAATCGAAGTACAAAATGTGCAGATTTCTATTTCAAAACAAGAGTTAGACGATTATATTTGTATTACAGATATTGCTAAGGCGAAGTCAGGAGATTCACGTTGTGCAGATATTGTGAAAAACTGGTTAAGAAACAGAAATACATTGGAGTTTTTGGGAACTTGGGAGAAAATTTATAATTCCGATTTTAAAGTGGTCGAATTCGACCACTTTAAAACAGAGGCGGGGTTACATACATTTGTATTAAGTGTAGCGGAATGGATAAATAAAACAAATGCCATTGGATTATATGTAAAGCGTGGAAAATATGGTGGCACATATGCACACAAAGATATTGCTTTTGAGTTTGCCTCTGCAATAAGTCCTGGGTTTAAGTTATATCTGATAAAGGAATTTCAGCGCTTGAAGGAAGAAGAAAACAACTCTGATCAGAAAAAATGGGATGCAAAACGTTTCTTAAGTAAAAATAATTATCTGATTCAGACGGATGCTGTAAAAAAATATTTGCTTCCTCAAATGAATTACAGAGAAAACCTTCAATGGCTGGCATATGCGGAAGAGGCGGATATATTAAATGTGGCATTATTTGGATTTACGGCGAAAGCATGGAGAGAAGCAAATCCTGAACTTGCTAAGAAAAATAATGTCAGAGATTTTGCAACAATTAATGAATTAACAGTTCTTTCTAATCTGGAATCACATAACGCACAGATGTTGCGCGAAGGAAAAGAAAAAGAAGAAAGATTCAAAATATTGCAAGAGATTGCTGAATATCAGCTGAATGTCTTGAATACAGCAGAAGAGATTAAAATGATAGAGAGTGATGATGCACTGCCAGAGGTATGAACCGGGTATATGTTAGTGCATTTTATAAAAGTTAAATTGCCCAAAAAACAATAGTATGGTGACGATGATAAGATAATTTTTCGTATATCGTAATATTTGATACGGGATATGAGAACCACGGAAGAGGAAAATATGGATTACGTTTATAATTATAATGATATGCAATTTTTTATTGAAACAAAAAATAATATAGAAGAAAAAATGCACAGAAGACTTACTTATTACAAAATGTATATTTATGCGGATATTATTGGAGAATTCAGCGAAGAAAAGACAAAAGGTTGTGTAAAGAAAAGCAAAATGTATGTATTCTGGGACAAAGAAAGTTGTTTAGAGCAGAAAATATATGGGATGATGACAAAATGGAAAGTAAGACATCCTATAATGGGAATTGTTCTTTGCACGATATTAGGAAGTGTACTCCTTAGTTTGCTGACGGAGATTATTATAGATGCAATTATTATGATGCTGTAAAAAGTTGTATATTTTTTATGGCAATTAATTAATATTTTCGGGGCGCAATCATTGCCGATGCCAGAACAGATGGGGATAAGTAAGACAAATATTGCCTGTCTTTGATTTATGCCTTATAATAAGAAGCAAAGGAAAATCAAAATAAATGCGGAGGTGAAATCGGAATGGGAAATTATTTAAATCCAGATATAAATAATTTCATGGAAGTAGTAAATTCCAGCATATACGTAGATAAAACAGAGCTTTTAGAATATATGAATTCGATTGCTCAGACAACACAAAAGTATATTTGCATTAGTCGTCCACGCCGTTTTGGAAAATCTATTACAGCTAACATGATCGCTGCCTATTACAATTGCGAGGCTGATTCAAAAGAACTCTTTTCAAGATTCAAAATTGCATCATGTGAGAGTTTTAAAAAATATTTAAACAAATATGATACGATATTTCTCAATATGCAGGAATTTTTAAGCCAGAGCGATACAGTAGAAGAAATGATTGCGCTGATTAGGAAAAGTGTGATCTGGGATCTGTTGGAAAAGTATCCGGATTTTCGATATTTTGATGAGACCAATCTGATGAGAACTATGCAGGATGTTTATAATAAAACAAAGAGGCGGTTTGTCGTAGTTATTGATGAATGGGATTGCATTTTCAGAGAATATAAAACAGACCGAGAAGCACAGGAAAAGTATCTGGATTTTTTAAGAGATTTACTGAAAGATAAAGGCTATCTTGCCCTTGTATATATGACTGGGATTCTTCCGATTAAGAAATATGGAACACATTCTGCATTGAATATGTTTGATGAATTTTCGATGATCGATCCGGGACCACTTGCGGAGTATGTAGGATTTACAGAGGAAGAAGTAAGGAATCTATGTAAAACATACAACATGGATATGCAGGAAGTGAAAAGTTGGTATGACGGATATTCTTTTGAAAAAGCTCCGTCTATTTACAGTCCACGTTCTGTGGTGAGCTGCATGAGGTTTAGAAAAATAGGAAATTACTGGAACCAGACAGAGACATTTGAAGCTTTGCAAGTATACATTGACATGAATTTTGAAGGCTTAAAAGATGATATTCTAAGTATGATCGCAGGAGAAAGCGTTCCGGTAAATACAGGAAGCTTTGCAAATGATATGGCAACATTTCGTACAGAAGATGATGTTCTTACTTTATTAATTCATCTGGGGTATCTTGCTTATGATTATGACAACAAAATTGTAAAAATACCCAACAGTGAAGTACGTACAGAATATGTGAACAGTGTTGCGGCATCTGACTGGGGAGAAGTTTCAAAGGCTTTGAAGAATTCTGCAGATACACTCAATGCAATCTGGCAGAGAAGACCTGCGCAGGTAGCGGAAGGGATCAGACAGGCACATTTCGAGACATCTCATATACAGTACAATGATGAGAATGCGTTAAGTTATACGATATCGCTCGCCTTGTATGCAGCAAGAAATTTCTACACAGTTCACAGAGAAATGGCTGGTGGAAAAGGATTTGCGGATCTTGTTTTTATCCCGCGAAGAAAATTTCAGGAAAAACCTGCGCTGGTAGTTGAATTAACGTGGAATCAGAGTGCAGAGGGAGCAATTGCGCAGATCGGGAAAAAAGAGTATTGCGCCAGTCTGGAAGAATATAAAGGAAATATTCTTCTTGTTGGTGTGAATTATGATAAGAAAACAAAGGAACATAATTGTGTGATAGAGGAATATAGTAAATAAGAACTATGCGGTTTCAGGCTGTATGATTAAATGTATAACAGGTTTGAAGCGGAAGGAAATGTTTATGGCAGATCAGAAAATAGATAATCTCTTAAATCTGGCTATGGATGCGACACCAGAGGAACGCAGGAAATCTGAGAACCTGAATATAGGATATGATATGACTTCGAGGCAGTGGGACATTATTGTAAAATACAGTGGTCCGGAGAGTGGTCTGGCTGGTAACGGGATTCAGGTAGTGCCATTGCTTGGCGGCTATGCTGTTGTAACTTTGCCGGAATCGGAAATTGATGCTTATTCAGACCGTGTACAGGTAGAATTTATAGAAAAACCAAAACGACTCTATTTTGAACTATTTCAGGCAAAAGGAGCCAGCTGTATCCGAACAGTGCAGACTGGCAGAGACGGGCTGACAGGAAAAGGAATTCTGATAGGTATCGTCGATTCCGGAGTTGATTATTTTCACCCGGATTTCAGAAATGCAGATGGGAGCAGCAGGATTTTGCGGCTGTGGGACCAGAGTATCCCGGGAAAACCACCGCAGGGATATGTGACAGGAACAGAATATACGAAAGAAGAAATAGATGAGGCGCTTGCACTTGGAGAAAACCAGGGCAGGCGCCTTGTTCCATCTGTGGATTACAGTGGACATGGAACCTCAGTGCTGGGAATCGCGGCAGGAAACGGGAGAGCTTCCGATGGAGTCAATCAGGGAGTAGCTTATGAGAGTGACCTGATAGTGGTAAAAATGGGGATTCCCAGAGAAAATTCTTTCCCAAGAACAACCGAACTGATACAGGGAATTGATTATTTGGTGCGTCAGTCATTGTTTCTGGGGCGGCCGATGGTTATCAATATCAGTTTTGGAAATAACTATGGGTCACATGAACCTTATAATTAAGGGAAAACATAAGAAAACACTGATATTTCCTGTGTTTTCAGGCGATTCAGTGCTTTACTCGGATTCATGTTTGGTTGTCATTTGGGTCTTATAATACTCGGTCAGGATCATGTTAATCTGCTGGGAACGTGTACGATAGTTCGCTTTCGCATCCTTATCAATCTCAGCAACCAGTTCTTTGGACAAAGTAGTATAGACCTGAATATTGTTGGAACTGATAGCCATGTGGCACCTCCGATTCAATTTAATAGAATTATTCTATCATACTTCTTCGGGAGGGGCAATGTGAACTGAAAATTGAAGAATTATTGTTACTGTAAAATTGGAACGGTCGTAAAGAAAATCTATGAATAGAGAACGATAAGAAAGGTAGAACAGACAATGAAGAAAACAATTTTTGAAGAGATGGGCGGTACTTATATCAGACATGGGGATTATCTTATCCCTGCTCTTACCTTACCGAAGGAAGAAGAACAAAGGGTTGTCGGTGTATGGGGACAAAGACATTTGCGGTATTTGAAGGAATACCGCAGATTGCTATATCTGAATATGCTTACAAGCGGCAGGCTGAATGGTTATTTGGATGATATAGAAGAACAGGCACAGGAACGCTTTGAAAGACTTGTAGAACAGATGAAACAGGCACAAGGCATTGCAGAACAGCTAAAGGTGGAAAATGTCTTGGAATGGATAGGAAGAATGAACAATATACAAGTATGTGCGAGGGAGATTGTGGATAAAGAGATAATTTATCAAGAATGAAATGTAAGATAAATAGTGTATAAAATGTAGCAGGGCATCATAAGATAAAATTGTAATTGCATTTTCCACATAGTTCGTGTAAAATGTAATTAGAAAAGCTGTGCATCAGCGGTGGGTTGACACCTAAAATCTGATACGTTTTCCGAACGAAGGTGTCGGAGGTTGGCAGGCAACGGAAAAACCTGATATTTTCCAGACGAAGGTGCTGGAGGTTGGCAGACAACGGAAAAATCAACCATGAGAAGGGAATGTTTAGTGCTGCGGCGTGAACATTCCCTTCTCTAAATTTTATGGGATAAGGATTAAGTTATGGACAAAAGACGTGCAATTCAGATTATGACAAAAGCGGCACAACTATATAAAGAACATCTTGAGGATCAGAAGGTTTTGTTCCTATATGGCTTACCGAAAGAGGTGAATAAGCAATTACAGGAAAGTAATAAGATTTTGTCATCTGTACAGGGATATGAAGTTGTTTTCCATAGATACAATTTTTTACATTTGACAGGAGTTCGATTGAATAAAAAAGAGACAGCTTCTGCAATTCATTTTTACCAGAAATGCCTGGATAAGCGATTAACAGAAAATGATTTTGTTTTTGCAAAAGATGGCTCTACGGGGCAAAAATTGGATATATTGGAACGTATGATGCTTATTAAGAAAAACGTAACAATGATAGGAGAATTTACAGATCGAGGACCGAAATTATATACAGAAAAAGCTGCCGGGAATATATGTGGTTGTATTGGCTTCGTAAAAGATAAAAATACGAAATTAAATGTACCGAACACATTGCTGAAAAAGGACATCAGAGATGTAACAGCACAGCCTACATATAAAGTATTTGCTGTAATATCAAAACACTATACAGATGAGAAATATACAAATCTTGTAAAGATGGACAAAAGTATTGATTTGAAAGAGTGTTGTTTCTCAGAAACAATAGAAAATATGATAGATAGAGAAAATCTATAATGAAATAGAAAGAAACCATGCTACTGCTTTTTGTAACAGTATCATGGTTTTATTGTTTGTCGTCTATATTTTAAGTTGATTATTACTTTACAAAATTGGCAATGTTATAATTATCATTGATTTTAGAAGAAGGGAGTATCGAGGGAAATCAGTGAAACTGGTTTTGCAAGCATAGCGTTTGGATATCCAGACGCACTTTGGGAGAACTCCCAACCCCCTTTTGCTCAGTGGTTAGCAGTTTGTGAATTATTGGGATGAAGCAATATAACTGTTTTGAGAAAACGGGATATTTTTCATGTTATCAGTTTAAACATTATAGTTCCGTGTTGTGCGATTTTTGCCTGGATTGAACAGGATGTTTTTTTCGCAATTCCTGTTTCCTCTGATATTCAAGTTCCCAGGTACGATGAGAGAAGCTATAGGGATCTTCCATATTGAGATCATCCACTTCATGGGTTGCGATATCACGATAGTGATAGTCATAATATTCACCAAAAGTACCTTTGAGCTGCTCAATCAGTTTCTCTCGGAAAGTAGGTCGTATCTGGATTCTGGCATCCAGTAATTCTGTATATTGCTCTGGTTTAGGCCGGAGTTTTTCCTCTTGGAAAGCGACAGCATCTTTTTCAAGCTGCTCTTTGAGAGCCATATCCTGAGAATCGAGAATATCCAGATTCTTATCCATCTGGTTATATTTATTGGAAAGACTCACCATATCTTTATCTGTGGAACATTCAGCCTGAAACAGCAGTTGTTCTTTGGCAGATTTCAGTTCCTCGATTTCTTCTGTTACGGTTGTAAGCTGCTGGTTTAACTTTATATGCTGGAAAGGATTTAGAATACTGGTTTTACTTTTTTGCACATTTAGTTCTTTCTTTTCAGTAACTTTCGCTTTGAGCTTTTTCTTAATGGTATCATATTTATTTAGGATAGGACGAAAATGCTGCATCCAGTCATGGATCACTTCTTTTTGCATTTCATTATGAAGTAAATGATATTGTGTAAAAATCATATGATTGCGGATTGCTTCTAATGTTTCTGCAATTACCGGAATAGATTTTTCGACAGCTTGAACCAATTTTTTTATCTGTGTTTTTAATTCCCGTAGTATTCTGTTATCCGCACGAATCTGACGGTTGATTTCACACCGGTCTGCTATCAAGCCTTTCTTTTCCATATTCTGGGCAATGTAGCCCTCATGGATGGTTGGCTGTTCGGTGATTCCCTGATCTGCAAAACTGCGGTGATCAATAGTGGTATTTATCTGATTAAGGGCAAGCATTTTATTTACGGCATCTGCCCAGTTTGCTCTCCAGAGGCAGAGCTGTTTCTCACTGTTCCATTGTTCGGAAATCGGGTTTTGTCTGCCATACCGGGTGCTTTTTGGATGTTTGTCGATACGTTCATAACCTTTCTCCTGTGCTGCCGAGGGAGTCAGATATACTTTCTTTTTCCCAGCTTTATAACGATACTGTTTTTCCCAGCCCTCTTTCTGAGCATCCTTAAATTCAGAAGCAGTAAATCCCTTTTCCTCTCCATCTTTGATGCATAGATATTCTTTTTCGGTTTTATACTGCCATGTTCCGTTTTCGTTTAATGGACGGACAGTAAGTAGAATGTGTGCATGGGGATTGTGACCATCTGTATCGTGAATGGCGAAATCGGCACACATTCCCATATCTACAAAATTCTTTTGAATAAAATTCTGAAGAAGAGAAATATTGCTGTCTTTATCCAACTCAATAGGGAGTGCGACAACAAATTCTCTTGCCAGTCGGCTGTCTTTTGTTTTTTCAGCAGCTTCTACAGCATTCCAGAGTTGCTCCCGGTTTTTCCATTTAGGCGGAGCCATAGGGG
This sequence comes from Ruminococcus sp. AM22-13, assembly GCF_003471165.1. Classification (GTDB taxonomy): domain Bacteria; phylum Bacillota; class Clostridia; order Lachnospirales; family Lachnospiraceae; genus Blautia_A. Next base: position 43,912 of record NZ_QRIL01000008.1, on the reverse strand, counting down.
GAAGCATTACTTCCTGATAGATCAGTCCATGTTTTCGGGTGTAGTCATGCTGGATGCCATCGTAATCATTGTATATGCGGCTACAGCTCATATAAGCAGATGCAGCGACAGCAGACCGCCCGGAACCACGGCTGACGACCTTGGCTTGCATATGATAAATTGCCATATCTGGCACCTCCTTTCGATGTTGCCTGCAACAGCGGATAGCCCTCGGCAGAGCGCACGAGCCCCGTAGGGGATACCACCGCCCGATTTATCGGGTGGTGAGTAAGTGCGCCCTTCGGGAGTAGAACTTGTGTATTTACATTCCTCTTAGCCGGAGCATCAGCTCCCGCTTTAGGGTATCTAAATCCATTTCTTTAATATGTGGAGCAATGCTTTCCAGAATCGCTCCTTCTTGAATCAATCTGCGTGTTCTGGCATTACGTTCCTTTTTACGGTTTCTTGCTTCGATTTCTTCCAGTCTGTGTTTTGCCTGTAAAAGCACTTTTTCTTCTGGTGTCATAATTCTTTTATTTGCCATATCTGGCACCTCCTTTTTATGCCCGTATCCGGGCGATTTAGTTTTAAAATCTTGTGGTTTAGTACTATAGTTTTAGATAACTGACAGTGGCATGTCTCTGGTGATAAATAAGAAAAGAAAGTAGTACTACTGTCAGTGAAAAATAGTTATTGTGCGATGCTGCTTTGTTTCAACTCTGGTTTGAAGTGTGATTATCTAACAGAATTTTTTTCGTTTTTTTTAAATTAGCTGTTGCATTGTCCTGACGGATATTCCGGTTATTGATACGGATGGGAACACATCTCTCCAGAATCCGGTCATAAATTCGCTTGTGTGCGATATCAGCGGCGTTATTCAGCTCTGATAAAGTGAGATTGGTTGTTATGATCAGGGGCTTTTTACTGCGGTAACGGCTGTCAATCACATTGAATACCTGTTCCAGTGCAAAGTCAGAGTTCCGTTCAATTCCGAGGTCATCAATGATCAGAAGGCTGTAGCGGTTTAAGCTGTGGATGAACTGATTCCTGTCTTCAAAATGCATTCCGGTAAGGGTATTCAGAATCCGGGAAAAGTTGGTCATCAGTACCGGGACGCCTTTTTCCAGAAGGGCATTGGCAATGCAGCCTGCAAAGAAAGATTTTCCAGTACCGACATCGCCCCAGATGAGAAGTCCGGAAGCGTTTGCTTTCATCTCTTCCCAGTTACTTACATAATTGTGTGCAAGTTTCATTTCCGGATTGCTGCCGTTATCTTTGGCAAAGGTGTAGTCATAAAGTGATTTGTCCTGTAAGCCGCTGGTTTTGAGATGCTCTATTTCCATTTGCTTTTCATGAAGTTTTCTCTGGGCTTCCTCCTGTTCAAAGATCTCCTGCTGGCACTTACAGCGGATGGAAGGAATAAGAACCTTTCCCTGTAATTCATGCCTGCACTGTCTTGGCGTATTGCATTTGGAACAGTAGATCAGGTGATTTGTTTCGTTAAAATATTCATCAGACTGAAGCTCTCTGTTTGGTGTGATAGCTGTTGGTTTTTCTGTAAATGTTGTCATAATGTTTCGTATTCCTCACTTTCATAATTTCGTTGCCGGGAAACAGGATGATCCTGTCTTGCCCAACGGATGATGGTAGCTGCATGGTTTTGGTATTGCTTTCCGGTAGAAGCCATATAACCGGATAAGCGTTCCATATAGTCCTGCCAGTCAGGGATTGTCTGCCGGATATTTTCCAGCTCCGTCTCTGACAGAAAAACATTTTGAAATGTTCCATAGGGTGAGCGTGGCTCTTTACTCCCTCTTATTGTTAAATGGTTCTTTTTTATCTCTTTCTTATTACTGGACAGTTTTCTGTCTGTATCAGGGAAAGAATCCTGTCTGTCAATAGGACAGTTTTCTGTCTGTCTTGAGGAAAGAATTCTGTCTGTATTGCTGAGGGTTTCTTTCGGGATTTTTACATAGATCCGATTAGGGTGTCCGGGTCCCTGCCGTTTTCGGAAGATAAGCTCTTGTTTTTCCAGTACTGCCAGAGCAGTTTTCACCGTCATCTGGCTTTTGTGGAGAACTTCTGCCAGTGCTTCAATCGTAAAGTAGAGGAACACATGACCATTTGTATCTGACCAGCCCTCATTTTTCTGGGAAAGCCTTGCACGGTCGAGCAGGATCATATAAAGCATTTTGGCAGTTTCGTTTATTTCCATGTCCAGAAGAAAACGGGGAAACATCATATAAGATGGCAGGCTTGTGTCTGCTGTCAGAAAGTCCGTCATGTGTTCACCTCCAATCACAATGGTTTATTCTCCAAGAAAATCCCAGTCTATATCACGATCCGGCTGTTCTTTTTCAGGAGCTGGAAAGGGCATCCTGATGGGGGATTCCCTTTCCAACATGCCTGCAGTCAGCCCGGACAGAAAAATCGGCAATGACTGTTTCAGGCTGTGTTCTACTGCTTCTACAATCTGTTTCACAAAAAGTTCTTCCCGTTCCCTTGTTTCCAGATAGGGATCAGCCTGAGTGCGGTAGTAGCGGTCAAAATAATCGACCAGTGCAAGGGAGATTACCTGGCTGTAAGATTTAAAATTCTGTCTGTCCATCGTCTGTAAATATTCCCAGGCTCTCCGCTGCTGGTCTTTGTCCAGATTAAATCGCAGGTTTGTGTTGCGGATATGGTTCTGCATGGCTTATCCCCTCCTTTTCAGGCTCATATAAGCCAGAGATTCATAACCTTTGGCAGTGGCACAGATATCATCAAGGATGGTAACTCGTGATTTGTCATACGCTCCAAAGTTACGGATCAGGCATCCACCGCCTCCGACCACATACAGGCGCATCAGGCCAGGATTGTATTCATATTTGCGGAGCGTGGCAAAAATATCTGTGACATACTGTCTGGCAACAGCAGTAATACAATCCAGATAAGACGCTGAAATGTCAGCGGTTCCAAACCGCAGAATCTGCTCTACGGTAGATTCTTCAATCTTTACTCCGAAGTTGTCCAGAACAGCGTTTTTAGCGGCAATCATGCATTGGTTTACGCCAAACTTTTCTGTCCAGCACCGGCTTTCCTGTGCTTTCTTATTATTGATATACAGAATGTTCATGGTTTCGTTGCCGATATCTGCAAGAAGATTTGTCCCCTTGAAATCTCCAAGTCGGTTTACGATAGCCGGATATCCCTGCGGGTAAAGGCTGCATCCCACAAAACGGAGATGATACTCTTTGCTGTTAAATCGGTAATGGACTTCTGGATTCTGGAGCAGATAGGAACGGAAATCTTCTCTCTGGTTTCTGATCCATGTCAGAGGAAGCCCGGCAGCCAGATGAACGTCTGCTTCACGGATGGAAAAGACATTCAGTTCCCTTGCAATCGCCATGAGAGTTAGAAGATAATATTCTTCGTCCATAGCTTTATCTGGGATAAATTCTTTGTGTCCTTCGCCAATCCGGTAGTAAATGCCGTTATATTCCAGAATATTCCCGGTGAAGATGGGTTCTGTTTCATAGGCTTTGATTCCGGTTGGTGTGACGGTATTTGCTGTTTTCATGTTGCCGTAGCCGTGATCTACAGCAATGATTTTTGTGTTTCTGAGTTCTCGCATAAAAAACACCTCCATTTTCGTATTGATTAATTCAGCAGGCTGTACCGGTGTGGTACTGCTTTGCTGTGAGATAAGCATACGAAAGTTGGAGGAAAAAGACATTGAGGGAAAATTGAGTTGGAATTGAAAAATAGGATATAATTTTGTAAAATAGAGCAATTTCTTTAGTTTTTTATAGCCCTGCATTTTTTTGTTATAAACGTTCATTAAATGTTGACATGTTATTATATAAATGATAAAATTGTACAATAAAATGTGGAAAGTTGGATGGAATTTATTGAATTATAATAAAACTAATCGTACTTAACTGGCGGCTTATGTATTTGTAGAACTTAGAATAATAGAAAATTTAAAATATTATCAATTTTTACAGCTGTTGCAATGCTTTCAGTAGGAACAACAGTTTTTGCAAGTCCTTAACTGTTGTTTGATAAGGAGTGTAGTTTTATACAAATAGTGATATTATTGCAAAAAACTAGGATTTTATAAAAATAAAAAAATCAAGTCTATAGCTGTTTGAAGTGAGGAGAAAAGCGTATGAGAAATGTGTTGGCAACGGACATAAAAAACAATATTCGAAGCATTCGCTTTATTTTGGGGATTTTTCTAATCGTTTCGGCTACCCTGATGTCTGAGCATGAGATGTTGCAGAAGATCATAAATGCAGGCGGATCTGCAGAAGGACCAGGCTGGTTCGTAGCATACACCTATTGTATGAACAGCGTTAATATGCTTCTGTTTGTTCCCATTGCCGTTGCTTTTGCGGGTGGAGAGAATACGGAGGCTGAGCTGCACAGTCGTTTTTTTCTGTTCAGTTATATCCGTTCAGGGAGAAAACAGTATCTCGTAGGAAAAGCAGCAGGATTGTTGGTCTCCGGAGGTTTGACAGCTTTTTTAGCCATGGTGTTCCTTCTTGTAATCTGTATACTGAGGTTCGGTCAGTATCCTTCTCTGATTGACGGAAATTATGAGATGGCAGTGCTTGTGGGCAGAACGGCGGTAAGCTTTCTGAGATTGTTTTTAAATGGCGCTTTTTGGGCGCTAATTGGCGGTACGTCGGCTGTCATAACAAAAAATCGCTATATGTCCTATGCCGTTCCTTTTATTCTTTATTATGTCCTGACCGTATTTCAGGAGCGTTACTATCAAAAAGCATTCTTTCTGAGTCCCCGCTATTGGGCGGCGTCTATTTACTACAATGATATCTTCTGCATTGCTATATTAGCGGTTGGAAGTTTTTTAACGGCACTGATCTTTATGTGCGCAATAGAAAGAAGGTTGCGGTATGCGTGATATTAAACAGGCTTTTTGGATTGCAGGCCAGAATTTCTATGGATGGAAAAAAAGTCCGAGGATCTGGATGACCTTTATTTTGGCAGCTATATTATGTCTGATGCTGTCGGATCAGATTATTTCCCATGCGATAAAATATGAGACAATCCTTCAGGTATTCGAGCCGTTTATTTGGACATATGGGGATGCATCCTCTGTTATGCTGTCCTCCCTGCTTTTAATCCTGCTCTTTGCGGACATGCCATTTATCAGTCAGGCAACTCCGTATTGGCTTGTACGCACAAAACGGAAGATATGGCTTGCGGGTCAGATTATCTATGTGATCCTGGCGACTGTGATCTATAATATTTTTTTGGCTGTGATGCTTGGAATTATGGGAGCTCCCTTTTCCTTTACGGGAAATGTGTGGAGCGAAACAGCGGCAATGTTGGGCTATGGCGGTGGGGAGAGCATAACCGTTCCTGTTTCCATAAAAACAATGGAAAGCTCAACTCCTTATATGTGCGCAGCAATAGTGTTTGGACTTGTACTTTTATATACTCTTTTTATCGCAGTTCTCATGTTGTTTTTAAATCTGGCTGCGGGAAATATGGCAGGGGTGATCGGTGCTTTTGCAGTCAGTCTGTATGGGCTCCTGCTGAACCCAGATGTTTTCCGGAAACTGTTTCATTTTACAGAAAGTCAGGAATATAGGGCGAACGTGTTCTGCGGCTGGCTGTCTCCGTTGAACCAAGCTACCTTTCCCATGCACAGCTTTGGTTATGATTACCTGCCAGGGATCGGGATGAGCATGTTCATATTTGCAATATTAATCATAGCGCTGATCGGCTTGTCAGCCGTCCGAATTAAGGGCTATAATTTCTCTTTTACGCAGACAAACGAATAAATGGAGGGCAAAATGGAATATGCAATCAGGTTGAAGGGACTGACAAAATCCTTTCAAAAAGAAAAAGTATTAAAGAACATTACCCATGATTTTGAAAAAGGGAAGATTCATGGGATTATGGGGTTTAACGGTTCAGGGAAAACCGTAATGTTTAAATGCATCTGTGGATTTTTACAACCTGAGAGCGGCACAGTGCTCGTAGGGGGAAAACAGATCGGAAAGGAGCTGGACTTTCCAGATTCCGTAGGCATTATCATTGAAAACCCTGGCTTCTTTCTGGATCTCAGCGGTTTTGCGAATTTAAAGAGACTGGCGTCTCTGAAACACCGTATTTCCGATGACGATGTGAGGGCGACGATGCGTGCCCTAGGGCTTGATCCTCTGTCTAAAAAGAAGGTAGGACAGTATTCTCTTGGAATGCGTGAACGTCTTGGTATCGCACAGGCAATCATGGAAGATCCGGAGCTTTTGATATTGGACGAGCCTTTTAATGGTCTGGACAAGCAGGGGGCAGGAGAGGTCTGCGAGCTTTTGCGGGGATTAAAGGAACGAGGGAAGACTATTCTTATCGCAGCACATAACATGCTGGAGATCGAATGGCTCTGCGATACGATCTGTGAGATGGATGCAGGTGTCCTGACGCAGATAAAATAAAAATACGGGGGAAAGAATATGGGAAAGGTATTAATTAAATGCATTCAAACACCAATGCAGAAATATTTTTATGATCGTTCTTTGGATTCTGTAGTTATGGTGAATGATGAAGAATATCAGATATTAAAAACTGTGGAAAAGACAAAATTGGTTCCTGATGGAGTGTTAAGACGGTTTGTGAAAAGCGGATTATTGCGTGAGACTGCGATAGAAGAAATTGAGCATCCTGAGACAGAAAACTTACATTTGTTGGCAGAACATTATATGGGCAATCTGATTTTGCAGGTAACTCAGCAGTGTAATTTGAGATGCAAATATTGTGCATATTCTGGAAACTACTATAATCGTTCCCATACGTCAAATAGGATGGATTTCGAGACAGCCAAAAAAGCAATAGACTTTTATTTGAAAAGAAGCGAAAAAGCGGATCAACTTGCATTATCATTTTATGGGGGTGAGCCTCTTCTGGAATTTGAATTGATTAAGAAATGTGTTTCCTATATTTTACAACGTAAAGGGGATAAAAAAATTCTTTTTACTATGACGACTAATGGGACTTTAATGACAGAAGATGTCATAGAATTTTTGGTAAAATATGAGTTTAATCTTATGATTAGCCTTGATGGTGATAAGAAAAGTCACGATATAAATCGAAGATTTAAAACAGGAAAAGGTTCATTTGACATTATTTTAGAAAATTTGAGTAGACTGAAAGCTTACAATGAAGAGTACTATTCAAAAGTTTTGTTTAATTGTGTTATTAGTTCTTCATCAGATCTTGAAAATATATATCGATTTTATTCGGAAGAAGAGCTGTTTGAAGCAGGGACAGTGAATTTCAATTATGTAAATCCAGTTGGTTTAAAAGATGAGACATTGTCGCGCATAACACAAAAAAATTTCAGAGTACATCGACTAGCATATATAAAGATGATTTTATCTGTATTAGAGAAGCGAAAATGGGATGCACAAAGTCGATTGTTGCGAAGAGAACTGCAAGATATTGAGTTATTATATGAACAGCTACATAGTCATGTTGCTGAAGGCAAAAAAACACATCATGGTGGTCCATGCATTCCTGCAGTTAGAAGACTATTTGTGGATACAAAAGGTGAATTTTTTCCATGTGAAAGAGTTTCGGAAGAAGATTCAGAAATGTGCATCGGAAGTTTGGATTCGGGATTTGATTTTGATAAAATGAGTTTCCTACTTAACCATGGTAAGATGATTAAAGAAAAATGTTTAGGATGTTGGAATTTGAGAATGTGTGCATATTGTTTGGCGCAAATTCCAAAAGATAATCAGATATTAACAGAAAATATGTTGCTACAGCAATGTGAAAACTCAAAAGAAAGTACACTTTTATTGCTATATAAATTGTGTATACTTGTTGAGTTTGGATATAAAGGAAATGAAAATTTGCAAGTATTAAAATAAAGGAGTGCATATGGAAAAATTAGTTGTGTTTCCATTAAATAATGACACAGAAATACTTATCAAGGGATTGAAAGAAAACAAATTATATCAGGTGGTTGCGGTATCCAGCTATATAGAAGATAGGAGTAGGCTTGAACTATTACAAAAGAAGAGTTCGATATATTGTAGTACAGAATTTGAAGAATGTCTTACTCGAGCTGATGCTATTGTTTTTTCAGAAAATACAATGGGATATAGTTATGACGGATACCAAAAAAGAGTGCAAATGGCATTAGACTCAGGGAAAAAGATTTATGCTGGTTTAGCACTGCTAGATAAGATTCAAATTGACAGAGATAAAGTATGTATATTACAGGAAAGTGAATTGTCAGATGAAGTTGTTTCGCCAAATAAAAAAGAAATAGATATTCCGGTAATATCAGTCATGGGATTGGGCGAAAATTGCGATAAATTCCAATTGCAAGTGAAGATTAAAAAGGTGATTGAAAAACAGGGGTATCGTGTACTGGCACTTTGCTCTAACGTTCTCGGTGGATTTTTAGGAATGGAAAATCTTCCTGGCTTTCTATATTCAAAATTCATGTCTTATCCAGAAAAGATTATTGCTTTAAATCATTGGATACATACAAAAGTAAAACAACAGGAGTACGATGTGATTCTTGTGGGTTGCCCTGGTGGTGTTTCGGAATTTGAAAAATATGAAACAAATTATTTTGGCGAGTTACCTCTGATTATTTCAAACGCATTGGATGTAGATATAGGCTTTTTGGCTTTGTATAGGTATACTGATTTGAATTATACTGTATTAAAAAATATAAGCGATTTTGTTCTAAGAAAATATAATACACCAGTGAAAGAATATATTCTTTCACGACAATTTTATAAGGCGGATCATGAATGGAAAAAGATACGGTATTATACCATGGAGGATATGAATGAAAAACCAGCGATACCTGAAAATTCTGAATATCAAGTCCTTGATATATTTGATGATACTAAAATTGAAAAAGAAATTTTGAAAATTTTGGAAGAACTTGCAAATAATATTTTTGTAATATAAGTGAGGAGATAGGATGGAAGAGCTAATTAAAAATGTGATATTGAAATACACAATGATAAAAGTAGAAAATTCAGAACAGAATCTATTGGATTTGCCTGTAGTAGAAGAGTGCTGGATATATGTGATAATGGAATTAGAGAATACATATAATTTGCCGATTATAAAATTGCTGGATGATATAAAAGTGGATGAGTTTAATTTGCAAACAATATGCGATAAATTAAATCACATACGAAAAGTAGCATTTTGAATTAGTTTATTCTATATCCGGAAATTATAATATGAAATATCATATATCTGTTTCTCTTGGCACCAATGAAGCGGAAATATTGATATTATTTTAACAGAAAGGAGGAGAACCGTATGAAGAAACTCAACAAAAATATGAAGAAAAACAGGAACACGATTGAGTCTTTTGGGTGCGTTTGTGGATGTGGTTGCCCATGTTCATATTGTGCTGCGACTTGGTTATCTCAGCATAATGCGGATGCTTCAAGAGTGGTTATTAGTAATGACAATAGCGTAATGTACTAACAAGTTATAGTTACTAGTACATAGAACAGACTGCCTTATACATTAAAATAAATAAGGTAGTCTGTTTCTAAAAAATATACGAAAACGTTAATAGTGTCAGGAAGGTATTTATAAGTTAAAGAGTTTATAATTGAAGTTTCGTGAAAAAGCGACAATTCTATAAGATATATGGAGAAAAAATGAAAAAAAGTGTTCTAGCAATTATGGTAGGTGCGTTGTGTATTATTCTTTCCAGCTGTCAGGAAACACCAGAGGAGAGTTCGGTAGTCAGCAAAGTGGATGGGATTAGCGAGGCGGCTGTCTGTGAACCTCTTAAAAAAGGAGAAAAGAGAGAGACAAATGTTCCAACGCATTGGAAATTTGAAGAAAAGAAAAGCAACGACCGTGTGGTTATCCAGGCAGATATTAAGTTGGGCGAACAAAGCATTGGCAATCTTCCAGTCATAGAGATGCAAAATCACGAGTTAACGCAGGAAGAACTGAATGGATTGATTGATTATTTTACGGACGGTGAGGAACTATATATGCCACAGATGGTGACAAAGGATGCGTATCAGGAAGTGTTAGACAGGATTTCCAGCAAGGAAGGAAGTTACTTGCAATCAGCATATTCTACATCGATTGCAGGGATTCAAAACGCAACCCGAGAGGGGATGGAGCTTGCACCGGATGAAGCGTCTGCACCGGAAAAGATGGAGATAAAATTTCAAAAAAAAACAGAGGATCACGGTGTGGAAGCGGCACGGAGTTGGATGAGTACTGAATTGGAAAACACAGATACAGAGGATTATTTTACTGCAGATGTGGGCGAGGACAGGAAGGCATATATAGAAGCAGAGCGGTATAATCAGGAAATTGACAATGACAGTAGTTTTCTCTGGATGGAGGGTTCTAATTTTATAGAAGAAGAAACAATAGAAACTGAGGAAATGCAGAGTGAGTATTACAGTAGCTTTGGCATGGATACCAACGGCTATACAGAGAAATTTCATGAACTGGCAGATGCGTATCGAAAGTGCATGGACAAGATCACCTTTACAGAGGAAGATGGAAAGGAACAGGCAGAACAAGTTTTAGAGGATTTAGGTATCGATGGAATGGGTCTTGTAGATTCTGATCGTACCGTGTGGTTCCCGAATGGCGCATGTTCAGAGCGCAATGGTCTGGGACTTGGTAGTGATGCTTTGTGGCAGGGAGATCTGGATAGAGGATTACCGGGATATCTGTATTGTTTTTCGAAAAGTGTAGAGGGTATTACTTCAGTTCCTGATGGCGTGGTTGCGGAAGAAACAGTGGATAGTTATGTGCCTCCGTTCCAGGTAGAAACAATCTCTATTCTGATAACAGAGGAAGGAATTAAATATTTTAAATGGGATGGGATATCGGAAGAAGTCTGTACGGTGACGGAAAATACAAAGCTTCTGCCTTTTGAAAAAATACAGGCAAAGCTGACAGATCAGATTTTTTATTGGTATTCCGGAAAAGGCCAGTCTGCCAACGACACTACCGCACTGGAGTATGATGTGGTAAACGCAAAATTGCAGTATACTTATACCACAGCCTATCAGGAGCCGAAACACGCATGGTTGGTTCCAGCATGGATTTTTACTGTCAGGGAAAGTATTGGTGGAAATTCTCTACAGGAGCTTTCTTATGTGATCAATGCTTATGATGGCAGTGTGATTGGAGAAGCATATTAGGGTTCAGCGACACTTGAATTTTTATTGACCATAGAATTACAAGGTTTATCATGAGAATAATAAATATGCGATATTTGGCTTGGATATATAACAGGTAAGAATAGGAATAGTGCAAATGATTAAGCTCGCATTGATTGATAACGGTATACCTTATCATATGAGAAATAACAGGAATCAAAGGATTGTTCATAAATCTTTTTTGGCTTCTAAATGCGATCCAAGTGAGTATAAAGACGATAAATCATTCCATGGCGCTGTATGCGTCGGAATTATCACAAGCATATGTAGTGATATAGAATTATGGGACTTGAATGTGACTGACTCTGCAGGAACAACACAGATCACAGTTTTGCTGGAAGCTTTGGAATGGTGTATTCAAAATAAAATAAAGTTAATTCACATGAGTCTTGGAACAATCAATTATTTTGATATTAAACCCTTATGGATTCAAATAAAAAGATTACTTGATGCTGATGCGATTATAGTAGCAGCATATCATAACAGAAATATAAAGACTTATCCAGCTGCATATCCAGGTGTTTTTGGTGTCAGGCAGGATCGTTATGGTCTTTTGGGAAATGGTCAAATTCTGTTTCAAGAACAAAAAGGTTATAATATTGAGAATTCTATTATAGCAAATTTTTCGTGGAATGGGATCGTAAATCAAGCCAATAGTTATGCGGCTCCTGTTGTCACTGGACATATTGCTACATATTTAAACAGAAAGCCCACAGCAGGATTTGATGATGTTATGGACTTTTTGATGACTATAGCAACGCATAAATCTGATTATCCGGATATACTAGAAAATGTAATAAGGGATAAAACCAATATAGAGATACCGGTAATTGCCGGTATTGATTTAGATTACGAGGAAATGATACAGCTAAAAGTGATGTTTAGTCAGAACGGTTATTACGCAATAAATCTGCAGAAAAATCCTTTAGATGAAAATGTAATTCCTTTAGAATATTATGACGATTCCAATGAGTCATTGAACGATATCCTTTATACAGTATATATAGCTTATGAACCTGATATTATTCTTTTGAATCAAGAGGAAGAAATATTTGAAAGTAGTAAGGCATCAGATATAGATATGTATATTGTGCGTAAAAATAATATGTATGAATTGTATGCAGAAGATCGAATAGGAATAACTTACAATATAGAGGATATATATGAGCTTGTTTGTCAATATTTTGCTTAACGAATAGTGAGGATGGCAATTGGATATGAGAGAAAATGGGAAAACATGGTATCGAATTTGTAAAATGTTGTGTGAATATAAAAAGTATTTTCCAGGGATTATCTGTTGCCTTTTGGGTTCATCATTCATAACGTTTATACACCCACTGCTTATAAGACAAATAACAGATTGTGGTATATTGCAGAAAAACATGAAATACATTCTTTTATTTTCTGTTATATTAATAATAATTTCTTTAACCCAGCAAGAGTTAAATATAATCCAAACAAAATTATTTTCAAATGTACATAATCAGTTTACACATTCTCTCTATAAAAAGACTTACTGGAAAATCAATAGGATGAAAATACAGTATTTTGCTGAAAGAGGAAGTGCAGAGATTATAAATACAATTGGTATGGATATTGATAATGTGTCATCTGTTGTGGATCAGATTACTCAGTTTTCTATATCATCAATTCTCCAAATAATAGGAGGAGTAGTTGGGCTGTCCTTATTAGACTGGAAATTAGCAATATTGATAGAAGCAATTATTCCACTGAAATTTATAATAGTGTCCTATTGTGCAAACAAGAAACGGGAAGTGTTTGAACAGTGGATTGAGGATAAACGAAAGTTTATGAGTTGGTTTGCCGAGTGTATAAATGGAATTCATGAAATGAAGCTCTGGAATCTGTTTCAGGTAAAAAAATCTCAATTTGAAGGTCTGCAAAAAGATTTGATGGATTCATATAAAAAGAACGCAATGCTAGATGAATATAGTACTGTCAGTGTTGTAGTAATAGACACGGTTGTAAATGCGTTATTATATATATTAAGTGGGCTTTTTATAATAAAAGGAGAATTCACTATAGGCGGAGCATTTGCTTTTATTACATATAGTGCATATGTTGTAAATCCAATTTCAGCATTGATAAACATTAAATATTATTTTGCGCAAATTGAGCCATCGGCAAAACGTCTTTTTGAGTTATGGGGACAACCGGAAGAATTGGAAATGAAATTATGTGAAATGAAACCTGAGAAAATTTATCAAGATAGGGATATGGTTTTTGAAGTAAAAAATCTTGTCTTTGGTTATGAACCAGGACACCCTATTTTAAATGGTATTTCACTATGTGTAAAAAAAGGGGAACGAATTGCGATCGTAGGAGAAAATGGAAGTGGCAAATCAACACTTTTGAACCTTTTGGCGGGATTCTACCGGCCACAAAAAGGAATAATAAAATTGTATGGAGCTCCTGTGGAATTGATGGATATACAAGATATGAGAAATAGAATTGCGGTTATAAGCCAAAGACCATATCTATTCCAAGGGACTATAGAGGAGAATGTTAATATCGATGGAAAGGCGTCAAGAGATGCAGTTGTTGAAGCATGTAGAAAAAGTGGTGCTTTAGGTTTTATTGAAAAATTGGATCATGGATTTGGACAAAAAATTGGACAAGATGGTGCAAAACTTTCTGGAGGAGAAAGACAAAAGATAGCTGTAGCTAGGGCTCTGCTGAAAAATGCAGACATTTTACTTATGGATGAGGCTACAGAAGGATTTGATGTTGAATCAAATGAAGCTTTACGTGAGTTATTACATAGTGAATTAAAAAATAAGACTATCGTTTTTATTACGCATAAGTATAAAGAACTGGAAAGTGTTGATAAAGTATATCGCCTTTCAAAAGGAATTTTAGAATTGGTGCGGAGTTAGAGATATAAATTTCTAATAGAACTGAGCCACTATGCATTTGACATATTGTATCAAACAGTAGGTTGATGACGAGATGATTGTAATGTATCGCAGATTGAACAAGCAGAGGAGCATATTTACAAGTTCTCAGGCATTGATGAAGGCAATATACCTAGACTATAAAAAATTTGAGATAGGAGGAGCGAAAAGTGTCAAAAAAAGAAAAGTGATCCTTATGTAAACGCTCCATGTCTAAGAAAAAATGGAAATGGACAAGCGCCTAGTCTTGGAGTGTATCTCAAAACTAGGCGTTTACATTATTGAGGCAATATATTTTACAAGTGTTTGTAGGAACCGTTAGTGCTTGGTGAGAAGAATACTTTTTGCCAGAGCAATTCCAGCTTGTGGATACAATTCTTGAATTGCTTGATATTTTTCTTCAATCAATTCGGGTTCGTCTGCCCATATATCCTCATAAATTTTCAAGGCTTTTTTAAAATGGGTTTTCGCTTGCGAAATATTTGCAGTGATCAGGCAGATACTTCCAAGGGATTCCTGTACCTGGGCATAATCCAAACAGTGGTTTGAATTATATTCTTTGATAATCTGTGCTAATTTCTGAAGAGCAGACAGGGCAAGGTCAGGTTCTTGTATTTCAATTAAGAGGACAGCATAATTATTAATCTGAGGAATACTGTCATTAGTATAAAGAAGCTGGTATTGTTGTAAAAGAGAGATACCCATTTTCATGTGCCTTTTAGCGAGATCAAGTTGTCCGTTGATTCGGTAAAGCCCTCCAAGATTGGAATGGAGGTTGGAAACCAGGTGGGCATTTTCTTTTGTGGTTTCTTTTATTTGAGCAAGTGCTTCTTTTTCTAATTTTATCGCTTTTTCTGTTTTGGGTTCCAGAGTTGCCTGATAATCCAATAGTAAGGCACGGTCAGATGCAGTCCCGTAAGTATTTGCTTTTATAAAATGCTGTAGTTCCTGGATGATTTTTTTCATACCCTTTTGATAGTGGTACTTCTCCATATATGGAAAAACATCTTCTAAAAATAACAGGTATTGGGGAATATCGTCCTTTTCAATGAAAAGCATGATGTTTTCTACTGTTTGAAATAATTTTTTATAATAGCTAACTTCAATGCCATGCATCAAACATATTTTTTGCAGAGAATCCAATAACGTGTGGCAGCTTGTAACAGAAGGTGCGGTCTCGGAAACTGCAATTTCCTGAATCATTGGATGCAGAGAAATAGTATGCCGGAGACTTGACTGTACAAAACCTGTCTCGATCAGATCATTCACGTCATTTAAAGTAGGCAGCTCCAGCCATTTGGAAAATATACGGGCAGAAATACCAGATGAAGGCATAAAACACATATTGCACATAATATCCTGCTGTTTCCGTGATAAGGAGTATAACGAAAACAGGGTATGGATATGGTTGTAATAGGTGGCTTTTTTGCTCTGACCATCTTTCATTACTTTAATCTTATCTTCATTATGAAGAGAAGCCTTTTCCTCTTGAAGTTTTATCAATAATTGCTCTGGAGTTAAAATTCCATTTTCCAGAAGTTTGGCTGCCAGTTCGACAGCAAAAGTATGGTAGTGTACAGTTTCTATGATTTTTTCTACGATTGCCCGGTTTTCCTCTGCTTCTGAATAAAATACAGATGTCAGTTGAAAAAGAGTGGGTATATCTTTCAGTTCTTTTAATTGAAAACTACAGTATTCAGACAGTTGGCTTCTGGTTGTAAATAAAACCCGGCAACGGTATTTTAATACGACTGACAGGCAACTGTCCTGTGTGGATGTGACATTAAAATTGTCTATGATCAGCAGTGTATCAGATTTCAAAGAGCGTAAGAAACGGTTATGTCTTTGAAAACGTTCCTGCTCACTGATTTCTGGTGGATCATCAATAAAATCCATGTCTACAATATCTTGATATAGATTACCGGTGTATTCCATATAGAGAATATTGGTGTACTGTTTTCTGTATTGCTTTGCATAGGCTTTAGCAAGCTCGCTTTTTCCAATTCCGGCAATTCCATAAAGAAATATATGTCGGTTCTCTTCAAACAAAGTATGGAGTTCATCCAGTTCTTCTTCTCTTCCTAGAAAATGACGGCATGGTTTTGGGACTTCGCTGTCCATAATGTAATCCAGAACAATCGGAGATAGAACACCTCCTGCAATCAGTTTTTGATTTCTTGTATCACGTTTAATAAATTGCCGTTCCATACCAAAAGAAAGTACTTTTGCTAAAAACAACAGCCTTGAATCAGAAGGTTTATATAGAGATACAAGTTCCTGCTTTTTTGTATCCGAAATCGTATCGTCCTGTATGAATAACGTGTAAATGTCCTGTATAACCATGTTGCAGTCTGCCATTAAGGGAAGTAAGTTCCGCTGAATGGTTGTTGCCAGTTTTTTCTGATTGCTGGGTTTTGCATAATATGAGGTTATTTTGGGACTGATTTTTGCTTGTCCGGTTATCCAGCGGCAAATTAGACCATTATCCATAGAAAAATCTTCATTTATCGGATCATTCATAAAATCTTCAAATAATTCGTATAAAAAATCAGGTTGGTTCATCTGATTGCTTTCACTGATTTGATTTTTTAGGCATGTGCTAATAGAAGAAAAATCACATCGTTCCAACAGAAATCCCTCCTTTGGTTTTCGTGTTTTATATTCTTAAAGTCTTTTTATTATAACACGAACAAATGTTCCGGACAATAGGAATTGATACTGTATAGGAAGAAAATGAATCTTAAAAACTCAATCTGCGGTCAATTTCAATTCAATGTGATTGGTGCAGAATAATTTTAGAATGTAATCAGGCTTTCGAAAGCCGAATTCAATTCATACAGAACTTTTGTACAATCCTGCCGGCATAGGATGTAGAGAGAACTGTATGCTGAAGGAGGCATATAGCATGAATACGTTATTTGATTCTGTAGAAGTTCTGGATACAAAAAAAGAAATCCAAAAAGAGAATGTAAGCTATGAACATGCAGGATATCAGATTCGAGTGCATTTTAATGGGGAAAAGACATTGATCCAGTGCATTCAGAATCTTACTGAACGAAAAATTGCAGGTTGATTTTCTTAAGTTCTTGTTGTAAAATAAAGACAATTAAAGACAATGACTACGCAAGACCGATGAAAAGAGGGATAGAATGTATCAGGCAGGAATTTATTGCCGAATTTCCATTGAAGAGCAAAATAAAGAGGGTGAATACAGCAATAGTATTCACTCTCAGATTCAGATGGCAAGAGATTATATTGCAGAGAATAAAGATATTGCAGAGAAAAAAGTTTATGTAGACGATGGGGCTTCTGGAAGTAATTTTGAAAGAACTGAATTTCGGAGGATGCTGGCAGATATTGAGCTTGGTGTTATCAATATGGTGATTTTTAAGGACGTATCTCGACTTGGAAGAGAACATATTGATACCAACTATTATCTAGGCAAATATTTCCCGGAGAAACAGATTCGGATTGTTTCGATTCTGGATAATTATGATTCAGCCGTTGGAACTTATGATGAAATGTTAGAAATAAAAACTTTGCTGAATGATATGTATTTGAGAGATACATCCAGAAAGATTAAGACAACGATTCAGACCAAAAGAAGTATGGGCGAATATACTCCGAAACAGCCCCCCTTTGGATATGTGAAAAGTAAAACAATTCATAATCATCTGGAAATTGATCCTTATGCAGCCGAGGTTGTTCGAAGAATTTACAGAATGTATCAAAATGGATTTGGCTGTACGGTTATTTGCAGGACTTTGAATGAAGATGAAATCCCTTGTCCCGCAAAATATAAAAAGGAAGTTTTAAAAACCAATTATGTATGGGATTCGGGAAAAGGTCTGTGGACATCGTCTACTGTAAGTGGAATTTTAAAGAATCCGGTCTATACTGGGGCGGTTGTGATTCGGAAACATGAAAGACCGTCTTATAAGCTGAAATACAAAAAGGCAATTCCCCTGGAAGAAATGGAGCTGGTGCCGGATGCACATGAGGCAATCATTTCTAAAGAAGAGTTTGATAGGGTTCAGCAAATAAGAAAGGGGCGCAGAGTTTCCTATTTTGATAAAAACAATGAACCACATAAATATGTGGGACTGCTCTTTTGTGGGAAATGTAAAACAGCCATGCGAAAACGTTATCTGGCATCTCATAAAGACTATGACGGATATATGTGTGGTTTTCATCAGAAGCAGGGGCAGAATTACTGTGAGCTGAATCATATTACATTTGAAAAGCTGGATGAACTGGTTGTATTTGCAATCAACCAGCAATTGAAACAGATGAAGATGGATATGAAGAATCTGGAAACTCAGATCAGACAGAAACAGCCGGAACTGGATGGTAAAATTGCAAAATTGCAGGCAAAAATAGAAAGAAATCTGGAATACCGGAAACGAGCATATGAACAGTTTATGGATGAAGTACTTTCCAAAGAGGAATATCTGGAATTAAAACAGATGTATGAAACAGAGAATCAGAAATATCAAAAAGAATTATCAGAACTGAACCATGAAGAGCAAAGGCAGCGGGCGGCGGTCAATGAAACAAAGATATGGTTGGAGCACTTTAATCGCAGAAGAATAACGGTAAAGCAGCTTACCAGAGAAGCGCTTGTGGAGTTAGTTGATAAAATTTATGTATATCCAGAGCAGAAAATAGATATATATTTTAAGTTTGCTTCAGTAGAGAGTTCACCAGATAGAATACTTGAGAAAGATGGGGTGATATGATGTATCAGATGGGTGTATATTGTCGTCTGTCGAAGGATGATGGAGAGAATAAAGTTAGTGAGAGTATTGAAAATCAGATGAAACTGATTCGTGAGTATGTGACTAAATCAGAGGATCTGGAAATCGCAGATATTTATATTGATGACGGTTATTCGGGGCTTTATTTTGCGAATAGACCGGAATTTCAGCGGATGATGGAGGATATCTACAAAGGGAAAATTCAAGGCGTTATTACGAAAGATATTTCCCGGCTTGGGCGTGAACATATTGAAACCAGTAATTATATCGAGCGTGTTTTTCCATCTTTGGGTGTGCGTTATATTGCAATTTTGGATGGCGTGGATTCTGTTCATCACAGTAATGAAGAATTGGCACAGTTTAAGACGCTGTTTAATGATATGTATAGTCGTGATATATCTAAGAAAATCAGAGGTGCATTGACCGCCCAGAAGAAACGGGGACAGTTTATGTCTGGGTTTGCCCCATATGGATATGTAAAAGATCCGGCAGATAAGCATCATTTTCTTGTAGATGAAGAAGCAGCTAAAGTGGTACGGAGAATCTTTTATATGAGTCTGGAAGGATATTCCAGGGATGGTATTGCAAAGAAACTGAATCAGGAAGGAATTCTGACACCGTCAGAGTATAAGAGAAAGGTGCAGGAATTGAAATATGCCAATGCATTAGAAAAAGCGGGTGCAAAGGGCTGGGCATATCCTACGATCAATGTAATTTTGCGAAACAGAGTTTATACAGGGGCTATGGTACAGCATAAATCAGAAAAGATATCCTATAAAGTGGAAAAGTATCAATATATTCCAGAGGAACAGCAGTATATTGTGGAAGGAATGCACGAAGCAATTATCAGCAAAGATACTTTTGAGCAGGTACAGAAACTTATGAAGAAAAGAACACGGACACCGGGATTTAATAGCGAAGTGAGAAAGGTAAATCCATACGCAGGAATTATTGTTTGCGGAGATTGCGGATATAATTTCCAGAGGGTTACCTGTCGGGATGGTTATGAGTGCGGTACCTATCATAAAAAAGGAAACACAGTTTGTTATTCTCATTTCATTAAAAAAGAAGTATTAGATTCTATTGTGAAAAATGAAATCCAAAGACAAGCGGAACTGGCACTAAAAGAGAGTGATAAGGATGAAATATTAAAAGCAGCAGACAGGAAGAAGGAGGTGCAGAGACGATGTGCAGAAGCAAATCAGAAGATTGAACGGTTACAAAAAGAACTTGTGGCTGTCCAGAAGTATAAAAAGAAAACTTACGAAAATTATGTAGATGGTGTTCTGGATAAAGAAGAATACCTCTCCTATAAGGCAGAATATGAAAAGCAGGATAAAGAGATCAGGGCGAAGATTCAGTTGGCAGAACAAGAGAAAGACAGCTTTGGAGAGGCAGAAGAATCTTATGAAAACTGGATAGAGAAATTTATCAAGTATGGAACATTATCCGAAGTGACAAGAGAAATTGTGACAGAGTTGATAGAAAAGATTGTTGTGAATGGAGATAAGAGCATTGACATCGTATTTAAGTATCAGTCACCTTATTCTAAAGAGAAAAATGCAGTGTAAAGACTGCAAATTTTTTTACAATAACTTTCCCCTAGTTATAATGAACACATAAGGGAGATTCCCTTCTTGAAACATATATAGATATGGTTTCTTCTACGGGACGTCTGGTTATCTGTACAGGTACAGGAAACAATGGCAATCAGCCTCTGCATGAGGGCGGAACCCTGAAACAGGGACAGACCAGACAGATAGAATTATCTGTGAGCAGCAGGGAACCAACATTAAATGTGCAGTTATGGAAATCCTATGAGGATGAGATGAGTATTTATATTGAAAATCCATCCGGAAACCGGATCGGCCCCTTAGATGAAAAGCTTGGTCCTCAGAGGTACAAACTGGGAAATACAGAGCTTTTAATCTATTATGGAAAACCTGGACCCTATCATCTGACACAGGAAATCTACATAGATTTCCTTCCTGTGGAAACTTATGTGGACAGTGGAGACTGGAAAATCATTCTAAGTGGAAAAAAGGTCAGGGGAGGAGAATATTACCTGTGGCTGCCAGGTGGAAATACCCTGAACAGAGGAACCGGGTTTTATGAACCAAGGGCATATGGAACTTTGACCATACCCGCTACTGCCCGGCGGATTATTGCAGTTGGGGCATATGATTCGCTGGTTGACTCCTATGCGGATTTTTCCGGAAGGGGCAGCAGGATGCTGCCATATCTGAAACCTGATCTGGTTGCACCTGGAGTAAACATAGTTGCTCCCGTACCCGGCGGCGGTTACAGAACAGTAACAGGGACTTCCTTTGCAGCACCTTTTGTCAGCGGAGCCGCAGCATTGTTAATGCAATGGGGGATTGTAAATGGAAACGATCCCTACCTCTATGGGGAAAAAGTAAAAGCCTATCTCCGAAGAGGCGCCAGACCATTACCGGGGTACGAGGAGTATCCCAATGAAGAGGTGGGATGGGGAGCACTATGTACAGCTCAGAGCATTCCAAAATGAGTTATACTACATCGGAGGCTGTATTTGGCAAATCAAAGACAACACAATTACTTAAATCTATGATGAAAAAAGGTGTTGTAATAGTGGAAGGCAAGGGAAAAGGAACGAAATAGATTTTGAAATAGGTGCAAAAACACCCGCTGCGGACAGATATGCATAATATCTTCCGCAGCGGGTATTCGTATCATCGAGTCTGACTCAAATGTTACGATACATTTTTATCCACAGTTTTGTAAAAATTCAATTGCTTCATATACATTAGAAAATGTGACGCTCCTTGTATTTAACCATTGGTTTCTAACATCTGTATCATCTATTCCCGGCAGTCCATCTTGCAATAATGCTTTTACAGTTTTCTTTGAATTTTCTACAGCTTTTTGATAATTGACTGCAATCTTCTCTGTTGCCGCAGAATTTCCTTTTACGTAAGTTGGGATTAATTTTTTAACTTCATTAATAACCTTTTCCTTTTCAGGAACGGTAATGAGTTTCGGAGTATAGTATTTGTAATGCAACATAAACCAATACTCAATACATCCACTAGTCATTAGTAATCTTACCCGTATTCCTTGTTTTTTTCTCAAGTTACGAAGTTTCTTTATAATCGTAAACCTATCATTCCATTTTGGAATATCCTTTTCTTCTATATCATAAAAAAACCATATTTCATCTGTTACATCTATGCTGTTTTTATATTTGGGCGACTTTGAAAACTTTGCATCTGCTTCTTCAAACAGTCCTGTATCTGGTGGCCTTTTTAAAACAGCAACATCCGAGAAAGTCTTTTTTAAATAATCAGTGTATGCCTGTTCACTTTCACCTTCGCAAAATACATAGATTAGTGGTTTGGCAGATTTTACTTTACGAGGCATTATTCCACCTCCTCAATCTCAATATCAGGAGTTGCACCATATTTACCAAGCAAATATCCCTTTCTGATATTTTCTGTAGTTCTGGTACCTAATCCACTAATACTATAAAGTTCTGATATCCCATCTTCATTGCTTTTGTCTGCAAAGTACAACTGATCCTTACGCAGGATTTCCATATTCATAAGTTCCGTGTTATGAGTCGTAAAGATAAGCTGCGCTCCTTTTGGGTTAGACTGCTTACTCTGGAATTTTGCCACAACAAAATCTACCAACATTGGATGAAGTTCTTTTTCAATTTCATCAACGATAAGAACTCCGCCTTTTTTCAGTGCTGACTCGATTGCAGGTGCAATAGACATGAGTTTTCTGGTTCCGTCTGATTCATCCGATAATTCTAACGGGTATAAAACCGCTTCTCCATTAGCATTGATACCCTGATGTTTCGATATTGCTTTAACCTCATTCATTTTTAATCTTGTTTCTGAGTTGCTCGACGTATCTGCCAGAATATGCATAAACTGAATCAAGGCTGTTTTTATACCGTCTGGTATATTCTCGGGAAAACTTAGATTGTCCTTAATTTCCTTACTGTCAATTTCAAATTGCATACTTTCGATACCGAGATCCGCAGCTTTAGCATAATCCGAAATCGCCTGTAGCATATTGGCATCATTAGAATAATCCAACAGCTGTTTAGGAATATCTGAATAATCCCTTGAAAAATAAAGCAATTCCCGAAACCACTTCATTGCAGTTGCGCAAATAGCGTCATTCATTGTACAAGCCAACGAAAAGAACAACTGATTCGATGCAACGGTTTCGCTGATTAACTTTCTTTTTGCCTTTTCTTCTGTAAAAATAAATGATTGATTTTCTCTTTTAAAAACTAACGCTTTTTGTCCCTTTGGTGCGTGGTATAAATATTCTTTATATATCTTTTCCTTTGTTGCAGCAAAGGAATACCAGTATTTAATTCCGTCTAGAGTATAGATAAATTCAAATTCTGTTGGTTCATCTTCAGAATAATCATTTAAAGCAAATGGTATTACTGGTATTTTTGCGTTTTCGTGCTGTGTTCTTTGTGCATTTTTAATGAATTGCACAGCCAGCCAAAACGCCCGGATTACATTACTTTTACCTCCACCATTTTTTCCATATATAGCAACGCTCGGTAATAAGTTCAACGAACCATATGAAATCAAGCTCTTTTTGAAGGGGCCAAGCCCCGTTGCTTCCATAGATAGCGTCGCCTCATCACGAAATGATCTATAATTCTTGAACCTGAATTCTATCAACATAATTATCCCTCCAAATTCATTTTCTATTAGTATATACTTATTTCATAATATATTCAAATAATATTATCGAATAATGTGATATTTTTGCTTTGATTTCGAACATAATTCGACAATCATCCGGATGATCCGATGTGATTTTCGAAAATTTATAAAACATCCACTGCGGACAGATATGTATAATATCTTCCGCAGCGGGTATTTTATTTATACAGAGATATTTTAGAAATCATGCCCATGGCAGGAACGATAGGACGATAACTGTCTGATATTTTACTTGCGTGAAAGAGCAGAGTATAATATAATGAAAAGAACAAATAGTTCTAAAATGACAGAGAAAAAATCCATCCGCGCAGCTAAAAAACGCCGGATGGACCATTCACGTACAGAGATTTCGCAGATTGTTTTAATCTGCGAAATGGGCACATACGCGCCAACCTCCCCAATTTTATTAAATTTCTTATCAAATCACTGCTAATATAATATGCTGATTAAGCTATTTTGTCAATAAATGGCAATTTATTTAGTACATTATAACATAAACTGACCAATTTATTTAGTGCTTTTTGTAAGAAAATCAATCTGACTTCTGGAAAGTATCTCCATTACGGGTCAGAATCGTGGTCAGGAGCCATAGAAAGGAGTTTTATATTTTGGCAAGACGAGGAGAAAACATACGAAAAAGAAGTGACGGCAGATGGGAAGGCCGATATCTGATCTATATAAATGGAAGCAAAAAATACCGTTCCGTATATGCCCCTTCTTATAATGAAGTAAAACAGAAACTCTTTAACAGCAAGAAAGAATCTGAGATTACTCTGCTCTCCCCAAAAGAGCAGACAGCTCCCCTAAATGGCAGTGTTGATATGAGTCTTGATGAAATCGGTCAGTTGTGGCTTATCTATATTAAGGATAATCGCAAGTACTCCACCTACAGAAAATATGCCAACATCTATGACATGCATATCCGGGATACTTTTGGCAGTCTGACAGCAGACGAAATCAGCCTGGAAATCATAGAGAAAGCCCTGCCAAAGGAGATATCCGCCAGTCTATATAAAAGTATCTACTGTGTACTGAATCAGATTTTATCTTATGGAAACCGATACTGCGGCACTCCGAAAATTCATTTAAAAACAGAAAAGCTGCGGACAGTTCCCAAACCCGTGCAGACAATAAATGCTACAGACCAGCAGAAGCTATGCCTCTATCTGCTCTCGGATCTTGATTCCTGTAAGCTTGGCATTCTGATATGCCTGTATATGGGACTGAGACTCGGGGAAATCTGTGCCTTAAAGTGGGAAGATATCGACTTCCAGAGAAAAACAATTCATATTAACAGGACTGTCCAGAGGATTCAGGTCGGGCAGGAGGATCGGAAAACGATTCTGTATGAGGGACCTCCCAAAACGCTCTGCTCTGTCCGGGAGATCCCGATTCCGGAATTTCTCTTTCCATTTCTTCTCTCTTGTAAGGATGATGGGGTTTATGTGTTGAATAAATTTTCCCCGATGGAACCCCGTACTTATCAGTACAAGTTTTATTCTTATCTGAATAAAGCATATATAAAGAAGTCTCACTTTCACGCACTGCGCCATACATTTGCGACAAACTGTATCAGCAATGGGGCTGATGTCAAGAGTGTCAGCGAAATGCTTGGTCATTCTAATGTAAATATCACTTTGAATAAATATGTCCATCCATCTATGGATACCAAGCGGAACATTCTGGATTCGCTTTCTTCTATCTCTTCTATAAATGGTCAGATCAGTGGTCGGATCATTTCTTAACCTTTGATCTCATGCACGTTTCCGGTGCCCATTTCGCAGATTAAAACAATCTGCGAAATCTGAATTCCTCTTTTTGTGTACTTTGGAGGAATACCGAAATGAGCATACATCTTTTCAAACACAATCAGGAAGCGTATAACGCAGTTACCGCCATGCTTGAGCAGGAGAAAATGGCAGCAGTCATCCATCCCACAGGCACAGGGAAATCCCTGATCGCATTTAAGCTGGCAGAGGAACATCCATCAGAGAAATTCTTATGGCTTTCACCAAGTGAATATATCTATCAGACACAGCTGGAGAACCTCGGAATGGAATTCGATAACATCCAATTCATGTCCTACAGCCGTCTGATGAAGAACGAAGACAGCATCGAAACCCTGCATCCGGATTACATCATTCTGGATGAATTTCATCGCTGTGGTGCCGCAGAATGGGGCAAAAGCGTCAGGAAACTTCTGACCGCCTGTCCAGATGCGAAGAGACTCGGGCTGTCTGCGACCAATATCCGCTATCTGGACAACCAGAGAAATATGGCAGAGGAGATTTTTGATGGAAAGATTGCATCCGAGATGACACTCGGAGAAGCTATCGTCCGGGGAATACTCCCGGAACCGAAATATGTGATTGCCATGTATTCGTATAAGAAAGAACTGGAACAGTTAAAGAAAAGAATCCAGGCATTATCGAATCAGGGCCTCATCACAGAGAACCAGAAACTGCTTGAGCAGCTGCGCCGCGCACTGGAACAGGCAGAGGGACTGGACATTGTGTTTGAGAAGCACATGGAAAAGAAAAATGGAAAATATATCGTCTTTTGTTCCGGTAAAGAACATATGGACGAAATGAAAGAGCAGGTCAGTACGTGGTTTCGTCGGGTAGACCGCGAGCCGCGGATCTATACAGCGTTTTATAACGATACTGCTACAGACAGAGAATTCAGGGAATTTAAGAAAGATAACAGTGCACATCTGAAGCTTCTTTTCTGCATTGATATGCTCAATGAAGGGGTTCATGTGGATGATGTGGACGGTGTGATTCTTCTGCGTCCGACGGTGTCACCGATCATTTATCTTCAGCAGATCGGGCGTGCATTGTCAGCGGGCAGCGGGAAGACACCAGTTATTTTTGACCTGGTTAATAATTTTGACAGTCTTTCTTGTATTGACTGTCTGAAGAAAGAAATGGAAGAAGCATTTGTGCTGTTTCCGACGACGTATGGGAAAGGGTTCCGCTTTAGTGAGCGTTTCCACATTACGGAGGAGACGAAGGACTGCAGGATGCTTTTCCAGAAACTGCAGACGAATTTAAGTTCCGCCTGGGAAACCTATTATATTGCCGCAAGGCAGTATTACCGGGAGAAAGGGAATCTGAAAGTTCCGAAGAGTTATCAGACGCAGACAGGGCTTACGCTTGGAAGCTGGATTCAGACGCAGCGCAGGGTCCGTGCAGGTTCGGTGACCGGGAACCTGAGTGAGGAGAAGGTCAGGAAGCTGGATGAGATCGGGATGGTCTGGGACAGT
Source organism: Ruminococcus sp. AM22-13 (assembly GCF_003471165.1). Lineage (GTDB taxonomy): Bacteria > Bacillota > Clostridia > Lachnospirales > Lachnospiraceae > Blautia_A. Next base: position 17,062 of record NZ_QRIL01000008.1, on the reverse strand, counting down.
AAGGACCAGAGCTGGAATGAGGCGTTGAGAGAATTGCAGGCTTATTATGAGGAGCATGGGAATCTGGATGTTAAGGCTAGATATGTGACGGAGAATGGGTTCAGGCTTGGGAGATGGGTCTGTAATTTGAGAACGAAAGTGAAGAATAAGGGACTGGATCAGGCGCTGACGAAGGAACAGCAGGGAGAGCTGGAGAAGTTGGGGATGATCTGGGATCGGAATGGGGAGAAATGGGAAGAGTATTTCCGGGCGGCACAAGGGTATTATCTGGCGCATGGGGATCTGGAGGTTCCGGTGAAGTATGTGACGGAGAATGGGGTGCCGCTGGGGAGATGGCTCGCGGAGATTGGGAGCCAGTTTGATGAGAAAAATGCATGCCGGAGTTCATTGGAGGAGAGACAGTTGGAACGGCTTAGGCAGATTGGGTTTAAGACGGAGAAGAAGACGGTCAGACAGTGGAATGAGAAGTATGCGCTGGCGAAAGATTACTATGAGGAATATGGAAATCTGAATGTTCCGGTTTCGTATAGTGTGAATGGAGTGAAGCTGGGGAGGTGGATCTCGAATATACGGGCGAAGAGGAAACATCCTGAGGGGAGCGGGATGGTGTTGGATGAACATAGGATTAGGCAGTTGGACAGCATAGGGATGGACTGGAAATAGGAAGAGAAAAAGAAAACGGAAAAATATTTACAGGAGTCAGGTATGTACAGAAAAAAAAGAAGAAGCTGGACAAAGCATGTTGATTTTATGCTGCTGGATGTTTTATGCATGCAGCTTGCATTTGTCATTTCTTATATTATTCGCTTTGGGACGGATAATCCCTATACAGATGGTGATTACAGAACCCTTGCGATCGCATTTCTTTTTATCGATTTCTTTGTGGAAATCGTATCAGATTCTTTCAAAAATGTTCTGAAGAGGGGATATTTCGATGAGTTTATTGCAACGTGCAGACATGTGATCCTTGTAGAACTGATCGTAACCTTCTACTTATTTACAACACAGACGGGAAGCTTTTATTCAAGGTTCTCTTATTACATTATGGTTCCGTTTTATATAGTCACAGACTATGCGGCCAGAGTGATATGGAAAAAAATTCTTCGGAAAATCGGATTCAATTCAGCAAAAAAATCACTTTTGATCATAGCACCGGAAAAAATCCTCAGGGAGACCCTTCAGATCGTATCAGCGGACAGACGCGGTTATGCAAAAGTAACCGCAGTCTCTCTGGATACAGACCTTAAGGGAAAAAATATCTGCGGGATTCCCATCGTTGCAGACAGAGATGGGATTATCGAATATACCTGCGGAGAGTGGGTAGATGAAGTGTTTATCCCGCCATGCGCAGAAAGCGAATACCCCAATGAGCTTGTAGGGGCTTTCCTGGAAATGGGAATAGCCGTACATACAGGAATCACGAAATACGGATCCTTCCCTGCAGGATGCCAGCAGGTAGAGAAAATTGGCGTATATACAGTTATTACCACAAGTATGAACTATGCAGAGTCATCAAAACTTCTGGTGAAACGTCTGATGGACATTGCAGGCGGTCTGGTCGGATGTCTGATCACCCTGCTGATCACCATAATTGTGGGACCAATGATTTACATCAGTTCACCTGGACCGATCTTCTTTGCACAGGAAAGGATCGGACGAAACGGAAGAAAATTCAAAATGTATAAATTCCGAAGCATGTATATGGATGCCGAAGAGCGGAAAAAAGAGCTTATGGCACAGAACAAAATCAGCGACGGACTGATGTTCAAGATGGATTTTGACCCGAGGATCATCGGGAACAAGATCCTGCCCGACGGAACCAGAAAGACAGGAATCGGACAGTTTATCAGGAAGACAAGCCTGGATGAATTCCCGCAGTTTATCAATATCCTGCTTGGGGATATGAGTCTGGTAGGCACCAGACCACCTACAGTAGATGAGTGGGAATTATATGAACCGCACCACAGAGCAAGAATGTCCTTCCGCCCCGGCCTCACAGGAATGTGGCAGGTCAGCGGCAGAAGCAATATAACGGACTTCGAAGAAGTGGTGAAGCTGGATACGCAATATATCAGTGAGTGGAGTTTGAGGTTGGATGTGAAGATATTGTGGCAGACGGTTTGGAGTGTGTTTAAGAGTGATGGGGCGATGTGAGAATGGGGTTATGCCGTTCAGAAAAATGTCTACTCAACAAACCGCATTGACGTAGCATAGTCGAAAAGAACCTGTTTTGTACACTAATTGGGTTGCTGAAATTGGTAATATTTCACAGCTATACGAACTGAAAATGCCGATAATTCATACAAAACACTGAACTTTTGACCCCTGTGACACAAAATTGGTACAACTTTTTCGGAAGTTATGAGGAAATGGCGGAAAACAGGATAAAACAACAAAAATCCATGAGTTTATCATTAACGTCTGAAACTGCTGTTGAGTACACTATCTGACCCGCTAATGACACCTACATCATAACGGTTTGTTGAGTCATGAAAATTAGAGAAAAATAGATGATTTCTACTTCATAAAACAGCTGTTGAGTAGAGCATGGATGGTGATGGTAATTACATGTTTTGTGTGGTTGGAGTAAATGATTTGTTCATAATGAATAATGAATGGCGAGAAATGGACTGGGTGATATATACAGTTTTAACAAAACTCACGCACCGACAGGGTTCGATTCAACAATCCAACACTTAGAAAAAACGTCATTGCAGGGTATACGGGGTTCGACTGTATAAATCAACACTTCGGCTATAGAGGAATAGAGACGAGTGTACTCAATAGAAGTGGTATGTAGTAGAAAACATGATTGCTGGTGTAGTTGGATACGACAGCATAAGAAAACACTTAGCCGAGTGTGTGATGAACGCACGGGGAATTAGAGAGAAATACTATCTGTGAAGAGCAGATGTGTACATAGATGAAGAAATGAGATGTTAACCCGATGAGGGGTGGAGGAGTTCATTATGGAAAAATTTGATTATTTAGTAGTAGGTTCTGGCCTTTACGGGTCGATTTTTGCACATGAAGCTAAAGCACATGGCAAGTCTGTTTTGGTAGTAGACAAGCGCCCGAATATTGCCGGCAACATTTACACCGAGAATATTGAGGGCATCAACGTCCATAAGTATGGTGCTCACATTTTCCATACTAACAACAAAAAAGTCTGGAAGTACATTACACAGTATGCCGAGTTCAATCGCTTTACGAACTCACCTGTAGCCAATTACAAGGGCGAGTTGTACTCACTGCCGTTCAACATGTACACATTTAATAAGATGTGGGGTGTTGTGACACCAGAAGAAGCCGCTGCCAAGATCGAAGAGCAGCGCAAGGAGATTACTGGTGAGCCACAGAATCTTGAAGAGCAGGCCATTTCTCTTGTCGGCCGTGACATCTACGAGAAACTTATCAAAGGCTACACTGAGAAGCAGTGGGGACGTGACTGCAAAGAGCTGCCATCCTTTATTATCAAACGTCTTCCGGTTCGTCTGACCTTTGATAACAACTACTTTAACGCACTTTATCAGGGTATTCCTGTTGGCGGCTATACCAAGATGACTGCAAATCTGCTGGATGGCATTGAGGTTCGTTTGAACACAGACTATCTGGAGAACAAGGCAGAGTTGGATGCATTGGCTGACAAGGTTGTATACACTGGACCGATTGATGCTTATTTTGATTATAAGCTGGGTACGCTGGAATATCGTTCTGTTCGCTTTGAAACGGAAACTTTGGATAAGCCAAACTTCCAGGGAAATGCTGCAGTGAACTATACCGACCGTGAAACACCGTGGACTCGTATCATTGAACACAAATGGTTTGAGTTCGGTAAGGATGAAAATGGTAATGATCTGCCTAAAACAATCATCAGCCGCGAGTATAGTAGCGAGTGGAAACCTGGTGATGAGCCATATTATCCGGTCAACGATGCCAAGAATGGCTTGCTTTATTCTGAGTATAAGAAGCTGGCAGATGAAGAAAACAAGGTGATTTTTGGCGGTCGTCTTGGTGAGTATAAGTATTACGATATGGATCAGGTAATTGCAACAGTGTTGGATAAATGTGAGAAGGAGCTGGGAGAATAAAATGGCAAAGAAAAAGATTTTAATGGTCTGTGAAGCTTTTGGAGGTGGCGTATTTACTTACGTATCTCAGCTCTGCAACGATATGGTGAATGATTTTGATGTCTATCTTGCATATTCTCTCAGACCTCAGACCCCTAAGAATTACAAAGATTTTTTGAATCAGAGAGTGCATTTGATTGAAATGCAAAATGTTGGTGTTAAGGGGTTAACCAATTTAAAGAGTGACATCGCAGCAATTAAGGAATTGCGTCAGATTGAAAAAGATGTTCAGCCAGATGTGATTCACCTGCATTCTTCGGTAGCAGGTGGTTTAGGTAGACTTGCATATAAAGGAAAAAATAATACTGTTGTGTATACACCTCATGGATATGCACATATTCTTATGGGGCCGGGGAAGAAGAGCAAAGTCTATAAGTTTGCAGAAAAGGTTCTCGGAAATCGAGCACTTACACTTACCTGTTGCGAAAGTGAAGATGAAGAAGCAAAGAAATTCTCCAAGAGAACAGCCTATGTTGAAACGGGTGTTAATCTTGCAGATCTTTCTGCATCACTTGACGGTATTAAGCCTGTAAAAAATGATAAGTTCACGGTTTTTACGCTTGGCCGTGCCTGCGTTCAGAAACAGCCGCAGCTTTTTAATAGAATTGCTGAACTAGTACCAGATGCGAGATTTATTTGGATTGGTAACGGAGAACTTGAAAATGAGCTGACCGCTCCCAATATTGAGGTGACGGGATGGAAACCTCGTAAGGAAGCTTTGGCAATGGCCAAAGGTGCAGATGCATTTATTTTGTGCAGTCTTGGTGAAGCCATTGCGATGAGTCTTATTGAGAATATGTACATTAAAAAGTTGATTCTCGTCAGCAATACAATGGGAAATAAGAGTGTTATCAATGATGGCATTAATGGGTATGTATGTGATAAGGCGGAGGAGTATGCTGAACATATAAAAGTGGCTATGAAGGAATTTCCTAAAGAACTTCCTGAAAGAGCCTATCAGGATGTCCTTGAGATTTATAATACTGATGCCATGAAGAAGAAGTATATTGAGTTTTACAATAGTCTATAAGAAGAGAGGAAAATAGAACATTATGATGACAAAGCTTGTTGATCTGGCGCGAAAGAATAAATTATTTGAGATTGTGATTAAGGCATTTGTCTGGATCATGATGGCTATTATTAATGCTTGGTATGAATTTACAGGATTTTTAAGATGTCATGGGGTACTTGGAAATCAGTATAGTGATATAAAAGCATTAAAAGGAAAATACGATGGAAAGCGTTGTTTTATTATCTGTACGGGTCCTAGTTTGACTACAGAAGATTTAGAAAAAATTCGAGATGAATATACTTTTGGAATGAATTCTATTTGCCTGCTTGCTGATAAGACTAGCTTTAGACCGACATTTTATGGATGTAATGATTTAGGAGTTTACAAGAAATTAAAATCTAACATAGAACAATATTGCGGTAATCAAATTAAAGTATTTGTGTCGGATAGAATCAAGCGTCACGGTGATATAAAAAAAGGATGGTATGTGTTTCCAGAAAATGTAGCATACCATACTTATGATCGGTGGTTTAAACAAAGCTTTTGGTGTAAGTTTAGCGGCGATTGTTATAGAACTGTTTACGGCATGCATAGTATTACACACTCCCTTATTCAACTTGCTGTGTATATGGGGTTTAAAGAAATATATTTATTAGGTGCTGATTGCAACTTTCCGAAGGGAAAGCAAATTCATTTTCAAGATTATGGTGTTCCTGACACAACAATAGACACAGCAAGAGAACGTAATATTGCTGGTTATAAAGAAGTAAAAAAACAGATGAATCAATACGGATTTACAGTATTTAATGCAACCCGAGGCGGTGCGCTGGAAGTATTTGAAAGAGTAAATTTAGATGATTTGCTAAAAGAGGATAAATAGAATGAAACTATTATTTGTGAGTATGAGTGCTAGGACAATAGAGGATTCATCAGGAAACATATATCTTAACTCTCATATGAATCGAAAAACCATAAAACGTTATGCAGATATCTGTGACGAGTTTCGCATGATTTTAAGAGATAGCGGTATTCGATGCGATGAGGAAGAAGCGAAACATAAATATGATTTGTTTCCATATGATCTTGCACAGTTAGACATTGGATTTAATCCGTACAATCCTAAAACTAATTTGATTAAGGTAAAAAAATACAAAGAGTTGGAGCATTTAATTGAAAACGATATCTTATGGGCAGATCGCGTGATTCTAGCATCAGCTGTAGGCGTTTATTCTGAGATAGCAATTAAATACTGTAGAAAATATCATAGACAATATATGTTGATGGTTGGTGGATTTGCATATGAAACAGATTGGAATCATGGAATAGACGGAAAAATAGTTGCGTGGAAACATGAACGTACATGTAAGAAGAATATGGCCGATGCACCTTACGGTTTGTATGTGACACAGAGGAGCTTGCAGGAGAGATATCCATGCACTGGAAAAACTATAGGTTGCTCAGATGTCGAAATAATGGATTTGAGCCCTTCATTTCTTGAAGAACGATTAAAAAAGATGACAAGCGGAAAGGGCATCCTTTCATTGGGTACAGCAGCAAATATTGATGACAAGCTGAAAGGGCATCGGTTTGTAATAAAAGCAATCTCCTTGCTCAAGCTGAAAGGGCATCGGTTTGAGTATCATCTACTTGGCAATGGACGCGGCGAGGAGCTTCTTTCATACGCTAGGCAATGTGGGGTAGAGAATCAAGTTATCATAGACGGATCAAAGCCACATAATGAAGTGTATGGATGGCTAGATAGCATCGATATATATATTCAGCCTAGTTTTACAGAAGGTTTATGCAGAGCAGTTGTCGAGGCAATGAGCCGTGCATGCCCAGTTGTTTGTACGAATGTTGGTGGAAACAGCGAACTATGTTCGAATGAATATTTAGTAAAGCCTGGAGACTCAGAAGGCATTGCTAAGGCATTGGAATCTTTGATATCACCCGATGAGAGGAAGAAGCAGGCTCAAATAAGCTTTGAAAAGGCTCATGACTATTACAGCGAAACGCTTGATCAGAAACGACAGGAGTTTCTGTTGGATTTTATGAAATAGTCAATCTTGTAGAAATCTAAAATTGATTATATGGAGGAAATTCATTGAAGATTTTAATAAAAAAGCCTTCACAATCTAAAATTTTATGGATGCTATTGTTGCTTGCCTTTTTGAAACCGGCTTATTTTGGCACAATTGCAGAATTGGATAACCTATTTAATGTTGTTCGAATATTAGTGGTTTTATTTATGGCGTTTTACTATGTTGTACTTCAAAAAAAGATGCTTAAATTTTCTTTTGTTTTTTTCTTGTTTAGCATAGTGCCGTTGCTTTCTACTTTTTTGAATTCAGGAAATGTGTTTAATGCATTTACATTTTCGGCTGTTTCATTTGGTTCTGTTATGATTATGGAACTAGGTTATGAAAAGGATGGATTTTTTTTAATTGATGCTTTGTATAGTATACTTGAAATTTTGGTGTATGCTAATTTAGTGACAATGTTGATGTTTCCTCATGGACTGTATTTGTATGAAACTAGTACTGGATGGATATCAGATCAAGCATGGATTTTTGGACTGAGAAATGCGCAAACCACATATTTGATTTTAGCATGTATCGTTGATGTGATTTACTGGCAGTTGACTCCCAAAAAACGAGGTCATACGATCCGATGCTGTTGTCTTTATTTCACTGTTTTTATAACTATAAACACATTAAAAATAGGTAGTGGTTATGTTGGATATACTTTAATGACACTGCTTCTAATTATTACAGCTATACAAAACAAGGTACAAGTCAAGTTTCATGTTGTTGCAACTGCGCATATTATAGTCTTCTTTTTAATGACTAGCTTGAGTAAACTATCTTCCTTTGCAGCATTAGGTGATACGTTGGGGCTTATTGTTGGAAGAACGAATACCGTATCTGCTCGTTTTCGTATTTGGAGTATTGCATGGGATAAAATTTTGTCGTCGCCAATATGGGGATATGGGATATTAAATGAAAAGCAGTTATCGTGGTTGTCAACAATTGCAGCTGGAGCAACTACAACGCACAATACATTTCTTGATATGTGGTTTAGAGGTGGTTTCTTGTGTTTTGGCTTATTTTGTCTTGTGCTTTTTTTGATTAATAGAAAGCTACTTATGATTCGTGATGGTGAGCCGTATTTATACAGTGTGTGTGGAATAGGCTTTTTGGCATTTTTTATTGTTGCTCAAGCTGAAGGCGCAATGTCTGGTGCGACGATGTATATATTAATTGGGTTATTATGGGTACTGCCGGACATAGCAAGGAGTAGAAAATGGGATTAAATATAGATAAATTTGAATATGTTTCATTTGATATCTTTGATACATTGGTTAAACGCTGTGTTACAAATCCACATGATGTTTTTGATCTGGTTGATAGATACTGCAAAAAAAATGAAATTCCGGTGCCGGATGATTTTAAAGATAAAAGAATCACGGCAGAACGAATGGTCAATCAGAAAAATAAAAGACCAAGTACAATAAGAGAAATTTACGATTTTTTTTGTCAGGAATATGGTGGTAATCCGGCAAAACTAGAAGAGACTGAAAAATTAGTTGAGCTTAATGTCTGCAAGCCAAATACTGAAATTATAAATTTATATCATAAGTGTATTGAAGCAGGAAAAAAAATATATGTGATTTCAGATATGTATTTGGATGCAGCTTTTTTGAAAAAGATATTGTCCAACTGTGGAATTGAAGGATACGAAAAAATATTTGTATCCTGTGAATACCATGAGACAAAAACAACAGGAGAGTTGTTCAAAAAGGTTATAGAGGAGAAAGGACTTGAGCCTGAACGATGGCTTCACATTGGTGATAACTCAAAAGGCGATGTAGGATCTCCGAAGAAAATAGGTATTTCTACATATCAGGTTTCTTATGAAAAACCGCAAGTCTATCCTGTAAAAGCTATAATCAGTGAGAAATTGGATTTTGAAATTGCGAATAGGAATGTATCTATTCTCGTTCATACGCTAAATACAAGCAAGGCAATGGGGGCAAAAGTGCTTGGACCGTTACTTGCTGGCTTTTCAAAATGGCTTTCTGTTCAACTAAAGCAAAGAGATATTTTCAAAGTATTTTTTCTTTCTCGTGATGGATATTCCATGAAAAAAGCATTTGATCTTATTAATCCAAGCGGATTTGAAACTGCGTATATTTATGCTTCAAGACGTTCATGGACGGTTCCTGCAATATGGATGGAGCCAGAGTATGAGGATATATTAAAAAATATTTCGATGTCACCCAAAACGTCAGTTAAAAGCTTTCTGACTCGAATTGGTCTTGAAGCGGATAAATATAGGAAAGAAGTAAAACAATGTGGCTTAACACTAGAAACGACGATTAATAAAAAGGATTTATTGGATTCTGATAAATTTCGCCAGATTTACTCTATGGTAAGAGAAAGGGTAATAGAAAACTCAAGGAAAGAATATAACGCTGTTGTTCAGTATCTTCAAGAAAATAACGTATGTGGAAAAATAGCCATTGTTGACATTGGATATAATGGAACGATGCAGAAGGCGTTACAGCGAATTTTGGAAGCTGCAAAGATTAACGCAGATGTCGTTGGTTTTTATATGGGATTAAATCCAAAATCAAAGCTGATTGAGAGTCGTGAAATCGATACGCTTAGCTTTTTGTACGGACCGGAGTTGAAAAATGACTATCAGGATAAGATAAATGCGTTTATATCTGTGTTCGAGAGCATTTTCCTTTCGCAGCATGGTTCTACATATCGCTTTTGTTTAGAAAATAATGCATCGGTTGTTGAGTTTTATGACTATGAGTATGATTCGCAAGAGTCAAAATATATAGATGAAGTTGGCATAATTAAGGATTTCCAACAAGGAGCAATGGCCTACGTTGAGTTCGTAGCAACAATGTTAAATAACGAGTTGCTGGTAATCGATAATGGTATTGCAATTAACAATCTTCTCTATATGGGGCTAAAACCAGAAAAAAGTGGTGTGGATTTGTTTTCTGATTTCAGAATGTTTGACACAAGGATTTCCCATATTGCTCATCCAGATACTTTAATGCATTATTTGAGAAATCCATCAAAATTTAAAAGAGATTTTACAGAATCAACTTGGAAAATAGCGTTCTTGTATAGATTGTTTAAACTTCCAATTCCGTATGAGAAAATTTACTATATACTTAAAAGCTTTGTGAAATCGTGAGGTAAATAAACTTTGAAAAATGATTTAACAAAAAAGTTCGCTTCTAATTTAACGTATGCCTTTTTAGCACAGTTTCTCAGTTTGATGCTTAGCGTCTTGATGTCATTGATTGTGCCGAAATTATTGGGCGTTGAGCAATTTGCTTACTGGCAGTTGTTTATATTTTATAGTGGATATGTGGGTTTTTTTCATTTGGGTTTGCCAGATGGAATATATCTCAGATACGGTGGGACAGAGCTTGATAAGATGGATAAATCATTATTGGGTTCACAACTGCGAGTTATGACAACAATGCACATTATTTTTAGCATTGTTGGGATTACTGTATTGTCGTTCTTGCCAATAGAAGGTGACAGAAAGTTTGTCTGGATAATGACGGCTGTATATATGGTGGTGACCAATGCATTTTGGTTTCTTGGATTTATCTACCAAGCTGCAAATCAGACAAAAAATTATTCGATAGCAACGATAATAAGCAAGATATCTTTTACCATTTGTGTTGTTGCACTGATGATATTTCGACCGGAAAATTTTCAAATTTATGTTCTTCTATATGTTTTGGCACAGGGATTGTCACTAATCTACTGTATCGTTAAGGGAAAGGCGTTTGTTTTTTCAAAGCAAATTTCGGTGAAGAAAACTTTATCTGAAATGTTTTACAACGCTAAAATTGGTATCAACCTTACTTTTTCGAACTTGGCAAGTAGTTTTATCCTTGGTGTTGGCCGAGCAATGATTGATGCAACGCAAGGAATTAGTTCTTTTGGAATCGTATCGCTTGCAATTTCTTTGACAAATTTTTTCTTGCAATTTATTTCACAGATTAGTATGGTACTATTTCCGATGCTGAGACAATTTGACAAAGAGAAAATGAAAAAGGTTTTTGTACTTGTACGAAGTGGTATTAGTTATTTACTATGTGCAATTTTGGCTTTATATGTCCCGGTCAAGTTCATTTTGAGTATATGGCTTCCTCAGTACAAATTAAGTCTTGAATATCTTGCTATTCTGCTGCCGTTATGTATTTTTGATGGAAAAATGCAATTGTTATATAACACATACTTAAAAGTGTTGCGAAAAGAAAAGATGCTGCTTCTTATTAACATTATTTCATTGGGTATTAGTGCTGGATTATGTTCGATTGGCGCATATGTTCTTAACAATATGATGGCTGTTGTGATTTGCATGGTAGCAGCCATAGCCATTCGTAGTTTAATCACAAACATATATTTATCAAAGATTATGGAAGTGCCAAATGAGATAAATGTTATTTGGGAGTGCGTTCTTTCCCTGATTTTTATTGTGATTAATCTTACCCTTCCGATGTATATTGCATTTTTTGTTTATTTGGCGGCATATGTAATTTATTGTTTGGTTACTAGAAATACACTTATGGAGTGTATTTCTTCTATAAAAAAGCTTAGATAAGAGAGGTAATTATTATGAAGGTAGTATCATTTATTCCAATTAAACTTAATAACCAGCGTCTTCCAGGCAAAAATACGATGATGCTTAATGGTCGACCAATGTGCGACTATTTATTTGAAACTATTAGTAATGTGGACAGCATAGATGAAAAGTACATTTATTGTTCAGACGAGGCAATAAAACCATACATTGCACCGTATGAGCCAAGGGGACTCAGATTTTTGAAAAGAGATTCATATCTGGATGGTTTTCAGGTAAAGGGATTGGAGATTATTGATCGTTTCGTTAAGGATGTTGATGCAGATATTTATGTTCTTACACATGTTACACAACCATTTACTAAAGGGTCTTCTATTTCCAATGCGTTGGAAAAAGTAGTTTCCGGTGAATATGATTCTGCATTTTCCGCTGTTATGCTCCAAGATTACATGTGGATGAACGGAAAACCCTTTAACTATGATATGAAGAATATAGTAAGGACACAGGATCTTGATCCAATTTATATGGAGACAGGTGCCTTTTTCATTTTTCGTAAAGAGGTCTTTACTAAATTGGGACAACGTATTGGAAATAAACCGTATATATATGAAATAGATCAGTTTGAGGCGGTTGATGTTGATACTGCAGAAGATTTTGAATTCGCAAAAGCGGTAGCCGCATATTTAGCTAATAAGGGAGAAAAATAAAAATGAAAAATGTTAGAGTTCTCGATTGTACATTGCGCGATGGTGGACGAATCATTAACTGCGCCTTTTCTGATCAAGAGGCAAAGGAAATTAGTCAGAGACTGGCTGATGCAAAGATTGATATTATTGAAATTGGTTTCCTACGTGATTGGAGAAAAGTCGCTTATAAGGGTAACAGTACGTTTTTTACAGATGTGGATCAAATGAGAGCGTTTGTTAACAAATCAAGAAAGAATACGTTATACACAGCCTTTATTGATTTTGGCATGTGTGATATTGATTCACTAAAACCATATGATGGGACTTCAATAGATGCAATTCGTTTTGGATTTACGAAAAAAAATTATGCAGAGCAAAAAGATGAAGTAATTCGATGGATTGAGGTTATTAAGGAGAGAGGTTATAAACTTTTTATTCAAGGAGTGAATTCTTTAAATTATTCGGATCGTGAGCTTCTTGAGATAGTTGATATGGTTAATAGCGTTCATCCGTACAGTTTTGGAATCGTTGATACATACGGGGCGATGTATATGGACGATGTTGACCGACTTTATGGATTGATTGATCATAATATGGATTCTGATATTTGTATTAACTTTCATTCCCATAATAATTATCAATTATCTTTTGCGTTTGCACAGGAAGTTATAAAGCTTAGTGGTACTGGCAATAGGCAGATCATTATTGACGGTACACTAGGGGGAATGGGTAAAGTTGCAGGTAATTTGAATACAGAGCTTATTGTAGATTATCTTGTTCGTAAGAAGCATTATGATTATGAATTTGAAGATATTCTCGATATGATTGACGATTATATTTACAAATATAGTTTAAACCATAAGTGGGGATATTCAACGCCAGCTATGCTTGCAGGTGTTTACAAATCACACCCGAATAATATCATTTATCTAACAGAAAAATTTAGGCTGGATACAAAAGACATAGGAAAAATTTTATCTATGATTGATCCGGGAACAAGACAACGGTATGACTATGATAATATTCAGAGATTGTATACGGAATATGTAGCTGACAAGGTTGATGACCGTAATCAAATCGATTTGTTAAAAAAACAAATCGAAGGAAAAGAAGTATTTATTATGGTTCCTGGCAATTCGCTTAATACATATAGACCAGAAATTGATAATTACATTTCGGAAAACAAACCTGTGGTCATAAGTGTAAATTTCGTTGCAGATTATTCAGAAGCAATGTCGTTTTTTGGAAATGCAAAACGATATTCTCGCTTAAAAGGAAAGAGAGAAGGTCGAATGGTTATCATTTCGTCTAATATAAAGTCTGATACAAAAGAGGATATTGTGGTTAACTATCACAGTATTATTAATCGTGGATATAAATATTTTGAAAATTCTACAATTATGTTATTGAGTCTTTTAAAGAGAGTAAATCCGAAAAGGATAACAATGGCTGGTTTTGATGGTTTTGATGAATGCTCTGAAATGAATTATTCCGATACCTCTTTCCAAAACGAACGCCATATTGCAGAATTCAAGGAGTTAAACGAAGAACTAACAAAGATGTTTGAAGAAATTGTTGAGACAATGACTCCGGGATGTAGCTTTAGCATGATCACACCAAGTAAATTTGAAAAGGTTATTGAAGATCACTGCATATTGCGAAGCTAAACAGTTCATTCTAGAATTGAACGATCACTGAATAAGGCGTAAGCAGAACAATCTTTTGTTCTGCTTGATTGCTTCAATCAACAGTTTGAGATTAAGTCAATGGGGCATTATGCCGGCTTTACTCCTTGCCATTGACTCGAATCGAAGACTGTGGTAAGATGACCGTTTGATTTCGGAAAGCGGCCGTTCTAAAGCGGAATAGTGACCGCTGAACTCCGTAAACTGCAGATCACGGTATTTTATAATTTATTGAGCCAGTGTACGGTACTAAAGCAGTATCTAATATAAGTACGTGCGCTTGTTTTTAAATTATAAGCTTGACAGACGAGTAGAGGGGAGAACATAATTTTGAGAGCAGAGCAGAGCAGAGCAGAGCAGAGCAGAGCAG
>NZ_QRIL01000008.1:0-2426 GCF_003471165.1 Ruminococcus sp. AM22-13 | reverse complement strand
CAGAGCAGAGCAGAGCAGAGCAGAGCAGAGCAGAGCAGAGCAGAGCAGATATCTATATGCTGTTAAGGCAGTAGCAGCACTTTTAGTAGTTGTTTTGCATTTGAAGGTAAATTCTGCATTATTAAATGGGATTTCTCGTTGTGCGGTTTTGACTTTTTTTTATGATAAGTGGCTACTATACTTCGATTGATTCTCAAGATATTCAAAATATTCTGGTGAAAAGAATTGAAAGGTTACTAAAAATTTTGTTGAGTGCTTCAAGCATATATTTGCTTAAAGATTTGGTATTCTTAGCTAATTGGAATATTACTAATTGTTCTTGGACATATTCTAGAATCAGGTTTATTTCGTATATGGATATATTCCTTCCATGTCCCACTCTTTTTTTGTATTTCTGGGATGACATATCGTTTGTCTTCTAGATTCCAAAGTACCCCTTGGAAAGAACAGATAAAATCAAAATTTAAAAGGACAGTTATTCCATATTTTGTATTCGGTAGCCTTAGCTATTTATATTGGTTGTTAATTGAAAGAAGATTTCGGGTAGATACTAACGTCTCGATTTATAAACCACTATTTGGGATGTTTTGGGGAAGCGGCAGTGACAATCTTACATTTAATGCTGCATTGTGGTTTCTTCCATGCTTATTTATAGTTTTTTGCTTGTTTATATTTGTTGAATCACATTATACGGGAACAGTCAAAATTATTTGTTATTTGATTTTAATTTCGATGGGTGTTCTAATCGAAAAGTATCTATCTACTAGACTGCCATGGGGAGTAGATGTGGCTCTTTTTGCTTTGTTTTTTTTATTGGTGGGATACTATATGTATTCATATTTAGAAAATCTAAGTGGCCTTTCGCTGTACTTGAAGATATGGTTTGCAATTATTTCGTTGTCCATTAATATTCCGGTTGCCTTGTGGAATGGCGTTACCGGAATGGCATCTGTTATATACGGAAATGTTGTTCTATTTATAATAGCTTCTGTAAGTGGATCTGCGGCTGTCATTGAAATTGCGCAGATTATTAAATCCAATACAGTACTTGAATTTTTTGGAATAAACTCGATTATTATAATGTGCATTCATGAGCCAATACGACGTATTGTGATTAAGCTTTTTTCTATCCTTATAAGGGTTGATGTTTCTACTATTCGAGATAATGTGTTGTATTCTTTTTTTGTGTGCTTTATTGTGATTTTAATAGTATGTCCAGCATGCATTATTGTCCGTAATAAAATGAAATGGATGTTAGGCATTAAAAGTAAGTAGAGAAGAGGTGCTAACAGTATGGTTAAATACTTAGTGATGGATGTCGATGGAACATTGACTGACGGTAAAATTTATATGGGAAATGATGGTGAAATGATGAAGGCATTTAGCATCAAAGATGGTTGTGGAATTCATGATATTGCCATTCCTTCAGGTATTGTACCGGTTATTATTACTGGTCGAAAAAGTAAAATTCTTGAAAATCGGTGTGCAGAAATTGGAATTACTGAAATTTATCAGGGGGTATCCAATAAGGTTGAAAGACTGAAAACCATAACTGAAGAATTAAAGGATGTTGCTTATATAGGCGACGATATTAACGATTTATCAGCAATGATGATTATTAAAGAAAACGGGGGCATAATCGGCTGCCCTAAAGACGCAGCGGTGGATGTGACAAAATTGGCAAATTTCATATCTTCACGTGATGGGGGAGATGGGGCAGTAAGGGAATTTATCGAGTGGCTTGTCAGAGATAGTCAGATAGATTTGTAATTTCTAATGAAAAAAATAGAAGGATTAGGTTGACATAAGATGTTCATAGGAGGACTACTTCCAGGGTCTGACCCCAATGTGGTCAACCTAGCGTCAACTTAGGGGCATATTAGCGAATATCCTCTAATGCAAACTAAAAAATTAATCGGTTTATGACAGAAAACAGTTGCTGTTTTGTTGGAAACCAGAAGATTCATAAAAATTGCCGCACTTAAATAAGCCTATTGATGAATGCTGGCTCTATTGTAAAAAGAAGCTTTTTTATTTCGGAAATGTGAACGTCCCTTGGATTTCAATTTCTTCCTTGGAAACGACCTGCCGGGCAGGAGCTGTGATCTGCAGCGTACAGCATCTGTATATAACTGTTCAATAATTGAAAAATATGTCGATGTCGGGGTCTGACCCTATGAAGTACAACTAAAAAGAATAAAGCAGAGCTAAAAGAACTATAAAAGAATTATAAAATCGGAAATAGAGTGGTAAGTGCCTCAAAACATGGCGTAGTGACTGCCTCTTCCATTCCTGTTATACTGTGACAAACCGTATATTTAAGGAGGCGCACTTATGGCAACCACACATTGGTGTCAGACCCTATGATTTTCGGGGTCTGACCCCAATGTTGGGAACTTAGCGTCAACTTAAATGAATTATACCTG
>NZ_QRIL01000076.1:246-566 GCF_003471165.1 Ruminococcus sp. AM22-13 | reverse complement strand
GCAGAAAGATGCTGGACGATAAGATGTCAGAGAGAACAAAAGAAATCTTTGAAATATAGCACCTGTTGAAACAATCCATCAGTATATAGAGAGTCAGGGTGAGAAAGATAAACCGGGCAGTAAAAATAAGGATCTATCCAAATAAAGAACAGATAACCCAGATAGAGAAGACGATCGGCTGCAGTCGTTTTCTCTATAACCGGATGCTTGCGGATAAGATCCGTCATTATCAGGAAGAAAAAAAGATGCTGAAAAATACGCCGGCCGGATATAAAAAAGAATATCCATGGCTGAAAGAGGTAGATTCTCTTTATTTTGCC
>NZ_QRIL01000076.1:0-236 GCF_003471165.1 Ruminococcus sp. AM22-13 | reverse complement strand
TTAAATCTGGAAGGGGCTTTCCGGAAATTTTTCCGGGAACCGGGAGTGGGATTTCCGCATTATAAATCAAAAAAACATTCGCGGAAATCCTATACAACGAATATGGTAAATGGGAATATCTGTCTGCAGGACAGGTTCCTGAAACTGCCAAAGATGCAGCCGGTAAAAATAAAACTCCACCGTATGATCCCGGAGGGATGGAAGCTGAAATCAGTGACTGTGAGCAGGGAACCGTC
>NZ_QRIL01000075.1 GCF_003471165.1 Ruminococcus sp. AM22-13 | reverse complement strand
TTGCCAAGGTTACCATGTCCAAGACCTACTTTACGTGTATCAGCAACGGATCCAGGAATACAGAAAGCCTGAAGTCCTTCACCGATAGCTGCTGCTGCGTCTGCTGCTTTCTTGCATCCTTTTTTGATTGCGATCGCAGCACCTACTGTATATGCCCAGCAAGCGTTCTCAAAACAGATCGGCTGAATGCCTTTGATCTGATCGTAAACATTAAGACCTGCGTCTTTTGTGATTTTCTCAGCTTCTTCGATAGAAGCAATGCCATAGCTGTTTAAAACAGAATTGATCTTGTCAATTCGTCTCTCATATGATTCAAATAAAGCCATTTCCTGTTACCTCCTAAATTATTCTTTTCTTGGGTCGATAATTTTAACAGCGTCTGCAACACGGCCATACTGACCTTTTGCTTTTTCCCATGCAGTATTCGGGTCATCGCCTTTTTTGATGAAATCAGTCATTTTTCCAAGGCTTACGAACTGATATCCGATGATCTCATCATCTGCATCAAGAGCAATACCTGTTACATAACCTTCTGCCATTTCAAGGTAACGAGGTCCTTTTTTCAGAGTTCCATACATTGTACCAACCTGAGA
>NZ_QRIL01000074.1 GCF_003471165.1 Ruminococcus sp. AM22-13 | reverse complement strand
CAGGATGAAAAAATAAAACTTCAGGTATCCAGAATTAAGAGGAAAGACGACCAGAGTTTTACAGATGAAATCAGACTGAAATGGAATCAACCGGAAATGGCAGACGGATATCTGATTCAGAAAAAAGAAGCTGGAGGTAAATACACTACCTGCTTTAATATAAAAAACAGTGATATCTGTACTACGACAATTTCACCGCTTACAATTTCAAGTTACTATGGAAAAGATATAAGTTTTCGAATCAGAGCTTATTCTACAGGAGTGGACGGAAAGAAAAGTTATACTCCTTATTCTTATGCAGAAGTTAGCTTCTGGCCGAAACAACCAGAAATTACGTCTCTGACGAAAAAGACAGACAGAAAACTGACTGTCAGATGGAAAAAGACAGCACATACAGATGGGTATGAAGTATGGAGATCTGAAAACGGGAAACCTTTTACCTGTGTGAAAAGGATAACCAATGGAAAAACCCAGAATTTTACAGATACGGGATTAAAAAAAGGAGTAACTTATACCTATGCAATTAAAAGCTACCGTATCAATTCATTAAAAAAGAAAATATATGGGGATATTTTTACGCAGACAAAGTTGAAAACGATTAAGTATTCATAATCCAGAACAGCCGCCATATGACTTATAATT
>NZ_QRIL01000073.1 GCF_003471165.1 Ruminococcus sp. AM22-13 | reverse complement strand
ATATTATACGACAGATTGAAAAAAGATGTAAAATAGCAAGATTGCCTGATAGAAAATATTTATTCCATCAGGCAATCCTATGTAAATATTTCTTTAGTTTTGATTATTCTGTAGATTCTTTAGAAACAGAATTTTTCTTTTTTCTGGATTTACCAGAAATCATTTTATGACCGGAGTAGACAGCCATAATCATGCAGAGAAGAGAGCTGCAAGCAAAATATTTGTGAGCAGTTTTCATGTTTTTATAGCCGGTATAAAAGGTTCCAATCATGGCTGCCAATGCACCAAGTGACCAATATTTATGTGCTTTCATTTGATATACCTCCTGCGTTTTTTTATATAATACCTCTTTTTAGAAAGCATGAAAACAGGAAATTTATAAATTCTGTTCTTTCTCAATCTGCTGTTCCTGTTCGTAGCTCTTCCCAAGGATCATATCAATATTGGCAGACACGGTACGAAACTCCCGTTCATAATTCCGGCGGTTAGAAAAATCTTCCCGTTGCATATTTCGCAATTCAATAAGTCGGTCTTTTTCAGCATAGAGGGCTTTCGTGGAAGGCAACTTATTTCCGACAGATTTTTCTTTCAGTGTTCGGAGAGCTGTATCATAAAGAGAAACTTTTTATTTTTATGGTAATAGCTGTTTAGTT
>NZ_QRIL01000072.1 GCF_003471165.1 Ruminococcus sp. AM22-13 | reverse complement strand
CTGCTGATCTTATTCTCTTCATCTACAAATACAACTGCAGGCTTATGAGTGCGTGCCTCTTCAGGCTCATATCCTGCGTAAGCCATGATGATAATCTTGTCACCTGTGCTTACACATCTTGCTGCTGCTCCGTTCAGACAGATCATACCGCTTCCGCGTTTTCCGCAGATTGTGTATGTCTCGAATCGACTGCCATTGTTCACATCTACAATCTGAACTTTCTCATATTCCAGTATTCCGGCAGCTTCCAGCAGTTCTTCATCCACAGTAATGCTTCCCACATAATCCAGTTCGGCCTGGATAACAGTTGCTCTGTGGATTTTTCCTTTTAACATTTCTATTGTCATCTTATATAGTCCTTTCCTGCGGGAAAAATCAGAGTCAAGCAGCACCATAAAAAGGAAATATACCTTTATGATCTGCAAAAAATAAAAAAGCGCATCAGGATACACTTTGACCCTGAAACGCTTCTGATTGATTCCCTGTATATTGAGTCCTG
Organism: Ruminococcus sp. AM22-13; assembly: GCF_003471165.1. Classification (GTDB taxonomy): domain Bacteria; phylum Bacillota; class Clostridia; order Lachnospirales; family Lachnospiraceae; genus Blautia_A. Next base: position 266 of record NZ_QRIL01000072.1, on the reverse strand, counting down.
TTTCTGATACATAAAATACGTTTTACTATTCCATAGATTATTGAAAATCTGATTTTTTGTATCATAAATACCGGCTCGTATCTTTTAAAATTACATACATCCCTCCGTTCCCGTTTCCGGATTCCGGCTGGCTGCTTTTATATAAGATTCCAGTGATTTCAGCCAGAGTATAGTTTTGAGTCCAAATACTATCTCTGAGTGGTATTATTACATCTGGTCAGTTATTTGTCAATAAATTGTTTATTTACTGGTTACTGTTCACTCCG
>NZ_QRIL01000071.1 GCF_003471165.1 Ruminococcus sp. AM22-13 | reverse complement strand
TACACCAGTTTACAACTTTATAAATGATAGATTTGTTGATGAATCAGCTGTTTTAAGGCCTTTGTCATGGCATTTGATTTTATATGTGTTTCGATATTTTTCACGAAAGTGGCAAACAATATCTGACTGCGAATGCCCTGACTTAATTCAAAACGAAACTCCTGTACGCTTTTTGTACGGTACTCAGAAAAATGTTCGTTCTGATAGGGCAGAATCTTCATGGCACAGTAACTGATGTTAATCAGATTGACTAGCATTTCAATCCCTTTGCAGCTTCGCACCATATAGTTACAAAAAGACCAGAACGTTTTCTGTTCATAGTAGCTTGTTTCAATATTCCAGCGTAACGAATATAGCAACAGTGGAATGTATTTCATACGGTCACTTCCGGTCTGGTTCAATGGTGCTTTTTCCTGCCATGCACAGAAAATCTGCAGATCTTCCGGGAAAATGGTACTGAAAAACAGTCGTTTTGTACCATGTTCTTTTTCTGTGGCAGTGACATAGGCAAGGACTTCCCTATTGCCAAAGATCTTAGCGAGAACCCGGCGGACACCGGTATAATAATCACCGATCTTTTCATTGGAAAACGTAAAATCTGTTTCAACAGAAAGGCGTTTGCCATGTTTGGCAGGACGTCCCCGACGACCGGTCTGTGCAGGTGCAGGATCATACATGACAGAATCAATCCTTGCATTGCCAATCAGATCCAGATTCGGATATTCATCAACGATGGATACCAGGTTCTGTTTTGTATACCAGCTGTCACAAAGGATGATGACATGATCTTTGCTGTAAAATTCAGGCATAACCTGCCGGATCATGGAGGCTGCCAGTTCCAGTTTAGATTCTTTTTTCTGCCACATACGATAGCCAAGAGGAACGGAAAGATAAGATACTTTATCCCTATTCCAGACAGGTACGCAGAGCATGACACTCACAAAGCAGTGTCCAT
>NZ_QRIL01000070.1 GCF_003471165.1 Ruminococcus sp. AM22-13 | reverse complement strand
TCTTTCCTCTTAATTCTGGATACCTGAAGTTTTATTTTTTCATCCTGTATATTTTCAGCACTGTAACGGACAGGGATTTGATGTTTTTTTGCAAATTTTTCCGCATAAGATCCTTTGACCGTATAAATTACAAGAGATGGACAATTTTCAAAAGCATTTTCTTCAATCACTGTAGTTGCAGATGGAATAAACAGTTTTTTCAGATTTATGCATGATGCAAAAGCTTTTGACTCAATGAAGTAATTTTCTTTTCCCAGACGTACTTCTTCCAGCCTGTCACTTCCATAAAAGGCTTTCCGTCCAATTCCTTTTACATTATCTCTAATCCGAACTTTACTGACTGAATTGTCAAAATCAGCAACACGGGTTCCCTCGTATTGTGAAGGACCATTATTTTTTACATAATCCCAGTAATCCATTCCCTGCTCTTTTTCATGCCATCCATCTTCACCATTTTCATTGAAAAAGGGCTCAGGGCTTCCTTTCCATGGAAGTCCGCCATCTGCTGACACAAGTACCTTGCTGTCTGCATCAAACGCATCATCCGCTATGGATACTTCTGTACCCTCATAATAATTGATTAAAGCAAAATCATATAATTTCGGACAGTTGCGAAATGCACCACTTTCTACCTTTATTCCTCCAAAAAAGCTTACTTTTCTTAAACTGATACAGTTTTCAAAAGCATCTTTTTTTATTTTGAAATTTTTGTGATGATCCAGTATCCGGATTCTTTCTATCTGATCACATCCTGCAAAAGCGCCTTCTCCGATTTCCAGAACTTCCTTTCCTTCATATTTCGCCGGAATACGGATTTCTTTTTCATTCACACCCTTCTTCACACGATATCCATCGATTTCCGGGACATATTCATACTCCAGTCCTTCTGTACCTTTGTCTTCTGTTTTATCTCCTGTCAGATCTTCCTCTTCGTTATTTCCATCTGTAATCTGTGCGGCATCTGCATTTTCCTCCGTATCTGCAAAAGCTGGCACTGTGTCCTCCGTCAGTTCACTGTCTTCCCTCCCGAACAGAGAAGATT
>NZ_QRIL01000007.1:340-154727 GCF_003471165.1 Ruminococcus sp. AM22-13 | reverse complement strand
AGCGTCTGGAAGCACGTGACTTCAGTCATGTGAGGATATAATTCACTGTCATGTGTAAGTTGTGGTTCTTCTATAAAGGAGTCTTATTCTAACAATGAATCGGCCGTAGAAACCATACAGCAACGAGTAATGTTAGAGCTTCTGCCGCAGGAACGGCGAGCCATATTCCAGTCAAACCAAATTTCAAAGGCAGTACAATCAGAAATAAAAGTAATAGTAGGAATGAACGCAAAAATGTGATCAGACCGGAGAAATATCCTTTTCCATATGCCATCATTCGAATTGCAGCAAAAATATTAATTCCTGAAAATAGAAAACCAAGTCCATAAACTCTCATTCCGGACACTGCAATAGGAAATACAGGGCTGGATGTATCTGCGAAACAGGATACAGCAACTGGAGTAAGAAAGTAGGTCAGTGCATAAATGACGATTGGAGCTACTGCGAAAAAGCGATGAGCATAGCTTTCCAGTTTTCGACAAATTCTTATTTTTCGGTCGCCATACGCATAACTCAGAGATGGTGCTATGCCCATAGAAAAACCAAAGTAGACACCGATAAACAAAAACTGCAGATACATGATGATGGAAACTGCGGCGACACCGTCTTCACCGGCAAAGGAGAGTACAGTGCGGTTAAATACGATGGTTGTAACTGCAATAGCAAGTTGATTGACAAATTCGGATGCACCATTTATCATACAATGCATGGCTTCCCGCAAGGATAAGTTATGCAAGGTAAATGAAAGATACTTTTGTTTATGGATAAAATAATAAATTCCCATAGAAAATGACAATACCAGCCCAAGAATTGTTGCCAGTGCAGCACCGTAGATTCCCATTTGCATTTGTCCGACCAGAATATAGTCCAAAACGATATTCAAAATACCACCGGACAGTGCAGTTATAAAGCTATATGTGGGGGCACCGTCCACTCGGATAAAATATGTAAACAGTTCCTTACCGATTACGACGGGAGCTGCAAAAAGCCACCAACGTGCGTATGTTTTACACCCTGCAATTGTCACGGGGGTTGCACCGAGCATGGTCAGAATTGCTGAGAGATTCGTAAGAATCATCAGGGAAATGAGGCATCCAAGCAAAATAGCTGCAAAAGAACTGACAGAAAAGGAGCGGTCTGCTTCCTTTTTTCTGTTTCCTCCAATGTGCAAAGCTGTGACAGCGCTGCCGCCGGTAGCAAATACAAGTGCAATTCCGGTCAATACATTTACAATAGGATAAACAATGTTAATAGAAGCCAGTGCATTGGTTCCGACATATGTAGAAACAAAAATACCATCAATAATGGTATAGACTGTGTTAAATAATGATGTTAGATATGTCGGAACAATAAATTTTAATAGTTTTGTGAATTGAACTTCTTTTTCAGAAGCAAAAATTAAAGCATTTTCCATAAAAATTTCCTCCCTTGATGGAAGTATAAACCTTAAAGTAGCTTGAAGGTCAACGTGAAAAATAGTATAGTGGGTAAATAGTAGTAAGTTTTAAAACCAGGAAGGGAAGAATCATGGATAAAAGATTTCAAATTGGAGAAATAGCCCGTTTTTTTGATATACCAGCATCTACATTTAGGTATTGGGAGGAGAAGGGGATTTTACATCCCGGAAAGAAAATTGAAAATCAATATCGGGAATATGCAATTGAAGATTTAATGACCATTTCAGATGTCATTTTTTATAAAAATCTTGGGTTAGAGTTAAAGGAAATTCGTGGAATGGATGCCGCAACGCCTGAGCAGCATGGAAAATTATTTTCTGAGAAACTTTTAGAATTGGAACATCAACAAGAACTGCTTGCACGTCGGATGGAGAAATTACGCTATCATATGAAGGCGTTGAAGACATTGGAGGAATTGAAAACACAGGCATATCAAGAGTCTGATATTGATACAGCTTGCATTGTATCTTTTGACTTGATTGAAAGGGACAAGCTGCGTCAGTATATTGAAAATCCATATCTTTATTCACGGGTGCAGCATACGCAAACACTTCCACAGGAACAACGTGGGCTTACTATACCAGCGGAAATGAGTTCTTTATTTCCAAAATCCAGTATTCTTTGGCAAAAAAAGGCAAATCGTTATGTAACTTTTTTGCTTAGGGAAGAAGTGACAGAGGGGTTTCCTAATAACCTGCACGAACACTTATCACGTATTCAGGAATCACACCGTACTGGTACAATCATCAGCCGCTTTTTGCTTTGTGCACAGGAAAACGGAAAGACATATGATTTCTATAAGACGTTTGTAGAAATCATATGAAAGAGCAACATTTATGGCAACTGTGAAAGCACTGACCGGTTACGAATGAGCTTTAAGAAGACCGAAATTCAAAGCAAGATGGAGAGTTTCGGTCTTTGAATTATTTATATAAATTTCTCCACTGTTTTGACGGTTCCTGTTTATCGCAATCATCACAGATCTGTGGCCAGTTGATTTTCCATTCAAAATATTCATCTCTGGTAATCTAGCTGGATTTCAGTTCTTCTTTTCTAATTGTCCATTCTTTCAAAAAATTATTAAGAATCCCATAATTAAACCATATGCCAACAGGTGGATGAGCAGGCCGACTATCGGAATTGTGGTAGCGTATAGAGGTATCGTTGCTGGAATTTGATTTTTCGTTAGGATAAGTCTCCAATTGAAAGAGATTAATCATTCCAGGATTAAATTCATCAATCCAGAACAAAATTTCCATTAGCTTAGAAGCATTCACCGTAGTTGGTTCATGGAGTGCCAGTGGGTTTACGTCCAGAATCTTAGCCATTTCTGTTACCAGATCTTTACGGGGGACCCGGTAGTTGGTTTCGTATTGGGCAAGACGGTTCGCACCCTGGCCCCAGCCAAGAGCTACACCGAGTTCTGCCTGTGTCATATTCCAGATAAGTTTCATGTGGAGAATGAGATGTCTAAAATGAATCTGCCAGAAACCGTACCTGCTGTGGTATAAACTATAAATTGTTGTCATAAAATGTGGTAAGAAAATCAGACGAATATTTTTTCACTCTGCAAACCCGAATGTTATATCATCACTTTGCTGCCAGATACTATAGACCTGATACAACATTGATCGGATTCCCTTCCATAAACTGCTTTATATTATCCGCCAGAATAGAAACCAACCGCTGTCTTGTCTCAAGTCCTTTCCATCCCATATGTGGCGTCAAAAGGATTTGATCCATAGTATAAAGAGGGCTGGCTTCTTCAGGTGGTTCAGTTTCCTGAACATCAAGTCCGGCTCCTGCAATCGTACCATTTTCCAATGCTTCTATAAGAGCAGCCTCATCAATAAGTGCACCTCTTGAAGTATTAATAATAAATGCTGAGGGCTTCATAAGTGATAAAGACTCTTTGTTTATCATATGTTTTGTACTTTCCGTCAATGGACAGTGCATGGAAACATAATCACTATTCTTGAGTAATTCCTCAAGCGATACATAGCGGATCCCCTTCTCATCTTCTCTTGGTGTCCTGGTATATACAAGTATGTTCATATCCAAAGCCTGTGCGATCTGGATAACTTTCCTGCCAATGTGTCCTGCACCTATAATACCAAGTGTTTTTCCATTTACCTCAACATGCGGAACCTGAAGATTTCTGGTAAAATTGTCATGATTTCCGCATGCCAGCATCTTCATCTGTACCTGCATTGCAGAACTCAGATTCAATATCATCATGATCGCAGTATGTGCCACACGTTCTGTGCTGTATGACGGAATATTGCAGACTGTAATCCCCTTCTTCCGTGTTGCTTCAAGATTAATGTTATTATATCCTGTACCTGCCTCGCAGATCAGTTTAACAGATTCCGGGAATTTCTGTATCATTTCTGCACTCACAGGCATCTCCTTTGTTACAATAATATTTGCACCCTGAATACGCTCTGACAGCTGCTGTTCTGTTGTATCATCATATACTGTAACATCAGAAGATAAAACGGAAAAATCCAGTTTCCCATCAAAATTCATTTTCTTTGCATTCAATACTACACATTTATCGTTCATACTATAAATTCCTCCTTTTAAATTAATTTAGGCTATCGGGATTGCACCTATTTATCAGTCGGCCATGATTTCCGAAGAGCCACATAGGATATTAAAAAGTTTGCAAACCAACCTGCCGGTACAGCAAGCCAGACAAATACAATGCCAAAACGCGGTGCACAAATCAAAGCAACTGACAGGCGGATCGCCAGGTTCACCATATTTGCAATAAGGAACGGGCGCATGATTCCAAGACCACGAAGAACCCCATCGGTTGCCATTTTGATTCCCATAAAGATGAAGAAGTAACCGAGCCATCTCATATAACCCTCGGATACCTGATAAGCCAGGACAGTTCCATCTTTACCAAGGAATAGCGAGGAAATCTGAGTATGCAATGTTTCAATGACTATAAAAGCAAGAACTGCAAAACATACATCTAACACCAGTGCAGCGTGATATCCTTTTTTGATCCGTTCAATTTTCTTTGCACCAAGATTCTGGGAAACATATGGGGAAACCGCATTGCCAATGGATACAAAAATCAATGAAAAAACATTCTCTACCCGCATCGTCGCCGCATACCCCGCAAGTGCCTGTGTACCGAAAGGATTTACAACAGCTTGTACAATCATCATACCGATGGACACTGTAGACTGCTGAAGAACCGAAGGTACAGCAATTTGAAGCATGGAATATAACTCCTGCCTGTCAAACCAATCAAAGCGACTTTTATATCGACGCATCCGGCTAAGGAAAAGAAAAAGTGAAAACACCGCAGAAATCCCCTGTGCTATAAGAGTCGCAAGGGCTGCACCAAACACACCGAGACCAAGTCCGGCCACCATCCAAAGATCCATAAAAATATTTAAGATTGACGAGAATACCAGGAGTCCCAGTGGGATTTTTGATTCACCAATGGAAGTGAACATGTTGGAAAGAATGTTATACATAAACAAAAACGGAAAGCCCACGAAATAGACCCGCAGATATAACACTGCATCATTCAGTATATCGCCGGGGGTTTGTAATACCCTCATCATTGAGTAGGAAAAGCAAAAGCCAAAAATACCAAGGATTATGCTTAGAATTAAAAAGCTAAACAAGGACGTTGACACGATGGTCTTCATTTTTCTATACTCCCTGGCACCGAAATAGCGACTCACGAGCACACCGGCACCGACACCTGCCCCCAGTGCCACACAAATGAAAACATTGGTCAGCGCTGCGCAGGCCCCGACAGCTGCAAGTGCAGAGGAGCCAACAAATTGGCCGACGATGATAGAGTCAGCCATATTGTATATTTGCTGAAAAAAACTGCCCAAAATCATTGGCATTGCAAAAACCGTCAATGCTTTAAGAGGTGTATCGGTGATCAAATATTCATCTTTTGACATTATCATATTCCTCCACAGCCTTTATAATTTCACTCATTCTTTCCTTCACCGGAATTTATTTTATGTATTCAAAATGCAAGTTTTAAGTTACGTTACGAAACAATTATATATAGTTACAGCTACTATGTCAAGCCAGCGTTTACTTTCAGCAACATAAATGATATGATATTTAAGAAAAATTACTATCCGGAGGATATTATTTTACAGGAGGGACACTTATGTACCTGAACGGTTTAGATGAACTGGATCAGAAGATCATCCAGTTGCTTATAGAAAATGCACGTATTTCTTACTCTGATATCGGTAAAGAAACCGGTATTTCCAGAGTGGCAGTAAAAGCCCGGATTCAGGCTCTGGAGAAAAAAGGCATAATTGAAGAATATACAACTATAATAAACCCTCAAAAGATCAGCGGTGCTGTTTCATGCTATTTTGAAATCGAGACAAAACCAGACCATCTGTCGCAGGTGACAGATATATTACATAATAATGATACCGTCACGCAGATTTACCGTGTCACAGGAAGAGACAAGCTGCATGTACATGCCGTAGCTTCATCAAGTGATGAAATGGAACACTTCCTGCACACAGTCATTGATACACTTCCCGGCGTTATCAGCTGCAGCTGCAATACAATCTTATCACGTATTAAAGATATTAAAGGATTACGGCTATAGAAGCCTGCATAAAAGACAAGATAAGGTGCTTATCAGCAAGTGTAAGCATAATTAATTTTCGCTGTAGTAGTTATTGACCTCTTGAGAAAGAGGATTGATGACGAAGCGTTTATTCAGCTTATATGGAAATTCCTAAAGGCAGGATATAAGCGAAAATGACTTTTGTGGAAACGAAAGTATCTTTATTTTTTTATGTGTATGCTTCCTATTGCGGAAATGAATGCTTGCAAAGTTGATAACTAATATTTTTTCATTATTACAGGTACAATAAGAACACGTAATAGCGGAAATGAGGTATAGTTATATCCGTACACCGATGAATGCATTACTTGGGTATAACCAGCTGATGAAAAAAGAACTGACAGATCCAAAACTGCTTCATTATCAGAGGGCGGTCGAACAGTCTGGAAATCTTTTGCTGGCAATTATCAATAATGTACTCGATATGGCTCGTATTGAAAGTGGCAGAGTGGAACTGGATGAAAGCTATGCCCGGATTGATCAGACAGTGGATGAGATAAAAAGTGTATTTGAACCTCAGGCTGATCAAAAAGGACTGAACCTTATATTTGAAACACAGGTGGAGCATCAGTATGTTCTATGTGATATTACAAAAACAAAACAGATTCTGGTGAACCTGATCAGTAATGCAGTCAAATATACGTCGACAGGAGGAACCGTTACGGTCACTGTTCAGGAGATTCCATGTGAACAAGAGAATTCTGTAAAAATTCAGATAGAGGTTCGTGATACAGGAATCGGAATGAGCAAAGAATTTCTGCCAACTCTGTTTGATTCTTTCTCAAGGGAGAGGAATACGACCGTTGGTAAAGTTGCAGGTACAGGTCTTGAGATGGCAATTGTAAAAAAATATGTTGATCTGATGGGCGGCAGCATAGACGTGAAAAGCGAACTGGGAAAAGGAACTGTGTTTACACTTATCCTGATACAAAAAAAGCGGATGAGAACTATTACGGGCAGAAAGCATCAAAAACAGATGCCGCTGATATGGAAAGCAGTTTACGCGGAAAACATATTTTACTGGCAGAGGATAATGAGCTGAACGCAGAAATTGCAATTGCAATACTTGAAGAAACAGGGCTTATTATTGACCGGGTGGAAGATGGCATACAGTGTGTGGACAGGATAGAGCAGATGCCGGCCGGAACTTATGATATGATTTTGATGGATATCCAGATGCCAAATATGGACGGCTATGAGGCGACCAAATGTATCAGACATTTACAGGATATAAAAAAGGCAGAGATTCCGATTATTGCCATGACAGCAAATGCTTTTCAGGAGGATGCTGAAAAGTGTATTGCTGTTGGAATGAATGCACATCTGGCAAAAACTTTGGATATTGAGAAGGTGGAGCAGACTATCTGTAAACAGGTAAGAGATGCAAAAATGAAAAATAGAATATAGGATAGACGTATAAAAATGGAGCATATTAGTTTATGCTCTGTTTTTTGATTTCAATCATGAAGAATCATTTTTTATATTCTTTAACATCATATGCTTGGTACCAGAATGGAGTAGGTTGAGCCTGGCTTCCTTTGCAGCATTGGTAAGGGATATCCTGCCAGGCAAGATCAAATTCTCCGTCTGTCCTGACTTTCTGGATGTAAAGAATTTCCGGTACAATATCTTCATCTGTTGCATAAATCCTGTACATCGCGAAGCGTGTTACTGGGCACGGAGTAAACAGTAATCAAATAATTTCCACATATCTTAAATACGCATTGAGAAATTGCAACAGCTACAGTATAATAAAATGAACTGCACAGTAACGTGTCAGTATAGAGGAAAATCAAGTTATGGAGTAGAAAAATGAAGGAATGTATCAACGAAACAATTATGGAAAAGTATGAATTCCGTAATATCAGACCAGAGGAGACAGATCAGGTGGTCAAAATCGAGCAGATCTGTTTTCCGCCAAATGAAGCATGCTCAGAAAAAGATATGAAAGAACGTATTTTACAGATACCGGATCTTTTTCTGGTGGCTGTGGATAAGAAAACCAAAGAAGTGTCAGGATTTCTGAATGGTCTTGCTACAGATGAAGATACTTTTCGGGATGAATTTTTTACAGACAGTACATTAAATGATCCGGAAGGAAAGAATATCATGCTCTTAGGGCTGGATGTTCTGCCACAGCACCGAGGTCAGGGACTTGCCAGGGAGCTGATGTTTCAATACCTGAACAGAGAAAAGAAAAAAGAAAGAAAGACTGTTTTTCTTACCTGTCTGGAAGAGAAAGTAGAGATGTACAGAAAGATGGGATTTAAAGATCTGGGAATTTCCGCATCTGTGTGGGGCGGTGAGGAATGGCATGATATGTCATACACGTTATAAAAAACAATTAACTGAATGGAAGGTGACAAAAAAGTGAATGCACTTGAAACACTAAAAACTTATTTTGGATATGACACATTCAGAGAAGGGCAGGAGAAAATTGTAGAGGCCATCCTGACGAACAGAGATGTCCTTGCAATTATGCCAACAGGAGCAGGTAAATCCATCTGTTATCAGATTCCGGCACTGATACTTCCGGGCATCACGCTTGTGATTTCACCGCTGATCTCATTGATGCAGGATCAGGTAAAGGCGCTAAACGATGCAGGAATTCATGCAGCATTTATCAATTCTTCGCTTACAGAAAACCAGATTAGTAAAGCTTTGTATCTTGCAGCAAGTGGAAGATATAAAATTATCTATGTGGCTCCGGAGCGCCTGGAGAACTATGAATTTCTGGAGTTTGCCAGAAATGTAGAGATTTCCATGGTGACGGTGGATGAAGCACATTGCATTTCTCAGTGGGGGCAGGACTTCCGGCCCAGCTATCTGAAAATCGTTGAGTTCATAAAAAATCTTCCCAAACGACCTATCGTCAGTGCTTTTACAGCAACAGCGACAGAAGAAGTAAAGAATGATATTCTCTGCACACTGAGCCTTGCAGATCCTGAAGTGGTGATCACAGGATTTGATAGAAAGAATTTATATTACAGTGTTGAAAACATCCGCAGAAAAGACGAATTCATCATGGAGTACATAGAGAAACATCCAACAGAAAGTGGAATCATCTATTGCGCTACAAGAAAAAATGTGGACAATCTGTTTGAACTGCTTTTTAAAAGAGGAGTTCCTGTCACCAGATATCATGCCGGGCTTACCAATGAAACCAGGAAGAAGAATCAGGATGATTTTATCTATGACAGAACCCCTGTTATCATTGCGACGAATGCTTTCGGAATGGGAATTGACAAATCTAATGTGCGTTATGTGATTCATTACAATATGCCTCAGAGTATGGAGAATTATTACCAGGAAGCAGGACGTGCAGGCCGTGATGGAGAGAATTCGCAGTGTATTCTGCTTTTTTCATTGCAGGATGTCATGATCGACAGAATGCTTCTGGATAATAAAGATTTTTCTGATGTAGATGAGGAAGATGAGTATCTGATCAGACAGAGGGATATACGCCGGCTTCAGACGATGGAAGGGTATTGCAAGACAACCGGATGTCTGAGAAATTATATTCTGGAATATTTTGGAGAAAAGACTTCAGGTCCGTGCGATAACTGTGGAAATTGTCACAGAGAGTATCACGAAGTAGACATGACAGCAGAGGCAAAGTGGGTAGTCAATTGTGTCGCAGAGACCAGGGGACGCTATGGATTGACAATAGTTCTCGGAACATTGATGGGGGCTAAAAGAGCCAGATTACGGGAACTTAGAACGGATCAATATAAATCTTATGGTGCTTTGAGCGGGCATAGTGAAGCAGAACTTAGGACACTGATCAGCCAGATGACAGAAAGGGGTTATCTGTATCAGACACAGGAGAAATACAGTGTACTGAAACTTGGCGATATTACTCCGCTGAAAGATGAAAATACCCGCGTGATTATGCGTACATATGAAGAAAAAGAACCAGATAAGAAGAAAAAAATACAGAAAGCAGTACGAAAACGAAGCACAGATGCACTTACTTCTGCTGGCTACGATTTGTTTGAAGTACTGCGAAAATTGCGATTGGAAATTGCAAAAGAGGAATCCATGCCACCGTATATTATTTTCAGTGATAAAACATTAATTGATATGTGTGTGAAAAAGCCTTCTGATGAAGAAGAGATGTTGAACGTTTCAGGAGTGGGAGCGAATAAATTGAAAAAATACGGGCAGAGATTTTTAGAAGAAATTCAGAAATTTTGCACGGAGCGACCAGGAGTCACTTTGAGTATGACTGAAGAAGGAGAAGAGTGAAGAAACATGAGAAAAACGGAAGTATATAGAGTATTACGACAGGATATTATGCTTTTTCTTCAAAAATTTACAGAACATTGAACAGTTAATCAAAAAATAGCAGCAGTGCCTGAAAATTAAAAATGTAATTTATAAAAAACTAAATAACCAGATATATAGCGAGACAGTAAAGTTGGTAAAATAGCGGCTTTACTGTTTTTTTGAAAAAATTTACCAATTTGTACTTGAAAACCAGATTAAAATAGTATAGAATAAAGCCAGAAACAAAGAGATGGATATTATAAAGATTTACAGAGCAAAATATATTATAAAAAAGTGAGGGCGTACAATGAAGATTACAGATACGATCAAGTATGTAGGTGTTAATGACCATCAGGTAGATTTATTCGAAGGACAGTATGCAGTACCGAATGGAATGGCATACAATTCCTATGTGATTCTCGATGAAAAAGTGGCAGTTATGGATACAGTAGATGCTAATTTCAAACATGAATGGCTGGACAATCTGGAGCAGGTACTGAATGGACGTAAACCGGATTATCTGATCGTTCAGCACATGGAACCGGATCACGCTGCAAATGTAGCAAATTTCCTGGAAGTATATCCTGGCACAACAGTAGTTGCCAATGCGAAAACATTTGTGATGATCAAGAATTTCTTCGGGTTAGATCTGGAAGGTCAGAAGCTGGAAGTAGAGAATGGTTCTACACTCAGCCTTGGAAATCATAACCTTACTTTTGTATTTGCGCCGATGGTACACTGGCCGGAAGTAATGGTAACCTATGACAGTACTGATAAAGTTCTGTTTTCCGCAGATGGATTTGGTAAATTCGGTGCGCTGGATGTAGAAGAAGACTGGGATGACGAAGCGAGAAGATATTTTATCGGTATCGTTGGTAAATATGGAGCACAGGTACAGAGACTTCTGAAAGTGGCAGCAACTCTGGATATTCAGGTAGTCTGTCCATTACACGGTCCTGTACTGACTGAGAATCTGGGTCATTATATCGGACTTTATGATACATGGTCTTCCTACACACCTGAGGAAGAAGGAATTGTAGTTGCCTATACTTCTGTATATGGACATACGAAAGATGCAGTTAATCAGTTTGTTCAGAAATTAAAAAGTAAAGGCTGCCCGAAAGTGGTTGTCTATGACCTTGCAAGAGATGATATGTCCCAGGCAATCAGCGATGCTTTCCGCTACAGCAAACTGGTGCTTGCAACAACTACCTATAATGCTGGAATCTATCCGTTTATGAATGACTTTATCACACGTCTGGTAGAGCATAATTTCCAGAACCGCACAGTAGGTCTGATTGAAAATGGTTCCTGGGCACCTTTGGCGGCAAAAGTAATGAAAGGTATGCTTTCCGAATGCAAAAAGATTAACTGGCTGGATACTACAGTGAAGATTATGTCTGCGGTAGATCAGGAAAACAGAGATCAGATGGAGGCAATGGCTTCTGAACTCTGCCAGGAATATATTGCAAAGAATGATGAACTGGCAAATAAGAATGATATGACTGCGTTATTCCGTATTGGATATGGATTATATGTGGTGACATCTAATGATGGAAAGAAAGATAACGGGCTGATCGTAAATACTGTTACCCAGCTGACAGATTCACCTTTCAGGGTTGCAGTTAACATCAATAAGACGAATTATTCCCATCATGTTATCAAACAGACAGGTGTGCTGAATGTAAACTGTCTCTCTGTAGAAGCACCATTTTCAGTATTTGAGCAGTTTGGATTCCAGAGTGGAAGAAGTGCGGATAAATTTGCCGGACAGAAAATAAACCGTTCTGACAACGGTCTGGTATTTCTTGATAAATACATTAACGCATTTATGTCCTTGAAAGTAGAACAGTATGTAGATCTTGGAACACATGGAATGTTCATCTGCAGCGTAACAGAGGCCAGAGTAGTCAGTGATCAGGAGACAATGAGCTATACTTACTATCAGAAGAACGTAAAACCAAAACCAGAGACAGAAGGCAAGAAAGGCTTTGTATGTAAAGTCTGCGGATATATCTACGAAGGCGACGAACTTCCGGAAGATTACATCTGCCCACTGTGCAAACATGGCGCAGTGGATTTCGAGCCGATTGGATGATGTTAAGGAAAATAACGGAAATGATAGAAAACAGGCGGTGTAAAAACCGTCTGTTTTTGTATCAATGGAGATAATAAGTTAATATTTTAACTTGATAAACTTCTAAAGTATGCTAAAATAGAAGAAAAATAAAATTTACAGAGATAACATTGTGAACAGGAAGGCAGGGTGAATACATATGATAACATTAAATGATTACTTATATTCCGGAGATACCGTATTAAAGATATTGCAGAATTATATAGAAGATCTGCGAAAAGATGCAAAGAAAAATCATAATGAAATTGATCTGATCCACTGTAACTTCCTGATCCAGATCAAGGAATTACTGGAACATAACGATTTCCTCACAGCCCAGTCACAGAAAATCAGAGAGTTTTATAAATATATGACAAAAGAGTATCCATTTTTGGCATTCACAGTAAAAGGAAGAATTAAATCATTGATTCGTGCTGAGGAGAAATTTAACGGGTATATAGTAGAGTACATTTATGACTATTACAGCAAACACGGAACTTATCCTCCAATTGCAGAGCTGAAGAACCGTTTAAGCTGCTTTCGGGACCTGATTGCTTATCGTATCGTGATCTCCCTGCCGAAATGCCACCTGGCACCGGGACAGGATAGGGGTACAGAAGAATTGAAATATTTGTATGATATTGCAAATAAACTTCCGGGATTTCTTGAAGAAAGAGGTTTCACCGCAGAACCGGCGAACGGAGTAAAGTTAAGCCATTCCCCGTTACTGGATGACGTCGCGAAACCATATTACAGAGACTATATTTCAGAGAAAAAAGAGTCCGATTATCAGTCCTTACATATCACATTTTATGATAACAGCTCCCGTTCTTTCCTTGAAGTGCAGATCCGGACAAAAGATATGGATGATGTGGCAGAAATCGGCACGGCAAACCATCTGGGATATGAAAAAAAACAGGAAAGCGAACGCGCAAGAAGAGACGCAATCCCACAGGGAGAGAGCGTCTATTTCGACGAAGCCTACGAAAGAGGAATGCGCCTGTTAAACCTGGATCTCACACAGTTGGATGTGAATATGTTTGCAGCAGTAAGTAATAGTTTGATTAACGACGGGTGCGGGTTATACAGAGGTCGTTTGATTTTACCGTATGAACATCTGTCCAGATTTCAGAATGATCTGATTGACTGATAAGGGGGGCTTTTGTGCGAGGACGATATATGGATTACTGATAGTGAAGTATTGGGTTGAAGATTTATGTTGGAAAATATGAGCTGGATGATAAATGTGGTATAGGTAAACTTTTATTAGATTATATCAAGAACAAAAATGTTAGATTACGATTAAATGTATACCAGAAGAATACCAGAGCTCTCTCGTTTTATCAAAGAGAAGGGTTCGATATCCAGTGTGAAAGATTAGATGATGTTACTGGTGAAAAAGAATACACAATGTTGTGGCAACAGAAATAGAAAGCGGATTTTGGGGGAGAATTTTATATGGAATTTAAAAATAAAGTAGTTATTGTGACGGGAGGCGCGCAGGGCATTGGAAAGACTATTGCAGAGGAATTTCAGAAGCAAGGAGCCCTTGTCTGTAGCATTGATAAGCAGCCTGGAGTTTACTTTACCGGTGATCTTGCACAGCAGGATACATTGGAAGAATTTGCTCAAAAGGTGATTACTGAATATGGTCATGTGGATTATCTTATCAACAACGCATTACCTTTGATGAAAGGAATTGACAACTGCTCTTATGAAGAATTTAATTATGCATTAAAAGTAGGTGTTACGGCACCATTTTATCTGACCAAACTGTTTCAGCCATATTTTTCTGAAGGAGCTGCCATTGTCAATATTTCGTCTTCCCGTGACCGCATGAGTCAGCCTCAAACAGAAAGTTACACCGCAGCTAAAGGCGGAATTTCAGCATTAACTCATGCGTTAGCAGTCAGCCTTGCAGGAAGAGTACGAGTCAATTCAATCTCTCCGGGATGGATAGATACTGACTTTACCGAATATACAGGAGCAGATGCAGTGCAGCAGCCGGTTCATCGTGTGGGAAATCCCATGGATATTGCCAACATGGTACTGTTTCTTTGCTCTGAAAAAGCAGGTTTTATCACAGGCGAAAATATTTGCATTGACGGTGGTATGACAAAACAAATGATTTATCATGGTGATTGTGGGTGGAGATTTGATATCTAAGTCACGTATTAGAAACACAGAATGTACAAAAGGAGAAGAACTATGGAATTTAAGATGATTCATGAAAATTACAATGTATCAGATTTGGACCGATCTATTAAATTTTACAACGAGGCCCTTGATCTGCACGAAGTGAGAAGAAAGACTACAGATGATTTTATTATTGTGTATCTGAGCAACGATGTAAGTGATTTTGAGTTGGAACTTACCTGGCTTAAAGATCATCCACAGCCGTATAATCTGGGTGAATGCGAATTCCACTTGGCATTCAAGGCAGAGGATTATGAGGCAGCGCACAAGAAGCACGAAGAGATGGGGTGCATTTGCTTCGAAAATGAAGCGATGGGAATCTATTTCATTGTAGATCCAGATGGATACTGGCTTGAGATTCTGCCGTAAAGCTGGTTGAGAAATCGAAAAAAATTTGCAACCCTGGCATTCTGGCCGTTTGGAAAGCAGTTTTTCAAGATGGCAAGACTTTCTTTCATGCCATTTGGTGCCAGTGTGATAGTATAGAATACAAAATTTAATGTAGCGATGATTGTAAGACATAATGTGAATAAAAAGTATATTTATATGATATGGTGAATATAAAAAAAGAAACGAATATATTTTGGAAATCATTTTACAATTAAATGAGTAACTTCAATGAAAAGCCAGCCCAGCTATTCATCGGAAAGACTATAGAAAAGCCTGGTTCAGATACACTGGTTAATTTCAGTGCGTCCGAACCTGTTTTTTTGTTCCATTTGCCACGCTCGCTTCCAGGAGATTTCAATGACAAACCTTCTCTCATAAGGTATAATACTAAGCAGAGCATTTTGTTTTGCTCATCATGAAATGAGAGGGAGATCTGTTTCAATGGATGTGAATGTGATCAATGAATTGCAAAACGGCCTAAGTGCCGCATATATAAATGGTTCCATGGCGGCGAATCTGGCATATAAGCCAGCGTTTGTATCGAACAATCCGGAAGAGGGGAAGAAGGTTATTTCATCCGTAGAGGATGAATTACTGCGCTGCGAAGAGTTTCAGATCAGTGTTGCATTTATCACAATGGGTGGTGTGACACCACTTCTGCAGACGTTAAAAGAGCTTGAGAAAAAGGGCGTTAAAGGACAGATTCTTACGACAAATTATCTGAACTTTAGTGAACCGAGAGCGCTTGAAAAACTTAATAGTTTGAAAAATGTTACTTTGAAAATGTATGACGTGGAAGCGGCTGGAAATGGTTTCCACACGAAGGGATATATTTTTAAAAAAGAAGAGATTTATCGAATCATCATCGGAAGCTCTAATATGACAAGTGCGGCGCTGACGGTAAATAAAGAGTGGAATACAAAACTAATTTCTACGGAAAATGGTGAGGTTGCGGAAGAAATCGTAGAAGAATTTCAGAAGTTATGGAATAGTGAGTACGCTTTACCATATAATGATTTTTATGAAGTCTACAAAGAACGCTACAATATTATAAAACACCAGCGGGAAATCGCAAAAAGCGAAGAAATCCCGTCATTGGAAAAATATAGATTAAAGCCAAACTCCATGCAGGAGAGATTTATTGCGAACTTGCGAAAGATTCTGGAGCAGGGGGAAGAGCGGGCATTGCTGATCTCTGCCACAGGAACAGGAAAGACATATGCATCCGCATTTGCTATGCGTGAGCTTGGTTTCAAAAGAGTATTGTTTCTGGTTCATCGTGTGACACTTGCAAAGCAGGCTAAAAAATCTTTTGAAAAAGTTTTTGATAAGAAAGTGACAATGGGATTGGTGGGAGCAGGCTTCTATGAATATGAGAAGGATTATGTTTTTGCAACAGTAGAGACTTTGAACAGAGACGCACATTTGTTTCAGTATCAGCCAAATGCCTTTGATTGCATTATTTTGGATGAGGCTCACCACAGTTCTAACAATATTTACACCAAGGTCATTAATTATTTCAATCCGAAACTGTTTTTGGGTATGACTGCGACACCGGATAAAAGAGATGATAATCAGGAAGGCAAAAATATATATGAGATTTTCCATTATCAAATCGCTCATGAAATCCGTTTACAGCAGGCAATGGAAGATAATCTTCTTTGTCCATTTCATTATTTTGGTATCAGTGAGGTTATTTCCCTGGATGATAAAACATTGCAGGCTGCGAAGTTGACAGATGAGGAGTTCAATCAGCTTACCAGTGATGAGAGAGTGAGGCATGTGATCGAACAGTCAGAATATTATGGCTACAGTGGCGATCGTGTAAGGGGACTTATTTTTTGCAGCCGTGTTAAAGAGTGCGAAGAATTATCGAGAAAGTTTAATGCTCTGGGATATCGTACAATTGCTCTTAGTGGTGCTGATAATGAAGAAAAACGGCAGGAAGCATTCGAGAGACTGGCCATGGATGAAGCAGATGCAACAGAAGAGATGCAGCCCTTGGATTATATTTTTTCGCGAGATATATTAAATGAAGGTGTGGATATCGTTGAGGTGAATCAAGTCATTATGCTTAGACCAACGCAGTCTCCGATTGTATTTATTCAGCAGTTGGGACGAGGTCTTAGAAAAGCACCAGGGAAGGAATATGTTGTTATTTTGGATTTTATTGGAAATTATAATAATAACTTTATGATTCCGGTAGCTTTATCAGGAGATCGTTCTTATAACGCTGATGTGATCCGCAAATATGTAATCAGTGGAAATAGTACAATACCAGGGGCTTCAACGGTTCATTTTGATGAGATTTCCAAAGATAAGATATTTAAGTCCATCGATAAAATCAAAGGGATGAAAACTCTGCTCAAAGAAAGCTATGTTTCTCTGAAGAATCGGTTAGGACGGGTTCCGCTTCTGTATGATTTCTATGAAAATCAGGAAATTGATCCACTGGTAATTGTTAGAGAATATAAAACATATTATGCCTTTATGCAGGCAATGGAAAAGGACAAATACAAGAATAGCCTAAACGAACAGGAGAAATTAACACTGGAGTATTTGTCCAAAACAATTCTCTCAGGAGTGCGCCCTGATGAGCTTGCAATATTAAGTCAATTGCTTTACAGAGATCATATAGGGGTTGCAGATTTTATAAAAGAATATCAAAAGACCTATGGAATTAAAATCAGCACATCACAGGTAAGTGAAGCAATTCGGGTGCTACAAGGACATTTCGTGAGTAAAGAAGCAGAATATCAGAAATTTTGTCAGATTGATATTCTGGAAAATGATCAATCAGGAATGATTCGAAGACTGCAAAGTTATACAGAAAGACTTGCACATATTCAGTTCTACACACAGGTGGAAGATATTATAAAAGTCGGTATTGCCAGATATAAGGATAAGTATTTTCCGGGGCGAATTGTGGATAGTCCGTTTGTATTATACGAAAAATATTCCAGAAGAGATGTAAGCCTTCTTATGAACTGTGGCAAGGATTTGTCCTCTATTATGTATGGTATGAAAAGAATTGAAGATGATGTTTTCATTTTTATTACATATCACAAAGAAGAAAGTCAGGATGAAAAAAACTATGTAGATGGAAAACCTGATTATGCGGATGCTTTTGAGGATGATCTGATTTTTAAGTGGGACTCTCAGATTGGGAAAGGCTTGGATAGTTCATATATGAAAGATGTACTTGAAGCTGAAAGAAAGCACTTGCTTGTGAAAAAGTCAGATGCGGAAACAAGCTTTTATTACATGGGACAATTCACTGTGGTGGAAGCCAGAAATGCCCGGAAAGAAGATAATCGCGGACGTATGCAGCCGATCACGAAAGTAACGATGAAAATGCATCATCCAGTGAGAGAAGATTTATTACGGTATTTACAGTCAAATATTACAGCATAAATGATTTGAGGTACGAAACAAATGAAGACAATAAAAGTAGTTGCAGCAGTGATCTGCGACAATATGAAAGAAAAGAATAAAATTTTTGCAACGGCTCGTGGTTACGGTGAGCTGAAAGGCGGCTGGGAGTTTCCTGGAGGAAAAATCGAAGCAGGTGAAACACCTCAGGAAGCATTAAAGCGAGAAATCATGGAAGAGCTGGATACAGAAATTAAAGTAGGGGATTTAATTGACACTATAGAGTATGACTATCCTACCTTTCACCTTTCCATGGATTGCTTCTGGGCAGAGGTTACAGCCGGTCACCTGGAACTAAAAGAAGCGGAAGCTGCAAAATGGCTTACAAAGGATCAACTGGACAGCGTTGCCTGGCTACCAGCAGATGTCACTTTGATAGAGAAAATTCGAAGGAACATGGAGAACTGATTTCTAATATTATTTTCAGAGGAATTGCTATGATATACACAGTAAAACGAATTGATGAAGACCTGGACTTCGGTTGTGAAGAGCGACCGAAAGGCATGCCAGTCATGGCAATAGTGACGCTTACGAATTCTTCAGGAGAAGAAATAAGGATAAAAGCAGAGGATGCCATGCTTTATGAATGTAACATCAATGAAGGGGACAAGGTTTGCCTTGATGTGAATAATAAGTTGGAAAAAGTGGCACTTACGAATTGATGGGAGTGCCGTTAAATGTTATTGATTATCGTTGTTTTTGGAAAGCTGTTTCTGCAATGCAGAAGGCTGAATATCAGGTTAATTCCACAATCATTGAAAGATATTCGGCCGGAACAGAGACAAAGCCTCAGATTAATCAGGATGCCGTTCGTATCATGAAAGAGATTTATGGAATTGATATGGAAGCAAATGGTCAGTATAGTAAGCTGATTACTGATATCCCAGATGTTGATATCGCAATATCAATGGGCTGTAATGTGGGATGTCCTTTTATTGGAAGGGCATTTGATGATAACTGGGGATTTGATGATCCAACGGGGAAATCAGACGATGATTTCAAGGCTGTGATACAGTGGATTGAGGAGAATATCTTTGAGTTAAAGAAAAGGTTGAGCGAGAACAAATAGAATATCTGCAGAATAAAATGGCAGCTTATCAGCTTTATGACACAGGACTTACTGTGACAAAGGAAGATGAGCTGCTTTCTTTATTTATCTGCAAGTATTCCAGTAGGATTCCTGTTTTGGGACGAATGTCCGGAAGGTGGATAACCACTTCCTGTCCTTGCTATTCTCTATCTTCAGCTGTTAAATACAAAAATGATCTAGGAAGTTTAGCCTTTTGGTTGCCGGGATTTTTGTACAGCCATTTGGTGTAAACTGATAACATTAGAAAAAGAAATCAAGGGGGAACTGGCAGATGAAAGGTTATAACACAAGCAAAACCAGGAATTCAGGCAATTGCCACCACGGGTGAAGACCGTCCACCGATTCCAAATACAGATAAAAGCAGTTGCTATCAGCGAGATTATGAGTATGTCAGGCTGGGAACCCTCTCTCTGCTTGCAGCGATTGATTTGCTCTCAGGAGAAGCAGTTCCATTAGTAAGTGAAACTCATAAAAGTTCTGACTTTGTGACCTTTCTAAAGAAACTTGATGAAAAATATCCAAAGGGCGATATCATTCGGATTATTCTGGATAATCACTTTGCACATATATCAAAAGAAACCCAGGAATATCTGAATACGATTTCTGGACGTTTTGAGTTTGTATTTACACCCAAACATGGTTCTTGGTTAAACATGATTGAAGGGTTTTTCAGTAAAATGACAAAGCAGATGCTGGGTGGAATCCGTGTGGAAAGCAAGAAAGAACTCGAGGATAGAATCTACAGATACTTTGATGAAATCAACAAAGAACCTGTGCCCTACAAATGGACATATAAAATGGATACCATCGATCTTTCTAAAGAAAATATTGATTCCATAGTGTATGAGGTTGTAAATGCAAAAGCTGCTTCTGCAGAAAACAAAAACAAAAAAGCACCAAAACCAATTTCACGAAAGAGAAAGTCTATTCAGAATTAGCATAAAATGCTAGTTTGAAACAGGCTTCTAATTTGCGTGGATTATACTAGTATGTTATATTGAAATAACAAATATTTACGTTGAAAAAATAGGGGGGAGAAAAACTATGAGAAAAAAATTGAATGTATATGAAATGAGAATAAAGGTTTATTTATTGGAAAACATTCCTTTTCAAGAATTACAGAATGCACTTGCAAATTTTGTAGATTCTGCTTTGTGCCAGTGTGAAGAACTGATTTCCTTTCATGAAGAAAATTGTTACAAATTCTACAGTATCGGAACTCTGTGGCCAGTGGAAAGAGGAATGACATATAGAAAAGAACAGATTTATACGCTGACGGTGCGGACTGTAGATCCTGATCTTGCCAGATATTTTTCGGAGATATTGAGAAATCACTATACGCGAAAAATAAAAGGATTGACAGTAGAAAATCGTATTATTCCGCGAAAAATGATAAGCGAAATTTATACCTTGAGTCCGGTTATTATGAAATCGGATGATGGTTACTGGAGAAGCTACATGAGCCTTGACGAGTATGAAGGCCGATTGTATGCAAATACGGTGAAAAAATATAATGCTTTTACAGGAGAACAGATAGAAGAAGATTTTCCTCTGTATACGAACATTACATTTTTGAACAGGCATCCAATTTCTTGCAGATATAAGAATATCAGCCTGTTAGGAGATAAATTAAGCCTGCAAGTAGCAGATGATATGAAAAGCCAGGAAATCGCATATTTCATATTGGGTACAGGGCTTTGTGAACTAAATAGCAGAGGAGCAGGATTCTGCAACTTTAAATGGTTTTAATTTGTATACGGCTGGAGGTGATTTGAAAATATTAGTGGCTGTAAAACTATAGAAAATATAAAAAGAGAGTGATTACGTGCTAAAAGATTGTCTTGAAGTATTTAAGAGACAAACAGAACGGGTAAAAGCAAAGGGAAAAGGAGAAGATGCTTTAATCCTGGACTCTTACATTCCGGCAGATGGATGTTATGTTATTGTAAATCCGGATGGGAATGTAGCATGCCGGATGGATTTGAAGTTTAACAAGAAAACGAAACAGATGGAAGGGATTTCCGAAAGATATTATGAGAAAGTATGTTTTTTTGACTACCATAGTCGTCTTGTAAGTATGGATAAACCAATTGATCCAAAAAAAGTTATTCACTCAAATAGCTATCTGTCATTTTGGGTGAAGCAAGAGAACCTGAGCAATGGAAAATTAAGTCAGGAGGCAATAGACAGATATTTCGATGTGCTGGAAAGTCCTGAGAAAAAATATTCTAAATCAAAGGACAGGCAGATGTATGAATATATATCTTCACAGATTGATGAAATTGATCAGGAAAAACTGAAATGGTGTCGAAACTGGATAAAGGGACATATTTTTAAACAGGAAGAACTGGACATCTCTTTATCTGGAAAAAATTATCTGAAGATATTTTTTGAGGAATGTGAAGAACGATATATTCAGGAAGAACAGCGCTATCTGATTACAAAAATCTTTAATAAGAATGATTATAATCAGGAGGTTGATGGAAAAATATGGGGGCTTCCAAATGACAATCTGGGAATGAATCAAAAAAAACCATATATGGCTCACAAGACAAGAAAGACAGAGCTGCCTTATATGATTACAGCGGAAGATGCAGTCTTACAGAAAAAATTCTTTGATTATTTGTATAATCAGGCATCGGCCGGGAAAGTGAACATCTATGTTGATTCGGAAAAAGGAGAAATCACTGCTTTTTCGAAAGATGAGAAGATGCAGAAAGATTTTTCAGGGTATTATCTGTATATACAAAAAGGAAAAGAAGTACAGATCATGCATCAGGATGTTATAGTAGATTATCGCTACCATTTACGAAAACGCTTCTATTATATAAATGTATTTGACAGAGAAACGGAGGATGAGATTTATAAAGATTATGGAACAGTGGGACAGATGGAAAATTTGCTTAATGAAGTTTTGTTCTCAAAATGGTTAAGCACAAATTATTTTACCCCTGTCGATGAATTACAGATTTCTGGTGAGATTGCGAGAAATCTAATAGCCTCCAGAGATATAATTTTTGCATGGTTGTATAAAAATGAAACACAGAATATTTCCGGCATTTTGTCAAAAGTCAGTATAAACTTAATAAAGGACTCTATAAAAAATGGATACATTTCAAAAGCAGTGAAACAGTTTAACTTAAAATGTTCATTGGAAGAATATTTTTCGAGAGGAGCGCAAATGAGTACAGATTATGAGACAATCCGTAAGGAACTAAGAAGAAAAATTCAAAGTAAGGAAAGTGAAATGATTATAAGTGACGAAGAATATTTTTATGCCGTTGGACAGCTTGTTAATTATTTTATTTCGCTTAGTAAAGCAAAAGATAAAAAACACTCTTTAGCAAATCCTTTCTTTAATATAAAAAATGATGCGGCTTTGAAAGATAAGCTGTTTCAGTATTTTATGAAGTATAACTATCAGGTGAATTTTTCAGGAATCTGGTTTAATAATCTTTATGCAATGATTTGTCATTATATGAAAGCGTCAAAAATAGATCAAAACTCTATGATTGCAGGATATATTAGTAATAATATTTTATATCAGAAAAAAGACAGGGAGGAACAGGTAAATGAATAAAAGAGTATATGGTGTATTAGGAATTTCTTCTATTATGGCAAACTGGAATGCAGATTTCTCTGGATATCCAAAGACAACTTCTGATGGCATGGTTTTCGGCAGTGACAAAGCTTTGAAATATCCAATGAAAAAAATGTGGGATAATGAAGGAAAAAAAGTTCTTTATATCAAATCTATGAAATTCAGTGAAAAAGATTCCTCTTTAGTGCCACGGGCATTAGGCGAACGTTACGAGTATATTTTTGGTGAAAAAGTAGAAAAAGATCCAAAGAAAACTTTAAAAAATTTGTTTTCAGCAGTAGATGTAAAGAACTTTGGTGCAACCTTTGCAGAAGCCAAAAATAATATTTCTATCACAGGTGCGGTTCAATTTGGACAGGGATTTAATAAGTATGCAGATACTTGTGCAGAAGAACAGAACATATTATCTCCGTTCAGAGATGGAAGTAAAGATGATAAGAAAGACGAAGAAGCCAAAAACTCAACATTGGGAACAAAAATTACCAGCAATGAAGCACATTATTTTTATCCATTTGTAATCAATCCTCTGGCTTATAAAGAGTTTAAAGAACTGGGGGTTACAGATGGATATACAGAGGAAGATTATCAGAACTTTAAAAGGACAGCAATAGTATCAGCTACCGCATTTGCTACGAATGCAAAAGAAGGCTGTGAGAATGAGTTTGCGCTTTTTATCGAAACAGAGCCTGATTTATATCTCCCGAATTTGACAGAATATATTTTCTTTGAAAAAGGAGAAGAAAAAAACGAAATTAATTTGGAACAGTGTGCGGAATTCTTGAAGGTGCTTAATGCAAGAATCAAGAGTGCTGAAATTTATTATAATCCTTACACAACTGAAATTAAGGGAGAAATCAAAGGTGCGAAGAAATTTAATATCATTACACAAAAAGAGGTGTGATTTATGCGTGCTTTGAAATTTACTCTCAGTGGAAGGAATGCTTTTTTTAAAAAGCCCGAGGTGAATACATATGGCTATTTTACGTATGGACAGATTCATAAAGTAGCACTTTTGGGAATTCTTGGAGCAATCGTAGGATATAAGGGTTATGGACATACCGGAGTTTACCCGGAATTTTACGAGAAATTAAAAGACTTGAAAATTTCCATTGTGCCAGGAAATCCGCAGGGATATATACAGAAAAAAATGCAGATGTTTAATAATACTGTAGGATATGCTTCTCAGGAACTGGGAGGTAATCTTATTGTACGTGAGCAGTGGCTGGAAAACCCAATCTGGGATATCTATATTCTTCTGAATTGCGAAGAAGCTGATAAGATTGCTGAAATGATTATGGAAAACAGGTGCGTGTATATTCCTTATCTGGGGAAAAATGATCACCTGGCTGATATCTGTAATTCAGAAATTGTAGAACTGGAAACAACATCCTGTGAAAATACAGTGTTGTCTTGCCTTTATCTGAAAAAAGATGGAAAATTAGGAATTGCTGATGATGAGGATGAAGACGAGTGGGAGGATGATGAAGAGGATGCTCCGGAATTTAAATATGAAGAGAAACTTCCGATTGGAATAGACGATTATTTGAACTTGTATCAGTATGAAACTTTTTGTTATACAAATATGAAAGTAATATTGAAAGAAAAAAATATTTTAAAAACAGAAAATCGCAGACTTGTATTTTATTAGACAGAATCCCGCAGTTTTTGCGGGATTCTGCTGTAAATGGGGGATTTTATGGGTATGGATTTTATTGATTTAAGAAAGGTTCAGAAAGAAGTTGAGTTCTGTTATGCACATAAAATGGACGAAGAAACAAATGTAGAACAAAAGCAGAAAGAAACATTGATAGAACATACACTGTTATGTCAGAAATATTATGAAAAGTTAAAGAAAGATAAACAGATACAAAATATCTTTAAGCAGTTTGAAGAATTGTATTTTCCTGATATGAGTCAAGAAGGAATCTGCTTTTTTGAAAAGTTGAGAGATAATGTAATCTCTTTTCATGACATTGGTAAAATTAATCCGAGATTTCAGGAAAAAAACATGGATAACTATAAATTAAAGGGAAAAGCAAGACCGGATAATAATGTGGGGAGTAAACATTCTATTTTGTCAGCAGTCCTGTATCTGAATTATTTTCTTAGTGAAATTTCTATAATAGAAAATTTAGATGAACGAAAACTATTAAGAGACTTCATTTATATTCATTCATTTTTAATAGCGAAACATCATGGTGCTCTTACGGAGTTTCAGATGTATCTGGACAGTTTTGCGAATTCGAAGGATATAGAAGGGGCAGCATTGGGCTGGTATGCGCAGCAGTGGTTGAAAAAGTGGGCAGAGAAAAATGAAGGGCAGAAATTAAAAAAAGTATATTTGAAAAGAGATAAAAAAGAAGGCATGTTTGAAAGACTGACAGGGAATAAAAGTTCCAGACAGGTATATTTGTTTGGATATACAAGACTTTTATTTTCTCTTTTGGTAGCTTCTGATTATTATGCAACATCAGAGTATATGAATGAGATACAGTTAAAAGAAACAGGTCAGTTAGATGATATCTCTGGTATGATAGAAGCGTATGAAAAGACAAAAACGCAGCAGAGTATTCGTGAATATGCGAAGAATAAGTATCCTCAGAGTGATGAAATTTTAAGGAAAAAGAAAAAAGCAGAAGTTATCAATGACTTAAGAACAGAGATGTTTCTGGATGCAGAGAAAACGTTGAAAGAACACATTAGTGAACATATTTTTTATCTGGAAGAACCGACCGGAGGTGGGAAGAGTAATACCGCACTGAATCTTAGCTTTCAGATTGTAAAATCAGAAAAGAATATCAATAAAATTTTTTATATTTACCCGTTTAACACCCTTGTAGATCAGAATATTGAAAACCTGGGAAAAATTTTCGAAAATCAGGAAGAAATTATGAAGCAGATTGCAGTGATAAATTCGCTGGTACCAATGAAAGAAGACAGTGGCGAGGAAATAACAAAGAAACGTTATCAAAAGATTCTTCTGGACCGACAGTTCCTGAATTATCCCGTTGTTTTATCTACACACGTAACATTGTTTAAAACATTATT
Source organism: Ruminococcus sp. AM22-13 (assembly GCF_003471165.1). Lineage (GTDB taxonomy): Bacteria > Bacillota > Clostridia > Lachnospirales > Lachnospiraceae > Blautia_A. The sequence continues at coordinate 128,489 of NZ_QRIL01000007.1, read as the reverse complement.
TGGATATGAAAAAGAAGATGTGTTTGCATTTCATCAATTATGTAATTCAGTAATCGTATTAGATGAAATACAAAGCTATAAAAATATTCTTTGGAGCGAGATTATAACATTTTTAAAAGGTTATGCGAGATTACTTAATATTAAAATTATTATTATGTCAGCCACACTTCCAAATCTGGAAGTATTGACAGACGATAATGGGAATGCAGTCAATTTGATTTCTCGAAAAGAGAGATATTTTAAACATCCTGTTTTTGCGGAAAGGGTAGTGCCTGATTATAGCCTTCTGGAACAAAAAATGACATTGGAAAGTTTAAGTGAACACGTTCAGGAGCGGGCACTGCAGGAGAAGAAAATATTAATTGAATTTATCAGTAAAAAAAGTGCGGAAAATTTTTACAGGATGTTGACGGATATTGTAGATTGTGAAGTTTTATTTATGAGCGGGGACAGTAGTATCTGGGAAAGACAGAATACAATAGAGAAACTTTCACAGTTAAAGTCAGTGATTCTTGTTGCAACACAGGTAATAGAAGCAGGTGTTGATATCGATATGGACATTGGCTATAAAGACTGTTCAAAACTTGACAGTGAAGAGCAGTTCATGGGACGAATCAATCGTTCCTGTAAAAAAGATGGAATTGTGTATTTTTTTAATCTTGATTCTGCAAGAGCTGTTTATAAAGATGGTGACATTCGGATTGATGAAGATTTTACTGTTCTAAAACCAGATATGCAGAAAATTTTAAGGACAAAAGATTTTGCAAATTATTATGAAGAAATTTTGAAAATTGAAAAAAGAAAAAAGAAAAACGAGAATAAAGATAATCTGGAAAGATTTTTTAAGAAAGATGTGGGACAACTTGACTTTCCAAAAGTTTCAGAAAAAATGCGCCTGATAGATGATCAGAGAGAAATGATAAATGTGTTTCTTTCGAGAACGCTTAAATTAGCGGATGGAGAAGAAGTGCGTGGAGATGATGTCTGGCAGGAATATGAAACATTGTTACATGCTCAGGAGATGGATTACAGCGAACAGCGCGTCAAACTTCATGGTGTGAAATGTAAGATGAAGTTATTTGTTTACCAGATAGAAAAAGGAAATACATTTTCTTGGGATGAGTATGAGCAGATTGGCAATATGTATTTTATAAAAGATGGCGATGTCTATTTCGAAAATGGCGTTTTAAACAGAGAAAAACTGGAAACAGGAGGAGAGTTATTTTTCTAAACCAGTATGTATGGTGGGAGGGATTGTATGTCAGTGAATGGAACATTAATGAATTATTATTTCCATTGTAAAAGGCAATGTTATTTACATGGAAATCGTCTGAATCTAGAAGATAATAGTGAACAGGTGAAAATTGGAAAAGTAATCCATGAAGAAAAGGCAGCAGATGGGAAAAATACGGAGCTTGCGATAGATAATATACGCCTGGATAAACTTACAAAGGAATATCTGACGGAAATAAAAAAATCAGATGCAGATGTGGAAGCAGCTCGCTGGCAACTTTTATACTATCTGAAAGTGTTAAAAACAAAAGGGGTTATAAGAAAAGGCCGCTTGGAGTTTGTTGAGAAAAATAAAACAGATAAAAAAATCGTTTATGTAGAACTTACAGAGGATAATGAAAGACAACTGGAGGCTTATATAAAAGAAATAGAAGAACTTATACATCAGGAGAAGGTTCCGGAATGCTTAAATAAGTCTAAATGTAAAAAATGTGCGTATTACGAATACTGCTATATATAAAATAAAGTATTACAAGACAGGCAGGGACGTTGGGATTATAGACAAAGGAAAAGGTGAATATATGGGTAGCACAAGATATATTATGTCAATGGGAGAGCTTACAAGAAAAGATAATTCTTTATGTTTCAGGAAAGATGGAAGAAATGTATATATTCCAATTGAAAACACAAGAGAGATTTATTGCCTGAATGAGGTGAGTATTAATACAAAACTGCTGGATTTTTTGTCTCAAAATCATGTGATAGTGCATTTTTTTAATTATTATGGTGGATATAGTGGGACTTTTTATCCAAGAGATCAGTATTTAAGCGGAAAATTGGTGGTAAAACAGGCAGAAAAATATAGCACAGACCGTATGGATATTGCTCGTAGAATTGTCAGGGGGATTGGTATAAATATCTATGAAGTACTTTATCATTATTATAAGCATGATAAAAAAGAAGTAAAGGAAACACTTGACTGGATTCGCACAGTATTTTTGAAACAGGTTATGAGTGCGGAGAATGTAAAAGAACTGATGGCTTACGAGGGGGAAGTCTGGATAAGATTTTATCATGATTTTCAATATTTTCTGCCAGAAGATTTTGTTATGAATAAAAGAGTGAAACGTCCGCCGGATAATCCAATGAATGCACTGGTATCGTTTGGAAATACATTACTTTACACAAAGACAATTGCGGCGATTTATCAGACTCATCTGGATCAGAGAATCAGTTTTTTGCATGAGCCATCGGAAGGTAGATTTTCACTGAGTCTGGATTTGAGTGAAGTTTTTAAACCGGTTATTGTTTTCAGAACAATTTTTGATCTTGTGAACAATAGAAAGCTGCAAGTTGAAAAACATTTTGAGAGGAAAGTGAATTATTGTATCTTAAATGAAGAAGGACGGAAGATATTTATAGAAGCATTTGAAAATCGCCTGGAAAGTGTTTTTCTCCATCTGAAATTAAAAAGAAAAGTTTCCTACCGAACAGCACTGAAATTGGATTGTTATAAACTGATAAAAAATATACTTGAGGGGAAGGAATTTGTTCCTTTTTCTCTTAAAGAAGGAATGTAGAAAAAGAGGAAATCTATGAAAAAACAGTTAAACTATAATTATGCTTTTTTGTTTTATGATGTTGGAGAAAAAAGAGTGCAGAAGGTGTTTAAAATCTGTAAAAAATATTTGTCACATTTTCAGAAATCTGTTTTTAGAGGAGATATGACGCCTTCTAAATTCATTCAACTGAGAAATGAATTAAATCGGGTGATAGATAAGGAAGAGGACTTCGTTTGTATAATAAAATTGATGAATGATAATGTCTTTGGTGAGGAAGTACTCGGAAACGGAAAGAAAGACACAGGAGAGGATTTGATTTTATAATAAAGCTTTTCTTTTATTTAAAATAAAAATAGAAGAAAGATGGTGAAAAATTACCAGGCGTATTTTAGGAGAAAAGGCTGAAAAGTATTAAAAATACAAGAGATTTAGACGATTTTATTAAAAATACAAAATTTCTAATAACGCCTGGTAAAAATATTGAAATTCCTTGGGTTTTGGGGTATTATTAGACATGTGGATGGATAAAATCCCTATAAAACGAGGGATAAAGAGTAACATGTGATGTATTGAAACATCATTTCTCTGATTGTCATCTGTCTCTTCCTCCATGATAAAGAGTAACATGTGATGTATTGAAACCAATTTCAGAAAACCGGACGAACGGTGAGTACAGCGATAAAGAGTAACATGTGATGTATTGAAACTCCAGAATATGGTGCACGCAGCTCTCGCCAGCGATAGATAAAGAGTAACATGTGATGTATTGAAACTTAAACATTTTTAAGAACTTCTTCTCATCATCTTGATAAAGAGTAACATGTGATGTATTGAAACAAATGGATCTGATTAACAGTCATATTTGCAATAACTGATAAAGAGTAACATGTGATGTATTGAAACCATCATATTAAGCAAGAAGTAGAATTACTACCATGGATAAAGAGTAACATGTGATGTATTGAAACGAGATGATATACTGATGCAATTCTTCCGCAATCTGATAAAGAGTAACATGTGATGTATTGAAACTCTAACCATTCCGGTACTCCCCTGTAAATGTTCGCGGATAAAGAGTAACATGTGATGTATTGAAACACAAACCTGTGATATTCGAGCCTTGTGTAGTATTTGATAAAGAGTAACATGTGATGTATTGAAACAACAGAAATGCGAATTTCTGTGTATCCGTAGAATCGATAAAGAGTAACATGTGATGTATTGAAACAATTTCTCCTGAATCTGCACTATTTTGTACATTGCGATAAAGAGTAACATGTGATGTATTGAAACTAGCTTTTTTTGAGAGTCCTGTAGTTTCTGAGAAGATAAAGAGTAACATGTGATGTATTGAAACCAACCTCAATATGTCTAACACCAATAGCAACCCTTGATAAAGAGTAACATGTGATGTATTGAAACTAGGTATACGCCGTTGTAGCAGTGCCCCCGATTGTGATAAAGAGTAACATGTGATGTATTGAAACGCAGAAGATTTGCTCAGGACCAGACAACCTTTCAGATAAAGAGTAACATGTGATGTATTGAAACATGTTTTTTACGATATAGAGATCAACATCACTTATGATAAAGAGTAACATGTGATGTATTGAAACATCAGCCAGATCACGTGTCTTCTCGCCGCTTCTCGATAAAGAGTAACATGTGATGTATTGAAACTTGATATGGTCTTGCATAACAACATAAGCATCCATCGATAAAGAGTAACATGTGATGTATTGAAACCATAAACGTCCGACGGGTCCTTGCATCCCTGGATTCGATAAAGAGTAACATGTGATGTATTGAAACGTTCCTTCGGGAGCACCTTCCCGGCCAGCTCCATGGATAAAGAGTAACATGTGATGTATTGAAACTCACAATAATATTTGTGATAATATTTATTCATTGCGATAAAGAGTAACATGTGATGTATTGAAACAGCCTCAGCTTCGCAAGTGCTTCAATAGCCTTGGTCGATAAAGAGTAACATGTGATGTATATAAACAGCATTCAACCTGTTTATATACTTTCTTGTCAAGATAAAGAGTAACATGTGATGTATTGAAACGTCATTTAATGACGGCTGGTCAATGAGCGATATCACGATAAAGAGTAACATGTGATGTATTGAAACGCGCTTTCGAGCTGTTCTGTTGTGTCTCTTCTCTGATAAAGAGTAACATGTGATGTATTGAAACTTCGCCAAGCTGCATACTGTTTTGGTTTTGCCAGGATAAAGAGTAACATGTGATGTATTGAAACAAGAGTAGTGTCCTGAAATGTTTCTGCTTCAAGAATGATAAAGAGTAACATGTGATGTATTGAAACTTCTTTTACTCATGTAACTCATATCGTATCCCCTGCGATAAAGAGTAACATGTGATGTATTGAAACTTTCTTTTACGATCTCTTCATAGAAATTATAGAAGAACCAGAGAATATATTTGGATAAAGAAAACCAATGGCTTTGACTGTTATCAGTCTGCACCATTGGTTTTTTAGTTCAGTTAATTTCTGAACAGTAATGGTTGTCGGGATTTTTGTACAGCCATTTGGTGTAAACTGTTAACATTAGAAAAAGAAATCAAGGGGGACTGGCAGATGAAAGGTTATAACACAAGCAACGGATACATGGGATACGTAGAAGGCAAATACATTTTATTTGCCAGTGAACAAGAATATTTCGAGTTTATGGAAGATTGAGAAGGAGGAAGGAACATGAGCAAGGTCTATTTTGTTTATTGCAAGAGTAAAATACAGAAAATTGCAGACTCAATTTGTAGGTAATTGCAGAATCAACGGATGGGGTAAATGTAGGTCCTGATTTGCCACATCCGTTGATTTTACAGGGGTTTTGGGGTGTAGCCCCCAAAATCTGATTGCAACAATCTACATACATGTCATTTTGCAATAACCTACATTTTGCCTCTGCAAAAAACAGTCTATTTCACACTGACAGGAACAAAGCATTATTTTGGAAAAGAATTTCTAAAAAAAGGAACGAAGATCCGCTTAGAAAAAGAACCGGACAATGAGCATGACAAGGAAGCAATTAAAGTAACTTACGAAGGTCTGGGAAAGCTTGGATATGTGGCAAATAGTTCTTATACAGTAATCGGTGATTCCATGAGTGCCGGAAGAATTTATGACAAAATCGGAAAGAAGGCAAAAGCAAAAGTAGTGCTTGTCACAGATCATGGAACAATCTGCAGCATCAGCAAAAAGAGCCTTCTGGACAATCAAAAGAAGGTTAAGAAATAAGAAGTGGAAATCGAAGAATAAGGAAGTCTGAGGGAGGAAAATCATGTTTGGATTTGATAAGATGTTTGATTTCGACAGAGACGGGAAATTGGATAGCTGGGAACGTGCTGCACAGTTTCAGTTCATGGACGAAATGATGAAGAACGATGAAAAAAGTATATTTGATGACGATGATAAGAGTGATATTTTGGCGGATGCCGGGCTGGATTATGATGAGTTGGAATTTATGGATCCGGATGAAAGAAGAGAAGTGTTGGAAGATGCAGGATTGGATTCAGATGAGTTTGATTTTTGAAACGGACTGATTATAAAGATCAGGTAAATAATGAGGATAATGGTAGAAAAAGGTGATTTATGAGCAGAAAAAGTATTTCATGCACTACAGGGGTTATATCTATGTTATACTTGAGGTGATATTGAAAGTGAAAAACTTACCAAAAGCTACATAACAATATGAATAATTCTTAAAGGTTGACACTTGAGGAGGACTAGGGAAATTATGGAAATATCAAAAGCTGATTGGAAGTTATATCGTGAGCGTGTTTCAGACTGGCAGGAACATTATATGGAGCAGCTCATCAAGGAATATGTTGAATTGCTTACATCCCCGGGAAACGCTTCGAATCATTTTTGGGAACTTGAAAAGAGAATAAAACAGGATAAGAAACATCCAGGTGTTTTGATCGAACTTCGTAAGTCGACAGCATTATGGGATATTGCGTATTTTGTCAGAGATAAAGTAATAACGATGAATGAGCTTGAAGGATTCAGTGAGAATCTGATTGATGCTGTAAAACTAATTTTGAGTCAATGAAAAAGATTTCCGATCAGGATAAATAAGAATTAGAAATAAAATATAGGAGAAAATAAATGGTAAAGCAAATAGTAAGAGACATTTTCTTTTTAGGCCAGCCATCCGAGCCGGCCACAAAAGCAGATATCCAGATTGGAAAGGATCTGCAGGATACACTGCAGGCGAACCGAGAACGGTGCGTTGGTATGGCTGCCAATATGATTGGTGTAAAGAAGAATATCATTATTGTGAATATGGGATTCATAGATGTAGTGATGTTCAATCCAGTGATTGTTTCAAAGCATGGCATGTATGAGACGGAAGAAGGCTGTCTGTCCCTAGATGGTGTTCGTAAGACGAACAGATACCAGGATATAGAAGTAGAGTATTATGACTTCGACTGGAAAAAGCAGCGCCAGAAACTGTCTGGATGGACAGCGCAAATCTGTCAGCATGAGATCGATCATTTGTCCGGAAAGATAATATAACTGAATGCGAATTGAGAATAGCTGCTTAATTCGACTCAAGTAATGAAGCGGATTGCGAGGTGACTGATATGCTGAAAAATGTACTGGTTGTGGTGGATGATATAGAAAAATCCATAGAGTTTTATAGGGATTTATTTGGACTGCAAGTGGTTCTTAAGAATGAAGGTAATGTGATCTTATCGGAGGGACTTGTTTTGCAGGATGCCGACGTATGGGGGAAGACGCTGAATGAGACTTCTACGCCATTCAATAACATGATGGAACTGTATTTCGAGGAATTTGATATAGATGGATTGCTTGCAAAATATGAATCCGGTAAGTATTCCGTTCGATATGCCACAAAATTGAAAGAACTTGTAGGTGGACAGAAGCTTGTAAGACTGTATGATCCGAGTGGTAACCTCATCGAGGTTCGCACTCCATTCAGGGGTAATTAAAGGAGAAAATGATACAGAGTGTGGAAGTAAGAAATTGAGGTGATAAGTCATGGCTTCATTTGATCAGAAGCTTCGTACGTTACGCCTGATGGAAATCCTGCTTGAACGTACCGATGATGAACATATGTTAAATGCATCGGAATTATGTACAATTCTGGAACGGGAATATGGTATCAGTACGGACCGAAGAACTATATATACAGAGATGGAAATTCTTGATAAATTTGGACTGGATATCCAGCAGAAGAAGGGGAAAAATCCTGGCTATTATATTGGGACCAGAGATTTTGAACTGCCGGAGTTGAAGCTTTTGGTGGATGCAGTTCAGTCTTCTAAATTTATTACAGAAAAGAAGTCTAAAGAATTGATACAGAAACTGGAGAAGCTCTGTTGTAAGACAGATGCCGAAATGCTTTCCAGATATGTCTTCATCGTAAACCGGCCGAAGACAGAGAATGAAACAGTGTACTATAACGTAGATTATATTCACACAGCTATTTATGAGAATAAAGAGATTAAATTCCATTATGCGGAATGGACAGTTAAGAAGGAGCTGAAATTGAAAAAGAATGGTGCCTTCTATGTTGTCAGTCCCTGGGCGTTGACATGGGATGATGAAAATTACTATTTGGTAGCCTATGATGCAGCGGCCGGAATCATCAAGCATTATCGTGTAGATAAAATGCGGGATACTGAGATTTTGGAGACTGACCGTAAGGGGGAAGAGTCCTTCAAAAATTTTGATCTGGCTGCATTTGCCAAGAAAACATTTGGCATGTATGGCGGTGTGGATGCGGAAGTTACGCTGGAATGCAGAAATGAACTGGCTGGTGTTGTGATTGACCGCTTTGGTCATGATGTATGGATGTGTCCTCATGGAGAGGATCATTTCAGAGCCAGAGTGCTTGTGTCGGTAAGCTCGCAGTTTTTTGGTTGGCTTACCGGTGTCGGATCCGGGATGAGGATTGTCGGACCAGAAGATGTAAAGCAGCAGTATAAAGAATATCTGCAAAGTGTACTTCGAAACTATTAGTTCTGGCAGCAGAAAAAAATTATTCTGAAAAGTCAGAAAAAACCTTTTCTATTATCGTATTACATGGTATACTGAATACCGAAATGAATGATATGCAAAATAGGATTTTATGCGTCAAGTGTTCGGTGAATGGGGAGTTGTCACTGAAACGAAAAGTGCGTCTTACGGTATATTATCCGCACCCGTTGCAAACAATATAAGAGGATATCTCATATTGTGTTAGGGAATGTTTTCGACATACATTCTATCACAATTGGAGATATCCTTTTTAATTTGGTCAAAAGGATAATCTCCATTTCAAAAATACAAAGGAGGTTATTTTTTAATGGTTGACAAACTGAAAATTGAGCAGGCAGTCCGTCTGCTTCTGGAAGGTATCGGTGAAGATATCACACGGGAAGGTCTGATTGATACTCCTGACAGGATTGCCCGTATGTGTGAAGAAATTTACGGAGGTCTTGGCCATGAAGCGGACCAGCACCTGTTGAAGCAGTTTCCTGTAGAGAATAATGAAATCGTACTGGAAAAAGACATCACCTTTTACTCCATGTGTGAGCATCACCTGATGCCTTTTTATGGAAAAGCTCATCTTGCATACATCCCCAACGGCAAAGTTACCGGTTTAAGTAAACTGGCACGTACAGTAGAGGTTTATTCCAGAAGACCACAGATTCAGGAACGCCTTACTGTTCAGATTGCAGATGCTTTAGAGCGTACTCTGGATCCAAAAGGAATTATGGTAATGCTGGAAGCGGAACATACCTGTATGACCATGCGCGGAATAAAAAAACCAGGAAGCAAAACAATCACTACTGTAACCCGTGGTGCATTTACAGAAGATAAGGAACTGCAGAAAATGTTCCTTTCTATGGTAAAAGGATGAATAACAATTTTTCAGATATGGATCGTGTCAATCAGATCTGGAGGCACCCGGTTTATCAGGAACATTATAAAAAAATACAGGAACTTGAGAGTGAACGGATCTTCTGCCGTCATACTCCTGAACATTTTCTGGATGTTGCACGGTTGATGTACATTTATGCACTGGAGGAACATCTGGAGCTGCCCAAAGAGCTTATCTATGCAGCAGCACTTCTTCATGATATCGGACGTGCCCAGCAATATCAGTACAACATTCCCCATGATATTGCAGGAGTAGAAATCGCAAGGGAAATTCTGACAGATCTGCACTTTACAGAGAAGGAAAAAGAACTGATTCTGTCTTCCATTGGACATCACCGAAAAGGAGATTCCTGCAGTATGCTGACAGCACTTCTTTATAAAGCGGATAAGCAGTCCAGAAATTGTTTTTTATGTTCCGCAGCTTCTGAATGCTATTGGTCTGATGATAAAAAAAATATGAAAATTGAATACTGATCTTCTTTATAAGCACAAAAGAAAGGATGGGCTTTGCTCATGAAAATTGGGAACCGTTTTTTTGACACTAAGAATCATACTTACATAATGGGAATTTTAAATGTTACCCCTGATTCCTTTTCAGATGGCGGCAAATGGAATCATATGGATGAAGCTTTGAAACATACAGAGGCAATGATTGCTGATGGTGCAGATGTTATTGATATCGGAGGCGAATCTACACGTCCCGGTCATACTCCTGTCAGTGCTGATGAGGAAGCACAGAGAGTTCTTCCTGTTATTGAAGCGGTCAAAAAACATTTTGACATTCCTGTTTCTGTAGATACTTTTAAGAGCAGTGTTGCTGAAAGCTCTATCCAGGCAGGAGCTGACCTGGTTAACGATATCTGGGGATTAAAATATGATCCGAAAATGGCAGCTGTGATCGCAAAATATGATGTGGCCTGTTGTCTGATGCACAACAAATCTAATACAGAATATCAAAATTTTGTCATTGATATGCTCGCTGAAACACAGGAATGTGTTAATCTTGCAAGACAGGCTGGAATTAAAGATGAAAAAATCATGCTTGACCCGGGAATTGGTTTTGGAAAAACATTTGAAATGAATCTGGAAGCAATGAATCACCTGGAGCTTTTTCAGAATCTGGGATTTCCGGTTCTCCTTGGTACATCACGCAAATCCATGATAGGACTGGCGTTGGAGCTTCCGGTAGATCAGCGCGTAGAGGGGACTTTGGCTACCAGTGTAATTGGCGTAATGAAAGGATGCTCTTTTGTCCGTGTCCACGATGTTAAAGAAAATAAGCGTGTGATTCAGATGACAGAAGCAATCCTGGGACGCAGATAAATTACTGGCACAAAACAGATGGTAAATATAAATAACATACAGAAAGGCTTTACTGTTATGGATGAGACCAGATTAGATAAAATAGAAATTAAAGAGCTGGAGGTTTTTGCAAACCATGGTGTATATCCCGAAGAAAATGTTCTGGGACAGAAATTTGTTATTTCTGCCACGCTTTTTACCAGAACACGTCTGGCGGGATTAACCGATGAGTTGTCTGCCTCCATAAACTATGGCGAAGTCAGCCATATGATCACTGATTTCACCAGAAAACATACTTATAAACTTCTGGAATCTCTTGCAGAGAATCTTGCAGAAATGCTTCTTTGCTCTCTTTCCGGACTTGAAAAAATCACTCTGAAGATCGAAAAGCCCTGGGCACCGGTTGGTCTTCCTCTGAAAACCGTATCTGTGGAAATTACGCGGAAATGGCATACTGCTTACATTGCTTTTGGCTCTAATATGGGTGATAAAAAGATGTATATAGACAATGGAATCCGTGGTCTGGCAGAGACAAAAGGATGCCGCATAGAGGCAATTTCCGATTATCTTATCACAGAACCTTACGGAGTTACTGATCAGGATGAATTTTTAAATGGAGTCCTGAAAATGCGGACACTTCTTACTCCTGAGGAATTGCTTGTGCGACTGCATCAGTTAGAACAGGAGGCAAACAGAGAACGTATCATCCACTGGGGACCGAGGACACTGGATCTGGATATCTTGTTCTATGATCAGGAAATCATTGATATGCCAGATCTTCATATTCCCCATATTGATCTGCACAACCGAGATTTCGTTCTTGTACCAATGAGTCAGATTGCTCCGTATCTGCGACATCCTGTATTAAATCAGACCATTTCACAGCTTCTGGACAGCCTTCTGAACAAATCTGAAAATACTGCAAAATACCGTTAGAAGCCTTTACAAAAAGTTCAAAAACCAAAGCCGAAATTCTGGCGTTTCTTGAGAGCGCATAAATAGTTAATGCCATCATTCGCAGCATGTGATTGATGGCGCGTGTTGGTTTGAGTAGGAAAACATGAGAAGTTAGCATAGAAAAAGAGCCTCTTTTGGGCTCTTTTTCTATGTTAAGAATACAGGTATCGAAATCAAACTGTAATATTAGCAAGACCGTAATTGAAAAACGACAGTTTCATAAGGTTTGAGTGAGAGAACTTCACCATGGAAAGTAATCGTGCTTTCTTCATAATTGGAAATAATTACAGGGGTATCTGACTGTAATTCTACCTCTGTTTCTTTATATGCAAATTCCTGTGTCTCTTTCGAGAAGTTGTGCACAGCCATCCAGGTTTCACCCTGATAGCTTCTGGTATATGCGATCACTGGTCCTTTTTCCGGACAGCAGAGCTTGAAATCTCCATGAGCCATTACCGGATGTTCTTTACGCAGAGCAATCAGTTTCTGATAAAATCTGAAAACAGAGTTGTCATCTTTCATCTGGCTGGCGGCGTTGATTTCCTTATAGTTTGGATTCACGCCAATCCATGGTTTATGCGTTGAGAAGCCTGCATATAAGCTGTCGTCCCACTGTACAGGAGTTCTTGCGTTGTCACGGCTGATACTCTGGGATTCAGCCAGTGATTCTTCCGGGGAAGAACCCTGCTCGATCATGGTCTTATAATAATTGCGGGTATCAATATCGTCATAGTCCTCAATTGAAGGATAAGCAACATTGGTCATTCCAAATTCTTCACCCTGGAAAACAAACGGAGTACCAGGAAGCGTATGAAGATAAGCTGCCAGCATCTTGGCAGATTTTTCCCAGTATTCCTTGTCGTTTCCATAAAGAGAAACCTGGCGTGGTTTGTCATGATTGCTTAAGAATCTTGCCCACCATCCGTCTTTTTTCAGAACTTCGTAATCTTTCTTAAGGTCACGTTTCATTTTCTCCGGTGACCAGGTCTGAATTTCTACGATCGGAGAAACAAAAGGAATGGACATATTAAATTCTTTGCTTGCAGCACTGGAATAATTGATGGCATCCTGTTCATTGTTAATGTTGACTTCTCCGACTGTCATCAGGTTATCCGGAGCCATGGTTTCAGCTACCATTTCCCGGATGTAGCGATGGGTTCCTTCCAGATTCACGCATGCTACGGTACCGATTGGCTCATTCATATCTGCACGTCCGTCCAGACCTTTATCCAGATAGCTGATGGCATCAATGCGGTATCCGTCAACACCTTTCTCGTTCCAGAAACGGATAATATCAAAAATTTTCTCTTTGGTTTCCGGGTTATCCCAGTTCAGATCCGGCTGTTCTTTGGCAAAGAAATGAAGATAGTACTGTCCTCTTTCCGGGACATATTCCCAGGCGCTTCCGCCAAAAACAGACATCCAGCAGTTTGGAGCACCACCGTCCGGCGCAGGGTCACGCCAGATATAGTAATCACTGTAAGGGTTATTACGGGATTTCTTTGATTCCTGGAACCATACGTGTTTATCAGAAGAATGGTTCAAAACCAGATCCATAATGATGGCGATTCCACGCTCATGTGCACCATCGCGAAAAGCTTCCCAGTCCTCCATGGTTCCGAATTCTTCCATAATTGAGAAATAATCGGAAATGTCATAACCGTTATCTACATTTGGAGAAGCATAAACAGGGGACATCCATACAGCATTGATTCCAAGCTCTTTCAGATAATCCAGCTTCTCGATCATTCCCTTTAAATCACCGATTCCATCGTTATTTCCATCTTTAAAACTTCTCGGATAAATCTGGTAGATTACCAGATCCTTATACCAGTCTTTTTCGTGTTTCATAAAAGTATCCTTTCGTCAGGCATACCAACAAGTTAATTCAAGAAATCAACTTGTTGGTATACTAATTGCATAAATAAGTTCTGAAAATATTATATGATATTGTGCAAAAAAACGCAAGGCGGTATTTGAGAGGAGAACAGGGCGGAATTGCTCTGATGGATCATACAGGATGGTTTTATGAACCTGAAGCTATCGGTATGGAAACAGCGTGGAATAAAATTCATTATAATCCGATCTTCGGAGAAGCGAAAGAATGGGATTTTGCAGGATATACGCCACAGGTAGTTGTTGTTGCAATCGGACAGAATGATAACCATCCGGATGATTATATGAAAGAAGACTATCATAGTGAAAAATCCATAAACCTGCGCTTCGTGCCAGAATGATTCTGGATGGAGATGAAACAAATGTAATACTCCTGGATGCAAACACCGATCAAACGTATAACAGATATGCTTTTTTTATTAATGCAGAGAAGCTTCAGCTTTATCTTTAAAATCATTTCTAAACATCAATGCAGCCCCGGCAATAAATACAAAACAGATTACCCATGTAACCGGTTCGCAAATGCAAACGGCAATATAGCCTTTTACCGGTACGATCCAGAAAGCAAAGATAACTTTACCGATCAGTTCCAGAACACTGCAAAGCAGAGGCGAAAGCTGATGGCGCATTCCCTGGAGAGCATTTCGCATAATAACGAGAAATGACATCGGTGGGAACATGGCAGTACTGATTCGGACATAAAGAAGAGCATTGTCAATGACTGTCGGATTGGTACTTCCTGTGATCAACCGTACGGCATAAGGTGCGATAAAGATTGAGAAAGCAACTGCGATCAGCCACCAGATGAGGTAAAGACCGAAAGCAACTTTCACCCCGCCCCAGATACGGGAACGCTTGCCGGCACCGTAGTTCTGGCTGGAAAAGGTTGCAGTGCTGGTCGAAAGGGCAGTTCCCGGCATCATAAAAAGCTCTGCCAATCTGCGGCCGCCTACCTGGGCTGCTATGTATACATTTCCTAAAGCGTTAATGCTGCTCTGTAAAATAACACTTCCTATACTAAACACGGCGTTCATCAGTGCCATGCTCATTCCGGTAACAAACATTTCCATTACAAATCCAGAAGATACATGCAGATCCTCACGTTTCATATGAAGTTGAGGATAATTTTTCAGTATATAGAAAGAGCAAAGGATAACGCTGATAGCCTGTGCCAGAATAGTAGCGGTAGCTGCACCCTGCACACCGAAGTGTAATGGCCCCATAAACAAGACATCCAGAATCACATTAATTACACTGCTGACGATCAGGAAAATCAGCGGCGTGATACTGTTTCCAATCGCGCGCAGAAGTCCGGATTCCGTATTGTAAATCATGGTCAGCGGAATTCCTGCCAGAATTACAGTGATATAACTCATGGCGCCGGCAAAAGTGTCCTCTGGTGTCTGAAGAACCCGAAGGAGCGGATACCGGAAAATAAGGAATCCGGCAGTCATTATAACTGCGACTGCAAATGATAAAATGATCATCCAGCAGGCGGATGTTCTCATTTCATCCATCTTGCCGCTTCCAAAACAACGGCTGACAGGGAGTGAAAGACCGTTGGTTAATCCAATACAGAAGGAAGTGATCAGACTGTAAAGGGCAGCAGTGGCCCCAATCTGAGCTAATGCATCGTCACCGAGTAAATGCCCGGCAATCGCAGTATCGGCGAGGTTATAAACCTGCTGAAGAACACACCCGACAAAAATGGGGAAAGCAAATGAAAGCAGAAGCCTGGCAATGTTTCCGTCTGTCATGTCAAGGACACGACTCTTTTGAGTTGATTTAGACATAGGTAGTACTCCTTAATAATAGTGTTCATCCCTGATTAGAATAGGTGGATAACACATTAGAGAATAATGATATTTAGTTAAGACTGTTATAAGTCAGGATAACATATTGCATAATTCTGATATTACAAACGAATTATAATGCCAGCAGAAATTATTGTAAAGACAGTTTGCTTGTTAAAATGTGCAAAGTATTAACAGGCTGTCGCTTTGGATTGTGTATAAAAAATAATTGTGATAAAATAGGCGCGTAAAAGTGGACTAGTATGGCTCACGCTAATTAGCGTGAGTCATACTAGATGATGACGGACGAGGAAGAAAATGAACGCGAATTTTGAATATTATAAAGTATTTTATTACGTATCGAAATATGAAAATCTGACCAAAGCAGCGGCCGTATTAAAGACCAGTCAGCCGGCAGTGACCAGGACGATACATAATCTGGAGAATATATTGGGGTGTAGATTATTTATACGAAGCAAGAGTGGAATGAAGCTGACTCCGGAGGGACGGATTTTTTATGAATATGTGGCGGCCGGATGTGCGCAGTTTTTCAAAGGTGAGGATAACCTGAATAATCTGATCAGCCTGGAAAATGGAACAATTTATATCAGTGCAACGGAGACGGCACTTCACTGTTATCTGTTTGAAGCAATCAGAGATTTTAATATTCAATATCCAAATGTGCACTTCAAGATATTAAATAACAGTACGACAGATTCTGTAAATGCACTGAAAGAGGGGAAAATAGATCTTGCCGTTGTATCGGCATTCTTGCAGGTGTCAGAGCCATTGAAGATGAAAGTGGTAAGAAAATATAAAGAAATTTTGATTGGCGGAACACGTTTTGAAGAGTTGAAGGGAAAGAAAGTTTCACTGGCAGAGTTGTCCTCTTATCCTTGGGTCAGCCTGACATCAGAAGCAATTACCAGAAACTTCATGAATGCATATTTTGCCAAAAATGGACTGCAGTTTTCTCCGGATGTCGAATTAGCAACTACTGATATGATTCTTCCGGCGGTGCGCTACAATATGGGAATCGGATTTCTTCCCGAGGAATTTGCAAAAGATGATCTGGCAGCAGGTAAAGTATTTGAGATAGAAGTAAATGAAGCGCTTCCGCAGAGAAATATTATTCTTATCCATGATACGGAATATCCACAGAGTATTGCATCTAAGGCATTCCAGAAATTCCTGACAGATAGAGAATATGAATAACAGAGCGGGCAGATATCTGCCCGCTCTAAACGTTTGGACACTTGTCATCGGGTATTTTTGGAAATTATTTATGCCACTCCCAGTTTCTGATCTCTTCAAGATCCTGGCCATATTCAGCGATGTACTGTTTGTGCTCAACAAGCTTGTCGTTCATCTTCTGGATTAAGTAAGAACCTTTGTTTCCAAGCTGTGGCAGATGCATGATTGCATCTTTTACAAGGTTGAAACGGTCGATCTGGTTCTGAACACGCATATCGAATGGAGTAGTAATTGTACCCTCTTCCTGATATCCATGAACGGAAACATTGTGGTTATGACGACCATAAGTAAGTTCGTGGATCAGTGTTGGATATCCATGGAATGCAAAGATAACCGGTTTGTCTTTTGTGAAGATTGCATCGTACTCTGCATCACTTAAGCCGTGTGGATGTTTGTGGTCGGATTCCAGTTTGAACAGGTCGACTACGTTAACAACACGAATCTTAAGTTCTGGCATTTCGTCACGAAGGATAGTAACAGCAGCCATGATTTCAAGTGTAGGTGTATCACCACAGCAAGCCATAACAACATCTGGTTCTTCACCGCAGTCATTGCTTGCCCACTCCCAGATACCGATACCCTGTGTGCAGTGCTTAACAGCCTGCTCCATGGTCAGCCACTGGCAGCTTGGATGCTTGGAAGCTACGATTGCGTTTACATAGTTCTTACTCTTGATGCAGTGATCGAAGCAGGAGAGTAAGCAGTTAGCGTCTGGTGGTAAGTACATACGTACCACGTCTGCTTTCTTGTTAGCGATGTGATCCAGGAATCCAGGATCCTGATGAGTAAATCCGTTGTGGTCCTGCTGCCATACATTGGATGTCAGGATGAAGTTCAGGGATGCAATCGGCTGTCTCCAGGAAAGCTGGTTGCAGACTTTCAGCCATTTTGCGTGCTGAGCTGCCATGGAGTCAACGATACGGATGAATGCTTCATAACTTGCGAAGAAACCATGACGACCTGTTAACAGATAACCTTCCAGCCATCCTTCACACATATGCTCGCTGAGCATACTGTCCATGATACGTCCGTCTCTTGCAAGGCAGTCATCAGTATCAAGCATTTCTGCGTTCCAGTCACGTTTCTGATATTCAAATACTTTGTACAGACGGTTGGACATACTTTCGTCTGGTCCAAAGATACGGAAGTTCTTGTTCTCTTCATTCAGTTTGAAGATATCACGGATATATCCGCCAAGCTCGATCATATCCTGAGCTTTTGTCTTGCCAGGCTCTACTTCAATACCGTAGTCACGGAAATCCGGGAGACGAAGGTCTTTCAGAAGAAGTCCGCCGTTAGCATGTGGGTTAGCACCAAGACGTGCATTTCCCTTAGGAGTCAGTTCTGCCAGTTCAGGAATCAGGCATCCGTTTTCATCGAACAGTTCCTGTGGACGATAGCTTTCCAGCCACTCTTTCAGAAGTTCAAGATGTTCTGGTTTTTCCATGGAAATCGGGACCTGATGAGCACGGAAAGAACCTTCAATCTGAAGTCCGTCAACAACCTTAGGACCTGTCCATCCCTTAGGAGTACGAAGAACGATCATAGGCCATACCGGACGCTCTGGATCATTGTTCTCACGAGCATTTTTCTGGATTGCTTTGATCTCTTCGATTACAGTATCCATTGTTTCTGCCATCTTCTTGTGCATTGTCATTGGGTCATCGCCTTCAACGAAGTATGGTTTCCAGCCACAGCCCTTGAAGAAGCATTCAAGTTCTTCATGAGAAAGACGGGAGAAGATAGTCGGGTTGCTGATCTTATATCCATTTAAATGAAGAATAGGAAGTACAGCACCATCAGTGATCGGGTTCAGGAATTTGTTGGACTGCCAGGATGTTGCCAGAGGACCAGTCTCAGCTTCACCGTCACCTACAACTGTAGTTGCGATTAAGTCAGGGTTATCAAATACAGCTCCGAAAGCATGAGCGATAGAGTAACCAAGTTCACCACCTTCATTGATGGAACCAGGTGTTTCCGGTGCACAGTGGCTCGGAACTCCACATGGGAAGGAGAACTGTTTGAACATTTTCTTCATACCTTCCTCATCCTGGCTGATGTTTGGATAAACTTCGCTGTAAGAACCTTCCAGATAAGTATTGGCGATCATGAAGTTTCCGCCATGTCCTGGACCGGAAAGAAGGATCATATCCAGATCATAACGTTTGATGACACGATTGCAGTGTGCATAAACAAAGTTCTGTCCAGGTACGGTTCCCCAGTGACCAACGATTTTCTTCTTGATCTGATCCATTGTTAATGGTTTTCTCAGAAGTGGATTGTCAAGAAGATAGAGCTGTCCGGCAGACAGATAGTTAGCTGCACGCCAGTAAGCATCGATTTTGTCAAGCATTTCCTGATTTAAAGGCTGCTTTTCGAGACATAATTTGTTGTCTTCCATTTTCTTACCTCTTTCTTTGGTTTTGATGTGTATAGATTGGAGTAATACTTTGTTATTTTTTTAACCAAGTATATCCTATCATATCGGAAAAGAAACGTAAAATAGCAATATTGCATTGAAATTATAAGTTTTTGATATGGATAAAAAATAAGCTCCTTCTGATGAAATGCGGAGCAGTTATTCGGTATAGAGCTGCGTAGCGAAGCAGATTGTGAATATCCGCTTGACGACAATGCTCTGAGTGGAAATGATTGGTGTTTAATATGGAAGATGACGAAAAGAACTAAGCAATGATTAGTAATTTTCACGAAAAAATGGATAACATGAAAGTTGTATTGCAATTTGCACAAAAAATAGATATAATAAAAAAAACAATTGCGCATAAGGTATAGAAAAACTGCTTATATGTACACTAGATAAAGTATAGGCGGTAAAAGTGAAGAATGGCGAAGGAGACAAGAATCATGGGAAAAAGAGCAGCAGGAATATTAATGCCGATCAGCAGCCTTCCATCAGACTATGGCATCGGATGTTTTTCCAAAAGTGCATATGAATTTGTAGACTGGTTAAAGGAAGCCGGACAGACTTACTGGCAGATTCTGCCACTGGGACCGACCAGCTATGGAGATTCTCCATATCAGTCTTTCTCTACATTTGCAGGTAATCCATATTTTATTGATCTGGATACACTTGTGGAAGAAGGAGTTCTTGATAAGAAAGACTGCGAGAAAGTTAACTGGGGAAAGAAGCCTGATGAGGTAGATTATGAAAAAATCTACAAAGGCCGTTATCCTCTTCTGAGAAAAGCATACGAGAACAGTGATATCAGCAAGAATCCTGACTATCAGAAATTCGTAGCAGAGAACAGCTGGTGGCTGTCAGATTATGCTCTGTTTATGGCAGTAAAAGACCGTTTCGAAGGTGTAGAATGGACCAAATGGGCTGAGGATATCAGACTCCGCTGGAACAATGCCATGGATTATTATCGTGAAGAACTCTATTTTGATATTGAATTCCAGCAGTATATGCAGTTTAAGTTTTATGAGCAGTGGATGAAACTGAAATCCTATGCAAATTCAAAAGGAATCCAGATCATTGGAGATATTCCGATTTATGTTGCCATGGACAGTGCTGATGCATGGGCACATCCGGAGTTGTTCCAGCTGGATCAGGACAATGTACCGTTGGCAGTAGCAGGATGCCCTCCGGATGGCTTTTCTGCAACCGGTCAGTTATGGGGAAATCCGTTATATCGCTGGGATTATCACAGAAATACAGGATATCAGTGGTGGATTTCCAGAATGAGTTACTGCTTCAGACTGTATGATGTTGTAAGAATCGATCATTTCCGCGGATTTGATGAATATTTCTCTATTCCATACGGAGATAAAGATGCAAGAGGCGGACACTGGGAAAAGGGTCCCGGAATTGATCTGTTCCGTAAGATTGAACAGGCGCTTGGATGGAAGCAGGTTATCGCAGAGGACTTGGGATATATGACAGATTCCGTACGTCATCTGGTATATGAGAGCGGATTCCCGGGAATGAAGGTTCTGGAATTTGCGTTTGACTCCAGAGATTCCGGATGTGCCAGTGATTATCTGCCACATAACTATCCGGAGAACTGCGTGGCGTATACAGGAACCCATGATAATGAAACTATCGTGGGATGGTGGAATAGCATCACAGCAGCTGAGAGAAAACTGGCGAGAGATTATCTGTGTGATCATGCAACACCGGAAGAAGAACTGTATAAGTGTTTCATTAGTCTGATCATGCGCAGTGCTGCGCGTGTCTGCGTTATCCCAATGCAGGACTATATGGGACTGGACAACAGATTCCGAATGAATAAACCATCTACAGTTGGTATGAACTGGAAGTGGAGAATTAAGAAGAGAGATCTTACAAAGAAACTCCAGAAGGAAATCTATGATGTGACACTTCGTTATGGACGTAAGAACTGGGATTAAATACATAGTGAAATAACTGGAATAATGACAGCGTTTCGGATATAAATAATATTCGGAACGCTGTTTTTTTAACTGAATCAAGCAGTTATTTGGTTAAAAAAGCAACGAAGTGGTTGGTTTTATCTGTTTTGTTTTATCCAGTCAGAGTTATTTGTCAGAGGGAGAAAAAAAGGACAGTTTCGCAAGCTCTTTATTTTTGTATGAAAAAGAAAACATTGAAATTGTTTTGGCGGGCGTACAATTGAAAAAGAAATGCATTGATTTTCGGGCAATGTCTGATAAAATATTAACCAGAAAAAGCAAAAGGACAGATTTTCAGGAGGGAAAATAAATGAACTATAACAGATTAGAAACCAGTCTGATCGATGTGATCAAAGAGGAACAGGCGAAGCTTGGATATATGAAGGAGAAGATCAGCCTTTATTATCCGCTCAGTTCCCTGAATCATTTCTTTGGCAATAAGACGGATGCTGCAGGCATGATAGAGATTTTAAAAGATTTTCCTTCTTATATAGAAGAGAAATTTGGTGAAGTAGCAGTATCACACAGAGGAGATCGTTTCTGCTTCACTGTTTCGGAAAAAGCTTCCGAATATGTACATAATAATATGAAAGAGAATGAATTCATCAAGGCATTGATCGAACTGGTTGGCAGACATGGATGTACGATAGATGAAATTAAAGAACTGTTCCATTCTTATTCAGATAAAATCATTACTGAACCAATGGATAACGAGGAGTTTGATGTGATGATCCGCTTTGATGACGGATCAGATCCTTATTATTATTGTTTTAAAGACGAAGGATGCCATATCATTTACCACAGATTCCTGCCGGAAGATTATGCAGATTTTGGTTTTTGATAAGAATGGGTGAAAAATTTTCCAACTGTCGGATCGGCAAAAATATATGTGACATTTGCAACAAAAGTATGTTATTTTTTTGTCAAATATCAACAAAAATAAGCCGAAATTCCATATTGACAGATAGTCTCAATAATGGTAATTTTTATTTGATTTAATATTTTCATTTATAGAAACAGGTAACATTTTATTACATTATTTTACAGGAATAAAATAGATAAAATTGAGTTGACAGTTTGGAGGGAAAGATTAAATGAGAAAAACCAAAATTATCTGTACAATGGGACCGTCTACTGATAAGGGCGATGTTATGGAGCAGCTTGTGAGAGAGGGAATGGACGTAGCACGTTTCAACTT
This sequence comes from Ruminococcus sp. AM22-13, assembly GCF_003471165.1. Classification (GTDB taxonomy): domain Bacteria; phylum Bacillota; class Clostridia; order Lachnospirales; family Lachnospiraceae; genus Blautia_A. The sequence goes on along the minus strand of NZ_QRIL01000007.1, from coordinate 105,984 downwards.
CTCACATGGACCTCACGATGAGCAGAGAGGCCGTATCCAGAAACTGAGAGAACTTCGCAAGAAATATGACAGACCTGTTGCAGCACTTCTTGATACAAAGGGACCGGAGATCAGACTTGGATGCTTCAAGGATGGCAAGGTTTCTCTGGAAGAAGGACAGATTTTTACATTTACAAATAAAGATATTGAAGGAACTAATGAGTGCGTAAGCATTACTTATAAAGAGCTTTATAAGGATGTGCAGCCGGGCGGACATATTCTGGTTGATGATGGACTTGTAGACCTGGAGGTTCAGGACATCTCAGGAAAGGACATTGTCTGCAAGGTTATTAATGCAGGTGTGATTGGCGACAGGAAGGGTGTCAATGTTCCGGGTGCAAACCTGAAGATGCCATTCATCAGTAAAAAAGACCATGATGATCTTCTCTTCGGTATCCAGGAAGGATTTGATTTCGTTGCAGCATCTTTTACACGTACTGCAAACGATATCCGCGAAGTAAGAAAAATCCTGAAAGAAAACGGCGGTGAAGAGATTCAGATCATTGCAAAGATTGAGAACCAGCAGGGTGTTGACAATATCGACGAGATTATTGAAGCAGCAGATGGCATCATGATCGCCAGAGGTGACATGGGTGTTGAGATCCCGCCGGAATATGTACCTGTTATCCAGCAGAAAATCATCCAGAAAGTTTACACAGCAGGAAAACCGGTTATTACAGCAACACAGATGCTTGACTCCATGATCTCTCATCCGAGACCAACCCGTGCAGAGGCTACAGACGTTGCCAATGCGATTTTCCAGGGAACAAGTGCAACTATGCTTTCAGGAGAAACCGCAGCCGGTAAATATCCGGTACAGGCACTTCAGATGATGAGCCGTATTGCAGAACATATGGAGCAGAATATTGATTACAATACAATCTTTAAGAAAACAGACAGAAATGAGAATCCAGATATTACAAATGCAATCGCACATGCAACCTGTCTGACCGCAATCGACCTGAAGGCCAGTGCAATCCTTGCAGTGACAAAATCTGGAAGTACAGCTCATATGATGTCCAAACACAGACCAGGATGTCTGATCGGTGCATGTACAAGCTCTGAGAGAGTCCTTCGCCAGCTGAATCTGTCCTGGGGTGTTTATCCGATGCTGACCAAGGAAGAATACAGTTCTGAGATCCTTTGCCTGAGAGCAATCGAAGCAGCACAGAAGCATAAACTTGTAAAAGTTGGCGACACTATTGTATTTGCCGGTGGTGTACCGCTTGGAATTCCGGGAAGAACAAATCTGATCCGCGTCTGCACAGTTGAGTAAGTCAGGAAAATATCAGTAGTCGAAGTGGGAAATCTACCTGCCTGATTCGATAAAAAATAATATTTTCAGAAAATATAAGATGTAAAAGCCACAGGGGTCTGCCGTCAGAAAAGTATGACAGAAAATACTTTCTGACAGCAGTCCTTTGTTTGTGTTAGAGCGTGTTTGAAACACGCTCCAGAGGAGAGAACTGTTATGAAAACAAATGGAGAAGAAGATTCGAGACATATTTTCAGAGGAGAGCTGGCATTGGTGACAGCAGTCATGATCAACAGTCTTGCTGTTATTCTGATGCTGTATTCCGGTTCCGGAATATCTGCCATATCCAGTGTTCCTTATGCATTTGAAAAAGTATTTCCGGTAATCACACTGGGAACATGGACTTATATTTTTCAGGCACTTCTGATCTTAAGTCTGATGATACTGAGAAAAAAATTTGTACCTGCTTATCTGTGCAGTTTTCTGGTTGGATTTGCATTCAGTGAACTGCTGGATGTTAATGAGGCATGGATCAATATCCTGCCAAAGACAATTCCGCTCAGAGTGTTATATTTTGTGATCAGTTATCTGCTGATCTGCATAGGAATTGCACTTTCTAACAGATGTGGTCTTCCAATCATTCCGACGGATCTGTTTCCTCGTGAGCTGTCAGAGATTATAAAGGTGAAATATTCTAAGGTTAAGGTTTCTTTTGATGTGATCTGCCTGACGATTACTGCCTGTATGACCGGACTGATCCTGGGACATATCAACGGACTTGGAATTGGAACAGTGTTGGCGGCATTTACCATGGGGAAAGTGATTGGATTGATCGGTGATGAGATGGATAAGCACTTCAGGTTTGTGAATTTTACTCAGCATAGATAGCAGATGATGTGATAAATGGAGTTTTGATAATAAACTAACTAAGACTTTTTATACCTAAAATGGGATTTGTGTCTTGCTACGAGTTCCATTTTTTTAGAAAAGTTCAACCCACCTTATTGGTGTGAAAAGTTCTAGTGAGCTTTTTGTCTTACATTAATTTTACAGAGTATATCCGTTCCTTTTGTATTGCAATATTTGCATATATATGGTAATTTATTCTCAGTAATTTGTATGTTTAGTTCATTATGGATTCCTTTTACCATTACGATATTCTGTTGTTTTACAAAGGAGTACCGCAGGAAATTGATGAAATATCCATAATGGACGGTTGTAATTTGTGGCAAATGTCTATTGAGGTATTACTTCTAATCTTAAAATAAATTATGATAACTAACATTGTATTACCATTATTGATGTATGGAATAATTTTGTGATTCCATCATTCTATTTAAAATTTGCAAAAAATCAACTATCTTCACGGTAATTTGTAATTTTTTTGGACGTTCAAACAAGGGCTGGCAAGATGGTTTTACTGTATTTTGATAGTTGTATTGCCAATGTTAATATTTTTTATAATTCTTTAAAAATATATTATTGCCAGTATGATAGCCACTAAAGTGAAAGGATAAGGTGAAAACAGATGAAAGCAAATTATATGGTTATTGGATATGGTTGGAGGGCCGACTTTTATTACCGAATTGCAAAACTTTTACCAGAACAGTTTTCAATATGTGCAGGTGTATTACGTACAGAAACTCGTGCAAAAGAAGTTGCATTACAGGAACATGTTTTTACTACCGTTGATTTAGACGAAGCACTTTCCAGAAAGCCGGATTTTGCTGTTCTTTGTGTTCCACGGGAAATTGTAAAAGATTATCTCGTACAATTAATGGAAAAAGGAATTCCTGTACTCTGTGAAACACCTCCCGGAAAAAATATTGCAGAATTAAATGAATTATGGACATTATCTCAAAAATATAATGGACGCATACAAATTGTAGAACAATATTTTTTTCAACCTTATTACGCAAGTATATTAGATATTATCAGGCAAGGTTACTTGGGCACAACATCTAGTGCTATGCTGTCTGCGCTTCACGGATATCATGCAATCAGCATATTCCGAAAAATTCTCGGTATTAAATACGAAAATTGTGTTATTCAGGGAAAAAAATTCTGGTCAGAAGTAACAGCTACTAATGGTCGAAATGGTTTTGATGAAAGTGGAACTATTATTCAAGAAGATAGAGACTGGGCTTTTATGCAATTTGAAAATGGAAAAAATGCTTTTATGGATTTTGAAGGTGAACAGTATTTTTCACAAATTCGTACACGACGCTGGAATGTTCGGGGTGTTCGGGGGGAAATTAATGATAATACTGTAAGATTTCTGAATGCATCTAATCAACCAATAGAACAATCTCTCCATAGAGTGGATGTAGGCATAAATAATAATAGTGAATGGGCACATAAGGGAATTCTGTTTTTGGATAAACAAATTTATCAAAATCCCTTTTATCCTGCAAGAATGAATGATGATGAGATTGCTGTAGCATCTTGCCTTGCATGTATGAAAAATTTCACAGAAAGTGGAACTGAATTTTATTCATTACGCGAAGCACTTCAGGATACTTATTTATCTTTTATGCTTGAGCAAGCAATCGAAACTGAAAAAATAGTAAAAACAGAAAAACAGCTCTGGAGTTCTTTAGAATCATAGAGAAGTGATGTCTGATATGATAAAGCGTAATAACAATTTTGAAAAGCAAGAATGTAAAGTTCCCAGCTTTGAAAGATAAATTTATTTTATAGCCTGCCATTTTGAAAAATTTAAAAGTCTACATATTTTTTTGTAAATCTAGAAAAATATCTAAATTGAATGAGAATACTGATCTTTTCAGAAAAATTTATATAAATTTGCGATTTTCTTTTGGCAGGCATCACTTTTCTATTAAAATGTAATTGATTTAGAATTGCGCTATATGAATTGTTTTTTATATTTTCTGTTTTGGTTAGGTGTCGTCCAAAGCTGGCTGATAATTTAGAAGATATATTTTGTGCAATTATTTTATTTCTTTTCAGACACTACTTTACAATTTTTTCATCAAGGAAATGCTGTATAGGATTTTTTTGTATAATGAGTTTGATTAAAATATCATAAAGAAGTGATTTTACACTACAAAATATTATACAACAAAAATTATGATTGACTTATTTCTTCAAATTTTATGAAATGCTCAGAAATTGTATACAAGGTTATTTTGAAGATAAATTTTTGCTTTCAATATTTATTGTTTCTATCATACTTCATAAATGCATCTGCTTTGCAATGACTATAACAACAGATAAGAGAGTAATTATTCTTTTTCTGATGGCATTGTCCAGTTCTGTGGTATCAATGATAGTTTGCCATTTTTCAACCCTCTGACATCATTAAATGTTTGTGTCATTTCTTACATGTTCGAAAAATTTCGCTTATATATTTATAGTTTATAATATAAGATTCCAAACATGATTTGGCAAGAATAATCAATATAACTCTGATTACGTAAACTATTTACTTAGATAAACTTCGAAAATAAGTTTGGGTAATAACTGTTTTGAATTTTATTACATTCGACAATAGGATTTTCTTTAAGCTTTTTCTTAACTTTTCGTATTCTCTGCTTATTTTTTCCGCGATAAGTAAGCCAGTATTTATGTCTTAATTTTAGATGGGAAGTTTGAATCATTATTAATAAGACTGAAGTTTTGTGCTTTATAATCAGATCCTACCATTGACAATTGCATGTAGAATGTTATATTTTGTTATCAGTTGCTTGGTACAGTTCTGTTTGCAAAAAAGTGTACCAGTGTCTGTACAAGAATTATTTTTTCTGACAGATGCGGTTTGGCACTCGTTCATACAAAACTATTTCCAGGAAAATTATCAAATATTATCCATATAAAAAAGAAAACAGGAGTTTAATATGAAAAAAATCTGGAATAAATTTCAGAGTCTTGCAGTAGCGAAAAAACTGCTAGCATTATCGTTGGTTATGTCGATTGTACCAATCTGCTGTATTCTAGTGTTGAATTATCAGTTAAGTGGAAGTGTTGTCAGAACACAGACCGGTGAACTGATTCAGGCTAATCTGGAACAGAATGCTTCGAATATTGAAAATTTCTATAAAGGATATGAAAAAATTATACAGGGAATTTATACGGATGAATTTTATACACAGAGGCTGAAACCAATCAACCGTTGGGATAATTCCGAACGATATCAGGCGGAACATGAAATCGGGGAACGTTTACAGGAACTGTGCTATAATAATTCGGGAGTTCTTGGAATCGCTATTTTTGGAACACATTATGATACTTGCTTTTATGATACAGTTACGCAGTCAGGGCAAAGCAGCTTTTGTTTTGATTTAAACAAGATCAAAAACAATAATACAATGGAACTGATAAAAGATGAGAGAAGAACGATTTATCTGCCATCTGTCTGTATCGCACAGGAAGGGTATGGAATCTATAACTGTATGTATGTTGTCCATCAGTTAACGGATTTCTCTGAATATCAGAAGGGATCGGTTGGCTTTGTGATTTTGTGTTTTGATGAAACAATGCTTGAATATATATACAGTTCAGGAAATACAAAATCTAATGTTACATTGATTGCAGATAATAAGGGAAATGTAATATCTTCTGCGGAGAATAACTGGAAACCTCAGAAACTGGAATTGGACAGAGAAAAGAAAGCGGTCTTTACACAGGAAGAGATAGAAAAAGCCGCTTTGAAATATGTGAAAACCAGAAAAATCCTGCAAAAGACAGCGCTGAGAGTAAAGAGCAAGGGAATCCTGAAAAATCAGATATATGTGCTGAATATCCAGGACGTGAATTATGGAATGCGTAATTTTGCCTATATTTCAGTAATCATTGTACTGGTGGGTGCATTGGCAGCGGTTTTGTGCATTTTGCTGGCCTGGTATACATCGAATGATGTGGACAGATCTATGCGATATATCCTTGATGTTATGGACCGCGCTACAAAAGGCGGCGAAGAACAGATGGAGGAAAGCTGCATTACAGGTACAGAATTTATGCGTATATCCAGGCATTTTAACAGAATGACGAAACGAATAGAGGAGTCTGAGCGCATGGAGCGTATAGCAATGCTGAAGGAGAAAAATGCAGAAATTCAGGCACTGGAAGCACAGATCAATCCTCACTTTTTATACAATACCCTGGATGCCATCAACTGGATGGCAGTGGATAAAAATGAATATGCGATCAGCAAAATGCTTACAGAACTGGCAGCAATTATGAGATACAGTATTCATGGAAGCAATGAAATTGTGGAATTAAAAGATGAGCTGACCTATCTGAAGAAATACATTCATTTACAGCAGGAACGACTGAATTATTCCTTTTTATCAACATTGAAAGCAGATGAGAGTCTGTACCATGTTAAGATACATAAAATGCTTATGCAGCCATTGGTGGAAAATACACTTGTGCATGGATTTCCGGGAAAATCGGAGGTGGATGAACTGTACATAGAGATTTCACAGTCAGACGAACAGAAACTTCGGATAATCGTGGCAGACAATGGACGTGGAATGAAGCCGGAACTGGTAGATCTGCTGAATCATTATGATTATGCAACGGATAAAGTAGAAACCAGTATAGGGGTGCGGAATGTAATTGCCAGATTAAACCTGTACTATGGAAATGCCAGCAGTTTCAGGGTGGAATCAGATGAAACGGGAACCAAAATAACCATGGAGATTCCTTGTGGAGAGATGGAGGAAATGCGATGAGAATTGTATTAGTGGAAGATGAACCCAAATCAAGAGAAGGAATTGTGAAAATTATTCAGCACTATACAGAACATGAGATTGTAGCAGCTGTGGAAGATGGAGCAGCAGGACTGGAAGCTGTGGAAAGAGAAAAGCCGAATCTTGTGATTTCAGATATCCGCATGCCTGGAATGAGTGGACTGGAAATGCTGCAACAGATGCGGGCACGTGGTTGTGAAACAGGGATTATTTTTCTGACCGGATACTCAGAATTTGAATATGCACATCAGGCGATAAAACTTCATGCGCTGGATTATATACTGAAACCGATAGAGATTGAGAACTTTATGGAAGTTATCAAAAATGCCGAGAGTAAAATAGAGAACAAAAAAGCGGAGCAGATTTCGCCGGAAAGTCTGCTGCTGGAGTATGTAAACAAACAGCAGGATAACCGGGAAACGTTGGAAAGAGTTCTTGGCGTTAATGAGAATATTAAGATTTCACTGCTGTATTTTTACCTGGGCGGTCAGGCACAGGAAGTGCTGAATGAGATGATGTATGAGACAAGAAAAGCACTGGATGTCCAATGTATCCAGAATTACTATCTGATTCCGCTTTTTCAGAGTGGCGCATATGTGGTTCTTGTTACAGATACAGAGAAAAACAAAATGCTTAAATGGGTGCTGGAGAAGCGCATTGTGCCGGAACTTACAGAAGTTGCAGAATTTGTGTGCAGTTATACAACTGATTACGGCATCAAAAATCTGAATGAAGATCTGTCACATCTGAAAGAGATGCTGCCATATGGGTTTCATATGAAAAAAGGAAAGATAATCGATGAGGAGACTGCCAATAACTGCCATTTTGAAATCACAGAGTATCCTTCTGCATTGGAAACGGCGATTCAGAAAGAGATTCTGAAGCAGGATAAAGATAAAGTAAATGAGATTGGCGGGAAATTTATACGGGAAGTGATCGAGGGAAACTTTCATCCGGATCAGATTAAAGAGTATACGATTCGCTTTTCTATGGGAATTGCAAAAGAGGATACATCAGGCAAAAACAGAAGTGAGGAAGGACAGTATATTGTAAGCAGTATGCTGAGATGTTTTACAGAAAGACAGCTTACATATCTGTTTCAGAAAATGCTAAATTTTGTGGTACACAATTTCAATGAAATTAGTATTACAGATAATGAGATTATATTAAAAACAATATCTTTTGTGAGAGAAAATTATAGTAAGCCGGAAGTTTCTCTGGCAGAAGCTGCGGATTTATGCAACGTTTCCCAGGAATATCTCAGCAGATTATTTCAGCAGGAAACAGGAACAAAATTTATCTCATTTCTGCAGAATTTTCGCGTCAGCATGGCGAAAAGAATGCTTTTGTCCGACCGGCAAAGTAAAGTCTATGAGATTGCAGAGGCAGTGGGATACAGAGATCAGAAATACTTTGTGTCTGTGTTCAAAAAATTATGTGGCATGACCCCTTCAGAGTTCAGAAAGGAGAAAGAGATTTGAAAAAAGTCAGATTCTTATGGAGAACAGTCTGGATTCTGTGTGTCAGTATCATTGTGGTCATTATTATGTTTTTTAAACAGAACAATCCGGACATGGAGAAAAAAACAGAAGAGTATGAGAATGTGGTGAAGATCATGGCACCTTATACAACTCATGATCAGAGAAATGCCCTGAATACAGTTGCCAGAAAATATGAAGGAAGCCATGCAGGCACAAAAATCCAGATCGAATATATTCCAAGAGAAAATTATAAAAGAGAAATCGCACTGCGCCAGGATGAACAGAATATGGCAGACATCGTAATCTGCAGTAGTGTACAGATGCAGTCGCTGATCAAAATGGGGATTTTTAAAACATACCAGGTTACGGGAAAAATGAAAAGAAGTACTCTTACAGAGCTGTGGAGCAGTGTTATGTATAATGGTAATTATTATGGAAAACCTCTGACATCAGATCCGTATATATTGTTCTATAACAAAGATGCAATGGATACAAAAGGGCTAAGTGTACCTTCCAGTTGGAGCTCTTTTATGGAAACTGCGGAGAAAATAGCAGCTAAGGGAAGTTATGGATTTGGTTTTGCAGCCCGTGACAGTGAAGAAAGTGCCAGGTTTTTTATGTTGATGTTGTATGCAAAGCAGGGAAATCTTTATACGATCGAGCAGAATGCAGGTATTTCTGCTTTTGCAGATCTTCAGTATATGAAACAGAAGGAAATTCTTCCGCCGGATATCATAAATCTGAATCAGGAAGATCTGGCGAATGCTTTTTCAAGAGGTGAGGTCAGAATGATGATCAGCCAGCTGAGTATGGAAGCGGTTATCAGGGAAAATAAGCCGTCTTTTGAAGTAGGCGTGGCACAGCTTCCGGGGGAAAAATCTGACTGGACGTTTGATGCAGGCGATGACATCGGGCTTACGGTCAATGCCAGTGCGGAAGCAAATACATTTCTGAATTATTTATTTGAAGAGAAAACATATATGGGATTGTGTAAAGGAATGCAGGTGATACCGGCATTTGGGGAAGATTATCAAAATGATGAGGAATTTTATTATGAGGGAAAAAATTCTCTGATGAAAGATCTGAAAACGGAGAACAAGGATCATGCAATCGTTGTAAATGAGGCATGGTTTTCTATCGCTGAAGAACTGGCTGAGGGAGTGAATGAATGTCTGGAAGGGAACACCGAATCTCCTGAAATTATTGCAAAAAATATACAGGACGCAGTACGAGTCAGTATTCTTGAACGATAAATGTGTATAAAAAAAGTCCGCAAAGCGGGCTTTTTTTGATATAAATGTCAAAATACACCCCACAATATCAAAAATCTGGAATACCAAAATCTTTTTTGTAATGTTAATATAAGTTCATCAAAAGCAAAGGAGCGATAAGCTATGAAAAAAAGGAGACAGGTATTAGCAGTTACATTAGCTGCAACAATGGTAATGGGTATGGGACTGAGCACAGTTTCGGCTTATGCAAAAGACAAGGGCGGAAAAACAAAAATTACATTTACATATCGTGATGATGGATCAGATCAGTCTGTTGCACCGTTATATCAGTGGGTTACGGCAGCATATGACAGCTGGGATAAAAAAGATGAAGTAGAATTGGACGTAGCTCCGATCACAGCATCAGAAGGTGATTATTTCACAAAGATTGCATTACAGCTTGCTGACAAGGGAACATGCCCGGATCTGGTATGCGAGGATACATTCCAGCTTCCAAACGATGTTGCGGCAGGATATCTTACAGATCTTACAGACTATGTAAAAGATTACGATGACTGGAACGACGGAAAATATTATGATTCTATGAAAGATATGGTAAGTGTTGATGGAGTACCGTATGCACTTCCATACTGCACAGATACACGAGGCATTTGGTATAACAAAGAAGTATATGAAAAAGCAGGTCTTCTTGATGAAAACAATGAGTGGCAACCAAAAACATGGCAGGATATTCTGGATGCATGTGCGGCAATCAAAGAGAAATGCCCAGATGTAGTTCCATTCTGGTGTAACTCCGGTAAAGCTACAGGTGAAGCTACTTCCATGCAGACTTATGAAATGCTTCTCTATGGAACAGGTGAGAAACTGCTCAATGATGACAATAAATGGATCACAGGCAGTGACGGAATCAAAAATTCTCTGAATTTCCTGAATGACATTTATTCTAATGGATATGGACCATCCTTATCTCTCGTATTAAACGGACAGGCTGGAAATACATCTGCAAGAGAGTATATGCCGCAGGGCAAACTTGGTATGAGCATTGATGGTATCTGGGTTACAGGTAACTGGAAAGACACAGGAGCTTCTCCATGGGAAGATTATCAGGACAAAGTAGGTCTTGCAGCAATGCCTACAAACGAAGGACAGGATCCTGGAACTGTTACAATGTCAGGCGGCTGGGCACTTTCTATTCCGGAAAATGCTGACAACAAAGATATTACATTCGATTTCATGGAACACATGATGAGCCCTGAAGTTTATCTGAAAGCAATCCTGGATCAGGGAAATATCTGTACAAGAACAGATGTAGCGGAAGAAGCAGATTATGTTGCACAGCCATTCTTTGAAAAGGCAACTTCATTCCTTGATACTGCATATTTCAGACCACAGAATGATCAGTACTCTTCTGTATCAACATACATTCAGTCTATGGTTGAATCCGTAGTATCCGGAACAAGTGTTGAAGATGCAATGAAACAGTATAATACAGATGTATCAAGAACTGTAGGCGAAGACAACGTAGCAGAACAGTAATAAACGCCTGAAGTTTCAGGCGGATGTCACAAAGGTGCTGTCTTGTACAGGCAGCGCCTTTGTTTTTGAAAAAAATACAGATTAAAAGGAGGAAGTCGTAATGGAGCGTTCCTTGAAAAAGAAATACTGGGCAGACCAGGCTAAGAAATCAGTTCTTCTGATTCCGGCACTGGTGTTACTGCTGGCATTTTTCATTATTCCTATTGTTCTGACGGTATACTATTCTTTTACAAATATGGCTCTTACAGGAGCAGCAGCGCAGAACTTTCAGTTTATTGGTCTTGAAAATTATAAAAGAATTCTTTCTGATCCAAATACACTTGTAAGTATCAGAAACACATTTATCTTCCTGATTGGAAGCCTTGTAGGCCAGTCTGTTCTAGGCTTTTTGATTGCATATTTCATGAAGGGAAAGGCAAAAGCTTTCAGAAGCGTTGTTGGTCCATGTATCCTGGCAGGATGGGTTATGCCGGAGATCGTTGTTTCCCTTTGCTGTCTGGCATTCTTTGATGTTTCAGGTACATTTAACAAGATTATCGGAACACTTCATATTCCGGGAGTTGACTTTATTTATGGTCATCCGATGATGACGATCATTATTGCTAACGTATGGCATGGTACCGCATTCTCAATGCTGAACTTCCAGTCTGCACTGGATAACGTATCCGGAGATATAGAAGAAGCTGCCCGTGTAGACGGAGCTAACAGAATTCAGACACTGGTTCGTATTATTGTTCCGTGTATCAAAGATACAATTGCTACGAACACGATGTTGAACACCCTTTCTACTTTAGGTGTATTTGGTCTGATCTGGGCGCTGACAGGAGGCGGTCCTGGCATGTCTACCACAACACTTCCAATCTATATGTACAATCAGGGACTGAAGAACTTCCAGTTAGGACAGGGAACAGCAGTAGGTATGATCCTTCTGTTTGTAGGTGCTGTGTGCAGTATTATTTATACCAGATTATTAAAATCAGATGATTAGGAGGAAAAGTAATGAGTGAAAGATCTGTAAAAGCACTTCATTATATATTGCTGGCCATTATAGCACTTGTATTTGTGCTTCCTCTTATCTGGCTGGTTGTTGCATCATTTGATATGGGAGCAAATCAGTCTTTGAAATGGCCGGATCAGTGGACGTTCAGTAACTATGCAAATGTTCTTACAAATGCAAGTAATTTAAAGGGATTTGGAATCGGTCTTGTAATTGCCGGGGTACAGGCACTGGTTGTATGTGTGATTTCAGTACTGGCAGCATATCCTCTTTCCAGATATAACTTATGTTATAAAAAAGGCCTTATGTACGGAATTCTGTTTATGACAGCACTTCCAATGATTGCTGTAATCGTTCCTGTATATAAAATGTTTCTGAAAATAGGGTTACTTGACAGCATTCCAGGTGTTATCCTGTATTTATCAGCTTCTGCATTACCATATGGAATCTGGCTGATGAAGAACTTTATGGATGCGATTCCGGTAGAACTGGAAGAAGCGGCATGGGTGGATGGTGCAACCACCATGCAGTCCATCAGAAAGATTGTATCTCCGCTGATGTTCCCTGGAATCTGCGTAGTATTTATCTATACATTTTCGGGAAGCTGGGGTAACTTCTTTATTCCGTACATTTTGTTAAGCAGTGCGGATAAACAGCCGGCAGCAGTTCTTCTGTATCAGTTCTTTGGACAGCATGGTTCTATCAGTTATGGACCACTGGCAGCATTTTCTGTAATTTATGCATTGCCATCTATCATACTGTACATTCTGTCACAGAATTACATGTCAAAAGGATTCACAATGTCAGGTGCTGCAAAAGGTTGATACTTTTAAATTACAATGACTGGGAGGTAGAAAAAATGGTTTTCATTAAAGAACGCATTGGCAAAATGCTGGAATATTTAAAAGAACAGATTTATCCGGAAAGTATGCCGATTCAGAAGTATCGAATGATCAAAACAGATAAAAGATTTGAGAATGTGTCAGAACTTGATACTTCTGGCTGGGAAGAATTTACAAATACAGAGCTTTGGGGCGGTCACAGAGAGTATTACTGGTTTGAGACTTTTGTAACTGTTCCGGAAAAATTTGATGGAAAATGTGTCGTATATGAACTTCTGACAGGAAGAGAAGCAGAGTGGGATGCGACCAATCCACAGTTTACGATCTATGTAAATGGTACGCTTGTACAGGGACTGGATGTAAATCACAGAGAAATTATCCTTGCAGAACAGGCAAAAGCCGGAACACAGTACAGAATTATTCTCTCTGCTTTTACAGGAGACCAGAATTTCAGCCTGAAGCTGGATTCAAAATTAAAAGTTCTGGACAGAAAAACAGAGAAGTATTTCTATGATCTTTCTGTTCCATACGAAACAGCACGTCTGTTAAATCCAGATGACAAAGCGTATATTACTATTATTCAGGCTTTAAATGATTCTCTGAATCTTCTGGATATGAGAAAAGAAGGCTCAACGGAATATTACGAGAGCCTGGAAAGCGCACAGGAATTTATTACAAAAGAATTTTATGAGAAACATTGTGACAAAGAACAGGAACCGGTTGTCTGCTGCGTAGGTCATACACATATTGACTGTGCATGGTTATGGACATTAAAGGTAACAGAAGACAAATCCGTGAGAAGTTTTTCAACGGTATTAAATCTGATGAAAGAATATCCGGAATATATTTTCATGTCCAGCCAGCCTCAGCTGTATAAATATGTAAAGAAAAATGCACCACAGGTTTATGAACAAATCAAAGAGCGTGTAAAAGAAGGACGCTGGGAGACAGAGGGTGGTATGTTTGTAGAAGCAGACTGTAATCTGGCATCAGGTGAAGCTCTTGTCCGTCAGTTCATGCATGGGAAAAAGTTCTTTAAAGATGAGTTTGAAACAGATAATAAGATTCTGTGGCTTCCGGACGTCTTTGGATATTCAGCGGCGCTTCCTCAGATCATGCAGAAATGCGGTATTCCATATTTCATGACAACAAAGATCAGCTGGAATGAGCTAAATAAAATGCCGTATGATACTTTTGAATGGGAAGGAATCGATGGTAGCAGAGTTCTGACTCATTTTATACCGACAAGGGATTACAATAAGGCTGCTGTGGAAGGTGGCACGGAAACAGAGCATTTTACAACGTATAATGGTTTCCTGAACCCAAGTCAGATGAAAGGCGGATGGGCCCGTTATAGCCAGAAGGAATTGAACGAAGAGGTTCTTTGCAGTTTCGGATTTGGCGATGGCGGCGGTGGCCCTACAAAAGAACAGCTTGAAAACCAGAGACGTATGAGTCAGGGAATTCCGGGCTGCCCGAGAACAAAAATGTCTACGGCACTTGATTTCTTCAAGAGGCTGGACGAAGAGACAAAAGGCAGCAAATATCTTCCGTCATGGGTTGGAGAATTGTATCTGGAATATCATAGAGGGACATATACTTCTATGGCAAGAAATAAGAAATACAACCGGAAAGCAGAGCTGGCTTATCAGGATGAAGAAACCTATGCGGCAATGGATGAAGTTCTGACAGGAAACACATATCCGAAAGATGCGCTTTATGAAGGCTGGGAAGTAATCCTCAGAAATCAGTTCCATGATATTTTACCGGGATCTTCGATTAAAGAAGTATATGAGGATTCCAAAGAAGAATATGAAAAGATATTTGCAGAAAACAAAGAGTTAAAAACTGCTTCTCTTGGAAGTCTTGTAAGAAATGTAGATGCACCTTTACATGCGGTTGTTGTATTTAATCCAAACAGTAGCGAAGTTCCGGGAATTGTTTCCTTTATTTGTCCAGAGGAGATTAAGAATCCGGTATTGAAAGATAATGGAAATACAGTTGCAATTCAGAAAGCGGGAGATACATATATCTTTACTGCTGCGGGTGTACCATCTAAAGGATATAAAACTTATGTTCTCGAAGACGGAGAAGAGAATGAAGAAGAGATTTCCATGGATGTCTCTGTAAAACATATGGAGAATGACTGGTTTGCAGTTGATTATAACGAAAAAGGCCAGTTCGCAAAGATTTACGATAAATCAGCGAAGAGACAGATACTTAAAGAAGGAAAAGCCGGCAATGTGATCATCAGCTATGAGGATCGTCCGCATAATTACGATGCGTGGGATGTAAATAATTATTATACAGAGAAATCATGGGAAATCGATGATGTTTCTTCTATGGAAGTAACAGAAAACGGACCGGTAAGAGCGTGTGTCAGAATTGAGAGAAAATATCTGGATTCTGTGATCGTTCAGAAAATCTATCTGTATCATGATATTCCGAGAATTGATATTAAAAATATAATTGACTGGAAAGAACATCAGATTTTTGTTAAGGATTATTTCCCTGTAGACGTACATACCAATGAAGCAACATTTGACATTCAGTATGGTAATGTAAAACGTCCGACTCACGCAAACACTTCATGGGATTTTGCTAAATTTGAAGTATGCCATCATAAGTGGATGGATGTGAGCGAAGAAGGATACGGTGTAAGTTTCCTGAATGACTGTAAATTTGGTGTTGGTGTACATGGAAGTGAAGTCGGACTTTCCATGTTGAAATCTGCAATCTATCCAAATCCGGATGCCGATAAGGAGCACCATGAATTTACATATTCTATCTATCCTCATGCAGAAAACTGGACGGATGCAAACACAGTTGCCCAGGCATATGAATTAAATAACCCGATGACCGCTGTTGTCAAAGAAAATGAGGGCGGAAAACTTGCAGGAGAATATTCATTATTCAAGGTTGATCAGAATAATGTGATAATCGAAACGGTTAAAAAAGCAGAAAACGGAGAAGACCTGATCGTTCGTATGTATGAGTGTTACAACAGAAGGACAAATGTAGTTCTCACCTGTGGGGAGAAAATTGCAGATGTGACTGAATGTAATCTTCTGGAAGAAGAAGAACAGCCGGTATCTTGCACAGAGCATACGGTTTCCTTTGCTATCAAGCCATATGAGATTAAAACATTAAAGATCAGACGAAAATAAATCAAACAGGATAAAAATAAGAGGAGGGACGATGTTCCCTCCTTTTTATAACTAAAAGGATACGATGATATGGGACATGAAACAGGAATAAAAATTAGAAAAAAAGAGTGGGATGTTTTCGTTTTTGGAGATGCGAATATTGACCTGATCATTCCAAATGTGAATCATTTACCATGTGCGGGACAGGAAGAACTTGTTGATACGATGAAAACTTTTGTGGGAGGCGGCGCAGCCCTTTTCACACTTGGACTTGGCAGACTTGGAATGCATTGCGCATTTCAGGGCGTAATCGGAGACGATTTGTACGGTGAATTTATATTGCAGGAATTTAAAGAAAAAAATATCGACACCAGATTTGTAAGCAAAAGTAAAGAAACAGGAACAGGAATTTCGCTGAGTTTCACAAATGAACAGGATAGAGGATTTCTGACTTATCAGGGTGGAAATGCAAAGGTAAATATTCAAAATATAAACCTGGAAGAAGTGTCTAAAGCCAGACACATCCATATAACAGGATACGAAGGAAACAGAAATCATCGGGAATATCTGCAATTTATGAAAACTCTGAAGCAGAGGCAGGATGTTACGATTTCTTTTGATCTGGGATGGGATCCGGAAGAAATCTGGGATCGCAAAATATATGAATTGTTTCCTTATATAGATGTGCTGTTTATGAATGAGACAGAAGCTGTCCGTTACAGTGGACTTGAAAATGTAAAAAAGGCGGCGGAGAAATTTGCGTCTATGTGTGGAACCGCAGTGGTAAAACTTGGAAAAAATGGTTCCCTGGCGGTAAAAAATGGAAAGTTGTATCAGGTGAATCCTTTTGCGGTACAGGTTCGGGATACTACCGGAGCAGGAGATTCTTTTAATGCTGGGTTTGTGTATGGATTTCTTATGGATAAAGACACAGAGGAATGTCTGAGACTGGGAAATGCATGCGGAGCATTAAGTGTGACTGCACTTGGCGGGAACAGTGCGTTTCCGGCTAGAAAATATCTGGATGACTTTCTGAGTGCGGAATAATAAAGAAAGGGGCAGCGAAAGATGAAAATTGCAGTAATAGGTGGCGCAGGAGTGCGCACGGTTATTTTTATTAATGGTCTTTTGAGGAGATATAAAAAGCTCAATATTGATGAAGTTTCTCTGTTTGATATTAATAAAGAAAAACTTGACATTATTGGAAAACTTTGTATGTATGTGGTGGAAAGGGAGAAAAAAGACCTAAGAATTACTCTTTGTGATACATGTGAAGGGGCTGTGGCAGGCACTGATTATATTGTAACTACGCTGCGTGTAGGCGGCGACCATTCCAGGGTACAGGATGAACGGGCAGCATTAAATGCGGGAGTGATCGGTCAGGAAACTACCGGTGCAGGCGGATTTTCTATGGCAGCAAGAACAATTCCGGTATTATTGGATTATTGCAGGATTTTTCAAAAATATGCGCCGGATGCCTGGATTTTTAATTTTTCTAATCCTTCCGGGCTTGTAACTCAGGCACTTACGCAGGCAGGGTATGATAAAGTGATAGGAATCTGTGATGCGCCCAGTGCGACGAAATTCAGAATGGCAGAGAGGCTTGGTGTGGAGGAAGATGAACTATATGTGGAGTTTTTTGGACTAAATCATTTGTCCTGGATTTCCAGTGTGAAGAAGAAGGGAAAGGAAATTCTTTCTGAACTGGTAAATGATGAAATTTTTCTGGATTCCATGCAGGAGTTTAAGACGATGGATCCGGAAGCTATCAGAAGCAGTAAAATGTTGCCAAATGAGTATCTGTACTATTATTATCACAGAGAAAAGGCTTTGGAACATATTTTAAACAGCGAAAATACCAGAGGAGAAGCGATAGAGAAAATCAATCAGCAGATGATGAAGGAACTTTCGGGAATGGATATCAATGCAGATCCGGAAGAGGCGCTTCAGACATTTCTGTACTATATGCAGGTCAGAGAAAACTCCTATATGAGTGTTGAGTCCGGAGTAAGTGTCAGACCTCTGCTTGAAAAAGGAAAGCTTCCGATTCCGGAAGGAATGGGATATGCCGGTGTTATGCTGGACTGTATAGAAGGAATGCAGAGCGAAGAGGGAAAATACCTGGTTTTGTGTATTAAAAATCAGGGCAGTCTGAACTTCCTGGATAATGACGATATTGTTGAAGTTACCTGTAAGGTTTCAAGCAGAGGAATTGAGCCTGTGAAGTTTGGAAAAATTCCTCTTTATTGTGAAAATCTGATCCGAACGGTAAAATCATATGAAAAATGCAGCATAGAAGCAATCGTAACAAATGACAGAGAAAAAGTAGTATGGGCACTGGCCATGAATCCATTGGTAAATTCCTGGTCTGTTGCCAGAAAACTGGAAGAGGAATTTTATAATGCGCGGTCTTGAGAGAGGATTTCTTTTGTGATATACTAAATCGAAATCAGGGGATAAGCGCAATACTATATAAGGAAAGGAAAGTTGTATTTCGGTGAAAGAATACAGCCAGGAAATTTATTATGAAATATGCGGTAGCGATTGATATAGGCGGAACAAATACAAGAGTTGCACTCGTTAATGAGAAACTGGAGATTACAGACAGGCAGCAGTTTTCTACAAATCCGGAAAATCCGGAGGAAACGCTTGGTAAGATTGCAGAGGTAATCAAAGGATATAATCATGAGATCGTAGGCGTGGGAATGTCCTGTCCGGGACCTCTTGATCTGGTGAATGCCAGAATTATCACCCCTCCGAATTTAAGAGGAGACTGGCATCATCTGGCAGTTGCAGAGAAACTGCAGAGCATGATTCATATTCCGGTGTATTTAAATAATGATGGAAATCTTGCAGCACTTGCCGAGGCAGTTGCAGGAGAAGGAAAGGATTACAGATTTGTTCAGTTTCTGACGATATCTACAGGGGTGGGTTCAGGATTTGTAATAGATAAGAAAATTTTCCAGGGCGCTCATGGCTGGGCAAATGAAGTAGAGAATACGATCATGATGCAGGATGGTCCGTCACATGGCACGATTCTTCCGGGAGGTATTGAGGCAATCAGCAGCGGAACGGCTATCACCGTGCGTGCGAGAAAAGCCGGACTCGATGTAAAACATGCAGGAGAAGTCAATGATCTGGCTCTTGCCGGAAATGAAACTGCAAAGAAAATCATGATGGATGCGAAACAGCATCTTGCCAATTTCATTGCGGCCATTTATAATCTTGTTGATCCGGATATCGTGATACTGGGCGGTTCTGTGGCAATTAAGGTGGATGGCTTTGTACAGGAAGTAGAGGAGCTTGTAAAGAGTAAAGTCTACGAAGCTCAGAGACCATTTATTAAGGTAAGAAAATCTACATTAAATGAAGATTCCGGCCTGATTGGAGCTGCATATCTGGCTTTTTCAAAATAGGAAGAGCTTTAAGCTAAATGAACAGTGGCAGTAGTTGTCTGCAAGCATATCTGGCAGGTATCCGGGAGACATTAGTAAAATTAAGAAGGTAATGGCATATAATTATGAAACGGCTGATCATAAAAAACAAAAGAAAAATATGGTGTTGGTTTTTGCTTATCATTTTTTTGATATTGGCCTGCAGGGCTGCTTATGTTACGGGCAATGGAGCAGGACAGACAAGAGATGATGAAGTAAAAGAAGAACAGGTAAAGAATGAAGCAATACAGGATGAAATGGAGAAATTATGCTGAATCAATTTTCAAGAACAGAGCTTCTTCTGGGAAAAGAGGCAATGAATAAACTGGAGAACTCCCGTGTGGCAGTATTTGGAATCGGCGGAGTTGGAGGATATGTATGCGAAGCACTTGCAAGAAGTGGTGTGTATTCTTTTGACCTGATCGATGATGATAAAGTATGCCTGACTAATCTTAACAGACAGATCATTGCTACCAGAAAGACGGTAGGCCAGTATAAGGCTGAAGTGATGAGAGACAGAATCCTGGAAATTAATCCGAAGGCAGATGTGAGAATCCATAAGTGCTTTTATCTTCCGGAAAATGCAGCTGATTTTGATTTTAATGAGTATGATTATGTAGTGGATGCAGTGGATACTGTGACTGCGAAGATTGAGTTGATCATGCGTGCGAAGGAGTCTGGTACTCCGATCATCAGCAGTATGGGTGCCGGTAATAAACTGGATGCCAGTGCGTTTCGGGTGGCGGATATTTATAAGACGAAGGTTTGTCCGCTGGCGAAGGTTATGCGCAGGGAATTGAAGAAGCGCGGTGTGAAGAAACTGAAGGTTGTTTATTCGGAGGAACAGCCAATCAGACCGGTTGAGGATATGGCAATTAGCTGTAAGGAGAATTGTATCTGTCCTCCGGGGGCTGAACATAAGTGTACGGAGCGCAGAGCTATTCCGGGCAGTGTGGCGTTTGTACCTTCTGTGGTTGGACTGATTATTGCAGGAGAGGTTATTAAAGACCTGACTGCAGAGTGCAGAAGATAAAAAATGTTTATGTGGATGTGTATTGTATCAGAGATGGTATGGTGCACATCTTTTTTGTCTGGGGGCAGGGGACGCGCAGAAAAATAATTCATTTTGTGTGCACACAAAATTTTTGCGGGGGTGGGAATGTGTTGACTATCATGGGGTTTCAAAGTATAATGATGGCTGGTGAATTGGGCGGAAATATAGGGTGATTCATCAGATGCAGGCGATTGATTTTTAAGAGATAAAGGCAGGTTATATATGAATACAATTAGTGTGGAAGAGCTGGAAAAGATTGATTCTTCTAAGATTACAATCGTGGATGTGCGGCCGGCGGATCAGTATAGTAGGGGGTCTTTTCCTGGGGCGGTGAATATTCCGCTGGATGAGTTTGATGAGAAGATGGAGGCTGTTGATAAAGATAAAACAGTATATGTTCTCTGCCATACGGGGGACAGAAGCCGGGATTGTGTGGAGAAGCTGAGTGATGCAGGGTATGAGGCTGTGAATATAGAAGGTGGATATCGAGCCTATCTGAGACTTTCTCTGAGCCGTTTTATGGAGAATGATGCTAAGGAGCAGAAGGAACTGAAGACGAAAGAGATTGAGCACAGTATTATCAAGACGTTCAGAAAGACAGTCTGGAGACCGTTTACCAAGGCTTTGAATGAGTATCAGCTGATTCAGGAGGGAGATAAGATTGCTGTCTGTATTTCAGGTGGTAAGGACTCTATGCTGATGGCGAAGCTGCTTCAGGAGCTGAAGCGCCATGGGAAGATTCATTTTGAACTGGTGTTTCTGGTAATGAATCCGGGCTATAATGCGGATAACTGGAAGATTATTCAGGATAATGCAGAGCTTCTGGGAATTCCTCTTACGGTTTTTGAAAGTGATATTTTTGATACAGTGGCAGAAATTGAGAATAATCCCTGTTATCTTTGTGCGAGAATGAGACGTGGTTATCTGTATTCTCATGCCAAGGAGCTGGGATGTAATAAGATTGCGCTGGGACATCATTTTGATGATGTGATCGAGACGATCCTCATGGGTATGCTGTACAGTGGTAAGGTGGAGACTATGATGCCGAAGCTGCACAGTCAGAATTTTGAGGGAATGGAACTGATCCGTCCTATGTATCTGATCAAGGAATCTGCGATCAAGGCATGGAGAGATACTAATGGGCTGCACTTCATTCAGTGTGCATGCCGTTTTACTGAGAACTGTGTAAGCTGTGGGGGCGGACGTGGTTCCAAGCGTGATGAGATGAAAGAGCTGGTTGCACAGTTTAGAAATACAAGCAGTGTGATCGAGACGAATATCTTTAACAGTGTGCGGGATATTAATCTTCGTACTGTTATGGGATATCATAAAGATGGAGAATACTACAATTTCCTGGATGACTACGATCAGCGTGGAAATAAGGGCGCTGATAAGGAAAAAGAATGATAACAGCAAAATCTTCATTTGTGGAAGAGAAATACACTGCTCAGTATTATAGTGGGAACGGTTGTCTATATGTTTCTGGTGCAGGTGGTGTTCTAAAAGGAGGGGTCCATGACCTTACAGGAGATTCTTGAAAGTGTAAAAAGTGGTTCTGTATCTGTGGAAGAGGCAGAGAGAATCCTTAAGAAAGAAAGTTATGAAGAAATGGAGTATGCGAAGCTGGATACAAGCCGTAAGGCAAGAACCGGTTTCGCAGAAGTAATCTACTGCAGTAATAAGGCAGATGAACATCTTCTGAATATTTTTGAAAGATTATACAGAGAAGACGGTGAGGTATTCGGGACCAGAGCTTCCCAACCTCAGTATGAACTGGTGAAGGAGAAGTTTCCGGAAGTGGAATATGATCCGATCTCACGTATTTTAAAGATTGAGAAGAAAGATAAGAAGCGTATTGGC
The DNA here is from genome assembly GCF_003471165.1 of Ruminococcus sp. AM22-13. Taxonomy (GTDB): domain Bacteria; phylum Bacillota; class Clostridia; order Lachnospirales; family Lachnospiraceae; genus Blautia_A. The sequence continues at coordinate 83,394 of NZ_QRIL01000007.1, read as the reverse complement.
AAGATTGCAGTGTGTTCAGCGGGAACAGCAGATATTCCGGTTGCTGAGGAAGCTGCGCAGACAGCGGAATATTTCGGTACAAATGTTGAACGGATTTATGATGTGGGAGTCAGCGGAATGCATCGTCTGTTTTCCAGACTGGAGACAATCCAGAGTGCGAACTGTGTAGTTGCAGTTGCAGGAATGGAGGGAGCTCTTGCCAGTGTGATGGGCGGTCTGGTGAGCAGACCTGTGATCGCAGTACCCACATCTGTGGGGTATGGTGCAAGTATGCATGGTCTTTCTGCGCTTCTTACTATGATCAATTCCTGTGCGAACGGTATTGCGGTGGTGAATATTGATAATGGATATGGTGCCGGCTATCTGGCAACGCAGATCAACCGTCTGGCGGCAGGTGCAGATGAGAAAGGAAATTGATTATGGGAAAAACATTATATCTGGAATGTTATTCAGGGATAAGTGGTGATATGACAGTAGCCGCACTTCTTGATCTGGGGGCTGACCGCGCAGTGCTGGACAGGGTGCTGAAGAGTCTTAAGGTATCAGGATTTGAGACAAAGATCAGCAGAGTTGTGAAGTCCGGAATAGATGCATGTGATTTTAATGTTGTGCCGGATAAAGAGCATGAAAATCATGACCATGATATGGAATATCTGCATGGACATCATCATGAAGGTCAGGAGCGCAATCACGTCCATGGTACAGGAACAGCGAAAGACCATCACCATCACGAACACCGTGGAATAAAGGAAATTACTTATATTATAGAGCATAGCGCAATGACTGAGAATGCAAAGAAGATCGCATTGCGTATATTTGAAATTCTTGCAGAGGCAGAGAGTAAAGCACACAATGTGCCTGTAAATCAGGTGCATTTTCATGAGGTGGGAGCAGTTGACTCTATTGTGGATATTGTGTCTGTGGCAGTCTGTCTGGATGATCTGGATGTTACAGAGGTTATCGTTCCTGTTCTCTGCGAGGGACGTGGAACTGTCCGCTGTCAGCATGGCATCCTGCCAATCCCGGTTCCGGCAGTTGCGAATATAGTAAGTGCCAATCATTTATATCTGAAAATGACAGAGGTAGAAGGTGAACTTGTAACGCCTACAGGTGCAGCAATCGTGGCAGCAGTGAAAACAAAGGATAAACTTCCGGAAACATTTGAAATCCGGAGGATTGGAATCGGCGCAGGTAAACGCCAGTATGAGTGTCCGGGAATCCTAAGGGCAATGATTATCTCACAGAGCGCAGAAACAGATGAAGCAAAGGCTCAGACAGAAGAATTCAAACACCCGGAAATCGGAAATAATCCGAAAGCTGAAAATCAGGAAACCAAAGATACGATTATCAAGATGGAGACAAACATTGATGACTGCAGTGGAGAAGTTCTGGGATTTGTCATGGAACGTCTGATGAAAGCCGGTGCCAGAGATGTGCATTATGTGCCTGTTTTTATGAAAAAGAACAGACCTGCATGGGTTCTGAATGTGATCTGTAAGGAAGAAGATATGGAAACGCTTCAGAATATTATTTTTGAAGAAACTACTACGATTGGAATTCGTTATAGCAGAATGGAACGTACGATTCTTCCCAGAGAAACGAGAACCCTTCCGACTCCATGGGGAGAAGTTCTGGCAAAGGTATGCACTTTGAATGGAAAAGAGCAGCTTTATCCGGAATATGAGAGCGTTGCACAGTTGAGCAGAGAAAAAGAGATCCCGTTTACAGAAATTTATCGTTATATTGTTTTGGCAAATAAAGACAAAGAATAACTTTCATATATGAACCCTTTGGTTTCCCTGAGAGTACTCCACGCGAAATCAAAGGGTACTTTTGTCTTGAAGTAGAGTTGTAAGAACTGTATACTGTATGTAGTATGAAAGGAGAAAAGAAATGTTTTGCATTGGCATTTGCGATGATGATGAAGGACTCTGCGGGGAACTGGAAAAAATGCTTTATGATTATGGAAAAGAGAATAAACTTCAGATGAATATTGATATCTGGTATCAGGGAGAAAGCCTGTGCCGGTTCCTGAGAGAAAACAAGAAGATTCTTGATGTGCTATTTCTGGATATAGAATTACTGACAACAAATGGAATTGAAGTGGGACGTTTTATAAGAGAAGAACAGGAAAACATGGAAACTGCAATTGTTTACATTTCAGCGAACAGCAGTTATGCGATGGATTTATTTCGTGTACAGCCTACAGATTTTCTGATCAAACCTTTAGACAAAATAAAAGTTGGGAATGTCATGAACAGGATTCAGAAAATTTCGGAAGTCAGAAAAGGTATTTTCGAGTACTTTGGCAGTGGATATTATTTCAAGGTGCTATATAAAGATATTCTGTATTTCAGCAGTCAGAATAAAAAAGTGCATCTGGTTTTAAAAGACGGACAGAAAGAATTTAATGGCAAACTGAAAGAAATAGCAAAGAAAATTCCGGGAAATTTCATTCAGATTCATCAGTCGTACCTGATCAATTTTGATTATATCGAAGAATGTTCTTATGAATCTGTGAAAATGAAAAACGGAGATACAATTCCAATCAGCCAGCCATATCGGAAATCAGTGAGAAAGCAACTGGCGGAACGTGTGTGGAGGGACAGAGAGTAAATGTTTGCGTTGATAACTACATTAAGCACGAATCTTTTGCGTACATATATAATCTATCGCTTTATGAGGCTGTTCTTTTGGACAGATATTGAGGAAAAGAAAAAAGAAAGAGCCTGTTATGTATTGTTTTTTATTTTGACAGCAGTGGTACATCTGATATTTTGTTCGCCAGGTATGAGTGTGATAACAAATATAGTGCTGATTTTTTTGATTACAGTGTGTTATGAAGGAGCATTGAAAAAGAAAATATTTGTGACACTACTTGTATATGGAACTAATATGGGATGTGATTTAGTATCTGTTCATTTACTGACAGATTATTCAATAACAGGGAAAGTCGGTGAATGTGCTGCGTATATAACTGTACTATTATTGCTGATTTGTGATGTTATTTCAGAAAAAATCTTGATTAAGAATAAAGGAGAAGATAAAACTCCGCATGGGATGATACTGGCGGTTATTTCAGCACTTTGTCTGGCAGAATTGCTTATTGTTGAACAGGAACTAAAAAATCGTATCCTGCTGGTGTTATTTGGATGTTGTGTTTTGGCAGTTGTATTATTGATTTTCTATTTATATGATGTTCTGATAAGTGCGTATAAGAAACTGGAAGAACAATCTCTTATGGAAAAACAAATGCTCATTTATTCTCACCAGTTGGATGTGTTGATGCAATCGGAAGAGAAAGTAAAAGCTCTACGCCATGATATGAAAAATCATCTGGGAGAACTTGCACTTATGGCTGCAAATCAGAATAATGAAGAAATTCGGAAATATATACAGGACATGGGGGAGTATATGCAGAATCAGTCTGAACTGGTCAGTTGTGGGAATAAGAATCTTGACAGTCTGCTGAATTATCTTCTGGGACAGGCAAAAAAGAAACTGAATCATGTAGAGTATGAGGTACGGGTACCATCTGATTTGTGTATATCAGCATTTGATCTGAATGTGATTTTGGGAAACTTGACAGAGAACGCAATAGAAGCAGCAGAACAGACGAAAGATAAATGGATGTCAGTGGATATATACTATGAAAAGGGCATGCTTTCCATGGAAATAAAAAACAGCTTTCAACATGAATTGGCTGTAGAGAAAAATAAATTATTGTCAACGAAGGAAGAAAAAGGACATGGCATTGGTCTTGCAAATGTCAGGAAGATGGTAGAGAAATATCAGGGATTTATGGATGTTTCGAATACAAATCAGATTTTTACTGTAAAGGTAATGCTGTACTTATAAATTATGTAGAATCTATGAAAGATAGTGTAGTGGTAGGACTGCGCTGTCTTTTATTTTGCAGAAAATTAGTCAAGAGGGAAAATATTGTGACAGAAAACATCATAAAAAACCACAATATGTTTTCGAAAAACGAATTTCGCCAATTTATATATGAATTCCGCCATTTTAGAAAATTTTGCAATAAATATGATATTATTCAAATACAAAGTAAGAAGAAATGAAATATATGTAAAAGGAGAATGAGAAAAGAATTAAAAAAAGTCATGGAGAAATATATTATTATGAAAAAAGTAAATAAATTTAAATTACTGGCAGCAGGGCTATTAATAGGAGTTGCTTTTTGGCTGTTAGGATCCGATTTCTTTACATTCATGATATGGTGGGAAATTTTATGGATTCTTGGATTGGTATTTATGCCGATAACGGCTCAGATATTCAAAGGTTTTGATGATAATGGATGGATGTATTCAAAGGTTATAGCAATAGTGATATGCGGATATGGAGTATGGATTTTGACTTCTATAAAAGTGGTTCACTTTACCACATTGAGTTCTATCGTAATTACTACCTTATGTGGGGGGAGCAGTATTGCTTATGGAATATATGGAAAACAAAGAAAGATTTTTCCGTGGAAACATATGGAACTTGTTTATTGGGAAGAAGTGATTTTCTTTGTTGTATTTCTTTTATGGACATATATGGCAGGATTTCATCCGGCAGCTCATGGAACTGAAAAATATATGGATTTTGGTTTTATGAAGTCTATGATGCGTAGCACAACACTTCCGTCAGAAGATATGTGGTATGCTGGCAAAGCTTTTAACTACTATTATGGTGGTCAATATTTTGCGGTGTTTCTTACGAAACTTACAGGAACAAAGGTAGAGATTACATACAATCTTATGCGTACCATGATAGCTGCATTTGCGTTTGTATTGCCATTTAGTCTTGTGCGCCAGATGCTTAAGGATAAATTAGGTAAAAGGGGAAGAGCATGGACAACAGATTTTGGAGGTATTTTAGCAGGTTTATCTGTATCCATGAGTGGAAACCTTCATTATATTATATATGGAAAAATTTTTACATTACTGGGGATAAGAGAAGATTACTGGTTTCCAGGCACAACACGATTTATAGGATTTGATCCACCTGTGACAGGGGACGAGACAATTCATGAATTTCCTTCATATTCTTTTGTTCTTGGGGATTTACATGCGCATGTGATTAATGTGTTTTTTGTTTTGGCAGTATTGGGGATTTTATATGCATGGATAAAAAGAAATTCCGGTAAAAGCTGGAAACAGAAAGAGATATTTCTGCTGGGACTGTTCCTTGGAATTTTCCTGTTTTCAAATACATGGGATTTTATGATTTATTATGTTGTAATATGTGGAACACTGTTTTTTGGAAATTTGAAGAGATATCTTAATTTTACAGATATGAAACCTTCAGATATGAGAACCGGTATAAAATGGAGCGTTGTGCAATGGATAGAACTTCTGCTGACTGCGGTGTTGGTTTCGTTACCATTCCATTTACAGTTTAAAAGTGTTATGGTACAGGGAATCGGAATTGTGAAAATTCATACGGCGTTTTATCAGTTTTGTGTATTATGGGCTTTTCCATTGCTTATATGTGGATTATTTGTCGTATCTACGCTGATAAAAAATAGGAATTTTACAAATAAAAAAAACAGGAATTTATTTTACAAAATTAATGTTTCTGATTTATACGGAGTTGTACTTCCTCTTTGTGCAATGGGACTAATATTGATTCCGGAAATCGTTTATGTAAGAGATATCTATGAAAAAACAGCACCAAGAGCAAATACTATGTTTAAGCTGACTTATCAGGCATATATACTTTTTGCGCTTATGATGTCGTATATTCTGGTATTTTTTGTGGCAGACAGAATAAAAATTTTGCAAGAAACTAAATTGGATAATAGATATGAGAAAAAGGTAAGATTATCAAAAGTGCAGATAACCGTTGGGGGAATGGCAATAATACTTCTTATATCTACCTGTGGATATTTCGTAAATGCTACAACAAATTGGTTTACAGGTTTTCCTCTGAAAAATAAATACCAAACTCTCAATGCAACTGCTTATATAGAAAATGCCATTCCTGAAGATGCGGCAGCAATACGATGGCTGAATAAAAATATTACAGGTCAGCCAACCGTTCTTGAAGCTTGCGGCGACAGTTATAAAGACTATGACAACCGGGTTTCTGCTATGACAGGTTTGCCGACGGTATTGGGATGGTATGTTCATGAATGGTTATGGCGAAATAATCTTGATGAAGAAAACAAAAGAAGAACAGACGTGGAAACTATTTATACTTCAACAGATAAAAAAGAAGTACAGGAACTGCTTGATAAATATGAGGTGAATTATATTTTTATTGGAAGCTGTGAATATCAAAAATATGAAGGGGTTAATGTAGCACTTTTAAGTTCATTGGGAGAAATAGTTTTTAAAGAGGAAAATACAATGATTGTGAAATTGTAATAAAACAGATTTCAAAAAGAAAACAGTCATATCTGATCGTGCAGATAAAAGTGGGTTCAATATCTTTTACTGTTTGTGCAACATTACAGAAATATTGGAGAGAAATTGTGGCAAAAAACCTTATAAAAAACACACTATATTTTGAAAAAACGAATTTCGCCAATTTATATATGAATTTCGCTGTTTCAGAAAATTTTGCGACGAATGTGTTATCATTTAAATATAAGTAAGAAGAACTGAAATGTATCTGAAGAAAGGAGAAGTATCAAATGAAACATAACAGAAGCAAAAACGCAGTGTTATTGATGATTATCTTTATTTGTAGTATTTGTTCGAATAATGTGTGGGCTCGTGAAACAGGGGCAATGGATCAACTGGAAAAGGAGAATCTGGACGATGTAGATAAAATGAATAAAGTATTGTATTATTATAATACTTTATTTTTTGAAAATTATACGGAAGAAGAATTGAAACAGCAGGAGAAATTTCAGAAAAGTATTCATTTATTGAATGAATTATATTTTGAATATGGATCTTTAGAAAATATTCCGATTTTGCCTTTTGACCCGGAAAATATCAGGGAGGGTGATTCATTATTTACGGAAGTTGTTGCTGTGATAAATACAGAAAATAATGAGACATATTTTGTAACAGAAAATGATGATATGAAGTTGTTAAAAAAATGTTTGGAAAAATTACAATATTACAATGGAAACTCTGTTACAAAATCAAATGAAGAACTAACGGAAGCAATAAAGAACTTTCAGAAAGAAGAAGGATTAACAATTGATGGAATAGCTGGAAACGAGGTATGGAGGAAAATAGATATTTTGATGCTGAACAAAATGATTGAAGATGATTGAAAAAGATAATCTTATTATGTTGGAGGTGATTCCGATATTCCTGCATGGAATACGTATTAATTTTTAACGGAATTAAGTAAGTATGTTAGCCCACTTCTTCGGAGAAGTGTTTCTATGGGGAGGATAGAAAGCCCTACAGCGTAAGTATGGCTTCCATGGATACAATGGGTATGAGTATGTTCTCCCCATGAGTAGAATCTGCTAAAGCGAATAAAAACCTAAAATTTCGCATACTGAAGGAGAATATCAAGAAAAATTTGAAACAATTGATGAAGGTGGAAATTTTGTTCCGGCAAAACCAGGTTCTTTTGGAGAATTAATAAGTTAAAAGAAAACAGTCACATAACTGAAAGAATATATTGATATTCATTGGATACATGTGACTGTTTCTTTTTATTTTTTATGAGGTGACATCTCGTTCAATTCTAACTGCTGTCTGGTAATTCCTGTAATTGAGGCAGGTAAATCTGATTGATTTGGTTAAATTACAGAGTGCTTACTCCGTCATCATCATAACGGTCATATTCAGCTCCCTCATATCCGATCATGCGGATAGTAGCAGGATCGATATCTTTTACTGTCTGTGCAACATCAGCAACCGGGATTGCTTTTCCCTTGCGGATGAACAGTGGAACTTCATTCAGGGCAACTTCTACATAGTGGTGGCCTTTTTCAAGGATTTCCTGAGAGATGGTTCCATCCGGCAGGAATTTGACGAACATCATTTCTTCTGGCAGATATACGTAGCGGCCTTTTGCGTTCTGTGTGTAAACAGGTGCGATCATAATTTCATTTCCGAGAAGAAGCTGATCCTCTACCTGAGTAGCAAAAGTATCGTCTGTATAGTCGAATGCCAATGGGCGGAACATCATATCATCGTTTAATGCTGCTTTCATGTATTCACTGTACAGATATGGAACAAGGCGATATCTGACACCAATCACATGGCGGAAGTCTTCGATATTTTCAAACTGGTAAGCTTCCTGTTCTCTGGTTCCCAGAGCGGAGTGGTTTCTCATAAGAGGTGTGAATACACCCAGTGCCAGCCAGCGAAGTACCAGGTCACGTGTGGTATCTGCACCGAATCCGCCCAGATCTGCACCTGTGTAAAGGAAACCGCACATATTCAGGGATGGAAGCATCTTTAAGTTCAGAAGGATGTGTGACCACCAGGATTTATTGTCTCCCATCCAGATTCCGCCGTATCTGTGCATTCCCACATAGGAGGAACGGGAGAACATCAGGAAACGTTTGCCAGGTGCGATTTTTTCAAATGCTTCACCTGCTGCACGGGTCATGTTATAGCCAAACAGGTTATGTACCTTGTCGTGGCGGATCTTCTGACCGTTTACATTGTGATAGAAGCGTTTGTAATCTTCCGGATTATTTGCAAGTCCTTTTACCTTTGCGCCGAGAACGAATCCAGATGTTTCTTCATTGTCCATGAAGTTGTCTTTGATGTATTCTTTTAATTCAGCAACGCCTTCCGGTGTGCAGAACATTGCAGGCTCGTTCATGTCATTCCAGAAACCGTCAATTCCTTTGGAAATCAGACGTTCGTATTTCTGTCCGAACCATGCTCTGGCATCTGCGTTCAGGACATCCGGGAAATGAGTCCAGCCCGGCCATACGGCGGAAACGAAATCACTGCCGTCTTCACGTTTGCAGAAGTAGTTCTTCTCAACGCCTTCTTCATAAACATCATAGCCAGCCTCTACCTTGACACCTGCATCGATGATCGGGACAAGGTGGATGCCTTTTTCTTTCATTTCATTGACATAGGCCTCAAAGTCAGGGAAGTTTTCCTGATTGACTGTGAAATCTTTGTAGTCTTCCATGTAATCGATATCCATGTATACCATATCAATCGGAATATTGTTTTCACGATATCCGTCAGCTGCTTTTCTGAAGTCGTCAGCAGTTGTATATCCCCAGCGGCTCTGACCGAAACCAAAAGCGAATTTAGGCGGAATATAGCTTCTTCCGATGATTTTACGGAACTGTTTTACAATATCGTAAGGAGTTTCGCCCTCGATCACATACAGATAAAGGTCTGCATCCTCACAGGTGATCTTTAACTGGGAAGAGAGTGTGTAACCGATATCAAACTTCAGTTTTCCGGGATAATCAACGAAGAGACCGAAAGTCTGCTTTCCGGAGATTACGAGGAAGTTGTGTGCTCCATAGAGGGAGATTTTATCTTCTGTATGGTTTGGCTGGTCGGAACAGTTGCTTTCATAAACATATCCACGTTTGTTGATTCCTCGGTTTGATTCGCCCAGACCATAGACAACATCGTTGTCATCCATGTCATAAGTAAAAGAGAAGCCGTTCTCTCTGGAGATAGTTCCGTATGCAGGAGTTCCCTCAGAAGCCGGGATGGAAGTTACGATGGCGTCGGTTTCAAATGGGGTTCCGTAAGTATATTTCTGAATCATTTTGTCATATCCTCCTTAGGTTGAAAATGGTCAAGCGGATAAAATCATCCGCTTTGCTACGCGGCGCTACACCGAATAACTGAAACGCTTAAGTACTGTTAGAAAATACATAGGTGTTTTCCTTGATTTCATATTTACAATAATAGAGGTTTGAGTGGGGAAATGCTACTGAAATTATGACAAATTTATACGTTATTTTGACTTTTTAACCGAATCAAGTAAGTCCCCTGCTTCAATTACGAAAAGCAATGAGCAGTGGAGTGGATAATTTTAGCTGCTTGCTCTGGCAACTTGTTGTGCTTTAATGCTTTATCTTAATAGAATTTTTCTGTACATACGGTGAAAAAAGTGCTAAACTGTTATTATTACACGAAAGAAAGGTTTATTTAACATGCTTCAGACAATTGAATCCATCAATAACGTCGTAAATAATTTTATCTGGGGTGTCCCGGCTATGATCTGTATTATCGGCGTAGGGCTTTACCTGAGCCTGCGGACCGGTTTTGTCCAGATCCGCAAATTCCCGTATGCGCTTAAAACCACACTGGGAAGAATTTTTAAGAAGAAAGAGGCCTCTGACGGTTCTATGACACCTTTCCAGGCAGTCTGTACTGCACTGGCAGGTACAGTAGGTACCGGAAATATCGCCGGTGTTGCCGGAGCTATCGCCATCGGCGGACCGGGAGCTGTATTCTGGATGTGGGTTTCCGCAATCCTTGGAATGTGCACGAAATTTACAGAGGTTACCCTGGCAGTTCATTTCCGTGAGAGAAACAGACATGGAGATTATGTAGGCGGACCTATGTATTATATTAAGAATGGTCTGGGAAAGAACTGGAGATTTCTTGCAGTTCTTTATTCTGCATTCGGTGTGCTGACTGTATTTGGAACAGGTAATGCTACGCAGGTAAATACCATTACAACAGCAATTGATACGGCTCTTATTAACTTTAATGTGATTTCAGAGTCTTCCACAGGCAGACTGAATCTGATCCTTGGAATTGTGATCACGCTGCTGGTTGGTATGGTACTGCTGGGTGGTATCAAGCGAATCGGAAGTGTTTCCGAGAAGCTGGTGCCGTTTATGGCATTGTTTTATATTGTACTTGCATTGGGTGTTGTAATCTTAAATATCGGAAGAGTTCCGGCAGTTTTCCATGATATTGTTTATGGAGCCTTTAATCCGTCAGCAGTGACAGGCGGTGTGATCGGAAGCTTTTTCCTCAGTATGAAAAAGGGTGTTTCCAGAGGTATTTTCTCCAATGAAGCAGGACTTGGTACAGGGTCTATCGCTCATGCCTGTGCAGATACAAGCAAGCCTGTAAAACAGGGTATGTTTGGTATCTTTGAGGTATTTGCAGATACGATCGTGATCTGTACTCTGACAGCACTTGTGATCCTTGTAAGCGGCGTGCCGGTAAATTACGGTGCAGCGGCAGGTGCAGAACTTACAATTTCCGGATTTATTGCTACATACGGAGGCTGGGTTTCCATCTTTACGGCAGTTGCCATGTGCTGCTTTGCATTTTCAACGATTATCGGATGGGGACTTTACGGAGCTCGCTGCATTGAATTCTTATTCTCTGCAAAAGTTATCCGCCCATTTATGATCGCCTATTCATTAGTGGCAATCCTTGGTGCAACTGTAGATCTGGGACTTCTCTGGAGTATTGCTGAGACATTCAACGGTCTCATGGCAATCCCCAACTTAATTGGTGTATTCCTGCTTTCAGGAACCGCCATTACACTTACAAAAGAGTATTTCGCACAGAAATGATAAAAACAGTCTGGAGAGTTTTCTTCAGGCTGTTTATTAGTTTACTTGATGCTTGATGTTAGGTTATTGTTCAGACCCTTGCATAGGGCATTAGTAAAAATGACGAATTTTAAATTTTTTTATTGATGTTATGTACTGTTTTTTATCCGTCATTTTTACTTTATCCACAACCACCCGGATTCGCTTTTTTGCGGCTTTTCCCTTATAATGTGTATATAGATTTCAACGATTTCAGGAGGGAAGTGAGTGGACATTGAACTTATTCTATTCACTTCCCTTTTGTATTTCATCAGGAGAAAGCAGGCATAGAATATTTTTACCATAAAAATGTGATGATCCAACTATGATCTGACAGAAAAATAACAGATTAAAATATAAATCAGCTGTTCTTTAAGTGAAAATGTTTTCAGTACTTCGTTCTTCCATACATCTTCAGGATAAACATCGCCCAGATAAGTATCCCGTCCACAGTACAGTCCATAAAGAAGCAGCCTTTTTCCCTCTCGGACAGCCTCCGGTTCCATGATTAGTCCCCAGCGAAGCTGATCCATCAGATGAAGATAAAGAGACACACATAAAACCAGATTGCTGTTTCTGTTTCGCGATAGAAGTATTCCTTCCAGCTCAGAAGCTTTCTTAAAACTAATATTGTATGCATGAAAAAGAATCTCATGCTCTGTATAAAAATCCCACAGAGTTCCCGGGGTGATTCCATATCTGCCAGTACGAACAAGAACCTGAAACTGTCTCGGACCACAGGCAGCTGTCTGTTTCATCAGGGCATGTTTTACTGCCATACGGACTGCCCTGCCAATCAGCTCTCCAAGCTTGGAATGTCCGGAGGCATCGGTAAGTGTCAGCTCTCCCTCCATAGCCGAGGCAATCACCATTCCGTCAGTACCAGAACCTGTCGCGATTTCTTCTGAATAACAGCTTCCAAGTAAGAGATGTGAAACGGCCGCTGCTTTTGCCTCCGAAGCAATCATCATTGAGCGGACCATGGCTGCCTCTGTAACATTCTGATTGATATAGATAAAAACATTGATCGTACCGGGTGGCAGCATCTCGTAAGCGCCGTTTCTTTCATAGTAAGAAGAAGGATCTCCCGGACACATTCCGTTTGAATCAATTCCCCCTGTAACAGCAGCAGTCACGGATAACTCCTGATAACAGATTTTCTCAACAGCACACAGTTCAGTCCATGCCGCTGTGCTGAGTGCGGTTGCTGTCTGCGGATCAATTCCCAGCTCTTTTGTATGAATGTTCAGGTCTTCCTCATAGGTGTTTCCAAGCATTTCACATTCATAGGCACCATTCATGCAGTTGATATTTAAAGCATGCGTGAGATGAGCAGTGATCCCGCCATTAAGAGGACTGGTGCTAAGAACCCTTGTTTTTCCCGGAAAAGAAAAAACAGTACATCCCTTCTTTTGAAAATAAGTAAAAGTATCATTCATAAACATTCCTCTTTTTTGTCTGTTCAATACAGATTTTGTTGTTATTAGGAAAAGTATTCTACTTTGAATCCTGACTGCTGGCAGTATCTGTCTACTTTAGAACCTTTATAACAGCGGATCGTAGCCGCTTTGTTGATGATCCATTCCCCGATAAATTCAGGATCATGGCGAATCTCCAGATACTGCAGGCGGTTACATCCATGAAAGATCCATTTTCCAAGGTATCTGACATTGGGCGGAATCACCACAGAGGTCAGATTACAGCACTTAAAAAAAGCACTCTCATCAAGGACTTCCAGCGAATCAGGCAGCTGCAGCGAATCCATTCCGCAGAAATAGAAAGCCTGCTTTCCGATAACCCTTAAATCCCCCCCCGGAAAAGAAATACAACTCAGTTTCTTACATTTATAAAAAGCCCTGTCATCGATTTCTTCCAGAGAGGCAGGGAAAACAACTTCCGTAAGAGTAGCGCATTCTGAAAAGGCATTCGGACCGATAAATGTCAGTTTGCTGTTCGGGGCGAACTCCAGACTGTTCAGTTTTCGGCCATTGTTAAATGCATTTTTTGGAATACTGGTAAGGCTGGCGGGAATTTTGACTTTTTTCAGAGAAATGCAGTCTGAAAATACCCCTATGCCAAGTTTTTGCAGATGTTCAGGAAGCTCTATTCTGCTTAACCGGGAACATCCCTGAAAGGCTTTGTTTCCAATCTGTTCCATTTCATAGGGAAATACCACAGAACGAATATCAGGTCTGTTAAAAAAGGTTTCTGCTGAGATAGAGCGGCAGTTTTGTGGAAGTTCCATATTCTTCTCAATATACTGTCCGCAGTTACGACGCGTAAGTGTCAGAGAATTTGACATAAAAAAATACTCCTTTGCTGATAGACAATGTTGTTTTCTCTGCATGGGAGTAGTATGGACTATGATAAAAATAACAAGGTACCAATAACTGCCGGTGTTCTATATTCCTTAAAAGGAACAGAGAAAACATATGTAAGGATGATACTTCTGTAAAAAAGAGAACACTAAAGAAGATCACCCTTCCATTTCCTATTGCGTGTAGTTAATGGCGGCAGTTTATAGCAGGTATTCTGACTCACGCAGTAACGCCATGTCTCTCCTTCTCGCATAACGATGCAATGGATATGAGATATGGCTGCACGTATACAGCAGCACGACTGTTCAGGATTCTGACCTGATTCCCTCTTAGCTGAAAGTCCGACATTTCTATACCGTGACTGACAGAACTAAAAACCGGTAATTGTCAATGAATGTTCGATTAAATTGTATTATACGTATTATACACTTTTTTGGAGAAAAGACAACAAATTTTTTGAGGGGGAGACAAAATCAGGGAGGGGACGCGCAGGGAAAGCGTTTCTTTTCTGTGCGCTGGTTATTGGATGTGTGGGGATTTGTATGATTTGCAGGTAATGTTTTTGGTTTTGAAATAGTAGTTGAATAGTAATTGAACAGTAATGTGTGAAATAGTGCTTGATTTTTGAAACAGCGTATTTTAGACTATAGATTATAGTGAAAATCTTATATTACTCGTGCCAGGTCTGGCGGTTCATAACGGGTTTCTCTGGCGTTCGCCGACATTTTCACAAAGATAATTTAAATTTTATAGTGGTAAAGCAAACGTTCCTGAATATTATAACATTCTGCCCGTTGGCTTTGCCTGAACGGGAGGTGGGAATAAAACAGTTCATGTTTGATTAAGGGGTGTTTTGGAGGTTCTCAAAGCTCTGGGAAAATGTTATAATAAGGAGGAATTAAATGAACAATACGATTTTTGATGATGTGTTCCGTACTATGGTTGAAAAGATACCACGGCTGGTTATACCATTGATCAATGAAGTGTTTCATACATCCTATCCGGAAGATGTAGAGATCACGCAGCTTCGCAATGAGCACCAGCAGGCGGACGGGGAGGTCATCACGGATTCCTGTCTTCTGATCGGGAAGAAGATGTATCATATTGAATGTCAGAGTACGGATGATACGACAATGGCAGTGCGTATGATAGAGTATGACTTTGCGATTGCTATTGAATATGCGGCAAAGCAGGGACGAAGGTATGAGATAGAGTTCCCGAGATCCTGCGTGTTGTTTTTGAGAAGTTCGGGGAATACGCCGGATTTTCTGGAAACGAATGTGATTTTTCCGGATGGGAGAAAGCAGATGTACCGCGTACCAACTGTAAAAATGGCTGATTATACAGCGGAAAGTATTTTTGAGAAAAATCTGCTGATGCTGCTTCCGTTTTATATCATGAGATATGAGAAAAGAGCCCATGATATGAGGGAGAATCCCCGGTTATTTCAGACATTGTTGAATGAGTATGAGGAGATACGTGTAAAGCTTGAAAAGGAACTGACAGGATCTGGAAGGTCGGAATTATATACGGATCTGATAAAACTGATTGTAAAAATCTCGGACTATATCTTCCAGGATGAAGAGAAGATCCAGAAAGGGATAGGTGATGCTATGGGTGGAAAAGTTTTGGAACTGGAATCGGAAAGGTTAAGAGCGGAAGGAAAAGCAATTGGCGAAGTCAGAGGAGAAGAACGCCTTAGTGTTTTGATTAATAAACTTATTCTTGATAAGAGAAATGATGAGATTCAGATCGTAGTGACAGATGCTAAAAAGCGCAGACAGTATTATGATGAGTATGGGCTTTAGAACAGAGTGTGGAAGATCATTCCTTTGATTTGTATATTCCACATTGTGGAGATTCTGTAAAAGAGTGTTTTCTCAGACGTATTCCGGGAATAATAAGGGAAGTAATTATTTGTATTACTATTCACTGGTAGTATCCCGCGAGGTGTTTTTTGTGAGCGAAGGTCACAGAAAACCCGAGAAATACCGCGCGAATTTATGCGTTTAGCATAAATTCTGTGCATCGCGTAGCGTGTTACTGGGCACGGAGTGAACAGTAATTTATTTGTAATCGGGATATTGACAAATTATGGACAAAATGTTAAGATGGTTTCGTAAAAAACGAATAGCGTTTAGCGCACATGTACAGCTCATTACTACGGTAATGATTGAAGAATCGTTGGGTGAGAATCCCAAACAGGGTTCCGTTCCCTTGCAGTATATTTAGTCTGCAGTTCACTGTATTCTTGTAATGGTATTCAAAGGGAATACTATAATGCGAAGGATATGAGTGAAAGTTCAATCTGTACATTATATTCCCTGCCAGTATGGTGGGGATTTTTTTTGCACTTGCTACGAAAATAAAACACGTAGCAAAAAACTGAACCTTGACAACAAATGTTTTCAACAATTATGAAAGCATCACTATAAAGCAGTCACAGTATTGGCTGCCTGTAGTGAGATATTGATCGTATTTAAGAAAGGCTAGCTTTGAGCTTCCACATGATAACCATGCTTTTCCAATTCCCGTATATAACGAGAAAGCTGTTTTTGTTCACAGTGCTTACGTCTTGTTTCAAAACAGGATTCGTCAAATAGAGTTCCTTGTTTTAACATTGTGTAGATGATGACAAGAAGTTTTCGGGCAAGTGCGACAATCGCTTTTTTGGCTCCTTTTTTCTGTTTGATTCTCCAGTACCATGCCGAAAGATAAGTGTTGCGTTTCCCTGCAATCACCCAGGCAATTTCGCAGAGCATACTTTTTATGTAAGGATTGCCTTTTGTGACAGAGGTGCTTTTTCGTTTTCCAGCACTTTCGTTATTACCTGGGCACAAACCGGCCCATGAGCAGATGTGTTCCGCAGTTTTAAACGGCTTCATATCAATACCGATTTCAGCAATAATTGCACAGGAAGCAGTTGTGCTTATTCCATAGATGCTATTCAACTGCTCAACCTGCAGGGCAAATGGAGCCATATCTTCCTCGAGACTCGTTTCAATTTCAGCAAGATGTTTCTTTAAAGAATCATAATGAGTCATGAGAATCCTTAAAAATGCCTTTTGGTGTTCTGACAGTGTTCCGTTCACGGACATGAGAATTTCATCAATACGGTTTCTGGTCTTGGTTTTGAGACAAGAATCTAAAGCAGTTTTATCAATCTGCCCATGTTCAATTAAATGCAGAATGATGTTTCTACCCGAAGCGCCAAAAATATCAGAAATAAAGGATGATAGACGGAAGCCGGAACTTTGTAAAAATTTCTCAATCCTGTTCTTCTGTGATGTAATATCGCGGATGACACTCTTACGGTAACGATTTAGATCGCGGAATTCCCGAATTCTTTTTTCGGGAATAAAACTTCCGTTCAAAAGTCCGGCGCGAAGCAAGGTGGAAATCCATTCGGAATCCCGCATATCGGTCTTTTTGCCAGGAACATTTTTCATATGGCGTGCATTTACAACAAGCAGGGTAATGTCACCAGAGAAAGCATCCTCCAGTATTTCATAAATCGGCATCCAATAGATACCGGTGCTTTCCATAGCTACATGATGGCAGTTTTTAGAAACGATCCAATTCCGTAATGCTATCATATCCGGAATCAATGTAGAAAACTCACGGATTTCAGAACGGGTTGGCTTGCCCAGAGGACCAGTCAGGATACATGCAACAATTTTTTCTTTGTGGACATCCAGTCCACAGGAAATTTCCAGAAGGTCTTTCATACAGAACAACTCCTTTACTATAGAATTGGCAGGAGATTTGCCCGAGATAATACGGACTTTGCTACTCGTGCTATTCATAAAAGGTGCGACAATATGCTGTGCTCAAGGGCAAATCATTTACGTTGACAAACGGGGTGCAAATCCTCCAAGGTGCAATCAAACTTAATCCTGCCTAAGACTATTGTAAGGCAAAAAGAGAAGTGAAAAAAGTAGTGGAGTCAGTATCCTATTTTCATTATAGGCTGAGATAAGCTTTCATGATTCGTTGATAACTGAATATCGGAAGTCGCTTTTTATCCCTTTAGTTTTCGGAAATCCGGTGAGATACCGGTACGGTTTATTCCCACTGTAATAAGGACGAACACTGCGAAACCATTGGAAAGATCCTTTCCGAGAAGGGCAGCAAGTAGGTTGGAACTTTAAGTCAGGAGACGGACTTTAGTAAAAAAATAAAAAACAAACATCTGTAGGCATAACGGAGGTTTATTTTTTATACCCTTTTTTATGGAAAACAGGTATCAACGTAGTCTGAAAAGGCTGCGAAATGATATATTTTGCAGGATAACCTGCGAAAAAATAATACATTTAATTAAGGAGGAAACAAAATGAACATGAAAGTAAGAAAAAGCGTGATTGCATTCTTAATGGCAACAACAATGGTAGGAAGCACAGCAGTACCGGCTATGGCAGATACTGCAACAGTAACTGTAAGTATCAAAACTACAGGCTTAACAGGTGCACTTCAAAAAACAGCAGACTATATTCTTCCTGAAACATCAATTACTGTTTCAAAAGATGGTGATGCTAAGGTTACTGCAATGGATGCTTTACTGCAGGCGGTTGGAGAAGGTACTCAGGTAGATGTCACCAGAAATATTAATGGAACAGATCGTACATATCATCGAAAAGGGTCTTTGGAATGGTATAAGAGCCAGTATGGAAATTATATTTCTGCTATTAAAAAAGATGGACATACCAATACAAATAAATATTTTAAAGATAATGGAGCTTCAAATTCCAGAACTCGAGGCGATTATTTTAAATTAGAGAAATTAACTGATACAGAGAAGGCATTAGGATTAGCCGAAAATTCCACATGGAATAATACCGTCCATTTTGAAAATTATATTTCAGAAAAGGACTATAATAATTATTCAGGTTGGATGTGTATCATTAACAATGCATCTCCTTATGATGGAGTAGATTCAGTAGTATCTACTGGAGATAAAATCTGTATGGATTTTTCTATGATGATGGGTCTGGATCAGGGACAGGACAGTTATATGCAGAATTCTAACGGCGATTGGGTTCAGGTTAAAGCTTGGTAAAATATAATTAACTATATTTATAACAAAGTAACTGCAATGTTAATTACTTCACCAAGCAGGTTAAAAACATTGTAGTTACTTTTATTTTTAAAGGAAAAGGCAAAAAATAATGAAAAAGAAAAACAATACAAAAAAATACTTAAATTATATTTTAAGTATGATTTCTTTTTTTATATTATTCATTTTAATTCAATGTTTTGCTGTCTATGCAGATACAAATCTTAATCTTGGTGAAAAAAGGCAGTATTATATTCAATCATCTGATGATTTTATAGAATTTGTAAGTAATCCTGTATATAAAAATGCTACCGCTGTTTTAAAAAATGATATAACCGTTTCCAATATGCCCCAATTAAGTTCTGAGATATTTGAAGGGGTTTTTGATGGTTCTGGCAAAACAATCCATTTTGTGGAAAATAACTATAGAAAAAATGAATCATTATTTCCGTGGTATTTAAAAGGAACAATAAAAAACGTAAATATTGATGTACAAGCTAAACTTGTCGCAAGCATAGTCGGAAATGATGTAAATATTTTGAATAGGCGTATTACTGGCGGTATACTGCAGGGTGTATCAGTTTCTGGAAATGTTACCTGTGTATTTGATAAATTTGATTTTAATCTTGGTGAAGATTTAAAAGTTTCTGCCTGTGATTCTTTCTCTAATGATATTTTAACGGGACGTAACTGTGAAGTAGATGACTGTGAATTTTCACTCAATTATATATTAGGAAGTGAAAGTGATTCCAACTTAGTAAATGATATCATAAGTAATTGCCTTTTTATTGAATTGTACCAAATCGGTGGAAGACAGTCTGAAAATATCAATTTAAAAAATTGTTTCAGTAAAGCCAGTTTAGATCAATCTTTTATTGATTTGTATAATAGTATAAAAGATCAATCATTAGATGAATTTTTACAATCTGGATTATATGTACAATTTTTAAGTGGCTCTAAATCAAATTTTACAAATTATTATTATGATAAAGATAAAAGCCCCAGCATTGAAGCTATAAATAATACAGCAAAAGATTTGCTTGAATCAAAAAATGTGAAACCAGCAGATTATGATTCAGCAGGCAAAACTACTGATGAAATGAAACAGCAGAAAACCTATTCAGGTTTTGACTTTGAGAAAAAATGGTCCATTTCAGCAGATGAAAATGATGGATATCCATATTATAATCCGAAAACGGAAACCATAACATTGGAAGTTCAGGCTAAAGTTGAGCCCAAAGTATGGCATACAGATGTTGCAAGGGATTTTAACCGATTTAAAGATACCTCAAAAAATTATCATTTTCCATATCGTGTAGAAAAAATAAATGAAACCGCAACCAATATTTATGATGATGGCGACAATAATGTAGTTACAGTAACAGGCGCAAAATTCACTAATCTTACAGCAGAACAACAGGAACTTGTTAATAAATATGAAATTACTGCTGTATTACCTTCGGGTGATCCATCAATAGATGTAAAATCAGCAATTATTAACACAGATTTTCTTGGTGAACGTCCTCTGACTGTTGAATGGAATAATGAACCGATTTTACAGTTTGCCGATGGAAAAGAAGCAGAAGCAGAGAGCGATGGATATACCTTTAAAGTAAAAGTTGTAGATGGCACAGGTCAGGTCATTGATAATGGTGAAAAAGGAGCTTCTAGCGATCCGGCTAACTGGGAAAGTTATTATCAGAAAGCTAAGAAAGCTAACAATATTATTATGAAATATTGTGAAGATAAAGATTCCTTTGGCCCTAAGGATTCTCCTTCTTACAATAATACTGATATTTGGGCAATCTTTACTGCAGCAAGATGTAACTATGTTCCTTATGGTGACAGCACTTATTTTGATAGGTGGTTTGTAAATACCAAAGAATATTTACAGTCATTAAAAGATAAAGGAACGGATGTCGCACAGTGGAGAACCACAGAACTTTCGAAACTTATTCTTGCTATTGAAGCAATCGGCTATGATCCAAGAGATATTTCATCTGTAGATCTTCTCTCAGCAGTAGGTGAAAGAAAGAGTACTGATCTTACATATACAACAGTATATGCAATTAATGCTATAAAATCCGGGGGATATACAGCCGATACCTTTACAGATGCAGAAATGGATCAGTGGGCACATGATACAGCAGCAGCTCTGTTAAATGCTGAAGACAGATCTCTGGCAAATGCAGATAATACTATGGGATGGCAGCCGTTAATTTTTTGGTACAATAAGCCGGGATTTGAGGATGTAAAAAAAGCAGTGGATGCTGCTGAAAAAAGATTACCTGCGATTGCTCAGAGAGCTACAGGTTCTTTTTGTACAGCAGGATTTGAAACAGGATGTGCTTCTTATGGAAACAACGCATGGAATGATGCACAGGCAATGCTTTTTGCAGGAACGTTTGGTGTAAATGTTTTAGATTCTTCCAGTGGATATACTAAGAATGGAAACAATATTCTTGATGCATTCTTTGATTTGGTAGATGTAGACGGAGTTCTGGATGGAAGTATTCATGGATTTACAAACTATGATGTACCACAGATTGCCCGTGGTTTGGATGCATTTATCAGACAATACGAAAATACCGCAAGCTTCTGGGAGTTTACAGACGTAAAAGTCCCAACCAAGTCCGTCAACGACATGATTCTTACCCTTAACGATAACAGTACAAAAGAAGAAATTGAAGCAGCAAGAAACGATTACAATGCATTAGACGAAAAACACAAAGCAATCTTTAACAAAGACACACTGAGAAAGCTTCTTGCAGCAGAGAACGGTAAAGGTGATTCTATTACAAAAGTAATCGCAGCTATTGATGCTCTGCCGGCAGCAGATAAGCTGACATTGGAGGATAAGGATGCTGTAGTAAAGGCAAGAAATCTTTACGATGCACTTGATGATGAAGCAAAATCTGTAATCTCCAATTATTCTAAGCTGACAGAAGCAGAAGCCAGGATAAAAGAACTGGAGAAGGGGCAGACACAGAAAGAAAAGGATAAAGCAGCTGCTGAGAAGGTGGTTGCGGCAATTAATGCACTTCCTTCTTCAGATGCATTAACCCTTGATCCGTATGTTCTGCAGCTTCTTGACCGCGTACAGGCAGAGTACAATGCTCTTACGGATGCGCAGAAGGCTCTGGTTACGAATTACAGTACGTTACAGTATCTGAGAAATCTGATCCCTGATCTGAAGGCTGCGGCTGCAGTTGTTGATAAGATCAAGGCGATCGGTGAGGTTACTTCCGATAATTATCTGAAGAAACAGGCTCTTGTAGTGGAAGCCAGAACGGCTTATGATGCCCTGACAGCAGATCAGAAGAAGCGTGTGACAAACTATGCAGAGCTTGAAAAAGCAGAACTGTTTATCAGCAGACAGAGTACAGATGAGAAGGTTGCTTATGTGATCTCCTTTATCGATGAACTGAATATCACTACTTCATCTTCAGGTGCTCTTTCTGACGGACCTCTGAGACTGACAGAGAAGAATAACAATGTTCCAACAGAGAAGATCTGGAATGACTGGAAGGCTTATGTGGTAAATGCAAGGGCATTGTATGATACGCTTGATGACCAGCAGAAAGCCCAGGTTACAAATACAGCTTCTCTGGAGAAAGCAGAAGGTTATATTTACCAGCTGAAAGCCGATGCGCTCAAGGCAATGCTTAAAGCACTCCCGGATGCGCAGACAGTACGAGGATATGAGGCACCTCAGCCGACTACAGTTCCATCAGCACAGGAGGCAGCTTCTGTTGAAGAGGAACAGGCGGTACCGGCACAGTCTGAGGGATCTGATTTCTCAGATGGAAGTGCGGACGCATTCAGCAGTGATGAAGTTGATGAGCAGGCAGCTGAGACAGTGGATATCCCTCAGGCAGAATCAGCTGAAGATACTGAAGATGTCCAGACAGATGTTGATTTCTCCTCTGATGAAGAAGTTCCGGCAGCAGGTGATACCTCTAAGCGTGAACTTACAGAAGCAGAGCTGAAACAGATTGCAGAAGCCAAGAATGCTTATGACAGATTAACAGAAACAGAAGAGAAGAAATTCAGAAGCGAGAACACCGCACTGGTTGAGAATATGGAGAAGCTTCTTGCCATGGCACTGACTTATGAGAAAGGCCAGAGTGCATATCAGCAGTTCTTCGCAGATGAAGCAGCACAGATTTATGCAACAGTAAAAGATCACCCGGTAGACAGAGATTCCTACGCAGATGTTAAGGCTTTCCTTGACCGTTATGCTAAGGATTATCAGGGACAGGAAGATGCCATGGCAGGCCTGAAAGTCAAAGTCGGCAGTCAGGAGATGACTTTTGCAGAGGTTATCGCAGCACTGACGGCACAGGCTGACAAGGCAGGTAAGGACATTTCAGATGCACAGCAGGCAGATGAGTGGATCAGCAATCTTCCGACTGCTGTTACCAAAGAGAACATTGCAAATGTAGAAGCAGAGCTTGCAGCACTTCAGAAGCTGATCGACGGCATGAGTGTGGAAGGCAAGTCCTATATGTGGAATGCGAAGCAGTTAGGGCTGATCAAGACGATCGTGGCAGATTACCACATTGAACTTGCGGGCAAACAGGGTGCATTTAAGGCAGATATGCCTGCAGATCTTCAGACAAAGGCAATCAACTATAAGACTGTCCAGATCAGCTGGAGCAGCGTGGATAACGCAGACGGATACATGGTATACCGCAGAACAGCAGACAGCGGATGGAAGAAGATCGCATCCCGGGTAACAGACATTTCCTATAAGGATCAGAAAGCAGTTACAGGAACAACCTATTATTATACTGTTAAGGCGTACTCTTACGCATGGGGCGAGATGACTGTAAGCAGCTATGACAAAGATGGTGTTGCAGGAAAAGCCAGACTTGGCAAAGTAAAGATTGCTACGGCAAATTCTGAAAGCTACAGTACGATCCGCGTAACATGGAATAAGGTTTCCGGTGCAAATGGCTATAAGGTATACCGTTCTACTTCAAAGGATGGCAAATATGCAGCCATTGGTTCTACTGCAAAGAACAGCGCAGTTACTTTCCTTGATAAGAAAGCAGTTACCGGTAAGACTTATTATTACAAAGTATGTGCTTACCGCAATGTAAGCGGAAAGAAAGTATACGGAAGCTATTCAGCAACAGAGAAAGCAAAGGCAGTACTTTCTGCTCCGACCCTGTCCGCAGGCTCAACTTCAAAGACAGCAGTGCTTGAATGGAGTAAGGTAAAGGGTGCCGATGGCTATCAGGTATATGCCAGCGATTCCCAAAATGGTACCTATACCCGCATAAAGATCACCAAAGGTACAGGTGCGACAGACGAGAGCCTCCTCACCGGAAAGACCCGTTACTATAAAGTACGTGCTTACAGAAAAGTAAACGGAAAAGCAGTTTATGGCTCTTTCTCAAAGATTAAAAAAGTAACTGTTAAATAATAAAATCAGTATGCAGTGTGTTATCAACACACTGCATACCCCAAAAGAAGATAAGAGAATGAAAAAAGCATTTATAATTATAATTTTATGTATGATTTTGCAAATTTTTACAGTTACTGTATATGCAAATGATAGCAATGTAAATATTGTAAGCGCTGATAATTATGAATCACGGGAATTTAATCAATGGAAGCGCGCTAAGTATAATTTTTCATTTAATGTATCTACCGAAAAGAAAACTATAAAGGCATTATGTAGTGCTGTGTTAACTGCAACTGGAACAGCAATTGGAGCGGGAATTTCTTCTTATGCGAGTGATTGTATAGAGGAACATTACAGTAAATTCAAAAAAAAGGGATATGGTACTTCAATTACAGCTATGTATGGTTCAAAATTGCGCGTGATTATATCAATATATTCAGATTCAGCAAGAACAAAATTAGTTTCTGAATATAAAATGTCTACAGATTCCTATCCTGTATAATTTATATATATGAATAAAATAAAAATATTTTTGCTGACTATTTCATTAATGTTTTTGGCGAGCCTGGCAGCTATATTTATATCAAGAGAATTTATATTCCACAATAAAATTTCAGATTTGAGCTGCCTGTTAAACATATGGAAAGATACTTATGGATGGAATTTTCTGATAAATGTAATAATCGCTCTGATAATTGCTGCAAAATTTGGAAAGAATGATACAAAAAAATAAGGCAGATGTCCTTTCTACCTGCTATATGACAGGGGGAGAGTCATCTGTCATTTTGTAATTTCAGGAATTGCGGGTGCTATTTTACCCGGATGTAATTTTTTAGATTAAAAACGCGGAGGAAACAAATGAATAAACAATGGATGGCACTGCTTCTCAGTACAGGAATTGCTGTGACCGCATGTCCTGTACCCGCAGCCCAGATGCCACCGGCTGAGCAGATACACGGGGAGGCAGAAGAAACTTCTGTCCCTGTACAGCATGATGATTCTGACGACAGAGAAACTGCGAATGAATTCCAGTCTGACACCGAACCATCTCAGTCAGAGACAGACGATGGCGCGGCCGGAAATGAAGAAGAAAATAATGAAGCCGGTGAAGAAAAGCTGGATATACCAGCCATGATTTCCTGTATTCAGGAAGCAGCGGCGCTCGAAGAAATTGATCTGTCCTCAGAAACGGTCTCGAAGTTCTTTCTTGCCAGTGACACCTATGACAGTCTGACAGAAGAGGAGCAGGCAGAAATTGATGCCGGAGTCAAAGAGGCTCTTGAAACTGTCCGAAACCGTATTGCGGCACTGATTTCTTCTGACAGTGGAGTGACCGCCACGGGAAATCCCTGGTATGTGCAGACCCATGTGCAGGAGAACCCGGATCAGGAACAGACTATACAGGAGCTCTCCGAAGCATATCCGGGGACTCTTCCACAGCTTCTTTATGATATAAATATTTCCTATACGGATATCCGTACAGGAGAAAACTATCAGCCAATGACGATGATCTCTCTGACATTTCCTGTCCCGGATGGATATGAGAGTCTGACGAAACCGAGGGTTCTTAGAAGTACCGGGGATTCGTTTATGGAACTGACCCCTCAGACGACAGAAGATAACCGCTTCTATCTGGACAGTGCCAGAACTTTAAACCATCTGATTATTGCTGACTTCCCCGCAGGACTTCAGGGAATCTCTCTTAACAGTAAATCCGTTAAGATCAACGGGGGGCAGAAATACACCCTGAAGGTGGTCCCGGTACCGGAATCGGTTACGGAAGAGTATACAGTGACATGGAAAAGCAGTGACACTTCTGTTGCGAAAGTAAGCAAAAAGGGAGTTGTCACAGCAGTAAAGAATGGCAAAGCTACGATTACCGCTTCTGTAACACAACATCCGGAAATGACGGCCTCCTGTAAGGTAACGGTCATGCAGGGAGCAAATGCCCTGAAGAAATCTGTCAGTCAGGTTATGGCAGAGACCAGTGCCTATATGCGTGCAACAGATACCACTCCTTCTGTTGGCAGCGAATGGTATGTGCTTGGGCTGGCAAGAGGCGGTTTAAGCCTGAAGGAGAAATATTTCTCTACCTATTATAATCACACGGCAAATTATATCGAGGAAAAGAAGGGAATCCTTACCAATACCTCCAAATATACAGAATATTCCAAGAGAATCCTGGTCCTGACCTCGGAGGGGAAGGATGCCCGCAATGTGGGGGGTTACAATCTGTTTCAATATATCTCTGATCTCAGCCTTGTGAAGGAACAGGGATTAAACGGCCCGATCTGGGCACTCCTTGCCCTTAACTGCCACCCAGAATATTCTTTCCCGGAGAACCCGTCTGCGAAGGAGCAGAATTCGGAATCTGCGCTGGTGAATTTCCTGCTGCAGAGTGAACTCCCGGGTGGCGGATGGACGCTGATGGGGAGTAATGCAGATTCTGATATCACCGGCATGACACTGCAGGCGCTGGCACCGTATTATCATAAATCAGGTTATGAGAATGTGACTGCTGCCATTGACAGAGGGCTGAATAAATTGTCGGAAATGCAGAACGACAGCGGTGGATATTCCACGATGGGTGTGGAGACAGAGGAGTCCTGTGCACAGATAATCACGGCTTTATGCAGCCTTGGGATTGACCCGGAGACGGATTCGCGTTTCATCAAGGGCGGCCACTGGACAATAGAGAATCTTCTTTCCTATCATATCGATGGAAGTGGATTTATGCATGTAAAGGCGGGTGCCGGAAATAACGGCGGGGCGGCAGCAGGCACTCTGGACGGGATGGCTACGGAGCAGGGATATTACGCACTGGTTGCCTACCAGCGCCTGAAGGATGGCAAGACGAGCCTTTATGATATGTCAGATGTGAGTATCAAAAAAGGTGGCAAGGGAGATGGTTCCGGTACCGGTCTGAAAGAACCCACGCCGATTCCTACCCCGACGCCGGTTCCTGCCACAACACCGTCAGGCGGCAATACGAAAACGCCGGGTGGATCCGGGAAATCTCTGGGTGGTAAGTCTTCCGGCAGCAAAAGCTCCACGGGTTCCGAAAGCTCAGGAAAGGATAGTGGCTCCGGTTCAAAGGATTCTAAAAACAGTAAATCAAAGAACAGTAAGTCATCAAAGGATAAGAATTCCGGCGGCTGGGATTTCGAAGCAGAGCCTTATACAGAGTCGGAAGAGACTTCACAGATGGATACCGGTGAGGATGGATATCAGGAAACTGCCGGGGAGAGTGGAACCGGAAGTCTGACCTCAAAGAAGAAAGAATATGGTATGATCTTTGGTTTTGCGGCAGGCGGTGCTCTGGCGGGAGGACTGGCAGGCAGCGGCATTAAGGCCGGAGTGAGGGCTCTTATTAAGAAGCGGAGGAAGAAGAAATGAGGATAAAGAAAAAGGGACTTGCCCTGTGGCTTGCACTGTTTCTGGGGGTAAGTTCGCTCTCAGGTTGTGGCGGCGGGGATGACGGCATGACACAGCTTTCCGAAAAAGGAGCTGAGATCTTAAACAGCACGGAGGAAGATTCTGATACAGATGTGGAACCTTTGAAGCAGAAAACAAAGCTTCCTGAGGACGGAATCATCACCCAGGCACAGATGGAAACGATCGCCGGAAAGGACGAAAAGTATTATTTTACCGGAAAAACGGACAGCGGGATCAGTTATAAATGGACTTACAATGGAAGCCAGATTCAGAATCCGGTGGAGCAAAAACTTCTGGTACAGTGCAGTGAAGATGGAACAGAAGAGGTAAAGAAGCTTGCCAATGATGCGCCTTATGCGTTGAAAGTCACACTGGAGAAGATGAATCTGGCAGCGCCTGCGAAGCTGACCCTGAATCTGAAAGAAAAATGGGACGCGGATAAGGTTCTTTACTGTCTGGAAGAAGATGGAAAGCTTTATCAGCTTGATACTGCAAAGATTACTACCAGAGAAACCGGAAAGAAAAAAACAGAGCGCACAACACTTACCTTTAACGTGACTAAGACAGGAGGAGATTTCTATCTGATCGGCGGTTCTACCATAGGTGAATCTACGGATGAATCCGATGACAAATCCAAGGGCACTGCTGATAATAAGGATACACAAAACGGTGAAAATTCCACTGGAAGTTCTGGCGGTCAGTCCAGCACAGATGGAAATACCAGTTCCGGACAGACAGACTCTTCCGGCGATGGAACAGGCAATACAGACACTTCCGGTGGCGATGACAGCTCAGATACAGCCATGACCTGTACTTTCTCTATCGAGTGTTCTACGATCCTGAATAACTGGGATGATCTGAAAGAGTCCAAGGCAGAATTTGTGCCTGCGGACGGCTGGATCCTGTATCCTTCGGAGGTGGAGTTCTATGAGGGGGAGACGGTATTTGATGTGCTGAAGCGTGTATGTAATCAGGCCGGTATTCAGATGGAGTCGGAGTGGACACCTATGTATAACAGTTATTATGTATCCGGTATCAATAACCTGTATGAGTTTGACTGTGGCAAGGATTCCGGATGGATGTACTGTGTCAACGGCTGGTATCCGAATTATGGCTGCTCGAAATATACGCTGGAGGACGGCGATACGGTAGAATGGCGTTATACCTGCAATCTTGGCAGGGATGTGGGGGATCAGTATTATGACTGATGCTTTTTCCAGGTGCCATCCTGTTTTAAATTTCTTTTATTTTGCCGTGGTGCTGGGGTTTACCATGTTTATCCAGCACCCGGTTTACCTGGCAGTCTCTTTTGTGGCTGCCACAGCTTACTCCATGTGGCTTAACGGAGTAAAGAAGGTTCTGAAAATCAATTTTCTTCTGACGCTACCGAGTCTCCTTATCGTGGCACTCTTAAACCCGATGTTTAACCATTATGGAGTCACACCGCTTCTTTATATAGAAAGCAGCGGAAACTGGGTTACGCTGGAGGCAATGGTATATGGAATCGTTCTGGGATGTGTACTTTTTATTATGATTTTGTGGTTCTCCTGCTATAACCAGATCATGACAAGTGATAAATTTATCTATCTTTTTGGCAGGATTATCCCTGCGATGTCTCTGATGCTGTCTATGGCGCTTCGGTTTGTGCCTCACTTTATGGCCCAGCTGAAGGTGATCCGCAATGGACAGAAATGCGTGGGGATGGATGTGAGCAATGGCAAATGGTTTAAGAAGATCCGTTATGCGTTAAATATGGTGTCCATTCTTGTCACATGGGCACTGGAAAATGCGATTGAGACGGCTGATTCCATGAAAAGCCGTGGCTATGGGTTAAGAGGACGTACGGCTTTTTCTATTTACCGTTTTAACAGAAGGGATAAACTACTGGGAACTATGCTTGTCGGGCTTTGTGTGATTTTCGGATATGGATGTTACCGGGGAGCTGCTTTTGCACAGTACAATCCCAGAATCCTGCTTGCCGGTTTTACTGTTTTCGGAAGGGTTCCGAAGCAGTCGTGCAGTCCGCTGCTGGCTGCTGTCACATTTGTCAGCTTTGGTGTGTTCTGTTTTCTGCCGCTGATTCTGGATCTGTGTGAGGAATCTGCCATGAAGAAAAGCAGAAGCCACGTACAGGGAGAGATGGCAGTGACCTACAGAAAGATTTATGAAGATATGGAAGGAGAAGCGAGATGAAGATAATAGAAGTGAGAGATTTTTCCTTCCGTTATGCGAATGGCAGCAGGGAGTCACTGTCTCATGTGTCACTGGATGTGGAGGAGGGTACCTTTAATGTGCTGTGCGGTAAGAGTGGCTGTGGCAAGAGTACGCTGCTTCGCCAGCTGAAGTCGGATCTGGCTCCTTTTGGCAGCAGTTCCGGGAAAATCTGTTATTATGGGCGGGATTTGAAGGAAGTCGGCCACCGGCAGCAGAGCCAGGAAATTGGCTATGTACTGCAAAATCCCGAAAATCAGATCGTGACAGATAAGGTGTGGCATGAGCTTGCATTTGGTCTGGAAAGTCTGGGATATGATACGCCTACGATTCGTCTGAGAGTGGCAGAGATGGCAAGCTATTTCGGGATTCATCAGTGGTTTTATAAGAATGTCTCGGAGCTGTCCGGAGGGCAGAAGCAGCTTTTAAACCTGGCGGCGATCATGGCTATGCACCCGAAACTTCTGATTCTGGATGAGCCGACTTCTCAGCTTGATCCGATCGCGGCTTCTGATTTTCTGGAAACGGTGAGAAAGATTAACCGGGATATCGGCACTACCATAATTCTGACGGAGCACCGGCTGCAGGATGTCATTCCGTGGGCGGACAGGGTATATGTGATGGATAAGGGCAGTCTGCTCACGCAGGGGGCGCCACGGGAGATCGGTGAGTTCCTGAAGAGGGAACATCATGGAATGTTTCTGTCTATGCCGGTTCCCATGCAGATTTATGCAGAGGTAGAAAATAATCTGCCATGTCCGCTGACTGTAAAAGAGGGAAGGAACTGGATCACACAGGTGATGGCAGCAACTTCTGATACAGTTTCTGTTTGTGAAGAAAGTTATTTTTGTAAAAATAAACAAAAACTGCAAAAAAAGCTGAATACAGTCAGAGATAAACTGCTGTCTGGTTCCAAAAGTTCTATGCCACCGGCTATTGAGGTAAAGGATGTGTGGTTTCGTTATGAAAAAGACGGAAAGGATGTTGTGCAGGATCTGAACCTGGAAGTAAAGCAGGGAGAATTTTATGCGCTTGTCGGTGGAAACGGAACGGGGAAAAGTACGACTTTATCGCTGATCAGTCGTGTCCGTGCTCCCTACAGAGGCAAGATTCTCCTGAATGGGATTGATATCCGCAGGTATACGGATACCCAGCTTTACAGAGGGTATCTGGGTGTGCTGCCACAGAATCCCCAGAGCATGTTTATCAAGAAGACAGTCCGGGAGGATCTGTATTCTATCATCGGTGGGGCAAAGGAGAAGAAATCTTCCGAATACACTGCCAATATGAGGAAGGCAGAGGCAATCGAGGGAATCGTAAGTCTGACCAGACTGGAAGGACTGCTTGACCGTCATCCGTATGATTTAAGCGGTGGAGAACAGCAGCGTCTTGCACTGGCTAAGGTTCTGCTGTTGCAGCCGAGGCTTCTTCTGATGGATGAACCAACGAAGGGGCTGGATGCAGAATATAAACAGGAACTGGGAGACATTTTAAAGAAGCTCAAAGCTCACGGGATCACTATCTTTATGATCTCGCATGATGTGGAGTTTGTCGCAGAATATGCAGACAGGGTCGGCCTGTTCTTTCAGGGAAATGTGGTGACGTGTAAGAGTGCAAGGGATTTCTTTGCGGGAAACAGCTTTTATACGACTGCTGCCAATCGCATGGCAAGGCATTATTTTCCTGATGCTGTTACCGGAAAGGAGGTGGCTGCGTGCTTGAAGGCAAGGCTTTAGACCAGTTTATGGACCGTTTCTTCGGGGATTCCTGTGCACAGAGCCTGCCCGGGGAAGAGGAATCCGGACAGGAATTAGAGGAATATGAACTGAAAGAGGATGGAATCATTATCCAGCCGATCCATAAAGGAAAGATTGAGAAGCGTACCTGGATTGGTCTGATTATGTTTCTGGCTTTTCTTCCGCTGGTGCTTTTTATCCTGGTTCATAAGTTTCATGGTAAGCATGATGTAGTGATCAGTCTTTTAATACTTGCCTATGCCACGATCCCGTTCTTTATGGTATTTGAGGGCCGGCATCCACAGGCAAGAGAGATTATGGTCATTGCCGTAATGGCGGCTCTTGGGGTCGCAGGCAGGAGTGCTTTCTTTATGATCGGAAGCTTTAAGCCGATTGCGGCCATCGTGATCATTACCGGGGTTTCCTTAGGTGGTGAGGCGGGGTTTCTGTGTGCCTGTCTGATCATGATGATCTCAAATATGTTTTTCGGGCAGGGACCGTGGACACCCTGGCAGATGTTTTCCTATGGAATGATCGGATATCTGGCAGGAATCCTTTTTCAGAAAGGGATTCTCAAAGCCAGGAAGGTGGATCTGTGTATTTACGGATTCTTAAGTGTATTTCTGATCTTCGGCGGGATCATGAACCCGGCATCTATCCTGATGGCATATGGACACATCACAAAGAAGAGCCTGATCGCATTTTATATCTCAGGTGCGCCGGTAGATCTGGTGCAGGCAACTTCTACAGTGATTTTCCTGTGGATCCTAAGCAGGCCACTGCTGGAGAAACTGGAAAGAGTAAAAAGAAAATACGGGCTGCTGCAGCGGCCCGAAAATAAGGAGGAAAATGAATATGGCAAAGAATAAGCTATGGCAGGCCATTAAGGGGCTGACTCTTGCAGCCGGAATGGCAGTGGGGATTTTTGCGCTGGGACAGACCGATGTTCTGGCAGATACCCTGACGCTGACTGTGGAAAAGAACACGATTGGCCAGGGTATGATCCTGGATCCTGTACAGGTGGAATTTACGAAAGGAGAAACCTGTGCAGATGTTCTGCTCCGCGGGTTAAGTGAGAACGGGATTACGCCGCTTTATGACACAAATACAAGTTATGGTTTCTACTTAAGGGGAATTGCCAACTGTGACAGTGGAAGCCTGAATCCACCGGCATGTATCCAGAAGGTTCTCTCCGAGACTTCTACCTGGACCGGTGATGCCTATAAGCTTACTGGTAACAAATATGCACCGGATCTGACAGAATTTTCCTATTGTTCCGCTTCCGGATGGACATATACCCTTGATAATGTATTTATGGGTGTCGGAATGGGTGCGAGCCATCCGTCAGACGGAAGTGTCCTGCGTGTTATGTTTGCCCTTTGCGGCGGTACGGACATTACAGGATGTGATCCGTATAATAATAACAGGCAGATTTTTGAGGCGGCAGATAAGAGCGAGCTTATCCGCATGATGGGAAAGGCAAATGCAGAGCGTTCCAGATGGTCCCAGGTCAGCGGATTCTCCGGCGCATATGCCGAAGCGGACAGTGCGCTGACTACGCTGGATGCGTCCGCAAACAGAGTTTATGAAGCGGTTCAGCTGCTTAAAAGTATTGAGTCAAAGCTTCCGGCAGCACCGAAGCTGATCAGCTTGAATGCTTCTGATCTGACTCTTACAAAGGGAGATAGCTATACACTGACTTATACGATTGTTCCGTCTGATGCGGTGGGAACTGTAAGCTGGACTTCTTCCAACAGTTCTGTTGCAAGCGTAAACAGTGGTGTGGTAACAGCAGTGGGAGAAGGTTCGGCGGTAATTACTGCGAGAGTTTCCGGAAGTGTCTATGCGACCTGCAATATTTCCGTTTCTTCCAGACTGGTCAGTGTGACAGGAGTGAGTATTTCTCCGTCCAGCCTGAATCTCTCAACCAAAAGTGGTTCCAGGACACTGGATTACATGATCACGCCGAATGGAGCAAAACCGTCCTCTTTGTACTGGGAATCTTCCAACTCTTCTGTAGTAACCGTAGATGGCTCCGGCAAGGTAACTCCTGTGGGTGCCGGTTCTGCAGATATTACACTGACTACGGACAATGGAACGAAAGGCACCTGCCACGTGACTGTTACAGCACCGGCACAGAGCATTGCTTTGAGTGACAAAACGCTGACTCTGGCAATTGATCAGGGAACCTATACCCTGACCTGGACGTTCAGTCCGAAGGGAAGCGGCGGGGAACTGGTATGGACCTCTGATAATGCAGGCGTTGCCAAAGTAGACCAGAAGGGTGTTATCACACCTGTTTCTGTAGGAGAAACCGATATCCGTGTAAAAACCGATCAGAATGTAACCGCAGTATGCCATGTAGTTGTAAAGGGTACTGCGAAAGATCTCTTTGCAGCAGGAATGCCAGAGATCACAACCTGCAAGGCGGCAGGAAATACAGTTCTTCTTACATGGAATAAATATGAAAATGCAGATTCTTACATTATTTTAAGACGTAAGATGGGTGAAAGTAAATTCGCAAAGATTGCTACGGTCAAAGACCTCTCCTATACAGATACAGCGGTTTCTCCGTCAACTCCTTATTATTACAGTGTACAGGCTGTTTCCACCAAATGGGGCGGCGCCATTAAAAGCAGTTATGACAAAAACTTCTCTGTAACAATCAATGGAATTGCACCGACACCAACT
Organism: Ruminococcus sp. AM22-13; assembly: GCF_003471165.1. GTDB lineage: Bacteria > Bacillota > Clostridia > Lachnospirales > Lachnospiraceae > Blautia_A. Next base: position 49,070 of record NZ_QRIL01000007.1, on the reverse strand, counting down.
CCGGCACAGACAGTAAAACCGAAAACCCCGGCTGTCACAGTAACTGCCGGTAAGAAACAGGCTACACTGAAATGGAAAAAGGTAAGCGGTGCCAAAGGGTATGTAGTATACCGTGCCACATCCAGATCCGGTAAATATAAGGCAGTATCAACGATTAAAAAGGGAAGCACTGTTTCTTATATAAATAAGAAGCTTACGTCTAAGAAAACATACTATTACAAGGTGCGGGCATATCGTACCGAAAACGGTAAAAGAATATACAGCAGCTATTCTAAAGCAAAGAGCGCTAAGATCAAATAATATAAATTCACACAAGTCCAGTGTGTTAGAAAGCATATTGCTGTGAACAGAAACGATGTTAGAGCGTGTTTGAAAAATTAAAAATATAGGATTGTGCTATTTAAGAAAATATGTTATATAATACAATATATAGAGAGTTAATTCTCTATTCGCATGATGAGATGAGTGACGGTTCTGACTCATCGGTAAAATAAATATAACCGAGAGATGAGATGAGTGACGGTTCTGACTCATCGGTAAAATAAAATATGACCGAGCGAAGAGCATAACGAGAGGGAGTTCATTTTCCCTCTCGTTTATATGTATATAAGGAGAATAAAATTGGAAATTGACTATGCTGTTTATAGCCTTTCAGATAGATTTTACGAGAAATATCCGAATCCGCCATATAAAGAACTTTTAAAGAAAAAGGAAAGAGGATATGCTTGTTTACTTATTCAAAGTCATTATGGATATTTTATATGCATTCCATATAGAACAGAGATTTCCCATAAATATGCATATCACTTTCGCAAATCGTCTCGTTCGCAAGAACATAGATCAGGACTTGATTATACTAAAATTGCTATTATAAAAGATATTTCGTAACTATTCAGCAGTCTGCTATCCCGCGAGGTGTTTTGGCATGAACATGCCAAAATCCCGAGACATACAAGTCAAAATCCCTCCGGGCAGGATCGCACTGCGACGGAGAGGAATTATGTCGCTGAAGCGACCCGTCGCAGGCGGAGAATCCTGCAAGCAGGATTCTTTCTTGTGGATTTTGACTTGTAACTGTGAAGGTACTGAACAGTTACAAAAGGAGAATAAATACAATGATTCCAATCGCACATATAGAAAATGATTTTCCGACCAAATTCGGTATCCCCAGGCAGAGTGGCCGTGTAGGGGCACTTAAAGCGAGAATCGTATTCGAGCCGGAATATCGTAATGTGGATGCCTGCCGTGGTCTGGAGGAGTTTAGTCATATCTGGCTGATCTGGGAGTTTTCGGAGGCAAAGAGGACAATGTGGTCACCGACTGTCCGTCCGCCCAGGCTTGGGGGAAATGTGAGAAAAGGAGTTTTTGCCACAAGATCTCCCTTTCGTCCCAATTCCATAGGATTATCCTGTGTGAAGCTTGAGAAAGTAGCTCTGGATGAGCCGGACAGCCCTGTACTTTATGTAGAAGGTGCAGATCTGATGAATGGAACACCGATTTTCGATATTAAACCATATATTCCTTATGCGGATTGCCATCCGGAAGCAACAGGAAGTTTTACCGAATATTCCAAAGATCATCATCTGAATGTAGAATTTCCCCAGGAGCTTCTGGAAAGAATACCCGGGGAAAGCAGAGAGGCTCTGATCGCAGTGCTTGCAGATGATCCCCGTCCTGCTTATCAGAATGATCCGGAACGGTCTTACGGAATGCCTTTTGGAGAGAAGGATATTCATTTTCGGGTGGATGGAGATATCCTTCGTGTTTATAATGTGACAGAATTTGTAAAAAAACAGCAGGAATCTTCGGCAGATTGTGGAAAATAACCATTTTCGGATATTTCTGTAAGAAAGGCTTGCAAAATTGGCGTTTATTCAATACAATATTAAACAGACTTTATGTTGGTAGAGTGACAAAGACTGATAGGAGATTAGTCTGAAAATATTTAGTGACATATGAGGAGCAGGAAAAATGAAGAAAATTGTTAAATTCGGAGGAAGTTCTCTGGCAAATGCAGAACAGTTTCAGAAAGTAGGGGAGATCATCAGAAGTGATGAGAGCAGACGTTATGTGGTTCCGTCCGCTCCCGGAAAGAGATTTGACGGAGATACAAAGGTTACAGATTTACTTTATAAATGTTATAATACTGCAGTTGAAGGGGAAGATTTCATCCCGATTCTGCAGGAAATCAAGGGAAGATATTATGAGATTATCCGCGGACTGAACCTTGATCTTTCTCTGGAAGATGAATTTGCTCAGATCGAAGCTGATTTCAAGGCACAGGCAGGCACAGACTATGCAGCATCCAGAGGAGAATTTCTCAATGGTAAGGTGATGGCAGCATATCTGGGTTATGAATTTGTTGATGCAGCAGATGTGATCCGTTTTGATAAGAACGGAAATCTGGATGCCGAGAAGACAGACAGACTTCTGTCCAAAAAGCTGGCAAAATGTGAACATGCCGTTATCCCTGGATTTTATGGCGCTGGTGAAGATGGAAAAGTTAAAACTTTCTCCAGAGGAGGTTCTGATGTAACCGGTTCTCTTGTGGCAAAGGCTATTAAGGCAGACCTCTATGAAAACTGGACAGATGTTTCCGGTTTCCTGGTAACAGACCCACGTATTGTTAAAAATCCGGAAGTGATCGAGAGCATTACCTACAGAGAACTCAGAGAGCTTTCTTATATGGGTGCAACTGTTCTTCATGAAGATGCGATCTTCCCGGTTCGTAAAGAGGGAATTCCGATCAATATCAAAAACACAAACAGACCGGAAGACAAGGGTACTTTTATTGTTGAGAGTACATGCAAGAAACCGAAATTTACAATCACAGGTATTGCAGGTAAGAAGGGATTCTGTTCTATCAATATTGAGAAATCAATGATGAACAGTGAGGTTGGTTTCGGACGTAAGGTACTTCAGGTATTCGAAGATCAGGGAATCAGCTTTGAGCATGTTCCATCAGGAATCGATACAATGACTGTATATGTACATCAGGATGAATTTGAAGAGAAAGAACAGCAGGTAATTGCCGGAATCCATCGTGCAGTACAGCCGGATTTCGTAGAAATGGAATCTGACCTTGCACTGATCGCTGTTGTGGGACGTGGCATGAAATCCACCAGAGGTACAGCCGGCAGAATCTTCTCCGCACTTGCCCATGCAAATGTAAATGTTAAGATGATCGACCAGGGATCCAGTGAACTGAACATCATTATTGGTGTTGAGAACAGAGATTTCGAAACTGCTGTAAAAGCAATCTATGATATTTTTGTACTTACTCAGATGTAATTCCTATTATATAGAATCGTGGAGCTAAGGTTCATGTATCAATAAGATTATTTCAGGAATCAGCTTGTCAGTACATCGGAAGATTAAGATAGATAAAAGATAAAGAAAATAACAGGCCGTCAGGAATCTGTATAAAGATTTCTGGCGGCTTTTTCGTTTCATGTGTTGAGAAGATGTGCTATAATCGTGTATTATCTTTAAAAGACCTTGCATTTGATGAATCGATAAGTTGAATGGTGAATGAAAATAGATTTTAGAGATTATTAAGAACGGAGTGAACAGTAACTCTTAAGATATAGGGGGCAGACATGGATAAGCCGGTGGTTCGTATTTCGGTCAGAAATCTGGTGGAATTTATATTAAGAAGCGGTGACCTTGATAACCGCAGAGGCTCTGCGGATAAAGAAGCGATGCTGAAAGGCAGCAGACTTCACAGGAAGATACAAAGTCAGATGGGAAGTCATTACAGGGCAGAAGTTTCTCTTAAATATACGACGGAATATGATGATGTAAGTATCGTGGTAGAAGGCAGAGCTGACGGGATATTCACAGAGGACGAGCAATATTTCATTGACGAGATCAAAGGTGTCTATGCAGATGTCAGCCAGCTTGAGAAACCAGTGGAAGTACATCGTGCCCAGGCCATGTGCTATGCCTGGATCTATGCCAGAGAACAGCAATTAGAGAAAATCGGTGTTCAGATGACATACGGAAATCTGGATACAGAGGAACTCAAGTATTTCAGAGAAGAATTTACTTTGGAGGAACTTAAAGACTGGTATCAGGAACTTCTGGACAGATATCATAAATGGATTTCGTATCAGCTGGCATGGAAAAAAGAGCGGAATGAATCCATGGAAGGTCTGGAGTTTCCGTTTGAATACAGAGAAGGTCAGCGAAAGATCGTATCCAGTGTGTATCATACGATATCAGCAGAACGGCAGATTTTTATACAGGCGCCTACGGGGGTAGGGAAAACCATGTCCACGATTTTTCCGGCGGTAAGAGCAGTTGGTGCCGGACTGGGAGAAAACATTTTCTACCTGACAGCAAAAACGATCACCAGAACAGTGGCAGAAGAAGCGTTTTTAATATTAAAGGAACATGGACTGAAGTTTAAAGTGATCACTATCACTGCGAAGGAAAAACTATGTTTCTGTGACAAAACAGAATGCAATCCGGAGAATTGTCTCTGGGCGAGAGGACATCTGGACAGAATTAATGATGCAGTCTATGAATTGTGGACGACACAGGACTGCTATGGCAGAGAGAGGATTCTTGAGTATGCAAAGAAATGGCAGGTATGTCCGTTTGAGCTATGTCTTGATCTCGCAATATGGGTGGATGCGGTAATCTGCGATTATAATTATGTATTTGATCCAAATGTGTATCTGAAGAGATTTTTTGGCGAAGGTACCTCGGGAGGATATATTTTTCTGATTGATGAAGCCCATAATCTGGTGGACAGAGGCAGAGAAATGTACAGTGCTTTTGTGGATAGAGCGGATGTTCTGGAAGCAAAGAAGCTGGCCGCGGATTACAGTAAGGGACTTGTACGTGCGCTAGGAAAAGTAAACCGTCAGTTGCTGGCGTTGGAGAAAGACTGTGGAGATTATGAGATTTTACAGAATCCCGGACCGGTTTCTCTGAGTATGCTACAGGTGATGGGAGAGATGGACAAGCTTCTGGAAGAACTTCACGGAAAAGAGCTTCCGGAACAGCTCCTGAATTTTTATTTTTGCGTCAGAGATTTTCTGAATATAGATGAGCTGTTGGATGAGAATTATGTGATTTATACAGAAATCGGAACGCAGGGAAAAGTAATACTGCGGCTTTTCTGCGTAAATCCTGCGGCGAATATCGGAAGATGTCTGGAAAAGGGGAAGAGCGCGGTTTTCTTTTCGGCGACGCTTCTTCCTATGGACTATTACCGTACACTTTTAAGCACCAGAAAAGATGATTATGGCATTTATGTTCCATCACCTTTTAAGCAGGAAAAACGATGTATTCTTACGGGACGTGATGTGAGCAGCCGTTATACCAGAAGAGGTTATGAAGAATATCATAAAATTGCGTCATATATTGCAAGAACAGTATGGGCGAGAAAAGGAAACTATATGGTATTTTTTCCTTCTTATAAATTTATGGAAGATGTGCTGGAGGTGTATGAGAATGAGTTTTCAGTGGACTGGGTACGATGCATCTCTCAGACATCAGGGATGCATGAACAGGAAAAAGAGGAATTTATCGAAGAATTTTCTACATCAGAAGGGACACTGGTTGGATTTTGTGTGATGGGTGGTGTTTTTTCGGAAGGTATTGATCTGATGGGGGAGAAACTGATCGGGGCGGTTATAGTAGGAACAGGTTTGCCCCAGATTGGGACAGAACGGGAAATACTCAGGCAGTATTATGATAAAAAAGGCGCAGATGGATTTGATTATGCATACAGATATCCCGGAATGAATAAAGTGTTGCAGTCAGCAGGACGTGTGATAAGAAACCAGGAGGATACAGGAATCATACTTTTGCTGGATGAGCGCTTTGCTGATCATAACTATCGCAATCTTTTCCCGGCAGAATGGTCTGACCGCAGAAACTGTACTCTGAATACGGTGGAACAGCAGCTTGGAGAATTCTGGAACAGGGTTTGTATGGATAAATAAAAAGCTGACCAGAGTCAGAATATGATATGATTTCCATTAAACAAACAAGGTATATAACCAGAATATCCCGAGACATACGGTGTTACTGAGAATGAAGTAAACAGTAACTATGCTGGATAGGTTGTTACTGGAAAAAAGACAAAAATGTTGCTATCCTGAAAAAAACAATATATACTTTGCTTACTATAAGAAAGAGATGTAACAATTCTGTCAGCTGTTATCTGACGATGGCAGTGAACAGTTACGAAGAGATATGGAAAGCAACTGTAAAAGGAGTTTTACATGAAAAAAAATAAACGAACGACGAAAACTTTTATCCTGGCAGGAACTCTGGCAGGGGCTGTTGTAATGACAACGACTTTGCCTGACACTGCTTTGGCTGCACAGCAAAGTATGTCTTCTGTTACGGAACAGGCACAGATTCAGCCGATAGGTGATGGAAGTAATAAGTATATCATGAAGAGTGACGGATTTTACTGTCTGGATGTAAATGGAGCGAAAAGCAATCAGGCAGAGATTCATTATTTTCAGGACTATGAAATTGATGGAACGGTATTTGACGGATATTATTACCATGATGCAGATGGAAAATTTAAAGCATGCAGCCCGCATATGGAACGTTTGAAAGGTGTTACAGTATTTAAAAATACAGAGGCTGAGGAGACAACTGATGCGCAGAAAACACAGGAAACAGACAAATTTGATGGCTTCTATTTTGTAAATAATCTTGGACGACTATCGGCAGCCCCGCAGGTAAGGTATATAGATAACCTGGCGATAGACGGAATCACGTTAAATGGTTATTATTACTTTGATGAAAATGGCAGAATGGTAACAGAGCCGGGAATCCATTCGCTTGAGATGGACTGCTATGAAATGAATTTTGACGGAAACTATTATTTCGGCGGTGCGAACGGAGCTTTGGTGCAGGAGAATACAGTGACAACAGACGGATTCATAGTGGATGACACAGGTAAAGTCATAAATCTGGATGATCTGGGAATCGATAACCTCAAACCACAACTTGAAAATCTGCTGTCAGGATATCAGGGAACATGGAGCGTATATGTCAAAGATCTCAACGAGGATAAAGAGTTTCTGATTAACGATACGCCGTTATATTCTGCAAGCCTTATCAAGCCATTTGTCATGGCAAAGACTTACCAGGATATGGAACAGGTAAGAACGGATGAAGCGAAGAAATTAAATACAACGGATATGAAAACCGTAGATGTGAAATTAAATGATCTGTTGTGGAATATGATCACTGTCAGCGACAACGAATCCTGTAATGAACTGGTGAAACTTCAGACAGATGCACTCGATTTCAAAAAAGGTGCAGAGGACATCAATAAATATCTGGAAAAAGAGGGATATACAGAAACAAGTGTACAGCATACACTCCACCCGGCAACCTCCGCGCAGGAAAGTCTTGGCGGCAGAAATATGACTTCTGTAAAAGACTGCGGAGCTCTGCTTGAGAGCATTTTCAAGGGAGAGTGCGTCAGCAAAGAAGCATCAGAGGAAATGCTTAATCTTCTGTCGAATCAGGAAAATACCTGGAAAATCCCGGAAGGACTTCCTGACGGAATAAAATCAGCAAATAAAACCGGAGAGACAGATCAGGACCAGCATGATATTGCAATCATTTACGGAGAAAAGACAACATACATATTGTGTATCATGTCCGAAAACTGCCCGGAAGGTACAGCAGTAACAAATATCCGGAATATTTCAAAGATTGTTTACAATTACCTGAATCTGTAAGGGCATTGTGTGCGGCGAATGATTGATTTTTACTGGAAAATCATGTATAATACCATGGAACTATGTCATGTACGATGAAACTTAACAGCAGTGGCGGGCAGAGAGGAATCGGTATCCCCCACTGACACGTGACAAGCCACAGTCATCTATGTGATTGTATGTCATATTCTGTGAAATTACCGACTGTGGATTGAAACAAACAATTGTATAAAGTCAGGAGGAAGAATTTAAATGCGAGTTGATGCGGACGATTTTGCCCGACCTTGCAGCTGCGGCAGGGAACACCAGATTGCAGTGAAAGAGATTTTGATAGAAGCCGGAGCAGTAGAGAAGCTTGAAGAAGAGATGTCAGAGGGGATGCTGAAAGAATATATATCTCCGTTGGTTATCTGCGACACCAATACCTATGCGGCAACAGAAGAAATCATGGAGGATATCTATGACAGATGCCAGGTATTAGTTCTGGACGCAGAGGGGCTTTTGGCTGACCGGAAAGCGATAAGAATTGTGGAGAACAACATGGAGGAAGATATTGACCTGATCCTCGCAGTAGGGGCAGGAACGATTCACGACATCAGCCGCTATGTTGCACACAAATACAAAGTACCTTTCATTTCAGTGCCTACCGCAGCAAGTGGAGATGGATTTGTAACAACAGTGGCTGCCATGAACCTGGACGGCGTGAAGAAAACAGTACCGTCAATTGCGCCTATCTGTGTATATGCAGATACAGATATTTTTTCAAAAGCTCCCCGGCGTCTTACAGATGCGGGAATTTCAGATCTGATGGGAAAATATATCTGTCTTGCAGACTGGAAAATCGCAAATTTGGTTACCGGAGAATATTTTTGCCGGGAAACTGTAAGACTGGAAGAAAAAGCCTTAAAGACGGTCAGATCTTCCATACAGGATATTGCAGAGGGTGAGGAAGATGAATGTGAACAGCTGATGTATGCATTGATCCTTTCCGGGCTTGCGATGCAGATGATCGGGAATTCAAGACCGGCATCCTGTGCAGAGCACCAGGTGACACATCTGTGGGATATGGAAGTGATCAATGGCCCGCTGGATGCACTTCATGGGGAGAAAGTCTCTGTAGCAACACTTCTTGTACTGGAGGAGTACAAGCGCATTGCCACAGCTATCACACAGGGACGATGTCACGCAAAACCGTATGAGAATGAAGACGAGAAACTTCTGGAGGAAACCTTTGGAAGTAAAGGATTTCTGGAAGAGATAAAGAAAGAAAATGAACCGGAACTTCTGAAATCCATTTCACCGGAGCATCTGGAGAATTGCCTGGGTGGAATCGCGGAGATCATAGATGAGCTTCCGAGCGAACAGGATATGTTCCACATGCTGGAGAAGGCTGGATGTGCAAAGACGGTTTATGATATCGGACTTGATGAAGCAGCTGTTTTACCAAGTCTCAGACTTGCACCTTATACAAGAAGACGATTAAGCTTATTAAGACTCAGCAAAATGCTGGAAATCAAAGGAGAATGATTATGCGCATTGGAATGGGATATGATGTACACAGACTAACCGAAAACAGAGATTTGATCCTTGGAGGAGTAAAGATTGACTGGGAGAAAGGTCTTCTGGGACATTCAGATGCCGATGTGCTGATCCATGCGGTGATGGATGCACTTTTAGGAGCAGCTGCGCTGGGAGACATCGGAAAACATTTTCCGGATACAGATCCTGCATATAAAGGAATTTCCAGTATTCTGCTGCTGGAACACGTAACGAAGCTATTGAAAGAACATCATTATGAGATTGGAAATATAGATGCAACGATCATTGCGCAGAAACCGAAAATGGCACCTCATATTCCACAGATGAGGGCAAATATGGCGAAAGCAATGGGAATTGATGAGTCTCAGCTGAATATTAAGGCTACTACAGAAGAGAAACTGGGATTTACAGGAAGAGAAGAAGGAATTGCATCTCAGGCAATATGTCTTCTTAATGAAGTAAAGTAATTGGTAATTCATATAATAAGATTTTATAAAAAATCGTTACTGTACACACGCCACTATTCCGCGAAGCGTGTTACGGAACAGTAACAAAAACTCTATAGAATGATAAAACATAGGGAAAACTGGAGGAATAGAGAATGAAACTTTTTAATACACTGACACGCAGAAAAGAAGAATTTGTACCTCTTGAAGAGGGAAAGGTTCGCATGTATGTCTGCGGTCCGACTGTTTACAATCTGATCCATATCGGAAATGCCCGTCCAATGATCATCTTCGATACTGTACGCCGTTACATGGAGTACAAGGGATATGAAGTAAACTTTGTTTCTAACTTTACAGACGTAGATGATAAGATCATCAAGAAAGCAATCGAGGAAGGCGTAAGTGCTCAGGAGATTTCTGAACGTTATATTTCAGAGTGCAGGAAAGATATGGATGGCATGAATGTAAAACCTGCTACTACAAATCCACAGGCAACGCAGGAAATCGGTGGAATGATCAGCATGATCCAGACTCTGGTTGATAAAGGATATGCATATCCGGCAGCAGACGGTACTGTTTATTTCAGAGTTAAGAAATTCAAAGAATACGGAAAACTTTCTCACAAAAATCTGGATGATCTGCAGTCTGGTTTCCGCTCTCTGCAGGTATCAGGAGAAGACCAGAAAGAAGATCCGCTGGATTTCGTTCTCTGGAAACCGAAAAAAGAGGGAGAGCCATCCTGGCCATCCCCATGGTGTGATGGACGTCCTGGCTGGCATATTGAATGCTCTGTTATGGCAAAGAAATATCTCGGAGATGAGATTGATATTCATGCAGGCGGTGAGGACCTGATCTTCCCACATCATGAAAATGAAATTGCACAGAGTGAATGCTGCAACGATAAGATTTTTGCAAAATACTGGATGCACAATGCATTCTTAAACATTGATAACAGAAAAATGTCCAAGTCTCTTGGAAACTTCCGTACTGTACGTGAGATCAGCGAGCAGTATGATCTTCAGGTACTTCGTTTCTTCATGCTGAATGCACATTACAGAAGCCCGCTGAACTTCAGCGCAGATCTGATGGAAGCTGCAAAGAATGCGTTAGAGCGTATCACAGATGCAGCTGCAAACTTAAAAGACAGAAAAGCAGCAGCACAGACAGAGGCTGCGACAGATGCAGAGAAAGAACTCCTTGCACAGTCTCAGGAGTTTGTTAAGAAATTCGAAGAAGCAATGGATGATGACTTCAACACTGCGGACGCACTGGCTGCAATCTTTGAACTGGTTAAATTTGCCAATACAAATGTATCCGAAGAAAGCTCCTCAGAATTCGCCGGAGTACTGCTTGATACAATGGTAAAATTATGCGATGTACTTGGTCTGAAAGCAGAGAAGAAAGAAGAAATTCTTGATAAAGAAATCGAAGACCTGATTGCAGAACGCCAGGAAGCAAGAAAAGCAAAGAACTTTGCGAGAGCAGATGAGATCAGAGATGAGCTTCTGGCTAAGGGAATTATCCTTAAAGATACCCGTGAGGGAGTAAAATGGAAACGAGCTTAAACGGTATGGCAGAAATAAATGAGTTTGATAAGCATGATATTGCTGGTTTAAAAGGATTGCTTCATCAGGTATTTCATCTGAAAGATAATGATATGAGGTCTTACTCACCCTTGACTTTAGCTTATATCGGAGACGGTGTTTACGAACTGGTGATCCGCACGATTCTTGTGAAAAAAGGAAACTGTCCGGTAAATCAGCTGCACAGAAAGGCAAGCAGTCTGGTTAAAGCAGGCACACAGTCTTCTATGATGGAAGTGATCGAACCAATGCTTACGCAAGAGGAGCACAGCGTTTATAAAAGAGGCAGAAATGCGCACTCCCCGACAATGGCAAAGCACGCAACAATGGCAGATTATCGCAGAGCAACCGGGTTTGAAGCTCTGATGGGATATTTATATTTAAAAGATGATTTTGGCAGGATCATAGAATTGGTCCGTGCTGGAATCGGAGAGGATCAGATATGAGTGAACAGATAGAAGGACGCAATGCAGTCCTGGAAGCTTTTCGTTCCGGTAAATGTGTAGATAAGCTGTTTATCCTGGATGGATGCCAGGATGGACCAGTCCGCACTATTGCCAGAGAGGCGAGAAAAAAAGATACGATTATCAATTATGTGGCAAAAGAGCGTCTGGATCAGTTAAGTGAGACAGGTGCACATCAAGGCGTAATCGCCCAGGTAGCTGCTTATGAATATGCAAGCGTAGAAGATATCCTTGCAAAAGCAAAGGAAAAAGGGGAAGATCCATTTATCTTTATTCTGGATAATATTGAAGATCCTCATAATCTCGGTGCAATCATCCGTACTGCAAACCTGGCAGGAGCACATGGCGTGATCATTCCGAAGAGACGTGCAGTAGGACTGACCTCTACAGTTGCCAAGACTTCAGCAGGTGCATTAAACTATACACCTGTTGCAAAAGTGACAAATCTGGGACATACCATTGATGAGCTGAAAGAGCAGGGTGTGTGGTTTGTATGCGCAGATATGGGTGGAGAAACTATGTATAACCTGAATCTTACAGGTCCGATCGGAGTTGTGATCGGTAACGAAGGTGAGGGAGTAAGCAGACTGATTCGCGAGAAATGTGATTTTGTAGCATCTATTCCGATGAAGGGGGATATTGATTCCTTGAATGCATCAGTAGCAGCAGGCGTACTCGGCTATGAGATCGTACGTCAGAGAATGCAGAAGAAATAAGTGCCATATTTACATTAGTTATTAGAGGGTTATGTGGTTAATCTGTTTTGGTGTAAATAGCGTATTGGTTGTGCAGCAGAATAGAATTGTTTCAGTTAATAGCAAGATTTATGGAAAACGGAAGGTTTAAATTGATGAAACAGTATGACGGAATCAAGGATGAAGAATTAATCTTTCGCTTTAAAAACGGAGAGTCAGAGATTCTCGACTATCTTATGGAAAAATACAAGAACATGGTCCGCAAGAAAGCAAGGACCATGTTCCTGATAGGCGGGGAGAATGATGATCTGATACAGGAAGGTATGATCGGACTGTTTAAGGCAGTCCGCGACTACCAGCCGGACAAAGATGCCACATTTCAGACTTTTGCGAGCATATGCGTGGACAGACAGATTTACAATGCAATCCAGAGTTCTAACAGGCAGAAACATCAGCCGCTTAACTCATATGTCTCTCTCAGTGAGCAGGGCGGAGAGAACGAAGAACATCTTGGTGATACCTGGGTAGAAAATCCGGAATCGATCATCATCGACCAGGAAAACGTTGAGAATCTGGAACAAGAGATCACTACCACATTAAGCCCAATGGAGAATCAGGTACTGGAATACTATCTGGCAGGAAACGGCTACGGAGAGATTGCCGAACTTATGGGAAAAACACCAAAATCTATAGACAACGCACTCCGCAGAATCCGCACCAAAATAAAAGAACAACTGGAACAGCTCCGTAAATAAAAAATACAGAATTTTAACCGAAGGTAATTTTTATAAAAATAAAAAAGTTAAAAAATAGGGATTGACAATACGGTTAAGTTCTGGTAACATATCCAAATGTGAGCGGTAAATCCGACACGATGCTGATGTGGCTCAGAGGTAGAGCACTTCCTTGGTAAGGAAGGGGTCACGGGTTCAATTCCCGTCATCAGCTTTTTTTAATGCTTGAAAATAAAGGATTTCTTGAACCTCGGTACCTCAAAAGTAATCAAAACCTGACTTTTGCAGGTAAATTAACAAAAAACACCCGTCAAACCCAATAATTACAGGGCCTTGCCCTAACAATAAGAAGAAAGCCCAAGAAGCTGCAACTTCAAGGGCTTTCATTCTTTTTGTTATAAACACTTTAATACCTTTTGCCTACTGGCATTATAGCATATGCAGATCATGAAATCAATATGCAGATGAGTCTGAAAAAATAAAAAAGAGTAAAATAGTTACTGTTCACACACCACCACTATCCCGCGAGGTGTTTTGGCATAAATATGCCAAAATCCCGAGACATACAAGCCAAAATTCCATTGCCGCAGGCAATCTGGAATGAATTTTGGCTACGTTACTGAGAACGGAGTGAACAGTAACGTAAACTATCACTATCCCGTTGGTTTATTCCTTATTTCCCAAAATGGCTCAGTTGATAGGTTTATTCTCTTTAATAATCTGCACCCGTGACTATTGCTATTTATCTGCCTCACAAGTGTCGAAGACCCGTGTTCCTCTGGAAACAGAGATTGATTTCTGAGAGAATTACCATCAAGTATAAGAAGAATCGGAGCAAAAGCATTCTACCAGTGTACATCCATTAAGATGCTGAAGATTATTACAACCGTTATCATCAAGCTTATTTTTATCACAGATTACAGAAATATCCGGTTCTACGTAGGTATTACTTGCTTCGTCAAGATGTACTGCGAATGGTGCAGGAATCACTTCACAAGATCCCTTGTGTTGTTTTATATAATTACGGATAGAAGCGGAGAGTTCCATAACGATTTTCTGATGTTTATAGGTTGGTGGTGCCATATAATAGATGTGTCCATCAATAAGCTCGGCTCTTTCTCCGTCTGGCAGAGCATAGATATCTTCAATGGTATAAGATTCTTCTTTAGATAAAGCCATACGATCACGCTCCTTTTGGGCTATGTTATAATGGATTCAGGGAGAATATTCAACGCTAACAATCGGACAGCAGCCTCATTGACAATGTTAATATTCCCCAATATCAAATAGCTCATCAAAAGTTATCTTCAAATTTGGAAACATAACCAGTTGCAAATCTTCTTTATTCTGCGCGGTAACTGTTTTATAAAGATACGGATAACCAGTACCATCTTCTTTAAAGTCAAAAAGATAAATTTCTACAGATTTTTTTCTCCAGTCAACAATCCAGTACTCAGAAACACCGACTTTACAGTAAATATCCATTTTTTCGTGGCGGTCATATTCTTCAGTGGCATTGGATAAAACCTCCATTACAAAGCGAGGAATGCCGGTAAAAGAAATGTTTTTACGATCTCTCAGGTTGCAGATGATTGATACATCAGGAATGATTACTTTGTCGTCATTTTCACGCCATTCGTACTGAACACCGTCACCAAAAACACGACAAAGACTATCTTTAATCTGACTTCCAATTTTAATAACGAAGTTGTTAATTACCATAGAATGTTCGAGGTAAGTTTTGCTTAAATCTTCGATTGGCAATGCGTTACTCATGTTGCTGCACCTCCTGAATATATTGGTATAATCGTATATATTGAGATAATTATAAGTGTTAACACAGATTTCGTCAAGAAAACCGGAAACTTAAAATGGCAAAACAGATGTCAGTATCAGCCTCAATAGTGCATAAAATAAGGCTTGCCACCATTGTGGAAACAGTTGACAGATGGAATTTCCAATGATAATATAAATTCATTCGTTTGTGCTTAATAGAAGGAAAATCAATATAGTTAATAAAATGTACTTATATTATAACTGAAAATAACGGATATATTGGTTTTGTGGGTACGGGCAGGTAATGCAGTGACATGAAACATGTATAAAATACGAAAAACAGGAGGGAAAAAGATGGAGAACGAAACAGTTTCCAAGAATTTTATTGAGAATATTATTGATAAAGATTTAGCAGAGGGTGTTTATGACACCGTGCATACACGTTTCCCGCCGGAACCGAATGGATATCTTCATATCGGTCATGCGAAATCTATTCTTTTAAACTATGGCCTTGCTCAGGAGTATAACGGCAAATTCAACATGCGTTTTGATGATACAAACCCTACAAAAGAGAAAAGCGAATTTGTAGAATCTATTAAAGCTGATATCAAATGGCTGGGTGCTGACTGGGAAGACAGACTTTTCTTTGCATCTGATTATTTTGACCAGATGTATGAAGCTGCTGTAAAGCTGATCCAGAAAGGAAAAGCATACGTATGCGACCTGACAGCAGATCAGATCCGTGAATACCGCGGAACACTTACAGAGCCAGGTAAAGAGAGCCCATACAGAAACAGAACTGTTGAAGAGAATCTTCAGCTTTTCGAGGAGATGAAAGAGGGTAAATATGCAGACGGAGAGAAAGTACTCCGCGCTAAGATTGATATGGCATCTCCGAACATGAATATGCGAGACCCGGTTATTTATCGTGTTGCTCATATGACACACCACAGAACAGGCGATAAATGGTGCATCTATCCGATGTATGACTTCGCTCATCCGATCGAAGATGCAATCGAGGGAATCACACATTCCATCTGTACACTGGAATTCGAGGACCACAGACCGCTGTATGACTGGGTTGTAAGAGAACTGGAATATCCGCAGCCTCCGAAACAGATTGAATTTGCAAAACTTTACCTGACAAATGTTGTCACAGGTAAACGTTATATCAAGAAACTTGTAGAAGAAGGAATTGTAGACGGATGGGATGATCCGCGTCTGGTTTCCATCGCAGCACTGCGCCGTCGTGGCTTCACACCGGAATCTATCAAGATGTTTGTTGAGCTTTGTGGTGTATCCAAGGCAAACAGCTCTGTTGATTACGCAATGCTTGAGTACTGTATCCGCGAGGACCTGAAACTGAAACGTCCGCGTCTGATGGCAATCCTTGATCCGATCAAACTTGTGATCGATAACTATCCGGAAGGTGAAATTGAGTATCTGGAAGCTCCGAATAATATGGAGAACGAAGAACTTGGAACACGTAAGATGCCATTTGGCAGAGAACTTTATATTGAGAGAGAGGATTTCATGGTAGATCCGCCTAAGAAATATAAGAGAATGTTCCCTGGCACAGAGGTTCGTCTTATGAATGCATATTTTGTAACATGTACAGGATACGAAGCAGACGAAGATGGTACAGTACGCGTAGTACATTGTACTTATGATCCGGAAACAAAGGGTGGAAACGCACCGGATGGCAGAAAGGTAAAAGGAACAATTCACTGGGTAGAAGCAAGCCAGGCTGGCAAAGCAGAAGTTCGTCTCTATGAGAATATCGTAGATGAGGAAAAAGGTGTATACAACAAGGAAGACGGTTCACTGAACGTAAATCCGAATTCTCTGACTAAAGTTACTGCTTATGTAGAGCCTGCACTGATGGAAGCAAAAGGCTATGACAGCTTCCAGTTTGTAAGAACAGGATTCTTCTGCGCAGATATCCATGACTCTAAGGAGGGAGCACCGGTATTTAACCGTATCGTATCTCTTAAGAGCTCATTTAAACTGCCGAAAGCATAATGCAATAAAAGATAAAGAAACAGCCAGGCGATTATTCGTCTGGCTGTTTGCAACATATAGTATAATTACGCTGTACTAGTGTGCCGACAAGTTGATTCATTCCTTAGATTCAGCTGCTGCCTCAATAGCTTCTTCGAAGTCTTTTGGATCGTCGGCATCTTCTTCCTCAGCATCTTTGATTTCAACTTCTGTGGCTGCTTCAGGAGCTTCTTCTGAATTTTCTGAATCAGATTCAGCTGCTACTTCGTCAGCTTTGTCTTCAGCACTGTCATTCTCTGCCTGCTCACCTGTATGTTCCCAGGACTGGAAATCTTCTGCAGTTTCAGCTTCTTCGTCAGCTTTTTCCTCAGTTTTCTCTTCTTCGTCTGTCAGATCAAAATCATCAAAGTCATCTTCAAAATCAAAATCCTCTTTGCAGGATCCTTTCTTTGCGATAATAGCGGCAACGACACCGGCAGCAGCTGCGGTAAGAGCGCCGACTGCAACAAATCCCCAGTATTTATTAATTTTAGCCATGATAATCATAAACTCCTTTCTGATATTCTCCTATTTCTGCGAATATGAAACAGATTAGTGATTGGTTATTCATATTTTAATACGTTTTGCATAAAAAGAAAAGCAAAACTTTTTCTGAAAGCAGTTGCATAGCAAAAAGATACAAGGTATACTATGACACGAAAGAAGAGGGGCGCTGATAAAAACACTTTACAGAATAACGGCGTTCGAACAGTAACAGAAGAGGTTTATATATGAGAAGAATTATCTTAGCATCTGCTTCACCCAGACGAAGAGAACTGCTGGAGAGAGCAGGCGTGAAATTTGAAGTGATACCCGCATCAGGAGACGAGAATCGGACTTCTGATGACCCGAAAGAGGCAGTTGCGCAGCTGGCAAGAGATAAGGCGGTTTCTGTTAAAGCGACAGTAGAGGATGCCGAAGAGGGAACTGTAATTATCGGTTCTGATACAGTGGTAGTGTTTCAGAATATGATTCTTGGAAAACCACACGATCAGGAAGACGCAGCAGATACTCTGAAGAAACTGCAGGGGAACACCCATCAGGTATACACTGGCGTTTCTGTATTGGAGAAAAAGAATGGGCAATGGCAGGAACATGCCTTTTATGAGAGTACAGATGTGACATTTTATCCGGTTTCAGATAAAGAAATCAGAGAATATGTTGCGACAGGAGAGCCTATGGATAAAGCGGGAAGTTACGGGATTCAGGGGTTTTTCGGAATATATGTAAAAGGAATTAATGGAGACTACAATAATGTGGTAGGGCTTCCGGCCGCCAGATTATTTTATGAAATGAAGAAATCAGGAATTGACTTGAGAGGATGACAAAAGATGATTAAGGCATGTATATTTGATTTGGATGGAACGTTAGCTGATACACTGGAATCCATGGCATATGTCACAAACGTTATCATGGAAAAATTTGGTTTAAAGACACTTCCGGTGGATAATTTCAGATATTACAGCGGAGAAGGTGCAAGCATGCTGATCCGCCGTGCACTTAAAGATGCCGGGGACCCGGAGCTTACTCATTATGAGGAAGGAGAGAGACTTTACAGAGAAATGTTTGCAGCAGATCCGATGTATAAAGTAGTTCCTTATAAGGGAATGCCGGAGACATTGAAAGAGCTGAAGAAACATGGAATGAAGCTGGCAGTCTGCTCCAACAAACCGCATCCGGCAGCTGTAAAAGTTATCGCGCAGCTTTTCGGAGAAGAGTTTGACATGGTGGTCGGACAGAGTGATGCAATCCGCAGAAAACCTGCTCCGGACGGTCCTCTGATGGTTGCGGGGAAATTTGGTGTAAAACCAGAAGAGTGCATGTATGTAGGAGATACCAGCACAGATATGAAAACAGGAAAAGCAGCAGGAATGTTCACTGTTGGTGCATTATGGGGATTCCGTGACCGTGAGGAACTCAACGAAAATGGCGCAGATATAGTTGCCGAAGCACCGACTGACTTAGTAAAGATTTGCGAGGAACATGGAAATGATTAAGTTAGTTGCCAGTGACCTGGATGGAACTTTGCTCTTAAATAAAGCACAATCTTTGCCGGAAGAGATATTTCCACTGATCAGACAGTTACAGGAAATGGGAATCATATTTGTTGCAGCCAGTGGCAGACAGTACCCGAATATGAGAAAACTGTTTGCACCTGTTGCGTCAGAGATTTCTTATATTTCCGAAAATGGTGCTTTGGCAGTAGATCATGGGGAAGTGCTGTATCAGGATTCTTTTGACAGGGAACTTGCAAATGAGATCATTTCTGCAATCATGGAAAAGAAAGATGCAGAGTTTACCTGTTCAGCAAAGGATTACCATTATCTGATGCCGAAGACAAAGAAATTCCATGATCATATGTTATATGAAGTAAAAAATGAGTGCAGATTTGTAAAAAGTCTGGATGAAATGACAGATCCGATTATGAAGCTGGCCGTATTTGAGCCGGGTGGTCTTACCGAAGAGTCCGTAAAATACTGGACCGGAAGATTTGGAAAAGACTGTGTGGTTGTTACGTCGGGAAATGAATGGATTGATTTTATCCCTTTTGGTACTAATAAGGCAAAGGGAATTATAGAATATCAGAAGAGATATCATATTTCGCCGGAAGAATGTCTGACATTCGGAGACGAATATAATGATATAGAGATGCTTAAGGCAGTAAAATATGGCTTTGCCATGGCGCATTCCAAGGAGGGGGTACGGGCAGCAGCGTCCTATGTGACAGAACGGGTTGAACCGATCCTTGAGAAGCTGATTTTGGCAAAGGGAGAAATTGAGGAGGTAATTTAAAATGTTTACAGAAGAATGTATCAATACTTTTCTGGAAAATCAGGAGCAGCTTTTTCCACAGCCGGTGGCAGAATCTTATGAGGCAGCAGAAGCTTTTCTTGAGGACTGCATGGCACAGGTAGTAGATTCTATCGAAGAGGTCAGAGAATATCTGGAAGAGATCGGAGCTGATGTGGATGGAATGACAGATGAAGAGTTGGAAGAAGCAAGCGAAGTTTTTGCACTGCCAGATGGAAAATATCTGATCGTAGAGGGATAAAACAACAGTATCTGTCTTGGAAATGATGGTATGAACGTTAACTATTGTTGGTAAATGGTGCAGGATAAGTACCCATAGGTGTAAAAGGTAATTTAGAGCTGCTGTAATGAAGTTTACAGTGGCTCTTTTTGATATTATAGGAAGAAAAATACAGATTACATTTTCTTAAAATACAGTGTTATAATGGCTTTATGCAGAGAATGAAGGAAATGTCATTGCCACTCATTGTAAATATCCTGCGAAATATATTGAGGAGATGCAATGAACAGTAATGAAATCACAATTCTATTATAAATGAAAAGGAGGACTACAGATGGAGAGAAGGAGATTTCTTGCAATCGTGATGACTGTGATGATGGTTATTTCATTGATTCCATCCATGGTTTTTGCGGCAGCTCCGTCAGGGGAGCTTGGTGGCAAGCTTAAGGTTAAAGGGCTTGCAGCAGTAGGGGTAACTGTGAGCGCGGATTACTCAAAGGTCACACCGGAGGGAGTGACAGATGAAGATTTTACTTTTTCCTGGTCAAGACAGACAGGAGAGAAGGAATTAACACAGATAGGGACTGAGAAAACGTATACGATTACTCAGGAGGATCTGGGATATAAACTGGAACTTGATATCACACCGATAGACGGAAGTGGTCTTACAGGAACGCTGACAGCCAAAACATTAGAAGTAGTGGCTACAGAGGATGAGGCGAAAGCCCTTACAGAGCAGAATCCGGATGAAACGGAGGAAGCACAGCTGGCGGAGACTACAGATGAAGCAGAGAACAATCAGGATTCTGAGAATCAGACTACTGATGAAACACAGACAGATGAGAATCAGAATGTAGAAAATTCACAGAATGATGAAGTGCAGGAAACAGAAGGCCAGCTGGATGAAACACAGACTGACTACGATAATGAGAGTGCACAGCAGACGGATGGTTCACAGGAAAATGCGTCTGATCAGACATATAACGAGACAGACAGCTCAGAGGGAACTGATGATTCTCAGATGAAAATCTATACAGAAGAACAGCTTCAGGTAGATGAAGATGGAAATGTGCAGACTGACAAAACAGATGAAAACGCAGAAGACACTGCGGGAAAAGACAGCAAAGAAGCTTATGAGGCTGTTGCATCTGTAGAAGACAGTGAAGATCCGGTTTGTGATTTTGGAACAGCACAGAGTGATCTCGGAGATGTTGAGGCACAGTATGTGCAGATCACAAATATAGGAAGTGAAACCTTAAATTTTCAGGAAATCAGTCCGGAACATTTTATGGTTGCTGATATTACAGAACCGTTGGCAGCAGGTGAATCTGTGAATGTATGGGTACAGCCAAGAGAAGGACTGGAAGCCGGAGATTATGATGATGTGATCACTTACGAGACAGAAGAGGGAACAGAGGTATCCTTTGAAGCAAAGATTACGATTGAGGGTGAATCATCTGACGCAGATGACGAGGATTTGGAACCGGTAGAAGATCCAAAAGAAGAACCGTCTGACACCACAGAACCGGCTGAAACACCGGATGATTCAAAGACATCAGATGATAATACAGACGCATCTCTTGAAGCACAGTCTTTGGATATAAATACCGGGACATTGAATTTCAGTGACGTTGAAGAAAATTATACACAGGCAAATGAGACTTTGTCTGTAACAGTAACAAACACAGGCGACAGTGCTGTTACACTGAGAATACCACAGTCAGAATACTTTAATGTACTGAATGAGGATGGAAGCGAAGCTGCATCAGGAACACAGCTTGCAAAAGGGGAATCCATTATGTTCATGGTACAGCCAAAGACAGGGCTGACTAAGGGAGATTACAGTGATACTCTGGTATTTGGAAGCAATGAAGAATCAGAAGTAACCGCACAGGTGACTGCTGAAATTTCAGTAAAAGAAGCACAACAGCAGATTACAGAGATTCAGGCAGATCCGGCCTCTGTTAATTATGATGATCTGAAAGAGGGGTATGATACTCCTGATTCAACAACAGTTACACTTACAAATACAGGAAATACAACTGTTTCACTGGTACAGCCGGTGGGAGAATATTTTAATATCGGAGAACTTTCTGCATCAGAACTGAATCCGGGAGATACCGCTGAATTTACAGTAACTCCGGTAACAGGACTGACAGCCGGAGACTATATGGACAGTATCCAGATTATGCAGACAAACGCTGATGGACAGGAAGAAGTGCTGACAACAGTAAATGCTTCGATTACTGTTTCTGAAGTGGAAAAAATTTACAAATTATCTGTTAATCCGACAGAACTGGATTTTGGAAAGACAAAAGCCGGATACGGCGAAGCACCGGAAGCACAGAAAGTTACTGTGACAAATGAAGGAAATACAAATGTTACTTTAAATACACCTTCAGCTAAGAACTTTAAAATTGGTAAATTTTCTGCTACAGAACTTGCACCGGGCGAGAGCGCGACATTTAAGATTCGTCCAAAAGAAGGCTTGAAGGCTGGTTCTTATACAGAAGCTATCGCCGTTAATACTGATCAGAACGTCAGTGCAAAGGTAAATGTCAAATTTACAGTTAAGACTGTTCGCAAAGCGAAGATTGCAGATCCGGCAGATAATAAGATCACAGGAATCAGTTCTGAGGGATATACAACGCAGTCCAAGATTACTTTCACTGCAGTTGGTGCAGGTATGGATAACGAGAGTCCTGGAAAGGGAGATGTTCGCTATGTACCATATAACTGGAAAGTAATCAACACAAACAGCTGGAGCAGTGCACCGTATACGGCAGCATTTGGAATTACAAAAGCAGGAACTTATACACTGACTGTTGTATTTGACCGCCAGATGTATAATGGAAAAGAGTGGGAAAATACAGGAGAGCAGGATACCAAACAGGTAAACTTCAATATTACTCAGGCACAGACAGTAACGGCAACTCCAACTCCACAGCCAAACGGAGCAACCGCAAAATCTGCTGTAAAGACAGGAGATACAACGAATATCGCGCCGTTTGTGATCATTCTGGTGATTGCGGCAGGATGTATCGCAGGTGTTGTGGTTTATAAAAAGAAGAAAAAATAAATACAAAACAAACTGTTAGCACTCATTTTAAATGAGTGCTAATTTTTTCTTGACTTTTGGATTAAATGGTATTACTATATCTCTCAGAGAAGCAACTACAGATAAAAAGTTGCAGTAAATACAAAAAAAGGAGTGTGGACAGCATGGCTGTAAAACATGGAAGTTTATCAATCAACAGTGAAAATATTTTCCCGATTATTAAGAAATGGTTATATTCCGATCATGATATTTTTGTAAGAGAGCTGGTATCCAACGGATGTGATGCGATTACAAAACTGAAAAAACTGGAAGTAATGGGAGAATATAATTTCCCGGAAGGATATAAACCGGAAATTCAGGTAATTGTTAACCCTGATGAAAAGACGCTGAAATTTATCGATAATGGTATCGGTATGACTGCTGAAGAAGTTGAGAAATACATTACTCAGATTGCTTTTTCAGGTGCAACCCAGTTCCTTGAGAAATACAAAGATAAAACAACAGATGACCAGATGATCGGTCATTTCGGACTTGGTTTCTATTCTGCATTTATGGTAGCAGATGAAGTACACATCGATACACTTTCCTATACAGAAGGTGCACAGCCTGTACATTGGTCCTGTGATGGCGGTACAGAGTATGATATTCAGGAAGGCAACAAGAATACAATCGGTACAGAGATTACATTATTCCTGAATGAAGATTGTCTGGAATTTGCAAACGAATATCGTATGCGTGAGATTCTGGAGAAATATTGTTCCTTTATGCCGGTTCACATTTATCTTTCCAAGGCAAACGCACCGCAGGAATATGAGACGATCGATGAAGCTGAATTAAGAGATGATGATGTAGTTGTTGAACATATTCATGAAGAAGCTAAGACAGAAGAGAAAGAAAACGAGAATGGTGAGAAGGAAGTTGTTGAAGTTTCCCCTGCAAAGGATAAAGTAAAGATCAACAAACGTCCGGTTTCCATCAGTGATATCAATCCTCTCTGGATGAAACATCCGAATGAATGTACAGATGATGATTATAAGGAATTCTACCGTAAAGTATTTATGGATTACAAAGAGCCGTTATTCTGGATTCATCTGAATATGGATTATCCGTTTAACTTAAAAGGTATCCTGTACTTCCCGAAGATCAATACAGAGTATGATTCTATCGAAGGAACAATCAAACTGTATAATAACCAGGTATTTATCGCAGATAATATCAAAGAGGTAATTCCGGAATTCCTTCTTCTGCTGAAAGGTGTAATTGACTGCCCGGATCTGCCGCTGAACGTATCCAGAAGTGCACTGCAGAATGATGGATTTGTACAGAAGATTTCCGAGTATATTTCCAAGAAGGTAGCAGATAAACTGACAGGAATGTGCAAAACAGACCGTGAATCCTATGAAAAATACTGGGATGACATCAGCCCATTCATTAAATATGGCTGCATCAAGGATACTAAATTTGCAGAGAAAATAGGAGATTATGTACTCTTCAAGAATCTTGACGGCAAATATCTGACACTGAAAGATTGCATTGAAGAGAACAAGAAAGAAACAGAAGAACCGGAAAATCAGGCAGAAGAGAAGAAAGAAGATACTGCATCTGAAGAAAATAAAGATGCACAGGAGAAAGAGCCTGAGAAGACCGTAATCTTCTATGTAACTGATGAGGTTCAGCAGAGCCAGTATATTAATATGTTCAAAGAGGCAGGAAAGGATGCTGTTATCCTGAAACACAACATTGACAGTGCATTTATTTCCAGTCTGGAACAGAAACATCAGGATGTACAGTTCAAGAGAATCGACGCTGACCTTACAGAGGAAATGAAGGGTGAAGGCACAGCAGATGAAGAAACTGTAAAAGCACTGACAGAACTTTTCCGTAAGAATCTTCACAAGGATAAACTGGAAGTACATGTAGAGAATCTGAAGAATGAAAATGTATCTGCAATGATGACTCTTTCTGAAGAAAGCCGCCGTATGCAGGATATGATGAAAATGTACAATATGTACGGAATGGATCCGAATATGTTTGGCGGACAGGAAACATTGGTTCTGAATGCAAATCATCCGCTGGTTAAATATCTGGCAAAGAATAAGGAATCTGATAAAGCACCTGTAATCTGCGAGCAGCTGTACGACCTTGCAATGATGAGCCATAAACAGCTCTCACCTGAGGAAATGACAAAATTTGTTCAGAGAAGCAATGAGATTCTGCTGATGATAACAAAATAATCCGTCAGATAGTGAGTTAAGTGCCCATAACGAACAACAAGCTTATTGTTCTTCGTAATTGAAGCAGAAAACTTGCCTGATTCGGTTAAGATACGAGGTAAGGTGGATAGAATCTGCTTTGCCTCGTTTTTGCTCCAATTACAGTGAAAGTATGTTGTTTTAACCAAATCAAGTAAGTCCCCTGCTTCAATTGCGAAGAGCAATAAGCAGTGGGTGGGGACTTGCTTGTATCAGAAGGGGTACAAGCCCCTTCTGATAAACTGCGAAGCAGTTATTTGGTTATGAGCAAGTAGCGAAAGCGGATTGCGAATATCCGATTGACTAAATAAAAAACAAAATATAGTACTTTTTTGACGATTGGTATTGACAAACGTCTTATAAATTTTTATGATTAAATTGCTGATATTTTAATAACATGTCGAATCCATAAGAAGTATAACGGTTGCCGTATGCTTTATATATGGTAACTGGGTAACGGAAATTCCGAATGACAATTACTGTATCTTCCATTTACGTTATGAAAAAATGTGTGTAAATAAAAGAGATACCAGACCTGTGATCATACAGGCTATGGAGATTGTTAGGAGGAACGAAGTATGACTGAAGTGTATGGAATTATTAGAAAATTAGGTGCAACGTCAAAGTATAAGGGATATTATTATGTTGCAGATGCTGTGGAGATGGCACAGGGAATACATGAACGTCCGGTTAAGGTGACGAAAGATATTTACCCGATCATTGCGAGAAAATATAAATCAACACCTTCTAATGTAGAACATAATATCAGGACATTGGTAAATTTGTGCTGGATGAACCATAAAGATACATTGCAGGAAATCGCAGGATGTACAATGTCAGATAAACCGACTAACAGTGAGTTTATAGATATTCTGGTGTATTATCTGTATTGTTCTGCTAAAGCAGGAACAGGTAACAAATAATAAGGCCGCTTATAATTTCTCACAGGAAATATGATGACTGGAGAAAAAAGTGACCAGAGAATCATCCCAGAGATGTTCCAGACGTTTGTCCAGGCTGAAGGAAGTGTAGGAAACACCTGTTGTACATAAAAGTGCCTGATTTTTATACTGGATATTCAGATAGAAATTGCGGACGGGAATGTCTGAAGGGAGACTTTCATTTCTTAACAAAGACTGCACCTGCTCGTGAGAAAGCTCAAATACGATTTTGAAATTCAATGGTGTGCGTTTGCCACGTATAACAGAGAAACAGAATGGTTTCACATCATGCCACAGAGAATATTCGGCGGATTTTTCCAGAAGAGCAGATTTTGTATCTGTATCAAAGAAATCGTGCTGAAGTTTGCCGTTGATAGTGAAAGTATTGAAAGTTGTAATAGATGATTCAATAAAGGAAAAATGATCAAATACTTCACCAATCAGGAGCTTATTCATAAAATCTTTTATATCAATAATTCTTAAAGCGAGCATACAACACCTCTTTTACAACACATTTTTTATAATACTTATTTCGTGGATTCAACAGCGCTCCCTGTATTTTGCAAGGAGCGTTTTCTTATTATAAATCACTTTTGAAAAAAAGAACAGCGTTTTTATGAAAAAGCCTTTTCAAATGTAAATCAGTATGATAATATATATCTGGTATTGGATACTACATATAATGGAAAAGAGGACGATATAATTGAGATATAAGATTGTCATAGATAGTTGTGGAGAACTTTTGGATGAATGGAAAGATGATGAACATTTTGAATCAGTCCCTCTGACTTTGATGGTGGGAGCTGAGCAGATCATAGATGATGAGACGTTTGACCAGGCGGCTTTTCTTAAGAAAGTGGCTGACTGCCCGGAATGCCCGAAGTCAGCCTGCCCGTCACCGGAGAGATATATGAAGGCGTATGATTGTGAGGCAGAGCATATTTATGCAGTAACTTTATCTTCTGAATTGAGTGGATCTTATAACAGTGCATTGCTTGGTAGAAATCTTCTTCTGGAGGATCATCCGGATAAAAAAATCCATATATTTAATTCACGTTCCGCATCTATCGGACAGAGCCTGATTGGAATGAAAATCCAGGAATGTGAAGAAGCGGGAATGAGCTTTGAAGAGGTGGTGTCAACAGTAGAACACTATATTGAAGGACAGCATACATTCTTTGTACTTGAGAACCTTGATACATTGAGAAAGAATGGACGCCTCAGCAAGGTGAAAGCTTTAGTGGCAAGTGCATTAAAGATCAAGCCGGTTATGGGATCTACAGATGATGGAAATATCTGTCAGCTGGATCAGGCAAGAGGAATGAACCGTGCCATGATCAAAATGGTGGAACAGGTGATAGCAAAAACTCCGGACAGTGCTGAAAAAGTGCTGGCAATCAGTCATTGCAACTGTCCTGCAAGAGCACAGGTGCTCAAGGAAGCTTTTGAGGAAAGAATGAAACTTGCGAAGATCGTAGTTCTTGACACAGCAGGCGTAAGTTCGATGTATGCAAATGACGGCGGAGTGATCGTTGCTGTATAATAGATTGCCTATTTTCTTTTGCAATAAAGTGTGCTATAATCAGAAAATACGAAATATTAGATGCAAAGGAGATATATCATGAGCCAGAAGAAAGTCGATGCTTATAAGGCCAGAAAAGGACAGCATAGCAAAGCAGACAAGAAAGAAAAAATGCTTTTTGGACTGGAAATGTTTGCCTGGGCATTTATTTGTGTTGTGATCGTTGCATGGATTGGCTATTCTGCATATGCCAAAGTAACAGGAGCCAAAGAGAATGTGGTTCAGAATACAGTAATGGATACTACTGCACTTGACAATTACATTTCAAATATGACAACAGATACAACGGATGATGCAGACAGCACAGATGCTGATACAACAGATGCAGATGCTGAAGATACAACTGCTTCTGAAGACACAGACAGCGAGGACACAGTTACAGATGATACTGCCACAGATACAGAAGAAACCGCTGATGATAAAGAATCAACAGACGATACTGCATCCACAGATGACGCAGAGACAGAAAGTACAGATTCTGCTTCTACAGACAGCACAGACGCTGAATAAGATCAAGTTTTTATAATTAAAAAAGCCAAAAAAAATCCCCGGATCATCCGGGGATTTTTTGAGGTTTAATCCGTATTTAAAAGTGCGGAATTCAATCCTCTCACGTTATTGAAAATTATGAATTATAATTTTGTAACGTTTGCAGCCTGCATTCCACGAGCGCCTTCTGTTAAGTCGTATGTTACAGCCTGGCCTTCTTCAAGGGATTTGAATCCTTCACCATTGATAGCGGAGAAATGTACAAATACGTCTGCGCCGTCTTCACCAGTGATAAATCCGTAACCTTTTTCTGCGTTGAACCATTTTACAGTTCCCTTGTTCATGTTGTTACCTCCATAAAAAATAAAAAAATTATATAGCTTCTGGCAATAAAAAAATCACCAGATTTTACAGATTATATACCAGTATATAATCTCTAAAAACCAGTGACTATACATTAAATAATCCAGATATGAATTGATTATATCTCCCGCATTTTGAAATGTCAAGCAAAAAAGACCGCATAGAAGCAAAAAAAGACTTTATAAAATAAGCGGTTTCGTGTATTATGTATATCAGAAAGTTACTGCTTTGTAATCAACATAGATGATAGAAAGTATCTAAAGTACCACAACGAAGGGAGAGAATTGCATGGGTATTCTGATTCGGGGAGGGCGTATCGTAGATGCAGCCACCGATACTGATAAAAAAGGCGATGTTTATCTGGAAGACGGAGTGATCACTGAAATTGGTGAGAAACTTTCAGTAAAGGATAAAAATGACAGAGTGATTGACGCGAAAGGATGTCTGGTAATGCCAGGCCTGATCGATCTTCATGTTCATTTCAGAGATCCTGGACAGACACAGAAAGAGGATATAAAGACAGGTTCCCGCGCTGCTGCGAGAGGTGGAGTGACAACTGTTGTTGCCATGCCAAACACAACGCCGGTTATTGATAATCCGGACCGTGTAAATTATGTACACAATAAAGCAGAACAGCTTTCCGGTATTCATGTGCTTCAGGCAGGGGCAATTACACAGGGAGAGAAAGGCGAACAGCTTTCCGATATTGAAGGAATGGTAAAAGCAGGAATTCCTGCGCTGTCTGAGGATGGAAAGTCAGTTATGAATACCAGACTCTGCAAAGAAGCGATGGAAGTAGCTAAGGAATTGAATGTTCCGATTTTTGCACACTGTGAGGACATTGACCTGCGTGGAGATGGTTGCATGAATGATGATGAGAATGCAAAGAGACTGGGATTGCCAGGTATCTGCAATGCAGTAGAGGATGTGATCGCAGCAAGAGACATTCTTCTGGCAAGAGAGACAGGTGCAAAGCTTCATCTCTGTCACTGCTCTACAGAAGGCGTTGCCAAAATGATGGAAATTGTAAAGGAAGAAGGTCTGGATAATATCACAGCAGAGGTTTGCCCACATCACTTTATTCTTACTTCAGATGATATCAAATGTGATGATCCAAATTACAAAATGAACCCTCCTCTTCGCACAAAAAAAGATGTAGATGCACTGATCAGGGGGCTGAAAGATGGTTCTTTTAAAGTAATCAGTACAGACCATGCACCACATGCTGTACCTGAGAAGACCGGCTCAATCCGAAATGCAGCTTTCGGTATCGTAGGAATTGAGACAAGCTTTGCATTATCCTATACAGCACTGGTAGAAACCGGTATTCTTACAATTTCACAGCTGATCGAGAAAATGAGCTGGAATCCGGCGCAGATTCTCGGAAGTGACAGGGGAACCATCCAGAAAGGCCATCCTGCAGATATTGTCATCGCAGACATCGGCCATGAATACAAAATAGATAAAAATGAATTTGCTTCCAAAGGACGCAACACTCCATTTGACGGATGGAAAGTAAAAGGAAAGATTCTTTACACTATCTGCGATGGAAAAGTTGTGTATCAGAACGTATAAAATGATATCAGGGTCAAAAGACCTTTTGATTCTGACGTCATAAAATCAAGAGATAAATATTCAGGAGGAAAGACTCATGATCAACAAACTTATTGAAAAAATCCAGAAAACAAACGCTCCTATCGTTGTAGGACTGGATCCAATGCTTAACTATATTCCACAGCACATTCAGCAGAAAGCATTTTCTGAACTGGGTGAGACATTAGAAGGCGCAGCAGAGGCAATCTGGCAGTATAATAAAGGAATCGTGGACGCAGTCAGTGATCTGATTCCGGCTGTAAAACCGCAGATCGCCATGTATGAGCAGTTTGGTATTCCTGGATTAATGGCATACAAAAGAACAGTTGATTACTGCAAGGAAAAAGGTCTGGTGATTATCGGCGACATCAAACGTGGTGATATTGGATCTACATCCGCTGCATATGCAGTAGGACACCTTGGAAAAGTTCAGGTGGGAAGCAACAAAATCGCAGGATTTGACGAAGATTTCGCAACTGTAAACCCATATCTTGGATCAGACGGTGTGAAACCATTTATCGACGTATGCAAAGAAGAGAACAAAGGTATCTTTGTACTTGTAAAAACATCCAATCCGTCCAGTGGGGAATTCCAGGACAGAATCATTGACGGTCGTCCGCTTTATGAGTGGGTTGGTGAGAAAGTTGCCCAGTGGGGCGAAGAACATATGGGAAATGGCTACAGCTACGTAGGTGCTGTAGTAGGTGCAACTTATCCTGAAATGGGAAAAACACTCCGTAAGATCATGCCGAAAACATTTATCCTGGTACCTGGCTATGGGGCACAGGGTGGCAAAGGTGCAGACCTTGTACACTTCTTCAATGAAGATGGACTTGGTGCGATTGTTAACTCTTCCCGTGGAATTATCGCAGCTTACAAACAGGAGAAATATGCTTCCTTTGGTGAATTAAACTATGCAGATGCATCCCGTCAGGCAGTAAAAGATATGATTGAAGACATCAGCAGTGCTTTAAATAACCGCTAGGAGGCGCAGAATGAGCGAGAAAACAAGAGAAATCTGTACCATTGTAAGCCAGGAGAGCATCGGTGCAGGTATTTACAGTATGTGGATTCAGACTGATAAGATTGCAGTGGATGCGAAACCAGGTCAGTTTGTATCACTTTATACAAATGATAAATCTAAAATTCTCCCGAGACCGATCAGCCTCTGTGAGATTGATAAAGAAAATAAAAGACTTCATCTTGTTTACAGAGTAACCGGACCGGGAACCGGCACAGACGAATTTTCAAAACTGAAAGCCGGAGATATGATTCCGGTTCTCGGACCGCTTGGAAATGGTTTTCCGGTAGAGAAAGCACAGGGAAAGAATGTATTCCTTATGGGCGGTGGAATTGGTGTTCCTCCGATTCTGGAACTGGCAAAGCAGATGAAATGTGAGAAGAAACAAATCGTTGCAGGATACCGCGACTGTCATACTTTCCTCAGGGAGGAGTTTGAGACAGCAGGAACACTCTATATTGCTACAGAGGATGGCAGTGTAGGAACAAAAGGCAATGTCATGGATGCTATCAGAGAAAATGGTCTAAATGCAGATATTATCTATGCGTGCGGTCCTACTCCAATGCTCCGTGCGATCAAACAGTACGCAGAAGAAAATGAAATTGAATGCTATATTTCTCTGGAAGAACGTATGGCATGCGGGATTGGTGCCTGCCTTGCCTGTGTGTGCAAGTCCAAAGAGAAGGATGCACACAGCAATGTGCATAACAAGAGAATCTGTAAGGATGGCCCGGTATTTCTTTCTACGGAGGTGGAAATCTGATGGATATGAGTGTAAATATTGCCGGCATAGAGTGGAAAAATCCGGTAACAGTGGCATCCGGAACTTTTGGTTCAGGAGCAGAATTTGCTGATTATGTAGATATTAATAAACTCGGAGCAGTAACAACCAAAGGTGTGGCCAATGTTCCATGGGCAGGAAATCCTACTCCGCGTGTAGCAGAAGTTTACGGTGGTATGATGAATGCTATCGGTCTGCAGAACCCTGGCATTGACCTTTTCTGTGAGAGAGACATTCCGTTTCTGAAGCAGTATGATACAAAGATCATTGTCAATGTATGTGGTCATGCACCGGAAGAATATCTGGCAGTGGTAGAACGTCTGGCAGACCAGCCAATCGATATGATGGAGATTAATATTTCTTGTCCGAACGTAAATGCAGGTTTCCTTGCATTTGGACAGGACGCACATCATGTAGAAGAACTCACAGCCCAGATTAAAAGGATTGCAAAACAGCCGGTGATTATGAAACTGACACCGAATGTTACAGATATCACAGAGATTGCAAAGGGAGCAGAAGCCGGTGGAGCAGATGCGGTATCCCTGATCAATACTCTGACAGGTATGAAAATCGATATCAACAGAAAAACATTTGCACTTGCAAACAAGACAGGCGGTGTTTCCGGACCAATCGTGAAGCCAATCGCAGTCCGCATGGTATATCAGGTAGCCCAGGCAGTAAACATTCCAATCATCGGTATGGGCGGAATTTCCTGCGCAGAGGATGCTATCGAGTTTATTCTTGCAGGAGCAAGCGCGGTATCTGTTGGTACAGCGAATTTCCATAATCCTGCAGTGACGATGGAGGTTATTGACGGAATCGAAGCATATATGAAGAAGAATGGATTTGATTCTGTTAAAGATATGGTTGGTATTGTAAAATAAAAATACTATTAAGTTCAAAAAACTTTATCGCGCAGATACGAATTGATTTTGGACTTAAAACCTTGGTATTATTAGATTAATTGCAATAAATACAGGAGGCAGAACATAAGATGGAACAGTATAAACAGGAATTTATTGAATTTATGGTAGACAGTGAAGTACTGAAATTTGGAGAATTTACTCTTAAAAGTGGAAGAAAGTCTCCATTTTTCATGAATGCAGGTGGATATGTAACAGGTTCTCAGTTAAAAAAACTTGGCGAATACTATGCACATGCGATTCACGACAAATATGGCGATGATTTTGACGTACTTTTCGGACCGGCATACAAGGGAATCCCGTTAAGTGTTGTAACAGCCATCGCATTCAGCGAATTATACGGAAAAGAAATTCGTTATTGCTCAGACCGCAAGGAAGAGAAAGACCATGGTGCAGACAAGGGAAGTTTCCTTGGAAGTAAATTAAAAGACGGTGATCGTGTAGTTATGATCGAGGATGTAACCACATCCGGTAAATCTATGGAAGAAACAGTACCAAAGGTAAAAGGTGCGGCAAATGTAGAAATCGTTGGTCTGATGGTTTCTCTTGACCGTATGGAAGTTGGAAAAGGCGGCGTGAAGTGCGCACTTGATGAAGTGCATGACCTCTATGGCTTTGAGACAAATGCGATTGTTACCATGCAGGAAGTAATTGAACATCTTTACAACAAAGAGTACAAAGGAAAAGTAATCATTGACGATACTCTTAAAGCTGCGATTGATGCATATTATGAGCAGTACGGTGCAAAATAAATGAATAAATGTGCTTTGGTCTGCGATACACAGGCCTGACATGAAGGTGAGGATGACTATGAACGAAAAAATATATAAAACCATGTCTTCCACAGGAGCATGCAGTCTGGCAGTCGGAATCATTGTACTGACAACAGGAATCGTAACAGGGATTATGATGATCGTAAGCGGTGCAAGACTGCTGAAAAAGAAATCAGATATATTGATATAAAAGACCGCATAAACCACATGGGGAAATTTTTCGAACTGTCTGTATCAGACCGGGAAATTGCTCTGTGTGGTTTTTCAGTCAGAAACAGGAGAAAACATTGAAGAAAGAAACAAAGCATATCATACGGACACTGGGAACGGTTCTGTTTATCCTGTATGTTCTGGCACTGATTTATTTCCTTTTCTTTTCAGAAGAATATGGAAGAGTAGCAATGGAAGAACGGGAATACAGGTATAATCTGATTCCGTTTGTTGAAATACGACGTTTTTGGGTGTATAGAAAACAGCTGGGATTTCTGGCGGTCTTTACAAATCTTTTTGGAAATGTGATAGGCTTTCTGCCCTTTGGATTTATACTGCCGGTTATTTTGGAGAGAATGAGAAGCGGATGGCTGATTATACTGGCAGGATTTGGACTTAGTGTTACAGTGGAAGTAATCCAGCTTATTACCAAAGTCGGATGTTTCGATGTAGATGACATGATACTTAATACAGCGGGGGCAGCGCTGGGATATCTGCTTTTTTTTATCTGCAATCACCTGAGGAGAAAGATTTATGGCAAAAAGATATAGATATGCATTTGCAAAGAAAAAGGAAGCGCAGAAGGGTAAGTTGTCGACCGGTCTGGCGGCAGCTTCCCTGCTTTTATTTGTGACTGCAGTTTTGCTGTCCTTTTTTTTGAAGGGAAAATTTGGATACATTGTAGGCGGTGTCAGTCTTTGTGCGATGTTGCTGTCTATATATGGATTCACAATGGGGCTTAAGAGTTTCTCGGAAGAAAACAGGACACATCGCACAAGCATGATTGGGTCTATTGCAAATGGAATAATAATGATTGGCTGGCTTGGGATTTTCCTGATGGGAATTTCAGGCTGAAAGACAAAAAGGAGGGGAATAATTTGGACGAATGGGTTATGGAACGATATGAACTGGCAAAAGAAAGAATTGCCCAGATACCGCAGGAAACGATCGTGGAAGAGCCATATCGTGATTTTTTTGTAAAAGAAGCTGCGTTTTTACAGCAGATCATCACTGTAATGGATAATGGAACGCAGGGAAAAAACTTTGTAGAACTGAAAGTGCAGAATCATGAATTATACCAGGATATCCTGCCACAGAATTATGAGAATTCTTATGGAAATCCGGCCTATGCACAGAAGATGCTGGGAGAATACGGAAAGGTATTTACATTCCTGTATACAGAACTTCATGGTGGGATTGCCTATGCTTTTGAAAAGAAAGCATGGGATCTTACGGTTATACTGGAACTGTTTCTGGAAATCTATTCCGCATTTGCGCAGGAGGAAATTCCTACTGAGAAACAGGTGAAGGAGATTCTTGTCTCTTATGTAAATGATTATTGCCAGGATATGGTAGAAGAGCGTATCAGAGAAGCGATTGATCCTGAAAATAACTTCATAGTGAAATTAATCATGGAATCTGATCTGAATGATTTAAGCTATCTGTATCAGTCAGGTGAGTATGTTTCAGAGAATGAGCTGAAAACAGCGGAGTTTATGAATTCCCTTTCCCAGAAAGAAATTGATGATATGGCACGTACCTATACAGAAGGATACCGTATCGGCTTTATTACAGGAAGAAAAGATATTACCAGGAAAAAGACCGTTAATATCCGCTATCATCTGGGGTTTGAGCGTATGGTAAAAGCTGCTATCTGTCAGTTTGAAGAGATGGGACTTAAAACAGTGATCTATCGTCATGCACTTCATGCAGTAAACAGACGTAACCAGTTCAGAAGTGGATTTACAGGTGGAATTGCGAACCCACAGTTTGATTACGACCACAGACAGGACTGTGCGTTATTTATGGATTCTGATTTCGTGAAACGCAAACTTCGCGCAATGCAGACATCCTATGATGAATATGCAGAACTGGCAGCGGTACATGGTGGACCGGCGGTAATCGAGACATTTGGTGAAATTCCATTTTCACCGGTAAGCAAACCGGAGAGCTGGACTTTTACAGAGGCACAGCAGAAACAGCAGCTGGAACTGGATAATGAATCCAGCCAGATCACAAACCGCTATATCAAAGGTGATGAGAGAAGTTTTACGATTATTGCATATCCGGTGCCTGAAATCGGAGAAAATTTCCCTGAGATTTTCCGTGAGATCGTGAAAATCAATACACTGGATTACAAAAAATATCAGAAAATCCAGCAGACAATCATTGACACTCTTGACACCTGTGAATGGGTAGAAATCAAGGGAAAGGGAGAGAATGAGACAGATCTGCTCATTCATCTTCATACCTTGACAGATCCGAAGACACAGACAAATTTCGAAAACTGTGTGGCGGATGTGAATATTCCGTTAGGTGAAGTGTTCACTTCTCCTGTGCTTGCAGGAACCGGCGGAATGCTTCATGTTTCCAAGGTATATCTGAATGGATTGCAGTTCAGGGATTTGAAACTGGTATTTGACTGCGGACAGGTTATTGACTATAGCTGCTCCAATTTTGAGACAGAGGAAGAGAACCGCAAATATATCGAGGATAACATCCTGTTCCATCATCCGAAGATTGCAATGGGAGAATTTGCAATCGGAACGAATACGACAGCTTATGTGGCCGCACACAAATATGACATCGCGGATAAACTTCCGATTCTTATCGCAGAGAAGATGGGACCGCATTTTGCGGTAGGAGATACCTGCTACAGCTGGGAAGAGGATACTCCGGTTTATAATCCTGATGGAAAAGAAATCATTGCAAGAGACAATGAGATTTCTGAGATGAGAAAAGATGATGTCAGCCTTGCTTATTATGGATGCCACACAGATATCACGATCCCGTATGATGAACTGGGAAGTATCCGCACTATTGATGATGAGGGTGAAATGACAGCAATCATCGAAGACGGAAGATTTGTACTGCCGGGAACAGAAGCACTCAATGAACCGTTTGGGGATGAATAATAGTCAATAAAAAAATTATTAGTTCATCAAAATATTTCTTTGCTCCAATATTATTGACAGAAAAAGGGAATCTTAGTAGAATCTACGGTTAGAGAGGGTTTTGAAAAAATCTTTTCTAACCGTACTTTTTTTATCAATAAGAATAAAATGTGAGTCTCCGGCGGGTATAACCATATCTGTCAGAGGATACTTGAGAAGAAAAGGAGAATAATCATGGCAAAAGTAGGAATTGTGATGGGCAGCGACTCAGATATGCCGATCATGAGCAAAGCAGCAGACATTCTGGAGAAACTGGGAATTGATTATGAGATGAAGATCATTTCCGCACACAGGGAACCGGATGTCTTTTTTGAATACGCAAAAACAGCAGAAGAAAAAGGCTTTAAAGTAATTATTGCAGGTGCCGGAATGGCAGCACATCTGCCAGGAATGTGCGCGGCAATCTTCCCGATGCCGGTTATCGGAATTCCTATGCACACAACTTCCCTTGGAGGAAGAGATTCCCTTTATTCCATCGTACAGATGCCATCAGGAATCCCGGTTGCAACAGTAGCTATCAACGGCGGTGCAAACGCAGGACTTCTGGCAGCTAAGATACTTGCAACCTCAGACGCAGAACTTCTTGCAAAGTTAAAAGCATACAGCCAGGAATTAAAAGAGCAGGTAGAAGCAAAAGACGCAAGACTGCAGGAAGTTGGATATAAAAATTACTAAAAAATAATTACTATACACGAAGTGAACGGTAATAGAAAACAATCTGAAATTGAGAGTAAAAGACGGAGGATAATTATGGATTACAAGACCGCTGGAGTAGATATTGAAGCAGGATATAAATCAGTAGAGCTGATGAAAGAACATGTAAAGAGAACCATGCGCGAAGAAGTGCTCGGAGGCCTGGGCGGATTTTCCGGAGCATTTTCCCTTGCTAAGATCAAAGAAATGGAAGAGCCAGTACTCTTATCCGGTACAGACGGATGTGGAACAAAGGTAAAACTTGCGATGGTCATGGACAAACATGATACCATCGGAATTGATGCAGTTGCCATGTGTGTCAATGATATCGCATGTGCAGGCGGAGAACCATTATTCTTCCTTGACTATATTGCATGTGGAAAGAACTATCCGGAGAAAATCGCGGCTATTGTAGGCGGTGTGGCTGAAGGATGTGTACAGTCTGATGCAGCTCTCATCGGTGGTGAGACAGCAGAACATCCGGGATTAATGCCGGAAGATGAATATGACCTGGCTGGTTTTGCAGTAGGTGTCTGCGATAAGAAAGATATGATCACAGGAGAAGACTTAAAAGCCGGAGATGTCCTGATCGGTATGGCTTCCACTGGTGTTCACAGCAACGGTTTCTCACTTGTCCGTAAAGTATTTGATATGACAAAAGAATCCCTTGATACTTACTATGATGAACTTGGAACAACACTTGGTGAAGCTCTTCTTGCCCCGACAAGAATCTATGTAAAAGCATTAAAGAGCATCAAAAATGCAGGTGTCCGCGTACATGCATGCAGCCATATCACAGGTGGCGGTTTCTATGAAAACATTCCGCGTATGCTCAAAGATGGTACACGTGCAGTAGTAGAGAAGAACAGCTATCCGGTACTTCCAATCTTCAAACTTCTTGCAGAGAAAGGTAACATTGAAGAACAGATGATGTACAACACCTACAACATGGGACTCGGAATGGTTCTTGCCGTAGATGCAGCAGATGTTGATAAAACAATGGAAGCAATTAAAGCAGCAGGCGATACTCCATATGTAGTCGGACGTATCGAAGCAGGTGAAAAAGGAGTGACTTTATGTTAAAAGTCGGTGTACTGGTTTCAGGAGGCGGCACAAATCTGCAGGCCATCCTGGATGCCATTGACAGTGGAAAGATCACAAATGCAGAAATATCTCTGGTCATCAGCAACAATCCAAATGCCTATGCGCTGGAGAGAGCGAAGAACCATAACATAGAAGCCGTATGTATTTCTCCGAAACAGTATGAAAGCAGAGAAGAATTTCACAAAGCACTTCTGGAAAAGCTGAAAGAGAGTGGCGTGGAGCTTATCGTTCTGGCAGGATTCCTCGTAGCAATTCCGCCGATGATCGTGGAAGCATATCCAAATAAGATCATTAATATCCATCCGTCACTGATTCCGTCTTTCTGCGGAGTTGGTTATTACGGACTTCATGTGCATGAGAAAGCGTTAGCAAGAGGGGTTCGTGTTACAGGCGCTACGGTACATTTCGTTGATACTGGCACAGATACCGGTCCGATTATTCTTCAGAAAGCAGTGAAGATTAAATCTGATGATACTCCGGAAGTTCTCCAGAGACGTGTCATGGAGAAAGCAGAGTGGAAAATCCTTCCTAAGGCAATCAATCTCATTGCCAATGGCAAGGTGAAGGTTGTGGATGGAAGAGTGGAAATAGAAGAATACGATACGGAAGAGTAGATACAAAAAGGAGCGGCAAGATAAAATGAAAGTCTTAATTGTAGGCAGCGGCGGCAGAGAACATGCGATTGCATGGAGTGTTTCAAAAAGCCCGAAAGTAGATAAAATTTATTGTGCACCTGGAAATGCAGGAATCGCAGAGCTTGCAGAATGTGTAGATATCGGTGCAATGGAATTTGAGAAACTTGCTGATTTTGCACAGGAAAAAGAAATCGATCTTACGATCATTGGCATGGATGATCCGCTGGTCGGTGGTGTCGTAGATGTATTTGAGTCCCGCGGTCTGAAAGTATTCGGACCAAGAAAGAACGCTGCAATCCTTGAGGGATCTAAAGCTTTCTCAAAAGATTTAATGAAGAAATACAATATCCCGACAGCAGCATATGAGAATTTCGATGATCCTGAGAAAGCACTGGAATATCTCCGTACAGAAGCGAAATTTCCGATCGTTCTGAAAGCAGATGGTCTTGCACTTGGCAAAGGTGTACTGATCTGTAATGATCTGAAAGAAGCAGAAGACGGTGTAAAAGAGATCATGGAGGATAAGAAATTCGGAAATGCCGGAAATACAATGGTCATTGAGGAATTTATGACAGGACGTGAAGTTTCTGTTTTATCTTTCGTAGATGGAAAAACAATCCGCACCATGACTTCTGCACAGGATCACAAACGTGCCCAGGACGGAGATCAGGGACTTAACACCGGCGGAATGGGAACATTTTCACCAAGTCCGTTCTATACAGAAGAAGTGGATGAATTCTGCAAAAAATATGTATATCAGCCGACTGTAGATGCAATGGCAGCAGAAGGACGTCCGTTCAAAGGAATCATTTTCTTTGGCCTTATGCTTACCGCAGATGGCCCGAAAGTACTGGAATATAATGCACGCTTCGGAGATCCGGAAGCACAGGTAGTCCTGCCACGTATGAAGAATGATATCATTGAAGTAATGGAAGCGTGCGTAAATGGAACACTTGACCAGGTAGACCTTCAGTTCGAGGATAATGCAGCAGTGTGCGTAGTACTTGCAAGTGATGGATATCCTGTAAAATATGAAAAAGGTATTCCAATGTACGGCTTTGAAAATTTCAAAGACAAAGACGGATATTACTGCTTCCACGCAGGAACCAAACTGAAAGACGGCCAGATTGTTACTAACGGCGGTCGTGTTCTGGGAATCACTGCGACAGGCAAAGATTTAAAAGAAGCAAGAAAGAATGCATATGAAGCTACAGAGTGGATTACATTCGCAAATAAATATATGCGCCATGATATTGGAAAAGCAATTGATGAAGCATAAAAGTATTGATGATTAGTAACTATTCAGCGGTCTACTATCCCGCGAGGTACTGAACAGTTACGATGATTAAAAATAAACAGGAGACAAGACTGGGAGAAAAGTCCTATTTTTGTCTCCTATTTTATAGTCAGCAGATACTTCTTCTGTCCAGAAGTGTTTTCAATATGGTATTTCCTCAAAGAACGATAGAATCCACATAAATATTTTTGCATAAATAATACGAGCGATTTCCTTTACTTTTCATGCAATCTGTTATAAAATAGAAAAGTGCTGTAAAGCAAAGTTACAGATTGAGATGAATTGTAACGTAGCAGAAACAGCGAGGAGAAAGTTACTGTTCAGCATATGCGCAGTAATGGGAGAAATATTATGAACAGGAAAAGTCAGAAAGAGATTCAGGTGACGACACATATGGTGCGCCAGTTTCTGCAGGAGAATGAAGATACCGGTTATCGGGATTTTCACAGCAATCTTCTGCCGGGTGTGGATAATGTTATGGGAATCAGACTTCCGGTGTTGCGAAAATTTGCAAAGCAGCTTTCTGGTATGGACTGGCAGGAATGGTTTGAACAGGCAGATGATCAGTGGTATGAAGAAACGATGCTTCGTGGACTGGTGAGCGCTTACGCAAAGATGGAATGCAAAGAACGCTTAACATATGTGGCAAAATTTGTGCCGGACATTAATAACTGGGCAGTGTGCGACTGTTTTTGCAGTACATTAAAAGATGCAGATAAATACCAGACGGAATACTGGGATTTTATTGAACCGTATTTTACTTCGGATAAAGAATACGAAGCAAGATTTGCGGCAGTCATGCTTCTGGGACATTTTGTGAAGCGTGAATATTTGAAAGAGAGTATCAAACGTCTGGAGAGTATCACTCAGCAGGGCTATTATGCAAAGATGGCAGTGGCGTGGGCAGTATCTGTATATTTTGCGGCATTTCCGGATGAGATGCTGGCATACTTGCAGGACGGTCACAAACTGGATGAATTTACATATAAGAAATCACTACAGAAGATCACAGAGTCTTATCGTGTTGATAAGGAAATGAAAAAGATCATAAAAGAAATGAGACAGAGAGGATAAAATAATGGGAATCAGCAAAGAAGAAGCAATCAAGGAATTACAGAACAGAGAGACAGTATTTGTTGCATACTCACAGGCTACCAAACTGCCATATGTGAAATGTGACGAAGAGACTTATAATGACCAGGCATGGATTTTTTCCACAGAAGAGGGAATCAAGGAATTCGGCAAAAAGATGATTGAAGATAAGATTCTTCTTATGGGAATGAGATTTTCCAAGAAAGATTATCCAAGATTATATGGTACTTTTTATGCCATTGGTGTTAACACTGTTGTATGGGTAGACGGTGAAGATAAGATTGAGATTGATCTTCCTGATATTGCAAAACAGGCTGATATGAGCAAAATTGAGCCGGCCAAGAGACCACTTCTCAATCCGACACTTGAACTTTCCGGTATTTATTTTGTACAGGAACTTCGCCGTCCGGTAGAGAAAGATCAGCATGGAAATATCCGTGAACTTGAGGAAGAGCTGATCGTGAACCTTAAAAAATCAGAATATCTGGTTGCCATGAATGTAGATCCGGAAGATCCGAAGAAGATCAACATTCCATATCTGAAGAATAAAAAAGGTGACATTCTTCAGCCGGTATTTACTGATGTCATGGAACTTGAGAAATTTACCAAAGGTCAGAAACTCCGTATTGCAAAAGTACCATTTGCAAAACTTCCGGAACTGATGATTGACAAGGCAATGGCTTATGCAGTTAATCCATTAGGATTCAACCTTATTCTGAATAAAGAACAGTTGAACAAGATTATTGGGTTAAAGTAATCTGAGCTGGACATTTGATCGCGTTACAGAGTGAAGACTAACTCTGGTATGTTTGAGAAGACTGGAAAATAGTAACATGAAATAAAAAAGGTGTAGATTATGTAAAAAAATGCATAATATACACCTTTTTATGTTACAAAATTTATCCTTTCCAAAACCTTACAGATATGATTGCAAAAAATGTTGGTTTGTGCTAGGATATGTGTAACACAAAAAAGGAGAAAAATCCATATGATGATTGAAATAGATTTCAGCAGTGATGAAGCCATTTACATCCAGCTGACCAATCAGATTATCATGGGAATTGCCACGTCAAGGCTGCAGGAAGGTGATGCTTTACCATCCGTAAGGCAGCTTGCAGATACAGTAGGAATTAATATGCACACAGTAAATAAAGCATATTCACTGTTAAGGCAGGAGGGATTTGTAACTATCGACCGCAGACGTGGTGCAGTGATTTCCATTGATGTAAATAAACGTAAAGCGTTAGAAGAACTGAAACAGAATCTCATGGTGGCTCTTGCGAAAGGATGCTGTAAGAGTGTGACCAGAGAGGAAGTACATCAGCTTATCGACGAAATTTTTGATGACTATAATAAAGACAGATAGGAGACGACATGGAGAGACAATTTACCAGACAGGCAGAGAATGCCCTTAAACTGGCAAAGACGACAGCGAAGTCTTGTGGACACGGGTATATCGGAACAGAACATCTTCTGGCAGGTCTTTTAAAGGAACCGGAGGGTACTGCGGGAAAAGTACTGCAGGAATTTAATGTAGAAGAAGAAAAGCTTATGGAGCTGATCAGCCAGCTGATTGCTCCGGCACAGGGAGATACTGTTGTAGAAGAAAAGGATCCGCAGTATAGCCCGAGATCAAAGAGAATCATTGAGCAGGCGCAGGAAGATGCAGAGAGCATGGAATGCGTCTGCGGAACAGAACATCTGTTGCTTGCACTTCTGAAAGAGACAGACTGCGTAGCTACCAGACTGTTGTTTACAATGGGAGTAAATATCCAGAAACTTTTTGCAGCGATTCTGACAGCGATGGGATTTGATAATGATACGATTGCAGAGGAATTTCAGTATGCAAAGAATGCAAGAAATAAAAAGATGACAAGCACCCCTACTCTGGATCAATACAGCCGCGATCTGACACAGCTTGCCGCAGAAGGAAAGCTTGACCCAGTAGTAGGACGTGATAAAGAGATTACCAGACTTATCCAGATTCTGAGCAGAAGAACTAAGAACAATCCATGTCTGGTTGGTGAGCCGGGAGTTGGTAAAACAGCTATCGTTGAAGGGCTTGCTCAGCGTATTGTCATGGGAATGGTTCCTGATACAGTGAAAGATAAACGTCTTGTTGTTCTGGATCTTTCCGGTATGGTTGCGGGAAGCAAGTACAGAGGTGAATTTGAGGAACGTATCAAGAATGTGATTCAGGAAGTGAAGGAACATCAGGGAATTCTTCTGTTTATTGATGAAATCCATACCATTATCGGGGCTGGAGGAGCTGAGGGTGCGCTGGATGCATCAAATATTCTGAAACCATCTCTTTCCAGAGGTGAGATCCAG
Source organism: Ruminococcus sp. AM22-13 (assembly GCF_003471165.1). Classification (GTDB taxonomy): domain Bacteria; phylum Bacillota; class Clostridia; order Lachnospirales; family Lachnospiraceae; genus Blautia_A. Next base: position 4,967 of record NZ_QRIL01000007.1, on the reverse strand, counting down.
CTTATCGGAGCAACGACTCTTGAAGAATACCGCAAACATATTGAGAAAGATGCGGCACTGGAACGAAGATTTCAGCCGGTAACAGTGGAAGAACCATCAGCAGAAGAGACAATAGAGATTCTTAAGGGACTTCGCCCATATTATGAGAAACACCATGGAGTGAAGATCGAAGATGAGGCCCTTGAGGTAGCAGTGAAAATGTCTCAGAGATATATCAATGACCGTTTTCTTCCGGATAAGGCTATCGATATCATTGATGAGTCAGCATCCAAGGTCCAGCTTGCAGGTTATCAGTCAGCACCGGAACTGGAAGCATATGAAATGGAACTTAACGAGCTTCGCGAGGAAAAAGAGCAGGCAGTTAAGACGGCAGATATTGAACGTGCCAGAAAAGCGCAGACCCGCCAGAACGAAGTAGAAGCCGAGATGGAGAAAATCCGTATTAAGACAGAGCGCAGAAATAAGAGAAAGAAACTGGTCGTAAATGAAGCTGCTGTCGCAGAAACTATTTCTGACTGGACGAAAATACCGCTTCAGCGTCTGACAGAAGGAGAAACCAAACGTCTTGCACGTCTTGAAAAAGAGCTTCATAAACGAGTGATTGGACAAGATGAAGCAGTAAAAGCTGTTGCACAGGCGGTGAAGCGAGGAAGAGTAGGACTTAAAGATCCGAACCGTCCGATTGGTTCATTCCTTTTCCTTGGACCGACAGGTGTTGGTAAGACAGAGCTTTCCAAAGCTCTTGCAGAGGCAGTATTTGGCAGTGAGCAGGCAATGATCAGGGTTGACATGTCTGAATATATGGAGAAACACAGCGTCTCCAAACTGATTGGATCTCCTCCGGGATATGTAGGCTATGAAGAGGGTGGACAGCTCAGCGAGAAAGTCCGCAGAAATCCATATAGTGTACTGCTTTTTGATGAAATTGAGAAAGCTCATCCGGATGTATTTAACATTCTTCTTCAGGTATTGGATGATGGCCATATCACAGATGCACAGGGTAGAAAGGTAGACTTTAAACAGACGATTATTATCATGACATCTAATGCAGGTGCGCAGGCAATCATGGAGCCGAAACGTCTGGGATTCATGTCAAATAATGATGAGAAGAAGGACTATGAACGGATGAAAGGCGGTGTAATGGAAGAAGTACGCCGTATCTTCAAACCAGAATTCCTCAACCGAATTGATGATATCATGGTATTCCATGTATTAAATAAAGAAGATATCCGTAAGATCGTAACTCTGCTTCTTAAGACATTGGAGAAACGATGCGCAGAGCAGATGGATATTCAGCTTACTGTAACAAATGCAGTGAAAGATTTTATTGCAGATAAAGGTTCTGACAACAAATACGGTGCCCGTCCGCTTCGCCGCGCAATCCAGAGCAGAATCGAGGATGCACTTGCGAATGAGATTCTGGAAGGCAAAGTTAAACACGGAGACCACGTACAGGTGAAACTTCATAAGAATGAGATTATGTTTGAAGTGAAGTAGTACGATACTTACGAATTGCTCCGCTGCGAGGCAGCTTTCGCAATTCTGCAAACATTCGGAATCCGCAGATTTACTACGTAAATCGCTACTTCCTTATGCTTGGCGGGTTGCAAGATCAAACGCCTTTTGATTTTGCAACTCTGGTATCTGGAATTGTGAAATTAGTATAAAAAAACCAGTGAGCCACTGGTCAAAAAGGTGAATTTATTATATAATAACCACATAAAATGTCGGGAAAGGTACAGTGATGATGAAAACTGTATTAATGCCGGTGAATAAAACGGCGGGGACGGCAAACAAAAGAGTCTTAGGAGGACATAGGGAAATGGCAGTAGTAAAAGAATTAATCCGCACAGAAGAGAATGGAGCAATCAGCTTTGGTGATTATGAGCTTGCACAGAAATCTAAATTATCAGATTACCAGCATCAGGGCGATATGTATAAAGTAAAAACTTTTAAGGAGATTACCAAGCTCGAGAGAAACGGAATGTTCGTTTACGAATCAGTTCCGGGAACAGCAGTGTTTAACCTTACACAGAGTGAAGCGCAGATGGACTTCCATGTAGAAGGACCGGAAGATGCACAGATCACAGTAGAGATGGAACCGGACACAGAGTATGAAGTATTTATCGAGCAGGCAAGCACTGGCAAGATGAAGACAAACCTTGGCGGTAAACTTTCCTTTAGTGTAGAACTTGGAAATGCTGCAAGAGTAGAAGTAAAAATTGTAAAATGCTAAAAAATAAAAAGACAGTATATTTTTGCCAGGAGTGCGGATATGAATCTGCGAAATGGATGGGGCAGTGCCCGGGATGCAAGTCATGGAACACCTTTGTGGAAGAGACAGTTTCCACAAAGAAGCCATCCTCTTCTGGAGCAATGAAATCATCAGAAAAAAGGCAGGAACCGGTGATCCTTAAAGACATCAGCCTGTCAGAAGATGAACGACAGACAACTCAGATTGGTGAACTTGACAGGGTGCTGGGCGGCGGTATCGTCCCCGGCTCCCTTGTTTTAGTGGGAGGAGATCCGGGCATCGGAAAATCTACGCTGCTTTTACAAGTGTGCAGGAATCTGGCAGAGAAGCAGGTTTCGGTCCTTTATATTTCAGGCGAGGAATCTCTGAGACAGATTAAGCTGAGAGCTAATCGTATCGGGCAGTTTACGGATAAGATGCAGCTTTTATGTGAGACGAACTTGGAAGTGATACGTGAGGTGATCGAGCGCAGGAAACCGGATGTGGTTGTGATCGACTCCATTCAGACCATGTTTCATGAAGATGTAAGTTCGGCACCGGGAAGTGTCTCTCAGGTAAGAGAATCTACCAATATCCTTATGCAGATCGCAAAGGGGATGGGTGTGTCCATTTTTATTGTAGGTCATGTGACGAAAGAAGGAAATGTGGCAGGTCCGAGGGTTCTGGAACATATGGTAGATACGGTGCTTTATTTCGAAGGTGACCGGCATGCTTCTTATCGTATCCTGCGTGCAGTGAAGAATCGTTTTGGCTCTACGAATGAGATTGGTGTTTTTGAAATGTGCAATACAGGTCTTGAGGAGGTGAAGAATCCGTCGGAATATATGCTGAATGGCAGACCGGAGGATGCGTCGGGTTCTGTTGTGGCGTGTTCTATGGAAGGAACCCGTCCGATTCTGGTTGAAATCCAGGCACTTGTGTGCCAGAGTAATTTCGGTATTCCGAGGCGGACAGCGGTGGGAACTGATTTTAACAGAGTGAATCTCCTTATGGCTGTGCTTGAGAAGAAAGTCGGACTTCGTCTGGCTGCATCGGATGCTTATGTCAATATTGCAGGGGGAATGAAGATGACAGAGCCGGCAATTGACCTTGGAATCTGTCTGGCGATTGTTTCCAGTGCGAAGGATATTGTGATTCCTGATAATGTGATGGTGTTTGGTGAGGTTGGCCTGAGCGGTGAAATCCGCGCGGTGAGTATGGCAGGCCAGCGTGTGCAGGAGGCGAAAAAACTGGGCTTTGGAACAGTTGTGCTTCCGGAAGTGTGTAAGTCTTCTGTTGGAAAAGTGGAAGGGATCAATTTGGTTTATGTGTCGCAGATTCGTGATGCGATTGGTTATATTATGAAAAAATAGATTGGCAGACTACTTGCTTATATATGGTTTTGATAAGTCGATCAGACTGTCGTCAAAGATATTTTTTGTCTGAGAAAGTCTGCTGACAGAGAGAAAGAGGAAAGGATCAAAAGTTATGGCGAGTGGAATTGATACAGTGATATTTGATATGGATGGAGTGATTTTTGATTCGGAGATTCTTGTGCTTCAAGCGTGGAAAGAAGTGGCAGAACGTCATGGAATCGCAGGAGTTGAGGCGGCATGTCATGAGTGTCTGGGAACAAACAGTGTTGTAAGTAAAGGGGTTTTTCTGAAACATTATGGTGAAGATTTCCCATATGAGGAATATAAAGCGGAGATGGCAGAAGTGTTTTTCAGTCATGCTTCAGGAGGTAAACTGGCAAAGAAGCCGGGAGTTGAGGAACTTTTGAAATATCTGAAGGCGAAGGGGTTTAAGATCGGGCTTGCCAGCTCTACCAGGGAGGCACTGGTGCGTTCGGAGATTTCAGATGGCGGGCTGCTGGGATATTTTGATCAGATTATCGGGGGAGATATGGTGGAGCGGAGTAAGCCGGAACCGGATATTTTTCTGGAGGCATGCAGAAGACTGGAATCAAAACCGGAAAATTGTTATGTGATAGAAGATTCTTATAATGGGATCAGGGCAGCACATGCAGCAGGGATGCATCCTATTATGGTGCCGGATCTGAAGGAACCGACGGAGGAGATGAGGGTGTTGGCAGAGAAAATATTGAGGTCGTTGTATGAAGTTAAAGAGTATATTAAGTGAAAGTTAAGGTACGCCAAGTCCGTCAGATCATTCCTGTTGGCTCGGTTTCGGGGGATAAGGTACGCCAAGTCCGCCAGATCATTCCTGTCGGCTCGGTTTCGGGGGATAAGGTACGCCAAGTCCGTCAGATCATTCCTGTCGGCTCGGTTTCGGGACTTAAGAAAAGCTAAGCCCCGGGAAATCCGCTAAAAGCATTCGCAGATAACTCAAACTCGCTGCGCTCAGACAGTGAGTGATCTGCTCATAACACGG
>NZ_QRIL01000007.1:0-330 GCF_003471165.1 Ruminococcus sp. AM22-13 | reverse complement strand
GGGGCTAAGTTTTTCTAAAGTCCCTGCAAATGTCGCTCGACAGGAATGATCTGGCGGGCTTGGCTGGCTGTTGGTAGTGGAAAAGTGGCGGTGGGAAGTTGCTTGTTAATAGATTGGATTTCTTATAGGTGAAAAAGGAATAGGTGGGTGGATAAGATAAATGGAAAGGGGAAAATAAAAAAAGTTTGTCAAATTATGAAATTAACTGTTGACATTGTGATCTTTGGGTGTTATATTAGCTAAGCTGTCGGAAATAATTGTTTCTTTAAATGAGACAATTTAATATGATTTCTGAAAGAAAAAAGAAATTTAAAAAAGTGCTTGACAACT
>NZ_QRIL01000069.1 GCF_003471165.1 Ruminococcus sp. AM22-13 | reverse complement strand
TGCGGCTGTTAACCGCAGTGTCGTTGGTTCGAGTCCAACAGGGGGAGCTCTCGGAAACGAGTGTTCCGATTAAATTTAATAATTGGCTCCATGGTCAAGCGGTTAAGACACCGCCCTTTCACGGCGGTAACAGGGGTTCAAATCCCCTTGGAGTCATTTAAATAATGAAATGTGATTTTTGAGGCTTGATTCTGTTACAACATGCCGATGTGGCTCAATTGGCAGAGCAGCTGATTTGTAATCAGCAGGTTATCGGTTCGAGTCCGATCATCGGCTTTTTGGACCTTTAGCTCAGTTGGTTAGAGCAACCGGCTCATAACCGGTCGGTCCTGGGTTCGAGTCCCCGAAGGTCCACTTTTCAATTATTTTGGCCCAGTGGCTCAGTTGGTTAGAGCGCCGCCCTGTCACGGCGGAGGTCGAGAGTTCGAGTCTCTTCTGGGTCGTTAGCAATTGGCTGACGAATATTTACTAATTGCCTCATGGAATCTTAGCTCAGCTGGGAGAGCATCTGCCTTACAAGCAGAGGGTCATAGGTTCGAGCCCTATAGGTTCCATATGCCGCAGTGGCGGAACTGGCAGACGCACAGGACTTAAAATCCTGCGGGACTTATACTCCCGTACCGGTTCGATTCCGGTCTGCGGCATGATTATGAGATGCGAGAAATGTTGATTTTTCAATGTTTCTCGCATTTTTCGTTATTAAATATTTTGATTACACTTGATTACACTTTTATTTTCCCCTGCTCATTGTTTGTCGCAATTTGAGCAGGGGATTTTTTACTATGGATTAGCCGGATTGCTGTCTGAAAGATCTGTGTCCAAAGTATTAATCATAATTGTGCTTGATTTTGGATCAACAGACTGCTGCCGAATATAATGTAACGTAGTGCGCGTTTCAGAATGTCCTAGCATGGTAGATAACTGATTGAGTGGAACGCCAGCTTCGTAAAGCATAGTTGTAATCGTAAATCTGATCTGATGACTGGAACGATAAGGAATATTCAATGGTTTGCATACTTTATTTTTAAGATGTTCGTTAAAAGAATCAGCATAAATGGGCTGTCCATCTTTCATAAAAAGAAAATCACCATCAGGATTTTATTTCAATGTTTTAGTGATAATTTCCTGTGCCTGCGGAGTAAGAGGAATACTCCGAAATCGGTAGTGTAAAATAGTTTGTGTTTCCGGTAAAAAATGGCTCCTTT
>NZ_QRIL01000068.1 GCF_003471165.1 Ruminococcus sp. AM22-13 | reverse complement strand
CCCCACATTGCAGGTAGTCCGCTGTATATCTGCCTGCATCTATGCAGCCATTAAGAGTCCCATCTCAGAACTGAGTTCCCTTAGATCTGCATAAACACATGAGGTTCTACGCTTTACTGCAGGGACTTTTGCCTCCAGCAAAGACCTTTCCGTTGCCGGAAGGGGTTTTAAAAGTTCACGGATAAAATATCTGGCCCCGATATTATAAGAAGCTGACAAGTCACAGTTATATCTTTTTCCCGTCTGAAATGCGCAGAGGCTGTGATTTCTCCAGTCACGCAGGACTATCCCTGATCCATCATACGCAAGCCTGCTCGTATTCCATGCACAGATCCTGGATATGCGCATCCCTTTCCTGTGTGCCTGATGTTCACACCGTTTCTGGATATCCCGTTTTCTCCAAAGCTGCAGTTTCTGCCTCTTACTTCCCGATATCTTTCCGTTCATTTCCAGATACTCAAATACGATCACATCTGCATGATTCTCCCATGCATATTCTGCAACTGCCCCTGCGATCTTTCTGCTTAATTCTATATTCAGACGTCTGGTGTATGCCCACCTTTCCCCTGCCTGCGCAGATCCATGTTCCCTCTGGAATCTCCGGATTCGTCCCAGTGTGCGGTACATACGGTCTTTTTCACTGGGGAAGTCAATAAACTTTCTCCCCAGGACAGTTCCGTCTGCCCGCATGATGGTACAGACTGCATCCGTATTGATTCCCAGATCCACACTGCAGATGATCTGCCCTTTAACAGGTGTCTGAGTAAGCGTCACTTCTTCTATATAAGAAAAACGCAGGAAATATTTATGGTGTCTTTTCTCCAGTGCCGGGGCAGATGCCTTTTTCCCATACCAGTTCCTGCGCAGGTATTCCATATCCGTATGACTCAAACACACACGGAACCATCTCCAGTCATGCCCGTCATACAGTTTCAGGTATGCCTCATCTTTTCCCTCTGTCCCTTCGCGGTACATCACATCCCGGTAAAAGACCGGCATGGCATGGTTTTCACAGGTAAAATTCGGTTTCCCGGAGAGTTCTCCCGCTGCCTCCCACTGTTCCATCCGGCTTTCATAGGACGATACACTTCCCAGTGCATGCTGGATGGCAGCTCTCCTGAGATAAGAAGGCATCTTCGGAAAACGGATGTCAAAATCAAAGTGGGCATGGTTCTTTTTCGTTGTGTGAATCAGATGTTCTGCTGCATTAAAGCGTTTTTTTGCTTCCGGGATCATTTTCAGTTCTGCCCACACCTGTTCATAGAT
>NZ_QRIL01000067.1:473-1522 GCF_003471165.1 Ruminococcus sp. AM22-13 | reverse complement strand
CTGGAAATCTTTTCTCTGGTTCTTTATCTTTTCATGGCACAGCGCTATTCTCTTCTTCTGTTTCTGATAATTCCTGCTTCCTTTTTCACAGTAGGAGAGCTTCCTCTGTTCCCTTGCAAGTTTTTTCTCTGCTTTCCTGTAAAACATAGGATAACCGGCTCTTTCCCCTGTGGAAAATACACACATTCCCCGCATGGCAAAATCGATCCCCAGGAATTTTTCTGCCGGACTTTTTTCCACTGTTTGGCTCTCACAGCAGAACAAAAGACTTGCAAAATATTTTCCGGATGGCTCACGGCTCACAGTTACAGACTTCAGTTTCCAGTCTGACGGGATCTGCCGGTGGAGTTTTATCTTTATGGCAGACATCTTTGGAAGCTTCAGATGTGTATTCTGCAAAAAGATATTCCCGTTTACTGCATTGGTCGTATAGGAATTTCCTGCACGTTTTTTTGATTTATAGCGTGGAAATCCGCAGGATGGTTCCCGGAAGAACTTCCGGAACGCACTTTCCAGATGCAGCTGCACATTCGCCAGGGCCAGGGAGTCCACCTCTTTCAGCCAGGGGTATTCCTTCTTATATCCGGCCGGTGTGTTCCTGAGCATCTTTTTTTCTTTCTGATAATAGCTGATCTTATCCGCCAGCATCTGGTTATAAATAAAGCGGCTGCAGCCGATTGTTTTCTCTATCTGGACTCTCTGCTCTTTATTTGGATAGATTCTTATTTTTACGGCGCGGTTCATTCTTCTCACCTTAACTTTCTATATACTGTCGTATCGTTTCAATCGGTGCCCCGCCTGCACTGAGCAGACAGAAGCTCTGGCTCCAGAATGCATCTTTCCAGAGTTTTTCTCTTATCTTGGGATACTCTTTTTTCAGCAGCCTGCTGCTGGCGCTTTTATAGGCATTGATGAATTTACAGAGTTCCGTCTTTGGCTGTGCGCGGAACATCACATGAACATGATCTATATCATGATTCCATTCTTCCAATACGATCCCGTATCCAGGTGCGATATACTCAAAGATCTCTTTTGATCTTTCGGATATA
>NZ_QRIL01000067.1:0-463 GCF_003471165.1 Ruminococcus sp. AM22-13 | reverse complement strand
CGTTCAGTACTTTTCTTCTGTATTTTATAACCATCACCAGATGATAGTATAACAGAAATACTGAATGAGAATTATGGTCTAATTCTATTATATTTATCATCCTTTTTCTTATATCGACTGATATGTATTTACGAACTAATTGTTCTTTTTTCAGTATACTACATTAGGAAACGGAGAACAAGTGTTTCTTTTGTACTATAGGGATTTTTTGAGCAGATATGCTCAGATGTGCAATTCATCTCACCACCTGAAGGACGCCACTGAAAAAGTGGTAAGTTTAGTATCACAGGGTGTCAAATATGTGCAAAAATGTTCCTTGATAATAAAATATTGCTAAAATAGTGTTTTGAGGGATGCAAAATCTACCCTTTTTAGAGATGAATTTTCCTATTTTTCCTCATTTTGGCAGACTTCTTCCTTTAGTTTTAAAATTCGTTTTAAATTGACTGCAAATATTGATACT
>NZ_QRIL01000066.1 GCF_003471165.1 Ruminococcus sp. AM22-13 | reverse complement strand
AGCCTGCAAATAAAAAGTCAAGGCTAAATTGAAAGAACATTGAAAATTTTATACAGGTTGAAAATTGGGTATCAAAATAAGACCACCACACCAGTGCTGGTCTGAAAATATTAGTGGACAATTAAGATTCTGGAAGAGATGAAAGATATTCTTTCACTCGTCCGTAGTAGATTCTTAGAAACTTGTTGGCACCAGCAGTCATATAGACATAGTAAGGCTTGCCTTGAGCACGTTTCTTATCTAAGAACTGATAAACAGGATCATCTTCAGGATGCGTTTTAATTAGGACATCCATTACCTGAAATAGTGTTTTTCTAAGGTCAGAAGAACCACGTTTTGATGTTGGAACACTTTTTTGAGCATAGGTTCCGGATTCATTAACACCGGGATCTACACCGGCAAATGCAGTAATAGCACTTTTGTGAGTGAAACGGGAAACATCTCCGATCTCAGCCATCAACTGAGGACCGAGTGAAGTTCCAACACCTTTCATAGCCATAATGACAGGATATTCCGGGAGTTTGGATGCAGTTTCATTCATGAGAGTGCGTAGTGACTCAACAGTTGTAGAGGCACTTTTAAGCTGGTCTACAGCTTGCTTGATAATAAGCTTTGTAATGGCATCCTTTGGAAGTACAGGAACAAGTTCCTTTGCTTTTCCATAGATTTCTACAGCTTTTGACTGACTGAAGTTGTACTTCTTGCGTTTGCACCAGTTCTGATAATGGTCGATAAAGGCATTCAGGGACATTTTACGGATACAGTCCACATGCCAGTATGTAGATGCAAAATCAACCCATTTCTGGCTGCCGTCACTGCGTGCAGGACTGTCAAAGTAAGTATTAACACCAGGATAGGTTTGGTCAAGTATGCCAATAAGATTATTCTTCATAGCTGTCTTGTGCTTCATATAAAAGCCAAACTGACGGTTCATGGTTTTAAGCTGATTGCGTAATTCATCCATAACACTATACTGTTTAAGATTCTGCCACTTGTCAAGTGCATATCGTGCAATCTTAACGGCATCAGCTTTATCGGATTTGACTTTACGAAGGGAATCATTATCAAAATCCTTGATTAGTTTTGGGTTAATGGCACTGACGAAAAGATTTGCCGCTGAAAGCTGATGGGCGAGGACTTCATAATAACGTCCTGTGTGCTCCATCACGATTCGGGACTCACCTTCAACAGAGTTGATAAGTTCTACAAGTGAATTGATATCACTGGCTGTGTGTTTGATTTCAAAAGGTGCGGAAACAATTTCACCGAAAGGTCGCATGATAGCAACCATACTCTTACCTTTTGAAACATCGATACCTACTGCGTTCATAAATTGTCACTCCTTAAGATTATTGCAATGGATAAATACCAGTTTTACTCATTGCCTATTCAATCTACTGTGGTGTGACGCGAATGCACCTATGGCGATTCAACCTGCATAAAACGAACGCTGTGAATGAGAAGCTGGTTATCAGTCTAAAAAACGGACGCGAAGTCCAAGAAAGGAAGACGATATACCAATTGCTACCTACATTCTAACAGCTTAAGCAACAAGCTGGATAATTCCTTACTGGCTGTAAGGGATATTAACCATAAATATATT
>NZ_QRIL01000065.1 GCF_003471165.1 Ruminococcus sp. AM22-13 | reverse complement strand
TCGGCAATTCAATTACCGAGCCTGCAAATAAAAAGTCAATAGCAAATTGATGATTTCAGGCAAAAATTTTTGCAAGATTTTGAACATTAAAATAAGACCACCGATATTCGCTGGTCTAAAATAAAGGTATTGACGAGATATTTATTCTGGGAGTGAAGACAGATATTCTTTCACTCGACCATAGTAGATGCGAAGAAACTTATTCGCACCGGCTGTCATGTAGACGTAATAAGGCTTTCCTTGTGCTCGTTTCTTATCCATAAACAAGTAGACAGGATCATCCTGTGGCTTTGTTTTGATGAGAACATCCATGACTTGAAACAGAGTCTTACGAAGAGTACTGGAACCGCGCTTGGAAGCAGGAACGCTTTTCTGCTCATATGAACCGGATTCATTTACACCGGGATCAACGCCTGCAAAGGCTGTAATGGCTCCTTTGTGGGTAAATCGGGAGACATCACCAATCTCTGCCATAAGCTGTGGACCAAGCGATTTACCTACACCTTTCATAGCCATGACAACAGGGTATTCCGGCAGTTTAGAAGCAGCCTCATTCATCATGGTACGAAGCTGTTCCACAGTCTGTGAAGCCGTATTTAATTGTTCTACAGCCTGTTTGATGATTAACTTTGTCAGATCGTCTTTTGGAAGTATAGAAACAAGCTCCTTAGATGCTTCATAGATTTCAACAGCTTTTGAACGGCTGAAGTTGTACTTCCTGCGTTTACACCACTTTTGATAGTGGTCGATAAAGGCGTTTAGAGAGAGTTTACGAACACAATCCACATGCCAGTAGGTGGCTGAAAAGTCAACCCATTTTTGACTTCCATCCTCACGGGCAGGGCTGTCAAAATAAGTGTTAGCTCCCGGATAAGTTTGGTCAAGGATGCTGATTAGATTATTTTTCATAGCGGTTTTGTGTTTCATGTAAAAATCAAACTGGCGGTTCATGGTTTTCAGTTGATTACGAATTTCATCCATGAGACTATACTGTCTGAGTTCCGTCCAACTGTCAAGAGTATAGCGTGCAATTTTTACTGCATCCGCTTTATCGGACTTTACTTTGCGGAGAGAGTTGTCTCCAAAATCTTTGATGAGTTTGGGATTTATGGCAGATACAAAAAGGTCAGCTTTCGAAAGTTCACGGACAAGAGGTTCGTAATAACGACCGGTGTGTTCCATGACAATACGAGATTCGCCATCAATGGATTGGATCTGCTCAATGAGAGAGCGAATCCCACTGACTGTGTGTTTGACTTCAAATGGTTTTGAAATGATCTCACCATAAGAACGAAGGATAGCAACCATGCTTTTTCCTTTGGAAACATCAATACCTACTGCATTCATATTCATAAATTTGTCACTCCTTAAAATCAGATTATGCAATGGATAAAGACCAGTTTTACTCATTGCCTATTCCATCTACTGTGGTGTGACACGAACGTACCGAAGGCAGTTCAACCTGCATAAAACGAACGCTGCAAATGAGGAGCTGGTTATCAGTCTCGGCAACGGACGCGAAGTCCAAGATGAATAAGACGATATACCGATTGCTCCATACATTTTAACAGCTTAAGCAACAAGATGGATAATTCCTTACTGGCTGTAAGGGATATTAACCATAAATATATT
>NZ_QRIL01000064.1 GCF_003471165.1 Ruminococcus sp. AM22-13 | reverse complement strand
CAATGTTGGGAACTTAGCGTCAACTTAAATGAATTATACCTGTATGTATTAAAATATGTTCTTTAAAAATTAAATAGTAAAAAATTATATCGCCTTATTGCAGAATTTATGGTATAGTTTAATAGACCTATACAGGATAGGCCTTTCAAAATGGCTATATCTTGTGTATGTGTTTAGAGAACGGATTTTCTTGTGTGAATGTGTTTCCGGTCTCTGTTCTTTTTAGAGCGTTCATAGCATCTGCCAGGGTGAATCTGTGAACGCTTTTTTGATGCTTTTATGATTAAATTCATGATAACTGGCAGTATTTCCATGGACATAAAAAGGAACTTGGGCATAAGAGCTTTGACTTCGCCTATGATAAAAGTCCTTTTTGCCTGATATGCCCATTTGTTTTTTACAAATGCTTTTTCCCTTACAATGTTGTCAGCTTCTGTTTTGACAAGCGCTGCAATATTGGAGAATAACAGGTTTATATATAATTCCTGCTCAATAGAATTACAGCTTGTCCCTGTAAATTCTTCCAGTTCCCACCAGTCTTTTAGTTCCCTGTATTTTGTTTCGATATTCCAGCGTTCAAAATAAAGGTTATATAACAAGGATGGAGAGATAGATGGATTTATAATATTAGTTACCAGATACTCATTTGCTTCCTTGGACTTTTGGGGCAGAGGAACTTTTACAACCCGGTAAAGGATCGGTTTGCCATTTGCGGAAGTAGCTGTCCATGAAAAATCATCGGAACCTAATTTGCAAAATTTATTGTCTTTTCTTAAACGCATCAAAACGTTGCATCCATTGGAAACCAGGTCCTCATATAATTCTTTTGAGTAATATCCACGGTCAAAAATGAGCAGGGCATTGTCGGCAAGGTTCAGTTCCTGCAGCCGGGTCCAGTGCTCTCTTGCCGGATCACGTTCGCCGGCCGCTTTCGTATATATCTGTCCATCAATTATCTGGTCGAGAAAGACATCATAAATAGTTGAGAGCAGACCTTCAACCCAGAAAACATCATGATTGTTGCAGCTGGTAATAGCCCCAAATTCCGCAGAGGTATCATTGGACAAGGGAATCTCCAGTGTAGACCCATCAACAGCAAAAACACGGTATCCAAACCAGTTTTTTGGACAGTCAAGGTGTGTATAAACCATTTCAACCTGTTTATCCAAAAGTTCTTTGAAAAGATCCGGCAGAATTCCTTTTCTGGCTTTTGAAACAGCCTGCCTGGAAACATCAGGAAAATCAATGTCCGGAAGCTGGCGCTGAAGATCAGACAATTCAATATCCATGGAACGTTTTTTTGAATGGACAAGATAAGCAACAACCTGTTTCAATGTCAGTTTACGATATCGCACAAAAGAATTTGGACGTCGAAATCGTTCAAGAAATTCATCGGAATTAATCCGTTCATGTAGCTGTGTCAAAATCAAAGAAATTAAATCATAATAATTCATGGCATTACCTCCTAAAAAAGTATATATTCAAGAGGCTGCGCCGCAAATTTTGACCAATTTGTCAAGTAGACATAGTGCTGATATTTTGCGCTCGAAATTGTATATTTTTACTATTTGATTTTCAAAGAACAAGTAAATCGATTTAAAGTCCTTAAGTTGACGCTAAGTTCCCAACATTGGGGT
>NZ_QRIL01000063.1 GCF_003471165.1 Ruminococcus sp. AM22-13 | reverse complement strand
GGTAGTGTAAAATAGTTTGTGTTTCCGGTAAAAAATGGCTCCTTTTTGGTAAGAATTCAGATATGACAATTCTTATCGAAAAGGAGTATTTTTATGGCAGTTGCAAAGGAACAAATTCGACAGATTATCTCAGAAAACAACATTAGTAGCGTTGCCGATGTATACACGCTTCTGAAAGACAGTTTCAAAGATATCCTGCAGGAGCTGATGGAGGCAGAGTTGGATGCAACTCTCGGTTATGAAAAAAATCATAAGGGAGATCTGCAGACAGACAACAAAAGAAATGGTCATTCCACAAAGAACTTAAAAAGCCAGTACGGTGAATTCCAAATTGATGTACCAAGAGACCGTAATGGGGAGTTTGAACCGAAGCTGATTCCTAAATATCAGAGGGATATTTCTGGAATTGAAGAAAAAGTGATCTCTTTATATGCACGTGGTATGAGTACACGTGACATTCATGACCAGCTTCAGGATCTCTATGGAATTGAATTATCGGCAGAAATGGTCAGCAAGATCACCGATAAGATCCTTCCTCAGGTCAAGGAGTGGCAGTCACGTCCTCTGAATCCGGTTTATCCGTTTGTCTTTATGGACTGTATTCATTACAAAGTCCGGGAGGATGGCAGGATCTTAAGCCGTGCTGCTTATGTTGTTCTCGGTGTTACAGTGGAAGGGTATAAAGATATCCTCAGCATCACAGTAGGAGCCAATGAAACCAGCAAGTTCTGGCTTGGAATGCTCAATGATCTGAAGAACCGTGGAGTAAAGGATGTACTTTTCTTCTGTGTAGATGGGCTTCCTGGCTTTAAAGAAGCTATACAGGCAGTCTATCCGCAGGCAGAGATCCAGAGATGCGTCATCCATATGCTGCGTAATTCTTTCAAGTATGTGAACTATAATGATCTGAAAAAGTTTTCCTCAGATTTCAAAGCAGTATATAATGCTCCGAATGAAACAGCAGCTTTATCAGAACTGGAGAACATTAAGGAGAAATGGGGAAAGAAATATCCCTATGCTATCAGCAACTGGGAAAATAATTGGGAAGATGTAAGTTCCTTTTTCCAGTTTTCAAATGATATCAGACGTATTATGTACACAACCAACATCATAGAGGGATTGAACCGTCAATACCGGAAAGTCACAAAAACCAAGAGTGTATTTCCAAGCGATACAGCACTGGAAAAGATGCTGTATCTTGCCAGCGAAAACGTAGTCAGGAAATGGACACAGAGATATCGGAACTGGGATCAGGTGTTGAATCAGTTGATTGTCTTGTATGGAGAACGGCTTACCAACTATCTGTAGAGAAAAGAAAAGCAGGAATGGATTTGCTCCAAAGCTGACCATTCCCGCTTCCTTTCTATTCCGTCGGCATTTGTATTATTGCCAGAATTTCCCTACTCTATTCCAGAGGTCGGGTGTGGGCAGCGCCCACGAAAAAAGCAATCAATACAATGTCTTATTTGTCATGCAAAAAAATCAAAACGGATGTATAAAATCTTATCAGATGGTTATACTGTAAATAGAAAGATAGATTCAACAACAACAGAATTATAAATTCGACAGCAAAACCTTACATATCTATTTCTTATCAGAAAGATTCACTTTCCAAAGACACAAGATTTTTTACAGCCTC
>NZ_QRIL01000062.1 GCF_003471165.1 Ruminococcus sp. AM22-13 | reverse complement strand
TCATCTTCATTATACTTCAAATCTTTCTTTTTAGCAAGATATTCTTTCGTATTTGTCTTTCCATATTTCTGGGAAATCAGGCTGACGAACACATCGGTTGCGTCAAGCTCCCCGTCAAACACAGTAGTCACATGAATCTCTGTTTTGTTTTTTGCCATAGGCAGTTATCCTCCATACATGAAAATAGCCAGACAGAGGGTGTCGGCAACGAAGTCCGGCAACGGGCTTCAAAAGACCTTGCAAACAATCTCAATCTGGCGATGATTACTATTTATACTTTTCTTTTATTTTTCTGTTGTTTTGGTTGTTATAAGGGAGAAAAGCCCGGAAATAAGGGGTTTTCCCCGGCAACCGGCTCGGCAACGGGATAGCAACAGGGGGTGCAACGGGCTGTCATTTTCAGAATGGAAGCTCCATCTGTTCTGTGACCTCCACAAAGCCATCCATTGCTTTTTCAGACGGGTTGCATAAGTCCGTTGCCGGGTTTTCACGCTCCCAGCCCTTTTGTCTGCCGTATTCGGAAAACATTCTTGGATTCGGGAAGTACCGCCAGCGGTCAATGCATTGGTTCATAATCTCGTTGATTTCCCGTATTTCCCATTGCTTCGGCTCGTCAAAGGCATGGTTCAAAGCTTCCTTGTAGAGCTGCTTGGAGCAGACCATGCTCCCGGTGTACCTATCAAGATACGCCTGTATCATTCCGGCTTTGGTGTCCTCCGGCATAAAATCCCGCTGGTGTTCTTTGAGATACCGCTGCATGGCGGGGCTGAAAGCCAGCTTGAACCTGCCGCTTCGGTAAATCTCCATCGCTTCCGCCCACATCTGCTCGATATAGGCTCTGGAAGCAGCTTCGTCCTCCAAAATGTGAACCTCGGCTTGCTCCGGGTACACCATGACGGGGATAAAGCGGCGGTTGCCGGAACGGTCAAGGGGCAGGAAGTCAAGGGCGTTGGAAGTGCCGCCAAACACGCACTGACGGGGGCGGTCTGCCGGGTGGGTTTCATAGGGTATCTTGTAAACCTCTTTCTGCCGGCTTAAAAACGACTTGATTTCCTCAATGCTCTTGGCGTTGGCGGTTGCCATCATTTCTGACATTTCGATAATCCAGTGACCTTGCAGCTTGCGGTACACATTATCATCATCCAGCTTCCGCAAATCATCAGAGAACCACTCGTCCCGGACTGCCAGCAGACGGAAGAAAGTGGACTTGCCAGCCCCCTGACCGCCTACCAGACAGAGCATGATTTCAAATTTGCATCCCGGCTGAAAGGCTCGTGAGATTGCACCCAGCAGGAACAGCTTCAACGCTTCATAGGTGTAATCGTCTGCGTCAGCCCCCAGAAAGTGCCGCAGGCAGAAACGGATTCGCTCTGTCCCGTCCCACACAAGGGTATTGAGATAGTCCCGGATGGGATGGTACTTGTTTTCATTCGCCACAATCCCGATGGCGTTATCAATCTTCTTCTCATTGGTAAGCCCGTAGGTTTCTTCCAGATAAAGAAGCAGATACTTCATGTCCGTATCGTTCAGGGCTGTGCTTTCCCTGTGGAAGCCGATGGGCTTTATGATGTCCTTGCGGTCGGTCAGGATGTTGTATGCGATAGCCCCGGAAAGCAGCGGGTCACGCTGGAATACGGTCAGGCAGTTCCGTATGCTCTGACGGACACCGCCTTTCTCGGTAGTTTCCAGTCCCGCCTTGATTTCCTCAACGCTCTGGGGCGGCTGCATGGCGTTCATGGTGTTTTTTAGTTCTTGCTGCGTCTGCGGCTG
>NZ_QRIL01000061.1 GCF_003471165.1 Ruminococcus sp. AM22-13 | reverse complement strand
CCTCCTCATATAATCAAGTGTTTTTTATTGAAAATTCAAGGTTTTTCAACCTTTCATATCTCAGTGAATAAGCCACAGCTATGAGCATTTCTATGTATCAGGTACTGAAATAGTGGTTAGAGGGTATACGAAATAAAACGTCATTGATTTCCGCTTTACTGGCCTTGTGTATCCCCATCCCTCTATGGCAGCTAACCTCCTATATCCACCAGGATCATCTCTGTCTCCAGAGGTCCTAACTTCCTTCGTCCTGCCTGCCCATAACCAGGGTGTCAGCTATGCTACTTAACGGGGTCATATGCCCCATGGTGACTATTTCTGCCGACTACTGGCTCATTCTTTGTATTATTGATTACTGACTCGCTTCCTGTTCCAGCACTGTGATCAGTGGACGTTATCTGTTACATTCTGCTTGATCCAGTGGCTGTCCACATGACAGCCTCCATTATAGTTACTTGTCTTTCTTACGCAGCCTGTAGATAAACTGCCGGTCTCTTGATATCACTGACCATCTTTTTCGGATCATAATCCACACCTTTTGTCAGCATGGCGTAAAAGACTCGTATCAGCTTGGCTGCAATCGCCATAAGTGACTGCATTTTCTTCAACGGATTCAGCCTTCTGGTTGTGTAATAATTATGGAGCTCTCTGAACTCCGGGTTCTTCGCCACAAGCGACATTGCAACCTCAAAGAGCAGGTATCTGAGTCTCTTTCGACCTCGTCTGCTTATTGTTGTCTCGCCCTTGTGCTTTCCCGAACTACTTTCAACCAATGCCAATCCTGCAAGCTTCTGCAGTTCTTTCGGCGTGTTAAAACGGCTGATATCACCTACTTCTGCAAGGAATCCTGACACTGTCTTGATTCCCACACCTTTGATCTCCAACAGCTTCTCAGCCATCGGAATCTGTTTTACCAACCCTTCAATCAGAGTCATAACTTCCTGAAGACGTATGTTTCTGGATTCATAATCCTCCAGAAGCATTCGGATTTCCATTCTTGCAGATACTGCCCCTTCTTTGCTTCCGACACTGTGCTCTGCAGCTTCTATCAGGGTCTTCGCCCTCGCTTTTCCAACTGCTCTTAACTTCGCATCACGCCAGATTTGGTTCACTCCATCGATACCTAACGTCAGGATATCTTCAGGGAGTGGTGCTGCTTTAAGGATTAGCATTCCGCTCTTGGCATCTGGCTTTCCGTATACCGTCTTATATTCAGGAAAATATATATTGAACCAACGACTAATCCTGTTTTGAATTCTTGTAAGTTCCACCTGTAACTGGAATCTTATGTTTGATGCTGTTCTAAGATCAGCGTAAACACCATCCGGCAGGTATGGGATCATGTAACGTCCCTCTCTAACTAATCCTGCTATAACTTTCGGATCCTTACGGTCATTTTTAGTTGGATTATTGTCGTCGAGTTCTTTTGATTTTTTCACATGGTGAGGATTTACAAGAACCGGTTTCATTTCATTATCCTGTAGAAACTTTCCAAGATTGAACCAGTAATGCCCGGTCGGTTCCATACCTGGAACCACCTTATCCTTCTCATGTCTT
This sequence comes from Ruminococcus sp. AM22-13, assembly GCF_003471165.1. GTDB lineage: Bacteria > Bacillota > Clostridia > Lachnospirales > Lachnospiraceae > Blautia_A. Next base: position 314 of record NZ_QRIL01000061.1, on the reverse strand, counting down.
TCTTTGAGGTCCAGGATCCATTCCTTAAATGTCACAAATCCAGCCTCTGTGTTACTAAATTTAAAAGGTTTCTTTGAATACTCGATTCCTCTGTAATCAAAAGCTCTGGCGTAGTGCGTCTCACTTCCGACATCAATCCCGAGTACCAAAGTTTTTTCTGTAATAGCTTCAATTTTTGCGTTCTGTGTGTTAGACTTCATTGTAGATACCTCTCTGTTCAATAAGATTTTTACTAACCTGCCAGTCAGTAGTCTTATTGTACTCTGAGGTATTTTCAATTTTCAACATCCACGATTTTTATTATACAGGAAGCT
>NZ_QRIL01000060.1 GCF_003471165.1 Ruminococcus sp. AM22-13 | reverse complement strand
TATCAGAAAGATTCACTTTCCAAAGACACAAGATTTTTTACAGCCTCCCGAAATCCTTGTGTTTTGTTACCTTTAATTCTCTCTTCAGTGCTGTATTGAACAGGGCTAAAGGTCAAATCATCATTCATAATTTGCTCTTTTCTAATAGATCTTGAAATATAGATTCTATTATCTTTGATATCACACTTCTTAATGCCAATTAATTCGCCGATGCGTAAGCACAAATAGAAGCACAATTCGATAGCTAGATCGTATATATCTATATCATTTTTTTTATTTAGAAAATCTAAAATTTCTTTTCGCTCTACAAGTGTATAATTGCCTTTGGGTGGTTTCTGAGGCTTGCAGCGAGTTTGAAACTGTTTGAAGTCAACTGTATGCATCGGAGAATCATTAATTACTCTTAATAGGATACCATACTTAAAAATGCCATTAAGCAGACTTTTGACATTTGTTAAACACTTGTACGTAATGGCATGATTCTTGGTGATTTCGAGGAAAAAATTTTCCAGATTAAACATATCAATTTTTGCTACTTTTTTCTGGGCTATTACATTTGATTCCAGGAATCGGTGCCAGTCATTATAATTTTCTTTAATCGTTTTGGCGGCAGTGCCTGTATTACGACGCCAGATCATCCAATTTTTATAAAGTTCTTCTAATGTAATTTCTTTTACGTCATCTTCGTTATGGTGTTGATGATAGTCTGAAATAATAGCATCCAGAACTTTTTGTTTGGTCGATTTTGCAATCTGTCTGCGTCCATGCTTGGCATTGGGGTCTGCTACGTATGTATACCACCGTCCATTAGCACCCTGTGTGATGGCATAGGGATGTTGCTCAATAATTTCTTTATTTTTTTTCATTTCAATTTCTTTCAGCACACCTTCGATATCGACTATACCATACTTGCTGGCTTCTGCCAATAGTGTTAATGCGCTTTGAGCAGTTATTGTATTTTCTGGGGAGTAAGATTGTGAATTCAATTTGGATACCTCCATTCTTATTTTGATGGAGGTAATATGATGAATTTAGAAAAAAATGAAAGAGTGTGAGCAATGTGTATAGTGAAAAATAAATAAAAGTGTCCTCATTTTAATCCAGCTACAAAAATATAAGAATTTTTCATTTTATCTTCAGATTCTGAAGATAGGAGTGATAAAATATGGAGCTGAAAAGAGACAATGTAGCATTGCTGGATAAGATATGTGTATATAATTTTCAGATAAGTAAAGTAGAAAATTATGATTATCTGTTGGAAGCAGGAATTATAATTGTCAAAGAAAAACAGAAAAATTATATTGAGATTGCAGGACCAGGACAGTATATCAGCAGTATCAGGATAAAAAAGACAAAGTATTTTGATAGCTTTCTATATGAGGTGGGAAAAGATGGACATCCATATGGCAGAATGGAGATGTCAGTTGATGACGCAGTCTATCACAACCTTAATTGCTTTACAACAATAGAATATGTAGAAAAATTGAAAGAAGCAAAAATTTATTTAAAGGATGAGTATGGCATCATTGTTAATATGGGTGAGTGCAAGTATAAAAGCATAGAAATTAATAAAACAATTGTCATTAATCACAAATTCTCTGAATATGTACGAACGATAAGATTAATGATGTATCTATTGCCAAACAGGTTACGGCTTAGAGAGGTAGAATATATGAGTGAGAGTTTGCATCCATATAAGGCATCAGATTATAAGATGTTTCCGGAGACATATGCGAAAATATTAAGGGGCAAGGAAAAACGGTTAGAAATAAAAATATATGATAAAACCAAGCAATTAGAGCGGTACAAGATAACAGTATGCCATAATTTCCTAAGATGCGAAATAACTTTAAATGGATCTAAAATACAAGAAGTGTTAGGAGATAATGGTGTATATAATGTTACAGATAGCGTGATAAATAATTATTTTAATAGTTTCATAGAGCAAAATTTTATTTTAGAATACGAGAAATATTGTGAAAAAAGGGATAGAGAGATTCGCAAGATTTTGAGACAACATTATAAGCCAGGTAGTCATACTTGGGTTAGGGATGTTTTGTTAGAGGTGTGTGATACTGAGTTGTCTAATGGAATACCATTGGTATTGGATGTTGATGAGATTATCTCTCAACTGGATTGCTTAAAATTGTTAAGTAAACAGTGCAAATATAACGCGAAAAAACAATTTCAGACAGTTTGCAGAGAAAAATGTCCCACATTAGATGATGGAGACAGTGAAAAATTATCTGAGATTGAAAATAAATTACTGACAAAATAGCTATATAACAAAGGGTAGATTCTGCATAGTGTTTTTTCTAAAAAAGTGGATTGAAACATAGGAGATACAAGAGCTTTAAGAGATGATCGAGGTAAGAGATAATATTGTACCGGCATACAAAGTGTGGATAAAAAAGTGAATCGAATTCACTTTTTTTGACAGAATTGAATATAGAGGATGTATTTTTGCTTGTCGATAGTACTCTGTATATTTATAAACAGAGCACTCGACCTTGTAAATAGAAATACTTGTGTGGCTCCAGTTCTCCTGTGCCATTCTGTTGGAAAGCAATACTGCAGTTTGGGCTTTCCGCGGACATACAGGAGAACTGGGAAACTACATAGTTCATGTCAGAAATATTCCATAATTAGTGCTAAGAAAATTCGTCTATGTGTTCTGTATGGAATGGGAAATCTATAGCTAATATATTTGTTAATGTGAACAAGGGGTATATGTTGTAGTGCTCCAAAAGTGATAAGACAGTCGCTATTTTTTACAAACGAGTTTTCAGGGCGGCCCTTTTGAAAGGTAGTGTAAAATAGTTTGTGTTTCCGGTAAAAAATGGCTCCTTTTT
>NZ_QRIL01000006.1:416-172272 GCF_003471165.1 Ruminococcus sp. AM22-13 | reverse complement strand
GCAGCACTTGGTTTATCCGGTGCTCCGGTTTATGCATCAGAATCTGCAGTATTTTCTGATGGGGAAGTACAGGAATATGGAGCAGAAGAAGAAAAACAGGAATTCCAGACAGATAGTCAGGATCCTGAAACTGATACATTTCAGGATGAAGTGGAATCAGATGCAGATACAGACGGATTTGTGGATGAGGCAACAGAAGCATCCTCAGGTGCAGCGGAATCGGATGCGAATGGATTTACATATGAATATCTTAAAGAGTCTGATACATACCGCCTGACAAAGGGAACAGATACAGAGAATGTCATAATACCTTATGAGTATAATGGAAAAGTAGTCTCAGAGGTTGGAGAGAGAGCTTTTTACGGATGCGTAAACATAAAGACTGTAAAAGCAGAAGAGGGAGCTGACAGAAGGAAAAATCATATCCGCATTGATAAATCTGCTTTTGAGAACTGTGAAAATCTCAGAAAAGTTTCTTTTGATCAGGGAGCGAAGCTGGAAAGCAGGGCATTTTATAATTGTCCGAAGCTGTGGGAGTATACAGGGGTTTCCTACTATGATTCTTTTGACACAGAAATAGAACAGGATTCTTTTGACGCGGATACAAAGGTAATATTCAGAGCAGGAGATAATGGAATTCCGGAGTCTGTTAAGGCTTTTGCAGACAAGAACAGGGTATTTATGAAAATTACGGATAATGATGATTATGTTCTGACAGATAAAGATGGTACTTCTTATTATGATGACTGGAGTGAAGGAGATTCCAGAACATTCTGTGTAGATTGTGATGATACAATGGCATCGGTAAGAGTGTGGTCTGCTGTGGAAGTGATTGGACGGAAAGCTTTTTATGGATGCTCAAATGTAAAAAAAGTGCTCATTGAGAGGAAAACTTCAACGATTGAGTCGAAAGCTTTTGCAAAGTGCAAAAATATGAGTATTATTATGCCTTCCGGTATAACAGCAATCAGTGACGATGCTTTTGATGGTGCTTCTGGCATTACTATTTACGCAGATAAGGGCTCTTATGCGGAAAAATATGCAAAGAAACATAATCTGACCTGCAAGACAACACCAGCACCGACAGCAGTACCGGTACCGAAACTGAAAGTATCTTATGATGCAAAAAATGGTAATGCTACATTAAAATGGACACCGGTAGAATATACTTTTCGATATTATATTTACAGATATGATACAGCCACAAAAAAATATAAATGTGTAAGCAAAGTTGACCAGAATACTACGTCATATAAGCTTGAGAGTCCTGCAGGGAGAACAGTGAAATACAAAGTCCGGGTGAGAACATTAGCCGGAATATATACAGACCAGTACAGTAAGAAGAGTAATACAGTGACTGTCCAGGGACGACCGGGGAATGTAAGTGATGTTTATAAAAAGAAGAAGGGGAAAAACCTTACGTTTAAGTGGACAAAGGCAAAAGGCGCACAGGGATATATTCTGTACAGATATGATGAAAATGCCCGGAAGTATAGAAAAATCAAAACTATAAAAAATGGAAATGTTACATCTTATACAGATAAAACCGGAAAACTAAATAAGAATGAAAATTATTATGTGAGAGCATACTGTACAACTAAAGATGGTACCAGATTATATGGATGGTACTGGGCGTAATATTTTAAGGCGGTGTATCTGAAAACACACCCGGATAACTTGGTCTGATGAGGAAATATAAACAAGAGGAGTGATTTGATGAGAAGAATTATCTTTTTAATCCTGCAAGAGAGAACCTTATTCGTTCCGGGAATCAGGTAACAATCGAGTATGTAAAAGACGGAGTAAATATAGCTACAAAATTAACTTCAGATGGGTATGAAAAAGAACCTTACGGAAATTAGGTAAGAATAAAAATAAAGATTCGAGGTCAGATGATGCAGGTTTATTCCCTTTTTATATTTTTTGCATCAGTTTAATGTAAAATAATAACGGGTAAAGAAGATATAAGATGTTCTGGTACATACAATTAAGAAGAAAGGAAGCTTGTGCTGTGCATAGTCAAAATGATGAACCGCCTGAGATGATCAGGCGGTTTTGGAATATCTGGATTTTTTATGAATATTTTATTTTGAATTATAAGTATAATGTGTTACAATGAATATAAGCATTAAGACTACCAGGCAGGTCAGAATTTGACCTGCCTGTAAATAAATACGGAAATAAATCGGGGTCAAAAGAATCGTTAATAATTGTAACAAAATAAAATTACCAGTGTAGCAAAAATAAAATTACAGGGGAAATGCGGATGAGTGAGATGACAGATGCATATGTAAAACTGGATAAGGTTTCCAAGATATATGGAACCAAAGAAGTAAAGATCGTTGCAGTAGATGAGATCAGCTTTGAGATTGCCAAGGGAGAGTTTGTAGTGATCGTTGGTCCCAGCGGTGCGGGCAAGACGACAGTGCTGAACATTCTTGGGGGTATGGATAAGGCTACCAGTGGAGAGGTTCTGGTGGATGACAGGAATATTGCCAGGTATAACAGCAGGCAGCTTACCGGCTATCGGAGAAATGATATTGGATTTGTATTCCAGTTCTATAATCTGGTGCCTAATCTTACAGCGCTGGAGAATGTAGAACTGGCATTGCAGATCTGTAAAAATCCGCTGGATGCCAGGGAGGTTCTGGAGGAAGTGGGACTGAAGGACAGACTGACCAATTTCCCGGCACAGCTTTCCGGTGGTGAGCAGCAGAGAGTTTCCATTGCCAGGGCACTGGCGAAGAATCCCAAGCTGCTGTTGTGTGATGAGCCTACAGGTGCACTGGACTACCAGACTGGTAAGGCAATCCTGAAGCTTTTACAGGATATGTGTAGGGAGCGTGGAATGACAGTGATCGTCATTACCCATAACTCGGCACTGACACCTATGGCAGACCGTGTGATCAAGATCAAGAACGGAAAGGTTTCCAGGATGACAATGAATGACCATCCTACACCCATAGAGGAGATAGAATGGTAGGTGATGAGTATGAAAGCAATGCATAAAGATTTCTGGATGGAGATACGCAAAAGTAAGGCCAGATTTATTTCCATATTTATGATCGTTGCTCTGGGAGTTGCGTTTTTTTCCGGGATACAGGCCTCGTCACCGGATATGCGCTTCTCAGGTGATGCCTATTATGATGAAACCAATCTTATGGATATCAAAGTAGTGGGAACTCTGGGACTGACAGAGGATGATGTAGCTGCCATTAGGCAGGTGGACGGAGTAGAGAATGCAGAGGGCGCCTATGGTACAGATGTAATGTGTGGAGAAGGCGAGAAGCAGAAGGTACTCCATGTGGAAGCTGTGAATCAAACTATGAACCGGATCTCTGTGACAGAGGGAAAAGCTCCGGAAAAAAGCGGGGAGATTTTCCTTGACTGTATTTTTGCCGAGAGCAATGGATATAAGGTGGGTGATCAGATTACCCTGAAAGAGGGCGGAGACAGCGAACTGCTGAAAAAGACGGATTACACAGTTGTAGGTTTAGGCGAGAGTCCACTTTACATATCCTATAACCGGGGAAACTCTACCCTTGGTTCCGGTGAGGTTAATGGATTTGCCTATGTGCTCCCTGAGGATTTTGACCAGGAAGTGTATACGCAGATTTATGTGCAGGCTCATGGAACGCAGGATCTGATCAGCTATACAGATGCTTATGATTCCCTGATAGAGAGAGTGCAGAAGCAGGTGGAGGGGATTGAGGCAGAACGGTGTCAGGTCAGATATGATGAGATCGTAGAGGAAGCTAATGAGAAACTTGCAGATGCCAGACAGGAACTTGAAGACGGCAAGAAGGAGGCTGATGAGAAGCTTGAGGATGCCAGACAGGAGCTGGAGGACGGCGAAAAGAAGTTAAAAGATGGCAAGAAGGAATATAAGGATGGCAAGAAAAAGCTTGCAGATGCAAAAAAGGAGCTGGAGGACGGAAAAGCCCAGCTTGCAGATGCAAAGAAGGAGTTAGAGGATGGCAGATCCCAGCTTGCCAGTGCGAAAGAGCAGCTTGCCAGTGGCAGAGCACAGATCGCATCTGCAAAGGAACAGCTGAATGCAGGATGGGCGGATGTTTCAGAGAACCAGGCAAAGCTTGATGATGGAAAAGCACAGCTTGAGGATGGCAAGAATCAGTTAAGCGCCGGTGAGAAGCAGATTGCGGATGCAAAGGAGCAGCTTACCCGGAGCCAGCAGGAGCTTGACAATGGCAAGGCGCAGATTCAGTCAGGCAGAGAGCAGATTGCAGCAACCAGACAGGACTTAAATGCCAAAAAGGAAAGCTGCAATCAGGGACTTGCCCAGATTGAGCAGCAGGAGGCCCAGCTTTCCGAAGGAGAGGCTCAATTAGAGAGTGCCAGAAGTCAGCTTGCAGCATTGCAGGCACAGTATGAGCAGGCACAAGCTTCAGGCACATATTCTGAGGAAGACCTGGCGGCTCTGGCAGCACAGGTTTCTGCTTATCAGGAGCAGGTGGACAGTCAGGCTGCCCAGCTGGAAGCATCCAGAAACCAGATCGCAGCAGCGAGAAGTGAACTGGAGAGTGGGTTAAGCCAGGTGGAGAGCGGACTTGCCCAACTTGATACAAAGGAAGCGGAATTAAACCAACAGGAGGCTGCACTTCCCGATGCTCAGGCAAAGATTGATGCAGGATGGAAAGAGGTGAAGGCTCAGGAGAAGAAGCTGGAGCCTGCCAGAAAAGAGATTCAGGAAAAAGAAGCCCAGCTTGAGTCAGCACAGGAACAGATCGATGCTGCAAGAGCAAAATTAAATTCCAGTCAGGCTCAGTTAGAGGAGAAGGAGGCAGAACTTGCTTCAGGAGAAGCACAGATCCGGGAGAATGAAGGGAAGCTTGCTTCCGGTGAGAAAGAGATTGCCGACAATGAGCAGAAGCTGAAGGATGGCGAGAAGGAAATCTCAGAGAACGAGCAGAAGCTGAAGGATTCCAGAAAGGACATCAAAAAAGCTGAGAAGGATCTGGAAGAAGGTAAAAAAGAATACGAAGACGGTAAGAAGGATGCAGAGAAAGAAATCGCAGACGGTGAGAAGAAGATTCAGGATGCTCAGGATGAGATCGATGATATCAGTATGCCGGAATGGATGGTGACGGACCGCAATGATTTGCCGGAATATTCAGATTATGGGGATAATGCAGACAGAATGAGAAGTATCGGACAGGTTTTCCCTGTTATCTTTTTCCTGGTGGCTGCACTGGTAAGTCTGACTACCATGACACGAATGGTGGAGGAACAGAGAACCCAGATCGGTACAATGAAGGCTCTGGGATACGGCAAGTATGCGATTGCATCCAAATATCTGCTGTATGCTTTTCTTGCCACTGTGGGAGGCAGTATCCTGGGGATTCTGATCGGAGAGAAGATCCTGCCCTGGGTTATTATTAACGGGTATGGCATTATGTACAAGGGAATGATGAACAATATCCAGATCCGTTACGAATTTAAATTTGCAATGATAGCAGCAGGTGCGGCAACTGTGTGTACCGTCGGAGCCACCATTTTCTCCTGTTACAGGGCTCTGGCGGAAACTCCGGCATCACTGATGCGTCCCCCTGCTCCCAAAGAGGGTAAGAGAATCCTGCTGGAACGGATTCCATTTTTCTGGAAGCATCTGAATTTCACATGGAAATCTACGCTGAGAAACCTTTTCCGATATAAAAAACGTTTCTTTATGACGATTTTCGGTATTTCGGGAAGTATGGCGCTGATGCTGGTAGGCTTTGGACTCAGGGATTCCATTATGGATATTGCCAGACGGCAATATCAGGAGCTTCAGCATTATACAGGAACGATCATCGATGATGAGGATGCAACAGATAAGGAGAGACAGGAACTGGATGAGTTCCTGAAAAATAACAGTCAGATTGAGAGATATACCCATGTGCAGTTTACCAAGATGAGTGTTCCAAGAAATAAATCCAATATCAGCGTATATGTTTATGTGCCTGAGAATCTTGAGACCTTTAATAAGGATGTAACTCTTCAGGACAGAAAGACAAAAGAGAAGTATAAGCTGACGGATGCAGGTACAGTGATCAGTGAGAAGACGGCAACCCTGACAGGGTTGAAAGTCGGGGATACCATGACCATCACAAAGGATGGGAAAAATTATGAGACAAAGATCGCAGCAGTGACAGAGAATTACATGGGACATTATATTTATATGACAGGAAATGTCTATGAACAGACCTTCGGGGAGAAGCCGAACTATTCTGCAACTGTATTCACGGTAAAAGAGGAATATAAAGAGTCAGAATCTGAAGTGGGAAATGAAATCCTGAAGCATCCGGCTGCGTTAAGCATCAGCTATACCAGCAGTCTGGAGGCTCAGCTTCACAGAATGCTGGGGGCATTGGATACGGTTATCATAGTGCTGATCATTTCTGCAGGAATGCTTGCTTTCGTGGTTCTGTATAATCTGAACAATGTTAATATTACGGAGCGTCAGAGAGAACTGGCAACCTTGAAAGTACTGGGATTCTATGATAATGAAGTTTCTGCCTATGTGTACAGGGAGAATGTTATCCTTACCTTCATCGGCGTACTGGCAGGGGCTGTATTCGGAATCTTTTTGCACAGGTATATTATCCGTACTGTGGAAGTGGATGCGGTTATGTTTGGAAGAAATATCAATCCTGTCAGTTTCCTATACTGTGGACTGCTGACAATTGGATTCTCCATGATCGTAAATCTGTTTATGCATCAGAAATTAAAGAAGATCGATATGGTAGAATCCCTGAAAAGTGTGGAATAAACGATGTGTCGCTTTATTGCAGAAAGAAGAAATGAAAAAATACAGGACAAAATGTGAAAAATATCAGATAGAACACAAAGAAGAATGAAAGTACAATAGCGATTTTTAATAAAATAAAAAGTGGGGTTGACGTATTTTTGTAACTTTGTTATAATAGCTTTATCAATTAAAAACATACGGATTGTTACTGTTAGGCAGGAAAAACCAGAATCTATGGCTGAGGAAATCAGTCTGTAAATTCTGGTTTTTTTATTTACAGGGAAATTACTCCGCTGTCAGGCAACATATCGTTTGGAAAAGGAAAGACATGGATAATATCATAATTGAAAAAGTGATCAATAACAATATTATCTCGGCATATGAGAAATCCGGTGCAGAAGTAATTGTGATGGGACGGGGGATCGGTTTTAAAAAGAAACAGGGAGAAGTGGTTCCTGCTGATCAGATCAGTAAAATCTTTCGCATTAAAAGCCGGACACTGACGGAACAGTTCAAGGAGCTGTTGGCGAATATGCCGCTGGAACGGGTGAGGATTTCAGACGAGATCATCTCTCATGCAAAGGATCATCTGAAATTAAAACTGAATCAGAGTATTTATGTGACACTGACGGATCATATTAATTTTGCAATTGAAAGAGTGAGCCAGGGAATAGAACCGCAGAATGCATTATTGTGGGAAATCAAGCGCTTTTATCCGCAGGAATTCCAATTGGGGATTTATGCGTTAGAGTTGATTCATGACAGACTTGGTATTCTTTTGCCGGAGGATGAAGCAGGATTTATTGCTCTTCATTTCGTAAATGCAGAATATGGTACAGATATCCGGGATGCAGTGAAGTTTCCGGATCAGATGCAGGCAATCGTGGATATTGTGGAACGTGAACTGGGAATATTGTTAGATGAATCATCCTTACATTATGAGCGTTTTATGACACATATCAAGTTTCTGATACAGCGGATCTACAGGAAAGAGCTGCTTTCCAGTGAGGACAGAGAGCTGTCCCTGATGATGCAGCGGAAATACCCCAGGGAATATCAATGCAGTGTAAAGGTTGCAGAATATATTATGCAGGCAACCGGCTGCAGATTGTCTGAGGAAGAAATCATGTATCTGTCTGTGCACATCCGCAGAGTTAGTACTATAGATTTATAAAATGATGTTAGGGTCAAAAGGCATTTTGCCCCTAACTTGATATCGGGTCCCAAGTTCAAAAGTCTTATCGTGCAAGCACGAACGACTTTTTGACCTTTAGACCCTGATATCATAAAATTATAAATGTAAAAAACAAGGAGGCTTTTAAGTATGTTTGATTTTTTTAAGAAGAAAAAGGCACCTGAACTGACCATCGGATCTCCGGTGAAGGGGAAAACAGTTCCTCTTTCCAGTGTAAATGACCCGACCTTCAGTGAGGGGATGCTGGGAAAGGGTGCGGCAATCCTTCCGTCCGACGGAAAAATTTATGCGCCTGCAGACGGAACCATTGAAACACTGTTTGATACCCTTCATGCATTCAGCCTTTCTACAGCAGATGGTGTGGAGGTTCTGGTCCATGTGGGGCTGGATACAGTCAAAATGGGCGGTGACGGATTTACAGGTCATGTACATTCCGGTGATGCAGTAAAGAAAGGAGATCTGATTCTGGAGATTGATCTGGACAAGGTCAAAGCTGCAGGATATGATACCAGTACTCTTGTTGTTATCTGTAATACAGATGACTATGGAGATGTCCGGGGACTGGATAACAAAGAGGTACAGCCCGGCGATGATGTGATTGTGATCACAAAATAATAATCATGTATTTTTCCCGGAGGTGTCCGGGTAAAAATAAATAAAAGGGGATTTGAAAGAGTAAATCATTCTATCTAAGGAGGAAAAAGTATGAAGTATTTACAGAAATTAGGAAAAGCCCTGATGTTACCGGTAGCTTGTCTTCCAATCTGCGGTATCCTCATGGGTATTGGTTATTTACTTTGTCCTGCAAGTATGCAGGGTGGTGATATCACCGGTATTGGTCCGATGATCGGTATTTTCCTTGTAAAAGCCGGTGGTGCCCTGATCGATAATATGGCACTGTTATTCGTAATCGGTGTAGGTGTGGGCATGTCAGATGACCATGATGGTACAGGCGGTCTTGCAGCCCTTGCTTCCTGGCTTATGATCACAACACTGTTAAGCACAGGATTTGTTACAACACTGTTCCCGTCTATCGCAGACAATGCAGACAAAACACTGGCATTTAACAAAATTGCCAACCCGTTCATCGGTATTCTTGCAGGTGTGATCGGATCTAGCTGTTACAACAAATTCAAAAGCACAAAATTACCGGACTGGCTTTCTTTCTTCAGCGGCAAACGTTGTGTAGCCATCATCGCAGGTGTTATATCTATTCTCGTATCCGTAGTTTTACTGTTTGTATGGCCGATCCTCTTCGGTGTACTGATCTCCATCGGTAACGCAATTGCCGGAATGGGAGCTCTTGGAGCTGGTATTTATGCATTCCTGAACAGACTTTTAATTCCTACAGGTCTGCATCACGCATTAAACAATGTATTCTGGTTCGATACAATCGGACTTGGTGACCTGACTCATTTCTGGGCAGGTGAGACATCTGCAGATGTAAGCTGGAGCCTTGGAATGTATATGTCCGGCTTCTTCCCATGTATGATGTTTGGTATTCCTGGTGCAGCTCTGGCAATGATCCAGTGTGCAAAGGACAATAAGAAAAAAGTTGCTATTGGTCTGGTAGCTTCCGCAGCAATCTGTGCATTTATCTGCGGTGTTACAGAGCCGTTCGAATTTGGTTTCATGTTCCTGGCTCCTGGACTTTATGTTATTTATGCATTATTATATGGTATCTTTACAGTTGTCACAGTATTATTAGGATTCCGTGCAGGCTTCTCATTCTCAGCAGGTGCAACAGACCTTCTGTTCTCCGCATCTCTGCCTGCAGCACAGAAAACATGGCTGATCATTCCTCTGGGAATCGCAGCATTTATCGTATTCTATGTAGTATTCAGATTTGCAATCCTTAAATTTGATCTGAAGACTCCTGGAAGAGAAGATGATGATATGGACGAAACAACTGTAAAACTTGCAAACGATAACTTTACAGAAGTTGCAAAAATTATCTTAGAAGGTGTTGGCGGAAAAGGAAACGTTGCATCTATCGATAACTGCATTACAAGACTTCGTCTGGAAATCAAAGACTATACAGCTGTTGATGAAAAGAAAATCAAATCAGCCGGTGTTGCCGGTGTGATCAGACCTGGTAAAAATTCTGTTCAGGTTGTAATCGGCACGAAAGTTCAGTTCGTAGCAGACGAGTTTAAAAAGCTCTGTAAATAATATAGCAGATAAAAATCCCTTTTTACAAAAAGACCATAATTTAGGATTTCTTTTACAGCGGGTAAACCAAATGTTTGCTCGCTGTTTTTATATATTTAACCGAATAAACTACGGAACAGTTATTAAGTTATTAGCAGTCGGCAAAGAGGCTGATTTTATCCATTTGATAAACAATTGCAGGCATAAATTTGTGAAATCCCGTGAAACATCCTTGACAAAAAAAGCTTTTTTCATTATAGTAGAATCCAGAAAAAGGCTGTGAAAAAGAGGAGTAGGCAGGGATGCCCCACAGAGAGGGAAGCTTATAAGCTGGAAGGTTTCCCGGGAACAGAAGCGCTGAAGGTAGCTTTGGAGCCGGGAGGCTGAAGTGAGTGTGTATGAATCATATCAGAGTTATATACGCGCATGGTAGGTTTTCACGTATCCCGCGTTAAGGGAATGAGAGACAAACTAAGGTGGTACCGCGATTAATGTCGCCCTTTGCACGTATAATGCGTGTAAAGGGCGTTTTTTATCGTTGACTGCTTACAGCGGAGTGATTCGCAGATGCTTTTATTACAGAGATAGAATATCAGGAGGACATTATGAGCAAAGAACTTGCAAAAACTTACGATCCTAAGGGAATCGAAGAGCGTCTTTACAAAAAATGGATGGACAACGGCTATTTCCATGCAAAAGTAAACCCGGACAAGAAACCGTTTACTATTGTTATGCCGCCGCCAAACGTAACCGGTCAGCTTCACATGGGACATGCGCTGGATGAAACTATGCAGGATATCCTGATCCGTTTCAAGAGAATGCAGGGTTATGAAGCATTATGGCAGCCGGGAACTGACCATGCAGCTATCGCTACAGAGGTTAAGGTTATCGACAAGCTGAAAAAAGAAGGCATTGACAAACACGATATCGGCCGTGAGGAATTCTTAAAGCATGCATGGGCATGGAAAGAGGAGTACGGCGGAAAGATCATCAATCAGTTAAAGAAACTGGGTGCTTCCGCAGACTGGGAGAGAGAACGTTTCACAATGGACGAAGGCTGCTCCAAGGCTGTTCAGGAAGTATTTATCAAATTATATGAAAAAGGCTATATTTACAAAGGTTCCAGAATCATCAACTGGTGTCCTGTATGCCAGACTTCTATCTCTGATGCAGAAGTTGAGCATGAGGATCAGGACGGATTTTTCTGGCATATCAATTACCCGATCGTAGGGGAAGAGGGACGTTTCGTAGAGATCGCAACTACACGTCCGGAAACTCTGCTGGGTGATACTGCTGTTGCCGTAAATCCGGAAGATGAGCGTTACAAAGATCTTATCGGCAAGATGCTGAAGCTTCCTCTTACAGACAGAGAAATCCCGGTTATCGCTGATGAGTATGTTGATAAAGAATTTGGAACAGGATGCGTAAAGATCACACCTGCTCATGATCCTAACGACTTTGAGGTTGGACGCCGTCACAATCTGGAAGAGATCAACATCATGAATGATGATGCAACAATCAACGAACTTGGTGGTAAATACGCTGGTATGGATCGTTATGAAGCACGTAAGGCAATGGTTGCAGATCTGGAAGAACTTGGACTTCTGGTAAAAGTAGTTCCCCACAATCACAGTGTTGGAACTCATGACCGCTGCGGCACAACCGTAGAGCCTATGATCAAGCCACAGTGGTTTGTAAAGATGGACGAGATGGCAAAGGCAGCAATCAAAGCACTGGACGACGGAGATCTGAAATTCGTTCCGTCACGTTTTGACAAGACATATCTGCACTGGCTTGAGAATATCCGTGACTGGTGTATTTCCAGACAGTTATGGTGGGGACACAGAATTCCGGCTTATTACTGTGATGAGTGCGGTGAAGTAGTAGTTGCCAGAGAAATGCCAGAGAAATGCCCGAAATGTGGATGTACACATCTTCATCAGGATGAGGATACTCTGGATACATGGTTCAGTTCTGCATTATGGCCATTCTCCACACTTGGCTGGCCGGAGAAAACACCGGAACTGGAATATTTCTATCCGACAGATGTACTTGTTACAGGATATGACATTATCTTCTTCTGGGTTATCCGTATGGTATTCTCTGCTCTGGAGCAGACTGATCAGGTTCCGTTCCATCATGTACTGATCCATGGTCTGGTACGTGACTCCCAGGGACGTAAGATGAGTAAGTCTCTTGGAAACGGTATCGATCCTCTGGAAGTTATTGATAAATACGGCGCAGATGCTCTTCGTCTTACTCTGATGACAGGTAATGCACCTGGAAATGATATGCGTTTCTACTGGGAAAAGGTAGAAGCAAGCCGTAACTTCGCAAACAAGATCTGGAATGCTTCCCGTTTTATTATGATGAACCTGGAAGGCAAGACAGTGACAGAGCCGGAGAACTTAAATGATCTCTGTGCAGAGGATAAATGGATCCTGTCTCACTTAAATACAGTAATCCGCGAAGCAACAGAGAATATGGAAAAATATGAGCTTGGTATTGCAGTACAGAAGGTTTATGACTTCCTGTGGGATGAGCTTTGCGACTGGTATATTGAGATGGCAAAGGTTCGTCTGTGGAAGGCAGAGGAAGATCCGAAGGCAGCAAACGATGCACTGTGGACATTAAGAACAGCACTGACAGAAGGTCTGAAGCTTCTTCATCCATATATGCCGTTTATCACAGAAGAAATCTACTGTACACTTCTTCCGGAAGAAGAGTCCATTATGATCTCCGACTGGCCGGTATACAAAGAAGAGAGAAACTTCCCGGATGCTGAGAAGGCAATCGAAGGATTTAAAGAGGTCGTAAGAGGTATCCGTAATACAAGAACAGAAATGAATGTTCCGAACAACCGCAAGACAAGTCTGCATATCGTAGCAAAAGATGCTGACACAGCTGCTATGTATGAAAACAGTAAGAAATCCTTTGTAAATCTTGCATTTGCAAAAGAGATCCTGGTACAGACAGACAAGAACGGAATCAGTGAAGATGCAGTTTCCGTAGTTGTTTCCAACGCAGTTGTATACATGCCGTTGGAAGACCTGATCGACAAAGATAAAGAGATTGAGCGTCTTACAAAAGAAACGGAACGTCTTGCAAAAGAAATCGCAAGATGCGAGGGCATGCTGAATAATCCGAATTTCGTAAATAAGGCACCTGCTGCCAAGGTGGATGCGGAGAAGGATAAGCTTGCAAAATACAAAGAAATGATGGATAAGGTTAAAGGACAGTTAGAGCAGTTACAGAAATAAGGGAGTGCTTAGATGAAATTATATAGGATTTGTAATAAAATTTCCCTTCTTTTGCATGCACTGGCAAGTGCTGTGGGATATTTTATTATGGAAGCGATTTGTCGTCACTCGTTCGTAGAAGCATGGAATTATATGACACAGAAACCTATGGTTTTTGCCTATAATACCGCATTTATTTTTACCTCGTCACTGATTGTTTATCTGTTTCACAGAAGGGTGTTCTGGAGAGTCCTGGTAACACTGTTCTGGCTGATATTGGCTATTATTAACGGCGTACTGCTGCTGAACCGTGTTACACCGTTTACCGGACCGGATCTGCATCTGATCACAGATGCTTTGAAGGTTGCCAACAAATACCTGCCTGCTGCAGGTGTTGTGGCAGTCTGCATCCTGTTTGGAATCCTTGTTATTTTACTTTTGATTCTTTTTATCAAAGGACCGAAGTATCAAAACAAGATAAAGTACCGTTATAATATTCCTCTGATCCTGCTGGCGGCAGCTCTTTTTGCAGGAAGTACACAACTGGCACTGGAGAAGAGGGTGCTTTCCAATTACTTTGGAAATATTGCTTTTGCATATGAGGATTATGGATATCCTTACTGTCTGACGACTACGATCTTTAATACGGGAATCAGTTGTCCGAGAGATTATTCTGAGAAAGAAATCAAAAGAATTGAGAAAACGGAAAAGAATCTCCCGGAAACGCAGGAAGAAAAGCGTCCGAATATTCTGTTTTTGCAGTTGGAATCATTCTTTGATCCTACGCTGGTTAATTACCTGAATATTTCAGAGGATCCGATCCCTACCTTCCGGAAGCTGATGGAGGACTATTCTTCCGGATATTATAAGGTTCCTTCTGTAGGGGCGGGAACTGCAAATACAGAGTTTGAGTCCATCACCGGTATGAGTATGCATTATTTTGGACCCGGTGAGTATCCTTACAAGAGTATTCTGAAAGAGACTACCTGTGAGAGTGCACCTTATGTACTGAAGAATCTGGGCTATACCACCCATGCGGTTCATAATAATGAGGCAAACTTCTATGGCAGAAGATCTATTTTTCCGAATCTCGGATTTGATACCTTTACTTCCGAAGAGTACATGGCAAGAGAGAACGAGAAGAATCCAAATGGCTGGGTAAAGGATGAGGTTCTGACAGATGAAATCCTGAAATGTCTGGATTCCACTGAGGGACCGGATTATGTATATACTATTTCCGTACAGGGACATGGTGCATATCCGGATGAGCAGATTCTGGAGGATCCTGAGATTACAGTTTCCGGTGCACCGACTGAGGAAGGGAACAATAAATGGGAATATTACGTAAATGAGATCCATGAGATGGATAATTTTGTCAAAGAGCTGACAGACAAGCTTGCAGATTATCCTGAGGATGTTGTTCTGGTTATGTATGGTGACCATCTTCCGACCATGGGACTGACTGTCGAGGATCTGGATAATAAGTACCTGTTTCAGACAGAATATGTCATGTGGGATAATTTCGGGCTTCAGAAGAAGGAGGAAAACCTGGCTGCCTACCAGATGGCCGCAGAAGTCATGGACCGTGTGGGAATCCATGAGGGAACGATTTTCCGTTATCATCAGGCAAGAAGAAATACCAAGAATTATCAGGTGGATCTGGAAACCTTACAGTATGACCTGCTTTACGGAGAACGTTATTCTTACGGAGGTGAGAGTCCTTATCTTCGCACCAGAATGCGTATGGGAATCTATGATGTGACATTGGATTCTATTCAGTGTATTTCGGAGACAGATCATACATATTACATCAAGGGAACGGAATTTACGCCGTCGAGTGAAGTGAAACTGAACGGAGAATGGTACGATACGGTTTATGTCAATCCGACTACGCTGATGATTACGGGTACAGAGCTGAATGATTTTGACAGGCTGGCGGTAATCCAGCGAAGTAACAGTTCGACAAGAAAACCATTAAGTAAGAGTTATGACCGTTCCTGCTATGCGCTTTATTCAGAGAATAAATGGAAATTAAATAACAATACCGATACGGAATAACAGCGAAACCAGATTTTGTCGGATAAAATATTACGATTGGTACTGGACATCTTCCACCACTATTATATAATGTTAGAGTAACTAGAAAAGTTACGGGATTATCCCGGCGGGTCCCAAGTTCAAAAGTCTTATCGTGCAGGCACGAACGACTTTTTGAAATTGGGACCCTGGATATCTCAAATACATTATAGATAAGTGGTGGAATTTTTTATGAATTACGAAGAAGCAGTTGCTTATATTGATGAAACTCCGAAATTTACAAAGAAAAACAGTCTGGATCACACGAAAGAATGTTTAAGAAGACTTGGAAATCCACAGGATAAATTTAAAGTTATCCATGTGGCGGGAACAAATGGAAAAGGAAGTACCTGTGCATTCCTGACATCTATTCTCAGGGAAGCGGGTTACTCCTGCGGATTGTTTACTTCTCCTCATCTGGTTGAGATCAATGAGAGATTCCAGATCAATGAAGTAAATATTGACAATGATACATTTCTGAAAGCTTTTGAGAAAGTAAAAGCACTTGCAGATGAACTGGTTGCAGAGGGAAGCTATCATCCGACTTATTTTGAAATGCTGTTTCTGATGGGAATGGTGATTTTTGCAGAGGCAGGAGTGGATTATGTAACTCTGGAAACAGGCCTTGGCGGCAGAATGGATGCAACGACTGCGGTGGAGAATCCGGTTGCATGTGTCATTACTTCTATCAGTCTGGATCATATGCAGTATCTGGGTGACACAGTTGCCAAGATCGCAGGAGAGAAGGCGGGAATTATTGTTTCTGGTGTTCCGGTAATCTATGATGGAAATGATCCGGATGCAGCGGAAGTGATTTCTGCAAAGGCGAAAGAAATGGGAAGTCCGGCTTATGAGGTAAAGAGAACAGATACGGAAATTATCAGAAATACTTCGTCAGGCATTGATTTTTCATTCCGAAATGAGTATTATGGGGATACAGTTTTCTCAATTCCGTTTATTGCGAAATATCAGGTAATGAACAGTGCGCTTGCCCTGAAGACAATAGAAGTTTTGCAGGGTGTGATTCCTGTGTCTGTGGATAAGATTCATGAGGGAATAGCCAGAACACGCTGGCAGGGAAGAATGGAAACAGTACTTCCTGGCGTGATCGTGGACGGTGCGCATAATGAAGATGGAGTAGAGAAATTTGTGGAAACAGCGGAACATTTCCAGAAAGAATGTCCGTTGACGTTACTTTTCTCAGCGGTAGATGATAAAGACTATACGGATATGATACATACGATCTGTAGCAGAATCAGCTTTCGTCATGTGGTGGTGACTTCTGTAGGCGGATACCGCGAAGTTCCGGCAGAGAGATTCGCAAAACTTTTTACAGGGGCAGGAGCTGCATCAGTGGAAGCTGTGGAGGATATTAACCAGGCATTTTCCAAAGCTTTAGAAGCAAAGGAAGAAGATGGCATGCTTTTCTGCGTGGGTTCACTGTATCTTGTTGGTGAGATTAAAGATATTATCAGGAGAAATAAGAAATGATAGACTATGAAGAGGAACTGAAGAAATTTGAACCATGTCTGGACGTGGCAGATGCGGAGGGCGCAATCTATGACAGAGAACTGACAGATATTCTGGATGTTCTTCAGGAGGTTCTCCGGGAAGCGAAGAGCGGAAGACGGGTAAAATAAGGAGAAACACATGAATTGTATGAATTGCGGTGCGTTCCTGGTAGACAAGGACCTGGATTACTGTCCGAAATGTGGATGTAATGTACTGATTCAGAAGAAGGTAGATTATCTTTCCAGAAAGTGCTATAACGAGGGTCTGGAGAAAGCCAGTGTCCGCGATCTTTCAGGGGCAATCAGCTGTCTGAAGCAGAGCCTCATGTATAATAAGCATAATATTCAGGCAAGAAATCTTCTTGGACTGGTGTATTTTGAGACAGGAGAAGTTGTGGCTGCACTCAGTGAATGGGTAATCAGCAAGAATCTGCAGCCGTCCAGAAATCTGGCATCGGAATATATTAATAAATTGCAGGCGAATTCCAATAAACTTGAAGCAATCAATGAGACGATCAGAAAATATAATGATGCGTTGAATCTTTGCCGGGAAGGTCATGAGGATATGGCGGCTATCAGACTGAAGAAGATTCTTACACAGAATCCAAAACTGATAAAGGGCTATCACCTTCTTGCGCTGGTGCAGATTAAAGAGGGAGAATATAACAAGGCAAGGCGGACTTTAAGGAAAGCTGCGAAGATTGATAAAACAAATACAACGACGCTTCGATTTTTAAGTGAGATTGATGAGCAGACCGGTGTATCAACACGTCTGGACCGCCAGAATAAAAGAAGTAAAAAACAGGTGGACAGCAGTGAGAGTGATATGGTAATCCGCACGCCGCAGTATAAAGAGAAATCGAGAGTTTCTCTGTTCTTTACTCTGATTGCCGGATTTGCGGCAGGCTTACTGGCGTTTTATCTTCTGGCTGTTCCTGCGATACGTCAGGGAATATACAGAGAAGCGAATCAGCAGATCGTGAAATATAGTGATGCGGTGTCGAGTCAGGGAGCAGAGCTGACGAAAGCGCAGAGTCAGGCGCAGGAGTCCGGGGATACTGTAGAAGCGGCATCAAAGCAGATTGAAGAAGAGAAGAAAAAGAGCAGCAGTTATGAAGCTCTGATCGAGGCATATGCGGCGTTACAGCAGCAGAATATGGATGAAGCGGCGCTTAAGATTCAGAATGTCTATGCGGATCTGCTGTCAGCGGATCTGAAGGGAATTTATAATACTATCTGTAACAGTACGGGAACGACTGGAATCGAAGGAACTACGGATGGTACATCAGCAGATGGAACTGACAGTACAGATGTTAATGACAATGGAGATAGTGCAGATACATCAGGGAATTCTTCTTCGGATGTGACAGATGAAGGAAGCTATGATACGAGTTCTTATGACAGTGGAAATTATGATGACACTTCCTATGATGACAGCTCTTATGATAGCGGAAGTTATGACGACGGCTCCGATGATGGAAGTTATGATAGTGAAAACTATGATGAAAGTTCCTATGACGATGCAGGTTACTGATAATATCAAGTTAGGGACAAAAGACCTTTTGACCCTGATATCATAATATGGAAAGATACAAAAGAGATGCATGTAATATATGCATCTCTTTTGCGTTATAGAGAGGAGAAGCTTTATGGAAAACAGATTTGAAATACAGGGAAACTGTCTGATTATTCATTTGCCAAAAGAAGTGGATCATATGGTAACAGATGAGATCCGCAGAGATTCTGATGAGATCATCAGAAAAAAATATATCCGGACAATTACCTTTGATTTTTCTGGAACGACATTTATGGACAGTTCGGGTATCGGACTGCTCATGGGAAGATACCGGATGATGGGAATGAGGGGTGACTGTATACAGGCAACAGGGGTGAATTCTTATATTGAGAAGCTTTTGCATTTGTCCGGAGTATATAAGTTTGTGGAAATCTGTTAATGGGTACTTAGATGAAGGGGGTAGGCAGATATTATGGAAAATACCAATGAAATGAAGATCGTATTTGACAGCAGGCCTGAAAATGAGGGACTTGCAAGAGTAGCTGTGGCTGCTTTCTGTACTCAGTTAAACCCTACTTTGGAAGAGGTGTCAGATCTGAAAACTGCGGTATCAGAAGCTGTTACAAATTGCATTATTCATGCCTATGAAGGAAAAGTGCAGAAAATAGAAGTCCGGTGCAGAATGCAGGGACGGGTCATATGGGTTGATGTAATTGATAAAGGAATAGGGATAGAAAATATTTCGAAAGCCATGGAACCGATGTTTACTACCAAGCCGGAGAAGGACAGATCCGGGATGGGATTTACCTTTATGGAAGCATTTATGGACGAGGTGACTGTGGAATCACAGGTGGGGGATGGAACAACGGTTCATATGAAAAAAACAATCGGGAGGTAATAATGGATCATACTCTTGCTTTGATCACAAAATCGCAACAGGGGGATAAAAAGGCAAGAGATACAGTGTTTGAAGAAAATACAGGATTGATATACAGTGTGGCGAAAAGATTTGTCGGGCGCGGGGTGGAAATGGAAGATCTTATTCAGATAGGAAGTATTGGCCTGCTTAAGGCGGTAGACCATTTTAATGCTTCGTTTGAAGTGAAATTTTCAACTTATGCAGTACCGATGATCGCAGGTGAGATTAAGAGATATCTTCGGGATGATGGAATCTTAAAAGTAAGCAGGAGCCTGAAAGAAAATTGTGTCAGGATTTACAGCGCAAGGGAAAAACTGGAAAAAGAACTGGGGAGAGAACCGGTAATGGAGGAAATAGCCCAAAGTGCACAGCTTTCTGTAGATGAAGTGGTGATGTCACTGGAATCGGGGGCAGAAGTTGAGTCTTTGCATAAGATTATCTATCAGGGTGATGGAAATGATATTTCGCTTATGGACAGGCTTCAGGAAAAAGAAAATGGACAGGATGCTGCGTTGAATCGTATTTTTCTGGATGAAATATTAAAGAAGCTGGATGCAAGAGAACGCCAGCTGATATATATGAGATATTTTAAAGATATGACGCAGACAGAAATTGCTGCCGAGATGGGAATCTCACAGGTGCAGGTATCCAGAATGGAGAAAAGAATTTTAAAACAATTAAAAGACCAGACATAGTATATATCAGGTGGTAAATAGAAAAAGAGTATGCAGATAACAAGTGATATTTCCCGATAAGCAGGTAAATATCACTTGTTTTGCATACTCTTTTTGTGTTTGCGTATATACGTTAAGTTATATTGGTTATGGTTTGGGTTGCTTTCGATGACTTACATGGTTCTCTGAGATCTGAAGATTACATTCTTGTATTTCAGAAGAGCTGTCTGAAGAATCAGTCCTATTACAGCACAGGAAACAACCTCTCCGACACCTACAGTCAGCATCATAAGCGGAATCGGAAGATTCACTCCGTATCCGAAACGGAGTACGAATGGTACAATGACTGCGTTCGCCACGATTGGCGGAATCGGTGCAAGAAAACGATTACAGTTGCGAAGCTTGTAAGTAAATACAGCACCGATCAGTGTTGCAATGCTTCCGAAGATGATATCTACCGGAATCGCGCCGCCAAAAAGATTGGCGATGATACATCCGACAAATAATCCCGGGATTGCAGCTGGTGTAAAGAATGGCAGAATTGTCAGTGCCTCAGAAAAGCGGATCTGGACTTCGCCATAACTAAGCGGTGCAAATAAAACTGTCAGAACTACATAAATAGCTCCGATTGCAGCCGCCTCTACAAGAAACTGTGTACCTTTGTTTTTCATATTCAATTATCTCCTTTAGTATTTTTTTTACGAGTGGAAGGTTTCGAACACTCGGCTGAAAGTATATCACTTTTTCTGCATCCGGTCAATATCTTCTATGATAGTTTTATTGACATCATCTTCGTACAGGCGCATTTGTATCTGCATAGGAGTGGGATCGGTGGTGATCTTCATATGACCAAAGTGATTAAAGAAGAACAGGACGCCAAGCCCGATTCCTATGGAATATGTGATTTCCAGAACAGTAAAATGATTGGAAACCTGTCCTGTAACCTGTGTATAAATCTGATCAAAAAGGCTGCCAACGTCTACGTCATTATTAAATGTCATAATAGAAAATCCGGCACCGAAAAAAGTAGCCAGACCGACGAAAATAATTTTACACCACTGCCAGATGATGCCGGGACCAGGCTTATTCTTAAATGTAATGATAAAGTTTTCTTCACCAATCGTATTGATTTCAAGATCTGGTTCTTTTTTCTGAATTTCAGTGATCAGGTCCATGACAGACATCACGTAACGGCCGGGTTTATCAGGTGCAAGATTTGCTACAGGCATTACACGCAGACGGTTTAAAATTTTGCTGTTGCTGCAGGAGAGTTTCGCTATGTCCTGCAGGTAAATATGCGGGTGGGTTACCTGGATATTCTGATCTAATTGCAGATAGAGAGTATCGCTCATGTCAAATCATCCTTTCATTTTCGGCTTGAAAATAAGGCTTGCGAGATAAGAAAAAATAAGAGCTGCGGAGACACCGACCGCACATGCGGTGAAACCACCCATAAAAAGTCCGATCAGACCATTTTCATCGATGGCTTCTTTTATTCCTTTCCACAATACATTGCCAAATCCGAGCAAAGGAACAGATGCGCCTGCTCCTGCAAATTCTACAAACGGCTGATAAATGCCAATGGCGCTTAAAACAGAACCGGTGCAGACCAGAAGTACCATAATACGGCCAGGCATAAGTTTTGTCCTGTCAAGCAGAATCTGAACCAGAGCACAGATGAGTCCTCCCGTCCAGAAAGCATTAAAATAGTCCATGTTTTTCCTCCTTTTATTTACATCATCTCAGGAACTTTATATTGTTCAATAACAACGGCATGTGCGATTCCGGGAATAGAGTCCCCTTCGTTGAAACTTACTTTTGATAACAATGCTCCGGTGGGGACAAACAGAATTCGTTTCCAGTTATTATTTATGATACCTGGTAATATATGTCCGGCTAAAACAGAAGCAGCACATCCACATCCGCTGCCGCCGGAATGTGTGTCCTGAGTTTCTGAGTCATAAATCAACATGCCGCAGTCCTGATGTATGGAAGAGATATCAAATCCTTTTTCTAAGAGAAGGTCGAAGAGGATTTTCTGACCTATCAGGCCGAGATCACCTGTGAAAATAGCATCGTAATCTTCAGGCTTGCGGTTGAAATCTTTTAGATTCTGGGCTATGGTATCGCACGCGGCAGGAGCCATGCATCCGCCCATGTTAAAGGAATCCTTAAATCCGAAGTCAACCAGTCTGCCGGTGGTGATTCCTGTTATGACGGCACAGGTATTTTGATGGCGGAGAGAGTTGGAGTTTTTGGCAGCAGAACGGGATGGAGGTTCGTATCCGAGTACACAGGCTCCGGAACCAGTGACCGTCCAGGTAGCAGATAGGGGTCTTTGATTTCCATATCCCAGGGGAAAACGAAATTCCTTTTCTGCGCTGGCAAAATGGCTGGAGGTAGCGCAGAGGATATGCTTTCCGTAGCCGCCTGCTACACACAAAGAGCCAAGGGAAAGAGACTCGCCCATAGTGGAACATGCACCGAAAAGACCATAAAACGGAATTCCAAGATCTGCTGTTCCGAAAGAAGATGCAACAGTCTGGGCGAGCAGGTCACCGGCGAAAAGAAAACGGATATCAGATGCCTGCAGACCGGCTTTCCGGATTGCCAGCAATGCGGTTTCCTTTTGCATAGTGCTTTCGGCTGCTTCCCATGTATCCGTACCGAACAAGGGATCTTCGCATACTTTGTCGAAACAGGATCCTAATGGGCCTTCGCCTTCTTTCTGACCGACAATCGAGGCACAGCTTTGGATAAAGACGGGATTTTTAAATGAGACACTGGATGTACCGAGAGTTAGTTGATTCTTCATATGAAACCTCCTGTGAGATAAATCTGAAAAGATAAATATTCGGTAGTTGTCTGTTTCGCAAAATATTTTAACCAAATCAAGTAAGTCCCCTGCTTCAATTGCGAATATCTGATTGATTTTGTATCTACAAAAGCATGGAACAGTTATGTGAAAAGATAGTAAATAACACCAAGAATCCACGAACTTAAAATTCCATACAGAATTACGGGACCTGCGATGGTGAATATCTTGCATCCGATGCCAAAGACCTGCCCCTCTGCTTTGTATTCGATGGCGGAAGCGGCGACAGAGTTGGCAAACCCGGTGATTGGCACAAGACCTCCGGCTCCTCCGAATTTTCCGATTTTGGAATAAAGATTAAGACCGGTAAGGATAACGCTGATCAGTATCAGAATAAGGGAACACCAGGAACCGGAAGTATCTTTGTCAAGTCCGAGACTTTTGGCATAATTTAGGATAAACTGTCCCAGAACACAGATGATACCGCCTGTGAAAAAGGCTTTGCACATATTTAGCCCCAGGCTGTGAACAGGGGTGATTTTTTTTACGTAGTCCTGATATTGTTTTTGCTGCTTTTGTTGTTTTTGAGTTGAAATATTACCTGACATAAGATTTTCTATGTTCTCCTTTCTTTTATGATAATTATCTGGAAATCATGGAAGCCATCCGTTATAATAGTAAATCAGTGAGCCGACTGCTTTGCCGAATGCGACACACAAAATGGTAAAGGAGAGGCCCTTTTGGAAACGGATTCTTCTTGCAAAGATGGGAAAAATATCTGCCATTTCTGCAAGTGCCATGATCCATCCTCCGAGAAAGATTCCTGAAAAGAGCCCGTACAAAATCAAAAAAGGAGTACCGGCAGGGATGTTCCATTGAAAGAGATAGAACAGATTTCCAAGCTCTGTTCCGAATAATGTAATGTCCTCATATAGCATGATATGGTCTGCGGTATGTGTAATGCCTGCATAACGCGGGACAATAGAGAGCCCGATCAGAAGCCCGATCAGTCCTCCGGCAATGATAAAGCCGGAGCATAGTCCGATAAATCCGAGAAAGATCTGCTGTAGCATGTCTGCCTCCTGAATAAGATGACGAATTGCTGTGCCTGTGATAGGTATTATGGCGGAATCATAAAATTATATACATCAATTCTAAAGAATGTATGAAGAACTGTACTTTTGGGGAGAAAAATAGTATAATATCCTGTACAGATATTGATTCGTAGGAGGTTTTTGTATGCCGGATGCTTTTTCCAGAATGGAAATGCTGCTTGGTGATGCAGGGGCTGATAAACTTGGCAAAGCAAGAATCGCTGTTTTCGGGCTTGGCGGAGCAGGTTCTTTTGCTGCCGAGGCGCTGGCCAGATGTGGTGTGGCGAGCCTTACACTTGTGGATAATGGGATCGTGTCTGTTACTGACATTAACAGACAGTTATATGCGCTGCGATCTACTGTTGGAAAAAGTAATGTTCAGATTGCCAAGATGAGGATCCGAGATATTGATGAGGGCATTCTGGTGCACACATACGAAACGTTTTATAATAATGAAACAGCCGGAATGTTTGATCTGAAAAATTATGATTATATTATAGATGCCATGAATACTGTGGAATCTAAGCTTTTACTGATTGAGAATGCAAAGATCAGTAAAACGCCAATCATATCCTGTATGAGTACAGACGACAGGATGGATCCGTCAAAACTGGAGATCGTGGATATTTCCAGAAGTGTTCTGTGTCCGATAGCGAAACAGATAAGAACAAAATTGCGTAAAAAAGGAATCCGAAAAGTAAAGGTGCTTTCCTCGAGAGAGAAAATATCAGATATACAGCTGCATGGAAGTATTTCTTTCATGCCGGGAGCAGCAGGAATGATGCTGGCCGGTGTGGTGGTTAAAGATTTGCTTGGAAAATCTGACAGGAAGCACAGATACAAAAAATAATGTTACTGTTTACTTCGTTCTCAGTGACAAAATAATAAAATAGAAAGATAGAGGAATGAAATCTATGAATCAGAATATAATAGAGAAATTTACTGATCTGCTGGGGAAAGAGAAAGTCAAGGTAAATGAACCGATGAACCGTCACACGACATTTCGCATTGGTGGTCCGGCAGATTGTTTTTTATTGCCTTCTTCACAGGAGGAATTGCAGGAGATTATTAAGATATGCAGTGATGAAAAACTGCCATATTTTATTTTGGGAAATGGAAGCAATCTTCTGGTAAGTGATGCCGGCTACAGAGGCGTGATCATACAGCTTTACAGAAACTATGGTGAGATTACGGCAGAGGGGAATATGATTCGTGCAAAGGCGGGCGCTTTGCTATCTCAGATTGCCGCTGCAGCTAAGAATGCATCTCTGACAGGCTTTGAGTTTGCCGGAGGAATCCCGGGAACATTAGGTGGCGCAGTTGTCATGAATGCGGGTGCTTATGGCGGTGAGATGAAAGACATCCTGAAAGAAGTAACCGTTATGACTGAAAAAGGAGAAATTCTTACACTTCCGGCGGAAGAACTGGAAATGGGGTACCGTACAAGTATCATTAAGAAAAAAGGATATCTGGTGCTTGGCGCAGTAATCGTTCTGGAACAGGGAGAACAGGAAGTGATTAAGGCGAGAATGAAAGAGCTGACAGAGCAGAGAGTAAGCAAACAACCCTTAGAGTATCCGAGCGCAGGAAGTACGTTTAAACGCCCGGAGGGATATTTTGCAGGAAAACTGATCATGGATGCAGGACTGTGTGGATATCAGACTGGTGGTGCACAGGTGTCAGAGAAGCATTGCGGATTT
Source organism: Ruminococcus sp. AM22-13 (assembly GCF_003471165.1). GTDB lineage: Bacteria > Bacillota > Clostridia > Lachnospirales > Lachnospiraceae > Blautia_A. The sequence continues at coordinate 146,634 of NZ_QRIL01000006.1, read as the reverse complement.
GTGATTAACAAGGGAAATGCAACTGCGACAGATGTGTGCAGACTGATTAAGGATGTGCAGGATAAAGTAAAAGAGCAGTTTGGCGTGACTCTTGAACCGGAAGTAAAGTTCCTTGGAGATTTCGAAGATACAGACTTACAGATTAGTACATCGTTTCGTAAATAACTATACCGATTACGCAGAATGCGGATTTGAGTGTGTAGATAAGTGGTATAGTTATTTCGAAAACGATGTATTAGGTGACAGGAGATAAAAAATGCGTTTTGTAATAGTTACAGGAGTATCAGGTGCCGGAAAAACCGCTGCATTAAAAATGCTGGAGGACGCAAATTATTTTTGCGTAGATAATCTTCCGATTCCTTTGCTGGAAAAATTTGCATCACTGATGCCGGAGATACATGGAGAAGATGTACAGAATGTTGCGTTGGGAATCGATGCCAGAAGCGGACGTTCATTAGATGAACTGGAAGTTGTTCTGGACAGAATGAAGAAGGCAGGATATGATTTTGATATCCTGTTTCTGGATGCCCAGGACAGCGTTCTGGTTAAGAGATACAAGGAGACCAGAAGGAGTCATCCGCTTGCTATGGGCGGAAGAGTTGATGATGGGATTCGGCTGGAAAGAGAAAAGATGCGTTTTTTGAAAGAGCGCGCAGACTACATTATTGATACCAGCCATCTTCTGACAAGGGAACTGAAACAGGAGATTGACAGGATATTCGTTGATAATCAGGAATTCTGCAATATGATGATTTCTGTATTATCATTTGGATTTAAATATGGAATTCCGGCGGATGCAGATCTTGTATTTGATGTTCGTTTTTTGCCGAATCCGTATTATATAGATGAATTAAGGCCGCTGACAGGATTGGATGAACGTGTTTTTAATTATGTAATGGACTGTGATACCGCAAGAGCATTTGCAGATAAACTGGAGGATATGATAAACTTCCTTATTCCTAATTATGTGAAAGAAGGAAAGACAAATCTTGTGATTGCAATTGGATGTACCGGGGGAAAACATCGTTCTGTCACACTGGCGAGAGAATTATACTCCAGACTTTCAAAGAATACAAAATATGGTTTCAGGCTGGAACACAGAGATGTAGAGAAAGACCGTCTGGTAAAAAAACAGGAAGGATGATACAAAAAGAGATGTCTTTTTCGGGGATGGTAAAGGAAGAACTTTTCAGACAGATTGGATCTGCCAGACATTGTAAAATGGCGGAACTGGCTGCAATGTTGTGTTCCTGTGGAAAAATGGAATATTTTTCAGGGGAGAGCAAATTAAAGATCCAGACGGAAAATGAAGCAGTTGCAAGAAAGTGCTTTACATTATTACAAAAAACATTTAATATAGAGAGAGAAGTATCTGTACGTGAGAACAGCCACCTGAAGCGGGTAAAGGTATATGTGATTGAGATATCTGATCCCGAAGAGATCCAGGTAATTTTTCAGGCGTTAAGGCTTGTCGCGGACAGTGTCGGCCATGGTGCGCTTATGCTGGTGGATATGCTGCTGGTACAGCAGAATTGTTGCAAGCGGGCGTTTATCAGGGGAGCTTTTCTGGCATCGGGTTCAATCAGTGATCCGGAGAAAGGGTATCATTTTGAAATTGTGTGTCCTGATGTAAGAAAGGCAGAACAGTTACAGGTGGTCATTCGTAGTTTTTCAGTAGATGCTAAGATCGTACAGCGCAAGAAATCATATGTGGTCTATGTGAAGGAAGGTGCGCAGATCGTGGATATGCTTGCAGTTATGGAAGCTAACGTAGCATTGATGGACCTGGAGAACATCCGTATACTGAAAGAAATGAGAAATTCTGTAAACAGAAAAGTTAACTGTGAGACTGCGAATATTAATAAAACAGTAAATGCAGCTGTCAAGCAGATAGATGACATCAGGCTGATTCAGCAAAGAATGGGATTTGAACAGCTTAATGAGGGGCTTGCACAGATTGCAGAACTCCGGATGCAATATCCGGAAGCTACATTAAAAGAATTAGGAATGATGTTGAGCCCACAGGTGGGCAAATCGGGAGTCAATCACCGCTTGAGAAAGCTGAGTGCAATGGCTGACGAACTGCGGGAGAAACAAGGAGGAGAATTATTATGATCAAAAAACCAATCACCATTAATTTATCCACAGGTCTGGAAGCACGTCCGGTAGCACAGCTGGTGCAGGTTGCAAGCCAGTTTAACAGTGAGATTTATGTAGAGATTGGAAAGAAACGCGTGAACGCAAAGAGCATTATGGGCATGATGACTCTTGGACTTGATGCGGGAGAAGAAATTACATTATCTGCAAATGGTGATGATGAAGCGGCTGCTATGACAAGCATTGAGGAGTATTTAAGTAATCAGTAATCTCAAAATGATTTCTCAGAATATCGGACACATCCGGAAGGGAAGACCGCTTTCCGGGTGTGTTTTGTCGTATTATGGGTGATTATAAGTTGACCGTACGAAAAAAACAGGTTATAATGAGCAAAAAGATAACTGCGAAGTGTTGAACAGTTATGCGAAAGAATAAAAATGAGGAGCGTAACAGATGTCAAAATTTCTGAAATTTATTGTACATTTTATAGTGATATGCACCATTGTCTGTGTTGTTGGTCTGGCAGTTCCGCCGTTCTTTGGAATCACAACAGAAATCATGGATGATTCCGGCAAGGAGACAAACCTGCCGATAGGATCCGTTACTTATGCAATCCCAGCGAAAGCTTCAGAAGCAGCTGTAGGCGATTTTATTCTTTATCAGAGTGATTCTAAAGCATATCGATATATGATCACAGAGATGGATAAAAAGAATAATATTTTTAAAGTGGTAGATTCTACAGATAAGGATGCAGAACCTATTACTGTTGAAGTAAAGAAGTATATTCCGAAGGTTGTTATCACGATTGGATATGTAGGATATCTTCTGACTGCTACAGAGAGTATAGAAGGTCTTATTATTCTTGGACTTGCTGTTCTTTTCCTTATCATCCTTTACATAGTTGCGGAGCTTTTGAAGAAAGAACCACAGGATGATTATGATGACACAGATACAGAACCAGGTTATGTCAAGAGCAAAAAGGAACTTAAGAAAGAAGAGAAAGCAAGAGAAAAACGCTATAAAGAAGAAGAACGTCAGATAAAGAAAGAAGAACGTGCACGTAAGAAGGGAAAAGCGCCGGAGAGAAAGAAAATTAAGACAGGTGGCTTTGTAGATGAGATCTATGAAGACGATCTGGAACCGACACAGCCAGAACAGCCAACAGCAGTACAGGCAGCTACAAGCGAAGCACATGAACTTCTTAAAAAAGAGATTGCAGCGGCTACCGCAGATGAGCAACTCAAAACTGAAAAACCAGTGCAGCCAGTGATGCAGCAACCACAGGCGCAGCGGGAAGTTATTTCCGGAAAAACTGAGGTGATCGTGCCACGGGTAAAAGAACAGCTCAAACAGATGATGAGCGCTTCTGACAGAAAGCCTGTAGAGAAAGAGGAAGAAGCAGATGAAGAGAAACCTGTAGAAATCAAACGAATGGTAATTCCGTCATGGTCAGCTGCGCAGATCGCAGAGAGTGCAAAGAATCAGGGCGATGCCCCGGATATCGTGAGAGATGATGTGACAAAGGTCACATTGTTTGATTATTCTGATATCATTGCAGATGAGAAGCCTGTCAGAGCAGAAGGGCAGACACTGGAGAAATAAAACAGAAGAATGAAATAATAATGGAACGTGTTTCTTCCTATATAATATAGAAGAAACACGTTCTTTCTATATTAATATTGATGATTATAGCTGTAAGGATCGGAGTTAATGGTTACTGTTCGTTCTACGTAGAGCTACGTAGCGAAGCGGATTGCGAATATCCGCTTGACTAAATATAATTATATAGAAACATCATATATGATGGATAAAAAGTCTTAAAAATATTGTACGGAATCAAATACAAAAAAATAATAAAAAAATGAAAAAAACACTTGCATTTTTCTGAGAGGTCGTGTATACTCTCAATTGTTGTGACATTGATAGCAATGAAGCGCGAGGTTGCTGCCACAGAGATGGCAGGTTTTCCGTGGAGCGAATGTCAAGTTTGAAAACTGACGACAAGTCACTGTACAAGTTCAGAAGACCATCCAGGGATGGCGTGTGTGCTAAGAATTCGAAAGACACACACGGAGATGTGTACAGTCGCCGCTTGTCGTACTGCTTGAAAAGTACGAATAGGAGGAGACTTTTTTTATGGCAAATCAGGTAATGAGAATCACATTAAAGGCTTATGATCATCAGTTAGTAGATGCATCAGCAGCAAAAATCATCGAAACTGTTAAAAAGAACGGAGCAATGGTAAGCGGACCGGTTCCACTTCCAACTAAGAAAGAGGTTGTTACAATCTTAAGAGCCGTTCATAAATACAAAGATTCCAGAGAACAGTTCGAACAGAGAACTCATAAGAGACTGATCGATATCCTTACACCAACACAGAAGACAGTAGATGCTCTGTCAAGACTGGAAATGCCAGCAGGTGTTAACATCGATATCAAAATGAAGACTAAATAAGGCATTGAACACTTAATGAGTATGTAATGCGAATTTAGTGAGAAAGCCCACCTCGACACTTAATGAGCGAGAGCAAATTTAGTGACGATGGTGTCTCAACTATGATAATGCTATAAGCATTAAGCTATTTACTATATGATTGCCGGTAATCGGTAATCCGCTATAAGGAGGAAGAAAGAATGAAGAAAGCTATTTTAGCTACTAAAGTCGGAATGACTCAGATCTTCAATGAAGACGGCCAGTTGATTCCGGTAACAGTTTTACAGGCTGGTCCTTGTGTCGTAACTCAGGTTAAGACAGAAGAGAACGATGGATACGAAGCAGTTCAGGTTGGATTCGGAGACATCAGAGAAAGCCTTGTTAACAAACCGGAAAAAGGACACTTTGACAAAGCTGGCGTTGCAGTAAAGAGATTCGTTAAAGAGTTCAGATTTGATAACGCTGCTGAATATACAGTAGGACAGGAAATTAAAGCTGATATCTTTGCAGACGGCGATCACATTGATGCAACAGCTGTTTCCAAAGGTAAAGGTTTCCAGGGTGCGATCAAGAGACATGGTCAGTCAAGAGGACCTATGGCTCATGGTTCCAAATATCACCGTCATGCAGGTTCCAATGGTGCTTGTTCTGATCCGAGCAAGGTATTCAAAGGAAAACACATGCCAGGTCATATGGGAAATGTTCAGGTTACTGTACAGAACCTTGAGATCGTACGCGTAGATACAGAAAATAACTTACTGTTAGTTAAAGGTGCTGTTCCAGGACCTAAGAAATCTTTGGTAACAATCAAAGAGACAGTAAAGTCCTTATAATAAGAAAGGAGGAGCACACAAATGGCAAACGTAACTGTTTATAATATGGAAGGCAACGAAGTTGGAACAATGGAACTGAATGATGCAGTATTCGGCGTAGAAGTCAATGAGCATCTTGTTCACCTTGCTGTTGTTCGTCAGCTTGCAAATAATCGCCAGGGTACTCAGAAAGCTAAAACACGTTCTGAAGTAAGCGGCGGCGGAAGAAAACCGTGGAGACAGAAAGGAACAGGTCATGCTAGACAGGGTTCCATCCGTGCACCACAGTGGACTGGCGGCGGTGTTGTATTCGCTCCGGTACCAAGAGATTATGAAGTAAAAATGAACAAGAAAGAAAGAAGAGCTGCTTTAAAATCTGCTCTGACTTCCAAAGTTCAGGACAATAAATTAGTAGTTGTTGATGCTCTTACATTAGCAGATGTTAAGACAAAGGAAATGCAGAAAGTTCTTACAAATCTGAAAGCTGAGAAAGCTCTGGTTATCACAGCAACAGATGACAAGAACGTAATCCTTTCCGCAAGAAACATCACTGATGTTCAGACTGCAACTCCAAGTACTATCAACGTATACGATGTTATGAACCACAACACCGTAATCGTAACCAAAGATGCTGTAGCATCCATCGAGGAGGTATATGCATAATGGCTGATATCAAGTACTATGACGTAATCAAGAAACCAGTGATTACAGAAAAATCTATGAATGCAATGGCTGAAAAGAAATACACTTTCTTAGTTCATCCAGAAGCAAACAAATCTCAGATCAAAGAAGCTGTAGAGAAAATGTTCGAAGGAACAAAAGTAAAGAGCGTTAACACCATGAATATGGATGGAAAGAAAAAACGCCGTGGTATGACAGTTGGAACAACTGCTAAAACCAAAAAAGCTATCGTAGCTCTGACAGAAGACAGCAAAGAAATCGAAATCTTCGAAGGACTTTAATTAACAGATAGCGATTATACGCATTCAAAAGCGTGAGGACAAATTTGAAAGGAGAACAAAAATGGGAATCAAAAGTTATAACCCATATACACCGTCTAGAAGACATATGACTGGTTCCGATTTCTCAGAGATCACAAAATCTACACCAGAGAAATCTCTTACCGTGTCTTTAAAGAAAAACGCTGGACGTAACAACCAGGGTAAGATCACAGTTAGACACCGCGGAGGCGGAAGCAGAAGAAAATACAGAATCATCGACTTCAAGAGAAGAAAAGATGGAATCCCTGCAACAGTAGTTTCCATCGAGTATGATCCAAACAGAACAGCAAACATCGCTCTTATCTCTTATGTAGATGGCGAGAAAGCATATATCCTTGCACCGGAAGGCTTAAAAGTAGGTCAGAAAGTTATGAACGGAGCTGATGCAGAAGTTCGTGTTGGTAACTGCTTACCATTAGAGCTTATCCCGGTTGGTACTATGGTACACAACATTGAGCTTCATCCTGGAAAGGGCGGACAGATGGTTCGTTCTGCTGGAAACGGCGCTCAGTTAATGGCTAAAGAAGGCAAATACGCAACACTGCGTCTGCCATCTGGTGAAATGAGAATGGTTCCGATCGTATGCCGCGCATCTGTAGGCGTTGTCGGAAACGGAGATCACAACCTGATTAACATCGGTAAAGCCGGACGTAAACGTAACATGGGTATCAGACCTACTGTTCGTGGTTCCGTAATGAACCCGAATGACCATCCACATGGTGGTGGTGAAGGAAAGACCGGTATCGGTCGTCCAGGTCCATGCACTCCATGGGGAAAACCTGCTCTTGGTCTGAAGACAAGAAAGAAAAACAAACCGTCCAACAAGCTCATCGTAAGAAGACGCGATGGAAAAGCATTATCGAAATAATAAGGAGGATTAAGCATGTCTCGTTCACTGAAAAAAGGACCTTTTGCAGATGCCAGCTTACTTAAAAAAGTAGACGCATTAAACGCTGCAAATGACAAATCCGTTATCAAAACCTGGTCACGCCGTTCTACAATCTTCCCGTCCTTCGTAGGACACACAATCGCTGTCCATGACGGAAGAAAACACGTGCCGGTATATGTAACAGAAGATATGGTTGGCCACAAGCTCGGTGAGTTCGTTGCAACCAGAACCTACAGAGGACACGGAAAAGACGAAAAGAAATCCGGTGTTCGCTAGTATTTGACTTTATATTCTGTCTGCTGCCCATGAGACAGCGGACAGGTTAACCTGATATTGAGAGAAAAAGGAAAGGAGGCACTTTAAAATGGCAAAGGGACATAGAAGCCAGATAAAAAGAGCCAGAAATGAGAGTAATAGAGAGACAAGACCGTCTGCAAAATTATCTTACGCAAGAATTTCTGTTCAGAAAGCCTGCTACGTGTTAGATGTAATCCGCGGTAAAGATGTGCAGACAGCACTTGGTATCTTAACATACAACCCAAGATACGCTTCCAGCGTTATCAAGAAACTTCTTGAGTCAGCAATTGCAAATGCTGAAAATAACAACGGAATGAATGCAGACAACCTCTACGTTGCAGCCTGCTATGCAGATAAAGGACCTACAATGAAGAGAATTCAGCCAAGAGCACAGGGTAGAGCTTACAGAATCGAAAAGAGAACAAGCCATATCACCATCGTGCTGGATGAAAGATAAGGAGGAAAAGCATGGGACAGAAAGTTAACCCACATGGCCTTAGAGTCGGTGTTATCAAGGATTGGGATTCAAGATGGTATGCTGATGCAGACTTCGCTGATTACCTGGTAGAAGACTACAACATCAGAACATTCCTTAAAAAGAAATTATACAGCGCAGGTGTTTCCAAAATCGAAATCGAAAGAGCATCTGACAGAGTTAAGATCATCATCTACACAGCTAAACCTGGTATCGTAATCGGTAAAGGCGGCGCTGAGATCGAAAAAGTTAAAGCTGAATTAAAGAAATTCACAGACAAAAAACTTATCGTAGATATCAAAGAAGTAAAAAGACCAGACAGAGACGCTCAGTTAGTAGCTGAGAATATTGCTTTACAGCTTGAGAACCGTATCTCTTTCAGACGTGCTATGAAATCTACAATGCAGAGAACAATGAAGGCCGGAGCAAAAGGTATCAAAACATCCGTATCCGGACGTCTTGGCGGTGCTGATATGGCTCGTACAGAGTTCTACAGCGAAGGAACTATTCCGCTTCAGACACTTCGTGCAGATATTGACTATGGATTCGCAGAAGCAGACACAACATACGGCAAAGTTGGCGTAAAAGCTTGGGTCTACAATGGCGAAGTACTTCCAACAAAAGGAACTAAGGAAGGGAGCGATAAATAATGTTAATGCCAAAAAGAGTAAAACGTCGTAAACAATTCCGTGGCTCCATGAGAGGAAAAGCCCTTAGAGGTAATAAAATCAATTATGGTGAATTCGGACTTGTTGCAACCGAACCGTGTTGGATCCGTTCCAATCAGATCGAGGCAGCCCGTGTTGCTATGACACGTTATATCAAACGTGGTGGTCAGGTTTGGATTAAGATTTTCCCAGATAAACCAGTAACAGCGAAACCAGCAGAAACACGAATGGGTTCCGGAAAAGGTGCCCTTGAATACTGGGTAGCAGTTGTTAAGCCAGGACGTGTAATGTTCGAAATTGCAGGCGTTTCAGAAGAAATTGCTCGTGAAGCATTACGTCTTGCAATGCACAAGTTACCATGTAAATGTAAAATCGTTTCTCGTGCAGACTTAGAAGGCGGTGATAACAGTGAAAATTAATAAATTCGTGGAAGATTTAAAGGCAAAATCAGCTGCAGAATTAAATGAAGAATTAGTAGCTGCTAAAAAAGAACTTTTCAATCTGAGATTTCAGAATGCAACTAATCAATTAGAGAATACAAGCCGCATTAAAGAGGTTCGCAAGAACATTGCAAGAATCCAGACAGTAATTACTGAGCAGGCTAACGCTTCCAAATAATAGGAGGAAACTATCGTGGAAAGAAATCTGAGAAAAACCCGCGTGGGTAAGGTTGTCAGCAATAAGATGGACAAAACCATTGTAGTTGCTATTGAAGACCATGTAAAACATCCTCTTTACAAAAAGATCGTGAAGAGAACATATAAATTAAAAGCTCATGACGAAAACAATGAGTGCAATATCGGTGATACCGTAAAAGTTATGGAAACCAGACCGTTATCCAAAGATAAAAGATGGAGACTGGTTGAAATCGTAGAGAAAGTTAAATAAGGAGGAGACCAGTATGATCCAGCAGGAAACTAGACTGAAAGTTGCCGACAACACTGGTGCAAAAGAAATCCTTTGTATTCGTGTTATGGGCGGCTCTACAAGAAGATATGCAAGCATTGGCGATACAATCGTTGCTACTGTTAAAGATGCAACACCAGGCGGCGTTGTTAAAAAAGGTGACGTTGTAAAAGCTGTTGTAGTTAGAACTAAAAAAGGCGCTCGTCGTAAAGACGGATCTTACATCCGTTTCGATGAAAATGCTGCCGTAATCATTAAAGACGACTTAACTCCGAGAGGAACACGTATCTTTGGACCAGTTGCCAGAGAACTTCGTGAAAAGAAATTCATGAAGATCGTTTCCTTAGCTCCGGAAGTATTATAGGAGGGTGCCTAATGTCAGCTATGAAAATTAAAAAAGGTGATACTGTAAAAGTTATCGCTGGTAAAGATAATGGCAAAGAGGGTAAAGTCCTTGCAGTTAACGCAAAAGACAATACCGTTGTTGTTGAGAATATCAACAAAGTTACAAAACACAGCAAACCATCTGCTGCAAATCAGCAGGGCGGAATCATCACAAAAGAAGCTCCACTGCACATCTCCAACGTTATGCTGGTTGTTGATGGACAGGCTACAAGAGTAGGATTCCAGATGGACGGCGACAAAAAAGTCCGCGTTGCTAAAAAGACCGGTAAGGTTATCGATTAATTAAGAGAGGAGGCATGACAAGTGAGTAGATTAAAAGAAATGTACAAAAATGAGATCATGGATGCCATGACCAAAAAATTTGGATACAAAAATGTTATGGAAGTGCCAAAACTCGACAAGATCGTAATCAATATGGGTGTTGGTGAAGCCAAAGAAAATGCTAAGCTTCTTGATGCTGCAATCGCAGATATGGAACTTATCACAGGACAGAAAGCAATCGCTACTAAAGCTAAAAAATCTGTTGCTAACTTTAAAATCAGAGAGGGTATGCCGATCGGTTGTAAAGTTACATTAAGAGGAGAAAAAATGTACGAGTTCGCTGATCGTCTGATCAACCTTGCACTTCCTCGTGTACGTGACTTCCGTGGTATCAACCCGAACGCATTCGATGGCCGTGGAAACTATGCTCTGGGTATCAAAGAGCAGCTTATCTTCCCGGAAGTTGAATATGATAAAGTTGACAAAGTAAGAGGTATGGACATCATCTTCGTTACTACAGCTAAGACTGATGAAGAAGCTCGTGAATTACTGACATTATTCAATATGCCGTTTGCAAAGTAATAGGAGGAACGATTCATGGCTAAAACAGCAATGAAAATCAAACAGCAGCGCAAACAGAAATTCTCCACAAGAGAATATACACGTTGCAATATTTGTGGACGTCCACATTCTGTTTTAAGAAAATACGGAATCTGCAGAATCTGCTTCCGTGAATTAGCTTACAAGGGACAGATCCCGGGCGTTAAGAAGGCTTCCTGGTAGGAACCGGATTTAAATATAAATAAACGATCGGCTGATTTTATCAGTCCGATCATGTGTCCAAACGAGATTTAAAATTAGGTAACAATGTAAATTATTAATATATATGCACATGTAAAGTCTGAAATAATAGGAGGAAACTAACATGACAATGAGCGATCCAATCGCAGATATGCTTACAAGAATTCGTAACGCAAACACTGCAAAACACGACACAGTAGATGTTCCGGCATCTAAGATGAAAATTGCAATTGCTAACATCCTTGTTGATGAAGGATATATTGCAAAATACGATTTAGTTGAAGATGGAGTTGTTAAAACTCTTCATATCACACTGAAATATGGTGAAGATAAAAACGAAAAAATCATCACTGGTTTAAAGAGAATCTCCAAACCTGGTCTTCGTATCTACGCAGGTAAGGATCAGCTTCCAAAAGTTCTTGGTGGACTTGGAATCGCAATTCTTTCTACAAACAAAGGTGTTATTACTGATAAAGAAGCTCGCAAACTTCAGGTTGGCGGCGAAGTATTAGCATTCGTTTGGTAATTTGAACCAAGATTTTTTATAGAGAACAAACTGAAAACAGAGAGGATGTAGCATCCTCTCCGATAATCTAAGTAAGGAGGACAAACATATGTCACGAATTGGTAGACTTCCGGTTGCTATTCCTGCAGGCGTAGAAGTAACTGTCGCTGAAGGCAACGTAGTAACTGTAAAAGGACCAAAAGGAACACTCGAAAGAGCACTTCCTACAGAAATGGAAATCAAAGTTGAAGATGGTCATGTAGTAGTTTCCAGACCAAACGACTTAAAGAAAATGAAATCTCTTCACGGTTTAACAAGAAGCTTAATCCACAACATGGTTGTTGGTGTAAGCGAAGGCTATACAAAAGAGCTTGAAGTTAACGGTGTAGGTTATAAAGCAGCAAAACAGGGCAAGAAGCTCACACTTAGCCTTGGATACTCTCATCCGGTAGAAATGGAAGATCCAGACGGAATCGAAACCAAAGTTGATGGTAACAAGATTATCGTATCCGGTATCAGCAAAGAAAAAGTCGGCCAGTTTGCAGCTGAGATCAGAGACAAGAGAAGACCTGAGCCATACAAAGGTAAAGGTATCAAATATGTTGATGAAGTTATCAGACGTAAAGTTGGTAAGACTGGTAAGAAATAATTTAGGAGGGTGAGAAAATGGTAAATAAGGCATCTAGAGCGAAAATTCGTGAGAATAAGCATAGAAGATTACGTCATCATTTAAACGGAACTGCAACAACACCTCGTTTAGCAGTATTTCGTTCCAACAAGCATATGTATGCTCAGATTATTGATGACACTGTAGGAAAAACTTTAGTATCTGCTTCTACTCTTCAGAAAGAAGTAAGAGCTGAGTTAGAGAACACTGATGATGTAGCAGCAGCTGCACATTTAGGAACCGTTATTGGTAAGAAAGCTGTTGAAGCTGGTATCGAAAGCGTTGTTTTCGACAGAGGAGGCTATATCTACCACGGTAAAGTTAAAGCACTGGCAGACGCAGCAAGAGAAGCTGGGCTGAAATTCTAATAAGGAGGAGCGAAACACATGAAACGTAATCTTATTGATGCTAGTCAGTTAGAATTAGAAGATAAAGTAGTATCAATCAAGCGTGTTACCAAGGTTGTTAAAGGTGGTCGTAACTTCCGTTTCACAGCTTTAGTTGTTGTAGGTGACGGCAACGGACACGTTGGTGCAGGTTTAGGTAAAGCAGCTGAAATTCCTGAAGCTATCCGCAAAGGAAAAGAGGATGCTATGAAGAAATTAGTAACAGTAGCAAGAGATGAGAACAACTCTATTACACATGACTTCGTTGGAAAATACGGAAGCGCTGAAATGCTTCTGAAGAGAGCTCCGGAAGGTACTGGAGTTATCGCCGGCGGTCCTGCCCGTGCGGTAATTGAGTTAGCTGGTATCAAAAACATCCGTACAAAATGTATGGGATCCAGAAACAAACAGAACGTTGTTCTTGCAACAATCGAAGGCTTAAGACAGTTAAAAACTCCGGAAGAAGTTGCTAGACTTCGCGGAAAATCTGTTGATGAGATTCTGGCTTAAGGAGGAAATACAAAAATGGCAAACACATTAAAAGTTACATTAGTAAAATCTCCTATTGGTGCAGTTCCGAAGCACAAAAAAACTGTTGCAGCTATGGGTCTTACAAAAATGCACAAAACAGTTGAAATGCCGGATAACGCAGCAACAAGAGGAATGATTCAGCAGGTACAGCACCTGGTAAAGGTTGAAGAAGCTTAATTGCGATTTAACCAGAGAGAACTCTGATATGGATCTGATATGAGCCTGTTATTCACAAGAGTAGCGGGAACATACAGAAACATATTCAGAAAAGATACGATCTGAACTTATAGATTTGAAATAATAATAAGGAGGTGCCAACATGGAATTATCAAACTTAAGACCAGCAGAAGGTTCTAAGCACAGCGATAACTTCAGAAGAGGCCGTGGACATGGTTCTGGAAACGGTAAAACAGCCGGTAAAGGACACAAAGGACAGTTAGCTCGTTCCGGTCACAAGAAACCGGGATTTGAAGGTGGTCAGATGCCTTTATACAGACGTCTGCCTAAGAGAGGATTCAAAAACAGAAATACAAAAGAGATTATTGCAATCAACGTTGACGTACTGAACCGTTTCGAAGATGGTGCAGAAGTTACAGCAGAAAGCTTACTTGCAAGCGGTGCAATCTCCAAGATCGCCGATGGCGTTAAAATTCTTGGAAATGGTGAGCTGACAAAGAAACTTAATGTCAAAGTAAACGCTGTCAGCGAGACTGCAAAATCAAAAATTGAAGCTGCTGGTGGTACAGTAGAGGTGATCTAATGTTTGAAACTCTTAAAAATGTTTTTAGAGTGAAAGAAATGAGACGCAAGCTGTTGTATCTGATATGGATGATTTTTATCATCCGTATCGGCTGCCAGATCCCGGTACCGGGTGTTGACAGTGACTTCTTCAAACAGTGGTTCAGCAGCAACGCCGGAGACGCATTCAATTTCTTTGATGCATTTACCGGTGGTTCATTTGAAAGAATGTCAATTTTCGCATTGAACATCACACCTTACATCACATCTTCCATTATCATTCAGCTTCTCACAATTGCAATTCCGGCACTGGAAGAGATGCAGAGAGATGGTGAAGAGGGAAGAAAGAAGATGACTGCAATTACTCGTTATGTAACTGTAGGTCTTGCTTTATTTGAATCAATTGCAATGGCAATCGGATTCGGACGTCAGGGTATGATTCCGGATCTGAACTTCTTCAAAGGTGCTGTAGTTGTTGCCTGCCTTACAGCTGGTTCAGCTATGCTGATGTGGCTCGGTGAACGTATTACAGAAAAAGGCGTTGGAAATGGTATTTCCATCGTACTTACTATTAATATCATCTCCAGAATGCCAAGCGACTTGTCATTACTGTATGAGAACTTTATCAAAGGAAAAACAATTGCAAAAGGTACTCTTGCAGGAATCATTATTGCAGCTGTTATCCTTGTAGTAGTAGTTCTGGTACTTATCCTTAACGGAGCAGAGAGAAGAATTCCGGTTCAGTATTCCAAGAAAATGGTCGGAAGAAAACTGATGGGTGGCCAGTCCACTAACATTCCGCTGAAAGTTAACACAGCAGGTGTTATCCCGGTAATCTTTGCATCCTCCATTATGTCTTTCCCGACTGTAATTGCACAGTTAACAGGAAAAGGTAATGGTACGGGAATCGGAAGTGAGATTCTTCGTGGTCTTTCTTCTAATAACTGGTGTAATCCGAAACAGCTTCAGTATACATGGGGGCTGCTTCTTTACATCGTACTTTGCGTTTTCTTTGCATATTTCTACACTTCCATTACATTCAATCCGCTGGAAGTTGCAGACAATATCAAAAAGCAGGGTGGATTTATTCCAGGTATTCGTCCTGGAAAACCTACGTCAGATTATTTGACTAATATCTTAAATTATATTATATTTATAGGTGCAGTAGGTCTTATTATTGTGTGCGTGATCCCATTCATCTTTAATGGTGTATTCGGGGCAAATGTTTCATTCGGTGGAACGTCCATCATCATCGTTGTTGGTGTTATCCTCGAAACTGTGAAGCAGATTGAGTCACAGCTTCTCGTACGTAATTACAAAGGCTTCCTGAACAATTAAAAATGAGAGGTTGTGGTGCATTGCATCACAGCCTTGATTTGCTAAAAAAGAAAACGGAGGGTATATCTTATGAAAATTATTATGTTGGGTGCACCGGGAGCAGGAAAAGGAACTCAGGCGAAGAAAATTGCTGCGAAATATCAGATTCCGCACATCTCCACCGGAGATATTTTCCGCGCAAACATTAAAAATGGGACAGAACTGGGTAAAAAAGCAAAAACTTATATGGATCAGGGACTTCTTGTACCTGATGAACTGACCTGTGATCTGGTTGTAGACAGAATTCAGCAGCCGGATGCGGCAAATGGTTATGTGCTGGATGGTTTTCCAAGAACAATTCCTCAGGCAGAGTGTTTAACAGAGGCTCTGAATAAACTGGGAAGTAAAGTTGACTATGCAATCGATGTGGATGTTCCGGATTCCAATATTGTAAACCGTATGTCCGGAAGACGTGCCTGCTTAAAATGCGGTGCTACTTATCACGTAGTGCATGCTGCACCGAAGGTAGAGGGTGTTTGTGATACTTGTGGAGAGAAACTGGTTCTTCGTGATGATGACCAGCCTGAAACAGTTCAGAAACGTCTGAATGTATATCATGAGCAGACACAGCCGCTGATCGATTATTATACTAAAGAGGGAATTTTAAAATCAGTAGATGGCACAAAGGATCTCGAAGAAGTTTTCGCTGATATTGTTGCCATCCTGGGAGAGTAATCGGGTGTTTTTAACACCATCTGGAGGTAAAATGTCGGTTTCTATCAAGACAGAACATGAAATTGAACTTATGAGAGAGGCAGGACATCTGCTTGAGAAAGTGCATGATGGCCTGATCCCGTACATTAAACCGGGAGTGAGCACCAAGGAGATTGACCGTATCGGAGAACAGATGATACGTGATATGGGCTGTATCCCGAATTTCTTGAACTACGGAGGCTTTCCGGCGTCATTTTGTATCAGTCTGAATGATGAAGTAGTTCATGGAATCCCTTCTGAGGAGAAGATTATTCAGGAGGGAGATCTTGTAAAGATTGATGCCGGTCTTATTTATAAGGGGTATCATTCTGATGCAGCGAGAACTTATGCGGTCGGTGAGGTTTCACTGGAGGCGCGTAAGCTGATGGATGTGACCAGAGAGTGTTTCTTTGAAGGACTTAAGGTTGCTCGTGCAGGAAATCATCTGAATGATATTTCCAAGGCAATCGGCGCACACGCTGCAAAATATCATTACGGAATTGTCCGTGACCTGGTTGGACATGGAATCGGCACTCACCTTCATGAGGATCCGCAGATCCCGAATTTTCCGCAGAAGAGAAGAGGAGTTCGTCTGATGCCGGGTATGACACTTGCTGTAGAGCCTATGATCAATCTGGGACGTGCAGATGTGGCATGGCTGGATGATGAGTGGACTGTTGTAACTATGGATGGTTCTTTGTCTGCTCATTATGAGAATACGATTCTTATTACAGACGGAGATCCGGAGATTCTGACTCTTACGAAATAATTGGACGACATACAGGAGGTTTAAAATGTCAAAAGCAGATGTAATCGAAGTGGAAGGCACTGTTCTGGAGAAGCTGCCTAATGCGATGTTTAAAGTGGAACTGGAGAACAAACATGTGGTGCTTGCACATATCAGTGGAAAGTTACGTATGAATTTTATTCGTATTCTTCCTGGAGATAAAGTTACGATTGAATTGTCTCCGTATGATCTGTCTAAGGGCAGAATTATCTGGAGAGATAAATAGGAAGATTGTAATTGTATTATTAAGAGAACTGGAGAGATCTGGTTCTCTTTTTTTGTCTTTGTATAAGGGGACGCATAGAAAAATAATTCATTTCATGTGCGGTTTCGGCCTCTAAGATATTCTAAGCACTCAGAAATCTGCTAAAGGCATGAGAAGAAAAGTCTGGATTACTCGCTGGCGCTCAGACAGTGACTTTTCTTCTCATAACGCAGATTTCTGAGCGCTAAGAATATCTAAGACACCTGCAAATGCACATGAAATGAATTATTTTTCTATGCTGGTTACTGGCAGAATAGGGAATGCTTTTTGAGTGGAGAGTTTGAGATGGGGAGGTAGTTAGAATTTTTCTGGGGATGAAGAAGATAGGGGATGAAGATAGAGGTAGTAGATGGCTAAGGGATGGGAAGTGGTAAATTTGGGATAGGATGGGGATGAAATTGAGATGTTATGTGCGTGAAAATGGGGGAGAAAATGAAAAAATGCGATTTTACGCAAAAAAGTGCTTGCATTTTATATTTTGGTGTGATAATATATAAGCCGAACGCGTGAGTAGTATGTATTTGTGCGCTCAAAAAACTGCAGATTTTAATGAATTTACGGAAGGAGGATTTCCAGTGAAAGTAAGATCATCTGTAAAGCCGATCTGCGAAAAATGCAAGATCATTAAAAGAAAAGGATCTATCAGAGTAATCTGTGAGAATCCAAAACACAAACAGCGTCAGGGTTAATTGACAGTTTAGAGTTTGTGTAACGTGCGGCTGCAGTGTGAGACACCCGGAAGGGTTGTTCAGACTGTTAAGATAGTTTTAGCATGTATTGCCTAATACCGAGAGGCAACGTTGGCCCGTTGGCCGCAATAATTCGGAAAGGCTGCTTTTCGCCAATTGCAGCTGGGTGTTTTACCGAGGCACCCCAATTAGGAACTAAGAAATAAGAAAGTGAAGTGACAGATACATCCCATTTCACCTTACAGGAGTGTATTTTACGAATGTAAGTGATGTACAGGCATCAGGGACTTTCAAAGTAGAAGATGGAGGAAACAGTACATGGCTCGTATAGCTGGTGTAGACTTACCAAGAGAAAAACGTATTGAAATCGGTCTTACCTACATTTATGGTATTGGTAGACCAAGCGCAGACAAAATCCTTGCAAAGGCAGAAGTTAATCCTGACACACGTGTCAGAGATCTGACTGATGACGAAGTAAAGAGACTCAGCGCAGTTATTGATGAAACAATGACAGTAGAAGGTGACCTTCGTAGAGAAATCGCCCTCAACATTAAGAGACTGCAGGAAATCGGATGCTACAGAGGTATCCGTCATCGTAAAGGACTTCCGGTTCGTGGTCAGAAGACTAAGACCAACGCTAGAACACGTAAAGGTCCTAAGAGAACAGTAGCTAATAAGAAGAAATAAATAAAGCTTTAAACATCTGATAAGCGTAAGCTGATCTTATGAGGAAGCTTGCATGGTCACTTAATGAATGACGAGTAAAGCGAGAAAATGAATTTAGTGAACATGGTGTTTCTTGGAACATATATTTGATTGATAAATAGGAAAGTGTAGGTTAGTTTTAAAATGGCTAAAGTGACTAAGAAAGCGACTACAAAACGTCGTGTCAAGAAAAACGTTGAACACGGACAGGCACATATTCAGTCTTCTTTCAACAATACAATTGTTACTCTGACTGACAATGAAGGAAACGCTCTTTCATGGGCAAGTGCTGGTGGTCTTGGATTTAGAGGTTCAAGAAAATCTACTCCTTATGCAGCACAGATGGCAGCTGAGACTGCAACAAAAGCTGCACTTATTCATGGTTTAAAAACTGTAGACGTTATGGTAAAAGGACCAGGATCAGGACGTGAAGCTGCAATCCGTGCCCTTCAGGCTTGCGGACTGGAAGTAACAAGCATCCGTGACGTAACTCCGGTACCACACAATGGTTGCCGTCCACCAAAACGCAGAAGAGTCTAATTTAGGAGGTATTTGAGAAATGGCAGTAAATAGAGTGCCTGTTCTGAAAAGATGCAGATCCCTTGGCCTGGATCCGATTTATTTAGGAATTGATAAAAAATCCACAAGACAGTTAAAACGTGCTAATCGTAAAATGTCTGAGTATGGTTTACAGTTAAGAGAAAAACAGAAAGCAAAATTCATCTACGGAGTTCTGGAAAAACCTTTCCACAACTACTACAACAAAGCTGACAGAATGCCGGGACAGACTGGTGCAAACCTTATGATCCTTCTTGAGAGCAGACTTGACAATGTTGTATTCCGTATGGGATTTGCAAGAACAAGAAAAGAAGCTCGTCAGATCGTTGACCACAAGCATGTACTTGTAAACGGAAAATGTGTAAACATTCCTTCCTACCTTGTAAAAGCTGGTGACGAGATCGAAATCAGAGAGAAATCCAAAGGTTCTGAAAGATACAAAGGTATCCTTGAAGTAACTGGTGGACGTCTTGTTCCGGAATGGATTGATGTAGATCAGGAGAATTTAAAAGGAACTGTAAAAGAACTTCCTAACAGAGAAGCAATCGACGTTCCTGTAAACGAGATGCTTATCGTCGAGTTGTACTCCAAATAATCCATAGGATTATATCGTAGAAGATTACCTAGTAATATTTCTGCATTATGCGATTCAGTGGCTGATTTTATCATCCGCTGAATTGTAGTATTTGAATGAATACCCTCAAACTTTTATTAACCCAGAAGGAGGGAACCTTATAGTGTTTGATTTTAATAAACCTAAAATCGAGATTACCGAATTATCTGAAGATAAAAAATTTGGCAGATTCGTAGTTGAGCCTCTGGAAAGAGGATATGGAACTACACTTGGAAATTCTTTAAGAAGAATTATGCTGTCTTCCCTGCCGGGTGCAGCTGTAAGCCAGGTTAAAATTGATGGTGTGCTTCACGAATTCAGCTCCATTCCGGGCGTAAAAGAAGACGTAAGTGATATTATCATGAATCTGAAGAGCCTTGCTATTAAGAACCACAGTACAGACAATGAGCCTAAGACTGCATACATTGAGTGTGAAGGTAAAGGTGTTGTAACTGCAGCTGACATTCAGGCTGATCAGGATATTGAGATTATGAATCCTGATCAGGTAATTGCTACCTTAAATGGTGGTAAGGACTGCAGACTTGCTATGGAGCTTACTATTACAAAAGGCCGTGGATATATCAGTGCTGACAAAGGTAAATCTGATGATATGCCTATCGGTGTACTTGCAGTTGATGCAATCTACACTCCTGTAGAAAGAGTTAACATGATCGTAGAGAATACTCGTGTTGGCCAGGTAACCGATTACGATAAGCTGACACTGGATGTGTACACAAACGGTACACTTGATCCGGACGAGGCTGTAAGCCTTGCAGCAAAAGTATTAAGCGAGCACTTAAGCCTTTTCATTGACCTTTCCGAGAATGCAAAGACCGCTGAGGTTATGATCGAGAAAGAAGACAATGAGAAAGAAAAAGTTCTGGAAATGAGCATTGATGAACTTGAGTTATCTGTTCGTTCCTATAACTGCTTGAAGAGAGCCGGCATTAATACGGTTGAAGAATTATGTAACAAGACTTCTGATGATATGATGAAGGTTCGTAACCTTGGACGTAAATCATTAGAAGAAGTTCTTGCGAAACTGAAAGAGCTGGGATTACAGCTTCAGCCTACAGAAGAGTAAGAACATTTAACGAAGAGATATTATACGGTGGGAATGCCTAAGCAGTCGGACAGTAAGACCGAACAAGCGTGCCCGGCTGTCCCACAGATGGAGGAAAATTAAATGGCAAAATATAGAAAATTAAGCAGAACTTCTGATCAGAGAAAAGCATTACTGAGAAACCAGGTAACAAATCTGTTATACAATGGAAAAATCGTTACTACAGAAGCTAAAGCAAAAGAAATCCGTAAAATCGCTGAGAGCCTTGTAGCTATGGCTGTTCGTGAAAAAGACAACTTCGAAACTGTTACTGTAACTGCTAAAGTAGCTCGTAAAGACGCTGAAGGCAAGAGAGTAAAAGAAGTTGTTGACGGAAAGAAGAAAACTGTATACGATGAAGTACAGAAAGAGATCAAGAAAGATGCTCCTTCCAGACTTCACGCTCGTCGTCAGATGATGAAAGTTTTCTATCCAGTTAAAGAAGTACCTGCAAAAGGCGCTGGAAGAAAGAAAAACACAAAAGACGTAGATATGGTTGCCAAGATGTTCGATGAGATCGCTCCAAAATACGCTGACCGTAACGGTGGTTACACAAGAATCGTTAAGATCGGACCGCGTAAAGGCGATGCTGCAATGGAAGTACTGATCGAGTTAGTATAATTATATCTGACTTATATTTGTCCAAACGATAATGAGACTGCATATATATGGTGTTGGCCATGTATGTGCAGTTTTTATTTTATCTGAAATTAGCGTTTTTTTTTTGCTATTTATTGCCCTTGATTATTTGTGCCAGATAGCGTAAAATCGTAGAGTATATAAATGTTGAGTTAACCGAATCAAGTAAGTCCCCTGCGGAGGTTGCGAAGAGCAATAAGCAGTTTAGAAGAGGAATACAAATGACAGTCAGGAGAATAAGAAATTGAGCCAGAATACTACAAAGAAAAAATCAGGATTAGGTTATTGCATCAGATTATTTCTGCTGTTAGTAGAATTACTGGCTGTTACACTTTTCCTATGGGGGAATGATATCAATTCCATATCTGCCACTCCCCCTGAATTTAACTGGGAGAATTATAAGACGATCGCACATGCCTTAGGTGGTATTGGCGATAAGACATATTTAAATTCAAAAGAGAGTTTCCTGGCGAGTTATCAGATGGGATGCAGATTATTTGAAGTCGACCTTGTGAAGACTTCTGACAATGTCTGGGTATGTCGCCATAGCTGGAATCAATCATTGGATCAGTGGGAAGGCGATGGAAAGAATGTGTTGTCCTCAGAAGAGTTTATATCCAGACCTGTCTGTGGAAAATATACTCCGATGACATTTAAAGATTTGTTAATGTTGCTGAGTGATTATCCGGATGCGTTTGTGATGCTGGATTCTAAGCAGTATTCTGTCCGGAATTACCAGAAAACACTTGAAGATTATGCCGATTATATCGAATTAGCTCAGGAAGCAGGTGTTCCTGATGTGATGGGACAGGTCATACCGGAAATTTATAATCAGGCCATGTTCGCAGGAACTGCACTGCTATATAATTTTCCTGCTTATATTTATTCGTTATGGCAGGAATATTCCAAAGAAGATCTGACAGAGATTGCAGCATTTTGCAAAGAGAAAAATATTCAGGCAGCAACGGTTTATTATAAATACTGGTCAGAGGATGTCCAGGAGATTTTTGACAAAAAAGGAATAAAGCTATATATTTATACTGTAAATAATCTGAAGGAAGCGCAGGGCTATATGCAGAAAGGTGCGGCTGGTGTGTGTTCGGATTATCTGCAGGATACAGATTTTGAATAAAACAACTGTTTATTATTATTTCGGAAATCCTGACGGTTTTCATCTACCGTATCGGCAAGATTGTTTCAAAAATCAACTTGTCGGTACAGCGAAATAATAACGGTGATCATATTATAAAGGAAATATAATACACAATGAAAATAAGAGTAATGACTGCTGTCTTGGCAGCGAAATTTGTAGGATATGTATGTAAGAAAATGGGAAGACAGGGTGTAACCTGGGCAGGAAAAGTGGCAATTAAGATTTGTCCGGATATCCTGGAGCAGCTTTCTTCGCAGGTGAGAAAGGCAATCTTTGCAACCTGCGGTACTAATGGAAAAACAACTACCAATAATATGCTTTGTGCGGCATTAGAGGCGGAGGGACAGAAGGTAATCTGTAACCATACAGGCTCCAATATGCTTAATGGTGTTGTGGCAGCTTTTGTATTGGCGGCGAAATGGAATGGAAAGATTGACGCAGATTATGCCTGCATTGAGGCTGATGAAGCGTCGACCAGACATATTTTTCCGAGAATCAAACCAGATTATATGCTTTTGACAAATCTTTTCCGAGATCAGCTTGACCGTTACGGTGAGATTGATATTACCATGAATATTCTGGAAGAAATGATGCGTAAAGTGCCGAAAATGCAGATCATTGTAAATGGTGATGATGCATTATCCGCATATCTTGCCATGGATTCAGGAAATTCATATGTAACTTATGGAATCAGCAAGCCTGTGATCAAATCTGCGGCAAACGAGATCAGAGAGGGACGTTTCTGTAAATGCTGCGGTGAGAAGCTGGAATACAGATTCTATCATTATAGCCAGCTTGGAGATTATTACTGCCCGAAATGTGGTTTTGCAAGACCGAAGCTGAATTTTGATGCAGAGGATGTAAAGGTTGGTGACCAGCTGAGCTTTAATGTAGAAGGAAAGCATATTGTGGCAAACTATAAGGGCTTCTACAATGTATATAATATTCTGGCAGCATATGCCGGTGTGAGAACGGCGGGATTTGATGGAACACATTTTGAGGATATGCTTAGCAAGTTCAATCCGGAGAATGGCCGTATGGAACAGTTCCGCATCAAAGGTACCGGAGTGACATTAAATCTTGCCAAGAATCCGGCGGGATTTAACCAGAATATTTCTGCGGTGATGCAGGATCAGTCTCCAAAAGATATTATTATCGCAATCAATGATAATGCGCAGGATGGAACAGATATTTCCTGGCTCTGGGATGTAGACTTTGACCTCCTTGGCAATTCCACAGTAAAATCTATTACGGTAAGCGGAATCCGCTGTCAGGATATGCGTCTGCGTCTGAAATATGTAGATATTCCGTCTATTCTGGAGGGAGATGTAGAGAAAGCCATCCGGGACAGAGTAGAGGATGGTGTGGGTAATCTGTATGTACTTGTAAATTATACAGCATTGTTTAGTACCAGAAACATTCTGAAGAAACTGGAGGGCGAGAAATAATGAAAATCACGATTGGACATTTATATCCGGATCTTCTGAATCTTTACGGCGACAGGGGAAATATTCAGTGCCTGATGAAGCGATGCCTGTGGAGGGGAATAGAAGCAGAGACGATTCCATTTGAGCTGGATGATAAAATAGACTTCTCAAAGCTTGATATCGTACTTCTCGGCGGCGGCTCAGACAGAGAGCAGATGATCGTATGTGAGAAGCTCCAGGAGATTCAGCCGGACTTTAAGGCTTATGTGGAGGATAATGGCGTTGTTATTGCAATCTGCGGTGGTTATCAGCTGCTTGGAAAGTATTATAAAACAGAACAGGGGAATATAAAAGGCCTTGACCTGGTAGATCTTTATACAGAGCAGGGCGAAGGAAGACTGATCGAGAATATCGTGCTGCAAAGTGACTTGTTTGACATGCCAATTGTAGGATTTGAAAATCATGGTGGCAGAACCTGCATCAATGGCAACAAACCATTAGGAAAAGTGCTTTATGGAAAAGGCAACGATGGCCAGTCAGGATACGAAGGAGTAGTATATAAAAATGTGATTGGAACTTATCTGCACGGACCGTTACTCCCGAAGAATCCACAGCTTGCGGACTGGCTTATCAAACATGCGCTGGAAAGAAAGTATGGAAAAGAAGTAGAACTTGCACCATTGGATGACAGTCAGGAAAAAGAAGCAAATGACTATATATACCACAGATTTGTGAGAGGATAATTATGGCGAAATCATGTAATCAAAAAGGAAAAATCCTGTATCTGGAGAGAATGTTATCTGAAACTACCAGTGAGAAGCCGGTTTCCATGCAGGAAATTCTGACAAAGTTAGAAGAACGGGGAATACGCGCAGAGCGAAAGAGTATCTATGATGATCTGGAGACTTTACGTGATTTTGGAATGGAAATACACTATAGAAGAGGCCGCGAAGGCGGATATTTTACAGAAAATACGAAAAAAACAGAAGA
Organism: Ruminococcus sp. AM22-13; assembly: GCF_003471165.1. Lineage (GTDB taxonomy): Bacteria > Bacillota > Clostridia > Lachnospirales > Lachnospiraceae > Blautia_A. The sequence continues at coordinate 121,764 of NZ_QRIL01000006.1, read as the reverse complement.
AGATTCCTCAGCTATAACCAATGAAGGTGAAGAGACGAAACATCAGGAAGCAGTGTCAGAGACAGGAGAAATAACAGCAAAAGCGACAGTTCAGAAAGAGCAGACTCTGTCAGGACGTGTGCCGGCACCGGTACCTGATCAGAATGCCGAGAATAAGAAAGAGCTGAAGCTTATATGTCAGAACTCGGCAAAAAAGAAAATCCTGCGTACATTTGGTCCGGAAGTTGTCTGCAAGGAAAAAGGAGCAGATAGTTTTACTGTGACAGTCGAGGCAGTAGTCGACAAGGCATTATTTGGCTGGCTGGCTTCAATGGGCAGAAACGTACATATCCTGAAGCCTAAGAAGGTGGCCGTTGCTTATCGTGACTATCTCAAAAACATTGCGAGGGATTATAAGGGAATTGACAAATAAGCCGATAAATAAAGATAGAAAGGATCATGTTATGAAAAGAAGAGCAACTGCTATTCTGCTTGGAATAATGGTATCCTCCATGTTCCTGTCCGCATGTGAAAAGAATGATGCAAAAGAAGCAGCTAATGAAAGTGCCCAGGTAGAAGAAGAGGGTGTAGGTGAGGTAACAGAGGAAGGCGAGAAAGTAGAAGCAGAAAATAGACAGACCTCTGATGCTGATGACAGTAGCAAAACAGAGGGCAGCGAAGAATCAGGAGAAAAGAATTCAGATGCGTCTGAGAGTGAATCCACAGGTAAGGATTCTTCTGAGAATAATGCGAATCAGTCAGACGATTCTTTGGATGATGAGGTGACAGAAGCTCCGGCTGGAAAAATCGGAGTGCTCCTTTCAGAAGAAGATGAGAATGCAAAGATTGACAGTGAGGCAATGACTTCGCAGATTGCAGATGGTGGATATGAGGCTGATATTAAGAATGCAAACGGCGATTCAGCACTTCAGATTTCTCAGATACAGGAGTTCATTGATGAGCAGGTTTCAGCTCTTATTATTGATCCTGTAGATCCATATGGCCTGACAGATATCTTAAAAACTGCAAAGGAGCAGGAGATACCGGTTATTTCCTATGATACATTGATTCGCGATACTGCAGATATTAATTATTATGCTTCATATGATACCAGAGCAATCGGAAAAGATATTGCTGCTGAAATAGTCAAGAAGATGGATCTGGATAAGGCAAGGGAAGATAAGAAATCTTATACCATAGAATTTCTTATGGGATCTCCGGATGACAACAGTGCGCTGTTTTTGTGCAATGGAATCCAGGAAGGACTTCAGGAATATCTGGATGATGGAACTCTTGTATGTAAATCAGGAAATACATCATTTGATGACACTGCGATCATGAGATGGAGTGAGACATCTGCAAAGTCAAAGCTGGAATCGATAATAAAAGAGTTCTATATGGAAGAGAAAACACCAGATATTATCTGTACAGCGTATGATGGATTTGCATATGCAGCAGAGGAAGTACTAAGCGATAATGATCTGGAATCTGGAAGCGAAGAATGGCCGGTGATCACTGGCTATGGCAGTGAAGTTCGGGCAGTAAAAGATATTGCAGCAGGTAAGATGTCGTTTACCATGTTTATGGATCGTGAAGAGCTTGCGAAGGGCGGAGCTCAGATGGCAATTGATTATCTGACGGGTGAGAAAGTTGATGTAAAAGATTATTCACAGTATGATAATGGTATGAAAATTGTGGGAACATTTACCTGTGGAGCGCAGGTGATCGATAAAGATAACTATCAGATTCTGGTGGATAACGGAACTTATACAGAAGATGAAATTGTGCCTGATCCAACGCCGGCACCAGAGGCAACGCCAACCCCTGAGGTAACTGATACACCAGAAGCAATATCAACCCCGGAAGATTCGTCGAAAGATGATTCGGAAGCGAAAACAACACCAACACCAGCTCCGAAGACTACACTGAAGCTGGCAAAAGATTAAAGAACAGATAAAACATCGAATCAGAAAGTGGCAAAAATATTACAGCTTACTCTGTGTACAGTAATACAAAAATTCATAGGGAAATATAAAAAGGGCAGGAGAGATAGAAGAAACTATCTTTTCTGCCCTAAAAAATGAAAATTGCAGGAGAAAAATTATTCTCTGAATGTTAAAGAATCGTCAGACATAGAATCGATGATTGCAAGGGACTCCAGACGGATCCCCATATCACGAATCTGCTGGCCCCCATGCTGGAAGCCTTTCTCAATTACAATGCCGGCACCTTCAAGTGTAGCCCCTGATTTCTTAACGATATCGATCAGACCGAGAAGTGCACATCCATTGGCAAGAAAGTCATCAATCAGAAGAACATGATCTTCCGGACCAAGGAATTTCTTGGAAAGGATAACATCGTATACTTTCTTGTGAGTAAAAGATTCTACCTTAGTTGTGTACATTTCTCCATCCAGATTGACACTCTGTGCTTTCTTTGCGAAAATGACAGGTACATCAAAGTACTGAGCTGCGATACAGGCAATACCGATACCGGATGCTTCAATTGTAAGGATTTTGGTAATTGGACAGTCAGAGAAGCGGCGTTTGAACTCTTTGCCGATTTCATTGATGAGAGTGATATCCATCTGATGATTCAAGAAGCTGTCTACTTTTAAAATATTTCCCGGTTTTACAATTCCATCCTTAAGAATTCGGTCTTTTAAAAGTTTCATAGATTTCTCTCCTTTATATATGTAATTTTGCAGTTACTGAATATAACAAATATGCCGGAAGATAATAAAATCTGACGGCAATAGATATACAGTAACAGTTGCTATTTTGATAATTATAAATTATCATACGCTATAATTTGATTTCATGCAATTATTTTTGACAAAAAATCTAAAAATAATTATAATGAGTTCAAAATGGATGCACACAAAATATTTTAAACAATACAATTTAACCAAATCAAGTAAGTCCTCTGCTTCAATTGCGAAGAGCAATAAGCAGTGGGTGGGGACTTGCTTGTATCAGAAGGGGTACAAGCCCCTTCTGATAAACTGCGAAGCAGTTATTCGGTTATGGATTTGTAAGTCAAAAAAAGTTATAAATATTCAAATACAGAAAGTGGGAAGATAATGAAAGAATATGAATTAATATGGGAAATTTTTAATAAATGTCCGCGCAATCAGATGCGGGATGTTTTTGTGGAAGAACTGGAACTGGATGATCCGGAAGAATACATTAAGAACAAATTTAAGGGTAAAGAGGTTTCTTACGAGAAAACCGTACTGGAAGATGGTACGATTATTTTTGATATCATAACTTCTCAAATAAAACAGCGCTGTTCCTTTACAGAAATTTGATAAATGTGGTATAATATTATTTACGTGTTACCTGGACACGGAGTTAACAGTAATATTTATGCTGTACAGACAGTAAAGCAGATGGAGCTGTATCTTTGAATATATGATCCGTCTGATAAATAATCCGGTTATTGTTCGCATTCTGATACTGACAATGGAGTGAACAGTGACGTAATCAGATTATTCTGAGAAAGAAAGGAAACTATTATGGGTGAAGAACAAAAGACACATGTACATGTGCTTGAGGATGGTACAGTAGTTGAGCATTCTCATGGAGAGCATGTACATCACCATAGTCATGCGCATACAAAAGCAGTATTAAATCGTATGTCCAGGGCAATCGGGCACATGGAGTCTATCAAACGTATGATAGAAGAAGGACGAGACTGCAGTGAAGTTCTGATACAGCTTTCAGCAGTAAAATCTGCCATTAATAATACAGGCAAGATTATCCTGCAGGATCATATTGAGCATTGTATTGTAGATGCAGTGGAACATGGTGACAAAGATGCGATTAAGGAACTTGAGATTGCAATCGATAGATTTATGAAATAAATGGTCGCTTCAGTGTATGGATGAGAGTATCATTTTATTGAAAACTGTTAGCTGCTGTTCAGCCTGTTCTTAGTAATATGGTTGACGGGACAGTGGCATGCGAGCAGTAATCGAAAAATGACAGAATAAAAAGTAATATGCGTACTTACATGGTACGTAAATATAAAGGAGAATGTAACTATGGCAAAAGAATGTAGCAATACTTCATGTGACAAATCAAGCTGTGAGGGCTGTTCTTCCAAAGCAAACGGACCACAGAGCTTCCTTGCGGAAATGAATGCTCACTCAAATGTAAAACATGTGATCGGAGTAGTCAGTGGCAAAGGCGGCGTAGGTAAATCCTTCGTAACAGGTTCTCTGGCAAATATGATGGCAGCTCAGGGATACAAGGTAGGTATTCTGGATGCTGATATCACAGGCCCGTCTATCCCGAAAATGTATGGATTAAAAGGCGCAGCAATGGCAAATGATGAAGGTATTTATCCAATGATCACGAAGAACGGAATCAAGGTAATGTCCATCAACCTTCTGCTTCCTACAGAAGATACTCCTGTAATCTGGAGAGGACCGGTTCTTGCAAATATGGTAAAACAGTTCTGGACAGATGTTATCTGGGGCGATGTAGACTATCTGTTTGTGGATATGCCTCCTGGAACAGGTGATGTTCCACTGACTGTATTCCAGTCCCTGCCAATCGAAGGAATTGTGATCGTAACTTCACCACAGGATCTGGTTAAGATGATCGTAAAGAAAGCCTTCAATATGGCTGGAATGATGAAAATCCCGGTACTGGGAATCGTGGAGAACTACAGCTATGTGAAATGTCCGGACTGCGGAAAAGAGATCAAAGTATTTGGTGAGAGCCATATTGACGAGATTGCAGCAGAGCTGAACGTTCCGGTACTTGGAAAAATGCCAATCGATATAGACTATGCGACAAAGGCAGACGGCGGTTTCTTTGCAGCAATCGATAATCAGTATATTACTGATGCACTGGCTGTAATGCCGAAATAAGAAAGTTGACTAAATAGCGAAGCGGATTGTGAATATCTGCCGGACTTCAGACTGAAAAACAGAATAGAAAAATAATAAGAAGTTCTCATTCAGTAAGAAACGCGATTATAAAAATTGTTGTTTCAGTACTGAGTGAGGACTTCTTTTATTGTACAAAGGCTTTGCAACTGCAGCATAGAAATTTCATAGTATGGAAATTTTATAGTATGAAAATCCTGTAAAAAATTATCTGTAGTATTTTCGAAGGAAATTTTTTGATGAGTATGATGATCATATGGAAGTAAACATTTTAATAAAGCGTTCAGCAGCCTGAGAGACAGTAAGACTGTCATGCTGGGCAAGTATAAGCTGACGTCCGGGAAGAGGCTCTTTTAACATGAGCGGTGTCAGCTGATCATTTTCTTTTAACATATAATCAGGAACACAGGCAATCCCCAGTCCGATCCGTGCCAGATCCAGAAGCAGGTCATTACTGTTTAACTCTACTTCAGGAAGAAGCTTGAGATTATGGGCTGTAAATGCTTCCCGCAGATATTCACTGGTGGTACTTTTGGGGGAAAGCATCAGGATTGGATAGTTCAGAAGCTCCTGCAGTTCGGTTTGAACAGTGTGTACAGGAAAGTAATCCGTATTGGCAACAAATACATCGTGAAATTCTTTTAACACACGGGTCTGAAAATGACTGCCAAGCCTGGAATTGGGACAGTTGCATACAATAAGATCTGCCTGACCCTTTTCCAGAAGCTCTGCACAGCCGATGGAGGTACTGTTTGTGACTTTGATACGGACATCCGGATAGGTCTGATGGAATTTCTGCAGATAATCAATGAGAAAATACCGGCAGATCGTATCGCTGGCAGCAATACGCAGCTGGCCTTTCAGCAGATTGTCTCCTGACAGCAGAGATTCTCCCTCGTCCAGAAGCTGGAGAGCCGGTTTTACATGCTGGAGCAGAAGTTCTCCTTCAGGAGTTAACAATACTTTCTTGGTGCTTCGGATAAAAAGAGGATGATTCAGCTTTTTTTCCAGGGTTTTAATGGACTGGCTGACTGCTGACTGGGAGATAAAAAGCTGTCGGGAAGCCTCAGAAAAGCTCAGGGTGGTGGCAACATAGTAGAATACTTTGTATAATTCCAGATTAATATCCATAGAAATAAATCCTTTCATAAAATAATATGATGATATAAATTGTCTGTAGCAATGGAACTTTAGAGCTTGTATGTCTCTGGATTTTGGCATATTCATTCCAAAACATTTCACGGATAGTGATTAATTAGTTACATTAATAAAAAATATAAGATATATTAATTTTACTAATGATATTTCCTATGATACTATAAAGAAAGCAATAGTTCAAGCAGCAGGTTCACTGGAGTCGGGCTGCAAGGTGCTTTTAAAGCATTTTTAAAACAATGCATACACAAGAAAGGAGTTTCTATGAGTAACGTAAGACGTGTCTATGTAGAAAAGAAACCGGCCTTCGCTGTACAGGCAAAGGAATTAAAACATGAGGTCAGCAGCTATCTGGGAATTAAATCCGTAACAGCAGTACGTGTGCTGATCCGCTATGATGTAGAGAATATTTCTGATGAAGTTTTTGATAAAGCATGCAAAACTGTTTTTGCAGAGCCACCTGTAGATGATTTATACCTGGAGAATTTTGAGGTAGCAGAAGGCTTCCGCATCTTCTCTGTAGAATTTTTACCGGGACAGTTTGACCAGAGAGCAGATTCTGCTGTTCAGTGTGTGCAGTTCCTGGATGAGAATGCACAGCCTATCATCCGTTCCGCAACTACCTATGTAATTGAAGGAACTATTACAGATGAAGAATTTGATGCCATCAAGCATCACTGTATCAACCCTGTAGATTCCCGTGAAACAGGCCTGCAGAAACCGGAAACACTGATAACTGTATTCCCGGAACCGGAAGATGTTAAGATTTTTGACGGATTCAAGGAAATGCCGGAAGCAGAATTAAAGGAACTTTATGATTCTTTAAACCTTGCAATGACATTCAAGGATTTCCAGCATATCCAGCATTATTTCAAAGAAGAAGAGAAACGTGACCCGTCCATGACAGAAATCCGTGTACTTGATACCTACTGGTCTGATCATTGCCGTCACACAACCTTCTCCACAGAACTGACAGATGTAAAATTTGACGAAGGTGATTACAAGGCACCAATCGTAGATACCTACAATAAATATCTTGCTGACAGAGAAGAACTTTACAAAGGCCGCAAGGACAAATTTGTCTGCCTGATGGATTTGGCTCTGATGGCAATGAAGAAACTGAAAGCAGAAGGAAAGCTTGCTGACCAGGAAGAATCTGATGAGATCAATGCCTGCAGTATTGTAGTTCCTGTAGATGTTGACGGTAAAGAAGAGGAATGGCTGATTAACTTCAAGAACGAGACACATAACCATCCGACTGAGATCGAGCCATTCGGTGGTGCTGCTACCTGCCTTGGCGGCGCAATCCGTGACCCGCTTTCAGGACGTACTTATGTATATCAGGCAATGCGTGTAACTGGTGCGGCAGATCCTACTGTTTCTGTAAAAGAAACTCTCAAAGGTAAACTTCCGCAGAAGAAACTGGTAAGAAGCGCAGCTCATGGCTACAGCTCCTATGGAAACCAGATCGGTCTTGCAACAGGTTATGTAAAAGAAGTTTATCATCCTGATTATGTAGCGAAACGTATGGAGATCGGTGCTGTTATGGGTGCTGCTCCCAGACGTGCGGTTATCCGTGAGAATTCTGATCCGGGAGATATCATTATCTTACTTGGAGGACGTACAGGACGTGACGGTATCGGTGGCGCTACCGGTTCTTCCAAGGTTCATACAGAAGCTTCTATCGAAGTGTGCGGCGCTGAGGTGCAGAAAGGTAATGCTCCTACTGAGCGTAAGATCCAGCGTATGTTCCGCCGTGAAGAAGTCAGCCATATCATCAAGAAATGTAATGACTTTGGTGCAGGCGGTGTTTCCGTTGCTATCGGTGAGCTGGCAGCAGGTCTTAGAGTAGACCTTGACAAGGTTCCGAAGAAATATGCAGGTCTTGACGGAACTGAGATTGCAATTTCCGAATCTCAGGAACGTATGGCTGTAGTAGTTGACCCGAAAGATGTAGATACCTTCCTTGGCTATGCAAATGAAGAGAACCTGGAGGCAATTCCTGTTGCGGTTGTAACAGAGGATCCTCGTCTGGTACTTGTATGGAGAGGCAAAGAAATCGTAAATATTTCCCGTGCATTCCTTGACACTAACGGTGCACATCAGGAAACAACTGTAGAAGTAGAAATCCCTAACAAAGAAGGCAATCTCTTTGAAGAGCGCCCGGATGTAGCTGATGTAAAAGCTAAATGGATGGAAACTCTGGCAGACTTAAATGTATGCTCTCAGAAGGGACTTGTGGAAATGTTCGATGGTTCTATCGGAGCAGGCAGTGTATTTATGCCATACGGCGGTAAATATCAGCTCACAGAGACTCAGTCCATGGTAGCAAAGGTTCCGGTACAGAATGGTAAAACAGATACTGTAACCATGATGAGCTATGGCTTTGATCCGTATTTATCTTCCTGGAGCCCATATCATGGAGCTGCTTATGCAGTGACAGAGTCCGTTGCCAGAATCGTGGCTACAGGTGGTGACTATAAGAAAATCCGTTTCACATTCCAGGAATACTTCCGCCGTATGACAGAAGATCCTAAGAGATGGAGTCAGCCTTTTGCAGCACTTCTCGGTGCTTATGCAGCACAGATGGGATTCGGACTTCCATCCATCGGTGGTAAGGACAGTATGTCCGGTACATTCAATGATATTGATGTACCTCCGACACTGGTATCTTTCGCAGTTGACGTTGCGAAAATCCAGGATGTGATCACACCGGAATTAAAGAAAGCAGGAAACAAACTGGTATGGCTTCGTGCACCGAAGGATCAGTACGATCTGCCGGATTATGCAGGAATCATGGATCAGTATGAAAAACTTCATAAAGATATGCAGGACGGCAAGGTTGTTTCTGCTTATGCACTTGACCGCCATGGTATTGCAGCAGCAGTTGCAAAGATGGCATTTGGTAATGGCATGGGCGTGAAGATCGAGCATAACCTTGATCCAAGAGATTTCTTTGCACCTGGATTTGGCGATATTATCCTGGAAGTTCCGGATGGTAAGGTTGGTGAGCTTTCCATCACTTATACAGTGATCGGTGAAGTAACTGCCGACGGTAACTTCTCCTATGGAAATACAGGGATCACTGTAAACGAAGCTGAAAATGCATGGAAAGGTACTCTGGAAAAAGTATTTAAGACAGTTTCTTCTGAGAATGACAAAGAGGCAGCTGACAGAGATGAGAAGCTTTATCGTGCAGACAGCATCTATGTATGCAAGAACAAAGTTGCAAAACCTCGTGTATTTATTCCTGTATTCCCTGGAACAAACTGCGAGTATGACAGCACACGTGCATTTGAGCGCGCAGGCGCAGAGGTGGATGTAAAAGTATTCAAGAACCTGACTGCTGAAGATATCCATGACTCTGTAGAGCTTTTTGAAAAAGCAATCGATCAGGCACAGATTATCATGTTCCCGGGCGGATTCTCCGCAGGTGACGAACCGGATGGTTCTGCAAAATTCTTTGCAACTGCATTCCAGAATGCGAAGATCAAAGAAGCTGTTATGAAGCTGATCAATGAAAGAGATGGTCTGGCACTTGGTATCTGTAACGGATTCCAGGCTCTGATCAAGCTTGGTCTTGTACCTTACGGTGAAATCTGCGGACAGAAAGCAGATTCTCCTACACTGACATTTAATACGATCGGACGCCATATCTCCAAGATGGTTTATACTAAGGTTGTTAGTAATAAATCTCCTTGGCTGCAGAAGGCACAGCTTGGCGGTGTATACTGTAACCCGGCTTCACATGGTGAAGGACGCTTCGTTGCAAATGAAGAATGGCTGCAGAAGCTGTTTGCAAACGGACAGGTTGCAACTCAGTATGTAACTCCGGATGGACAGCTCAGTGTTGATGAAGAATGGAATGTCAATGGTTCTTATATGAACATTGAAGGTATTACCAGCCCGGATGGACGTATCCTTGGTAAGATGGCACATAGCGAACGTCGCGGGGACGGAGTTGCTATTAATATCTATGGGGAGCAGGATATTAAAATATTCGAGTCTGGTGTGGAATATTTTAAATAAACTCTTTCCAGGACGGAAGGTTCCCAGAGGAAGGACAGAAAGCGCTGTCCCTCCTCTGGACTCCACCCTTGCGCTTCCTTTTTAGGAGCGTCGGGATTGTGGTGTGGAGGAGTGTATTAACTTTGCGTATTCGCCTGGTTGGGCAGCGCCCTTTTTTGATGATGAAAATAATAAAAACTATTGCAATTTCGTGACTTTTTGAATATACTATATGTAACAGAGTTGCCCGAAGCCTTTTTGGCATTGGGGACCAAGCTGAGACTTGTGCTCAGCTTTTTTACGTTAAGGAGTGATTTTATGGATTTGAAAAAGCCATTGACTTTTGATGAGCAATTGGATAAGTTAGCTGCCCATGGGATGATTATCAGAGACAGAGAAAAAGCAAAAGATATTTTGAATTTGTGACATAAACATATTTGCAGCAGTCAAAAGAAGAAGCAACATGTTTGAAAGAAAAATTAAGTCAAAAATGCCGCAGCCTTTGAAAATATTGGCTGCGGCATTTAAAATATATGATATGTTTGATGTAAAAAACATCAGGTTCTCAACCAGACATTTGGGTAAGTCAAGACGATGCTTCTGATATAAGATATGCAACATTAAAATCATCATATACTTGAGAATTTAAATGCATATCTTCATATAACTTGATATAGTCGCCGATTGTTTTGCCAAAAACAGAACTATTACAATTATTGCATGTGTTATCCTCTGCATATATATGAGTGTTTCCATGGTTGTCCTCAACAAATAAGAGAGTAACATCTATTTTATCTTCTGTTAACCAGAAAGAGATATATTTTGAAAGAGTCCCATCAATTTCTGTGGCACCATCCGGAATTTGCTCATCTGATTCCAGCTCATTAATATGTTCCCAAAAAATTTGAGGAGAGAACACAAGTAATTTTAAGTTTTTTTGAGAGTCTTCTGAGTACCATATATGTGCTTCTGTGTTGAGATAGTCGGTTATATTAATATCCGTATCTGCCGGTAACTCATAAGTTTCACCGACGTCGGAAGTCAGTGAAAAGGTTTTTGTATGATTAGAATAAGAAGTGACAATCCCCTTGACAAAATAGTAAGTTGTATCTGACTCACTGTCATAATAAGAGCCGGAACCATCTATATCATAAGATACATGTTGCCCCTCAGGCTCCTTAGGGGCGGAAAGGGTGATTAGATCTGAGGGGGCTTTGCCAAAAGCTTGTCCGGATAGCAATATACTACCGAGTACGATACTGCCTGCGATACATAGAATTTTTACATTATTCATGGTTAAATGGCCTCCTTGTTTAGTTGTTGAATATTATATCAATTAAAGTGTGAAAATTGTAATTTTGACTTATCGAAATATGTTTTAGAAATGAGTAGGATTTCGGTTATTTTTGAATATGATAAAGAATAAAGACACAAGTATTGTTCGGTTTATTAGTCGTGTTCCAATGGTTACTGGAAAATAATTGATGATTACAAATACAACGTAATATTATCAATAGCAAAGCTATAGGATTTCAAAAATGAAGTCTTATAGCTATTTTTGTGTAGCAGTAAAAATTGTGAAGGGTATGTTTGGGAAAAATATTTTTGATTACTTGATTTGAATCAAGCGGTGAAATTGCTATTTGTCAGACAATAAGATATAATTAGAGAAAATCTTGTTTGCAAAAGAACAGGATAAACAGTAACTTTAAGCAAGATGGTTTTGTCTGGTGATTTTGAGAGTGTAAAAAGGAAAAAGTATGAGTGATGAAAGAAAAAGGGAAAATGAAGAGGAAAAACTGAAAGATTTTTTTCATAATGTGATAGGAATAAAATCGGAAGCTGTGCTGGAGGTGTTGGCGGAGAACTCGGAAATCTGTAAGTTGAAAGCAAAAACTTTGCTGATGAAAGAGAACGAGAAGGTAAAGCTTTGGTAGGGATCATGAATTTGGACAAGCAGATAACCTCTTTCCTGACAGTGGAGTTGATAACGGATTGTGAAATTGTAAGGATATCAGCGGATGTTCTTCGAAAGCTGGCTATGGAGAATATAGAAATTGCTCTGGTCTGTAATCGAATGCAGAGTGTGGCATCTATGAGGGAATATGAATACAGAAAAATGATTCTTACCTGTAATCCGGTACAGAGATATGAATATTTCCTGGAAACCTATCCGGGGCTGGAAAAATATGATGGGGCTTGACAGAGCTGGAAAGTAACCTGGGCCAAGACAAAAGGTGCATCTGGTTATGAAGTATACAAACTGACTGGAAAGACATGGAAAAAAGTCAGTGACACAAGATCCACTTCTTTTACAGATAAGGGATTAAAAAAGAATACTACTTATCAGTATAAAATCCGCGCATATCAGACAGTGAAAGGAAAGAAAGTTTACAGTGCGTTCTCATCTGTGAAAAAAATTAAAAGATAAGGAGCTAAGAGGAAGAAAAAGTTCTCAGCGATTTTGACAGGTGTTTTTTGATACTGTTTTGTATGGTAATGTCAGTAACTGTAAATGCTGCGCAAAAAATACCTGGAAGAGTAAAAATGGTAAGTGCGTATTCTGGATCCGGATTGCGAATATCCGCTTGACTCAGGTTCATGTTACATGGGACAAAACGACAAATTATTCTCAGATGGATTATCCAAGTCAAAATGAATATAGCAGAGGATGACCTGTAATGGATGCAAAAGTGCAAATCCCAAAGAACCGGATGTGGATGATGGAATTTAATGAATATTACGTTTTCAAAGCAGTAGGATGAAAGGAATATGACCTTTCTCCTGCTGTTTTTCTTTTTCACTAAATCCAGGAGATATAGAATTTAATGTAGTAAAGTGACAAAAATATAGTTTTAAACTATAACTGGTGCTAGCTATTATGAATTGGCATATTTGGAAGTGTAGTGGTATAGTATGTTCATGCTCAACGGAGCGGGGAATAAGAGAGAGGGAGAATGAGATGTCTGGGATTGTGATTGAAAAGGTCCGGAAGTCTTTTGACACGAAAGATGGCGTGGTCGAGGCTTTGAAGGATGTGAACCTGAATATCGATTCCGGTGATATATATGGGATTATCGGTATGTCGGGGGCAGGTAAGAGTACATTGGTACGATGTATGAATTTTCTGGAGGTTCCTACAGAGGGACAGGTTCTGATAGATGGGAAGGCTCTTGGAGATTTGACAGAGAAGGAATTGAGGAAACAGAGGGAAGAGATTGGTATGATCTTCCAGCATTTCAATCTGCTGATGCAGAAGTCAGTGATCGATAATGTCTGTTTTCCCCTTTATATAAAAGGAAAGAGGAAGGCAGAGGCCAGAAAGAGGGCAGCAGAGCTTTTAGAAATCGTTGGTCTGGGGGACAGGCAGAATGCTTATCCTGCACAGCTCTCCGGTGGACAGAAGCAGAGGGTTGCTATTGCAAGAGCACTTGCATCGGATCCGAAGATCTTACTTTGTGATGAGGCTACCAGTGCATTGGATCCGCAGACTACTTCTTCTATTCTGGAATTGCTGAAAAAGATTAATAAGCAGTTTGGAATCACCATAGTGATTATTACTCATCAGATGTCGGTTGTGCGTGAGATCTGTACGCATGTGGCAATCATGTATGAGGGTGAAGTGGTTGAGAAAGGACTGGTTGCAGATATTTTTGCAAATCCTCAGTCGGATGTGGCGAAGGAGCTGATTCGTAAGGATTCGGGTTCTGACATTGATGAAGATGGAAGACTGGATGCCGGCAGGGAAAAAGGACAGGCAGAGATTAAAAGTGGTGAGAAAATACGAATTGTATTTTCCGAGAATTCAGCTTTTGAGCCTGTGATCGCAAATCTGATCCTTACATTCGGAGAACCGGTAAATATCCTGAAGGCAGATACCAAGAATGTAGGTGGTGTAGCCAAGGGAGAGATGATACTGGAGTTTATGGAGGGCAGTACCAGAACAGAAATGATGAAACAGTATCTGAAAGAAAAAGGTTTAGCAATCGGGGAGGTGACAGGATATGTGGGATCATGAGACAATAATGATGATTGTCCAGGGTGTGGGAGAAACACTTTACATGACAGTTCTTTCCACAGTTCTGGGATACCTGTTCGGACTTCCCATGGGAGTGTTGCTGGCAGTATCAGATAAAGAGGGACTGAAACCAAATGCAGTGTTGTATAAGATACTGGATGCAATTGCAAATATTGTGAGAAGTATTCCGTTTCTGATCTTATTGATTCTGCTCATTCCTTTCACCAGAGCAGTAGTGGGAAAGAGCTATGGATCCACAGCAACTGTAGTGCCTCTGGTAGTGGCTGCCATTCCTTTTATAGCACGAATGGTGGAATCTTCTATTAAAGAGGTTGATGCAGGTGTGATCGAGGCAGCCAGAGCTATGGGTGCAAGTAATATGAGAATCATTGTGAAAGTGCTTCTGGTAGAAGCCAGAACTTCACTGATCACAGGAGCAACGATTGCGATTGGAACGATTCTTGGTTATTCCGCAATGTCCGGTGCAGTTGGCGGCGGCGGACTTGGTGATATCGCCATCCGTTATGGATATTACAGATATCAGTCAGATATCATGATCGTGACAGTTATCCTGCTGGTGATCCTGGTACAGATTTTCCAGTCAGTGGGAATGCTGATCGCTAATAAGATAGACAGAAGAAAATAAAAAATGAAATAACAATAAAATTAAATTCAGGAGGACAATTATTATGAAAAAATTAGTAGCAGCAGTTTTAACAGGAGTATTAGTAGCAGGAACTTTAAGCACAGGAGTTTACGCAAAGGATGATGACAAGACAATCACAGTTGCAGCGTCTGCAACACCACATGCAGAAATCCTTGAAGAAGCAAAGCCAATTCTTGAGAAAGAAGGATATGATCTGGAAGTTACTGTGTTTGATGACTATGTAAGACCAAACGAGGTTGTAGAGAGTGGAGAATTCGATGCAAACTACTTCCAGCACATTCCATATCTGGAGCAGTTCAATGAAGAAAAAGGTACACACCTTGTAAATGCAGGTGGCATTCATTATGAGCCATTCGGAATTTATCCGGGAACAAAAGACAGCCTGGATGATCTGGAAGATGGAGATTCTATCGCAGTACCAAATGATACAACAAACGAAGCAAGAGCACTTCTTCTTCTTCAGGATAATGGAATCATCACACTAAAAGAAGGCGCAGGATTAAATGCAACTGTTAAGGATATTGCAGAGAATCCTCACAATGTGGAGATCGTAGAGCTGGAAGCTGCACAGGTCGCACGTGTTACAGGCGAGACAGCTTATGTGGTATTAAATGGAAACTATGCTCTGGAAGCTGGCTTCTCAGTTGGAAAAGATGCACTTGCATATGAGAAATCTGATTCTGAAGCAGCAAAGACATATGTAAACGTAATCGCAGTAAAAGAAGGTAATGAAGACAGCGAAAAGATTCAGGCACTTGTAGATGTACTGAAATCTGATGAGATTAAAGATTTTATCAATGAGAAATATGATGGTGCAGTAATTCCTTTCGATGACAGCGCAGATGCTGCAGATACAGAGAATGCAGATAGCAAAGACGAAACAAAAGATGATGCTGCAGAAGAAAATGCAGAAACAACTGAAGCAGCGGAAGACGCTGAATAATAACTGATAACAAGAGATTCCTTTTTCGGGTAAAACCGAAGAAGGAATTTTTTTCGAATAAACCGCGAAGCAGTTATTCGGTTATGATCAAGATCAATGGATACACATTCCAGGTAACTGCAATCGGAAATAAAGCATTTGCAGGATGTACAAAACTGAAGAGCGTAAAAATTGGCGCCAAGGTTACTACAATTGGCAAAGAGGCGTTTAGCGGATGTAAAGCATTGACATCCATAACAATCAGTTCGAATGTCTTAAAAGCAGTTGGTTCTTCTGCATTTAAGGGAATCTCTGCAAAGGCAGTGATCAAAGTTCCGGCAGCAAAATTAAGTGCATACCAGAAACTTCTGAAAGGCAAAGGACAGAAGAATTCTGTGAAGATTACAAAATAAGAAGCCAGAATAAAAAATTATATAGTTAAAGTCATATAGAGGCAGAATTGATAAAAATTTCTGCCTCACATAAAAAGATACTTCCTGAAATAGAAACCCGGAAATAAAGTTGGTGTCATGAGCAATTCTATTTCCGGGTTTCGTTTTAAACGAATCAAGTAAGTTCGTCCCATGCGAAGGTTGCGAAAAGCAATAAGCAGTGCATGTGGACTTGCCATTTGTCTTGTATTCCGGAGTTTGTTGGAGTCAAAAATGCTTTAAAATGTACGAATAATTAAAAAAATAAAAAAAATTAAAAAAGTTTCAAAAAAGGTGTTGACATCCGACAAAATCCATTATATAATAGCAAAGCAAGTTACGGAGCGGACAACAAATAAGCCGCCTGAAACAAGCACAATATGGAATCTTAGCTCAGCTGGGAGAGCATCTGCCTTACAAGCAGAGGGTCATAGGTTCGAGCCCTATAGGTTTCATATCTTAAAGAAAATGGCGAGATAGCTCAGTTGGCTAGAGCACACGGTTCATACCCGTGGTGTCGAGGGTTCGAATCCCCCTCTCGCTACTTGGCAGAGAAATCTGTCACCAACAAATATGGAATCTTAGCTCAGCTGGGAGAGCATCTGCCTTACAAGCAGAGGGTCATAGGTTCGAGCCCTATAGGTTCCATATCTTAAAAGAAAATGGCGAGATAGCTCAGTTGGCTAGAGCACACGGTTCATACCCGTGGTGTCGAGGGTTCGAATCCCCCTCTCGCTACTTGGCAGAGAAATCTGTCACCAACAAATATGGAATCTTAGCTCAGCTGGGAGAGCATCTGCCTTACAAGCAGAGGGTCATAGGTTCGAGCCCTATAGGTTCCATATCTTAAAAGAAAATGGCGAGATAGCTCAGTCGGCTAGAGCACACGGTTCATACCCGTGGTGTCGAGGGTTCGAATCCCCCTCTCGCTACTATTTACGAAAGATAAGTCTATAAACCTGGATAGGAGGTTTGTGGGCTTTTTTTCATTTCTGAATAAATCAATTTAACCGAATCAAGTAAGTCCCTTGCGGAGGTTGCGAATATCCGATTGACAAATTGTTTCTTTATGATATTTACCCTGAAAACAATTATGATACAGAAGAATTATGAAATGTACTATAGAAACGTAAATATGGAAAATGGTTATACATGGAATATTGAAAATTGAATAGACTTCACATCCGGAACTTGTTATAATCAGCAGAAAAAGAACGAAATGATAAGTAAACAGATCAGGAGGTGAGAAACATGCTGGACAAAAACGATATGAAAATGTTAAGGGAAATGATGGAAGCTACGGTAAAAGAAACAGTAGAAGCTACGGTAAAAGAAACAGTAGAAGCTACCGTTCAGAAAGCTATTGAACCGTTACAGCAGGATATTTGCGATTTAAAAGAAGAAGTAAACGGTGTTAAACTTCATCTTGAAAATGTAACTGACAGAAATATTTCAATTTTAGCGGAAAATCATGGCTATCTGGTGAAAAAATTCAATGAAGCCGTAGAAGCAGCACATAATAATCATGTGAATACAGTACAGACCAGTTACCTGATAGAACATGTTGCAAATCTTGAGAACAGAATGCAGGCAGTAGAAAAAAATATGGCATTGTAATGCGCAGGAACAATAAGTCTGGATGTGAAGCCTATTGAGGTTTCGATATATTAATACATTAATACATAAATTTTTGCATATCTATTGCCATAATTTCTTAAATCCTTTATAATATCAACGGGTAAAAGCAAGGAGATATATCAACAGTATGATGAAATGATAACAAGGTAGTTATTCTCAGGGGATAGCTGCCTTTTTTAACAAGATATAACAAGAATTCTCTCACCTATAGGTGGCGAGATGAATTGCAAACAAGAAAATGAATGGTAGTGGCGGGCGGAGAGAAATCGGTATCCTCCACTGACATGAGACAAATCACGGTCAGCATGTTGCTGACATGTCAGACTCTGTGAAATTACCGACTGTGAGTTGAAACAAATAAATTCTGACTATTGATAAACAGACTGCCTTGCCATTACACGTTAACATCCACGAAAGAGAGGGAAAGGAATGGAGAAACAAGAGAAAAACACAGTAACACCCTACGACCTTGACGGAAGGCCGCCACTGAAGCTGGCGATTCCTCTTGGTTTGCAGCATGTGCTGGCTATGTTCGTAGGTAACCTTACACCGCTTCTGATCATCACAGCAGCCTGTGGGATTGAAGCCGGCGGAGAACTGCAGGTAGCACTTCTGCAGAATGCCATGCTGATCGCAGGTATTGTAACGTTGGTTCAGGTATTTACCATAGGACCTGTGGGTGGTAAACTCCCCATCGTTATGGGAACCAGTTCCGGTTTCATTGGCGTATGCCAGAGTGTTGCAGGAGTCATGGGTAATGGAGTGGTTGCGTATGGTGCAATTATGGCGGCGTCCTTTATCGGCGGTCTTTTTGAAACTGTACTGGGAAGCTTCCTGAAACCACTGAGAAAATTTTTCCCGTCAGTTGTAACAGGAACCGTTGTATTATCAATCGGTCTTTCACTGATTGCTGTTGGTATCAGTTCTTTTGGCGGCGGAAATTCCGCTAAGGACTACGGTTCTCTGGAGAATCTGTTTGTAGGCTTTGTAGTTCTGGTTGTAATTGTCGTATTAAAACATGGAACAAAAGGATTTACAAGCTTTGCATCAATTCTGATCGGTATTATCGTAGGATATGTGCTGGTAAGTATTATGGCAGCAGTTCTTCCTACCACCTTTACCTATGTGGATGATGCAGGTGCAACAGTAGAAGCTACCAAATCCTGGGTTCTTAACTGGGATAAAGTAGCAAACGCATCCTGGTTTGCAGTGCCGAAGATCATGCCTGTCAAATGGGTATTTGATGCAAGGGCAATCGTTCCGATCTGCATCATGTTTATTGTAACAGCTGTAGAGACTGTCGGTGATATTTCCGGTATCACAGAGGGCGGTCTTGGAAGAGAAGCTACAGACAAAGAGCTTTCCGGCGGCGTTATGTGTGATGGCCTTGGATCTTCACTGGCAGCAGTATTTGGCGTACTTCCGAATACTTCTTTCAGCCAGAACGTAGGTCTGGTTGCAATGAACAAGGTTGTAAACCGTTTCTCAATTGCAACAGGCGGTATTTTCCTTATCGCATGTGGTCTGTTTCCGAAGCTTGCAGCACTGATTTCCATCATGCCTCAGAGTGTACTGGGCGGTGCGGCAGTTATGATGTTCTCATCTATTGTTGTCAGCGGTATCCAGCTTATCACAAAATGGCCGGTAACCCCGAGAAACGTAACAATTGTCTCTGTTGCACTTGGTCTTGGCTATGGACTTGGGGCAAACTCAGCAGTCCTTGCACATATGCCGCAGGCAATCACACTGATCTTTGGTGGTTCAGGAATTGTACCTGCAGCACTGTTTGCTATCATTCTGAATATCGTGCTTCCACCGGATGAGAAATCCGAAGTTGAGATCGCAGAAGAGATTCTTGACATGAAGAAAAAAGAGACACAGAAGAAATAGCAGCACACTGGGAGTGTTCGAAAGTGAATAAGTAAAACAATAAAAAGCGTGAAACCGGGAATATCTGGTTTTGCGCTTTTATTCAGATTACAGCAAATGGATTATCTGGTGCAGATATGTGGCGAAAACAGACTGCAGATATCTGTAATGAATTTCCTGGTAATGATAAAAATATGTGTTGCTGTTCACTCCGTTCACAGTAACGTAGCCAGAATTCATTCCAGATTGCCTGCGGCAATGGAATTTTGACTTATATGTCTCGGAATTTTGGCATATTTATGCCAAAACACCTCGCGGGATAGTGGTGTGTGAACAGTAACTGATAATGATAGAAATATGTTATTGAATGAAATTCAGGATTGACAAATATAGTTTCCGGTGGTAAATTAAATGTAAATTTAACAGATTAAACCGATGAAGCGGAAGTCAAAGCAGTCATGCGCGCACAGAGAATCCGGGAAGGTGAGAGCCGGGTGGAAATGCAGTCTGCCAAATGGGCCGCTGAGGGCACAGTGAAAGGTTGAAGATTACAGAGCAGACTAAGTATCCTGTGACGTGAGGCATACGTCAGTTGCCGGAAATATGAAGGTATTTCGCAAAGAGTACGGTTCAAACCGTAAATCAAGGTGGCACCGCGGGTGAAGTATATACGCTCGTCCTTGACAGAAACGATAATTCTGTCAAGGACGGGCTTTTTTATGTTATAGGAAATTACTCCGTAATGTTCCTATAACATAAAAAAGCCCTCCGGGCAGGATCACACTGCGACGGAGAGGAATTATGTCGCTGAAGCGACCCGTCGCAGGCGGAGAATCCTGGCAGAAACTGAATTAATCACAGGAGGTGTTCCCATGTATCCAACATTAGAAAACATCAGGCAGCTTGCACAGACAAAAGAATATCGTCGTATTCCTCTGTGCAGAGAACTTTATGCAGACAGATATACACCGGTAGAGGTAATGCGCATTTTGCGAAAAGCCAGCCGCCATTGTTACCTGCTGGAAAGTGCCAGCCAGACAGAAGTGTGGGGCAGGTATTCTTTTCTGGGGTATGAACCGTCCATGGAGATTACCTGTACAGACGGAACATTGAAGATCCGGACAACCGATGCTGAGGGAAAAACAGAGGAAGCCGTAAGGCAGGTCACACATCCCGGTGATACTCTCAGAGAAATCATCCGGAAATATAAAACCCCGGTAATGGAAAAGATGCCTCCTTTTACAGGCGGTCTGGTAGGATATTTCTCCTACGATTATATCAAATACAGTGAACCAAAGCTGAAACTGGAGGACAGGGAACAGCAGGATTTCAGGGACATGGATTTAATGCTTTTTGATCAGGTGATCGTATTTGACCATTTCAGACAGAAAGTACTTCTGATCACAGGTGTGATGACAGATGATCTGGAAGCTTCCTACGAGAAAGCAGTAAAGAAGTTGGAGGAAATGGCGCAGCTGATTCGAAACGGAGAGCATATGGAATTTGAACCGCTGAGACTTCAGTCAGAAATACAGCCGAAATTTCCGAAAGAAAAATATGCAGAGATGGTGGAGAAAGCCAAACATTACATCAGAGAAGGTGATATTTTCCAGGTGGTACTTTCCAATCCCATGCGTGCGAAAGCAACAGGAAGCCTGTTTGATACTTACCGGGTTCTTCGGGCATCTAATCCTTCTCCTTATATGTTCTACTTTTCCAGCGATGACATTGAACTGGCAGGTGCTTCCCCCGAAACACTTGCGAAGCTGGAAAACGGCACCTTAAGCACCTTCCCTCTGGCAGGAACCAGACCAAGAGGAAAAACAAGAGAAGAGGATAAAGCCCTTGAAGAGGGACTTCTGAAAGATGAGAAAGAGCTGGCAGAACACAATATGCTGGTAGACCTGGGAAGAAACGATATCGGAAAGATCAGCAAGATCGGAACTGTAAAAGTAGAAAAGTACCTCTGCGTAGAACGTTTTTCCCATGTAATGCATCTGGGCTCCACAGTAACAGGAATCATCCGGAATGATAAAGACGCTGTGGATGCAGTAGACGCAATCCTTCCGGCAGGAACCCTTTCCGGAGCACCCAAATTCAGAGCCTGCCAGATCATCGAGGAACTGGAACAGAGCAAACGAGGAATTTACGGAGGCGCCATCGGATATCTGGATTTTGCAGGAAATCTGGATACCTGCATTGCCATCCGCCTGGTTTACAAGAAAAACGGAGAAATCTGTATCCGTTCAGGTGCCGGAATCGTGGCGGACAGTGTACCGGAAAAGGAATTCCAGGAATGCTGCAACAAGGCAAGAGCAGTGGTACAGGCAATTGAACAGGCACAGGAGGGATTAGAATGATATTACTGATCGATAATTATGACAGCTTTTCCTATAACTTATATCAGCTCATCGGTGCAGTGGAACCGGACATTAAAGTAGTGAGAAACGATGAGTGTACACTGGAAGAAATCGCGGAGATGAAGCCGGAAGCCATCATTTTATCTCCTGGTCCGGGACGTCCGGAGGATGCAGGTATCTGTATCCCGGTTATTAAAGAATTTGCAGGAAAAATCCCCATCCTGGGTGTGTGCCTGGGACATCAGTCCATCTGCGAAGCTTTTGGAGGAACAGTTTCCTATGCAAAAGAACTGATGCATGGAAAGAAAAAGCTGATGTATAAAACAGGAGAAAGCCGGCTTTTCAAGAACCTGCCGGACACCTTTGCAGCAGCCAGATATCATTCTCTGGCAGCGTTAAAGGATACCCTGCCTGCAGAACTTAAGGTAACAGCAGAGTCAGAGGATGGAGAAATCATGGCTGTGGAACATACGAAATATCCTGTGTTCGGAGTACAGTTTCATCCTGAATCTGTAATGACACCAGACAGCAGAGTGATGATAGAGAATTTTATGGAGGTAGTGAGAAATGATTAAGGAAGCCATTATTAAATTATCAAAGAAACAGGATTTGGCTTATGCGGAAGCAGAAGCTGTAATGGACGAGATTATGAGCGGTCAGGCAACACCTGTACAGATGTCTGCTTACCTTACAGCGTTATCTTTAAAAGGTGAAACCATTGATGAGATCACAGCTTCTGCAGCAGGTATGAGAGCTCACTGTATCAAACTTCTCCACAACCTGGATGTGCTTGAAATCGTGGGTACCGGCGGAGACGGTTCCAACTCCTTTAATATTTCCACCACTTCTTCTCTGGTGATCGCAGCAGGCGGTGTTCCGGTTGCAAAACATGGAAACAGAGCAGCATCTTCTAAATCCGGTGCAGCAGATGTTCTGGAAGTACTGGGAGTGAAGATTACACTGACGCCGGAACGCAGTGCAGAGATCCTGAAAAAGATCAACATCTGCTTCCTGTTTGCACAAAATTATCACATTGCAATGAAATATGTGGCACCGATCCGTAAAGAGCTAGGAATCCGTACTGTATTTAACATTCTTGGACCGTTAAGTAATCCGGCAGGGGCAAACATGGAACTGATGGGAGTTTACGATCAGTCACTGGTGGAGCCACTGGCTCAGGTTATGGCAAATCTGGGTGTTGACAGAGGAATGGTTGTTTACGGACAGGACAGTCTGGATGAGATTTCCATGTGCGCACCTACTTCTGTATGTGAGATCAGGGATGGCAAATTTACTTCCTATGAGATCACACCGGAACAGTTTGGATATGAGAGATGTGAGAAGGGTGCCCTGACAGGTGGTACACCTGCTGAAAACGCAGAGATCACAAAAGCAATCCTGAAGGGTGAGGAAAAAGGTCCGAAGCGTCAGGCAGTATGTTTAAATGCAGGTGCAGCACTCTATATTGCAGGAAAAGCCGCTTCCATAGAAGAAGGAGTGAAGCTGGCAGAATCCCTCATCGACAGTGGAGCAGCATTGAAGAAACTGGAAGAATTTGTGGAAGAGACAAATAAATAAAAAACAAGGAAAAACTACTAATGTAAAGGAAATCTGTAACTGTCCGGTAATCTGCTGACTATGGATATAAAGAACAGTTACAGAAAAATCATAGAGATTATGAAGAATATATTAGAAGAAATAGCAACCAGAACAAGAGAAAGAATTGCAAAAGAAAAGTCAGATATTTCTGTTTCGGAGCTGGAGAACCGGATTCAGGAAGTAAATAAAAATGCAGGGCAGAAAATCACATTTCTCCAGGCATTACAAAAAGATGGGATGTCCTATATCTGCGAAGTAAAGAAAGCCTCTCCCTCAAAGGGACTGATCGCACCGGATTTTCCATATCTGGCAATTGCAAAGGAATATGAACAGGCAGGTGCAAGTGCAATCTCCTGTCTCACAGAACCTTTTTATTTCCAGGGAGCAGACCGGTATCTGAGAGAAATCGCAGCCACTGTAAAAATACCTGTACTCCGCAAGGATTTTACAGTAGATGAATATATGATCTATCAGGCGAAATCCCTTGGTGCTTCCGCAGTATTGCTTATCTGTGCCATCCTGGATGACGGAGAATTAAGAGCATACAGACAGCTTGCAAAAGAATTGGGACTGGATGCGCTGGTAGAAGCACACGATGAGTACGAAGTGGATAGAGCCTTAAATCTTGGGGCAGAGATCGTGGGAGTCAATAACCGGGATCTGAGAACCTTTCAGGTAGATATGAATAACAGCATCCGCCTGATAAAAATGGCGCCGGACAATGTAGTTTTTGTTTCTGAGAGCGGAATCCGCACCTCGGAGGATATCCGGCTTCTTTATGAGAATAAAGTAGACGCGGTACTGATCGGGGAAACACTGATGAGAAGCCCGGACAAGAAAGCAGCACTGGAAAGCTTGAATGGCAGTCCGTTACGCTGAGAGATCAGATATCATCTGGGAGGATAGAACATGACCAGAGAACAACAGCAAAGAACAAAAATTAAAATTTGTGGTCTGAAACGTCTGGAAGACATTACCTATGTAAATGAAGCAAAACCTGATTACTGCGGATTTATCATAGAATTTTCCAAAAGCAGCAGAAATGTTACAGGCGTGCAGCTAAGAGAACTTACTGCAAGGCTGGATTCGGACATTATCCCTGTAGGTGTTTTTGTAAATGTAGCACCTGAACGTGTGGAGGAACTGCTTCTTGACGGAACTATCCATATTGCACAGCTTCATGGACAGGAAGATGAGACATATATACGGAGAATCCAAAAGAGTACAGGTCATCAGGTTATAAAAGCCTTTTCCGTAAAAACAGCCCAGGATATTGAAAATGCCCTGAAAAGTCCGGCAGATTATATACTGCTTGATCAGGGAGGCGGTGGAACAGGAAAGACCTTTGACTGGTCACTGATCCCGGAGATAGACAGACCTTTTTTTCTGGCAGGAGGACTGGGTGTGGAAAATCTGGAAACAGCCGTCCGGACCATTCATCCCTATGCAGTAGATCTGAGCAGCAGTGTGGAGACGGATGGAATGAAAGACAGAGATAAGATTTTGAAGGCAGTTCAACTGGTGCATATGAAATAAGATAATAATTCAGAAGGAGGACATATACAGATGTCAAAAGGAAGATTCGGCATCCATGGAGGACAGTACATTCCGGAAACACTGATGAATGCTGTCATCGAACTGGAGGAAGCCTACAACCATTATAAAGATGATCCGGAGTTTAACGCAGAGCTTACAGAACTTCTGAACGAATATGCAGGAAGACCATCACGTCTCTACTTTGCATCCCACATGACAGAAGATCTGGGCGGTGCAAAAGTATATTTGAAGAGAGAAGACTTAAACCATACAGGTGCTCACAAGATCAACAATGTACTTGGCCAGGTGCTTCTTGCAAAAAAAATGGGCAAGACTCGTGTCATCGCAGAAACAGGTGCAGGCCAGCACGGTGTGGCAACAGCAACAGCAGCAGCTCTTATGGGTATGGAATGCGAAATCTTCATGGGAAAGGAAGATACAGAACGTCAGGCATTAAATGTGTACAGAATGCGTCTTCTCGGAGCAAAAGTAAACGCAGTTACTTCCGGTACAGCCACACTGAAGGACGCTGTTTCCGAGACAATGCGAGAGTGGACAAACCGTATTTCCGATACACATTATGTACTTGGTTCTGTAATGGGACCTCATCCGTTTCCGACAATTGTCCGTGATTTTCAGGCAGTGATCTCCAAAGAGATCAAAGAGCAGATCTTTGAAAAAGAAGGCAGACTTCCGGATGCAGTGCTGGCATGTGTGGGCGGTGGATCCAATGCGATCGGAACATTCTGCAATTTCATCAATGACAAAGATGTCCGTCTGATCGGATGTGAGGCAGCAGGACGTGGCGTAAATACGGCAGAGACCGCTGCAACGATAGCAACCGGAAGGCTTGGGATTTTCCATGGAATGAAATCTTATTTCTGCCAGGATGAATATGGTCAGATCGCACCTGTATATTCCATTTCCGCAGGTCTGGACTATCCGGGAATCGGACCGGAGCACGCACATCTTTATGATATAGGACGTGCGGAATATGTACCTGTCACAGACGAAGAAGCAGTAGAGGCATTTGAATATCTCTCCAGAACAGAGGGAATCATTCCTGCTATTGAGAGTGCTCATGCAGTAGCTTACGCAAAGAAAATTGTTCCGCAGATGGGCAAAGACCAGATCGTGGTCATTACAATTTCCGGACGTGGAGACAAGGACTGCGCAGCAATCGCGCGTTACAGAGGGGAGGATATCCATGAATAAGAGAATTACAGAAGCATTTGAAAAAGGAAAGGCATTTATCCCGTTTATTACCTGTGGAGATCCGTCTCTGGAAGTGACGGAACAGCTTGTCTATGCGATGGAGAAAGCTGGGGCAGACCTGATTGAGCTTGGAATCCCTTTCTCTGATCCCACAGCAGAAGGCCCGGTGATCCAGAGCGCTAACGTGAGAGCACTTTCAGGTGGTGTGACTACAGACAAGGTATTTGACATGGTGGTAAAGATCAGAAAGAACAGTTCTGTTCCTATGGTGTTTATGACTTATGCAAACGTAGTATTTTCTTATGGAACGGAACGGTTTATTAAGACTGCGGCAGAGATTGGTATGGATGGATTGATCTTGCCGGATGTGCCGTTTGAGGAAAAAGAGGAATTTGACAGTGTATGTAAGAAATACGGTATTGATCTGATTTCTTTGATTGCCCCCACTTCTCATGAGAGAATCGCACAGATTGCGAAGGATGCGGAAGGGTTTGTGTATTGTGTTTCTTCTCTTGGTGTTACAGGAACAAGAACTAATATTACTACAGATATCGGTGCAATGGTGAAATTGGTAAAAGCTGCGAAAGATATTCCTTGTGCAGTAGGTTTTGGAATCTCTACACCTGAGCAGGCAAAGAAGATGGCAGCACAGTCTGATGGAGCGATTGTAGGATCTGCAATTGTGAAGTTGTGTGCGCAATATGGCAGGGATTGTGTGCCCTATGTGAAAGAGTATGTGAAATCTATGAAAGATGCTGTAATGGAAGCTTAGGAATTAAAAAGGGACGCGCAGAAACATATTTCATTTCGTGTGCGGTTTCGGAGCCTAAGAACTTCTGCAAATGCACACGAAATGAAATATGTTTCTGCGCTGTGTATTGGTATGAACTGAAAATACTGCAAGCAATCCAGTCCATCATAGCGTGAAGAGCTGCGGAGTAATTTGTATCTTTTATAAGAAAGATTTTAGAATCTGCAGTACTCCGTTTTCCCAGTAGGGTGGGCAGGTATTTTGGGCAGCAGCCTGGACTTCCGGTCGGGAATTAGAAACTGCATAGCTATAACCTGCTTCACGGAGCATTTCAATATCATTGATATTATCTCCGAAAACACAGGTTTCATCAGGCGCAATTCCCAGATGTTTTTGCAGGAAATCCAGAGCCGGACCCTTGCCGGATCCCTGGAGAGTGGCATCCATCCATTCTTTACCTGCAGAGACCAGAGTGACTTTATCTTTCCATGCAGGGGTAAATACAGGAGCACATAATTCTTCACAGGCATTAGGATGATAGACAGAGAATTTGATGATCTGCTGATCCTCAAGGATGCGTGGATCAGAAATTTCCTGGATATCATATCCGTAAGAATCTCTCAGCCAGTGAAACATACGGCTGCCGCCATCCTCTGCAAAGCCACGGTCAGGTGTGGCAATATAGTAATCGCAGGAAGGCAGACTCTCATGAACCATAGAAAGCATTCCTTTCCATATTTCATCAGGCATAGTATCTACCTTCAGAATCTCCTTCGGAGTTCTTACCACAGTGCCGCCATCAGTGATGTAAAGCAGCCTGTCTGCAACAGGTGCAAACAGCTTCCTCTCACTTCGATATTGGCGCCCCGAGCACGCAACGAAAATAATACCCTTATCAAGCAGACGACTGATTACATCCATATACTCCCTGTCAATCGCCAGAGTTCCATCCTTCACCAGAGTTCCATCTATATCTGAAGCAATCAATTTAATCATATGAATAAGAAATCCTTTCTATTTATTAATAAATACAATCCCCATTTTATCACGCACAAATATAACTTGCCATAAAAAATTAAGAAAAATTACAACTATTCACCAGTCCCGTTTCATGCGTTACTATCCTGCAAAATGTTTTGTGAGAAAATCTCATCTGCGTAGCCTAGCGTTGCAAGGCGCATTACTGTGAACGAAGTGAGCAGTAACAGCTCGGCAGTCCCACAGCCAACCAACAGGCAGGAAATATTTTTGTTTTCAGGTGCATTTGCAGTGGGCGTAGCAACTCTTGGTGCGTGGGAATCTGCGTTATTCAAAAAATGCTCACTGTCTGAGCGAAGCGAGTTTGAGCATTTTTTGAATGCTTTTAGCAGATTTCCACACACCTAGAGTTCCTAGCCCGCGAAACCGCACCTGAAAACAAAAATATTTCCTGCCGTCCCCAAACTTTTTTTGCCCCATGAACCCCATTGACTTTTCCCCTCTTTTTTCTTATATTATATAAATAGAATTCCGCGTACCCATAAACCTACGCGTTCAAACTCTGAAAAAGAAGGAGGAATGCATAAAAATGGATAAGAAAATGCTCTTTGTTTTCAACCCAAAAGCAGGCAAAGGTAAGATCAAAGCAAACCTGCTTGATATCGTGGACATTTTTAATAAAGGTGGTTATGAAGTCATTATCTATTCCACACAGAAACCAAAAGATGCCTATGAGAAAGCCAAAGAATACGAATCCAAAGTAGATCTTATCGTATGCAGCGGCGGAGACGGGACTCTTGATGAGGTGGTTACCGGAGTAATGGAAAAGAAGAGTTCCATTCCCATCGGATACATTCCGGCAGGAAGTACCAACGACTTTGCAAACAGTCTCTTTATGCCGAAAAGCATGACAGATGCCGCTTCCATGATTATGGAAGAGAAACTTTATCACTGTGACATCGGCAGATTCAATAACCAGAGCTTTACATATATAGCAGCTTTCGGTCTTTTTACAGATGTAGCCTATCAGACAGATCAGGATCTCAAGAATATCCTTGGCCATGTAGCCTATCTTCTTGAGGGAGTGAAACGCCTTTTTGATATCAAATCATACCATATGAGAATTGAATCCGAAGAATTAACTGTGGAGGATGACTTCATCTTTGGAATGATCACCAATTCCCGTTCAGTGGGAGGTTTCAAGAACCTTACAGGCAAGAACGTGGATATGAATGACGGACTTTTTGAAGTCACCATGATCACAAGACCGAAGAATCCGCTGGAATTGCAGGAGATCATGACTGCAATGCTGACAGCAGAGGACAATACAGATCTGATCCATTCTTTTAAATCAGCCAGGGTGACCATTACCTCAGAAGAACCGGTACCATGGACTCTGGACGGTGAATACGGCGGCAGTCATACACAGATAGAGATTGAAAACTGCCACGAAGCACTGAATCTGTATCTGAAAAGTACAAAAAATGAGGAAACCAGATCAATTGGAATTTCCCCGTTAATAAATAAAAAGGAGAAATAAAATGGGTGAGTATATCAATGTAGTAGAGACTTTTGGATGTGACGTGTTTAATGATTCCGTCATGCAGGCACGACTTCCGAAGAAGATCTACAAAGAATTGAAAAAAACCATAGAAGAAGGCAAGGAGCTGTCTATGGAGATCGCAGATGTAGTAGCACATGAGATGAAAGAATGGGCGATTGAAAAGGGTGCTACACACTACAGTCACTGGTTCCAGCCCCTTACCGGCGTGACAGCAGAGAAACATGATGCCTTTATCACAGCTCCGATGGATAACGGCAAGGTTCTGATGTCTTTCTCCGGAAAAGAACTGATCAAAGGTGAGCCGGATGCTTCTTCATTCCCGTCCGGTGGATTAAGAGCAACTTTTGAGGCAAGAGGATATACAGCATGGGACTGTACATCACCGGCTTTTGTGCGTCATGATGCAGCAGGCGGAACACTCTGTATTCCTACTGCATTCTGTTCCTATACAGGAGAAGCACTTGACCAGAAGACACCACTTCTTCGTTCTATGGAAGCAATCAACACCCAGGCACTCCGTTTGCTGAGACTTTTTGGAAATACAACTTCTAAGAAGGTAACTCCGTCAGTAGGAGCAGAGCAGGAATATTTCCTGATCGATAAAGAGAAATGGCTTCAGAGAAAGGACCTGATCTATACAGGCAGAACTCTTTTTGGCGCCATGCCTCCGAAGGGACAGGAAATGGATGACCATTACTTCGGAAGTATCCGTCAGAGAATTTCCGCATACATGAAAGAGGTAAATGAAGAATGCTGGAAACTTGGAATCCCTGCAAAGACACAGCATAATGAGGTTGCCCCTGCACAGCATGAGCTTGCACCGATCTATGCACCGGTCAATATCGCAGCAGACCAGAACCAGATGATGATGCGTATCCTTAAAAAGGTTGCCAGCCGCCATGGAATGCGTTGTGTCCTTCATGAGAAACCATTTGCAGGTGTGAACGGTTCCGGTAAGCATAACAACTGGTCTCTTACCACAGATGACGGAATCAATCTTCTGGATCCGGGCAAAACACCTCATGAAAATATTCAGTTCCTTCTGGTTCTTACCTGTATCCTGAAAGCAGTAGATGAACATGCAGATCTTCTGCGTGAATCTGCGGCAGATGTGGGAAATGACCAGAGACTTGGCGGCCATGAGGCACCGCCGGCAGTGATTTCTGTATTCCTTGGAGAGCAGCTTGAGGATGTTCTGGAGCAGCTGGTCAGCACAGGAACAGCAACTCACAGTAAAAAGGGAAGTAAGCTGGAAACAGGTGTTAAGACTCTGCCTGATTTCATGAAGGATGCTACAGACCGTAACCGTACTTCACCTTTTGCTTTCACAGGAAATAAATTTGAATTCCGTATGGTGGGCTCAAGAGATTCTATTTCCGCATGTAACGTAGTCCTGAATACGATCACGGCAGAAGTATTTAAGGAAGTATGTGACCGCCTGGAAAAAGCTCCTGATTTCGAACTGGCGGTACATGACCTGATCAAAGAATATGCCACAGATCACCAGAAGATCGTATTTAACGGAAACGGCTATGCGCCGGAATGGGAGAAAGAGGCTAAACGCCGCGGACTTCCGATCCTTCCGAGCATGGTGGATGCAATCCCTGCACTTACTACAGAGAAGGCAGTGAAACTCTTTGAATCCTTTGATGTATTCTCAAGAGCTGAGCTTGAATCACGCGCAGAGATTAAATATGAGATTTACTCTAAAGCAATCAATATTGAAGCAAAGACAATGATCGACATGGCAACCAAGCAGATCATCCCGGCAGTTATCAGATATACCACTGTTCTTGGCGAATCTATCAATACAGTGAAAACAGCGGGCGAAGGATTGATCGATGTAAGTGTACAGCTTGACCTGCTCAAGAAAGCGTCAAAACTCTTAAAGGCTGCAAACAGTGCCATGAGTAAGCTGAGCAAACTGGTTGAGAAGACCCCGGAATATGCAGAGGGACGGGACAGAGCCGTATTCTGCAGAGAAAAGGTGGTTCCTGCAATGGAAGCTTTACGTGAGCCTGTGGATGAACTGGAAATGATTGTAGATAAGGAAATGTGGCCGATGCCTTCTTATGGAGATCTTGTATTTGAAGTATAATGTTGTAAAAATATAAAGAAGAATGCTATAATGAAAGGGTCGTGAATCTGTAAAAGATAAGCGGCCTTTTTCTATAACACAAACTGGACTATAATAGTTATATAAAGGAGAACTAAATGGAAGAACTGAAATTTCTGGAGGAGCAGCAGGTAGAACCAGAGCTGATAAAGAGAGTAGAAGAATTTCGCAGCCGGTATGAGGTGGCACCGGAGACTGCAGGCAGGATTGTGAAACCATCCATTCCATTTTATGGAAAAGATATTCTGGAAATGGCCATTGCCGGACTGCTCAAAGGGGAGAACCTGTTACTCACCGGTCCGAAGGCAACAGGAAAAAATATCCTTGCAGAGAACCTGGCATATATTTTCAACCGCCCCGCGTACAATGTTTCCTTTCATGTAAATACAAACAGCGGAGATCTGATAGGCACAGACACTTTCGTGGACAATGAAGTTAAGCTTCGCAAAGGAACTATCTATCAGTGTGCAGAATACGGTGGTTTCGGAATCCTCGACGAGATTAATATGGCAAAGAACGATGCAGTTTCCGTTCTCCATGCAACTCTGGATTATCGTCGTTCCATCGATGTCCCGGGCTATGACAAAATTGATCTTCATCCGGCTGCCCGTTTTATTGGAACCATGAATTACGGTTATGCAGGAACCAAAGAACTCAATGAAGCGCTGGTATCCAGATTTCTGGTCATTGACATGCCGGCTCAGACTGAAGAATCCCTGGAATTTATTTTTCGCCGGATGTTCCCGAATATAAAAGAAAACGCCAGAACACAGTTCATAGGAGTTTTCCTGGATCTTCAGCTCAAAGCCACAAACAGTGAAATTTCCACCAAACCTCTGGATCTGCGAGGTCTCCTTGCAGCCATGAAGATTGTAGAAACCGGACTTTCTCCGAGAAAAGCAGTTACTATGGGAGTGGTGAACAAGACTTTCGATATTTTCGAGAAAGAAATCGTAGAGGATATTGTGAAAACCAGAATTCCGGCAGACTGGACAAGGGATGATGTATATGAAAGATGAGAAAATCGTAGAAATCGACGATTACCGTCTGGAACTGGAAAACAGGATCCGCAATCTCCTCTGGACTATCAGCGGGGATTACACATTAAATATGAAAGTAGATGTTTCCCTGTATCTGCGCTCAAAAGCAATTGCTCTGTATGACGGCATCAAGCAGGGCGCTCTGGCGAAATATTATGACAGGAATCTGCTTGGTTTATATCTGGTAAAAAAAGTCTTCTGCCAGGCAGGAGAAGGAGAACTGACTGCAGTAGCACAGCTATGTGTAGAAGAAGCAATCGGGGACAAAATCTGTCAGGAACGTCCGGGAGTCCGGGAGATGCAGAAGGAAGCATTCGAGGATATCCTGGATCAGGAGTTTGAACGGATGCCCGCATACGGAGATATTCTTGGCCGATTGAAGATTGCCATCCTGCGTGACCGTTTACAGAATGGAAACCATTATGTAGAAGAGCGTCTTCGGGAAATCCGCGACATGGTTTACAAAGCCAGAACAGCTGCAGACACTATAGAATTGATTCGTATTATTGACAGTCTTTACAACACTATCATTGATCCGGATTTTGAGAAAGATCATGGAACACTGGAACAGGTTATGGCAGTCACCATGGAAGAACTGACAGAATACGATTGGGAAGATTTTCTCACAGAAGAACTTTATGAGGAAGCTCTGGAGAGTTACATCGAACAGATGACAAATAAGATTACGGACATGGAAGACACTGCTGTCACTGAAGAAATGGAAAAACAGCGCCAGACCAAACACAAAATTACAATTCTCACAGAGGAAGAACTTGAGAAAGCATACACCTATGTTGAGTTGAATTTCGGAAAAACTTATCTCACTCCTGCAGAAGAGAAGCGAATGAATTATCTGATGTGCAGGGAACTTCACAGAGACTGCAGCCTTTATTTTACAGAAGGAATTCTTAAGAATCCGGTCAAACGAAACTATCAGTACGAATATGCAGTGCGATTAAAGAATAAGAATATCTGGCTCTACCATGACAAACACAGGATCGTAAAGCAGAACATCGCATCCCTCACAGATCTTTTGCGAAAGACGCTGGTGCTGAAAAGCGAGACGCAGGAAGTACTGTCAGACAGAGGAACGATCATTCCGTCCAGACTCTGGCGTGTGGGCAGAAGCAGTGAAGCAAATCTGTTTAAAAGAGAATTGAAATCTAATGCATCTGATTTTGTAGTAGATGTGCTGATTGATGCCAGCGGTTCCCAGATGTCCAGGCAGGGAGATGTGGCATTACAGGCCTACATCATCAGTGAAGCATTAAGCAATGTAAACCTGCCTCACCGTGTCATGAGCTTCTGCACATTCTGGGACTATACGATCCTTCACAGATTCCGCGAGTACGATGATCCACAGTCAGCCAATGAAAATATTTTTAATTATGTAACTTCTTCCAATAACAGGGACGGACTTGCTATTAAAACCGCAGGATACGGTCTGCTTCAGAGACCTGAGGAGAAAAAAATCCTCATTGTATTAAGTGATGGAAAACCATACGATGTCATCGTAAACAGACCTCACGCAAAGAATCCGGAACCTTATATGGGAAAATATGCAGTTAATGATACTGCAACAGAAGTGCGGCACCTGCGAAACCTTGGAGTAAGTGTTCTGGGAGTGTTTGCGGGGGAAGAAAAGGATCTTTCCACAGAAAAAAAAATATTTGGCAAAGATTTCGCATATATCCGGAATATTTCGAATTTTTCCAGAATTGTTGGGAAATACCTGATTAAACAGTTGGATTCGGATGAATAGACTGATAAAACAGGGCGAAAATATGCCGTTTGAGCGTGTTGATATGTTAAGAGATTATAAGATTAGCACGTCAATATGATAAAGTGCATAAAAACCAGTTTTTTCACCTTGCCTTTTTGTACAAATTTCGCTATAATGTTTTATGTTTATAAATTAATACAAAAGGGAGAGGAAATCATGAACGAAAACAAAGAGTTCAAACCGTATATTCCGGCTGACAAGATCACACCAGAATTTACGGTGACATCCATCATCATGGGTGTTATCCTTGCAGTCATCTTCGGTGCAGCCAATGCTTATCTTGGTCTGCGTGTTGGTATGACTGTATCTGCTTCCATTCCGGCAGCAGTTATTTCCATGGGCGTAATTCGCAAGATCATGAGAAAGAACTCCATTTTGGAGAGCAACATGGTCCAGACAATCGGTTCAGCCGGTGAATCACTGGCAGCCGGTGCAATTTTCACAATGCCAGCTCTGTTCCTTTGGGCAGAAGAAGGACTTTGTGAAATGCCGGGTATCGTGGAAATCACATTAATCGCACTTTGCGGTGGTGTTCTTGGTGTACTTTTTATGGTACCACTTCGTAACGCACTGATCGTAAAAGAGCATGCAACACTTCTTTATCCGGAAGGAACTGCCTGCGCAGATGTTCTTCTTGCAGGTGAAGAGGGTGGTGCAAACGCTGCGACAGTATTCTCAGGTATGGGAATCGCAGCGATCTTTAAATTTGTCGTTGACGGTTTAAAGGTAATCCCTGCAGACGTTGCAGCAGCATTTAAAGGATTCAAAGGTGAAATTGGTATGGAATGCTATCCTGCACTTCTCGGTGTTGGATATATCGTAGGACCAAGAATCGCATCCTTTATGTTTGTTGGTTCTCTTATTGGCTGGATGGTGCTGATTCCGGTAATCTGTCTGTTCGGAGCTGATACAGTTATGTATCCCGGAACAGAAACAATTTCTGCTCTTTATGCAGCAGGCGGAGCATCTAAAATCTGGAGTACTTATGTAAAATATATCGGAGCAGGAGCTATCGCAACAGGTGGTATTATTTCCCTGATCAAATCCCTGCCTCTGATCATTACAACCTTCCGCGATTCCATGAAGAGCATGAAGGGCGGTAAGAATACAAGTACAGAAAGAACCGCACAGGATATTCCGATGAACATTATCCTGATCGGTATTGTGGCAATGGTTGCAATTATCTGGCTTGTTCCGGCTATCCCGGTTAACCCGATCGGTGCGCTGATCATCGTAATCTTCGGCTTCTTCTTTGCAACTGTATCTTCTCGTATGGTTGGTCTTGTAGGAAGCTCCAACAACCCTGTATCAGGTATGGCTATCGCTACACTTCTGATCGCAACAATGATTATCAAAGCATCCGGCAATACCGGTATCGACGGAATGAAAGCTGCAATTGCTATCGGTTCCGTAATCTGTATTGTAGCAGCAATCGCAGGTGATACTTCACAGGACTTAAAGACAGGTTATCTCCTTGGTGCAACTCCTAAGAAACAGCAGATCGGTGAGCTTATCGGTGTTCTTGCTTCCGGTCTTGCTATCGGTGGTGTTCTTTATCTTCTGAACACTGCATGGGGATACGGAAGTGCAGAAGTACCTGCTCCTCAGGCAACTCTGATGAAGATGATCGTAGAAGGTATCATGGGCGGCAAGCTTCCATGGACACTGGTATTTATCGGTGTATTCCTTGCAATTGGTCTGGAAATCTTAAGAATTCCGGTTATGCCATTTGCTATCGGTCTTTACCTTCCAATCTACCTCAACGCTACTATCATGATCGGTGGTGTTGTTCGTATGTTCGTTGACAGAAGAAAGAATGTTGATGATAAGAAAAAGGAAGAACAGGCAACAGACGGTACACTTTACTGTGCAGGTATGATCGCAGGTGAAGGTCTTGTAGGTATCCTTCTTGCTATCCTTGCAGTAGTAAACGTAAGCAGTGTATTTGATCTCTCCGGAAGCATTAACCTTGGTAATGCAGGCGGTGTGATCCTGATGTTACTTATGATCTTAAGCCTTCTGAAATTCAGTATCTGGAACAAAAAGAAAGCCTGATCAGGCGGAGATGATAATATTTAAATGAGTAAAAAGAAAAAAAAATTACAGATCAATTATCTGGATCTCATTCCTGAGCGCAGTGCACAGCTTCGCTGGCATACTGATATCAGGGGGAGAATGGTGCTGGAAATAGAGAATAAGGGCGCGTTTAACACGATTGCCCAGAAGCTGTTTGGAAAACCAAGATATACGAAGATACATCTGGATGACAATGGTACATTTATCTGGCCTCTCATAGATGGCAGGAAGACAGTGGAAGATATTGCAGCACTGGTAAAAGGCGAATTTGGGGAGAAGGCAGAGCCTTTATATCCAAGGATCATTAAATACTTCCAGATAATGGAGAGTTATCATTTTGTAAATTTTATCAATAAGCCTGGAAAATAAGGTAAGAATAAGAGCGGGAGCAGTCCTTCGTGGATTGCTGCCGTTCTTGTAGTTTACGGGGAAATAAATACGGCGCAGTGATAAAGTGGCATCATAGATGCATTTGAGTATAAAATGGCCTGAGGATATCGGCTTGAATTGTGGATAAATGCTGGCTGAAAAAGATGCAATGCAAACGCTGTGCTCGAAGTGAATAAGAGATAGAAATAGGAGGCGAAAGATGAAGTTGGCAAATGGAAAGAAATCAAAATTACTTGAATACTTAATGATTATTGTGGGAACCGGACTGATGTCATTGGCAATCAATTCTGTATTTGATGCATCAGGAATGGTTACCGGCGGTTTTTCCGGTGTAGCGATTATCGTAAAGGCCTGGACAAAAGGAGTCATTGACGGTGGAATCCCGCTTTGGGTAACCAATATTGGACTGAATGTTCCACTGTTTCTGATCGGATGGAAGATACATGGTTTCTCTTTTGTAAAGAAAGCACTGATAGGAGAAATTTCTCTGTCTGCATGGCTGGCCTTTCAGCCGGTATGGAATCTTGCCGGTGATGACCTCCTGCTTGCAGCTCTTTACGGCGGTGTAATCCAGGGTATGGGAATCGGACTCGTTTTTCTTGGCGGTGGAACGACCGGCGGAACAGATATGATGGCTGCAATTATACAGAAATATCTGAAACATTATTCAATCGCACAGATTATGCAGATCATAGACGCAGGCGTTGTATTGGTTGGTATGTACGTATTTGGTATCCACAAAGCATTATATGCGATCATTGCAGTATACCTGGTCACAAAAGTATCTGACGGTCTGATCGAAGGTCTGAAATTCTCCAAAGCTGCTTACATCATCACAGGAAAGCCGGATGAAATTTCAAATATGATTATCAATGACCTGGACAGAGGTGTAACCGGCATCAACGCAAAAGGAATGTACTCCGGACAGGACAAGCTGATGCTTTTTTGTGTAGTAAATAAAAAAGAAATCGTAATGTTAAAAGAAAAAGTAGATGAGATCGATCCGGCAGCCTTTGTGATCGTGACAGATGCCAGAGAAGTCCATGGAGAAGGATTCATAGAGAAAAAGTAGAAAAAGAAGAGATAAGGTGAACACTCACAAAAAAATATACAAAAAATTGTAAATTTTTTAATCTTTCCTCTTTCATTTTTGGTAAATATATATTAAAATACAATACAGGTATAAGGTTTTATGGTTAAAACGGAATAACGTTACTGAGAACGCAGTGAACGGTAGCACGAACAATACTATAGATGAGAAGGGATTGAAATTGGATGATATCGAATCAGGTGCTTCAGAATACTCTTGAAGGGTTAAAAGAAATTTCCAGAACAGAATTTTGTGTACTCGACACAGAAGGCAAAGTACTCGCAAGTACTTTTGCAGATTTTTCCATCGCAACACCAGATGTGCAGGCTTTCGTGGAATCACAGGCAGACAGCCAGCTGGTAAAGGGATTCCAGTATTTTAAAGTCTGTGATGACTATCAGTTGGAATATATATTAGTTGCTCATGGTGATGATGAAGATACTTATATGGTAGGCAAGCTCGCAGCTTTCCAGATTCAGAATCTGATCGTAGCTTACAAGGAACGCTTTGATAAAGACAGCTTTATCAAGAACCTTCTTCTTGACAACCTGCTCCTTGTTGACATTTACAACCGTGCGAAGAAACTGCACATAGAAGCAGATGTACGCCGCGTTGTTATGATCCTCGAGATGCCGCAGGAAAAAGACCACAGCTCCATGGAGAGTGTGAAGAGCCTCTTCGGCGGTAAGAGCAAAGATTTCATCACAGCCGTAGACGAGAAGAGCATCATTGTTGTCAAGGAACTCGATGAAGGTGAGAACTATCCGGAAATGGATCAGCTTGCACACACCATCCTTGATACCCTCGGAATGGGTAACGATGGCAAGACCCATATGGCATATGGTACCATTGTCAACGAACTGAAAGAAGTATCCCGATCCTATAAAGAGGCCCGTATGGCTCTCGATGTAGGCAAGATTTTCTTCGGAGACAAAGAAGTAATCGCATACAGCTCCCTGGGAATCGGACGACTGATCTACCAGCTCCCAATCCCGCTCTGTAAGATGTTCATCAAAGAAATCTTCGGTGGCAAATCTCCGGATGACTTCGATGAAGAAACACTGGTAACCATCGATAAATTCTTTGAAAACAGCCTGAATGTATCCGAGACATCCAGACAACTTTACATCCACAGAAATACACTGGTATACCGCCTCGACAAACTCCAGAAAAGCACCGGCTTAGACCTCCGTGTTTTTGAAGATGCCATCACATTCAAGATAGCACTCATGGTAGTACGCTACATGAAATACATGGAGACATTGGAATACTAATACAAATATACTGTAATGGAAACAAAACTTTAATGCCTGTCACAGCTTACACGTTGTGACAGGCATTTTTACTTTACAAATCTCTTTACACAGTGTATAGTTTAAATTCGGGATTAGAGAGCAGTCAATCGGATATTCGCAATCCGCTTTCGCTACTTGCTCATAACCAAATAGCTGCTTCGCAGTATATCAGAAGGGGCTTGTACCCCTTCTGATACAAGCAAGTCCCCACCCACTGCTTATTGCTCTTCGCAATTGAAGCAGGGGACTTACTTGATTTGGTTAAAACTATGAACATTCAATGAACCCACAAAAACCTCTTGCAATCCCCAAAAACATACATTACAATAATGTTACAAATTCATTAACCCATTGGAGGAAAAATCTATGATAGATCTTATAGATGTAAGCAAATCCTATGGCCCCGGCCTTCCGGCAGTAAACCATGCGAACTTACATATAGATAAAGGCGAATTCGTCTTCGTAGTAGGAAACAGCGGATCAGGAAAAACAACCCTGATCAAACTCCTTATGAAAGAACTGGATTCCACATCCGGCCAGATCATCGTAAGCGGTGAACGTCTGGAAGGAATGAAACACAGAAGAGTAGCCAAATACCGCCGTAAGCTGGGCGTAGTATTTCAGGACTTCCGTCTACTGAAAGACAGAAATGTATATGAGAACGTAGCGTTTGCCCAGAGAGTAGTCAACCGCCCCACAAGAGTAATTCGTAAACGTGTCCCGGAGGTACTTCAGGAAGTTGGACTTGCTGTCAAATACAAATCCTTCCCGGATGAACTTTCCGGTGGAGAACAGCAGAGAGTTGCACTGGCAAGGGCGCTGGTCAACCGTCCGGATATCCTTCTGGCAGATGAGCCTACAGGAAATCTGGATCCGAAGACTTCCGAAGAAATCATGAAGCTTCTGGAACAGATTAACGACAGAGGAACCACAGTAGTTGTTGTTACACATAATAAGGATATTGTAAATTCCATGCGCAAACGTGTTGTGACCATGCATGAGGGCTCTATTATAAGTGACGAGAAAGAGGGAGAATATCATGAGGCCTAGTACAATCTGGTACACTCTGAAACAGGGTGTCAAAAATATCAAAAGAAACTGGATGTTTTCCCTGGCTTCCATTATCACCATGGCTGCCTGTATTTTTCTGTTTGGAATCTTTTTCTCCATTGTCAATAATG
The DNA here is from genome assembly GCF_003471165.1 of Ruminococcus sp. AM22-13. Classification (GTDB taxonomy): domain Bacteria; phylum Bacillota; class Clostridia; order Lachnospirales; family Lachnospiraceae; genus Blautia_A. The sequence goes on along the minus strand of NZ_QRIL01000006.1, from coordinate 81,206 downwards.
TGAATAATATCGCACATAAGGTAGAGCAGGAAGTGCCGATCACAGTATTCTTTGAAGAGGGAACTACAAACAAACAGATCAAAGCAATCGGAAAGAAGATCAAGGCACGTCCGGAAGTAGAGAAAATAGAGTATCAGTCAGCTGATGAAGCCTGGGAGGAATATAAAGAGCAATATTTTCAGGGCTCAGAGGCAGCAGACGGATTTAAGGACGACAATCCTCTTGCAAACTCAGCCAACTATCGTGTGTATATGAATGATATCACGAAGCAGTCAGAGCTTGTTTCCTATATACAGGAATTGAAACATGTAAGAAAAGTCAACCAGTCTGAGGAAGCAGCAAAAACGCTGGGAAATATCAATAAGCTGGTTTCCTATATTTCTATTGCCATCATTGCATTGCTGCTTGTCATCTCCATATTCTTGATCAGCAATACGGTATCTGTGGGTATTGCAGTCCGTAAAGAAGAAATCGGAATTATGAAATACATAGGAGCGACAGACGCATTTGTCAGAGCACCATTCCTGCTGGAAGGTATGGTTCTGGGGGTGGTCGGAGCAGCAGTTCCACTGATCGTGCTTTATTTCTGTTATAATGGGGCGGTATCTTATATTCTGAACAAATTTAATGTGCTGACCGGCGTGGTTGATTTTATCCCGGTATGGCAGATTTATCAGATATTGCTTCCTATAGGACTGGGACTTGGAATCGGAATCGGACTGATCGGAAGTTTCTTTACAACAAGAAAGCATTTAAGAGTATAATAAAAAGCAGACAAGCATGAAGCTGCCGGAACAATGATATCATATCATGAACCGGCGGCTTTTTTACAGGAGTGCAGACATGAAAAATAAAGAATTTTGGAAAGGTGCAGTAGCAGGAGCACTGGTTGTGACGTGCATCGGTACAGGTGTTTTTGCAGGAACAGGTCTTGCAGCAAAAGGAACAGCTCTTGGTGATCGCAAGTGTACATCAAAGCTGGCATATCTTGAAGAGCTGATCGACAGATACTATCTGGGAGATAAGGATGAAGAGAAGCTTCAGGAAGGGCTTTATGCAGGTCTTCTCTATGGACTGGATGATCCTTATTCCAGATATTATACAGCAGAGGAATACGATTCTGAGAATTCTTCCAATGAGGGAAGCTATGTGGGAATCGGCATTCTTATGAAGAAGAACAAAGAAGGCGGAGTAAAGATTGTCGAATGCTATGAGGGTGGTCCCGGAGAAAAAGCAGGACTGGAAGAAGGGGACATCGTCAGTGCCATTGACGGGGAAGACATCACAGAGGATGAGGTATCTGATGTTGCAGACATTGTCCGCAATTCGGATAAAGACAGTGTGGTGCTTACTGTTCACAGAGAAGGTGAAGAAGATGCCATGGAAATCACAGTCCCTGTCACAGATGTGGAATTACCGTCTGTTTTCCATGAAATGCTGGATTCCAAAATCGGCTACATCCGCATTACACAGTTTACAGGCGTTACCGGCGAACAGTATCAGGAAGCTTTTGATGATCTGCAAAAACAGGGAATGGAGAAAATGATCGTGGATCTCCGCGATAATCCGGGTGGACTTCTTAATTCTGTCTGTGATATTCTGCGAAAAATCCTTCCAGAAGGACTGATCGTTTACACCGAAGACAAAGACGGAAACAGAGAAGAGGAAAAATGTGATGGCAAAAACGAACTCAGGATTCCGCTTGCAGTTCTGGTAAATGAAAGCAGCGCCAGTGCATCAGAGATTTTTGCCGGCGCAGTGCAGGATTATGGTATCGGAACAATCGTCGGAACAACCACTTACGGAAAAGGCGTGGTACAGTCCATCCGCCAGCTCTCAGACGGAAGTGCCATTAAACTGACTATTGCCAACTACTATACTCCAAAAGGAAACAACATCAACAAAACAGGAATCAAACCTGATATAGAGGTTTCTCTGGATACCAGTCTGCTGAATAAAAATAAAGACGAGATTACCCATGAGGAGGATAATCAGCTGCAGGAAGCGATTAAGGCAGTTGAGAAGGAAAAGTAGTTGTTTGGCTGATAGTTTGATGCTATACTGTATATATGATGTCAGGGTTGAAAGGTATTTTGCCCCTGACTTGATAGATAAGATGAAGAGCCCATTACTGAGCAGGCAGCGGATTTTGCTTCGTAACTGTGAAGACACTGAACAGTTAATGGGCAGAAATTGAAAAATATCAGAAAACGAGAGGGCGACAACATGAGCGAATATGTAATCACCACCGACAACAATTCAGATCTTCCGGAGAAATATCTCAAAGACCATGGAGTAGGCTGCATGTATCTCAGTTATTCCATGGATGGCAAAAATTACACGCATGGAAATTTCCTTCCGGAGCATGAATTTTATGAGGCAATGAGAAACGGTTCCATGCCAACCACAGCACAGGTAAATCCTGAAAATGCAAAAGCACTGCTGGAGCCTTACCTGAAAGAAGGAAAAGATATTCTTCATATTGCATTTTCCTCTGCTTTAAGCGGTACATACAATAGTAGCCGTATCGCAGCGGAGGAATTGATGGAGGACTATCCGGACCGTAAGATCATCGTGGTAGATTCTCTTGGCGCTTCCCTTGGTCAGGGGCTTCTGGTTTACCTTGCGCAGGAGAAGAAAGAGCAGGGAGAAGATCTGGAGACAGTTGCGAAATGGGCAGAAGAGAACAGGCTTCATATGGTACATCTTTTTACAGTCAATGATTTAAACCACCTATACCGTGGAGGCCGCATTTCCAGAACCACTGCAGTAGTAGGAAGCATGCTGAATATTAAACCGGTCCTTCATGTAGACAACGACGGAAAACTCACTGCCATCGGCAAAGTCCGCGGCCGCAAAAAATCCCTTCAGGAGCTGGTAAAGCTTATGGATGAGAAAATCGGCAGCTATCATGACACCTGCCATACTATCTTTATCAGTCATGGAGACTGTGAAGACGATGCAAATTATGTGGCAGAGAAAGTAAAAGAAAAATACCAGATCAACACGATTATCATGAATCAGGTAGGAGCCACCATCGGCGCTCACTCAGGTCCGGGAACAATGGCTTTGTTCTTTGTGGGAGATGAAAGATAAATTAGTTTTTTTGTAAAATGGTTTCATGGTATCATTATCCTGCGGGAAAATAAATGATACTGCGGAACCATTTTTGATATTACAGGAGAATTTTATGAAATTATTAAAAAAAGCATTCGCATTCATATTTATATTTATGCTGAGCGTTTCAGGTCTGACAGGATATCAGGTAAACGCCTCAGAGGAGCCCAAACATCTGAATATCCTGTTCACCCATGATCTGCATTCCCATTTGAACAGCTTTCAAACGATTGTAGACGGGACACAGCAGGAGACCGGCGGATTTGCCCGGCTGAAAACATTGATCAATGAGTACGAGAAAGAGAATACAGATACACTTATACTGGATGGCGGAGACTTCTCCATGGGAACTCTGATACAGACTGTATATGACACAGAGGCCGCAGAACTGAGGATGCTTGGATATCTGGGCTGTGATGTGACAACTCTGGGAAATCATGAATTTGATTACGGCTCCGATGGTCTGGCAGATATGCTGAATGCCGCAGTCAGTTCAAGGGAAAATCTTCCCGGGATGGTTGTGTGTAATGTGGACTGGGATGCAATGAAAAAAGCCGGACTCAGTGAAGGGCAGAAACAGATTTATGAAGCATTTCAGACATATGGAGTAAAAGACTATACGGTAATTCAAAAAGGCGATATAAAGATTGCAGTACTGGGTGTTTTCGGAAAGGATTCTCTGGATTGCGCCCCTACCTGCGAGCTTCTTTTCAAAGACCCGTCAGAAGCCGCAAAAAAAACAGTAGAGGAAATAAAGAAGAACGAAGATGTAGACATGATCGCCTGTGTATCACACAGCGGAACATGGGAGGACGAAAAAGTATCAGAGGATGAAATCCTTGCAAAGAATGTGCCGGACATTGATCTGATCGTCAGCGGACATACCCACACACAGTTAGCAGAACCGATCCTGCAGGGAGATACCTGCATCGTATCCTGTGGAGAATATGGGAAAAACCTGGGAACACTTTCTATGACTCAGAAAGAGAATGGACGGTGGGAAACGGATACCTATGAGCTTGTTCCGGTTACGGATGAAATCAAAGCAGATGAAGCCACACAGAAGAAAATAGATGAATTGTCAGATACTGTTGATACCAATTATCTCTCCAATTTTGGTTACACCAGAGAGGAAATTCTGGCAGAAAATGACATAGAATTTAACAGCCTCAGTGAGATGGAAACAAAGCATGAGGAGTTGAATCTGGGAGATATCATATCAGATGCTTATGTATATGCAGTAGAGAATGCAGGAGACTCTGATGGAGAAAAAGTAGATGTTGCGATCGTACCTGCCGGAACTGTAAGAGATACTTATACAAAAGGCAATATAACAGTGGAGCAGGTATATAATTCCTTCTCGCTGGGAACAGGAAAAGACGGACTTGCAGGTTATCCTCTGATCAGTGCATATTTAACGGGAAAAGAACTGAAAACAGTGGCAGAGGTAGATGCCTCCATTTCAGATTTTATGACAATAGCCAGATTATATTGCAGTGGAATGAATTTCACCTATAATCCCCATCGAATGATCTTAAATAAAGTAACAGACTGTTATCTGACAGGCAAGGATGGGGAAAGGGAAGAAATACAGGATGATAAATTGTATCATGTTGTCACCGACCTGTACACTGGCCGTATGCTGGGTTCTGTTCTGGACAAATCCTATGGTCTGATATCCATCGTCCCTAAGGATAAAAACGGCAATCCCATAGAGAACCTGGAAGATTATGCAGTCATGGATGGAAAAAAAGAATTGAAAGCCTGGGCTGCAATCGCAGAATACATGCAATCCTTTGAAGACACAGACGGCGATGGAATTGCAAATGTGCCGGAATATTATAATACAACACACGAAAGAAAAGTTGTAGACAACAGCAAAAGCATCATAAATCTGGTAAAACATCCGAATAAATTTGCCATAGCGATTGTGGGAATCTGTATTGTGGCTGTTGGAGTGATTTTGTTGGTGATCTTTGGAATTGTAAAGATTATCAGAAGAAAAAAGAATTTATGTCAATAAAATCGAATAACAGTAGTAGGGTAGTTTCTGATTAACAGGGACTGCCTTTTATGCTGCGATTATATTTCCTGATGAAATTTCCCACGACAATTAAGACAGGTATGTATCATGTTCAAAAAAAATATGATATACTTACGCTGTACATAAGCGATAGTAAAAACGGGGGAACGTGAAATGGCTGAAATGGAAAACAGTAAAGATCTGATCAGTGTATTGTGGAGCGGAGCAGATATTCTTCGCTCAAAAATGGATGCAAATGAATATAAAAATTATCTTTTGGGAATTATTTTCTATAAATATCTGTCAGATTCTTTTCTTATTAAAGTATATGATATGATCTGTGATGACAAACCACAGACATTAAAAGAAGCACTGGATGTATATGTAAAAGAATTGGAAAGTGAAGATGGCGAAGAACTGAAACAGGGAATGAAAGAAGAATGCCATTATGTAATCGAGCCTGAACTTACATACACGTATTTTGCAGATGCTGCAAGAAACAATTCTTTTAACAGAGAGCAGCTGCAGAAAGCATTCAATAATATTGAACAAAGTGATCCTATCTTTGCAGATCTGTTTGCAGATATTGATCTGTATTCCAACCGTCTGGGAACGGGAGATCAGAAACAAAGTGATACAGTTGCAAGTCTGATAAAGGAAATTGATAAAGCAGATTTATTGAATTCAGATGCGGAAATACTTGGAAATGCCTATGAGTATCTGATCGGACAGTTTGCATCAGAGACAGGAAAGAAAGCCGGTGAATTCTATACGCCTCAGGCAGTATCCAAAATTCTTACCCGCATTGCAATCGCAGGACAGGAAGAAAAACAGGGATTATCTGTCTATGATCCATGTATGGGTTCCGGATCCCTTCTGCTTAATGCAAAAAAATATGCGAAATATTCTCAGTATATCAAATATTATGGACAGGAATTAAATACTTCGACTTACAATCTTGCAAGAATGAATATGTTTCTTCATGGCATTCCGGCAGAGAATCAGAACTTGAGAAACGGAGACACTCTTGACGGAGACTGGCCAACAGACGAAGAAACAGACTTCAATATGGTACTTATGAATCCACCTTACAGCGCGAAATGGACCGCAGCAGCAGGCTTTCTGCAGGATGAAAGATTCAGTGATTATGGGGTGCTTGCACCGAAATCAAAAGCAGATTACGCTTTCCTACTGCATGGACTGTACCATCTGAAAAATAATGGAACTATGGCAATTGTACTTCCGCACGGTGTCCTCTTCCGGGGAGCTGCGGAAGGGAAAATCAGAGAAAAACTGCTTCGCTCCGGAAATATTTATGCAGTAATTGGATTACCTGCGAATCTTTTCTACAATACTTCGATTCCAACTTGTATCATTGTGCTGAAGAAGCACAGAGATGGCAGAGATGTGCTGTTTATTGATGCTTCAAAGAAGTTTGACAAAGGCAAGAAGCAGAATGAAATGACAGATGTGCATATCAATGAAGTGATGGAACTGTACAGTAAACGGGAAACTGTAGAAAAAGAATCATTTCTTGCCAGCTTTGAAGAAATAGAAAAGAACGACTTTAACCTCAACATCCCACGCTATGTTGATAACTTTGAAAAAGAAGAAGAGATAGACTTGAATGATCTGCTATCCGAAATGAAGAAAACAGATGACGAATTAGAAAAAACACAGGGGGAATTCCTGTCCTTGCTCAGGGATTTAACTTCTACAGATGACGCAATTATGAAATCATTAGATGAACTGATTGCGAAAATGGAGGGGTAAATTATGGGAAAACCTGAGATTAGATTTAAAGGTTATACGGATGAGTGGGAACAGCGTAAGTTGAATGATATTTCAGATGTAAGAGATGGAACACACGATTCTCCTAAATATCAAAATACAGGACATCCATTTGTAACCTCAAAAAATGTTAAAGATGGATTCATAAATTATGATGATATTCAATTTATTTCAGATGAAGATTTTAACGAGATAAACAAGCGCTCAAAGGTAGATGTAAACGATATTCTTATGGGGATGATTGGAACCATTGGAAACATGGCGTTAATCCGTACAGAACCTGATTTTGCAATAAAAAATGTAGCACTTATCAAAGACACAAAACAGATAAATTATTTATACTTATATCATTTTCTCCATTCACCATTTATTGAAAAACAATTGTCATCTGGGATGGATGGTGGAACACAAAAATTTGTTTCTCTAGGTAATGTTAGAAATCTCGATATTGTATATCCATCAGAGGTAGAACAGATTAAATTAGGCGATTATTTTGAGCACCTCGATCACCTCATCACTCTTCACCAGCGAAAGTGTGATGAAATAAAAAGTTTAAAAAAATATATGTTACAAAAAATGTTTCCTCAAAATGAACAAAAAGTTCCGGAAATCAGATTTAAAGGATTTACGGAAGCTTGGGAACAGCGTAAGTTGGGAGATATAGCTGATGTAACAAAACTTGCGGGGTTTGAATTTACTGAACATGTTGTCTATTCAGATGAGGGTAATATTATCGCATTGCGAGGATTGAACATAAAAAATGGTCAGTTGATTTTAGATGATGTTAAGTATATAGATGGAAGTAATTTTTCTAAACTAAGTCGTAGTAAGTTATTTATAAATGACATTATGTTTACCTATGTCGGTACTGTTGGAGAAGTAGCTATAATCAAGGAAAATGATAGATTTTATCTTGCGCCGAATGTTTCGAGAATTAGAGTTAAAAGCGATGATTCACCCAAATTCATTAGCCATTATATGAGGACAGATAATTTTAAAAACAAGGTAATTTTTCCGTTGATTGCAACTTCATCACAGCCAGCACTAAGCATGGAAAATATTAGAAAATTTACTATTAATATTCCTATAAACAGAGAAGAACAAGACTGTTTAGCAAAATATTTTGATAGCCTCGACCACCTCATCACTCTTCACCAGCAAAAGTGTGAAGAACTGAAAAAAATAAAGAAATTCATGCTACAGAAAATGTTTGTCTAGGAAAAAGGTGAGCAAATGGAAAAAATTACGTTATTTCATGGAACTTCAAGCAGAATTGTAGTGCCAACATATGGACTTGGTGAGAAAAAACATGATTATGGCAAGGGATTTTATTTGACAGATAACTTGAATCTTGCAAAGGAATGGGCTGTTTGCAAACCTGATGATGAAAATGGCTGGGTTCATCAATATAAACTGGATACCGACCAATTAAAAATATTGGATTTTCAGGAAAAAGATGTTCTCTCATGGCTGGCGGAGCTGATGAAACACAGAGATGCCTCCGATTCCAAACGTTACCGGGTGTTATCAAAAAAATTTATTGAGAAATATGGAATAGATACAGAAGGATATGATGTGATCAAGGGATGGAGAGCCAATGCTTCTTACTTCTATATTGCCAAAGAATTTGTAAGAGATAATATTGATATGGATATTCTGACAGAATTGCTTTCTCTTGGTGGTCTGGGAATCCAATATTGTATTAAATCAAGGCTGGCATATGAGCACTTGCAGGAAGTACAGGACGGTCTGTTGTCTGTTGATTATATGGAATTCAGAGAAAAATATAATCAGCGAGATGTTTCAGCAAGACAAAAAATGCGGGAATTAATTGATTCTGATGCAAACAAAGTAACGAATGTATTCAGTACATTGCTTTAGGAGAGAATTATGAGAGCGTATGCAGAAGCTTATTTAAGTGATGTTGTAGAAAATCAGGGAAAGCTGTTTGATTTTGTAGCACAGTCATTCCCAGATAAAAATACAGAAGATTTTATTAACACATACATGAAGAGTAAAACGAGAAAGAGTATAGATGAAGCTCAGGCTTATGTGAATACGATGGATGTGGAAGATTTATGGTCGTATTTTCTTAAAACAGATCATTACAGATTGCAGGAAGGAGACAACTTAAAAGGTTTTATTCCGGACTGGATTGGAGAGTTTTACGCATATTATCAGTGGTACTATAATATGCCAAGTTCAGAAGTTGTTCAGAAAATCCCGGTGGATTTTTTGAAGAAAGCCTATTACGGACTTCATGATCTGGAACTTGATCTGGCGGTCAGAAAAGTAGGTGAGGTTTAATGAATATTATCTGTTTTCACAATCCGAATGAAGAAAATGGATATTTGAGTAACTGGTATCCGGCTCATTTCACAGTTGAGGGAATAGAATTTTCTTCAATGGAACAGTTTATGATGTACCAGAAAGCATGCCGCTTTCATGATGCTTCAGTAGCAAAGGAGATATTGAGCACAAATGATGTTGCGGAAATTAAGAAATTAGGGCGAGAGGTACATGGATATAATGAAAATACCTGGAATGGTGTAAGACAGATTATTGTTTATGAAGGGCTAAAGGCGAAATTCAGTCAAAATGCAGAATTGAAAGAAAAACTTGTTGATACAGGTGACGCAATATTGGCAGAATGTGCGGTAAGAGATCAGATTTGGGGGATAGGTTTGTCCATGAGAGATCCCAATAGACTTGATCAAAGCAAATGGAAGGGAAAAAATCTGTTGGGATATGCTCTGATGATGGTTAGAGAGCAGTTGTAAATGCCAATCCTTGGGAACAGCGTAAGTTTAGTGATATTGTTGCAAGAGAGTCTTCCGTTTGTACATCTGAATCAGATATTCCAAGTGTAGAGTATGAGGATGTGATAGCGGAAGAAGGACGATTAAATAAAGATATTCGCTCAAAAGAAGCGATAAAGTCCGGAATTATATTTGATGGCTCGCAGGTGCTTTATGGAAAGCTTCGTCCATATTTGCACAACTGGTTAAATCCAGATTTTAAGGGGGTTGCAGTCGGTGATTGGTGGGTATTAAAGCCTATTGTTATGGATAAAAATTTCCTTTATCGCCTTATTCAAACACAGCAATTTGATAATATTGCAAACCAGTCATCGGGTTCAAAAATGCCACGTGCAGACTGGAATTTAATATCCAATTCGAAGTTTATGGTTCCACTTTCAAAAGAGGAACAAAGTAAGATTGGCAGATATTTTGATAGCCTCGACACTCTCATCACTCTTCACCAGCGAAAGTCAATTTCCCATCCCAACCATCCAACTATCCACACGAAACACAAAGGAGAAGAAAAATATGTCAGAATTAGAGTCAATGATAGAGGAAAAATTAATAGAACAGCTAATTTACGGAGATTCCCAGTGGACATACCGGGAGGATTTAAAGACGGAGGAGGATCTGTGGGCGAATTTCAGATATATTCTGGAGCAGAATAATAAGGACAGGCTGGATGGAGAAGGACTTTCCGACTCTGAATTTGAACAGGTAAAGAACCAGCTGCAGTTTTCCTCATTTTATAAAGCTGGGGAATGGCTGGTAGGTGAGAATGGAAAGGTAATGGTTCATGTACAGCGGGATACGGAAAAGTTGCATCTTGTAGTGATGAATCATGAGCATATTGCAGGCGGTTCCAGTGTTTATGAAGTAATTAATCAGTATAAGGCACTGAAATCAGATGATGGGGATTCCACAGATGTGCGGGACAGAAGATTTGATGTAACTCTTATGATTAATGGGCTTCCCATGATACATATTGAGTTGAAGAATAAACAGCATTCTTACATGGACGGATTCTGGCAGATAAAAAAATATATTGGTGAGGGTAAATTTACCGGGATTTTTTCAGCTGTGCAGATGTTTGTAGTCAGTAACGGTGTGGATACCAGATATTTTGCGGCAGCAGGGGATACAGAGTTAAATCCAAAATTTATGAGTGGATGGGTAGACAGAAAGAATAATCCTGTTTCAGATTATCTCAGCTTTGCAAAAAGTGTACTCCGTATTCCCCAGGCTCATGAAATGATTGCCAGATACACAGTTCTGGATGAAGATGCCAGACGGCTGATTTTGCTCAGACCATATCAGATTCATGCCATTGAGTCTATACGTGAAGCTTCAAAAATCGGAGAATCCGGTTTTGTATGGCATACAACCGGTTCGGGAAAAACACTGACATCCTATAAGGCAACAAGAAATCTTTTGATGGATATTCCAAGTATTGATAAGACAATTTTTCTCATTGACCGTAAAGATCTGGATACACAGACAACTATGGCATTTCAGGCATATGCAAATAATGATCTGGTAGATGTGGATGAAACAGATAATGTAAATGATCTCAAAAAGAAGTTAAAATCGGCTGACCGTCAGGTGATTGTAACGACAATCCAGAAAATGCAGATTCTCGTAAGTAAAAGACTGCAGGAAGGAACACCGGACTTTGATAAAATCAAAAATCTGAGGATTGCTTTTGTAGTGGATGAGTGTCACAGGGCAGTGACACCGAAAACAAAGAGAGAACTGGAACGTTTCTTTGGCAGATCTTTATGGTACGGTTTTACCGGAACTCCACGCTTCGCAGAGAATCCATATCCGCAGATGGGCGATTTGCCACGAACAACAGAAGAATTATATGGAAAATGTCTCCATTCTTATACCATACAGAACGCAATTCATGACAAGGCGGTTCTTGGATTTCAGGTTGAGCATAATGGTCCTAAAAATATGACAGATGAAACGGACAGCAGCCAGTATGATAATGAAGCGCATATGTTAAAGGTATTGGATGTAATTTTAAACAAATCCTATTACAAATTAGGCTTTCAGAACGGAAAGGGAATGACATATGAGTGCATGCTTACAACCAAATCCATTCAGGTTGCACAGAAATATTATGAACTGCTTACCAGAGTAAAGAATGGAGAAACTTCACTTGTGATCGATGAGAAAATCAGACAGGTACTTCCGGATTTTCCTAAATTCGCCATCACTTATTCTGTTACCGAAAATGAAGAAGGCTCCCATGTGAATCAGGAAAAAATGCAGAAATCCCTGAAGGATTACAATGGTATGTTTGGAACGAAATATGAAATGTCCCAGATCCAGAGCTATAATGGCAATCTGAATAAACGTCTTGCCAGAAAAGATGCCAGATTTAAAAGCAGACGAGAACAGCTGGATCTGGTAATTGTGGTAGACAGACTGCTTACAGGTTTTGATGCACCATGTATGTCTACGATTTTTATTGACCGTCAGCCTATGGGACCTCATGATCTGATTCAGGCTTTTTCAAGAACTAACCGTATTTATGACACCAATAAGACATATGGACAGATTGTAACCTTTCAGGCGCCAAAGCTCTTTAAGAAGTGTGTGGACAATGCAGTGAAATTGTATTCTGCGGGAAGTACAGAGACAGCGTTGCTGGAAGAATGGGATGAAGTAGAGCCTGCATTTCGTAAAGCACTTTCTGCACTGAAAATTTGCGCTGAGAAGCCCTCAGACATTCCGGGTATGTCCATGAAAGAGAAGAAAATTTTTGCAAAAATGTTCCAGGAGTTTGACAGCCTGTTTGCACAGCTGAAATCTTTTACAAAGTATAATGACAGTATGTTGGAAGAATATGGAATTACAGAGGCAGAATATGACGATTACGCAGGTCATTATAAAAATGTAATGGAAGAGATTCGTGATTCCAAAGATCATGGGGATTCAGATTCCAGTGATACACAGGTGGATCAGGATTATGAATTGATGGCATACAGCAGTACAAAGATTGATTACGAATATATCATTAACCTGATCCAGAATATTGTGACTCCGACAGAGGAGGATGAGGAAATTACACCACAGGAACGGCAGAAAAAGCTGGAAGAAGTAAAACAGTACGTGGCGGAGCTTCGTAAAGATAATGAAAAAGTAGCAGACCTTATGTCCAATCTGATTGCAGATATTGAGAAAGATGACAGAAAGTACAGAGGAAAGTCTATCCTTAATATTATTGAGAATATGAAACGAGATTGTGTGGAAAAAGTTATCTCAGATTTCTGTATTCAATGGTATGCATCAAAGGATGATGTGATGTATGCGGCAATCCATTACAGAAATGGGAAAATCCCCAATGAAACGGCAATTAAGGCGACTGTTGATTATACCAGCTACAAAGAAGCACAGGAAACAGCTTTGCCGAAGTATAAATTTTATAATCGCATGATGGCAGAATTGAAGAAAACTCTGGACGAAGAGATAAAACCTCTTCTTATGACTGCATAAATCCATCAATTTATCCGCTCTATTTGTAGAATTGCTATAATCATTACATTGTGAATATCAGCGCAGGTAATTTCGGAAATGGAGAATGCTTATGTCAAATGATACAAATAACAATGTACTGTTTTCGCAGTATTATGCACAGTGGATTGATGTATATAAAAAGGGTGCAATTCGTGAAGCAACTATGGCAAAATATCTGATGACACAGAGGTGGGTGGAGAAGCTGGTGCCTGAACTGAGGGTGTCAGAGCTGACCAGAACGGCATATCAGCAGCTTTTGAATGATTATGCAAGAGAACATGAGAGACAGACTACGCTGGATTTTCATCATCAGCTGAAAGGTGCTATTCTGGATGCGGTTGATGAAGGAATGATAGAACGAGATCCAACCAGAAAAGCCATTATTAAGGGGAAAACTCCCAAGGCCAAGAAAATAAAATATCTGAATCAGTTTGAACTTCATACATTGATTGCTGATCTGGATATTAAGGAGGAACCAAACTGGGACTGGTTTATTCTTCTTGTTGCAAAAACCGGAATGAGATTTTCGGAAGCTCTGGCGATTACTCCGGCAGATTTTGATTTTGGCAGGCAGACGCTGTCAATAAGCAAAACCTGGGATTATAAAGGTGAAGGTGGTTTCCTTCCAACGAAGAATAAATCTTCTGTGAGAAAAATTCAGATTGACTGGCAGATTGTTGTAAAATTCTCAGAACTGACCAAAACACTTCCACAGGATCAACCTGTTTTTGTGGGAGAATCAAAGGTTTACAATTCTACTGTGAATGATGTGCTTACCAGGCATTGCAGAAGGTGTGGAATATCTGAGATTTCCATACATGGACTCAGACATACCCATGCCTCATTATTATTGTTTGCAGGAGTGTCCATTGCCAGTGTTGCGCGTAGACTGGGGCATGCAAGTATGACTACAACACAGAAAACATACCTGCACATTATTCAGGAACTGGAGAACAAAGATGTAGATCTGGTGATGAGAACTTTATCGGGATTATAATCTGGATGATTTAGAGAAATTATCTGCGCTGATAAAAAGTTACTGTTTTTTTCTGTTACAGGAGGCATGGAAAAAAATGTGAAGTATGATATACTGTTAGTTATCTTATAGGCAGGCATTACAGAATAATGGGGAGTTTTTGAATGAGCGAACAAAAAAGAAAAATTGGTTTTACTGTTGCGTGTGTAAATGAATTTGCCAATAAACACAATCTAAGTGCCAAAGAAGCGTTTCAGTACCTTTTTCAATTCAAAGGCATAGCTTTCATTAAAGAAAATTACGATGTCGAGCATACTCTGGATTTTGAAACAATTTTGGAAGACTTAGAAATTTTATGTAAAAAAATGGAGGTACATTATTAACCAAATAAGCTGTGAATCAGTTATTTGGTTATGAGCAAGTAGAGAAGGTACTATTTTAGTAACATGATGCTTGGAAAAAACGGAGGAACACAAAACAAATGCAGATGGAGTTAGCCAAAACATTGCGAAATTACGACAGAAAAAATTTATCAAAGGACATCCTCACCGGGCTGATTATTATGGCTGTCTCGATCCCGATTTCCATGGGCTATGCCCAGATTGCGGGGCTGCCGGCGGTTTATGGACTGTACGGCTCTGTATTCCCGATCATATTGTTTGGGCTGTTTTCCACATCACCCCAGTTCATCTTCGGGGTGGATGCAGCACCAGCGGCGTTAGTCGGGGCGGCACTGGTGGAAATGGGAATCCAGAGTGGTTCGAAACAGGCCGTGGCGGTTGTGCCGGTACTCACATTTTTTGTGGCAGTCTGGCTGTTTATATTTGCATTTTTTAAAGCTGGAAAACTGGTAAACTATATTTCCGCACCTGTAATGGGAGGCTTTATCACAGGTATCTGTACCACAATTATTCTCATGCAGGTGCCCAAATTAATGGGCGGAATTGCAGGAACCGGAGAGTTGCCGGAGCTGGCAGAGCATATCTGGGCTACATTGGGACAGATCAATCTGCCTTCACTGATCTTAGGTCTGGTTTCTCTGGTCATCCTTCTGGTAATGAAAAAAATCATGCCTAAGTTTCCTATGGTAGTAGTTCTGATGGCTGCAGGTGTATTATTATCCTATTTCGTCCCGATTTCCAACTGGGGAATCCGCACACTGGATGCAGTAGAACCGGGGCTGCCTGTATGGAGTATTCCTGACTTCTCTGCCATCGGTCTGAAGGAAGCTGTTATCTACAGTCTGTCCATTGCTGTAGTGATCATGGCGGAAACCTTACTTGGTGAGAACAGCTTTGCACAGAAAAATGGTTACAGGGTAAATGCCAATCAGGAGCTGGTAGCCTTTTCCATGGGAAATCTGGCGGCAGCTTTGACCGGATGCTGTCCGATCAATGGTTCGGTGTCACGTACCGCTATCAGTGAACAGTATCAGGGAAAAACACAGCTGACAGGAATTCTTGCAGGAATTTCCATGATTTTTGTGCTTCTGGGAGCAACCGGGCTGATCGCTTATCTGCCGGTTCCCATGCTGACTGCAATTGTGATATCCTCACTTCTGGGGGCAACGGAATTTGATCTGGCTGTACGTTTGAGGAAAATCAGCAAAAAGGAATGCCTGATCTACTGGGGCGCATTCTGGGGAGTGCTGATGCTTGGCACTATCAATGGAGTATTGATCGGTATTATTCTCTCCTTTGCAGAGATGATCATCCGTACTGCGAAACCGGCACGCTGTTTTCTGGGAGTGCAGCCGGGACACAGGCATTTCGAGGATCTTACGGAAAGCCTGCATAACTGCGAGATTGAGGGCGTGGTGATCTACCGATTCAGCAGCAGCCTGTTTTTTGCAAATATAGATATTTTACAGCAGGATATTGAGAATGTCATTGGACCGGATACCAAAGCAGTAATTCTGGATGCCAGCGGGATTGGCAGTATTGATGTTACGGCTGCGGACAGGCTTGCAATTCTGTACCGTTCTCTGAAGGCAAGAGGAATTCGTTTCTACATAACAGAGCATATCGCTGAGCTGAATGAACAGATGCGTGGACTGGGGCTTGGATTTATGATCGAAGAGGGACGTGTGCGCCGGACCATACATGTTGCATTAAAGGATATGGGAATCCATTATCCTTATCCTTTGAAGGGCAATGTAGATAATGCAGAACGTTCTCCGTTCAGGAAGCGGGTGGACAACAGTGTACAGGAATTTGTCTGGGCTTTTGGTTCTGATTCTGAGGCAGAGATAGAGAAGCAGATTCATCTGCAGATTGAACATTTAAAAGAGAACGGAGATATGCAGGAGCTGCTCCATGGCCAGTGGAATCATATGGACGAACTTGATGCAGATGCATGGATTGAGCATCTGGAAGAGCATATGAAAGAAATTGTAAAGATTTCCGGACAGGATGAACAGGAACTGACTGTACGTTTTGAGAAGCATCGAAAGAAACTCCGGGAACAGATGCTGAAAGAGCATCCGGAGTTGGTGGCGATGTTCGAGGAGCGCAGGCGACTTTTGGATGAGCAGTTAGAGAAAAAATGGCCGGATGTGTATGCACTGGTTTTAAAGCAGCGTGAGAAGGATAACAGGTAAATGAAAAAGTTCAAAATAAATGTACAAGGGCATGGTTGCATTTTATTATGTCTTATTTTATGTGTGATATTACTTCCTGTTTCTGTATCAGCACAGGAGGACAGATCTAAGGTTGTCAGAGTAGGCTGGTATGAAGGAATCTATAATACCACAGGATCAGACGGTCAGAGGAGAGGCTACAGCTACGAATACCAACAGGCAGTAGCTGCGCATACCGGTTGGAAATATGAATATGTGGATGGAAGCTGGGCAGAACTGATGAGCATGCTGAAAAAAGGACAGATCGATCTGCTGGGAGGTATCTCCTATGCAGAGGAACGCTCCACTTCCATGCTTTTTTCAGCGTTGCCTATGGGAGAGGATAGATATTATCTGTATGTGAATCCATCCAATACAGACATCTCTGTTTCAAATCTGACTACATTAAATGAGAAGAGGATCGGGATGATGCCGGATACACTTTCTGCCGAAATGTTTCATGAGTGGGAAAAAAGCCATGGAGTAAACATGCAGCAGGTTGATATTATCGATGTAGACGATGTCCGTCAGAAATTGAAAAATCATGAAATTGATGGGTTTGTTTTGAATGAATCTCCACAGTGGGAAAGAGATAACATTTCACCAGCTCTTCTGATCGGCGGCTCCTATAACTATTTTGCAGTCAGCAAAAAACGCCCGGATCTGAAAGAGGAGCTGGATCAGGCAATGCAGAAGATTGAGAGGGAGAATCCTTTTTATACAGACGATCTTTATAAGAGGTATCTCTCCGCAAATTCTCTTGAAACTCTTACGGATGAGGAGCAGAACTGGCTGGAACAGCATGGGGCGGTCAGGATTGGATATCTGAAAAATGATGTGGGTGTCAGCCTTGTGGGTACGGAGTCAGAGAAACCGGTAGGAATTATTAACGATTATATTAGTCTGGCTTCTGGCTGTCTGGGAGAAAAAAACATAGAATTTCAGTTGACAGGCTTTGATTCCCAGGAGGAAGAGCTACAGGCATTAAAGGATAGCAGGATTGATATGATTTTTCATATGAATCAGAATCCATATGAAGCTGAGCAAAACGATGTTATATTGTCAAATACTGTTTTTGAAGTCAATGTTGCAGTACTCACAGGTGTTAAAAAGTTTGATGAAAATAAAGAGAATACAGTAGCAGTGAGAAGGAATAACCTGCTGGGAAAGTGGTATATTTCTTTTAACTATCCTTTCTGGAAAATAAAGGAATATGACTCATCCGATGAGGTTGAGAAGGCAGTTCACAGCGGTGAAGCAGACTGTTTTGTTGTGAAGGCAGGACAGTCATTAAAGACAATGGCAGACAGCAAAATGCGCAGTATTTTTCTTACGAAATCCGGGAATTCCTGCTTTGCAGTCACCAGGGACAATACAACATTAATGAATATCCTGAACAAAACCATTCAGACTCTGCCTGCTTCCAGGCTTTCCAGTCAGTTTTGCGTATATGAAAACGAACCGGGAAAGGTCACTCTGGCAGAATACATAAAGGATAACCTGCGAGCAGTTTCTATTGGTTTTGTAAGTACGGTTCTGGTTATTATAATGATTATAGTTTACCTGATGGTGAAAGCAAGAAAAGCCCAGATTCAGGCAGAAAAGGCTAATGCCGCCAAATCAGATTTCCTTTTCAATATGTCTCATGATATCCGGACACCCATGAATGCCCTGCTGGGATACAGTGAGCTGATAAAAAGGGAACTGACAGATCCCAAGCTTCTGGACTATCAGGAGAAGATGGAACAGTCCGGAAATCTGCTGCTGTCTATTATCAACAATGTGCTGGACATGGCACGGATTGAAAGCGGTAAGGTGGAACTGGATGAGGATTATGTGAAGATCAGAGATATTTATCAGGGAATTTACAAAATTTTCCAGGCAGAAGCGGAGAAAAAAGGTATTCACCTTGAGATGGAATACGATGTGCAGCATGAGCACGTAATCTGCGATGAGACAAAGAACAGGGAAATTTTCCTCAATCTGATCAGCAATGCGGTAAAATATACAGCTTCAGGGGGAAGGATTACCATAAAGATCACAGAACTTGACTGTGACAGGAAAGACTATATGCGGATACGGACTCAGGTAATTGATACAGGTATCGGAATGAGCGAAGAATTCCTTCCATCTCTCTTTGAGGCTTTTGCCAGGGAACGAAATACAACGGCCGGAAAGGTTGCGGGGACAGGTCTGGGAATGCCGATCATAAAGAAATATATTGATATGATGTACGGAACTATTGAAGCAGAAAGTAAGCTGGGGGAAGGAAGTAAATTTACAGTTACTCTGGAATACAGGATTGCTGATAAGAGTTATTATGAACAGGATACGGAAAAATCTATAGATATGGATGAAACAGATAGAATAAGCGGAAAACATATTTTGCTTGCAGAGGATAATGATCTGAATGCGGAAATCGCAGAGTTTATCCTGGAGGATATGGGACTTATGGTTGACCGTGTTGAGGATGGAGTTCAATGCGTGTCAAGGATAGAACAGAAACCGGCAGGAACCTATGATCTGATCCTTATGGACATCCAGATGCCGAACATGGATGGGTATAAAGCAACGGAGGTAATCCGAGGCTTGTCAGATAAGAGCAAAGCAAATATTCCAATCATTGCCATGACTGCCAATGCCTTTGAGGAAGACAGAAAGAAAGCACTGGCAAAAGGAATGAACGGACATATTGCGAAACCTGTGGATATTGAAAAGATGAGAAAGATTCTGCAGAATACTTTTAAGCAATAATGTTCATTATCTCAGAGCGTGTCTGAAAAATCATTTTTT
This sequence comes from Ruminococcus sp. AM22-13, assembly GCF_003471165.1. GTDB lineage: Bacteria > Bacillota > Clostridia > Lachnospirales > Lachnospiraceae > Blautia_A. The sequence continues at coordinate 61,563 of NZ_QRIL01000006.1, read as the reverse complement.
GAGGAAAGCATTTTTGAAACATATTCTGATACATCGACAGACTGGGAAGGGAATATAGAAATTAAATGAAAGAAAAAGAATCAATGACCAGAACAGGAAAAAAGATTGTATGCATATGCATGATACTAAGCCTGATTCTGACCTGCATCCTGTGTGTGACACCCGTCACAGCAAAAGCTGCGGAGGAAGAAACCCCGGAAAGAGTTGTCCGCGTAGGTTCCTTCGAGGACACTTTTAATTATGTCAATGAGAAAGGTGCAAGGAAGGGCTATGGATATGAGCTTCTGGAAACTCTGTCCGGCTATACAGGATGGAAGTTTGAGTATGTCACCTGTGATTGGTCCAACTGTTTTGAAAAGCTTATAAACGGTGAATTTGATATTATGGGTGATATTTCCTACACAGAGGAACGTGCAAAGCAGATGCTGTTTTCCGATGAACCTATGGGCGAGGAGAAATATTATCTGTATGCAGATCTTTCGGATACGGATATTTCAGTTTACAATTTCCAGACGCTGAATGGAAAACGGATCGGTGTGCTGAGAGGAACCCAGCCGGAGGTTATGCTCACAGAATGGGAGCAGAAATATGATCTGAAAACAACGCATGTGAATATAGCCAATAATGATGATGTGAACAGAAAGCTGGCAGATCATGAAATCGATGCCTTTGTTTCCCTGGAGGAGTCTTTGTGGGCTGCGCAGGGGATTTCCACAGTTGTAAATGTGGGAAAATCAGGTATCTATTATGCAATCAACAAGGATCATCCGGAGATCAAAGAAGAACTGGATAATGCTATGCGCAGACTGGAGGATGATAATCCATTTTATCTGGCAGATTTATATAAGCAGTATTTTTCCCTGGATTATACACCGATTCTTTCCGGTGAGGAGAAAAAATGGCTGAAAGAGCATGGGGCGATCCGCATCGGATTTCTGAAAGACGATGCAGGAATCAGTACCATAGAGATGCCGGAGGGCAGATTCAGCGGTGCAATGACTGATTATATTCAATATGCAACAGGCTGTCTGGGAAACCAGAAGCTGGACTTTGAACTGACAGAATATAACAGCTACGAGGAGGAGACGAAAGCCCTGCAATCGGATGAAATTGATATGATCTTTCATTTCAGTCAGAATCTGGACACAGCAGAGGAATACCATTTCGCTTTTACCAATACAGCCTGGACCTATAACCTGATGGCTGTCACCAATAAGACATCTTTTAATGAGAATGAATCAAACCGTATTGCAGTTCCAAAGGATGATCTGCCGTTGGAAAAGCATATTGAATATTACTATCCTCAGTGGGAAATCGTAGAGTGCGATTCTGTGGATGATGCGGCAAATCTTGTGATAAAGAAGCATGCAGACGGATTTGTCACAGGAGTTGCTTCTGCATCGGATTACAGTGAAAAATACAATTTATACAGTCTGCCTCTTTCAAACCCTGAGAAGTCTGCTTTTGCAGTAAAAAGCGGCAACCATTACCTGCTGTCCATACTGAATAAGACGATTAAAGCCATGCCCTCCAACATGCTTACAAGTGCCATCGCCATGTATGAGAGTACACCGGGGAAGGTTACTCTGGCAAAATTTGTAAAGGATAATCTGGCTGTAGTTTTACTGTGCAGTGCAGTGGTTATTATGCTGATTCTGATATCAATCCTGGGCTTGCTGCAAAAGGCGCGTCAGGCTGAGACTGTTGCAAAACAGGCGGCAGATGAAACACAACAACTGAACAAAAAGCTGCAGATTGCTGTGGAAAAGGCAGAGAGTGCGAACCTGGCAAAGACCAATTTCCTGAATAATATGTCTCATGATATCCGTACACCTATGAATGTGATCCTGGGATATAACCAGATGCTTGGAAAGAGACTGACAGATCCCAAACTTCTGGATTATCAGGAAAAGATAGAGCAGTCAGGAAATCTGCTTTTGTCGATCATTAACAATGTGCTTGATATGGCGCGGATCGAGAGCGGAAAGGTAGAGCTGAGCGAGGATTATGTAAAAATAAGCAGTATGCTGAGAGAATTTTATGATGTTTTCGGAGAGGAAGCACAGCAGAAGGGGATTACTTTTTTGCATGAGGATAATGTGGTACACCAGTATATTATCTGTGATGGCACCAAGATAAGAGAAATTATGATTAATCTTGTCAGCAATGCGATTAAATATACACCGGATGGTGGTACAGTATCTCTGACAACCACAGAACTTCCGTGCAGCGAAGAAGGATATGTAAGGATTAAAACAGAAGTTACGGATACAGGCATTGGCATGAGCAAAGAATATCTCCCAATTATCTTCGAGTCCTTCAGCCGGGAACGGAATACAACAGCCGGAAAAATAGGTGGAACCGGACTGGGAATGTCTATCGTGAAAAATCTGGTTGATATGATGGGCGGAACCATCAAAGTAGAAAGTGAATCCGGAAAAGGAAGTCGGTTTACTGTTATACTTCAGCACAGGATTGCAGATGCAGGGTGTTATGAGAAAAAATCAGAGAAAACAACAGATGCTTCAAGAGAAATCCTTAAAGGAAAACATGTGCTGCTTGCAGAGGATAATGATCTGAATGCAGAGATTGCAATGGAAATTCTGATGACAGAGGGACTGGTAATTGACAGAGTGGAAGATGGCATTCAGTGTGTCCACAGAATCGAGCAGTCTCCGGCAGGCACCTATGACCTGATTCTTATGGATATCCAGATGCCGAACATGGATGGCTACAGGGCAACTGAGATGATCCGTGGACTGTCAGATAAGAACAAAGCAAATATTCCAATCATTGCCATGACAGCCAATGCCTTCGAAGAAGACAGAAAAAAGGCACTGGCAAAAGGAATGAACGGACATATTGCAAAACCTGTTGATGCAGAAAAAGTTGAGAAGACTATTTGTTCGGTTTTAGGCAGCCAGAGTGAACAATAGCATAAAGTATACTTCAGACACGTTGTTACTGTTCACTCCGTGCCCAGTAACATGCTTCGCGATGCACAGAATTTATGCTATTCGCATAAACTCGCGCGGCATGTCTCGGTTTTTCTGTGACCTTCGCTCACAAAAAACACCTCGCGGAATAGTAGCGTGTGAACAGTAGCGACACGTTCTAAAGTGCAGAACAGGTATTCGTTTGTTCTGTACTTTTTTTATATGGGATGATATACTGAAAACATAACCATACTAAAACATATCTCAATTTTTGATAAGCGAAATTTGATTAAAACAGGAGAATATTATGGATCATTTTAAATTGCACTCCGAATACAAACCCACCGGTGACCAGCCTCAGGCAATCGAGAAACTGGTCGAAGGTTTTAAAGAAGGCAACCAGTTCGAGACTTTACTGGGTGTCACAGGCTCCGGCAAGACCTTCACTATGGCGAACGTTATCGCCCGGCTTAATAAACCAACCCTTATCCTTGCCCACAACAAAACTCTCGCGGCACAGCTTTACGGAGAGATGAAGGAATTTTTCCCGGAGAATGCGGTGGAATATTTTGTTTCCTATTATGATTACTATCAGCCGGAGGCCTATGTCCCGTCTTCAGACACCTATATCGCTAAAGACTCCTCCATCAATGACGAAATTGACAAACTCCGTCTCTCTGCCACAGCCGCAATGTCAGAACGGAAAGATGTAGTGGTCATTTCCTCCGTTTCCTGTATCTACGGACTGGGATCCCCTCAGGAATTCTTTGACATGATGATCTCCCTGCGTCCAGGTATGACCAAAGACCGGGATGAGGTAATCCGGGAGCTGATCGACATTCAGTATACCAGAAATGAGATGGACTTCCACCGAAGCACCTTCCGTGTCCGCGGAGATACTCTGGAAATTTTTCCTGCCAACAGCTCCGACACAGCCGTGAGAGTAGAATTTTTCGGAGATGAGATCGACCGTATTTCAGAAATTGATGTACTGACAGGAGAAATCAAATGCCAGCGTTCTCATATCAGCATCTTCCCTGCATCCCACTATGTAGTGCCTGCAGAACAGATCCAGAGAGCAGCGGTAGCAATAGAAGAAGAATTAAAAGAACGCGTAGAGTATTTCAAAAGCGAAGACAAACTTCTGGAAGCTCAGCGAATCTCAGAACGCACCAATTTTGACATTGAAATGATGAAAGAAACAGGATTCTGTTCAGGAATTGAAAATTATTCCAGACATCTGTCAGGATTAAAGCCCGGACAGCCGCCATACACGCTGCTGGACTATTTTGGAGATGACTTCTTACTTATTATAGATGAATCTCATATCACAGTACCTCAGGTAGGAGGAATGTACGCCGGTGACCAGAGCCGTAAGCAGACGCTGGTAGACTACGGCTTTCGACTTCCTTCAGCCAAGGATAACCGTCCCTTAAGCTTCGAAGAATTCGAATCAAAACTGGATCAGGTCATGTTTGTATCTGCCACCCCGGGACAATATGAGTATGATCATGAACTCCTCCGTGCAGAACAGATCATCCGTCCAACCGGACTTCTGGATCCGAAAGTAGAAGTCCGTCCCATTGAAGGACAGATTGACGACTTGATAGGTGAAGTAAACAAAGAAGTGTCAAAGAAACACAAAATCCTGATCACCACCCTCACCAAACGAATGGCAGAAGACCTGACAGAATATATGAAAGAAGTAGGAATCCGGGTCCGCTATCTTCATTCCGATATCGATACCTTAGAGCGTGCCCGCATCATCCGCGATATGCGTCTGGATGTCTTTGATGTACTGGTAGGAATCAACCTCCTCAGGGAAGGCCTGGACATCCCGGAAATCACCCTGGTAGCAATCCTGGATGCAGACAAAGAAGGCTTTCTCCGTTCCGAAACCTCCCTCATCCAGACCATCGGACGAGCTGCTCGAAACAGCGAAGGCCACGTGATCATGTACGCAGACAACATGACCGATTCCATGCACAAAGCCATCACCGAAACCAACCGCCGTCGCACCATCCAGGAAGCCTACAACAAAGAACATGGAATCACTCCCACCACCATCAAAAAAGCAGTCCGCGACCTCATCGCCGTATCCAAAGCAGTAGCCGAAACCGAGGTCCGACTCCAGAAAGACCCAGAGTCCATGACCCGCAAAGAACTCACCAAACTCATTGCCCAGGTAGAAAAACAAATGCGCGCCGCAGCCGCAGACCTCAACTTCGAACAGGCCGCCGAACTCCGCGATAAAATGATCGACCTGAAAAAGAATCTGGATACTTTAGACAAATAATTCTACACCGAGTTTTAGAAGAGGCGATTCGCCTCCCAGGAGAGAGCCCCGCCTATATGATCGTCCTGAATAGCCAGCGGGGAGAAAGTATTGATATTGTGTGCATTTGCAGGATGCTTAGAGATATTTAGTCCGCAGATTTCTGCAGACTTAGTATCTCTTAGCGTCCGAAACCGCACACAATATCAATACTTTCTCCCCGCGTCCCTTTCTATAACATAATCTTAATAATTCCCATTGTTCATAAAATAACAAAAAATTCACAAAATAATATTGACAAACCAAATCAAGAGTGCTATCTTATGAGCATAAGGTGTTAGCACTCCTAAAACATGAGTGCTAACAAACCAAAAACAAAGGCAGTAAAGGAGTGGAACTTCATGGATCAGGAATTAGATGATCGTAAAAAGAAAATACTAAAAGCCATCATCAAAACCTACATGGAAACAGGCGAACCGGTGGGTTCCCGGACCATTTCCAAGTTTGCAGATTTAAATGTAAGCTCTGCCACCATCCGGAATGAGATGTCAGACCTGACAGATATGGGATATATCGTACAGCCCCACACCTCAGCCGGAAGAATTCCTTCTGATAAAGGTTATCGCCTCTACGTAGACGAGCTGATGAAAGAAAAGGAATCAGAGGTTCAGGAAATCAAGGATCTCATGATAGAGAAAACCGATAAACTGGATAAAATGCTGAAACAGGTGGCAAAGGTACTTGCCTCCAATACCAACTATGCAACAATGATCTCTGTTCCACAGTACAGCGGAAGCAAGATTAAATTCATCCAGCTTTCCCGAGTGACACCACTTCAGCTTGTGGCAGTAGTAGTGAGTGATAACAATGTCATCCGAAACCAGATCATCAATCTGGATGAGGAGATGGACGATCAGACAATCCTGAAATTAAATCTTCTTCTTAACACCAACTTAAATGGTGTGCCCATTCAGGACATCAACCTGGGAATGATCGCCCGCCTGAAAGAACAGGCAGGTGTACATGGCTCTGTGGTTGGCACAGTCCTTGATGCAGTGGCAGACACCATCCAGGTAGACGAAGATGATATGCAGATATATACTTCAGGAGCAACCAACATTTTCAAGTATCCGGAGCTTGCAGACACAAGCAAAGCGAGTGAGCTGATTTCAGCATTTGAAGAGAAGCAGGATCTGGTAGACCTGGTAAAAGAGAGAATGTCTGATACCGAGAACACAGGAATTCAGGTGTACATTGGTGATGAGATGCCAGTGCAGACCATGAAAGACTGCAGTGTGGTCACAGCCACTTACGAACTTGGAGAAGGAATGCATGGTACCATCGGTATCATCGGTCCCAAGCGTATGGATTATGCAAATGTAGTTGACAGCCTGAAGGCTTTGAAAGTCCAGCTGGACGAACTGATTAAGAAAGAGAGTTAGAAAGGCGGTAATAGAGAGTGTCAGAAGAAACAAAGAACACAGCTCAGGGAGAAGAGACAACAGAGACTCCGGTAACAGAAGAAACTGTTGAGAATGAACCTGAGGTTGTAGAGAACGGCGAAGCAGAAACAGAGGAAATCCAGGTAGAGGATGGAGATGAGGAAGCTTCCCAGGATGACAAGAAAGACAGCAAATCAAAAACTTCTTTCTTCGGCAAGAAGAAAAAAGAAAAAGATAAATTTGAACAGCAGATTGAAGAACTTACAGACAGACTGAAACGAAACATGGCTGAGTTCGATAACTTCCGTAAGAGAACGGAGAAAGAGAAATCCAGTATGTATATCATCGGAGCCAAGGATATTGTTGAGAAGATGCTTCCGGTTGTGGATAACTTCGAGAGAGGTCTTGCACAGGCACCTGAAGGAGATTCTTTTGCAGATGGCATGAAGATGATCTACAAACAGCTGATTACAACATTAGATGAGCTGGGCGTGAAACCGATTGAAGCAGTTGGTAAGGAATTTGATCCGAACTTCCACAACGCAGTGATGCATGTGGAGGACGAAGAGGCTGGTGAGAATATTGTGGTAGAAGAATTCCAGAAGGGTTACACCTACAAGGATTTCGTAGTCCGCCACAGTATGGTAAAAGTAGCCAACTAATTTACATGAAAATATAGAATATATCAAATCTAGTTGAAAATAAACAGGAGGAACAAGATTATGGGAAAAATCATTGGTATTGACTTAGGTACAACAAACAGCTGTGTAGCCGTAATGGAAGGTGGACAGCCAACAGTTATCGCTAATACAGAAGGCGCAAGAACAACACCATCAGTTGTCGCTTTCACAAAAACAGGAGAACGTCTTGTAGGTGAACCTGCAAAACGTCAGGCAGTAACAAACGCAGAGAGAACAATCTCTTCCATTAAAAGAGAGATGGGTACTGACTACCGTGTAACAATCGACGACAAGAAATATTCCCCACAGGAAATTTCTGCTATGATCCTTCAGAAACTGAAAAAAGATGCAGAAGGATACCTTGGTGAGAAAGTTACAGAAGCAGTTATCACAGTTCCTGCATATTTCAATGATGCTCAGCGTCAGGCAACAAAAGATGCCGGTAAGATCGCCGGTCTTGATGTAAAACGTATTATCAACGAGCCAACAGCAGCAGCTCTTGCATATGGCCTTGACAATGAAAAAGAACAGAAAATCATGGTATACGATTTAGGTGGCGGTACATTCGACGTATCTGTAATCGAAATCGGTGATGGTGTTATCGAAGTTCTTTCCACAGCAGGTAACAACCGCCTTGGTGGTGATGACTTCGACCAGAAAGTTACAGATTACATGCTTGCAGAGTTCAAGAAAGCAGAAGGCGTTGATTTAAGCAATGATAAGATGGCACTTCAGAGATTAAAAGAAGCTGCAGAGAAAGCAAAGAAAGAGCTTTCTTCCGCAACAACTACAAACATCAACCTGCCATTCATCACAGCTACAGCAGAAGGCCCGAAACACTTCGACATGAACCTTACAAGAGCTAAATTCGATGAATTAACACATGACTTAGTAGAAATGACAGCAGAACCGGTACGTCGTGCACTTTCAGATGCAGGTATCACAGCATCTGAACTTGGCCAGGTACTTCTGGTTGGTGGATCTTCCCGTATCCCGGCTGTACAGGATAAAGTAAGACAGTTAACAGGCAAAGAGCCAAGCAAGAACCTGAACCCGGATGAGTGTGTAGCACTTGGTGCTTCTATCCAGGGTGGTAAACTTGCAGGTGATGCAGGCGCAGGCGATATCCTTCTTCTGGATGTTACTCCACTGTCACTGTCCATCGAGACAATGGGTGGTATTGCAACAAGACTGATCGAGAGAAATACTACTATTCCTACAAGAAAGAGCCAGATTTTCTCAACAGCAGCAGACAACCAGACAGCAGTAGATATCAACGTTGTACAGGGTGAGCGTCAGTTTGCGAAAGACAACAAATCCCTTGGACAGTTCCGTCTGGATGGAATCCCGCCAGCACGTCGTGGCGTTCCGCAGATCGAAGTTACATTTGATATTGATGCAAACGGTATCGTAAATGTATCCGCTAAGGATCTTGGAACAGGTAAAGAACAACACATTACAATCACAGCTGGTTCTAACATGTCTGATTCCGATATCGACAAAGCAGTAAAAGAAGCTGCTGAGTTCGAAGCACAGGATAAGAAACGTAAAGAAGCAATCGATACAAGAAACAATGCTGATTCCATGGTATTCCAGGTTGAGAATGCACTGAAAGAGGCCGGAGACAAGATCGATGCTAATGATAAAGCTGCTGTAGAAGCAGACCTGAATGCGCTGAAAGACTTACTGTCCCAGACTACAAATGCAGAAGAGATGACAGATTCTCAGGTAGCTGATATCAAAGCTGCTCAGGAGAAGATGATGGAAAGTGCTCAGAAACTGTTCGCTAAGATGTATGAGCAGACACAGCAGGCAGGCGGCCAGGCAGGACCGGACATGAACATGGGTGGCGGTGCAGCAGGCAGCACAGATGCAGGAAACAACGATGATGTTGTAGATGCTGATTACAAAGAAGTATAATGTGACATTTCTGTAAAAGCAGAGATTTGCAACGGAAATATCAATAATAACTGTTCAGTGGGAGAGTCTCTCTCACTGAATAGTTGTGTTATAAATAAAACGGGTATAGGATTAAAATCATGGCTGATAAGAGAGATTATTATGAAGTCTTAGGCGTGGACAAAAGCGCCGATGACGCAACACTTAAAAAAGCATATCGTAAGCTGGCCAAGAAGTATCACCCGGATGTAAATCCAGGAGATAAAGAGGCTGAGGCGAAATTTAAAGAGGCAACAGAGGCTTACACCATCTTAAGCGATCCGGAGAAGAGAAAACAGTATGACCAGTTTGGCCATGCGGCTTTTGAAAACGGTGGCGGAGGTGCCGGCGGCGGCTTCGGAGGTTTTGATTTTAACGGTGCTGATATGGGTGATATCTTCGGCGATATTTTCGGTGATTTATTTGGCGGCGGCAGCAGAAGCAGACGTGCCAATAACGGTCCGATGAAAGGCGCAAACCTTCGTGCACGCGTAAATATTACTTTTGAAGAAGCTGTCTTTGGCTGTGAAAAAGAACTGGAGATCGTACTGAAGGACGAATGTACCACCTGCCATGGAACAGGTGCGAAACCGGGTACTTCACCGACAACCTGTCCGAAATGTAACGGTGAAGGTCAGGTCGTATATACACAGCAGTCCATGTTCGGAATGGTGCGTAATGTACAGACTTGTCCGGACTGTCATGGAACAGGTAAGATCATTAAAGATAAATGTAGTGCATGCCGCGGAACAGGATATACCTCTTCCAGAAAGAAGATTCAGGTATCTGTACCTGCTGGTATTGACAATGGTCAGAGTATTCGTATCCGTGAGAAGGGTGAACCGGGTACAAACGGAGGACCGAGAGGTGATCTTCTTGTAGAAGTAAATGTTGCACGTCATCCGATTTTCCAGAGACAGGATATGAATATTTTCTCCACTGCGCCTCTTACATATGCACAGGCGGCACTGGGTGGTACTGTCCGTATCAACACAGTGGATGGAGATGTGGAATATGAAGTGAAGCCGGGAACTCAGACAGATACAAGAATCCGTCTGAAGGGAAAAGGTGTTCCATCCTTAAGAAACAAGAACGTACGTGGAGATCATTATGTGACATTCGTTGTACAGGTTCCGACCAATCTCAACGAAGAAGCAAAAGAAGCGCTGCGTAAATTCGATGAGGCATGTGGCAACCGCCCGAAGGAGTCTTCCGAAGGGACCGAGAAATCCGAAAAGAAGAAAAAGAGCTTCATGGATAAATTAAAAGAGACTTTTGAGGACTGATTTTCAGAGATTTGAAAATTGGATTTTAAAAGAAAAATGAAAGAAAATTAAAGAAAAGAGGGCAAACCTCTTTTCTTTTTTTGCGTGGTCGTGTATATTGAAAGATAACGGCAAAAAAAGCAGAAGAAAATAATGTATGATCATGTAGTGTACCAACAAGTTGCATGGACAGGGATTCCTGAGAAATGGAGAGGTATTTGACTAAAAAAGAAAAAATTCGGTTTTTTCGGGAGAAATATCTCCCGTTGTGGTCAATCTTGCCACTGATAAGTATTTTTGTGCTGAATTGTCTGATTTACTGGGGCAGTGGCATATTGACAGCGAACAGATATCATTTTGATTTTACCACATCACTGGACAGGGCAGTGCCATTGATTCCACAGTTTATCTGGATCTATGTGCTGGCATTTCCTTTCTGGGCGGTGAATTATATTCTGGCGTCACAGAGAGGAAAGGACGGTTTTTACCGGTTTGTAGCGACAGATCTGACAGTACATTTTGCCTGTTTTGTGTTTTTTCTGATTTTGCCGACTACAAATATAAGACCTGAGATTGTGGGAAATACCTGGTCTGAACAGTTGCTTAAGTTTGTTTACATGATGGATGGGGCAAGTACTCCTTCAAATTTATTCCCATCGATTCACTGTTATGTAAGCTGGCTGAGCTGGCGGGGAGTCAGAAAATCAGAGAAGATACCGAAGTGGTATCAGTATTTTTCACTGATATTTGCAATACTGATCATTATTTCCACGCAGGTACTTAAGCAGCATTATCTGGTGGATGCAATCGCCGGAGTAGGACTGGTGGAACTGTCGTGGAGATTTTACAGCAATGGAAATCACCATGATATTTTCAGAAAGTTTTTTGAAAAGATTTCTGGTACATTGTTTTCGAAATAACTATACCACTTACTTGTCTGTGCGATTTAAGATATAAAGTGGTATGCGAACCGTAAGGATAAATGTTAATTATACAAAATAATTAAGAATGGAGAATAATATATGAAGTGGAACCGTTTTACAGTAAAAACGAAAACAGAAGCAGAAGATATCGTAATCAGCACACTGGCAGAGGTTGGAATCGAAGGTGTGGAGATTCAGGACAAGCAGCCACTGACAGAGGAAGATAAAGCTCAGATGTTTGTAGACATTATGCCGGAAGGTCCTGCAGATGACGGTGTTGCATATCTGAATTTCTATCTGGAGGAAGATGCTGATAAAGACGCGATTCTTAAGGATGTGCGTGAAGCATTGGATGATTTAAGAAATTTCATGGATATCGGAGAAGCAACGATCGAAGAGTCCCAGACAGAGGATAAGGACTGGATTAACAACTGGAAACAGTATTTCCATCAGTTCTATGTAGATGATATTCTTATTGTTCCATCCTGGGAAGAAGTAAAAGAAGAGGACAAGGACAAAATGATCCTGCATATCGATCCGGGTACAGCTTTCGGAACAGGGATGCATGAGACTACACAGCTTGTGATCCGCCAGTTAAAGAAATATGTGACACCGGATACAGAGATGCTGGATGTCGGAACCGGAAGCGGCATTCTTGGTATCGTTGCGCTCAAACTCGGGGCAAAACATGTGCTGGGAACAGACCTGGATCCATGTGCAGTTCCGGCAGTTGCAGAGAATAAAGAAGCAAACCAGATCGCAGATGAGACTTTTGACATGGTTATTGGAAATATTATCGATGACAAAGCAATCCAGGATCAGGCAGGCTATGAAAAATATGATATTGTCACAGCAAATATTCTTGCAGATGTTTTGATTCCGCTGACACCGGTGATTGTTAATCAGATGAAGAAAGGTGCTTACTATATTACTTCCGGTATTCTTGATGTGAAAGAAGAGGTAGTAGTGGAAGCTGTGAAGGCAGCAGGACTGACGGTTGTAGAGGTAACACATCAGGGCGAATGGGTTTCTGTCACAGCAAGAAAGGACTGATCTTATGCAGCGTTTTTTTGTGGAACCTTATCAGATCGAGGAAGAAATGCATCGTATTCATATCAATGGAACAGATGTGAATCATATTAAAAACGTGCTTCGTATGAAATGTGGAGAGGATGTCTGGATCAGCGATGGCGGTAATAAGGAGTATCATTGTCAGATAGAAGAACTGAGAGAGGATGAAGTTTTACTTCATATTCTTTATGCACAGGAACCGGAATATGAACTTCCAAACAAGATTTATCTTTTTCAGGGACTTCCAAAAGCAGATAAGATGGAACTCATTATTCAGAAAGCAGTGGAGCTGGGAGCTTTCTCAGTGATTCCTGTAGAGACAAAGCGATGTGTAGTGAAGCTGGATGCGAAGAAAGCGGCGAAGAAGGTAGCCCGCTGGCAGCAAATCGCAGAGAGCGCGGCAAAACAGTCAAAGCGAATGCTGATCCCCGAGATTCACGAGGTTATGACTTATAAAGAGGCGCTGGCATTTGCCGGACATTTAGACGTGAAGCTGATTCCATACGAGCTTGCAAAGGGAATGAAAGAAACCAGAGAAATCCTGAACGAGCTCAGACCGGGACAGTCTATCGGCATTTTCATCGGGCCGGAAGGTGGATTTGAGGAAGAAGAAGTGTCAAAGGCACTGGAGGCAGGAGCACATGCCATTACACTTGGAAGGCGCATCCTCAGAACAGAGACAGCAGGACTTGCGATTTTGTCTGTACTGATGTTTCAGTTGGAGAATGAGTAAGTTATAATAAGAAACAGTTGAAAATGAAAACCTGCGGTTTTTCTTAGATAATATTAATTGTTACCGGGAACAGTAATATGAAGTTGTATGATCAGGGAAAAGTTCAGGTATTTTGGTGTTACTGAGAATAGTAATATCAGGATAATATATAGAAACAAGAGAGAGTAAAAATGGAAGCATATTTTGATAATTCAGCTACGACCCGCTGCTTTGAAGAAGTAAAGGATATCGTGGTTAAGACAATGATGGAAGATTTCGGAAATCCATCTGCCATGCACCAGAAGGGTGTTGATGCGGAAGGGTATGTCAAAGAATCTGCCAGAATTTTGTCACAGATACTGAAAGTAACAGAGAAAGAAATCTTGTTTACTTCCGGTGGAACAGAGTCTAATAATCTGGCACTGATTGGTGGCGCGCTTGCAAATAAGAGAAGTGGAAATCACATCATCACGACTGCTGTAGAGCATGCAGCAGTCAGTCAGCCGATTGCTTTTCTTAAGGAACAAGGATTTGAAGTGACGATTCTTCCGGTGGATGAGCGCGGAGTTGTAAAACTTGACGCACTTGAAAAGGCATTAAGACCGGATACGATCTTAGTATCTACAATGATGGTAAACAATGAGACTGGAGCAGTGATGCCCGTAGAAAAAATCGGTGCTATGGTTCAGGAGAAGAGCCCGAAAGCATTGTATCATGTAGATGCAATTCAGGCATTTGGCAAATATCGGATCTATCCGAAGAAATGGGGAATCCATCTTCTTTCTGTCAGCGGACATAAGATCCACGGACCAAAAGGTGTCGGATTTCTTTACATTAACAGTAAAGCAAAGGTGCAGCCATTGATTCTGGGCGGCGGACAGCAGAATGGAATGCGCTCCGGAACTGACAATGTGCCGGGAATCGCAGGTCTAGGCGTGGCATCGAAGATGATGTATCAGAATTTTGATGAAAAGATCGAACATCTTTATCAGCTGAAAGAACGTATGGCAAAGGGGCTTTCCAAAATAGATGACGTAGTGATTAATGGAATGCCTGTCAGAGAAGGTGCGCCTCATATCCTGAGTGTAAGTTTTCTGGGAATCAGAAGTGAGGTATTGCTTCACACATTGGAGGACAGAAATATCTTTGTATCTGCGGGAAGCGCATGCTCCAGCCATAAGAGAAAACCAAGCGCCACGCTTTCTGCCATGGGAATGAGCAATGCACAGATTGAGAATACTGTGCGTATCAGCTTCTCGGAGGAGAATACATTTGAAGAGGTTGATTACTGCCTGGAGGTATTAAATGAAGTGCTTCCAATGTTGAAACGATACGCCCGCAGATAACAGATCAACAGATTGACGGCAGGATATTATCAGTGGACAATAATGCATCGCTGCCTGGCGAAACCCAGAAAGTGACAGGATATGCATGCTGCTGCAGATACATTGCAATGCAGACAATGTGTAATTAAGATGATAGAAAGAACAAAAGGAGAATAGAATGATATTTCACGCATTTTTAATAAAATACGCAGAAATCGCTATCAAGGGTAAGAACAGATATATTTTTGAAGACGCCCTTGTAAAGCAGATGAACATCGCACTTTCCAAAATTGAGGGAGAGTTTGAAGTAAAGAAAGAACAGGGAAGAATCTATGTGTTCTGCCCGGAACAGTATGATTATGATGAGACGGTAGATGCGTTACAGCATGTATTTGGTATTGTCGGAATTTGCCCGGTAGTGATCTATGAGGAGCAGGGATTTGAGCAGATGGCAAAGGATGTTGTTTCTTACATGAAGAACTGCCATCCAAATTACAATGGAAGCTTCAAAGTATATACAAGAAGAGCAAAGAAGTCCTATCCAATCACATCTATGGAAGTCAGTGCAGAACTTGGCGGACGTATTCTGGATGAATTCCCGGATGCAAGCGTAGACGTACATGATCCGGAGCTTACTCTTTCTGTAGAAATCCGTGACAAGATTTATGTATATTCCCAGACAATCAAGGGAGCAGGCGGAATGCCAATCGGAACAAACGGAAAAGCTATGCTTCTTCTCTCTGGCGGTATCGACAGCCCGGTAGCCGGTTATATGATCGCAAAACGTGGTGTTAAGATTGATGCGGTATATTTCCATGCGCCGCCTTACACAAGTGAAAGAGCAAAACAGAAAGTCGTAGATCTGGCAAAACAGGTAGCAAAATACAGTGGACCGATTCGTCTCCATGTAGTAAACTTTACAGATATCCAGCTTTACATTTATGATCAGTGTCCACATGATGAGCTGACTATCATTATGCGTCGCTATATGATGCGTATTGCAGAGCATTTTGCAAAACAGAGCAAATGCCTTGGCCTGATCACAGGCGAGAGTATCGGACAGGTTGCAAGCCAGACATTACAGAGTCTTGCCGCTACCAATGAAGTCTGCACACTTCCTGTATACCGCCCGGTTATCGGCTTTGACAAGCAGGAAATTGTAGAGAGATCATGGGAAATCGGAACTTACGAGACGTCTATCCAGCCATTTGAAGACTGCTGTACGATCTTTGTGGCAAAACATCCGGTTACAAAGCCAAACCTGAATGTGATCCATCGTTCAGAAACAAAACTGGAAGAGAAGATTGATGAACTGATGAAAACAGCGCTGGAGACAGTTGAGATTATTGAGATTGACTAAAAGAAAAGAGGAACTGTAAACCAGTTCCTCAATGACTGCGAAAAAATTATTCTGTAACGTATTTGCTAACGATTGCCATAACGGTATCAAGAGCAGCGCCATCAGCGTGGATGTTTAAGTCGATCGGTTTGGATAAATCAAGGCTGAAAATACCCATGATAGATTTTGCGTCGATTACATATCTTCCGGATACTAAATCGAAATCGCAGTCGAATTTGCTGATTTCATTAACGAATGCTTTCACTTTATCGATAGAGTTCAGTGAAATTTTACATGTTTTCATTATGAGAACCTCCCTTAATAATAGTTATTTGCTGACCTGATAGCCTGTCAGCTTACAGTTTTCATCTTAACGGCAGTATTGCAAAAAGTCAAGGTGAAAACGGATAAAATTTCCAGAAAGATTTAGTGAAAATGTATAACAATGACGAAAGTTCCGATAGTATTGTAAAAAATGAACAATATTGTACGGAAACAGGCGTTTATTCTGCAAACAAAATTCATTGAAAAGTAGCTTTGACAATGAGTTTTTGACTTGCATATCTCAGGATAGCAGAATAGTCATAAAGTTACAAGGAATTACAAATTTAGATAAGAAACAGGAGGAAAGAATGGGAATAAAAGTTGCACTTCACAACTTAGGCTGTAAGGTAAATGCCTATGAAGTAGAGGCAATGCAGCAGCTTCTGGAAGAAGCGGGATACGATATCGTACCGTTTGAGCCGGGAGCTGATGTTTATCTGATCAATACATGTACAGTCACTAATATCGCAGACCGTAAGTCCAGACAGATGCTGCATAAAGCAAAGAAAATGAATCCGGATGCGATTGTAGTGGCAACGGGATGTTATGTTCAGACAGATGAGGGAAAACTGGACAAAGATGAGGCAGTAGATCTGATTCTTGGAAATAACCAGAAGGGAAATATTGTCCAGGTGCTGCAGGAATATGAACAGCAGCACACCAAGCAGAAGCATGTATTAAATATCAATCAGACAAAAGAATATGAAGAACTGGCGATCAATCACACAGCAGAGCATGTGCGTGCATATATTAAAGTTCAGGACGGCTGTAATCAGTTTTGTACCTACTGTATCATCCCGTATGCAAGAGGTCGTGTAAGAAGTCGTAAAATTGCACAGGTAATGGATGAAGTCCGTGCACTTGCTGCCAAGGGATATAAGGAAGTGGTACTCACAGGAATCCACTTAAGTTCATATGGAGTAGATTTCCCGGAAGAAGAAAGAGAAACACTGCTTTCACTGATTCAGTCTGTACATGAGGTAGAAGGAGTCGAGAGAATCCGTCTGGGCTCTCTGGAGCCGAGAATCATTACGGAGGAATTTGCCAGAACGATTTCCTCTATGCCGAAGATGTGCCCACATTTCCATCTGTCTTTGCAGAGCGGATGTGACACAACTCTGGAAAGAATGAACCGAAGATACAGAAGCACAGAATATGCAGAGAAATGTGATCTTCTGAGAAAATACTTTAAAAATCCGGCACTTACAACAGATGTGATTGTTGGTTTTCCGATGGAAACAGAGGAAGATTTTCAGGCTTCCTATGACTTTGTGGAAAGTATCCATTTTTATGAGACACATATTTTCAAATATTCCCGTCGTCATGGAACGAAGGCTGCCGCCATGTCAGGTCAGTTGACAGAAGCGCAGAAAGCTGTCAGAAGCGATAAGATGCTTGCATTAAATGAAGAACATGCCAGAGAATATGAAGAGTCCATGATTGGCAGTGAACTGAAAGTTCTTCTTGAGGAAGAAGTAGAGATTAATGGAGAACAGTGGTATATCGGACACAGCAAAGAATATATTAAAACAGCAGTAAGAAAACAGGATGCTTATGGAGTAAATGACATAATTACTGTAAAAGCTGAGAGATTTCTGGAAAATCATACATTGACCGGCGGAGTACTGTGTACGGAATAGGGTACAAAGTGAACAGTAACTGTTAACTTGCTAATGACTGCAATAAATTTGCGGTTGCAGAATAGATGGAATTATATTAAAATATAGAAGAATATATGTGTATTGTATACGAAATTTGCAATACATAGCAGAAACGATGAATTATTGCGAAGTGCGTGAAGGTACGAGATAATGCGATAACTGAAAGGTTCTGCGAAAATAAATCAGGTAAGGACGTGAAAAAAATGGCAGAGAACAATCTGGGTAATACCCAATATTTCAGAACAAAACCAGACCAGGAGCTTCAGGTAAAAGAGGTACTGGACCTCGTTTACACAGCAATGGATGAGAAAGGATATAATCCGGTCAATCAGATCGTTGGATATATTATGTCCGGAGATCCTACTTATATTACCAGCCATAAGGGCGCAAGAAGCATGATCATGAAAGTAGAGCGTGATGAACTGGTAGAGGAACTTTTAAACGAGTATATTAAGAATAAATCCTGGGAACGCTGATATGAGAATCCTGGGATTAGATTATGGCTCAAAAACAGTCGGTGTGGCAATCAGTGATCCGCTGGGAATCACCGCGCAGGGAGTGGAGACAATCTGGCGTAAGCAGGAGAATCACCTGCGCCAGACACTTGCCCGTATAGAAGAACTTATTTCGGAGTATCAGGTGGAACGGATCGTACTTGGATATCCGAAGAATATGAATAATACGATTGGAGAACGTGCCCAGAAATCACTGGAGTTTAAGGAAATGCTGGAGAGACGGACAGGTCTGGAAGTGATCATGTGGGACGAGCGTCTGACTACAGTAGAAGCCAATCGTACTTTAATGGAAGCCAGTGTGCGCAGAGAGAATCGTAAACAGTATCTGGATCAGCTGGCAGCTGTTTTTATTTTGCAGGGATATCTGGATTCCCTGTCCTGTTAGGAGATTGATAAAATGGATAAGATTAAATTTCAGCTCGAGGACGGAACAGAAGCGGAGTTTTATGTAGAAGAGCAGACCAGAATCGGAGGAATCGCATATCTTCTGGTATCTGACTCTATGGATGATGAGGCGACTGCCTATATTTTTAAAGATGTGTCAGAGGATGACAGTCAGGAAGCCTGCTATGAGATGGTCGAGGACGAGGACGAACTGCAGGCAGTTTTTAAAGTATTTGAACAGATGTTAGATGACGTAGACCTTGAAATGTAGCCGGGAGGTGTAATGCTTGAATAACGAAAATAACAACCAATATAATAACGAAGCACGTGAAAATCATGAAGGACAGTCCGGTCATGGCCAGAGAAGACCATATAACCGACCGAAGAATTATAAATATAAACCGCAGCACAGGAACACTCATGGAAGAAAACCGATACAGGATCGTAAAGCTGTAACGGATAAAGAGAAGAGCGGAAAGCCGGTACCATTTAAGAATCCGGTAAAGAGTGTTCCACGTAAACCAAAGAAACCGACATCCAGATTAAAGATCATTCCACTTGGCGGTCTGGAACAGATCGGAATGAATATCACAGCATTTGAATATGAGGACAGCATCGTGGTAGTAGACTGCGGACTTGCTTTCCCGGAAGATGATATGCTGGGAATTGATCTTGTCATTCCGGATGTGACTTATCTGAAAGAAAATATTTCCAAGGTAAAAGGCTTTGTGATCACACATGGACATGAGGATCATATCGGTGCGCTGCCGTATGTTCTTAAAGATGTAAACGTTCCGGTTTACTCTACAAAGCTTACCATTGCCCTGATTGCAAATAAGCTGAAAGAACACAATATGACCCGCACCACCAAATTAAAAGAAGTAAAACATGGACAGGTCATCAATCTTGGAGATTTTTCTATTGAATTTATAAAGACAAACCACAGCATCCAGGATGCATCTGCACTGGCAATCTATTCACCGGCAGGTATCGTAGTGCATACAGGTGACTTTAAAGTGGATTACACACCTGTATTTGGAGATGCCATTGATCTGCAGCGTTTTGCCGAGATCGGCAAGAAAGGTGTACTGGCACTGATGTGCGACAGTACAAATGCTGAGAGAAGTGGATTTACGATGTCTGAGCGTTCTGTTGGACATGTATTCGATAATCTCTTTAATGAATATAAGACAAACAGAATCATTATCGCGACTTTTGCGTCTAATGTAGACCGTGTACAGCAGATCATCAATACAGCATATCGATTTGGCCGTAAGGTTGCAGTGGAAGGCCGCAGCATGGTAAATGTTATTACTACTGCAGCAGAGCTTGGATATCTCCGCATTCCGGATCAGACCTTGATTGAGATCGATCAGGTTAAGAATTATCCGGATGAGCAGGTAGTGCTGATTACAACAGGAAGCCAGGGTGAATCTATGGCTGCGCTTTCCCGTATGGCAGCGAATATCCACAAGAAAATCGTGATTAAACCGAATGATACGATTATTTTCAGTTCCAATCCGATTCCTGGAAATGAGAAAGCGGTATCCAAGGTTATCAATGAACTTTCCATGAAGGGTGCAAAAGTTATCTTCCAGGATGTTCATGTTTCCGGACATGCATGCCAGGAGGAAATCAAACTGATCTATTCTCTGGTTAAACCGAAATATGCAATTCCGGTTCATGGTGAATACAGACATCTGACAGCCCAGAAGAATGTAGTAGAAGAACTGGGAATTCCGAAAGAGAATATCTTTGTTCTTGCATCCGGAAATATTCTGGAGCTTGACAACCAGAGCGCACAGATAACAGGAACCGTACACACAGGTGCGATCCTGGTTGACGGACTTGGAGTAGGAGATGTAGGTAATATCGTTCTTCGTGACCGTCAGCATCTTGCAGAAGACGGAATCATGATTGTTGTGGTAACCTTAGAGCGTCACAGCAATGTAATTCTTGCAGGACCGGACATTGTTTCCCGAGGTTTCGTATATGTAAGAGAGTCCGAGGATCTGATGGATCACGCAAGAGAGGTAGTAGAGAATGCACTGGATTCTTGTCTGGAACGTAATATTACAGATTGGGGCAAGATCAAAACTGTTGTAAAAGATGCGCTCAGCGAATTCTTATGGAAACGTACCAAGAGAAGTCCGATGATCCTGCCGATCATTATGGAGGCATAAAATGAAATCAAATACAATAGATGAAAATATCAGCAGCCTTCTGGAAGCCTTTAAGGAGAGTCCTGAATATGTGGAGTTTCAGAAGCAGAATGAGATTTTGAAGCAAAAACCTGAACTGAAGAAAAGAGTGGATGCTTTCAGAGGAGATAACTACAGAGTTCAGAATGAATGTGGCTCAGATAATCTGTTCGATGTTGTAGAACAGATGGGAAAGGAATCTGCAGAGCTTCGCAGACATCCGGAAGTAAATGCATATCTGGATGCAGAGCTTGCTCTCTGCAAAATGATGCAGAAGATTTGCGTAAAACTGGCAGAAGGCATCGACATGGATATCCCTGGTGCACTGTAAATTACAGGAAATCATCCGACAGGTGGTATCCTGCACAGTAGCGTAAGTAGTAACTGTCTGTCAATCTGGATTTGTGAGAGTACGGAACAGTTGCTGTAAACATTAGAATTGCAGAAAGGAAATAGTTTATGAGTGATACCAAAGAACGTGCAGGTGCGGCTGGCGTTGTTGTAGCCGGCGTGTTTTTTAAAATCGCACTTTATGTTTGTGTGGTAGTGTTGCTTTTCTGGATCGGAAAGTCTTCTTTTCAGTTTGGGCATGATGTATTTAATCAGCATGCAATGAGTCCTGGAGAGGGACAGGAAGTTACCGTGGTAATTAAGGAAGATGATTCTTTATACAAAATTGCCAAAACTCTTCAGAAAAAAGGACTGATCGAGAGTGCTCCTGTATTTTATGTGCAGGAGAGGCTTTCTACCTATCATGGTCAGCTTCAGCCGGGAACTTATCTCTTGAGTACAGCATATACACCGAACCGTATCATGGGAATTCTGGCAGGAGATGATGAACAGGAAGGGGTAAGTGATTCGTGATAGTTGACGAGCGAATGCGTACCTATATCAATTCACTGGATATGGGAAATACACCGTTCCTTGAGAATCTGGAACAGTATGCCATAAAGGAACGTGTACCGATCATCCGGAGAGAAATGCAGAGTTTTATGAAAATGTTTCTGGCTTTAAACCAGCCGAAGCGTATTCTGGAGGTGGGGACAGCCATTGGCTTCTCCACACTTCTTATGTGTGAATATGGAACAAAGGATCTGGAAATTGTGACAATAGAGAATTATGAGAAAAGGATTCCTATTGCAAAAGCGAACTTCAAAGAAGCCGGTCGTGAATCACAGATTACTCTGCTGGAGGGAGATGCCGGACAGATATTAAAAGAACTGGATGGTTCTTTTGACATGATTTTTATGGATGCTGCAAAAGGACAGTATATTAACTGGCTTCCGGATGTAATGCGTCTTATGCGAAAGGGCAGTGTTCTTATTTCTGACAATGTGCTTCAGGAGGGGGATATTATAGAATCCCATTATCTGGTGGAGCGCAGAAACAGAACTATATATAAACGGATGCGGGAGTATCTGTATGAACTGAAACATAATCCAGCCCTGATAACTTCGATCATTCCTCTGGGAGACGGAGTTACGGTCAGTGTGAAACAGGAGTAAACAATATGAGAAAAATAGAATTGCTGGTTCCGGCAAGCAGCCTTGAGGTGTTAAAGATTGCTGTTATTTTCGGAGCAGATGCTGTATATATCGGTGGAGAAGCCTTTGGACTGAGAGCTAAAGCCAAGAATTTTTCCCATGATGATATGAAAGAGGGAATTGTCTTTGCCCATGAACATGGAGTAAAGGTTTATGTAACTGTAAATATTCTGGCTCATAATTATGATCTGGCGGGAGTCAGAGAATATCTGACAGAGCTGAAAGAACTGAAACCGGATGCCCTGATCATTGCTGATCCGGGAATCTATATGTATGCAAAGGAAATCTGTCCGGAGATTGAGCGACATATCAGTACACAGGCAAATAATACAAACTATGAAACCTATCGTTTCTGGTATAATCTGGGTGCGAAACGTGTAGTAACAGCCAGGGAACTTTCCCTTGCGGAGATCAGAGAAATCAGAGAACATATTCCTGATGATATGGAAATTGAGACATTTATTCATGGTGCTATGTGTATTTCCTATTCAGGAAGATGCCTGCTCAGCAATTATCTGGCTGGTCGTGATGCAAATCAGGGTGCCTGTACCCATCCATGCCGCTGGAAATATTCCATCGTTGAGGAGAAACGCCCGGGAGAATATATGCCGGTATTTGAGAATGAGAGAGGAACCTACATTTTCAATTCAAAGGATCTCTGCATGATTGAGCATATGGATGATGTGATCAACAGCGGAATTGACAGCCTGAAGATAGAGGGACGTATGAAAACTGCTCTTTATGTTGCGACAGTTGCCAGAACCTACCGCAAGGCAATTGATGATTATATGGAGAGTCCTGAGAAATATCAGGCAAATATGCCATGGTATCAGGAGCAGATTTCCAACTGTACTTACAGACAGTTCACGACCGGATTTTTCTATGGAAAACCGGATGAGAATACACAGATTTACGATAATAATACTTATCAGAAAGAATATACTTATCTGGGATTTGCAGAAGCTGTTGATGAACGTGGCTATGCGCAGATCACACAGAGAAATAAGTTCTCAGTAGGTGAGACGATTGAGATCATGAAACCGGACGGACAGAATGTATCTGTTACTGTAAAGGGAATTTATGATGAAGAGGGTAATCCGATGGAGAGCGCACCTCATGCACAGCAGAAGCTGTTTGTAGATCTGGGAACAGAGATTGATGTTTATGATCTGCTTAGAAGAGCTGAATAGAGATAGATACAGTAAACGCAGCCAACAAAATTAACGTTGGCTGCGTTTACTGCATTTGAGGAAAAAGTCCGCGAAGTTTTTGCAAGGCATTTTTTTCGATTCTGGAGACATAGGAACGGCTGATGCAGAGTTTTCGGGCGATTTCGCGTTGTGTTTCTTCTTCCATGCCAAACAAACCGTATCGATAACAGATTACCTGGTATTCTTTTTCTGACAGGATTTTTTTCAGGGATTTCAGAAGATAAGAAGTGTTTTCTCTGATGTAACAATCCTCCACAATATCTATAGGTGTACTCTCTATCACATCAAGCAGATTAATTTCATTTCCTTCTTTGTCTGTGCCAATAGGCTCATATAGAGACACTTCCCTCGAATGCTTTTTCTTAGAACGAAAGAACATCAGAAGCTCATTTTCTATACATCTGGCAGCATAAGTAGACAGGCGTGAAGCTTTCTGTGGATCAAAGGTTGTGACTGCCTTGATCAGCCCAATCGTGCCGATAGAAATCAGGTCGTCTGTATCTTCACCGGTTCCCTGGTACTTTTTTACTACATGAGCCACCAGCCGGAGATTATGTTCAATCAGGATATTCTTAGCCTGAGAATCACCCTCCTGATATTTTTGAAGATAATATTTTTCCTGCGATATGGACAAAGGTTTCAAAAAAGCCTTCAAATTCTTACCTCGAAGGGGATTTCTATATAGTTTATGTAATGGACGAGGGGTCTGTGCTTTTCCCAGAAATGATTTGACGGGAATTGGATAAAACGATAGAATAGAAAACGATAATTGTAGAGAAAACGTATATAGTAATTGTTGATTGTTTACCTTTGTTTGCATGAATGAGCTAAAATGTTGCAGAGTGCAGTAGTCAGCATTATACAGATGAGTATATAAAAATATAATAAACAGGAGAAACACATGAAAATATATTTAGCTCCACTTGAGGGAATCACAGGATACACATACAGACGTGCACTTTATCAGTGCTTTGGAGGATTTGATAAATATTTTATTCCATTTATTCTTCCGAATCAAAAAGGTCATCTCAGCACAAGAGAGAAGAAGGACATTGCGCCTGAGAACAATGAAGGGATGTATGCAGTTCCGCAGATTCTGACAAAGAATGCAGAAGATTTTATTCGGACAGCGGAAACGCTGCAGGAATATGGTTACAATGAAGTAAATCTGAATCTCGGCTGTCCATCAAAGACTGTTGTAACGAAAGGCAGAGGAGCAGGTTTTCTGGACAGACCGGATGAACTGGATAAATTTCTGGATGAGATATTTCGTAAATGCGATGTGAAGATTTCCATAAAAACCCGTCTGGGAATGGATGCGCCGGATGAATTTGAGGACTTGCTGACAATCTATAACAAATATCCTCTGGAGGAATTGATCATTCATCCAAGAGTGCAGAAGGATTATTATAAAAATACACCGCGTCATGAAACATTTGGGGAGGCACTGGAACATTCAAAGACCCCAGTGTGCTATAATGGAGATATCGTCACAGCAAAGGACTATCTTAGCCTGAAAGAACGTTTTCCAGCGCTAGAATGTATCATGACAGGCAGAGGAACACTAAGAAATCCTGCACTTGCCAGAGAAATACGTGGTGGTGCACCTGCCTCAAAAGAAGAAATCCGCAGATTTCATGATATTATGTATAATGAATACTGTGAAGATCTGTCCGGGGACAGAAATATTCTATTTCGCATGAAAGAGTTGTGGTCTTATCTGATACCGATGTTTACAAATAATAAAAAGTATGCCAAGAAAATAAAAAAAACTGAGAAATGTGTTGTATATGAAAGTGCAGTCAGGGAATTGTTTAGCTGCGAGCAGTTGATTGATAGCAATGATGATTCAGAAAAAATCACCGGAACATTATAATGAATAGGTAAAATAAGACAGTTATTCGGTGTAGAATCACATAGCGAAAGCAGATTGTGAGTATCCGTTTGATAAACGGTAAAAAAGCGACTATACAGGAATATTATATTCTTGTATGGTCGCTTTCGATATTATCGTATTCTTTTCTTTATCATCGGTCCAATGATCATAGCAATAATCATTTTTATCAGATCGGCAGGAATAAATGGGATTACACAGACTGCAAGAGCTGCTTTAAAAGTGTAATCCGCAACGATACAGAACCATATTGTTCCGAAAAGATAACATACAATAGTTCCGACAATCATGCCGATAAGCTGTATCCATGGTTTGTGACAGTTATCTATAACCAGTCCGGCAATGACTGCCATGACGATAAATCCAATGATATATCCACCTGTAGGACCTGCCAGCTTCGCAGGACCGCCAGTGAATCCGGAAAATACCGGAAGTCCCACGAACCCCATTAACAGATAGATCAGATAACTGACGGTTCCCTTTTTCCATCCAAGAAGATACAGAGACAGATATATTGCCAGATTAGTGAATGAAATCGGAACTGGACCGATTGGAATAGATAGTGGGGCAAGAATACAGGTAACGGCTGCCATCAGTGCGGTCATGGTTATATCGTAAGTTTTACTATGAGGCACGGTAATATTTTGGGTCTGGTTCATGTCAGAAAAATCTCCTTTTATAGCGTAAGTTTTTGGCGCGGTCGATTAGTGTATTAAGTTCATCATTCGGGGTGTTTAAAATAGCGATAGCCTCTTCTCTGGAGAGAACAGGTACTTCTTCATAAAATTCAGAATTCATAATAGTGATGTCCTTCCTGCGATTTTTGTGTATGGATATTACTTTAACATATAAAAGTACAAAATGTCAACTAAATATAAAAAAAAGTTTACGATCCGCACTGGGTACGGAGTGAGCAGTAATTCTACATTTTATGATTTATTTGATAATATGAGAAGTATGATGTAAGATCATTCGGAAATACACATATATAGTATTAAAAACTATATTAAATAGTTTTTCTTGACAAGAATGGAATTTATGATATACTTTGAATATCAAAATATTTTGAAGGCAAACAAAATATCAAAACAAGAACAGGAGAAAACAGATGAAGAATTTTAAAATAGGAGATAAAATCACAAGAATTCCACTGATTCAGGGTGGAATGGGAGTTGGCATCAGCCTGGGAAGACTTGCCGGATCTGTTGCGAAAGAAGGCGGTGTTGGTGTTATATCTACGGCGCAGATCGGTTACAGAGAAGCAGATTTTGATAAAAATCCGGCAGCAGCTAATGAGAGGGCAATCGGCAGTGAGATGAAAAAAGCCCGTGCAATTTCACCGGATGGAATCATAGGATATAACATTATGGTCGCATTGAAAGAATATTCATCCCACGTAAAAGCAGCTGTAAAGGCAGGCGCAGATATCATCATATCCGGTGCAGGGCTTCCTACAGAGCTTCCGGAACTGGTCAAGGGCAGTTTGACAAAGATTGCTCCTATTGTTTCCACAGATAAATCTGCAAAAGTAATCCTGAAATATTGGGATAGAAAATATAAAAGAACAGCAGATCTGGTAGTTATCGAAGGACCGCAGGCAGGCGGCCATCTTGGTTTTCATAAAGATGAACTGGAAAAATATACAGAAGAATCTTACAGCGAAGAGATAAAGAAAATAATTGCAACAGTAGAATCCTATGCGGAGAAATATCAGACAGAAGTTCCCGTAATTGTAGCTGGTGGAATCTGCGATAAAGAAGACGTGCAGAAAGTAGCTGCGTTGGGAGTGGATGGAGTCCAGGTAGCTACCCGTTTTATAACAACAGAAGAATGTGATGCAGATATCCGGTACAAAGAAGCGCACTTAAATGCCAGAAAAGAAGATATTGCCATTGTAAAAAGCCCTGTAGGAATGCCTGGACGTGCAATTATGAACAAATTTATGAAACGTGTGATGAGCGGTGAACAGATATCACACAGCCCATGTCATGGATGCCTGGTAAAATGCAGCCCAAAAGAAATTCCATATTGCATTACAGATGGCCTGATCAATGCAGTAAAAGGAAATGTGGATGATGGATTGTTGTTCTGCGGTGCGAAAGCATGGAAAGCAGACCGGCTGGAGACAGTGCAGGAAGTGATTAGTGAGTTGTTTTAACCGAATCAAGTAAGTCCCCTGCTTCAATTGCGAAAAGCAATAAGCAGTGGGTGGGGACTTACTTGTATCAGGAGGAGTGCAAGCTCCTTCTGATAAACTGCGAAGCAGTTATTCGGTTATGAGCAAGTAGCGAAGCGGATTGCGAATATCCGCTTGACTCTGTGTTTACGAGTCCGGCAATTACCCATTTGTAATTTTATTTATAAAGACTGACAATAACTTGTTTTGCCTGTTGCTTCATGTTAAACTAAATAAAATGAGTAACGGATAGACGAGAAGTCTGCCTGATACATGATTTTCAGATGGAGGTAATCACTTTGAGACAGACGGTATCTCTGGGAGCGCAGGATTTTGCATACATCAGAGAAAATAACTGTTTTCTTGTAGATAAAACTGGAATTTAAAGTATGCGAAGCTGGAGAACCTACATTGGAAGACACTGTAAAAGCGGCAAAAAAACAAATACAGGATAAATATTATATTAGTGAACTGGAGGCAAGAGGAATAAAACAGGAGAGAATACGGTGCTACGGTTTTGCTTTTCGTGGGAAAAAGGTATTAATAGGTTAAAAAGAACTCCATGACATGACAGTAGGAATCATAGGAAACCGTAAGATTGGTGAGACAGTAATTTGGAATCTGTCTGGTTTTGGTTGTAAGATATTACCAAAGGAATACAAAAGGAGAAGATGAAGTATGAAAGCGGTAATTGCAATCGATTCTTTAAAAGGAAGCTTAAGCTCCATGGAAGCTGGCTATGCCATTGCTGACGGAATCCGCAGAGTTCATGGACAGGATGCGGAAATCGTAGTAAGACCTCTGGCAGACGGAGGAGAGGGAACTGTCGAGGCATTGGTAAGCGGTATGAGTGGAGTTACACAGAATGTAATGGTAACAGGACCTCTTGGAATTCCGGTAAATTGTGAGTATGGAATCATTGAAAGCAGTCATACAGCAGTAATTGAAATGTCAGGCGCAGCGGGAATCACCCTTGTTCCGGATGAAAAAAGAAATCCGCTTTACACGACGACTTATGGAGTTGGTGAAGTGATCAAAGATGCGATTGCCAAAGGATGCAGACGCTTTATCGTAGGAATTGGCGGCAGTGCGACCAATGATGGTGGAGTTGGAATGCTTCAGGCGTTAGGATATGGATTTCTTGATAAAGAAGGAAAACAGGTTCCTTTTGGGGCGAGAGGACTTGAGGTATTGGAAGAGATTACAGATGAATATGTACTTCCTGAATTGGCAGAATGTGAGTTCCGGGTTGCCTGTGATGTCACCAATATTCTTTGCGGAGAGAATGGCTGCAGTGCTGTGTATGGACCACAGAAAGGTGCAACTCCGTCTATGGTCATGCAGATGGATAACTGGCTGAAACACTATGCCAAACTGGCTGAAAAGAAATTTACAAAAGCCAATGCAAATCAGGCGGGAACAGGTGCAGCAGGAGGACTCGGTTTTGCATTCTTAAGTTTTACAAATGCGGTTCTGGAGTCGGGAATTAAGATTGTGTTAGAAGAAACCTGTCTGGAAAAATATATGGAAAATGCAGATATTGTAATTACAGGAGAAGGCAGATTAGACGGACAGACAGCGATGGGAAAAGCCCCTGTCGGAGTAGCGCGTCTTGCAAAAAAACATGATATTCCTGTCATTGCTTTCGCAGGAAGCGTTACAAAAGAAGCAGTTGCATGTAATCAGAACGGAATCGATGCCTTCTTCCCGATTCTTAGAGGGGTGGTAACATTAGAAGAAGCCATGAAACCTGAAAATGCAAAAGCTAATATGACAGATACTGTGGAACAGGTATTTCGTCTGATGAACATGGGGAGGAAGTAAAGTAAAAAAGTTTCGGAGAACCTGGGCGACAGGTTTGTCCGAAACTTTTTTTGATGCTTAGATTGTAATTACGTAAGCTCTGTTTCCTTTATAATAAGGGCGTCCGTCCACACCGCTTAGATCATAGCTCATTCGATAATATCTTTCAATATTTCCGGTGCCCTTGGCCCAGTTTGGATCACAGACTGCGCCTTTTATTTCTGCCCATCCATGTCCGCCGGAGGAAATAACTTTGGCTTCGAATCCAACAGCATTTGCAAGGTAAGCGAATGCGGATGCGAAAGCAAAGCAGTCGCCATGTCCTCGATAGAACATATCCTCTGCATAGCTGACATCCCAGTTTGAATAATAATAGCGGAAATCATAGTCGTTGCCGGTTCCGCCGTATCCGTAGCTGACTGCCTTCAGATAGCATCTCCACAATTTTTCCGGTTTGGACATATTTTTCTTTGTTACATGATGCATTACCTGATTGGCGGTAACCATGAGATTTAGTTTTCGTTTTTCTTCACTGTTATAGCGGGCCTTTCCACTTTTTGTAAGATAAATGCCATTAACACGCTGGGAAGTTACCATGGAAGCAGCACTTCCGCTGCGAATCTGGAAGAAATAATAGTTGCCTTTTATTTTCTGCCAGCCATTCTGCTGGATTCCTTTTTCATTAAAGTAGTATTTCTTTCCGCGGATTGTAACGAATCCCTTTACAGTATGTCCGTTTTCATCATAATAGTAGATATTTCCACTGGGATTGCGGTTGAACTTGTCGCGGTATTTCGATGCTGCAAAAACTGAAGCTGAAAAGAAAAGGGAGCAGCAGATAGCAATAAAAATTGCAGAGATTGAAAATACTTTTAGCTTTTTCATAAGATACCTCCGTTGTCTGAGTGATTAAGCAGACCATTTCGCCCGCCTGTATGAAACAGGTTTTTGACGCGCTTGTTTCTGATAAAACAGATTATTTCAGAAGAATTACTTGTCTCAATTATAAGATATAAACTATTATATAAGACAATTTGGCTTCGTGCAATAATAAATAAAATAACGGCTGCTATTTGCTGTGTATCCGGTAACGAATAAAAATTATTCACGAAAATCCCAAGGTGAGGGCTGTTGCGCGGATACAGTTTGTGGTGTATAATTAAACGCAATAGGCTTTGTGACGTTACTGGTACATCGTTTTCAAAATAACTATGTATTGGTCATAAAGCGAACAGCAGCTTAGTAATTTAAGCAAGGATATAAGGTGGACAATTTTGAAAAAGACGATAGAAGAACTATTAAGCGGAAAATTCAGACATGAGCAGCCACAGCTCCTTTTTTCACAGGATAAGATAGAAGTAACGCTGAAAGCGGGAGAAGTGTATAAAGGAGAACTGTATTTCGGAACAGAGGATAACGAAAAGATCAGAGGATATATTACTTCTTCCAACAGGCGTGTTGTACCTGGAACAGAGAAGTTTTCGGGGACTACTGTGAGACTGCAGTATGGGATAGACGGTATGGGAATGCGTCCTGGTGAGAAACATGAAGGATGGATTTGCTTTACTACAAATATTGGAGAATATAAGCTTCCATTTGCAATCCAGGCAGAGAAAACAGAACTTAAGAGCATAGCCGGCGAAGTTCCGGATGTGGATACGTTTGTCGACATTGCGAAAGATGATTTTAAAGAAGCATATCGTATTTTTACGGATCATAAATTTGAACTTCTTTTAAAAGATGCCGGCAGGAAGGAGAAAGCCCTTTATAAAGGACTTTCCAAACAGCCTGTGACATTTCAGAATGTAGAGGAATTTCTTGTTGCGACGGGCAGGAAGGAAGCTGTAAAAATTGAATTAAAGGCAGACCATAACAGCTTTTATGATATTAATGAATCTGTACGTGAATCATTTGCTGTAAGAAAGAACGGATGGGGACATCTCAGACTGGACGTTGAGGCAAAGGGAGATTTTCTGGAAGTTACCAGACATGTGGTTACAGATGAAGATTTCATAGGCAGCTACTATCAGGTAGAATATGTGATACACAAAGAGAAGCTCAAAAAAGGATGCCAGTTTGGTGAGATCATTGTAAAGAGTCCTTATCAGCAGCTGGTCTATCAGATCACCGCATCAATGGAGCCGCAGGTGCAGCTTAAGACAGAGATTCATGTCAAACGCCACAAGCTGGAACTGATGCGGGATCTGTTGGAATATTCCTGTAAGAGAATGGATGGTAAGACCTGGATCGGCAGCAGCAGATTTGTACTTAATCAGCTGAAGGAAGAGGGCTGTGATTATCCGGAATACCAGATGTATGAAGCATATATTCTTCATATGGAAGGAGAGGAAGAACAGGCAAAGGAAATCCTTAAGAAATTTAAACATCAGAATTTTTCCAGGGAGAATCTGGAACAGGCAGGAGTATATCTCTACCTTTGCGTTCTTACCGGATTGCATAAAGACAGAGAACAGGCGGCAAGACGTCTGCGCAGCTTCTTTTTACAGAAAGAGGATAGTTTCCTGCTCTTTAAACTCTGGCAGGAAGTAACTGTTGAAGAGAAAGGTTCTTCATCAAGACTTGTATTTATGATGGAAGAACTTTTTGAGAAGGGATGCAGAAGTCCTTTCCTGTATCTGGAAGCATGGAATTACATCAGCAGTGATACTTCACTTCTCCACAGAATGAGCAGTTTCTGGACACAGGTGTTCTTGTTTGCAGGAGAGAAAGGTCTTCTGACGGAAGAACTTGTGATGAGATTTGCCTATCTTACAGGATATGAGAGAGAGTTTAACACAAGTATGTACAGAGCACTGGCGATGGGTTATGATGCTTTTGAATCAGATGATACCCTGGAAGCTATCTGCAGATATATCATGCTTGGAAACCCAAGAAAACAAGAGTATTTCAGATGGTTTTCACTGGCAGTGGAGAAGGGAATCCGCCTGACGAGATTATATGAGTATTATGTGGAGACTATGGACACTTCCTATCAAAGAGAACTCCCGAAACCTCTTTTGATGTATTTCACATATAATAACACATCACTTGGTGATGATAAAAAAGCATTTATTTATGCAAGTATCGTGGGTAACAGAGGACGTCAGCCACAGACATATGCGGATTACAGCGATCACATGAAGGTCTTTGCCATGCGTAAGGCAAAAGAAGGAAAGATGAATGAGAACTATGCGGTTCTTTATCAGGAATTTTTAAGTAATCCAAAAACAGAGGGACAGGCCTCTCTGATTGCCGGAAAGATGTTTACGAACAGACTTTACTGTGATGACAAGAAAATACGATATGTGATCGTACGTCATGAGCAGCTTCGGACAGAAGAAATCTATCCATGTATGCAGGGTGTGGCATATCCGAGAATTTATACGGATGATGCTGTGATCCTGTTTCAAGACGCAAACCAGAGACGGTATGCTTCAACAGTAGATTATAATATCAAGAAACTGTTTGATGAACGGGAATTGATAGATAAGGTTCTTGCCTTTGATATAGAAGAACCGGGACTGGTGCTTCATTGCAGTGAGAATACCGAAGCCAGTCAGGATAATCTGAAAGCATTCCAGAAGATTCCGGATACAGAGGAATTCTCAGACGAATACCAGAGAGCTGTCAGAGAGAAACTACTTTCTTACTATTCAGAACATATCAAAGATGATGTGACGGATGAGTATCTGAGAGAAATGGATTACGAAAAATATGCCCAGGTGGACAGAACAGGGCTTCTGGAAGTGCTGATCGCAAAGGGACTGTATCAGCAGGCAATGGTGGTTGTTTCTAAATTTGGATACGAGGGAATCCGCGTAGAAAGTCAGTTGAAGCTTATCAGCAGAATGCTGACACGATGTGAGATGAAAGAGGATGATGAACTGATTGCACTTGCATCTGATGTTTACAGATATGGAAAATATGACGAAGTGATTCTGAAATATTTGATGGATTACAGATATGGTCCGATAGATGAGCTGATATCTGTCTGGAAAAGTGCACAGGGCTTCGAGATGGATACGTATGAGCTTGAGGAAAAACTCCTTCAGTTACTGATGTTTACAGCTGATTACCGTAAAGAAGGAGAGAAAATCTTTGAAGATTACGTACATCACAGCGGAAAAGAAAACATAGCAGGGGCATATCTTACACAGGTGGCATTTGGAACATTTGTAAGAGAATATCCAATGAGCATTTTCGTGAGAAGTCAGCTGGAGAATGCATATGAACAAAAGAGTCCGGTTGATTTTGTATGCAGTCTTGCACTGTTGGAGGCATATTCAAAGGAGAAGAACCTGAAAGAAAAACAGCTGGAAAATGCCAGAGAAATCCTGCAGGAATGTATAAAAAAAGATATGTGCTTTGCGTTCTTTAAGAAACTTCCGGTATCTATTCTCAGTCCATATCAGCTGGATGACAAGACTTTTGTGGAGTATCATGCAGACCCATCTGCAAAAGTAACCTTATATTATGCATTTGATGCAGGGCTTGGAAATCAGGTGAAATACCAGACAGAGCCGCTCCGCAATCTGTATGAAGGTATTTTTGCGAAGGCGTTCACTTTGTTTTATGGCGAAACTCTGAGATATTATTTCAGATCAGAAGTGGGAGATCAGGTAAATGAAACACAGGAACGCGTGATCACTATGAGTAAGGTTGAGGGTGCTCCTGTGAGCAAGTATCATATGATTAACCAGATGCTTTCTGCACGAAGACTGGATAAGAGTAAGGAAGTGCTTTCTCAGGTAAAGAATTATCTTCGCCAGGAACAGTACGTACAGAATATGTTCGTGATCGAAAAAGAAGAACAGGAACAGATAACCCTGAAACCAGGAGGAACAGATGAACGAAATTCGTGATTTAATCGTTGGAATTGATTTTGGTAAAGAATATTCTCAGATATGTTATTATGACCGCAAGGGAGAAGAGGCAAGATCTCTTTCCATGAAGGCTGGCGGAAATCAGTATGAAGCCCCAAGCTGTGTATGTTACAGACCTGAACAGAAGGATTACTGTGTGGGTTTGGAGGCTGAATACTTTGCCCGCGAAAAGGGCGGAATCATGATTGATGATGTCTATGGAATCTGCGAGAAAAAGGATTTCGTATTGTCAGAAGGAAGAAAGCTTGCACCATGGGAAATTCTTGCACAGTTCTTGCAGGGAATGCTTAAGTTTCTTGGAGTAGCAGATCTGGTCAAGAATATAAAATGTGTGGCAGTGACACTGCCACATCTGACAGAGATTCAGGTAGAGAATTTCCAGAAGGCATTTGAATCGCTGGGATTTCCACATGAGAAATATATGCTTCTGGATTACGGGGAAAGTTTCTATTACTATGTGTTATCCCAGAAAAGAGAAACATGGAACCGCAGTGTTGCCTGGTATGCATTTAAACCGGACAGCGTATCTTTCCGTAAGATGACGATGAATGGTGCGACAAAACCGGTGACTGTAAAGCTGGAAGAGGCTGTAGAAACAACACTTCCTGCTGACGGACAGGAAAGAGATTCTGAATTCTGTAAATTCGTCCAGAAAACACTTGGAAAAGATTTGTTCTCCAGTATTCAGATCACAGGAGAGGGATTTTCCCAGGACTGGGCAGAACAGTCTGTCAGATTGTTATGTTATCAGAAGCGAAAAGTTTTCTATGGAAATAATCTTTTTGCAAAAGGAGCGTGCTCTGCCGGCAAAGAGAGAACGGAGAATAAGGCATTGAAAGGTTATCGTTTCTTAAGTGATAACCTTGTGATGGCCGATGTCGGAATGGAAATGAGAGTAATGGGATCTCCGACATATTATCCGATGATCGAGGCCGGGAATAACTGGTATGACAGCAAATCATCCTGTGAAATTATTCTTGATGATACAGAGGAACTGGTGTTTACGGTAAGCACTTATGACAGACCGGAGAAGAGAAAAGTAGGTATGATGCTGCCTGGTATTCCTCTGCGCCCGAATAAAACGACCAGACTTTTACTGGAATTACAGTATATTTCAGCAACAGAATGTAAAGTGACAGTAACCGATCTGGGATTTGGAGAATTGTTCCCTTCCAGCGGTAAGACCTGGACAGAGACAGTGGAATGGTAAAGGAGATGGACGAATGAGCGGATATATTTTATGCCAGACAAAAAAAGCAGAACGTCCTTATTATATAGAGAACATCAGTATGAATATCTATTCTATAGAGGAACTGTGCTATTATCTTTATCATAATCTTTACCTGGCTGACCATACGATATTTAATGAAGAATTATGCAGCTGGATCCGGGACGAACTGGAACTTCCACATCTGGCAGCGAAGCTGAAACAGAATCTGGAGAGAAATGTAAGTATAGAAGATATGGTTTATCCGATTTTCAAAGAAATCAATTATCTGACATACGAAGAGATGAAGAGTTTTAACATCTGTCTTGCAGATTTTGGAAAAGAACGCCAGGCAGTCCGGCAGAAGAGAAAAGGAGATGCTCTGGTAGAGAATGGAATGTATGTAAATGCAATCCAGGTGTACCAGAAGATTCTGGAAAGAGATGACCTGAATCAGCAGAGAAAAGATTTTGCGGTTGCAGTGAGATATAACCTTGGCTGTGCGTACAGCTACCTTTTCCAGATGGAGAAGGCACAGGAATGTTTTTTGCAGGCATATAAAGAGAGCCAGTCGGCAGAAGCGCTGAAGGCGTATGTGACAACGTATGCCAGCATTCACGATAAGACAGACTATGATAAAGTCATGGAAGAACTTGGCGTGGATGATAAAGTAAAGAAAGATATCAAAGAGGAAATCCAGGAGTCTATGAAGACGTTTGCAAGTGTACCCGAGAAGAAGATAGATGAAGAGAATCTGGATGCACTTTTGGAGAAACTTATGAAAGAATATCACAGAAGTACGGGATCGTGACAGGCAGTGCTTTCAATGACTGAGAATCATCCTTTGTACAATAATGATGTAAGGTAAGATAATGAAAAGTGCCAGTAACGTTACTGTTCACAGGTAGTATTCCGCGAGGTGTTTTTTGTGAGCGAAGGTCACAGAAAACCCGAGACATACCGCGCGAATTTATGCGAATAGCATAAATTCTGTGCATCGCGAAGCGTGTTACTGAGAACGCAGTGAACAGTAACCCAGTAACTTGCGCTTGACAGGAGTGGATGGGTGTGTTAGGATTAAAACATACTTTCACATGGTAGAGTGGCTGTGTGGTAAATAACAAAACAGATGAAGAGGAGATATTTATCATGAAAAAGAGATCTTTAGCAGTAC
Source organism: Ruminococcus sp. AM22-13 (assembly GCF_003471165.1). Taxonomy (GTDB): domain Bacteria; phylum Bacillota; class Clostridia; order Lachnospirales; family Lachnospiraceae; genus Blautia_A. The sequence goes on along the minus strand of NZ_QRIL01000006.1, from coordinate 24,680 downwards.
TCATGGCAGGAGTTATGGCAGCTTCTATGATGACAGGTGTTGTTTCTGTATATGCAGATGCTGACAGCAAGACATTAACTGTAGGATTTGACGCAGAGTATCCTCCTTTCGGATATAAAGACGATAATGGAGATTATGTTGGTTTCGACCTCGATCTTGCACAGAAAGTATGTGACAATCTTGGATGGGAACTTGTAAAGAAACCAATCAACTGGGATTCTAAGGATATGGAGCTGAATTCTGGTTCTATCGACTGTATCTGGAATGGATTCACAATCAATGGACGTGAAGATGATTATACATGGTCTGATCCATATCTGAATAATGAGCAGGTTATGGTTGTAGCTGCTGATTCTAAGATTGAGAAATTAGACGATCTGGCAGGCAAGAATGTTGTTGTTCAGGCAGCTTCCGCAGCACTGGATGCTTTAAACAGCGATGATAATAAAGATCTGACAGCAAGCTTTGGATCACTGACAGAGAACCCTGATTATAATACAGCATTTATGAATCTGGATTCCGGTGCGGCAGATGCGATTGCAGTTGACATCGGTGTTGCCAAATATCAGCTTTCTCAGAGAGAAGAAGGTAAATACGTAATCCTTGATGAGCCAATCCAGAGCGAGCAGTACGGAATCGGCTTCAAGAAAGGCAATGATGAACTGAAAGACACTGTATGGGCTGAAGTTCTTAAACTTTATGACGCTGGCGAAGTTGACAAACTGGCAGAGAAATACGAAGTTGCAGATATGCTTTGTATTGGAAGTGATGATGAAGAATCCGCAGACAAGAAAGATGATGCAGCAGAGGAAGATACTTCTGAGGCTGAGACTTCTGAAGAAGATACAGCAGAAGATGCGGAATAAAAAATATTGTTCATGAAGTGAATGATAAAGGTGATTGTTTACGGAGTGAATGGTAGCTGATAAAGATACAAGAGGACAGACTTGTACAGAGCTGTCTGTATTATAAAAGGAATGGAGGGTACATTTTGTGCACCCTCTTTTCTTACTGTACAGGAGAAATTTCTTAGGAGGAAAAGATATGTCTTTAAGTGTAATGCTGCAGCAGCTTGCCAGTGGTATGGTAGTTTCTGTGGAGATCTTTGTAGTGACATTGATTTTTTCACTTCCACTGGGACTTCTGATCTGCTTTGGCAGAATGGCTAAGAATCCGGTGATTCGTGGAATCGTGTCTGCCTACATATCTGTTATGAGAGGAACGCCGTTAATGCTGCAGTTGATGGTTGTATATTTCGGACCGTATTTTATTTTTGGAATCCGTATTTCTATGGGATACAGCCTGATCGCTGTATTTATCGCGTTTAGTATTAACTATGCTGCATATTTTGCAGAAATCTACAGAGGTGGAATCGAATCTATCTCGGCAGGACAGTATGAGGCTGCGAAGATTCTTGGATACAGTAAGGTACAGACTTTCTTCAGAATTATTCTGCCGCAGGTGATAAAGAGAATTCTTCCGTCTGTGACAAATGAGGTTATCACATTGGTAAAGGATACGTCCTTAGCTTTCGTTGTGGCGGTCGCCGAAATGTTTACGATTGCAAAGCAGATCGCAAGTGCGCAGACAACGATGATGCCATTTGTGATCGCGGCAGTTTTCTATTTTATCTTTAATCTTCTGGTTGCAATCGTGATGGATAAGATTGAGAAGAAGTTAAACTATTATCGCTGATCAGAAAGCTTACCTGTTCATAGGAAACCTTTCTGAATCACCGGGCGCGGAGTGAACGTTACTGTTCACTCCGTTCTCAGTAACGTAGCCAAAATTCATTCCAAATTGCCTGCGGCAATGGAATTTTGGCTTGTATGTCTCGGAATTTTGGCATTTTCATGCCAAAACACCTCGCGGGATAGTAGCGTGTGAACAGTTACGAGTGAACAGTAATGAAGTATCATATTTGAGAGGAATACTTGACATGGTATTATTTGAAATGAAACACATAAAAAAGAGTTTTGGAAGTCTTGAAGTGTTAAAGGATATTTCGCTTCAGGTAGAAGAGGGAGAAGTATTAAGTATTATCGGTCCGTCAGGTTCCGGTAAATCTACACTTCTTCGCTGTGCAACAGGACTCGAAACACCGGATAGTGGTGAGATCGTCAAGCAGGGAGATGTGGGACTGGTATTCCAGAATTTCAATCTTTTTCCACACTTTTCCGTATTAAAAAATATTACAGATGCGCCGATCAGAGTGCAGAAGAGAAAGAAAGAAGAAGTATATGCGCAGGCAAGAGTGCTGCTGAAACAGATGGGACTTGCCGACAGAGAAAATGCATATCCATTCCAGCTTTCCGGTGGACAGCAGCAGCGAGTTTCCATTGCGCGTGCATTATGCATGAATCCAAAGATTCTGTTTTTTGATGAGCCTACATCGGCGCTTGATCCGGAGCTTACAGGAGAGATTCTTAAAGTTATCAAGGATCTGGCGGCAGAGCACATTACTATGGTAATCGTTACCCATGAGATGACATTTGCGAGAGATATTTCCGATCATATTATTTTCATGGATAAAGGACTGATCGCTGTTGAAGGAAGTTCGCAGGAGGTATTTGCGTCAGAACATGCCCGAATGAAAGAATTTCTTGGCAAATTCCATCAGGGATGAGTTTTTTGTGGTTGCTTTTAGAAGAATGATGTTATATAATTTCAACGTACGCAGTGAAAAAACTTAAAGCTGTGTATTGAAGCGAAATAAAAAGGATAAAAATCCTATTAAGAAACAGGAGAGTGAAGATGAGTACAGACAGATATGTAAGTCCTTTATCAGAACGTTATGCCAGCAAAGAAATGCAGTATATTTTTTCTCCGGATATGAAATTCCGCACATGGAGAAAACTCTGGATCGCACTTGCCGAGACAGAGAAAGAGCTTGGTCTTAACATTACACAGGAGCAGATCGATGAACTGAAAGCACATGCAGAGGATATCAACTATGACGTTGCCAAAGAACGAGAACGTCAGGTACGTCATGATGTTATGTCTCACGTATATGCATACGGTGTACAGTGCCCTAAGGCAAAAGGAATCATCCATCTGGGAGCAACCTCCTGTTATGTAGGTGATAATACAGATATTATTGTAATGACAGAGGCATTAAAGCTTGTTCGCAAGAAACTGGTCAATGTTATTGCTGAACTTTCTGCTTTCGCTGATAAATATAAAGAACAGCCGACTCTGGCTTTCACACATTTCCAGCCTGCACAGCCGACAACAGTTGGTAAACGTGCAACACTCTGGACACAGGAATTTCTTCTTGACCTGGAGGATCTGGAGTATGTTCTTGGAACAATGAAACTTCTCGGATCTAAGGGAACAACCGGAACACAGGCAAGTTTCCTGGAACTCTTTGACGGAGATCAGGAGACTATCGATAAGATTGATCCGATGATCGCGAAGAAGATGGGATTCAAGGAATGCTATCCGGTATCCGGACAGACATATTCCCGTAAGGTAGACACTCGTGTGGCTAATATTCTTGCAGGAATCGCAGCAAGTGCGCACAAGATGTCAAATGATATCCGTCTTCTCCAGCATCTGAAAGAAGTAGAAGAACCATTTGAAAAATCCCAGATCGGATCTTCTGCAATGGCTTATAAGAGAAATCCGATGAGAAGTGAGCGTATTGCGTCCCTTTCACGTTATGTGATGGTAGATGCCCTTAATCCGGCTATCACATCCGCTACTCAGTGGTTTGAGAGAACTCTGGATGACTCTGCAAACAAGCGCCTGAGCATTCCGGAAGGATTCCTTGCAATCGACGGAATTCTGGATCTCTGTCTGAATGTTGTAGACGGACTGGTTGTTTATCCGAAGGTTATCGAGAAACACATGATGGCTGAGCTTCCGTTTATGGCTACGGAGAATATCATGATGGACGCTGTAAAAGCAGGTGGTGACCGTCAGGAACTTCATGAGCGTATCCGTGAGCTTTCTATGGAAGCAGGTAAGACTGTAAAAGTAGAGGGTAAGGATAACAATCTGCTCGAACTGATCGCGGCAGATCCTGCATTCAACCTTTCTCTGGAAGATCTTCAGAAGTCCATGGATCCTAAGAAATACATCGGACGTGCCAAAGAGCAGACTGAGAGATTTGTGAATGAAGTAGTTCAGCCGATTCTGGATTCCCATAAAGAACTTCTGGGAGTTAAAGCTGAGATTAATGTCTGATATATAGACACGATCGTAATAAAAAAGATAAAATGTTGCTGTGCCGGGATCTTTATGACCCCGGTGCTGTTATGCAAAAAACAGGAGGAAAATATATAATGGTAAAAGCAGTTGTTGGTGCTAACTGGGGAGACGAAGGTAAAGGTAAGATTACCGATATGCTCGCTGAAAAAGCTGATATTATCGTAAGATTTCAGGGTGGTGCAAACGCAGGCCATACAATCGTAAATAACTATGGTAAATTTGCTCTTCATACTCTGCCATCAGGTGTATTCTACAATCACACTACAAGCGTGATCGGAAACGGTGTTGCACTGAATATTCCGGTATTTTTTAAAGAGTACAATGAAGTAGTAAGCAGAGGTGTTCCGGCTCCGAAGATTCTTATCTCCGAGAGAGCGCAGATGGTTATGCCATATCATATCCTTTTTGACCAGTATGAAGAAGAGCGTCTGGGTGGTAAATCTTTCGGATCTACTAAATCCGGTATTGCTCCTTTCTATTCTGACAAATATGCAAAAATCGGTTTCCAGGTAAGCGAACTTTTTGATGAAGAACATCTGAAAGAAAAACTTACAAGTGTATGCGAAACAAAGAATATTCTTCTTGAGCATTTATATCACAAACCACTCCTTAAGGTGGATGAACTGTTTGCAGAACTGATGGAATATAAGAAAATGGTTGAGCCATATGTATGTGATGTTTCCCTGTATCTGTGGAACGCATTAAAAGAAGGTAAGGAAGTGCTTCTTGAGGGACAGCTTGGTTCTCTGAAAGACCCGGATCACGGAATTTATCCGATGGTTACTTCTTCCTCCACCCTGGCAGGATACGGTGCAGTAGGAGCTGGTCTTCCACCATACGAGATCAAACAGATCGTTACTGTATGTAAAGCATACTCAAGTGCAGTAGGAGCAGGTGCATTCGTTTCTGAGATCTTTGGTGAAGAAGCAGATGAACTGAGAAGACGCGGTGGTGACGGCGGTGAATTCGGCGCTACTACAGGTCGTCCGAGACGTATGGGATGGTTTGACTGTGTTGCTTCTAAATACGGCTGCCGTCTTCAGGGAACAACAGATGTTGCTTTCACAGTTCTGGATGTTCTTGGATACCTTGATGAGATTCCGGTATGCACAGGATATGAGATCGACGGTAAAGTAACTACAGATTTCCCGACTACTACACTGCTTGAGAAAGCAAAACCGGTTCTGGAAACTCTTCCGGGATGGAAATGCGATATCCGTGGAATCAAGAAATATGAAGATCTCCCGGAGAACTGCAGAAAATATGTTGAGTTCGTAGAGGAACATATCGGATTCCCGATTACAATGATTTCTAATGGTCCGGGACGTGACGATATTATTTACAGAAATAAATAAAAATGACTATACGCCGGGGAGTTTCTCCGGCGTGTATTTTATACAGAGATATGTGGCAAAGAGGATTGCCGGTATTTGTTTGAGATAAATCAGGAGGGTTATGAAGAAAGATAATAACAAATTAAAGAAAGCAGGTGCATGGATTGCAATCGTAATCCTGCTTCTTGCCTGCTGTTTACCAATGTTTTTTGCATTTGGAAGCGGGGAGAATTCCCAGAACTATTTTAAAGCCTCTCTTGCAGTGGCTATCATGGTTCCCATACTTGCCTATGCAATATGGATGGTGTATAAGCTATTGAATAAAAATAAGAAAGTGGTGGAATCTGATATGGAAAATATTATTTTTGATGTAGGTAAAGTTCTTGTAAAATTTGAATGGGAAAAATATCTGGACAGTTTTGGATTCCCGAAAGAGAAAAGAGACAAGATTGCGAAGGCGGTTTTTGAGAGTGAAACCTGGAATGAAAGAGACAGAAGCAGTGAAGATGAGCAGTATTACGTGGATAAGATGATAAAAGATGCACCGGAATATGCAGATGATATCCGTGAAGTAATGCGCCGCTCCGGTGAAACAATTGAGAGAATGGATTATGCGGAAACCTGGGTACGATATCTGAAAGATAAGGGATATCATGTCTATATTCTTTCAAACTATGCAACTTATACACTGGAAAAAACAGAGGAAGAACTTACATTTCTCAAATATGTAGACGGAGCAGTATTCTCCTGCCAGGTGAAACAGATCAAACCGGAGCCGGATATCTATCAGACACTCATCAAACGTTATAATCTTGATCCGCAGAAATCTGTATTTCTGGATGACAGAAAAGAAAACTGTGAAGCAGCACGTAAACAGGGAATTCATGCGATTCAGTTTGAGTCTTTCAAACAGGCAGCAGCAGAACTGGAGAAGCTGGGCGTGAAATAAAATTCACCAAAAATACAAAGAATATGGTTTGTATTTTTATGAAAAAGATGGTATAATAATAAAGCTTGTGAGAGGAAAATTTTCCACATGTTTCCACACAGGCATAATACCTATGAAATATTGGAAAAGAGGATTAAAGGAAATGAGCGATAAAACAATCTTAGAGCAGTGGCGTTCCATCGCCTATGATCAGCAGGCAGACCGTAATAAACTTCAGAGATTTTGGGCAAATTATTTTAATATTGAAAAAGGAATTTATGAGCAGCTTCTTACTAATCCGGACGAGGTAGTAACCGGTACAGTTAAAGAACTGGCTGAGAAATATGGACAGGAAGTTCTGACAATGGTTGGTTTCCTTGATGGAATCAATGACAGTTTAAAGATTCCGAACCCGATCGAGACAATGGATGAGAACACAAAAGTTTCTCTGTGTTTCGACAAAGAACTTCTTTACAAGAACATGGTAGATGCAAGAGCTGACTGGCTGTATGAACTGCCACAGTGGGATGCAATTTTCACACCTGAGAAGAGAAAAGAACTGTATCTTGAACAGAAGAAATCAGGAACAGTTGTAAAAGCTAAGAAAATCGGACGTAACGATCCGTGTCCATGCGGAAGCGGTAAGAAATATAAATACTGCTGCGGAAAGAATGCGTAAGCATCCGAATCTGGAATATATTATCGTGCTTGGTGCCCATGTAGAAGGCACTCGGCTTACATTAGCCCTTCTGGAACGCACCAGGAGGGCTTTGCAATATCTGGAAGAGAATCCTGATACGAAAGCTGTATTATCAGGTGGAAAAGGTGAGGGAGAAGCAATTACGGAAGCTCAGGCAATGTGTAATTATCTGACAGAGCATGGAATTACCAGAGACCGTCTGATCTTAGAAGAAAAATCCACCAGTACGACAGAGAACCTGAGATTCAGTCTGGCATTGATCGGTCTGGATCATTCAGTGGGAGTTGTCACGAATAACTTTCATGTATTTCGCGGAACAGCTATCGGCAGAAAATGTGGATGCAAAGAAATTTATCCGATTCCTTCCAGATACCGTTCCTGGAGACTACTGATATATATTCCAAGGGAAATTCTTGCAATTATAAAAGATAAAATAATGGGAAATATGTGAATTTAGAAAATTCAGAGGTAAAATAATACGGAAAAAACAGTGTAATAGTTAATTGAAAAACGTCATAAAATGATATTATCCCTAATCGGAGTTTATATCATTTTATGACGTTTTTTATCTTTAAAAACTGCTATATTTCAAAACAAAATGAAATATATAAGAATCATGTTTCTATTAGACGATTTTTATAGCCTATAATAAAAAGGATTATTTTACAGAAAAATATTTTTCTTTAATGATGGAAACAGGCATATCCTGTCCTGTCCAGATTTTAAATGCTTTTGCACCCTGGTGAAGAAGCATATACATTCCGTTGAAAGTTTGGCAGCCGGCAGCCTTGGCCTCCCTGAGAAGTCGGGTTTCCTGCGGCTCATAGACAACATCAGCTACTACAAGTCCCGGACGGAACAAAGATGTGTCTTTGATGATTGTATCGTCAATATCAGGAACCATACCCACAGAAGTTGCATTGATCAGCAGATAACTCTGTGCGATGGAATCCTTCAGAGCTGTATGATCGTCATTGTCGAAAAGACAGACCTGGCATCCGGTTTTGGCTGTGAGATTCTCAGCAAATTTCTGAGTACGGTTCCAGTATCTGCTGGTACGGCGTGCGAAGATATGTACGGAACTGGCACCATCCAGAGCAGACTGAGCACAGATTGCCATAGAAGCTCCACCTACGCCCATAACTGTGATATTTTTATTTGTTACATCATGCCCTGCATCACGTACAGACTGCATGAATCCATAGCCATCTGTATTATATCCGATCAGCTTCCCGTTATCGTTTAATACAGTATTTACAGCCCCGATCAGCTGAGCTTCAGGGGAGAGTTCATCAAGAAGTTCTACAATCTTATTCTTATTCGGCATGGTAAGGTTAAAGCCTCGAATGCCGCAAGTCCTTAATCCTGCAACTGCCGCAGGAAGTGTCTCTTCATTTACATCAAAACACAGATATACATAGTCAAGCTCGAGAAGTCTAAATGCCTCATTGTGCATTAAGGGCGAAATACTGTGTGCCACAGGGCTTCCTAAAAGCGCAGTAAGACCTGTATGACCTGTAATTGTACTCATGTTAAAATCCTCCGTTTTATTTTAATATCATAAAAATCACCCATGTAATACATAGAAATTATCTATCATTTTATTCTAAGTTAAATCATATGTCAAGAAAACCAAAGAGAAAATTTCGTCGATTTAATGCGATAAATTATAAGCCTCAGATACACTCTTTTGACAAAATTCGCACAGATGATTCCGTATAATGAGTAGTACTTACCGAAGTAAAGGAGAAGCCGGAAAATGAAAATAGACAGATTGCATTAGACAGCAGGGGAATGTGGCTGGCGCGAGAAAGAAACAGTATCGGACGGAGGCAGGAAATGCGTTACGAAATATACATAGATGTGGTTTTCTTTACAAATCTCCTGATAGATTACATATTGCTCAGATTTATAGGAACGTTATTCAAATGCGCGGGAAACAGAAAGCGTGCATTTGCAGGTGCTGTTATGGGGGCGTTATTTTCCTGTGGTATCATATATCTTCGCTTTTATCTGAAGTCTGAAGTTTACCTTCCGGCGTTGGTACTGCTGCATGGTGGCTGTGCTGCGGGGATGCTGGTGATCGGATGTAATCTGAAAAAAGGTGGTTTGCTGCTAAAGGCGATTCTTACATTATACTTTGCTGCATTTTTATGCGGAGGATTTTGGGAAGTGATTGCCGGAGAGAATCTGACACCTAAACTGTTTCTGATTCTTGGCACAGCTACATGGTTTGGAAGCGCAGCATGGTCATATCTGGCTGATTCTATAAGAATACGGACAAAGAATATCTACCCGATAACAATATTTTACAGCGGAAAAGGATATTCCTTCTATGGATTTTATGATTCCGGAAATCTTCTCATAGATTCTGTGAGCGGAAAACCGGTATCTGTAGGTACGACAGAGATTTTGTCTGAAATATGTTCAGAAGAAACAGTAAACTGTTTAAAACATCTGAAAGAAAATCCGGAGGAATTAAAAGAAGCCGAAACTGTCGGCCTGAATCCTCATTTTATTTTTTTTCACAGTATAGGCAGGGAACATGGGATGATGCTGGCTGTCACATTGGAAAAGCTTTGTATTCAGACTCCGACGGAAGTTATCTGTGTGGACAGACCAGTATTTGCGTTTTCATTTGAAACATCCGCTTTTGGTAAGGAATATGACGTACTTTTGAATTCCAGATTACTTTAACGGGAGGGGTTGTGACTATGGGCTGTTATCCATTTCAGGTAGTGTCAAGAATGGTAATGAACCGTTCAGGAGATGTTTTTTATATTGGCGGGAATGATGTGTTACCTGCACCGCTGGAGCCACAGCGTGAGGCATTTGTACTTCAGAAACTTGGAACAGGGCAGGAGGAAGAAGCCAAGTCTGTTCTGATCGAGCATAATTTAAGACTTGTCGTATATATCGCACGAAAATTTGACAATACCGGGGTTGGGGTAGAAGATCTGATTTCAATTGGGACGATTGGACTGATCAAAGCAATCAATACGTTTAATCCTGTTAAGAATATTAAGCTTGCCACCTATGCTTCCAGATGCATTGAAAATGAAATTCTGATGTACCTTCGGCGCAACAGCAAGACTAAGATGGAAGTATCTATAGATGAGCCGTTAAATGTTGACTGGGACGGAAATGAATTGCTGCTTTCTGATATTCTGGGAACAGATGAAGATGTAATTTCCAAACGTCTTGAGGATGAGGTAGAAATCACTTTGCTTGCGAAAGCCATTGGTAAGCTCTCTCCAAGGGAACAGACTATCATACGTCTGAGATTTGGACTGGGAAAGGATAATGGCATGGAGAAAACGCAAAAAGAAGTTGCGGATCTTTTGGGAATCTCTCAGTCGTATATTTCACGACTGGAAAAAAGAATCATGAAAAGATTGAAAAAAGAAATTGTAAAATATGAATGAAACTGCATTGCATATTTTGACACCTGACATTGTCTGTTTGATGTAGTATACTTATTACGAGTATCATTACACAAAGGACGAGAGAATATGGAAATATTAAAAGATTGCTGCCTGTGTCCAAGAAAGTGTCATGCGGACCGGACAGCAGGAAAAACAGGATATTGCGGTATGGATCAGACTGTGCGCGTGGCAAGGGCTGCTCTGCATATGTGGGAAGAGCCTTGTATTTCTGGCAGAAGAGGTTCCGGGGCAGTCTTTTTTACAGGATGTAATCTGCGCTGCTGCTTTTGTCAGAATCGTGATATTGCCATTGGTGACAGTGGTCTTGAGATCACAATAAACAGACTGGCAGAGATATTTCTGGAACTTCAGGAGAAAGGAGCAGCCAATATAAATCTGGTGACAGGAACACATTATATTCCGCAGATTATTGCCGCATTGAAAATTGCAAAGGAAAAGGGAATGAATCTTCCTGCTGTTTATAATTGCGGCGGATACGAGAGTGTAGAAGCATTGAAAATGCTGGAGGGATACATAGATGTATATCTGCCAGATTATAAATACGCGCAAAGTGAACTGGCACGAAAATATTCCCATGCGTCAGATTATCCACAAACAGCATTGCGTGCAATTGGTGAAATGCTACGACAGACAGGAAGTGCGCAGTTTGATGAGAATGGTTATATCCGGCGGGGAACGATTGTCCGACACCTTATATTGCCGGGACATACGAAGAATTCAAAAGAAGCGTTGACAGTTCTGCACCAGACATATGGAAACCAGATTTACATCAGTATCATGAATCAATATACACCAGTTTTCAAACAAAAGGAGTATACGGAATTAAACAGGCGTGTGACAAAAAGAGAGTATGAAAAAGTTCTGGATTATGCGTTTGAAATTGGAATTGAAAACGGATTCTTTCAGGATGGGGAAACTGCCAGAGAGAGTTTCATTCCGGCATTTGATTATGAGGGAGTCGAAAAAAAACTGTAAAATAAAAAAACTCCCATAAATGGAAGGAGGCCGGTACTTTCGTACCGGCGCGTATGAAAAAGAAAAATATTTATAAGAAAGACTCATCGTCTTTCTAAACATTATTATATCTAATAAATGTGAAAAAAATGTGAACATAATGTAAAAAGAAAAAATATTTTCTCGATATAACTCGCACATCATAAAAAACAATGTATTAAAATTTCCTCCAGGTATCTCTTACAAATAATAACAGCAGTGGGAAGATCTCCAGACGTCCGGCAAGCATATCAAAAGTAAGGACAAGCTTTGAAAACCAGGAGAACATACCAAAGTTTCCGGTAGGTCCGGCAAGCTCAAGACCAGGTCCGATGTTGTTAAAGGTTGCTGCGACTGCTGTAAAATTTGTGATCAGGTCAAAGTCATCAAAAGCAATCAGAAAAACAGATGATGCGAAGATCAGCACATACACAATAAAGAAAATATTCGTAGAACGAACGACTTCGTGAGGGATGGCTTTGCCATCCATTTTTATTTTCTTTACGGCGTTAGGATGCAGGAAAATATGCAGTTCCTTTCTGACAGTCTTGCACAGAATCAGGATTCTGGAAACTTTGAAACCACCACCTGTACTTCCGGCACAGGCACCGATAAACATCAGCATCACCAGAATCGTTCGTGAGATTTCCGGCCACATATTGAAATCGGTAGTTGCATATCCGGTTGTTGTGATAATAGAACCAACCTGGAAAGCTGCCTGCTGGAAGGCCCTGGCTGCACTGCCGAAAATATGGTAGATGTTGCAGGTGATGATCAGAGTTGCAACGCCGATGATTCCAAAGTAATATCGTATTTCTTCCATTTTGAAAGCCTGGGCAAATTTTTTAGTGATAATAAAAAAGTATGCATTAAAGTTAACACCAAATAAGATCATGAATACAGTAATAACAACCTGCAGATAGGTGCTGTAACTTGCCATACTGTCATTCTTGATACCAAATCCACCGGTGCCTGCTGTACCAAAAGCAGTACATATTGTATCAAAGAGCGGCATACCTCCGATCAGAAGTAAAACGATTTGAATAACAGTCATTACAAAGTAGATCGTGTACAGAATCTTAGCGGTTGACTGTACTTTCGGCGCAAGCTTGCTTACGGAAGGTCCGGGACTCTCTGCTTTCATGAGATTCATGTGATATCCACCGGTAAGTGGCAGAAGAGAGAGGATAAAAACGAGAACCCCCATTCCACCGATCCAGTGAGTGAAGCTTCGCCACATCAGCACACAATGAGGAAGTGCTTCCACATTACTCAGAATACTGGCTCCTGTTGTGGTAAATCCGGAAACAGTCTCAAATAAAGCATCCACAGGATTCGGGATACTGCGGCTGATCACAAAAGGAATTGCACCCATAATACTCAGAACGATCCAGCTTAACGCTACGGTTACAAATCCTTCTTTTGTGTAAAATGCTTTACGTGTCGGTTTCTTGCGCGTGAGCGGAAATCCGATAGCCAGACAGAGAACGATCGTGATCAGAAAAGCAACTCCGCAAGTTTCCTGATAAATCAGGGCGGTAACTGCCGGAAGAAGCATAAAAGCTGCTTCAATCTTTAAAATCATCCCGATAATATAAATAATAATGGAATAGTTCATAATCCGGCTCCTTTATTTTTCCAGAATATCTGTAATATCACGCAGACCCTTGTGAGTAGTTACTATGATTACGGTATCTCCCACCTGAATTGTATCCTGTCCACGCGGAATCTTGACTTTTCCGTTTCGGTTCAGATATCCGACCAGAAGATTCTTTTTCAGGTTCAGTTCAGATAACGGAATGCCGACTACCGGTGAATTCTCGCGGATTGCAAATTCCAGTGCCTCTGCCTGATTATCAAGAATGTGGTAAAGGGTTTCGATATTACTTCCGATACTGTTCTGCATGGCACGCACATACTGCAGGATGTAATCAGCGGTAATATATTTAGGATAAATAACACTTCCAATATCAAGGTTATCAATCACATCATCAAAGGAAAGTCTGTTTACCTTTGCAACCAGTTTTGCCTTTGAAATTGTTTTGGCAAAAAGAGCCAGGAAAACATTTTCCTCATCCATGTTGGTGAGTGATACAAAAGCTTCTGCGTGTGCAAGGCCTTCTTCCATAAGAAGAGAACGGTCAGTACCATCACCGTTGATGATCGTTGCCTCTGGAAGCAGGTCACTTAAGGTTTCGCAGCGAGCCTCATTCTGTTCGATAATCTTAACAGAAATGTTCATATCTAACAGAGCTTTTGTAAGGTAATAGGAAATAGTTCCTCCGCCAACGATGATCGCGTTCTTTACCTGATTGGTCTTAAGTCCTATTTTTTTGAAAAAAGCTGCGGCATTTACCGGTGATGCCAGAATAGAGACCATATCTCCATCATGGATAACATAATTACCACCCGGAATAGAAACGTGGTCGTGGCTCTCTACTGCACAGAACAGAACATCACATCTCAGAGTTTCGGTAATCCGTGAAATGGCCATGCCATCCAGGTCGAATTCCGGAAGAACCTTGAATTTCAGCATTTCCACACGACCTCTGGCAAAGGTGTCGATCTTGATCGCAGATGGGAAACGCAGAAGACGGGAAATCTCCTGAGCAGCTGCGAGTTCCGGGTTGATGATCATAGTGACACCCAGACGTTTCTTAATAAAACTGATTTCCTTAGCATAAATAGGATTACGGACGCGGGCAATTGTGTGGCAGTGACCTGTTTTCTGCGCAATCAGACAGCACAGCAGATTCATCTCATCAGAGCCGGTTACTGCGATCAGAATATCGGCATTCTCAATTCCTGCTTCCATCAGAGTATTAATGCTGGCACCATTTCCGACGATTCCCATGGCATCAATATCATCCTGAAGAGAGTTGATTACGTTAGAAGAAATGTCTATCAGGGTAATATCAGATTCTTCTTCCTGAAGCTGTTCAGCCAGGGTACGCCCAACCTTACCGCACCCAACAATAATTATTTGCATAATTCCTCCAATAAGGGGGCTGTCACATAAACATTTATATGTGAAACAGCCCCGTTTATATCATATTTTTGTTCTTTTGTTGTTGCTAAAGCAAAGATACTATAGCACTGTTAGGGGTATTTGTAAATATGAAATTTTTGTGATTTATTAAACGGTATTTATTGACATATGACAATTTTTATGCAATCATTTGCATCCGTCGCAGGATGCAGTGCATGGGTTATCAAAACTTGGATTAAATGCGTAGAAGTTCTTTGCATCCAATTCTTCCTGAATAGAACGAAGTGCTTCACCAAATCTCTGGAAATGTACCACCTCGCGCGCACGTAGGAATTTAATCGGATCAGCAATCTCCGGCATATCCCGTACTACCCGAAGAATATTATCATAAGTAGAGCGGGCTTTCTGTTCTGCTGCAAGATTTTCAAATAAATCGGTAATAGGATCTCCTTTACTCTGGAATTCACAGGCATTAAATGGCACTCCGCCTGCTGCCTGTGGCCAGACTCCTACAGTATGATCGATATAATACGGACCGAATCCAGATTTCTCAATTTCTTCCATAGAGAGATCTCGAGTAAGCTGGTGCACGATGGTGGATACCATTTCTAAATGAGAAAGTTCCTCAGTGCCGATGTCGTTTAGGACGGCTGTTGCCATGCGGTTTGGCATGGTGAATCGTTGGGAAAGATATCTCATGGAAGCGCCAATCTCACCATCCGGGCCACCATACTGGCTCATGATATACTGTGCGATTTTTGCGTTCGGCTGTGTAATATTTACAGGATATTGAAGTCTTTTTTCATAATTCCACATAAACTATCTGCACGCTCCTTCCTTTTCCCATGGGAATGGCTGTTCCATCCATTTCCAGATGGTTTCTTCACTTTGGTCTGTACTGTCAATAGTAAGAGGACCAAACATTTCAGCATATTCTTTTAAGAGTTTTTTTCGTTCCTGCACAAGTTCTCTGCAATAAACAAGCGCTTTCTCATCACAGGGATGTGTATCGAGATATAAGTGCATATCATTTACTGCAAAGCTGACCTGATCAATTCGTTCTAACATCTGTCGCTTTGAACAATTCTGCCTCATCTGCGAGCACCCCTCTTTCCGCAAAATGGCTTACATAGCTGTGGAAAAACAGTTCCCACGTTCAATGCATATTTTAAAGGATAATTTTCTATAAATTCCTGACATGGTACATAGGCCATTGCAGGTTCCAGATGCTGCAAATGAGAAAACATTTCATGACTTTTTCCACTACTTCCAGGCATTATACAATTACAGTTCTCTCTGGTTTCATTTTCTCTATTTTTACAGGAACATCCCTGATCATTCATTTTTCTGTCTATAGGCTGAGGTCTGTTCATGCCACAGGTTCTGTTATACGGTCGGCCGCATGAACGTCCCATGTGATAATTCTCCATAAATATTTCCTTTCATTATTATAAATCTGTTTACTCTATATTTTATGTCATGTTATGAAAATCGTGACTAGTGTGCCGACAAGTTGATTCTTGAAGCAATCTTGCAGGATAAATTTTTTTTATTTCAAGGCGGAGGAGAGAGGCGTAGCGGTGGCTGCGTTACTGAGAACGAAGTGAACAGTAATGTAATTTGATTTTGACAGAGATATAAAAATTACTATATATTAAAGAAGAAAAATGTTATACTACATGGGAAACAGAATTCAGATGAATAGCCAGGAGGTACTATATAAGATGAAGCTTACAATACTGGGAACCGGAAATGCAAAAGTAACGAAATGTTATAATACCTGTTTTACATTAAACGAGGGTAAAGAATATTTTATGATAGATGGCGGCGGTGGAAGCACCATTTTGAAACAGTTGGAAGATGCCGGAATCAGCTGGAAGGATATCAGTACGATTTTTGTTACGCATAAACATATCGACCATCTGCTGGGAATTATCTGGATGCTCCGTATGTATTGCCAGGGAATGGCAAGAGGACAGTTTGATGGCGAAGTAGTAATCTACGGACATGACGAAGTGATCAGCCTTCTGAAGCAGATGTCCCAAATGCTTCTGACTGCAAAAGAAACCAAATACATTGGTGAGAAAGTACATCTGAAAGAAGTAAAAGATGGAGAAGAAAGAATGATTCTGGGACACAAGGTAACATTCTTTGATATTCTTTCTACAAAAGCAAAACAGTTTGGATTTTGCATGGAATATGCAGACGGAAAGAAACTGACCTGTTGTGGAGATGAGCCATATAATGAATGTGAACATAAATATGCAGTGAACAGTACCTGGCTTCTCCATGAGGCATTTTGTCTCTTTTCACAGGCAGATAAATTTAAACCTTATGAGAAACATCATTCCACAGTAAAGGATGCCTGTCAGCTCGCACAGGAACTGAATGTTGACAATCTGATTTTGTATCATACAGAAGATAAAAACATCTCCAGACGAAAAGAACTATATACAGAGGAAGGAAAACCATGTTATAAAGGAAATCTTTTTATCCCGGATGACCTGGAAACCCTTGAATTGTAATATAAACGGATAGTGAATTACAGCCCATACATTGCTGCATATTAAAAATGAAGTGATAATGCTACTAAGAAATATATATATTGCTAATTCTATTTTTATGATTTTGTGAAAATATAGCCGGACATATTCACAGACAAATATATCTGTTTACGGTACAATGATAATACACTGTTATAGCGTCCCTGTAAAGCCTGGTGGAAAACAGAACCAGCTTCGATCGGTTCTGCTACAGGATAACCCTCTGCCTGAAGTTCTTGCACAGCAGGGATTACTTCTGTCTGTTCTTCGGTTCCGAGAATACCATGTTCGCCGCAGTGAGGATTCAGACCTGCAATTGCCATGGTTCCGTCTTTGACACCTAATTTTTTGAGTACCTCAAGACTGTGTTTTACATAATCTTTGATATGTTCTTTGGTTGACATATCACAGGCCTTTCTCAGAGATACGTGACGGGAGAGGAAGAAAATTCTCATACCATGAACTTCAAACCAAGGACCGAAATTCGGTATCGAAGGAATCCGTAAATATCTTGGAGCAGAGAACAGACCACTGTTAAACAACATGATCAAACCATGTACAGGATATACTCCTGAAGTTGGTGCAAAACTGTTCTTCGAGGCGGCAGCAGGCGGACTTGAACCGATTTTTGACGGAGATGTGAGTAACAGGTATGAGGTGGCTGATTTCTGCTGTGAAACGGTAAAAGAGTATTTTGATAACAGAACTTTATAATAAGGCTATAGCCTGTATGATAATAAAAAAGGGCGTGTGAAAAAACGAGAGTTTTTTCATGCGTCCTTTTGCTTATGGATGTAATAGTAGTTATATTACATAAAAAAGGGTATAGTTCCCCTTACCCCATAAGAATGCTATTATGAAATCCTATGCGGCAGTTGCACCTTTTTTCTGCTTGTTGTGATATTTATAAAGATTGTGTCCGATAGAAACAAGAAATACTTCGAGCAGTACAGATTTTATTCCTCTTCGGACAATTCTTTTGTACCACCGATCGTTTTTCATGATACCAAAAGTACCTTCTGCCTGGATGGATCTGTTCATCCTCAGAAGTGCTCCCTGGATACTTTCGAGATTTTCTATCACTTCCTGATGCATCGCTGTAAGTTCGCGGTTGATCCGAACAGTACGGTTTTTATCTGTCTTTTTACATTGTTCTGCGTATGGACAGCTGGAGCAATCTTCACACTGATACACTTCTTCCTGACGCCCATACTTGTTTTCCCTTTACGTTTTTTTGATACTGAAGGTAAAATCTTTTCCCGTTTGGGCAACGCATAATCCCGTCTTTCCCGATTGGAAAATTTACTGCACGAAATGGATCTTCATGATACTTCTTGTCAGTAGTCTCTTTCTTGAACATAGGGAACTTCATATATTTTTTCATTCCATGCTGCTCACAGAAGATGTAATTATTGTAAGAACCATATCCGGCATCTGCCACTGGGTATTTCGGATAAAAGCCATATGTCGTATAAAACTTGTTCATCAATGGAATAAAACAATCCATATCTGAGCGATACTGATTTACATCGACAACAGCAATGTACTCATCTGCAGCACCGACCTGTACATTATAGGCTGGAAGCAACTGGTCATTTCCCATGTAGTCTTTCTTGATTCGCATAAAAGTGGCCGAATGGTCTGTTTTTGAGTAGCTGTTGCGCTCTTCTCCGCAGATCTTTATTTTTTCTACATATTCTTCCAACTTGGTTGTATACTCCCTGAGTTTTTCATAATGACGCTGCTGCGTAGTTTTACGATGTCCTCTACCATGAACAAATATCGTTTCATCAATCTGCCAGGCTTCAGCATACTGCTCGGCAGCTTCTTTTAAATACTCTGGTGCATACTCACTATTGATACAAAGCTTTATCCCTGTACATGACAGCTCTTCATTGATTTCCTTAAAGAGTTCAGTAATCTTATCAAAGAGCCGGTATCTGGATTTTTCTGTGGCTTTTTTCCACACCCAGGAATATTTATTTGCATTTGCTTCAAACTTGGAACCATCGATGTATAGATGTTGGAGATCCACATGTTCTGTCTCGAAGATTTTTTTGTTTATGTCTAGAAATATTTCTTCAATGGAATCAGCAAGCACCTCATTAATGAAGTAGCCGAAGGTACGATAAGAAGGGGTTTGATGGTCCATAAGATACATAAAGCGGAGATTGACTTTACACTGATCCTCCAGCTCACGTAACG
Organism: Ruminococcus sp. AM22-13; assembly: GCF_003471165.1. GTDB lineage: Bacteria > Bacillota > Clostridia > Lachnospirales > Lachnospiraceae > Blautia_A. The sequence goes on along the minus strand of NZ_QRIL01000006.1, from coordinate 5,330 downwards.
ATATATAGCCATTCGCCATAAATCCAAACAAAACTGTCTTCAGCATACTGACCGGGGCATATCTAAATCTTCCTGTATAATGTTGCGGAATATTTTTCAGATATTTCTCCAGTTCGATTTCTCCCATAAATCTGTCAAAAGTCAGCACTGGATCACAGATGTCCAGATAATCTTGAATTAGCATTGGCAAAACTGCCTGTTTTGGGTTAGAATAAATTATGTTATTAATTTTTTTCACAAGTTAATTATAACAGAAAGAAAGACCTTGAGTTCATTATAAACTCTTGGTCTTTCTTTTTTCAGGACTATTCTTTTTTCACAGCCCCTTTCATTGATTAAGAATTAACGATATCATCAATCTTCTTAAGTTCTTCATCTGAAAAATCAGTATGTCCGATTATCTTGATATTATCAAGAATCTGCTCAGGTTTTGAAGCTCCAATCAGGACACTTGTTACTTTATCATCTTTTAGAATACAGCTAAGAGCCATCTCGGCAAGCGTCTGTCCTCTTTCCATAGCAATTTCGTTAAGTGCCTGAATCTGGGAAAGCTTTTCTGATGTAAGTGCAGTCTCATTAAGAAATCGTCCGTCAGTGGCAATTCTGCTATCAGCAGGGATACCATGAGGTAGCGCTTCGTAAGAAGTTCCTGTGCGAGAGGAGAGAAAGCTATGATACCTTTTCCAAGCTCATAGGCAGTGTCCTTAAGCCCGTTATTCTCAATTGTTCTGTCAAAAATAGAATAACGGTTCTGGTTGATTACGAAAGGACATTTCAAATAGGTTAGGATTTCTGTAGCCTTTTTAAGTGTGGGACCATCATAATTTGAAAGACCTACATAAAGGGCTTTTCCACTTCGAACGATAGAGTCAAGAGCACCCATAGTCTCCTCAAGTGGTGTCTCAGGATCCATTCTGTGATGATAGAAGATATCGACATAATCAAGTCCAAGTCGCTTAAGACTCTGGTCCAGGCTTGCAATAAGGTACTTGCGGCTTCCCCAATTGCCATAAGGTCCTTCCCACATATCAAATCCGGCCTTTGTGCTGATGAGCATTTCATCTCGGTATGGATGAAGTTCTTCCCTGAAAAGCTTGCCGAAATTGCGTTCTGCACTGCCATAAGCAGGCCCATAATTATTGGCAAGGTCAAAATGAGTGATTCCATTGTCAAAAGCGGTAAAGCACATCTGCTTCATATTTTCGTAGACTCTTGTATCACCAAAATTGTGCCAGAGTCCAAGTGAAACAACAGGCAGCTTCAAGCCACTTTTACCGCAGCGGTTGTAAACTATTGTGTCGTATCTTTTTTGACTGCAATGTACATGTGTATATACCTCCATGATTATATCTTTCTGCTACACTTAGGATATCATATTTTTCTTCAATTGCATCCAGCTCTTCATTTCATCCTCTGTTTTCGCTGTATGCTACTGCAATTTCTCCAACAATTCCAGATGAAGTTTCTGCACCTTAATCTTTTGTTTTTGTATATTCACTCTTTGAGTGGACTTTCCTCCTTCGATTTTCTTTAAAGCTTTATGCTTCATAAACTCTTCTTTTATATAGTTTTTTCAAAACAACTATAGTAATATAGAGTTATCACAATCTTAGCTTCCTACTATTCAACGGTTCCTTTTCGCCATATCCAGTGGGGTGGGTAAAGATGACCCAATAAGTGAATGTAATTGAAGAAATTAAAAAAAGGACTATTTTTTATGAACAATATAAAAGAAAGAATAAAAATATTTTCAGGGGCGCAGCTTAAATACATTGCTTTTCTATCTATGCTTATCGATCACACAAACAAAGCGTTAATCTATCCGAATTTGGATGGAGGAGCATTGAATCGGTTGAGTGACTTTTTTGATATTTTAGGAAGAATCGCATTTCCAATATTCATCTTCCTTCTCGTGGAAGGCTATTTCCACACAAAAAATAAATGGAAGTATTTAATTACACTTCTTGTATTTGGAGTAATATCAGAAATTCCTTTTGATATGTGTACAACAGCTACATTTTTTGAAGCCAACTGGAACAATATTATGTTTACGTTAGCCTTGGTGCTTGCCATGATCTGGCTGATTGATGTACTCAAGGAAAAGATGGCAGCATTGCCGAAAGCTTTATGGTATTTCGTATCATTTCTCATTGTGACAGTATTGTGCTTTGCTGCAATGAATCTGGGATTAGATTATGAACACCATGCGGTGCTGATTGGATATTTCTATTATATTTTTCATGACCGACAGGCACTTGCGATTCCATTTTCCTATCTTTCCATGTTCAAAGAACCATGGGCTTTGCTTGGATTTGGCCTGACACTTACTTATAATGGAGAACGTGGAAAACAGAATAAGTGGTTTAATTATCTTTTTTATCCAGTACATTTGCTGATTTTAGGAATTATAAGAATGTGTCTTAAGATTTGAATATGAAATTTTAAAAAGGACTTTTCTTTTAAAATGAACGAAAAGTCCTCTTTTTGCGTAGATGACTGTTATTTCACAGCCCCTTTTTTATTATGCGTATTTTTATTTATCTGCCCCATAATATCTGTCATCGCCGAAGCCAAGGATCAGCATGAAGATTGGCGGTAAGAAGATAAGGCCAATGGCGAATCCTGTGCCTCTGCCGAAGGCTCTTGCAAGCTTAATGCTGTACATAATGCTGATGACGACAAGTATGATTTTTACCAGTATGACAAGCATGTAGACAGTTAAGCTTTCGCCTGTTTCCAGAGTTCCCTGCAGATAAGAAGATATGATTCCCAGGATGAGAGTCAGCCAGAAATATGCGGGCTGCCATGCGATTTTATAAGAAATATAATCGCCATATATTGGAATAATACTTTTCCATCCGGCCTCTCCTGCTTTGGTAAAGATTCTCCAGTTGGCAATGATCTGCAGAAGCCACCATGCAAATGCAATCATCAGATACATACCGCCCAAGAGCATCAGACTACTGATAGCTATAAGTCCCATTTGTGTTCCCCCATTTCTTTTTGTGAGATATGATACATGTATCATTGGTGTAGAAGTGTAGTTGAGAACTATGTTTGTTCTCCTGAAGTATTTATGCTAAATCCATTAAAGCATATTCTCAGGAGTTCGTCAATTATCAAAGAAGATTGTAAATTTTATATTCGATAGTTGGATACGTTACTGTAAGGAACAAAAATAACGTTTGTTCATAAGTGAGAAAATTATTGTTGCTTTGGCGTAAAACATATACTGCCAGTGAATGAAAAGCTGATGAGATAAGGGTATAATGAGTGTAATAAAGGATGAGTGAATTATAACAATCCTCTAAATGAATTACTGAAGATTGTACATAAGCGAGGTGAAAATTATGGCAGCAATACTTATGATCGCTTACATAGCGGCAGCATACTGGGCGACTAATAAGATATGGTGATCTAAGAAAGTGTATGTTTATTCCAATGCAACATATTTCTACATGACACGTTTTATTATCTGTATGATTGCAGGATTTGTGACGATACCCATTGCACTGTTGCAGACATTGATCGGCAAAAACTGAAATAAGAGGGGGAAAGTAATATGGAAGCACTGGAAGCTCAAGCACAGGCTACACAGGAAAAAGAAAATGCTGTGACAAAGCAGAATATGAAGTATACCATGAGTTCTTCAAGAGGAATTTATTTATCGTGGCTGACGGGAAGGATTTACAGCACAATTTTTGCTGATCACGAAAAGCTGACTATAGATATAAGGCCGGTAAAGAAGAATATGATTCCTGTGATTTATTATGAAGATATTACGGCAATACTTATGAACTACAAAATACCGGGATATTATATATTTTTCATTTGTCTGGCAGTGATTTCCTGTTTTTCCAATCCTGGAATGATTGTATTTGTTTTTCTGTTTATATGGGCAGGCTCAAACCGTAAAATAACAATATGTTTGAGAAGCGGAAACAAAGCAATTGTATATGCAAGAAGAAAGAAAATAGCTACAGCATTTGTAGAGGATATTAAAGAAAGAGCGAAGATATAATTAACAGTAAATGTTACAAAAGAAAAGGGGGATAACTATGGTAGCAAAAACAATTATGAAAAGGATTGCAATAGCGGTATTATCAGCGGTTATTTTAAATGGAGTAATACCTCTGGATAGTTTGAACGTATATGCCTCCGAGAATACGGGAGCAAGCTATACAGCATTGGATCTGTATACATATTTACAGGATCAATGCACTACAGAGTATACATTAACAGAGAAGGCAGAAACTTTTCTGGAAGAACATGATGATTTTTTCCCTGCTTCGCCAGAATTGGCAATACCGGATGAAATGACAGATGCAGAACTGGATTTTCGCCATATCAACAAAAATCCATCCAGATACGGTGATAAGCTGATGAGAATTTCAGAAGCATACGTAATACAGGTTCAGGAACAGGAAATGGAAGAAGGACATTATCTGACATGGCTAAATCTGATAGATGGAGAAGAACAGCAGTATTCTGTTTATTATAATGGAGAATTGGATGACGTTTTTGAGGATGATACAGTAGAAGTAACCGGTCTGCCACTTGGAACCAGTTCATTTGAGAATACCGATGGAGGGGACACTCTTGTTGTTGTATTAGCGGGCTGTAAGGTTAATAATATTGGTTAAAAAGAAATAAAACTCAGAAAAAAGTCACAAATGATATTGAAATAAATGTCTGTATGTAGTATAACCAGACGCAGATAAAAGAAAATTCTTCGGGGTTGTGGTGATCAGCATCAGCTGAGATTCCCTACCGGCGGTTATAGTCCGCGACCCGCTTAGGCGGCTGATCTGGTGGAATTTCAGGACCGACAGTATAGTCTGGATGAGAGAAGAACACGCGATATTTACCATACGTGCTTATTACCCCGGATATATAATCCGGGGTTTTTTATAT
>NZ_QRIL01000006.1:0-406 GCF_003471165.1 Ruminococcus sp. AM22-13 | reverse complement strand
GACCGCGCGTCGCATTCTCGTTACTTCAGTGATGAGTTAGACGCGCAATTTTTTTGTTAAAAAAAGAACGTATGTTTACAGAATAAGATATCTATGGTACAATTTGTTCATAGCACAAAATAAAAAAACAGTTCAGAGGAGAAGAAAATGCAGACGGTATCCAGTTATGGTGTGGAAATACGAAAACAGAATATCCCAATCCGCCAGACACTGGAAATCTATCGTCAGGCGGTCAGCTATCTGACGGAAATCTATGAACAGGTGTGGGCAGAACTGAAAATGATCCCGGAAGCAAAGAAACGTTTTAACGCGGCAGAGCATTTGGTTCATACAACGAAAAAGAACCAGGTACGTTTTGGTTTTGACATCCGTTTTCCGAAGATGCCTTCTTATCTCAGGAGAGCTG
>NZ_QRIL01000059.1 GCF_003471165.1 Ruminococcus sp. AM22-13 | reverse complement strand
GTAAGCGATGAATAATCCACCGGTTTTTCAGTATCCAAAATTTATGAGATAATCCCTCTAAGGAGTGGTATCTCTATAACTTTTCCAGTTTTTTGCACTTAGGACCATTTCACTTCAGTTCTTCTGGTACCTGTGCTAATCTCACTCCAAATAAAAAACAGGAGTTGAATTTTTATGCCTAAAAGAAATCCAAGACGTACAGATAAAGAATGGTTGGATCTGATCCAGGAATGCCGGTCCAGTGGTCTTTCTGATAAATGCTGGTGTCAGGAACATCATATCCATACAAGCAACTTTTATTACCAGATACGAAGACTTCGACAAAAAGCCTGTGAGATACCGGAACCAGTCCATTCTTCTTTCTCAGGAAAACAGGAAGTTGTACCGCTTTCTTTTGAGGAACCGGCAGTCTGCCCATCCTCAGTGCAGCTCAAAACGGATACCATTCCAGACTCTGTTATAAAGATCACTTATCACAGTTTCCAGATTGAGATCACCAACGCAGCAGACCGTGAGACCATATTTCATACGTTATCAGCGCTGCAGGATTTATGTTAGGTGATCTGTCCGGTGTGTCTAAGATCTTCGTTATCACCGGACGTACAGATATGCGAAAAAGTTTCGACGGGCTTATGGCTATCATACGCGATACATATGAACTCGATCCGTATGCAAATGCAGTTTATCTTTTCTGCGGAAGGGATAGCCGGAAACTTAAGGCACTCCATTTTGATAAGGATGGTTTTGTGCTGCTCCAGAAAAGGCTTGACGGAAACGGCAGGTTCCAGTGGCCGCGGAATGCTTCGGAAGCCCGTCTTTTGACGCGTCAGGAATTCCGGTGGCTTATGGAAGGTCTTTCCATCGATCAGCCCAAAGCAATCAAAGGCACAGGCAGAAAAAAAGATTTCTGATCCTTTGTGCAAAACAGAGAATTTTAAATTTTCTATATCCGTGACAGCAGGCAGCCGCCAGACACTTATCCACTGCTTTCTTTTTTCCTTTCGAATGCGATGTGGATGAGACTCAAAAAAACATCTGTTTTAAAACAGCAGGTGGATATCTTTCCTAAAAGAATGAGCATACAGACATATCTTTCATTTTTTTAGGAAAGATATCCACAACTGAGGTACCGTCAGATTGACAGTACCATCTGTCCCGTCTGTTTGCCATATCCTCGTACTTCTTTTATAATAGGGATAAGAAAACAAAGGACGGAAATGCCATGCCTCATGATACAGAAGATATGATCCAGCTTTTATTAAGCACGAATAAAGAACAGGAACAGACCATTGTGGATCTCAGAGCTACCATAAAAGAGCTCCGCAGCACTATTGCGAACCTGAACGAGACGATAGATGAACTGAAAAGGAAGATCTTTGGAACATCCAGCGAAAAGACCAGGCGTCCTGATCAGGAGGAAGGAATCCAGGAGGAAGAAACGGTGACCGTTGTAAAAGAACATACACGGACCAGAAGAAAAAAGTCTGTTCGTGCAGATCTGTATGAGGCCCTTCCCATAAAAGAGATCTCCTGCGATGTTCCCTCGGAAGAAAGGATCTGTCCGGACTGTGGTTCCCCGATGGAACACCTGGGGTATAAGTTTGTCCGGGAAGAACTGCGTATCACTCCGGCAAAAGTGGTAAGGGTCCATTACATGCAGGAAACCCTTATGTGTCCTGTATGTCGGCAGGAGGATGAAACAACGATCGTAGAGGCAAAAACACCGACACCGCTTCTTGCCCATAGTCCCGCATCGCCGGATATGGTGGCAATGGTCATGTACCAGAAAAGCTTTCTGCACCTTCCCTTTTACCGTCAGTCAAAAGACTGGATGGAAAAAGGGGTGCCTGTCCCAAGAGAAACTGCAGCGCACTGGTACAATTACTGTTCATTGGAATATCTCTCTCCAGTCTATGAAGTAATGCATCAGGAACTGCTGGCAAGAGAGATCCTCCATGCAGACGAGGTACCCTGTCAGGTGCTTCATGAAGAGGGAAAAACTGCCACTTCAAAATCCTATATGTGGATCTACCTGAGCGGGACTGATGGAAAACCACCGATCATCCTGTATGATTACAGACCCGGACGGAGCGGGGATTATCCGATAGAATTTCTCCATGGTTTCACTGGGATGCTCCAGTGTGATGGGTATAGTGCATACGGCAGGATCGAAGATGTTGTCCTGGTCTGCTGTCTTGCCCACTGCAGGCGTAAGTTCTTTGAAGCAGTCCCAAAAGCACGTCAGAAAAAGCTGAAACTTCTGGACATTAATTCTGAACAGGAACTTGCAGAACCTCCGCAGGGAACTGCAGAAGACAGTTCCCTGCTCCCTGCCGAAAAAGGAGTTGCATTCTGTAACCGTCTTTTCTATATGGAACGTCTCTACAAAGAACTTCCACAGGAAGAACGAAAACAGAAACGCCAGGAAACAGAACCTGCCATCTGGAATGAATTCTGGACATGGTTGGAAACCCTGGAGCCTGCTGGCGGGAGTAAGCTTGAAAAAGCGGTAAACTATGCCTTTAATCATAAAGAGACCCTTATGAATTATCTACTGGATGGAAGATGCGAGATCTCTAATAATGCAGCGGAACGTCGGGCAAAAACCTATGTGACGGGGCGTAAAAACTTTCTGTTTCATGATACTGCTGATGGAGCAACGGCAAGTGCCATTGTATTGAGTCTCATAGAAACAGCGAAAGCCAATAACCTGAACATCTATCATTATCTCTACACCTTGCTGCTGTATATTCCGGACTATAAAAATGAGCCCGCAGGCATAAAACAGCTGCTGCCATGGAGTGACTTTATAAAAGAAAGATGTACAGGGATCATAGATATCGAAAAAGTAAGACCTGAAGAACGTGGGAACCTGAATATTTAAAGTTCCCTGGAAGTCGTGACCGGATGATTATTCATCGCTTAC
>NZ_QRIL01000058.1:228-4117 GCF_003471165.1 Ruminococcus sp. AM22-13 | reverse complement strand
CGCCGATATTTAGTCTGACGCCTAAAGCGTCTGGAAGCACGTGACTTTAGTCATGTGAGGATATAATTCACGAGTGTGGAATAGCAATAAAACAGGAAAAAGCTCTGGATGGTGATAATCTGGTGCTGCGGCTGAAAAAACTGCGGCATCAGAATACCGGACAGGGCTTTTTGTAATATACGCATATGTGGAAAAATTCAGGGACATTAAGAGCTTTTTAAAACAGTATTTACAGAAAATGGAAATAAATATGGTATATTAAAAAAATAAGATGTAATATTCTTATATTTCTATAACAGTAAGAAATTGTACAGAAATGGAGGAAAAGTATATGAAGAATAAGAAAATGCTTGCAATGCTTCTGGCACTTACCATGACAGCGGCAGGGACACCAGTATATGCCGCGGATTTTTCAGATGGAAATCTGGAAAGTGTGCAGGAAGCGGCAGAACCGGAAAAAATTCTGACGGGAGATACTGCTCTGGAAGAAGATAGTAATGCACAGGAGAATCAGGAAAGTGATGAATCCGGGGTTACGTCAGCAGAGGAAACCGATGAATTTACAGAAGAAGATGTGGCTTCTGCATTTACGGATGACACGGAGAATGAAGTGGCAGAGGCGCAGAGTTCGGATACGGAAAGTGGAAGTGAAGAGGAGACAGGTACTGAAGGTCTGGAGTATGAGTATGATGCTGAACTTGACGGTTATCGTCTGGTAAAGGGTGTAAATAAAAAAGAAATATATATTCCACATAAATATGAAGGAAAAGAAGTTAAGGAAATTGGTGAAAAGGCTTTCGCAGGATGTGACCAGATAGAAAGCGTTCAGGTACGGGCTTATAATGTTACAATAAAAACTTTTGCTTTTGAAAGCTGTTCCAGTCTCAGGAGAATTTCATTTAGTGGTGGGGTTAATGTGGAAAGTTATGCTTTCAGCAATTGCCCGAAATTGTTTGATTTTGTAGCTATTAATACGAATAAACTGGTTATTGCGGATGATGCTTTTGACAGCGACAGTAAGGTAATTGTAACTCATCTTGGTATTCTGCCATACAGAGAAGAGGGATATCCTTTTTTTAATGAAAATGGAGAAGACGAACTACACCACACATATGATCAGGGGTTAGATTACTGGTATTACAAAAAATGGGAAGGATCATCAGGATATGAAGGAGAGAGAGTAGCAGATTTTGATAATTCAGTCAGTAAAGTACGGATCAGCAATATTACAGATGGAATTGGGCGAAAAGCTTTTTATGGCAGTGATAAACTGGAAGAAGTATGGCTGGGAAGACAAAATTATTTTATTGAGACCCAGGCTTTTGCAGAGTGTACGAATCTGAAAAAAATAATTATTCCTGAGACGACTACAGTAATTGAGGAAAATGCTTTTAAAAACTGTCCACTGCTGACAATTTATACACCAAAGGGTTCTTATGCGGAAAAGTTTGCAAAATCACATCAGATACCGGTTCAATATATTGACGATGGTATAAATGATACAAAACTGACACTCCAGGTTGCTGAAAGAAAGAAGGATGAAGTTACACTGAAATGGGAAGCGTCACAATTGTATTTTGTAGATGGATATGAAATAGAGAGAAAGAACTTACGGGGAGAATATATTCATTGTTCTACAATCAAAAGCAACGACATTAATACAAAAAATATTGATGCAGGCTGGTATTCCATGTATTATGGAAAAAATATTACTTTCAGGATCAGAGCATATTTTATAGATGAAAATGGAACAGTCATATACAGCCAGCCATCAAATACTGTAAAAACAACTTTCTGTCCGGTACAGCCAAAGATTACGTCTCTGACAAAGAAAGCAGGGAAGAAGTTAACAGTTAAATGGAAAAAGTCAGATTATGCAGTAGGATATCAGGTATGGCGTTCTGTAAATGGAAAGAAAGGTGTTTGCGTAAAAACAATCAAAGGTGGGGATGTGACAAGTTTTACAGATTCAAATCTGAAAGAAGGAGCCACTTATATTTATTGGATTAAAAGTTACAGGATGGATTATCAGAATAAAAAGCTGTATAGCAGGAGCAATGATTACTCCAAAAGTATTGTATATTAATAAAAAATACCAGTAAAATCAGCCGCTATATGTTTGGGAGCATATGGCGGCTGATTGCTACATATAAGTGACCTATTTGCTAATGAATGATAAAGCACCAATCTGGGTTACGGCATCATCCTTAGTAAGTTTAGAATTACAGTTCTGTGCAATGTATAAAGTTCCTGAATCGCTGATTGCAAGAGATTCAATCTCATAGATAGCATCATCTTTATTGTAAACGGCAACCGGAACAAGCGGTTCATCGGATGCCTGTTCAATCTGTTCAGGAAGAAGTCGATAGATTCTGGTTGTACCGGTAAGAAGGGGCACATAGAATAAGCCATGTAATGGAGAATAAAAAATATCCTGAAGATAATTCTTGTATTTGGCGTTAAAAGATGGATTCTGTGCATAGAAATTTTTAATGCTTACAAATTTCTTGGATTCCAGGTAACCAATAAAAAATTCAGGGGTCTGTGCATAAGGTTTAGTGTCGGCATCATCGTAATTTACTACGATAAATAAATCTTTGCCACGCTGAGAGTCATAACCATAATAGGAAATGCCTCCAATTGTGTGATCGCACTGATATGTTTCAACAATATTACCTGTCGCAGGGTCTAACTGTGCGATTTCTTTTCTGTTAACATCTCTGTCATATGCGGCAACATAAAGAAATCCATTAGCATAGGTCATTCCATTACCATGTCCCATAGTTCTCAAGACAGGACTTCCAGATACTCTTGTGAAGTTTTTGGATGATATATCCGGGCTTGACAATAAAACACTGGCTTTATCTTTCATATCATCATCAGTTGTATGTGAAAGCAGACAATATCCGGTAGTACCATTCAGGGCAAAAGCACCAAGATTTGCACAGGTGTAGGTGGAACCATTGATTGTGACATCTGGATTTGGAACAATCAGGCTTTCTTTAGATGAAAGAGTAAATTCCATCAATCCGTTTTTAGGGAAGACCGGATTAGTTGCGCGGAAAATAACATCATTATCATATTCGGAACCTGCTGTGGCAGCGACTGCATTAGTAGATATATATAAAATGCCACTATCGCTGATGCACAGAGATCTGACAGCCAATGAAGCATATCTGCTGTTCCCGTTAAAACGGAATTCGGATTCAGGAATATAGATATTTCCATTATCTACAGAACTGATTTTATCTGGAATTCTGGCACAGAGAATCATATTGTAATTGGTAGCAGAACCATTTGTTAATTTATTCGTTGCAATGAATAAGCCATATTTAGAATGGTAAAAGGTTCCTTGTGCCTGTTCATAACCGGCACTGCCCTTTACATAGAAACGTTTCTTTTCGATAAATTTGCTATTCTCCAGAGTACCGATCATGTAGAAGAAAGAGTTATCTTTGTTCATTTTTCCAACACCGATAAGAAAGAGATCTTCGTTATTTTCAGTACCGTAATAGGAAATAGACTGAGGAATATATCCATTTCCGTCAACACTAACTGTGAATTCTTCTGTGATCGTTCCGGAAGAAACAGAAGAAACAGGCATTTTTATAACCTTATTTTTGTAACAGGTCATGAAAAGATAATTTTTGCAGTATGTCATGCCATAAACTGCATAAGGAATTATAACAGTTCGGCTGACCTTTTTTCTGGTTGTTACATCTGCGATATTTTTAATAACATAGATTGCAGAACCTGTCTGGCCCCTTTTGACACAATATGCAGTAGTTCCGTTGATAGCCATTCCTGCCATATTATGTGCGTTGGAATTGTTGGTAGTTACCGTGGCATCTAAGATAGCCGGACCAAATACTTTGGAAATGGTATATCT
>NZ_QRIL01000058.1:0-218 GCF_003471165.1 Ruminococcus sp. AM22-13 | reverse complement strand
TTTTGCGTTTGCTGACATTTGTTTGTCCTCCTTTAAATGAATTTATTTTGAATTGATGTTTACCAGTTACACTAAATAAAGAGTAGAAAAAACAGAGATTGTAAACCAGAATAAAAATGAATCTATGAAAAGCAGGAAAGCTTTATCCAAAGAGAGATAAGATTTTTCTGCTTTTTATATCGCGGGAATATTAGAAAGTAAATTTTTTCTGGTATAAA
>NZ_QRIL01000057.1 GCF_003471165.1 Ruminococcus sp. AM22-13 | reverse complement strand
GAAAAACCTTGAATTTTCAATAAAAAACACTTGATTATATGAGGAGGGCTATAATTTAAACAGCCTAATCGTTCCCAGTCATAAGTTTGATGTTCCGAATCAAATACTGCCCATTTTTTAATTTGCTCCGCTGTTATCGGCAAAAACTCCATTATCAGATTTTCAAACTCTTCTGCCGGAATTCCACTTGAGTTACCTGAAAACTCATATCTCTCCCCGTATTTCATTCGATATAAATATTCATATAAACCATTATAATCTAACCCTTCCATATCAGATCTATCCCAATCAGAACATAAAAGATTATTCCCCTGATATCCAAGCAAATACACACACTTCTTCGAAACTTCCCGGCATTCATCACTTAAAGGTTTAATTCTTATCATAGAACTGCCATCAACCGCTTCTGATACTTCCGGATACTTTGGAACGCATAGCGTATAACCAAACCAGCCTTTTTCTGTATATTTCCATTCTTCTATCCTTGTATACGAAACATATACAATAGATGGATTGTCGTTCATACCCCAAACAGCTTTCACAGCCAGCAAATACATATCTGTCCCATCATAATTGAATTTGAGTCTTTCTATCCCACCATCCCTGTTAATCCTATATAAGACGATATCTCCTGTCAGATCCTGTTCTGCCCTGAAAAGAAATTCTTCCATCTTAGAATAATTAGCCATATTTGAATACGGCGCTGATGTAATAACAGGGACATTTTTTTCCTTTAATACTTCCTGCATTTCTTCCATTACTGTCTCAGAAACTACTACATTCGATGAAGTTCCTTTATCCGCCTTTTGATAAATGGCTTTCATCTGATTCATAACATTCTTACAATCTTCAATAGCTTCTTCTTTCACGACTTCATCTACTGGCAAATCATATCCTCTTTCTTGTACAGCATAATTCGCAGTTTCCTGTGAAATATATTCTAAATCAGCCCCTTTACATTTTGTATTTCCTATGAAAAAGCATCCCAAAATAAATAAAACACTCACCATCTTTTTCAGTTTTCTTTTTGTACTCATATCAATTATCTCCATAACATTCCTCCCACTTTTCGTCTGATAATCTTTCCGTATACCAGGTAACCTCTATTTCTGACCTTGATACATAATTGGATACATATTGAAATCTATCTTTATCTAACAGCCGAATGGTTACGCTATGACAAAACGCCTGATCTAATTCTTTTTGTGGCCATACCGCATTTACTTCCAGTGTTATTGTTCCATCTTGATTTTCTATGTAGGAAACAACTTCCGGATATGGAATATATGGTGTGGGAGCAAAATCATATACGATTCCTCTGGTTCGATACCGATATGTCTGTGTTTCCGTGTGAAATACCGTTCCTGTCTGCAGTATCTCTGCGCTTATATTAAAATATTTTTGAAATATCGCTTCAAATGATTCTTTTGGGATTTCATAAGTCTTTCCTTCCTTAAATTCATCAGTTTTTTCTTCCATTGAAAGTAAACGGTCAAAAACATCATAAAAATTTATTCCATCATAATTTTTTTCACTCCAATTAGAAGTAAACAATTTATTAAGTGTATATCCAAAAGGAAGTATATATTTTCGATTCAGCTCCCTGCATTTTTTATTTAACGGCACTACCCGAAAGGCCCGATATCCAGACGGTCCATCATATCCAGCCGGATGATATTCTTCCATAAAGAAATACCCGTTTTCTGTATATTTCCATGAATTAGCTCTAAACTCATGATAATATGTTTCCTGCCAAGTATCCTCTTTCCATTTAAAAGAGCTTACTTCAACGTCTATTTTCCCCTGTTTGGTTTTCAGATCATACCGAATAAAATGATCTCCTGCTATAACTTGAAATATAGTAGTTTTTCCATTCTTCTCTTTTTCTGCTTTTTTCAAAAAATCATCTACTTTAATACTTTGAACCATATCCAGCTGATTGTAGGAATCAATTACTGCATATCCATATTTTCCAAAATAATCCATACTTTTTTGTATTGTACTCAGCTCATATAGTGCATTTTCTTTCGCAGCATTCTCATATATGCTCTGATAGTCTTCTGCCAGCATTTCACACTCTCTGTAAATTTTTTCTTTCGTATCTTCAATTGTCTTTTTCTGCTCTTTCTTTATGCCACATCCACTACAGACAGCAAGAAAAATAACTCCCCAAAATATTTTCCAAATTTTTTTCATATCATTTTCCTCTTACATTTGTAATATTTAAAGGTAAAAATTATTCATTACCGAGATATTCATCCAGTATCGCCTTATCCTTTTCCACCACATAACCGCTTCCTCCAATATCTTTCACATTCTCTACCATACTGATGAGCAAAATAGGATTCTCTGTATCTCTATCTGTAGTAAAAACTGTAAACCAGCCAATTTCTGTTCCAGATGTATCTTCTTTTGTAGCTTTCAGTTCCGCTGTTCCGGTTTTTCCTGCTAATCTAATGTCTTCCCGGCATGCTCCATAACCAGTTCCTTCCGGGTTATTCACTACACCCTCTAGCCCCTCCATAACCTCCAAAACAATCTGTGGTGAAAAAGCATCTTTTATCCAGATTTCACTGGAAGTGCTTCCATCCGCGTGAAGATATGGCTTTATCATATTTCCATCATTTAGAAAAGCCGTATAAATGCTTGCAAGATGCAAAGGATTTACCAGAATCTGTCCCTGTCCATACCCACTGTCAGCAAGCTGGATTTCTGTTTCTATCTTGTCCGTATTAGAATACTGAGACTCTGACATTTTAATATCAAATGGAAGTTCCTGATTAAATCCTATTTGATTTAGAGATTGCATCAGTTGATCCGCACCGATTTTTAATGCTGCTTTTGCAAAATAAATATTATCTGAATAAATAAGCGCATTTTTCAAGATCACAGGTGCATAATCATGAAGTGTAGTCACTGTATAATCTCCCCACGAGAAATCTTTCTGCCATGCCAGACCCTCATTTCCAAAATCGTCATTTGCAGTAAATGCCCCCACTTTTAATCCAATTGCAGCAATTACAGGTTTAAAAGTTGAGCCTGGACACCATGTCTGGCGAAAGCGGTTGTATAAAGGCCTGTCTTCATTTTCATTTAATGCACTCCACTGGCTGTTGTCCATTCCACGTACAAAATCATTATTATCATAAGATGGCGTACTTACCAACGCCAGTACTTCCCCTGTATAAGGATTCAAGGCTACAGAACATCCTCTGTCTTCTTTAAATTGTTCATAAAGAGTACTTTGAAGATCGCCATCAATCGTAGTATGGATATCTTCTCCATCTTTTTTAGGCTCATATGCAATGACACTTTTTTTATTTCCATTTGCATCTACAATACAGATCTCACACCCATCTGTCCCTTTTAGTTCTTTTTCATAAAGCGTTTCCAGTCCCGTCTTTCCAATCACACTGTTTGTACGATACCCTTCCCCTTTATGTTCCTGCAAATCCTCGGCTGTAACCGCCTGTACATACCCTACCAGATGAGAGGCAGCTTCTTTTAGATAATAAGTTCGTACTTTTACATCAGATAACATAATACCTGGAATCTTCAATAATGTGTCCTGCTTTTCTTTTTCTTCCAGAACAGTTTCATCCGGATTCACTGTCAGAAGATCGACCTCTTGTATTTTAGGAATTGTTGCTACTGGTACAAAAGAATCTGCTTTTACCCAATCGGCTTTTAACTTATCCTCAATTTCGTCTGCTCCAATTCCAAGATACTCTGCCAGTTTTTTTATTGTATCTTCCCTGTTCTCCATTCTGCCCGGAACAATTCCTACCGAAGATGCAGTTCCCTCTCCAGCCAGCTGGCGACCATTTCTGTCTAAAATATTTCCTCTTTTTGCCTCTTCTGACGTTACCTGAACTTTATCCGTTGCAGATAACTCTGGAAAAATCAACTGATCCTGCCAGATTAAATGATATCCTGTCCAGTTATGTGAAAATACCGCATTGTTGGTAAATTCTACATTTCCTGCAGCAGTCTGCATATTTGTTGTATAGGAAACTGCCGCATTTCCGTTTTCTTTTCTTTTTGCTGTAATATCGGTTATGGACAGATCAGACATCTCAATGCCTTCATATATTTTAGAATTTCGTTCTATAAATTCTTCCTTACTGTTCATGCTGCTTTTTTTCTGATCCAGCATGGCATACATTTGCTCATATTCCCCTTTTTCAATATATTTCATATATTCCATTAGTCTTTTTTCAGGAACATTACGATTCATTATTGTTACAATACCGATTCCACCACCAATCAATATACCGCTAAATAAAACTATTTTTGTGATAGTCTTCGTGTGTTTTTTTCTTTTCGTTTTTCTCATATAGTTTTATTTCTCCTTTTTTCGTATTTTCTTAAATATTACACTTGTAATATTTAAACGTCAAGTTTTTTCTTAGGTTTATATATGTAAACAAGAGGAAAGATTTGGATAAAAAAAGAAAGGGCATCTCAAAGCCCTCTTTGATAAAGAACTTTACCGACACCCTGAGGTAATGGTTTCTCCGGATGTTTCCCAAACGCTATAATCACTCTCCAGAAGAACCAAAAACGATTTTTAATTTTCTCTCAGAAAAAAAGAACTACTCTAAATCTGCTGATCTTTGAAATAACCCTGCTCGTTTCTTATAATCATTTTGTTTTGGGGTCAGACCCCAATGTTGGGAACTTAGCGTCAACTTAAATGAATTATACCTG
>NZ_QRIL01000056.1 GCF_003471165.1 Ruminococcus sp. AM22-13 | reverse complement strand
ATTGATAAGATTAGCGGTCAAGGCGAGAGGGAGTGAGGTGTAGATATTGACACTCAAAAGGCACTCCCTTATACTTGACGGAAAAAGGTAAAAAAAACTCATTGATAAGATTAGCGGTCAAGGCGAGAGGGAGTGAGGTGCAAAAGACTATGGCAAAATACACCAAAAGGAGAGATAAAAGAGGGTATGAGTGGAAGTCTGCTTATCGGGAGAAAGAAGCCCTTATGTTGGAGAGGGGATACCCGGAAGTAAGTCCTCATGATTTCTATCGGGAGTTGTTTCCGGCTGGCAGTCTCCAGCAAGAGCCGGAGGACGGAAAAGGTAATATTATAGCGACACAGATTAGACCGTCTGGCAAAGGAAGAACCCGGCAGTGGGTAATTGATGATAGTCTGAAAATGCTGGATAAGGTCATAGGAGATAGGTTTGGGCTGATACCGCCTATTAGTTTTTACGGAAAGTCACACACGAAAGAGAACGCTCATGAGCTGTTTGCGGTGGTGGTGGACGTGGATTATGTAGGCAAACAGCAGTTAAAGAACCTGTTGAAGCAGTTTGGGAATGGTGTGCAGCTTCGTCCGACTTATCTTGTCAGCTCCGGCAAGGGGGTACATCTTTACTATTTCTTGCAGGAGCCGGTTCAGTTGTATCGAAACCGGGAAGAAGTGCTTGCGGAGCTGAAAGAAGCCTTTATCCGGCGGCTATGGAATGATACCAGCTCTATCCGTCCGGACAGCCCGGATATAACCGGAATTTATCAAGGTTTCCGGTGTGTGGGGAGTCAGTCGAAGCTGGGTGCAGATTTCCCAGTAAAAGCCTATAAGCTGTCAGAGAACCGTTACACGCTGGAGGACATAAAAGCCAGCATACCGAGCTGTAAGGTAGACCTTGCTCCGTTGTACGAGAAGCCGAGAAGAAAAAGTACCGTTACGCTGGAAGAAGCAAAGGAGCTGTACCCGGAATGGTATGAGAAGCGGATCGTGCAGGGAGAGCCGAAGCAGAAAAGTAAGAAGCAGGGCGGTACGTGGGTATGTAACGAAGCTTTATATGAGTGGTGGAAACGGAAAATAACCGAGGAAGTGAAAGCCGGAGGGCGTTACTTTTCTATTATGGCGTTGTGCTCTTATGGCTTGAAGTGTGGCATATCCGAGCAGAAGATACGGAGAGACGCCTATGCGTTCCTGGACCATTTAGAGAGCCTTACCGAGGACGAGGACAACCATTTCAGCCGGGCAGATGTGAAAGACGCTCTTCGGGCATTGAAAGGGGACAGAAAAAGGCTGTCAACGATAGCAAGCCGGGAATGGATAGAGGACAACACAAAGGTTACGATACCAGCAAATAAGCGGAATTACAGAAAGCAAAAAGACCATGTAAAGGTTATGAATACTATGAAAGCTTTAAAAAAGCAGTTAGGAGAAGAAGTAAAAGAGGGTAGACCAAAAGGGAGTGGAACAGCGGAGCAGACAGTCAGAGAATGGCAGGAGAGCCACCCAGCAGGAAAGAAAGCGGACTGCATTCGAGAGACAGGATTGAGCAAGCCCACCGTTTACAAGTGGTGGAAGTAGGGCATACTTGAAATGCCGAAAGGCATATGCTATAATGCCAGTAGGCAAGAAAGACGAAAGTGCTCATTGTGGCACGCAAAAAGCCCCGGAGGTCGCAACTCCGGGGCTTTTCTATTCCGTTGTGGCAAGGTGGCTTATTCCTTAGGCTGGCTACCGCCTATTTATCTCCGTCCAGCCATTTGCAGATGTAGTAGGCGACTACACTTGCCAAGACAGAGAGTAAGAAAGACGAAAATATACTCATGGTGGCACACCCCCTTTCTGTACCTGTATAGGGGTGGTAGCGTCGCTCATTATACCATAGTGGCAGAAATGCCACAAGAAGCCATTTCCCCTTGTTTATTATCAAAGCCATAAGGAAAAGAGTGTCAAGGGCGGTCATAGACCGCAGCGTTTACCCTTGATACTCTTTTTTGTTGGCTATAATGCCGGAGGGGAAAACGGCTGTCCGTCCGTTCCGTTACTTCCCCCTGTGCTTCATTGTCCGTTCCGGCGGAAGAAAGTAAAGGGTGGTCTGCGACCATTTTTTATCTGCTGTACTCGCTGATCGGCAAGCCGAAGCTCATACTGCAGATAAAAAACAAGCCCTTGACTTTCTTCCACCTACACTTCCAAAGTCGCCCAAGAGGAAGTAAGCTCCACTATATTCTTGGCAGAATATACGCACGAATATATCCGCTTGATATAGGGTGTCTATCATGCTATAATATGTGTAGCGGATATATTGCAAGTTCCCTAAAGTGTTACCACTTTAGAACTTGTGAGGGTGGCAAGCCCCCCTTCAATCCCCCTTTTTAGAGAGCCGAAAGGCTCATAATTTGACGGTGGTAGCACCGAAGAAAGAGAGGTCAAAGGCATGAAAAAAGAAATGGATAAAATTCAGTTTGAGTACAGATACGAGGTGCAGGAGCTGATGAAAGTAATTGATAAATATGTAAAACAGAACCCGGCAGAAAAGGAAAATAAGACGCTGGAGCGTTTCTTTGACTTACTTGATGTCATGGATATGGAGTGGTAAGGGCATGAACAAGACAAGACCAAAGCAGTTATCATTCCGAGTAAGTGAAGAAGAATACCAGCAGTTGCAGGAGAAGATTTCAGAGAGTGGAAAGAACCAGCAGGAGTATATCCTTTCCTGTGTGCTGGAGAAGCAGATCGTGAATACGGACGGTATCAAAGAACTTATCCCGGAACTGAAACGGATAGGGAACAACCTCAACCAAATAGCAAAGAGGTGTAATGAGGGGGGAATGTTGCCGAGTGAAGCGGAAGTGCGGAAGCATGGAGAGGAGCTGAACAAAGTATGGCAGTCATTAAGGCGGTATCTTCAAAGGCGGGCATAGGGCACGCAATAGATTATGTGACGAAAAAAGAAAAGACAGAGGAGAAGCTTGTCAGCGGTCTGCATTGTGAGCCGGAGACGGTCAAGGAGGAAATGCAAGCCACAAAGGAGCTGTGGGGCAAGACGGACGGAAGAACCTATAAGCATTATGTGCAATCCTACCATGAGGACGAGGAAATAACCCCGGAGCAGGCTCACAAGAACGCTGTCGAGCTGGCAGAGCATACAAAGGCATGGAAAGGGCATGAAGTTCTGATAGCCACGCATATAGACAAGGGGCATATACACACGCACTTTATTGTCAATTCCGTAAATTATGAGAACGGTCATAAGCTCCAATGGAGTAAGCACGACCTTAAAGACTTAAAGGAACGGTGCAACGAGCAGAGCTGGGAACAGGGCTTGCATGTGCCGGAGAAAGGAAAGACATTTGCTGGAGAAGTCCGGGAAGAAACGGTGGCATGGAGCAAAGACACCTACCAGCTTTTGAAACAGGCAGAGCAGGGAAAGGTCAAAAGCTATGTGCAGGATATTGCCCTTGCGGTGCTGGATTGTAAGGAAACAGCGACCAGCCGGGAAACCTTTATCCGGCTGATGAATGAAAGAGGGTACGGGGTGGACTGGCAGGACAGCCACAAGTACATCACATATACCGACTTAGCCAGGGAACAGGCAGGAGAAAAGGCTTGTAAAATCAGGGATAACAAGCTGGAAAAATACTACAATATGGATTTTGGAAAGGAGAGTATGGAGCATGAGTTTGAGAGAAATGCACGAACAGCAGAAGCAGAGCAGTCCAAGAGAGCAGCTTCAAGAGTTAAACCGACAGAGCCGGACAGAGCTGGAAAACAGTCTGCTCAAAGAAGCGTTGGCGATGTCGAGCGAGAACTGCGAGGAATTGATGAAGCAGTCAAATCAAGAACAAGTGAGGGCAGAGCAGAACAGGCAGAGAGACGCAGAGCAGAACAGGAAGCTCATCAGCGAGCTGAAGCAGAGCGTAGAGCTGCTGAAGAACAGCAACGAATTGCTTCAAGACGCTATATCGGGCGAGATTGGGAGCCTGAAAGATGAGGTTAAGGAAAACACCGTCCAAGAGGTTAGAAAGGCGTTACAGGCGAATATAGAGGCTATACAGAGGGCTACAAAGCTTCTTGAGAAGCAGTCTGATACACTTACGAGCGTGATGAAGCAGAAGATCCGGGAGCTTGAGGAAAGTAAGAACAGTTTTTTTAGATATGAGGGCTTGAAGTTGTACCTGTTTTGGGGCGGTATGGTCTGCAATATTTTAGTGTTTCTTATGCTGTTGTATGGTATGATTAGTAAGTAAAAAGAAATCGATAAATTAGAATTTTAAAAAGGAGTGTGATGACCATGATTTTTGATTTTGAGCCTTGGCAATTAGATATTGATATTGACTTAACTAAACAATTATATAGAAGTTGTAAAGGAGACTTTGTATGGGTAGAAAAGAAATAACAACAAAAGAAGATTTAATGAAAGTAATAGAATTATTCGAAAATACTGGAATTACATACTGGTTGGATGGCGGATGGGGTGTAGATATTTTAGCTGGTAAACAAACAAGAATTCATAGAGATATAGATATAAATTTTGATGCTCAACATACGGAAAAATTGTTAAATGTGCTTTTGAATCTGGGCTATAAAATTGATACAGACTGGAAACCGGTTAGAATAGAGTTATATAGTGATGAACTTGGTTACTTAGACATTCACCCGTTCGTTTTAAATGAGGACGGAACTTCAAAACAAGCTGATTTAGAGGGTGGATGGTATGAGTTTGAAAAAGATTACTTTGGTAGTGTTTTTTTTGAAGGCAAAACAATTCCTTGTATATCTTTAAAAGGCCAAAAAGTTTTCCATTCAGGTTATGAATTAAGAGATAAAGATAAGCATGATATTTCAATTCTTGAAAGTTTATCAAAATAACATCGCTGTAATTTCTAAGATAAATTGCAGTTTGTCGGTACGAAGAAAAAGGTGCAAAAATGTATTGATAAGATTAGCGGTCAAGGCGAGAGGGAGTGAGGTGTAGATAT
>NZ_QRIL01000055.1 GCF_003471165.1 Ruminococcus sp. AM22-13 | reverse complement strand
CTGATTCATCAACAAATCTATCATTTATAAAGTTGTAAACTGGTGTAAAAATAAAAAATATAAATGATGTATTGATGATGAAAATGTGGAATACAAGTACGAGAATTCCTGATGTAAAACGCGGAAAATTTGTAACAGATAAATTAGAAGCGGAAGGCCATGGTTGGGGAATTGAAAGTGTAAAACGACTTGTAAAAAGATATGATGGAAATATCACATTTAAATATGATTCTAATTTTTTTCAGGTAACTATTATTTTAAGTAAAAATTAAAGGAGAGATAAATAAAATGACAGAAGAATTTATTGGATGTATTGAGGAAGAACTTAAGGAAATAGAACTGTTTTATGAAGAAAATGGAGTAGAAGTGGAAGCATATACTTTACATAACGGATCTTTGTTTACAATATGCTGTTAAAGGAAATAGAAAAGGTATGCTGGACTTTGATCATTATAATAATGCGATATCAGAACGGATTTTTATATTGAGTATTCATGAACAAAAGGCGAAAGGCAATCTAAAAGGAAATACTTCTGAAGAACAATATGATTATTATGAAAAAACATATCTTAACAATGCAACATATGTAAAATCTTTACTGCAGGAATATCCCGAGTTAAAACGTCTGCTTGAATTAAAAAATAACTCTACCCAGAGAGCAGAATGTGAAATCAGGAAATCTCTTTATGCAGAAAAAGAACAGATACAAAAAATATTCTGTGATGGAAGGAAGTTTTCCGGGACTGTGGGAATTTACATGTCGAAAGGCGATACACACAGAGGAGGACGAAGTGTGGCGAAGGTAGAATTGGATAATGGAACAATTCTGTACTATAAGCCACATAGTCTTGATAAAAATATAAAATATCAGGAACTTTATAACTATTTATGCAGAAAAACAGGAATTTCCTGCAGGACGGTACAATATTTATCTCATGATTCCTATGGATGGGAAGAAAAAATTGAGAATATTCCCTGTAAAAACGAAAGTGAGGTGGAGCATTATTATTTCAGAATGGGCATACATCTGTTTTTGGGATATGCCCTTGGAGCCACAGATCTTCATGGTGAAAATATTATCGCACATGGAGAATATCCTGTGATTATCGATATGGAAACATATCCGGGATATTTAAAACAACAATCAGAAAAAGACGGAAGTAGTGTAGAAGAAAAAATAAACAAAAGTACAGAAATAAAATTGGCAAATTCGGTTATACATACAGGAATGCTCCCTGTTCTCACATGGGGCAGAGGAAACAGCAGAGTTCTTATAAGTGCAATGGGAACAGAGGAAAAGATAAAAACGCCGTTTAAACTTCCTGTGGTAAAGGATGATAAAACATCTGATATTCACATAGAATATGAACCTGTGGAAATGCAGATAAAGGAATGCATTGTAAGACTAAATGATCAGGTTATCAATGCGGCAGATTATACGGAATGCATTATCAGAGGATTTTGCAGAGCGTACATGGTGGCAATGGCAGATAAGAAAGTGGAGGTGATGTTGTCCGGCTTTTTTGACGGACGTTCCAGAGTTGTACTGCGGCATACCCAACAGTATGCAATGTATCTTATGGCTTCGTTTCATCCGGATTATATGAAGTCAAGAGAACACAGGAAAGCTCTTTTGAATGTGATTCACAAAGAGGGGGAATCTTCTTTTAGGAAAGAAATTCATGATTATGAAATTGAGAGCCTTCTGGAAATGGATATACCCTGCTTTGAGATTAATGCGAACAGCAGATCTGTTTATGATGGAAATGGCGGAAAACATAAAGAATATCTGCCCTGTACTCCTTATGAGTCATGGCGAATGCATATGAAGCAGATGAGTTACTCTGATATGGAATGTCAGTGTGATTATATCAGGTTGTCGATGGAAATGCTGAAGGCATCTGATGGAAAGAAAAAGATGTTTCCGACCAGGATAAAGGGATATGACACAGATAAAGAGCGCAAAATATACAGTCAGATCAGAAATATAGTTCATCGGATCTGCAGCAGAGCAATTATCCGGGAACAGAGTGTTGGCTGGACAGGACTGCAATTCTGGGATAATGGTCACTGGAATCTCAGATCAGGTGGAATATATTTATATGATGGAATATCCGGGATAGTCTTGTTTCTTGCAAAATATCTTCATGATTTTGAAGAAAAGAATGCAAGTGCAGAAGAAATTTATCATCTTGCTGTTTTGAGATTGAAAGCTTATACAGATGAAATACACAAAAAACAGATTTATGATAAAAATCTTCTGACAGGTATTATAAATGGAGAAAGCTCGGTGGTATATACCTATCTTTATCTGTTTAAACTTACAGGAAAAAGAGTGTGGATGATTTATGCGGAAAAGCATTTCAGCATTATTGAGAGGGTATGGAAAGAAGATTCACAACTGGATTATCTGAGCGGAAATGCCGGAGCTATTGTAATGGCAGTAATGTTATATAAAGAAACCGGAAATGTGAAATATTATGAAATAGCGGCAGATATGGAAAAAAATCTGTGGAAGAAAGGGCAGAAAGCCGAAAATGGATATGGATGGGTATTGAAAGAAACAGACAGACCGCTGGCTGGAATGTCTCATGGCAACAGTGGATTTATGATGGCTTATGCAGCGTTGTATGAATGTGATCATAAAGCGGAATATGCTGATAAAATACAGCTTTTGCTGAGATATGAGGATTCTTTGTACTCAGAGAAAGCCGGAAACTGGAAGGATTTACGAGAGAGTTCAGGGGAAAGCTTCATGAATGCATGGTGCCATGGGGCGCCGGGAATCCTGCTTTCACGAATGAAACTGGAAAAACTGTTTCCTGAGGATCTGCAGATTAAAAAAGACAGGTTAAATGCTGCAGACGCTTTGTTTTATGGAGAACAGGATGGAAGAATCTGTCTGTGTCATGGGATGTCCGGGAATTTACTTATTATGAAGAAGTATCTTCGAAAATATGGTAATAAAAAAATGAAGGAGCAATATGAGGCGTTATGTGACTGCCTTTTATTTCAACTGGATCACCCGGCAAAAATATCTGGGACAGAATATCTGAATCTGGCTTTTATGAATGGCATTTCCGGTACGGGAATGGCATTAATGGAATTATATGAAAACTAAGGGAACACCTGCAGACTGTAAATTTATGGTCAGCAGGTGTTGCTTTTATTTGTTTTCGGAAATATATCTGAGAATTAGTTTCTTCTTCATCCGATTGACGTACTGGCGGGACAGCTTCAGTTTCCGGGCAATCTGGGCATCGCTTTTATCCTGATAAAAGTACATGGACAGTATTTTTCTCTGGACACTGTCCGAAGGGTAAGAGTTGATATATGCGGTTACATCATAATAGGTGTCATCAAAACTGTCGGGAGCCTGTAATGAAACAGAACAGGAATCAAAATCATCTTTTTCAGGTTCGGAAAGACAACTGCGGCAAAGGGAACGATATCTGTTTTCGACAGAGGTCTGCATGTATCTGATACATTCACCTTCTGAGGATGAAGAACTTAAATATGGCAATGTCTTTAACAGAGTAAGATACAATTCCTGTGTGGAATCTTCGCGTTCCATGCAGTGAATCCGGGATGCATATCCTTTCACAAGCGGTTCCATACGTTTGAGAATTTCACTGTCTGAATCTGGGATACCATTTTGATAATTTTGGATAAGTTCTGTCAGTGTTTTCATAGGTATCTACCTCCTTTTTAGGGGAAGTAGTAAGAAAACTGCTGATCAGAAACTAAAAAAGAAAAAAATTGTGAGTTTACAAATGGAAGAGAAAAAACTCTTTATTAAGTGAGTTTGCAAATTCAAATTAATGATAAGAGGAGAAAAAATATATGGTAAAAAGAGATTGGTAGAATAATTGTAGAGAATAAAACTGTGCCTTAAATTGGAACGGTAATAATAAGACCAGAAAAGACTTTTAGTGGATGGAATATAGAAAAAAATGCGTAATAAAAGAAGATTAAGAGGAGGGAGGTGAACTATGGAAACAACGGTTATGAATGTGGCAGTTTCGCATGGAATCTGGGCAGTGCTGGCGGTATTTCTTTTGGTTTATATTGTGAAATCAAATGAAAAACGAGATGAGAAACAGGAAGAGCGGGAAAAAAATTATCAGTCTGTAATAGAGAAACTGACAGAGAAATTAGAGATTTTACATCAGGTACAAAGTGATTTATCAGAAATCAAAGAGAATCTTTTTGATAAGCATAAGCAGTAGTAAAAATTCAAGTATAAAATTGTCAAGGGCAAATTTATTCTTTGAGGTTTTCAAAGCTGAAATTAAGAACTCTTTATCAAGTAGAATTTGCAAATTCGAAAAAATATAAATTTCAGGAGGAAATGAATATGGCAGGTACAATGTCAGAAAAGGAATTACGAATCAGCTGTGGAATAACACTTGGTGCAGAGGTTAAAAGTTTATCAAGAAATACAAATGCATCAGCAATGGCGCTCTCAGGTAATACAGTGTATCTGGCGAAAGCACACGCAAATGAAAATGGAAAGATGGTCTATAAAAGTATGATTTTTAAATCAAGCCAATTTGTGTCAGATACCATTGGGGACAATGAAAAAATTTCAGAAATTAATTATTTTGTATTTGGAATGGCTGCGACGGCAGACCGACTTTACTGCACTTGTAAAGATGAAACCGGTGATTCTGGAATACTTGAAATGAAATTTGATACCAGTGGACAGAAATTTACTAAGTTAAATACTACATATGTTGGAATTGATATTTACAAAAATGATGAATTTATCTTAATGGAAGAATTGAACAGAGCAACACCGGAAACCATGAAATTTATTACAGGGAATCTTAATGAAGTTCAGAATGGAAGAGGCACTAAGTTTACTGTTATTGCAAATGAAGCAGATGAATACCAGAAAGCAAATGATATTCATTATGATTCCAATCAGGGGCTGTTTATCCTGACAAATCATTATTCGGATGATACTCAGAAATACAGTCAGTGCAAGAACCGCATCCTTCTTGTGAAACCGGGAAACTATGAAAATAATAAAATTTATTATCCATATGCAGTATTCCAGGCAGACCAAGATACTACTGATTATAAGCAGTTTAATTTTGAGGGGATTATTCTTTATAAAAATAATATGTGGGTACTTTCTAATGCGATTGAGACATCTGATAAAAAGGAGCATGACCGTATTTCATATTTGCCGGGTATTACATTTAAAAAGTGGAATGAGAATGTGAGTGAAGAAGGGAATGGCTATTTTTCTTTTAACGGATCCACGAAAACAGGAGCAGTACTGACAAATAAAAAGGTAAATAATGTTTCATGCCCAAATGTGCAGGGAATGGCAATTGACGAAAATGATATTGCCTATTGTCTTAAATGCGATGGAACTAATACCTATGCTGTGTTATTAAAAACAACTACACCAGAGCGTGTAATTCCAGGTGTTGTTGCTGAACTTGGGAAATCTGCAGATAGTAGTGTATATCATTGCAATGGAATGACATATAATCCTGATGATAAGAATCTATATGTTTGTGGATATACAATGGGAAATAATGTGAAATCAGATATTGTTGTATTGTCAAAAACAGGTAAAGTAAAAAATAGATATCATCTTTCTGAGCCTCAGTACGGAATTGCATATTTTGGAAAATCAGTAAATGGATATGAGTTCATTTTAATGAATAAATGGCATGAGGATGAAAGTGGCATTGAAAGTGAAAAACTCTTTTTTGATAAAATAGAGATTAAAGATGATACAGTGCTGGTTAAGCCGACAAAGTTTTATGTGGAAATTGGACGCACATCGGATGATGTATTGCAGGACATTTACTATCATGAAAAATATGGAATGTTTCTTCCAGTATGTAGTAAGAGTAATAAAGCAAAAGTGGTTCTATACCATATATCAAATGAAAGTGTTAAAACAGTTATGGAATCAGACACGAGTAGTACATTGAAGCCGGATTTTGCAATTATTGTTAATAAAAGTAAAAATTTTGTATCATATGAAACAGAGTCTATGAATATTGAGAAAAAGTCAGGAAAAATGATTATATGTGGTAATTTTAGAGTTGCTGATGGCAGCGAAAAGGGAACGGAGAAAGATTCATTTCAGATTTTTAATACACTAACGTTTGTATAATATAAGATTCATGTCCATCAAAATACATTTAATGCCATAATTACCAAAATTCCTCCATCTTGTGATATATTAACATTAACGGTTAAATATCACGGAATGGAGGAATTTTTATGAATAGAAAAGAGTTCATAGCGGTTGTTATTTCAGCAGCACTTGGTTTATCCGGTGCTCCGGTTTATGCATCAGAATCTGC
>NZ_QRIL01000054.1 GCF_003471165.1 Ruminococcus sp. AM22-13 | reverse complement strand
GAAAAACCTTGAATTTTCAATAAAAAACACTTGATTATATGAGGAGGAGATAAAGTGGTTCACATTATATGGAAGGATTCACATTGCTATTGGATAATCAAGTAATATGGAAAACTTTTTGCAACGTGGATAATCTGAAATTATTCATTGATAAAAATATTAAGTTTTTAGTCATTTAATTACAGTATTATTTTAATTGTTGAAAAAAATATGCTATATAATAAAAGCTACTTATAATGAAAGGAATATAAAATAATGGCTATAGGATACTATGATGCTAATTTTGAATCAAATGTAGAAGCTTTGTTACAGGGAATGTGGTATTCTGAATTACCAGAATTGATAGATATTACGAGAATTTATCACAATATGAGAAATGTTTTGGAAAAAATAGGACGAGGAGACTATGCTTATTATAAAGTAGATGATAATGGTTTTATTATAGACTTTAAGGGGATTGATTCTCCATCATATTTACGAAAACCAGGAGTAGAACCTATTACATATTATACATTTAAAAGAAATAAATCTTTGCGAGAAATGCAAATGGTAAATTTAATTCATTATTGTGCATTTATCTATAATTCATTATATGTGTTTGACGATATTTTTGCAAAACTGTATTTGGATGAAGAAAACTCAGAATATATTAGTAGTTCTAATTCTTATCTTGTTGTAGGAGAAAGTTTTAGTATTGATTTGGAATACGATGTAGAAGAAATTGATGAGGGTGTTTTTGTTAATGGAAATAATAAAACTGCAAGTTGGATTAAAATGGAAGAAGGTAAGATGAGGATTCAGAAGAACCAGAAAAGTAAAATTTATTTTATAAAGTTGGATATAGAATCATTTTTTCCAAATTTATATACACATTATTTGGCGAGAATTGGACAACGTGAACCATATAAAAGTTTAGACGTTCCGCAGTATTATTATGATTTTATGGATAAATTTCATCAAAGAATTAATGATAATCAGACGAAGGGAGTTCCAGCTGGAAATTTTTCATCGCATATTGGAGCTGAATTATTAATGTTGTGTGTAGATTATGATATTAGAAAAACAATTGGTGAGAGAAAAATAGGATATGTACGTTATGTGGATGATATGACGTTTTATTCAGATGATCAGCAGGAATTGGATAGTATGGTTATTAGTGTGCAGAAAATATTGACAAACTATCGTTTGAGAATTAATGGGAATAAAGTAGAAAAAGGGAAGTTAGTAAAAAATCAAGGGATGAAGATATCAAAGGTAGAGATATTTGAAAAATTTAAATATTTGAATAGTGTAGATAATTTAGAATTAAAATATGAGGATTTTTTTGACTTTAAATGTTATATAATCAACTTACTTGAGACAGGAAGAATCGGACAGATAAAAACGCTATTAACACGTTTTTTAAATAGAATGAATGAAGAAAAAATATTATTTAATGAAATTGATTCGTGGTTTTACTATTTTTTATCCTTGGTATTTGAAGAAGAAACCTTAGCCTGTCATATATACAAAATTTTGAATAAGATTTTAAAAATGGTTTCTAATAAAGCGGAACTCTTAGAAGAACTAGAAGAAAAGAGAAAATTTGTGGATATACATTATTCTGATAGTTTGATCCAGATATGGCATTATTATATAATGACGGAAAATATGAATGAAATGGATAGATTAAGTTTATTTTCAAAGTATATCGATGCGTTTAGTTTTTTTAATGCGAATCCGATTATTGTAAGTCATTTTATAATTCAAGGAAATAATAAAAATAGATCAGTTGTTGCATATATATGTCGAGGCTATAAGGAACAGACAGGGGAAGATGATTGGAAAAGTCGAATTATGTTTTCAAAATGGTGGTTACCAATCTTTAAAATTAAGATGTTAGATAGTTTTAATTATCAAAACTTTTTGGGAACGACTTTGTTTCCAGATGTGCTAAAAGATCTTGCAAAGTGATAATTTAACTAATTTTATGGGGTTAAAGTTATAAGATTAAAAATTAAGTATTTAATCATTATAAAGGATTAGCTAATAAACCAATGAATTAAAAAGTTTTGGATATTTTGTGAATTGAATGTTTTGATATAAATTAGGAAGGAGAGTTATGCTATGTATTATAGAAAAGAGAAAAGGAAAGAATATGATTTTTGCAATATATGTGGGAAACAAAGACAATTAACATGGGATCATGTACCTCCAAAATGCTGTAATAATCATTATGCAATAAAGACGAATTCTTGGATGGATGGTATTCCAAGAGAAACTAGTTATGGAAAGAATTATCAGAATGGAATTAAATATCGATCATTATGTGAAGAGTGTAATAACAAATTACTAGGAGCGAATTATGATAAGACGTTGGAAGAATTTACTAATCAAGTAGCAAGAATCATGCTGTCTTCAATCATATTACCACCAGTAATAAAAATATCTGTTCAAGTTAATAAATTATGTAGGGCAATTTGTGGACATATTTTGGCAGCAAAAAATTTTTATGATAATGAATGTTTAACAGAAAATAAATTGAGAAAATATGTTCTTTGTGAAGAGGAACTTCCACCTTATAATATGTCGTTATTATATTGGACTTATCCATATTCTACTATAGCTATAATGAGAGATATTTGTGTTTATCCAAATTATAATAAATATGAATTCCCCAAAGGGGTAATAAGTATTATGAATGCATTTCCTGTTGCTTATATAATTTCGACTGACAAGGAAAAATGTGGATTATTTGACTTATTTAGTATATGTAGTAAAGACATAAATGAAATAATTGAAGTGCCTGTTGATTGTAGTAGTTGTTATTTTCCAGAAACTAAACATTTACGTCCATTTGCATGGCCATGTAATATATCTGATGATGAAGATGGAGCTGTATTCATGTTAGGAGTAGACAAATGTATGGATGATTCGAAACTTGCTAGACATTCTGTTGAAAATATTAATAAAATTAGAAGTAAAAAGTATTGAAGTATTAAGAATCTAACCATTTGATTAATGGAGGACATACGATACATATAAAAATGAAGAATAAACACAATGCTACGAATTCCATATTTCACGAATTATATAAAAATACGAAAATGGATGTGAAAGAAGACTATGTGTGTCTATTAGTTGAAAAAGGCGTATTCTGTAAAATGTGTATAGTATTGCCAGAGGTAATTAACTTTATTGTAATAAAGAAAGCAAATGCTTAGATACTACGTGATATAGCTATTTATGAATGAGAAAAGTACAGTTATTATATGATGATTAAAATGGTAAGTTGTTTAAGATAATGTCTGTATATATATATTGTGTGATAAAATCCGTTACAAATTGGTTAAAGACAGAATATTAATGCCCAAATAGATTTATGAATATGAAAAATGCCTAAAATAGATTTTGGAGAGAAAGGTAAGAAACAAAATATAAGCACTTGGACACATGATTTGTTTGATTTTTAAAGAGTGAACAATAATATTTCTGATGAATATATAAGAATTTATAAAAGAGTTAATGAAGATCCGGGAACAGCAGGAAATCAGGAAGAAGAAAACTGGAGAGAACTTTTAGAATCATGGATTACGCCTTATTTTTAAATAGTTATAAAGGGAAGAATTTTAAGCGCTTCGGTAGAAACAAGTCCACAAGTAGATGTAATTGTTTTATCTCCAGATTATCCTAAAAATATGTTAAATTGTAAAGAATACTTATCTGGAGGAGTTGTAGCTGCTTTTGAATGTAAAACTACATTAAGACGCAAACATATTGAGGAATTTGTAGAACATTCGAGGAAGATAGAGAAACTAGCGTTTAATGAGAATGGGACTCCGAGAAAAGATTTACAAAGTAAAATTTATTACGGATTATTAGCACATTCGCATGAAGGGAAAAAAGAAAATTCAAATCCAAAAGAAATTATAGAAAAGGCTATCTGGGAATATAATAAAAAGTATATTACACACCCTAGAGAAATCCCAGACATAATATGTGTTGCTGATTTAGGAGTATGGAAATCTCAGAAAATGATTGTACCAAACTACGATAACGTTAAAGGGTTAAAAGGAAATTTTGTTATGAGTGGGTATGTAGCATCGGATAATAAAGAAGAATTTTTTACTCCTGTAGGTGTATGTGTTTTTGATTTGCTTCAAAATATTGCATGGAGATATTCGAGTGTAAGAGATATTGTAACTTACATGAGAAAATTAAATATTTTTGGTAATGCTAGAGGATATGCAAGACCATGGGAATGGGCTATATTGTCTGAAGAAACACGGAAAAATATCTATAAGCTAAAAAATGGAGGATTTTTGGATGAATGGAGTATGGTAATAGATTAAAAACATTTATATCTGAGATAGGAGAAAATAATGAGAATTGATTTACATTGTCATACAAAGAAGGTAAAAACAGGAGATGCTTATACAAGAAATGTTACCAAGGATAAATTTTTTCAGAAAATTATTGAAGCAGAAGTTAAAATTGTTGCAATAACAAATCATAATCAATTTGACTATGAGCAATATAAAGAATTAAAAAATGCTACGGAAGGATATTGCGATATATGGCCAGGAATAGAACTTGATATTATAGGAAAAGTAGATCAAAAGGGAAATTATAAAAGAGGGCATTTGATAGTAATTGCTAATCCTAAAAATGTTGAGTTGTTTAATGTTCAAGTACAAGAATTGATTAAGGATGAAGATGTAAATACATTTCAAATTGGCGTGAAAAAAGTATATGATATGCTAGGAATATGTGATTGCATTTATATACCACATTTTCATAAAGAGCCAAAACTTTCAGATGAGGATATTCAGGAATTAGGGGAGTTATTACCAGATTCTAGCCGATTATTTAAAGAAACATCTGATTATCGAAGTCTGGGAGTTTTTTCAAATTTTGATTATAGTGTTATTATTGGAAGTGATGTGCAAGACTGGGACAAGTATGAAAATAGCAAGTTTGCAGATATAAGACTACCGGTACAAACATTTGAGCAATTTTGTTTGTTAGCAAAAAAGGATACACAAATAATAGATACATTGCTTAATCAAAAACGGAAAAAAGAGATTTCTGTTTCACCATATAAAAAAGTAAATTTTAAATTACCTTTTTATGAAGATATTAATATTATTTTTGGACAGAAAGGAACGGGAAAAACGGAAATTCTTGAATCTCTGAAAAAATATTATATTGAAAATGGAATTTCAATGGAAAGCTACAAAGGCAATGAAAAAGATACAGATTTTTCAAAAATGTTAAAAGTTAATGATGTAATAGCAACACCTGACAAGCTTCAATTGGATAGTATGAGACAACAGTTCACAGACATTTATAATTGGAAAGAAGAATTACCAACATCTTTTGAAAAATATATAAGTTGGATGGAAACAAAAGATAATAATAAAAATAAAGGAAGAATGAAAATAACAGAGTGTGTACATATAGAGGAGGGAATACGTGACCGAAAACTTGACTTAAATTATAAATATTTGAAGGAATTTACAGAATCTACATTTGAAAAAATTGATATAAAAAAATATTTGGGTGAACAAGATAGTGAAATTTTAATGACGCTATTAGAAAAACTATGTAAAAATATAAATGATGCAAAAATGCAAAAATGGAACAGTGACAAAAGTATTAAACTTACGAACTGGAGTATTGATAAGATAAAAGCAATAGCGGATAAATGTTCTGACACAATATCTAAACCTAGTAGTGCAGGATTTTATGATTTTGCCATGGAGAGGTTTAAACTGTTTGAAAATGTAGAAGAAATATGTAGTGCTTTTTCTGCCGTGGATAAAGTTGAAAAAGAATATTTGGGAAATCTTGAGGAAAAAGGTGATATATATATTCAAACGCGATACCGAATGTTAACCAAAGAATCACGTACAGATGAATTTAAACTGGGAATAACTATTCTAAAAAATTGTAAAACTGTAATAAATGAAATAAAGAAAGCTATTTTAGAGGAGAATATATCAGAGGAAATATCAAGCTTTCAAGAATTTTATGATGAAGGAATTAAAGATATAGGAGCATTTATTGGAGTATCTAAAGAAACTGCATTAGAAAATGGAGAAATTTATAAACCATCTAATGGAGAACGTGGAATTTTATTGATGCAGAAACTATTGGATTCAGAAAAGGATGTATATATTTTAGATGAACCAGAATTAGGAATGGGAAATTCATATATAACATCTAATATACTTCCGAGGTTAATTGATCTTGCAAAAAGAAGAAAAACAGTAATTATAGCAACTCATAATGCTAATATTGCGGTTGGTACACTTCCATATATTAGTATACTAAGAACGCATGAAAATGGGATGTATAAGACGTATGTTGGTAATCCATTTTATGATGAGCTTAGAAATATAGATGATGAAACAGACGTTAAGAACTGGACTCAAGAAAGTATGCATACTCTTGAGGGTGGTAAAAATGCATTTTATGATAGGAAGGATATTTATGAATCAGGAAAACAAAGTGATTAATGTACATTTAGAGAAAAGAGAAAGTAAAGACTATTTAGTATTTGGTTTTGAAGAAATTGCAGAAGTATGTCTGTAAGCGATGAATAATCCACCGGTTTTTCAGTATCCAAAATTTATG
>NZ_QRIL01000053.1 GCF_003471165.1 Ruminococcus sp. AM22-13 | reverse complement strand
CATACAGGTATAATTCATTTAAGTTGACGCTAAGTTCCCAACATTGTTCTCTCACCCTGTACCAGTTTACTTATCTTTCTCTTAAAATATTCCTGTGGAATTTCTTGCTGCACAAAAAAACTGTGCAGACTGTAATAATACAATCTACACAGTTTATATCTGCAAAGAACTATTTATTGCTGTTCACTCTCGTGTCCAATAATATTATTTAGCATAGTCAATTGCTCTGCTTTCGCGGATTACATTGATTTTGATCTGACCAGGATATTCAAGTTCTGCTTCAATCTGTTTTGCAATATCTCGTGCAAGGAGAACCATATCTGCATCATTTACATGCTCCGGTACTACCATTACACGAATTTCTCTACCTGCCTGAATAGCAAAAGATTTATCAACGCCCTTAAACTGATTCGTAATATCTTCCAGCTGTTTCAGACGATTTGTATAAGTCTCCAGCGTCTCTCTTCTTGCACCAGGTCTTGCAGCCGAAATAGCATCTGCTGCCTGTACGATACATGCGATCAGAGATTCCGGTTCTACATCACCATGATGGGATGCGACCGTATTAATGACGATCTGTGATTCCTTATACTTCTTACAGAGATCCACACCAATCTGAATATGAGATCCTTCAACTTCATGGTCAATTGATTTACCAATATCATGAAGAAGACCAGCTCTCTTAGCCATACGGACATCTACACCGACTTCGCCAGCTAACATACCAGATAACTGAGCTACTTCGATAGAATGTCTCAAAGCATTCTGTCCGTAGCTTGAACGGAATTTCATACGTCCAAGAAGTTTCAGTAATTCCGGATGAATACCATGAACGCCAACGTCCATAGCTGCATTCTCACCATCTTCACGAATCTGCGCTTCTACTTCTTTCTGAGCTTTCTCAACCATCTCTTCGATTCTGGCCGGATGGATACGTCCATCTACGATCAGTTTCTCAAGAGCTACCCGCGCAATCTCACGACGAATCGGATCAAAGGCAGACAATACAACTGCTTCCGGTGTATCATCAATAATAAGATCTACACCTGTAAGTGTCTCAAGGGTACGGATATTACGCCCTTCACGACCGATAATTCTTCCCTTCATCTCATCGCTTGGAAGCTGAACGACTGAAATGGTAGTCTCAGCTACATGATCAACCGCACATTTCTGAATGGCGTTGACTACATATTCCTTGGCCTTCTTACCAGCTTCTTCTTTTGCTCTGCTCTCCAGTTCTCTGTAAAGTCTGGCTACATCCACTTTTACATCATCTTCAACGGATCTGAGTAATTCTTCTTTTGCCTGTTCGGAGGTCAGACCTGAAACACGTTCCAGTTCCTGTACTCCTTTTTGCTCAAGTTCTTCTACTCGTTTTTCTTTTTTCTGCACCTCAGCTGCTCTCGCTGTGCATTCCGCTTCACGCTTCTCCACTGCATCTGCTTTCTTGTCAACCGCGGATTCTTTGGCTAATACACGGTTTTCATACTTCTGCAGTTCGTTTCTTCGTTCCTTGGTTTCTTTCTCCAGTTCATTTTTTGTACGGAGAGATTCTTCCTTCACTTCCAATAAAGCTTCTCTTTTTTTAGTCTCGGCTGTTTTCAGAGCTTCATCTATGATGCTTCTTGCTTTGTCTTCGGCTGTTCCAACGACTTCTGCATCCTTCTGGATTTTGTTGTTTACAGCGACTTTGCAAGTAACAGGAACCGCAATAAGTAGCGCGACTACCACAGCGACAATTGCAACAATAATTGTTGTTGTCACAGGAGCACCTCCTTATTTAGTTTTCATTGTACAAATACAACAATACAAGTTTATCTTTTTTTCATACTTATGTCAAGTTTTTCTAGGTAATTGTTTGAATATTTTTCCGATTTTGCTTGCTGTTCAACACGTTTGCAGCGAACGATTTCGTTACCAGGCAGTCGTCCGGATATTCATATCTTCAAGCACACTTTTTATATCTGAATAGCTAAATCCCCTTCTTAGCAGATACCCCTGCAATCGGCGCATTTCTTTTTCATCCAGTTCGGTATCGGGAGAGTATTTCTTCTCCACAGTCCGATACAGGATTTTCCTCTCATCAGGCATATTCAGCGCAGCCTCTTCTTCCCATGCAGACTCTGCTGTTTCCTTGTCTATTCCCTTGCTGATAAGTTCCTGTATAATCTTCTGGCGGCTCTTTGTATCCATTCTGTATGCAATATAAGTTCTGGCATATCGTTCATCATCTATGTATCCATAGGATTCTACATATGCCAGCGCATAATCTACTGCCCTCGGACTAAATCCTGTCTGGCGCAGTTTCTCTCTCAGCCCCCGTTCAGTGCGGTCCATATGTTCTAAGAGACGCATGGCTTTACGCCTTGCGTCTCTGTATTCCTCGGGTTCTTCTGTTAAATTTTTCTGTTGCTTCGTTGCAGACCTTCTCTTCAGCCTCTCCGCATTTTCAAGAAATTCTTTCAGATCTCCGAATGCATTTCCCATAATTATTCCTCAGAATCATCCTGTACGGAATCTGTTGCCGCAGTCTCTTGTGTATCGCCTTCTTCATCCGGCAAAAGATGATATTGGATTCTTACTTTCTTCTCAATCTCATCACAGATGTCAGTGTGCTCTTTGAGGAAAAGCTTCGCATTCTCACGACCTTGTCCGATTTTATCTCCATTGTATGCATACCATGCACCACTCTTATTTACGATACCGCAGTCAGCTGCCAAATCAAGAATATCTCCCTCTTTGGAAATACCAGTTCCGAACATGATATCAAACTCTGCCTGTTTAAATGGCGGAGCTACTTTATTCTTCACAACTTTGATTCTGGTATGGTTACCTACCATCTCGCCACCCTGCTTCAGTGTCTCAACTCTGCGGACATCCAGACGAATGGAAGAATAGAATTTCAGGGCACGTCCACCTGTTGTTGTCTCCGGATTACCAAACATTACACCGACTTTCTCACGAAGCTGATTGATAAAGATAACAACGCAGTTGGATTTGCTGATAACTGCTGTAAGTTTACGGAGAGCCTGTGACATCAGTCTTGCCTGAAGGCCAACATGGCTGTCACCCATATCTCCATCAATCTCTGCTTTCGGTACAAGCGCTGCTACAGAGTCAACGATTACAATGTCCACAGCACCGGAACGTACCATAGTTTCTGTGATTTCAAGCGCCTGTTCTCCGTTATCTGGCTGTGATATGTATAAATTATCAATATCTACGCCGATATTCTTGGCATATACCGGGTCTAATGCATGCTCCGCATCAATAAAGCCGGCAATTCCGCCCCTCTTCTGCACTTCAGCTACCATGTGGAGCGCAACTGTTGTCTTACCACTGGATTCCGGTCCGTAGATCTCGATGATACGTCCCTTAGGTACGCCGCCTACTCCAAGGGCGATATCAAGGCTTAATGAACCGGTAGGAACTGTCTCTACCTGCATATTGGCTCCTGATTCTCCAAGTTTCATTACAGAGCCTTTCCCGTACTGTTTCTCAATATGTCCAAGTGCTGCTTCCAGCGCTTTCTGTTTTTCTTCACTTATCATTTATATAATCTCCTTATACGCATTCAGAACTTATGTTCGTTTTCTATTCATTATAGTATTATACTTTAAAGCGGATGTCAAGCTTTTTTGTTTTCTCTGAAAACAATTAATTTTTTTATGGTTACTGAGAACGGAGTGAACAGTAACTTTTTTATAGTTACTCAAAATCAAAGACAGCAAAAGCAGAGAATGCGCTTCTTTTGCATCCTCTGCTCTTTTGTGTTATTAATATGCATATTTTCTGCCTGATTCTCTTATAAACTATAGTGTATCATTCACTTTCAGCAAAATAATACAAAATGAATTTTTTATTCCGGTTTATCGCCGATCAGCCAATTGTACATTTCTTCATACTGGCGTGCGGAGTTGCCCCATGAGAAGTCAGCTGCCATAGCGCGGTCAACCATTTTATTCCACTCACGTTTCTTGTCGTAGAAAATTTTCTCTGCATTACGTACAGTTGCAAGCATTTCATGTGCATTGTAATTTCTGAAAGAAAATCCTGTTCCTGTTCCTTCATATTCGTTATAAGGTTCAACTGTATCCTTAAGTCCACCTGTCTCTCTGACAATTGGAAGCGTTCCATAACGAAGACTCATAAGCTGGCTGAGTCCGCATGGTTCGAATAAGGACGGCATCAGGAATGCATCAGCAGCTGCATAAATACGATGAGACATTGTTTCATCATAATAAATCTGTGCAGATACCTTTCCATGATATTTCCAGTCAAAATGACGGAACATATTTTCATAACGTTCATCACCGGTTCCAAGAACTACAAGCTGGATTGCATCCTGACAAAGTTCATCCATAACATATGCAATCAGATCAAAACCTTTCTGATCTGTCAGACGGGATACAATACCAATCATCATGGCCTTTGGATCTTCCTGAAGTCCAAGGTCTTTCTGAAGCTGAATTTTATTTTTTACCTTTTCTTTTCTGAATGTAGTTGCGTTATATGTCTTTGTGATATATGGATCTGTCTCAGGGTTGAATACGTTATAATCAATACCATTTACGATTCCTCTCAGGCTGTTAGCCCTTGCGCACATAAGACCATCCAGTTTTTCACCATAAAATGGTGTTTTAATCTCTTCTGCATATGTATTACTTACAGTGGTGACTGCATCAGCAAATACGATACCACCTTTCAGATAGTTGGCATCTTTATATGCCTCAAGTTTATCTGCTGTGAAATAGTAATCTGAAAGTCCTGTAATATTCTGAATTGTCTTAACATCCCATACACCCTGGAATTTAAGGTTATGGATCGTCATGATTGTCTTTATATTCCAGAAAAATTCATTCTGCTGGAAACTGTCATGCAGATATACAGGTACAAGTCCTGTCTGCCAGTCATGGCAGTGAATGATATCCGGTCTGAACCCGATAACCGGGAGAACGGACAATACTGCTTTTGAGAAGAATGCAAATTTCTCCAGATCCCAAGTTCCTCCATCGTATGGTTTCGGTCCGCTGAAGTAATATTCATTATCAATAAAGTAGAACTGAATTCCTTCATACTCCATATGCATGATTCCCACATAGCAGTTCTTGTATCCAAGATCCATGTAGAAATGTGTGATATAGTCCATTTTATCTTTCCATTCCTGTTTCATACAGGCATATTTCGGTAAAATCACACGAATATCAAAATATCTTTTATCAAAATATTTCGGCAAAGAGCCCGCTACATCTGCCAGACCTCCTGTCTTGATAAACGGAACTGCTTCAGATGTTGCAAATAAAATATTTTTCATGCGAAAAACCCTCCTTGGTAGCCTTTATTGTATAATTATACTCCAAAATATGTCTATTGAAAAGAGCGATTTTTATATTCCAGTCTGATTTTATCTGCAATCAAGGCAATAAATTCTGAATTTGTAGGTTTTCCTTTTCCGGTACTTACTGTATATCCAAATAATTCATCTATCGTATCCATTTTGCCTCTGCTCCATGCAACTTCTATCGCATGTCTGATAGCCCGTTCTACTCTGCTGGCTGTTGTCTGATGTCGTTTCGCAATCGTAGGATAGAGTATTTTCGTGATAGAATTCAGCATTTCCATGTCGTTCACTGACAAAATGATCGCATCGCGCAGATACTGGTAGCCTTTTATGTGTGCCGGCACTCCAATCTCGTGAATGATATTGGTCACATCTGTCTCAAGATTTCTTACCGGTACCTGTTTTTCTTCTGTTCTCTCCGTCTGGCGGCTGATTTCTCTCATTCTTCTCTCGCCTGCTCTGCGCGCATGTTTAATACGGTTCAGAAGCATTTTATTGTCAAAAGGCTTCAAAATATAGTAGTCTGCCCCAAGGCTGAACGCATCTTCTGTAATGCGTTCCTGGCCAACAGCAGAAACTACAATAAATACCGGCGCTTTTTTGAGGCTTTTGTCATGAGCAAACTTTTCCATAACAGCCAGACCATCCATTTTCGGCATAATGATGTCCAAAACAACAACGTCAGGTTCTTTTTCACGTATAATATTGCAGATTTCCTCTCCATTATGAGCCTTTCCTACCAATTCCAGGTCTTTATCTTCTTCTATGATCTGGCCAAGTACTTCCACCATTCTCTCATTATCATCTGCAACTGCCACATTTAATTTTTCCATGAGGCTATCTCCTCCCTGATTCTTCTACAAATAAAGTTTTTTCTCAACACATCTCATATTATAGAGGAATGAGAATGGAAAAATCAAGCTACGCAGAGTATTTTGTCCTATTTTCTGTCGACTGATTTGGTGTTTTTTCTTTCCTAATTATTATTTTTCGCTAAAGTTTGAGATTTTTGGACAGCAATCGAATTTTATTCCATCTGGCATCTGGCATCTGGCATCCAAGTTCTCTTTGGATTCTGTTCTGTCCGTCAAGCAGGCATTCCAGCAAAAGCTGATTGAACGCTCCGCTCTTTCCCTCAAGGATATTTCTAATTGCCTCTTTATGAGGAATTCCTTTCCTGTATGCGGATTCACTGACCAGAATATCATATGCATCCGCCAAAAACACCACCTGCGTTGCGATTGGAATCTCTTCTCCCTTTAAACCATCAGGGTATCCATTTCCATCATATCTTTCATGATTCCAGAATCCGTGTTCGCCCTTCCATTGTATTTCCTGCGTATTCATCCATTCTATGATTTGTCAGTGGCAAATAAAACTGATTTAACAGATAGCCATGTGCCGCATGTATGTGAATTATATCCTCACATGACTGAAGTCACGTGCTTCCAGACGCT
>NZ_QRIL01000052.1 GCF_003471165.1 Ruminococcus sp. AM22-13 | reverse complement strand
TAACGAGGTCCTTTTTTCAGAGTTCCATACATTGTACCAACCTGAGAACGAAGTTTACAAAAGTCGTTATCATCACACGTCAGAACAAACTTGATGAGTTTATGCAGGCAATGAATGAGATCGGCGTTACCGGTATCACAATCACAAACGTTTTAGGATGCGGTGTACAGAAAGGTGCTCCTGCTTACTACCGTGGTGTTGAGATGGAAATGAATCTTCTTCCGAAGATCAAGATTGAAATCGTTGTCAGCCTCGTACCTGTTAAGAAAGTCATTGAAACTGCAAAAGCTGTCCTTCACACAGGTGAGATTGGTGATGGTAAAGTATTCGTATATGATATCGAAAATGTAGTGAAGATCCGTACCGGAGAAGAAGGTTATCTCGCTCTCCAGGATACTAAATAGGCCTCCACTCATAATAAATATCCAAATAAAACAAGAAAAACCCGGGAAATTGATACAAAATCATTTCCTGGGTTTTTCTTGTTATTTCCGCGGTGACAATCTCGGCAGATTCCAGTGATAATGAGCCGCAAGATAACGGATCAACACTACTACCACCGATGACACTACCATAGCCTCTACATTTCCCACAAAACGATTCATGTACACGCATACGATCGCACCGATAATAGAAGCGCAGGCATAAATATGCTTTACAAAAATATAAGGCGGCACACTTGCCATCATATCACGCAGCAGACCGCCGCCAACTCCTGTGATCGTTCCAAGAAACACAAGCAGAAACGCATTATCCATATAACCCTGGCGGATTCCTGCATTAACACCCACTACCGTAAAAATACCAAGTCCCACAGAATCCAGCACCAGCATAAACTTATCGTATGTCTCACGCCTGTGTCCTTCCAGAAGTTCTCTCTTAAAATAAAAAATAAAGAAAACAATGCACGAGGTAAGCACAGATACAAGTGCATATACCGGATTTGTAAATACAGCCGGTGGAATGACCCCCAGCACCACGTCTCTGATCATGCCGCCTCCCACCGCAGTTGCTACTCCAAGAACGCTGACGCCAAAAATATCCATATTACGCTCTACTCCTACCATTGCTCCGGAAGCTGCAAACGCGATCGTACCTGCCATTTCCATAATAAATGTCATGATTGACTGATAATCCATATCTAATTTAACTCCTGATTATTTTTCTTTAACATAACATCAGAGCCAAAAGACATTTTTCCTCTTCTTCTGACTCTGATATCCAGAATAACATATATTACTGTTCGCTGGCAATATCCCGCACAATATTTGTTACTGTTCACTCCATGCCCAGTAACACGCTTCGCGATGCAGAAAATATGAACCTCCTTGTGCAAAGCCCAAGGAGTATCGTTTGCTTCGCAAACTTAATTTATGCTATTCGCATAAATTCGCGCGATATGTCTCGGGATTTTGGCATTCACATGCCAAAACACCTCGCGGGATAGTGGCGTGTGAACAGTAACCAATATTTTACTTATCCGGCAACAACTGTTTTACGGATGCTCCTTTAAACAAAGTACCATCTACTGTGAATCGGTCGATCAATGTCGTCTTCGGGTTCTCAATCAGATCGATCAGTTTCTCCGCTGCGATTCTGCCAATTGCAACCGTATTCTGACAAAGTGTAGTCAGCTTAGGTTCCAGAATCTTCGCGATCGTGATTCCATCATACCCTGCAATAGAAATATCCTCCGGAATGCGAAGTCCTCTCTCCCTGATCTCATTAATTCCACCTATCGCAGCATAATCATCCGGATAAAGAATGCAGGTCGGCGGCAACGGAAGATCTAACAGCTCCCCTGTCACCATTGCAGCGGTATCCGCA
Organism: Ruminococcus sp. AM22-13; assembly: GCF_003471165.1. Taxonomy (GTDB): domain Bacteria; phylum Bacillota; class Clostridia; order Lachnospirales; family Lachnospiraceae; genus Blautia_A. Next base: position 5,657 of record NZ_QRIL01000052.1, on the reverse strand, counting down.
TCTCTGTAAGGACATTCCTTAATATAATCATCCGGTATCTCTACTCCCAGTCTCTGCAAGGTTCTGTAAAAGCCAGAAAGTCTCATACGGGTTACAGAAGTATTATCTCCATGAATATAAGCAATGCGTCTGTGTCCCTGCTCATAAACATACGAAACAAGCTCTTCCATTCCCTGCGTATTATTGGAAACAACTGCAATCTTTCCATCAAACACATGGTCGATCGTTACCACCGGAATTTCCGAACGAATCAGCTCCTGTACCTCATCTGCATAGAAATCCACACACGCGATCACAACTCCATCTACCCCTCTGTAACGGCAATGTTCGTAATAGCTTAGTTTCTGTCCGGAAATTTTTCCGCTCGTAAAGGTAATATCGTACCCTTTCTCCTCTGCGGTCCTTTTGAAGCTTTCCAGTACATGATTAAAATAATCATGAGTAAGTCCACTGGCCGCTTCATCAACAAACATGACTCCGATATTATAGCTTCTCTTCGTCTTTAACGTTCTCGCAGAGGAATTAGGAAGATAGCCCATTTCCGAAGCAGTTCGTAAGATCAGCTTCCTCGTCTCCTCACTGATATCGGAATAACCGTTCAATGCTTTGCTGACACTGGCCACAGAGACATTACACTTTTTCGCAATTTCTTTCATCGAAACCATAGGTATGCCTCCTAAAATTTTCGTAATCGTTTTCGTACTTTCATTGTATAACTACTCGCACAAATTTTCAAGCTTGCAATTCATTTTTTTGTGCATCTTTTATATTTTTTGTATGATTGCACAATTTTAACACCCAATATTTTTCCATTATCACAAATCCAATTCATCATTTTAACGAAAATACCCTCTTATTTTTTGACACTTATTTTTCTGTAAAACAATTGATTTTATCACTGTCTTCCGCTATACTAGAGACAAATAGCAGTAATGCCACGATAATCGTCTGTTTTTATTCTAAACTTATTCGTTTTCGTGTTTGAATTTTCTGTATATTTAAAACAACTGACGCAAAATCATAATAAAACAGGAGGACTTCTTATGAAATTCGGTTATTTCGATGACAACGCCAAAGAATATGTCATCACTACCCCAGATACTCCGCTTCCATGGATCAACTATCTGGGATCTCAGGACTTTTTCTCCCTGATTTCTAACACTTGTGGCGGATACAGCTTCTACAAAGATGCCAAACTTCTTCGCATCACCCGTTACCGCTACAACAATATTCCGGTAGATTCCAACGGAAAATATTACTATATCCATGATGGAGAAGAAATCTGGAACCCAGGTTCCATGCCTTCCAAGACACCACTGGATTCTTATGAATGCCATCACGGAATCGGCTACAGCCGTTTTCTGTCTTCCAAAAATGGGTTAAAAGCTGATCTTCTTGCTTTTGTTCCTGTAAACGCAACCTGTGAGATTAATAAACTGACTCTCACAAACACAACTGATGCTCCGAAAACCTTTTCTCTCTTCTCTTATGTAGAGTTCTGCCTCTGGAATGCCGTAGATGACAGTACAAACTTCCAGAGAAATTTAAGTATCGGTGAAGTTGAGATCGAAGGCAGCACTATTTACCATAAAACCGAATATCGCGAACGCCGCAGACATTACAGTTTCTTTAGCGTAAACAGCCCGGTGGATGGTTTTGATACAAGCAGAGATGCTTTCCTTGGTATGAACAACGGAAATGCTTTTCCTGTTGCTGTAAAAGAGAATAAAGCAAGAAATTCTGTTGCAAGCGGATGGTATCCAATCGCAAGCCACCAGATTAATATAACACTTTCTGCAGGAAAATCCAAGGATTTTATTTTTGTTCTGGGATACAGCGAAAATCCACAGGATCAGAAATTTATCGCTCCAAACGTAATCCGCAAGGACGGCGCTCATAAGATTCTCAGACAGTTCCAGACAACCGAACAGGTTGATGCTTCATTTGCCGAGCTGAATGCTTACTGGGACAAGCTTCTCTCCCGTTATCATGTAGAGAGTAACGATGAGCATGTAAATCGTATGGCAAATATCTGGAATCAGTACCAATGTATGGTTACCTTTAATATGTCTCGTTCCGCTTCCTATTATGAATCCGGTACAGGCCGCGGAATGGGATTCCGTGATTCCTGTCAGGATCTCCTTGGTTTCGTACATCTGATTCCGGAACGTGCAAGAGAACGTATCCTCGATATTGCTGCCACTCAGTTTGAAAACGGAAGTGCTTATCATCAGTATCAGCCACTTACCAAGAAGGGTAACCTGGATATCGGAAGCGGTTTCAATGATGACCCGTTATGGCTGATTGCAGCAGTTTCCGCTTACCTGAAAGAAACCGGAGACTTCTCTATCTTAAATGAAATGGTTGACTTTGATAATCAGAAAGAAAAGGCAGCTCCTCTGTATGAGCATCTGCATCGTTCTTTCGAATATACAGCAACTCATCTCGGACCGCACAAACTTCCACTGATTGGACGCGCAGACTGGAATGACTGTCTGAATCTGAACTGTTTCTCCACAGAACCAGGAGAATCCTTCCAGACAACCGGCCCATCTGAAGGACCTGTTGCAGAATCCGTATTTATCGCAGGTATGTTCGTAAAATATGGAAAAGAATTCGCAGAAATCAGCCGTCATATGGAAGACACCGTGGCTGCCGAAAGAGCAGAAAAAGAAGTAGATCAGATGTATCAGGCAGTACTTGATGCTGGATGGGATGGAGAATGGTTTCTCCGTGCATACGATGCCGAATCTCAGAAAGTCGGTTCCAAAGAATGTAAAGAGGGACAGATTTTCATCGAGCCACAGGGTTTCTGCGTTATGGCTGGAATTGGGGTCAAAGAGGGCCTTGCCGAAAAAGCTCTGGATTCTGTCAAAGAGCGTCTTGATACGAAATATGGTATTATGATCCTGCAGCCGGCTTATACCCAGTATTATCTGAATCTTGGAGAAATTTCCTCCTACCCGCCGGGATATAAAGAAAATGCAGGTATCTTCTGCCACAACAATCCGTGGGTTTCTATCGCAGAAACCGTAATCGGACGCGGTAACAGAGCGTTTGAGATTTACAAGAAGACTTGTCCGTCCTATATCGAGGACATAAGTGAGATTCATTGCACAGAGCCGTACATATATTCACAGATGGTTGCAGGTGCTGACGCAGTCTTCCATGGTCAGGCAAAGAACAGCTGGCTGACCGGTACAGCAGCATGGACTTTCTGGAATCTGTCTCAGGCAATCCTGGGTGTACAGCCATCCTATGATGGACTCTGCATCAATCCATGTATTCCGGAAGGCTTCGGTGATTTCAAACTTACCAGAACTTTCAGAGATGCTGTTTATTATATCGACGTTAAAAATCCTGATAATGTTCAGAAGGGTGTTAAGAAAGTCGTTGTAGACGGAAAAGAACATGAAGGATGCCTGATTCCATTTGAAGAAGGCAAGAAAGAATATCATGTAACTGTATACATGGGATAATAGAAACTATCTGTCGCAAACTTGTACAGCACTACATATCTTTTGCAAGCAAGAGATATGTACAATCTGCTTTTACTATTTGGTACAATTCATAAAAGTAAAACCAGCTAATGACAATATTTCGTCTGGCGTATTTCGCAATTCGATGAAATATTATCAGATAGCTGGTTTTTTAACTTTCTATAAGTTCAGAAAAAATTTTATCTGCTACTTAAACTTTTTCTCATTCTCAGGATATTCTGTCCATCCATATATTCATAGGAAACTTCATCCATTATTTTCTTAACCATATAAATTCCAAGACCGCCAATTTCTCTCTCTTCCAGATTCAGGGTTATATCCGGATCTTTGTTCTCCAACGGATTATAGGGAATTCCCTGATCAATAAAAACCAGAACGATCATTCCTTTCTCTATCCCAGCCTGTACCGAAGCTTTTCCACCATCAGCGCCATAAGCATAATATGAAATATTTCCAAATATTTCATCAATAACAACATCTATCTGCATCTGAATCTTCATCGGGCAGCAATTTTCTTCTAAAATATCATTTACAAAATTTGTTACAACATCAATGTTCTCTACTTTTGCTTCAACTGTAATATCCTTCAAATTCCTTCTCCTTCCTGCGAGTTGTTTTCTGGAGTGTGTTTAAAAAATCATTCCGAAATACAGCTGGTTCTTTTTGCCTCTAATAATAACCAGTGCACTAACAAATTCCAAAAAAGGGTTCTGTTCTCATCACAAAACCCTTTTTATAAATTACTCAATTGTTAATATATCACTGAATCCTGTAATTTCAAATATTTCCTCTATAACCTCGCTGACATGGGTCAATTTGAAATCTCCTTTTTTATTCATATATTTCTGTACTTTCAGGAGTACACGCAAGCCTGCTGATGAAATATACTCCAGATCCGTCAGATCAAATACAAGCTCCTGTGTATCTTTCAGTTCCTTCTCCATAAAGGCTTCCAGTTCCGGCGCCGTCGTTGTATCTAATCTGCCTGATAATAATACAGTATCTTTTATTCCTTCACTTTGCTTTTCGATTTTAAGACTCATTTTATTCTCCCTTCAAATTATAAAAATCCCTATTGAATTTCCTTCAAATTATATTGCCTATATTATACATGATTTTTTCTGAGATTTGAAGAAGTAATTTTTTGCATTTCTAAACAAAGCAATGTACGTTTGATGATCTAAAAATGAAATTGAAAAAATAAAGAAATGACATCCTGCGGCAGAGCTTATCTGCCGCTTTTTTCATGTCCAAAAGTGTTAGCTACGTGTGTTAGCTACGTGTTAGCTACTCAAATTTTTTTGTGCTTTTTGAAACTGTTACGTTCTAAAGCCGTACCTTTTATCTCCACATAACAAAAGTGCCGCAAACCCTTGAGTTTGCGGCACTTTCAACGCGCTTACACTTTATTTTCTTTTATATGAATTAGAACTTGCCAGCTTTAGCAGCTTCCTCAATGGAAACAGCTACTGCAACAGTCATACCAACCATCGGGTTGTTACCTGCTCCGATAAGACCCATCATCTCTACATGAGCCGGTACGGAAGAAGAACCAGCGAACTGTGCATCAGAGTGCATACGTCCTAATGTATCTGTCATACCATAGGAAGCCGGGCCTGCTGCCATGTTGTCTGGGTGAAGTGTACGTCCTGTACCACCGCCGGAAGCAACAGAGAAGTATTTCTTTCCTGCTTCAAGACGTTCTTTCTTGTATGTACCTGCAACCGGATGCTGGAAACGTGTCGGGTTTGTGGAGTTACCTGTGATAGAAATGTCAACGTCTTCTTTCCACATGATAGCAACACCTTCCGGAACGCTGTTTGCGCCGTAGCAGTTAACTTTTGCACGAAGACCTTCAGAATAGGATTTTCTGAATACTTCTTTAACTTCGTTCTTGTATGGATCGTATTCTGTCTCTACATATGTAAAGCCGTTGATACGGGAGATGATCTGAGCAGCATCTTTTCCAAGACCGTTCAGGATAACACGTAATGGTTTCTGACGAACTTTGTTTGCTTTCTCAGCGATACCGATAGCACCTTCAGCTGCTGCGAAAGACTCATGTCCAGCCAGGAAGCAGAAGCACTCTGTCTCTTCTTCAAGAAGCATTTTGCCAAGGTTACCATGTCCAAGACCTACTTTACGTGTATCAGCAAC
>NZ_QRIL01000051.1 GCF_003471165.1 Ruminococcus sp. AM22-13 | reverse complement strand
AAAGAATATCTTGCTAAAAAGAAAGATTTGAAGTATAATGAAGATGAGGTTCAAAAGAGCCAGATACCGTCTGGATTGTGTGGGTAAATGGCTATGATGAACGAAATGGAATACAGAACAATCGGTTCGGCACTTGCCGGGGGCTATCGTGCAGCGGTCTATTGCAGACTGTCAAAGGACGATGACCTGCAAGGCGAAAGTGCCAGTATCGCAAACCAGCGTGATATGCTGGAAAAATACTGCGAAAAGCAGGGATGGGAGGTTGTGGCAGTCTATCAGGACGATGGCTTCACAGGTCTTAATATGGAGCGTCCTGATTTACAGAGAATGTTGAGAGCCATTGAGCGCAGGCAAATCAACCTTGTCATCACGAAAGACCTCAGCCGACTGGGGCGTAACTATCTGCAAACCGGGCATTTGATTGAGGACTTTTTCCCAAGAAACGGTGTCCGCTATATCGCCATGAATGACGGTATCGACACCCTGCGGGATAACAACGACATTGCCCCGTTCAAGAATATCCTGAACGAGATGTACAGCAAGGATATTTCCAAGAAAGTCCATTCCTCTTATCTTCTGAAAGCGCAGAAAGGACAGTTTACTGGGTGTCTTGCCCCGTTTGGGTATCGGAAAGACCCGGAGGACAAAAACCATTTGCTCATTGACGAGGAAACCGCCCCGATTGTGCGGCTGATTTTCGGATATGCCCTGAACGGTCATGGTCCGAACTATATCCGCAGACGGCTGGAGGAAGAAAAAATCCCCTGCCCCACATGGTGGAACCGGGAACGGGGGCTTCGCAATACCCGCACCAAATGGGAAAAGAAAGACCCGGAAAACGGACGGTATATGTGGGACTTCTCCGTTATCAAAGACCTTTTGATGAATCCCGTCTACACCGGGGCGATTGCTTCCCAGAAAAAGGACTACCGTTTCAAAATCGGCACGATTGGGGAAAAGAAGCCGGAGGACTGGATTGTGGTGGAGGGACAGCATGAACCGCTGATTGACCGCATGAGCTTTGACATTGTGCAGAACAAGCTGAAATCTCGCCAGCGTCCGGGGCAGACCAATGAAATCAGCCTGTTTGCCGGATTGATAAAATGCGGCGAGTGTGGGAAGTCGCTGACGATACGCTACACAAACGCAAAACATCCCCAGCGGATTTATTCCTGCAAGACCTACAACGCCTTTGGAAAGAACCACTGCACCCAGCACCGGATTGATTATGACACCCTTTACAGCCATGTGCTGCGGAAAATCCGGGAATGTGCCAGAGCTGCCCTGATGGACGGGGAAGCGGTTGCCGACCGCCTGACCAATACCTGTGAAGCAGAGCAGCGGGAACAGCGGGAAGCAATGGAACGCTCCCTTACAAGGGACGAGGAACGGATTGAGGTTCTGGACAAAATGGTCATGCGGCTTTATGAGGATATGATTGCAGGGCGTATCAGTGAGCAGAATTTCAACACCATGCTGGAAAAGACACAGACCGAGCAGACGGAGCTTAAAGCAAAAGTGTCCGAGGGCAGAAAGCGGCTGTCCGATGAAGCCCAGCTTGCCAATGACGCAAAACAATGGGTGGAAGCCATTCAGGAATATGCCAACATCACAGAGCTGGACGCAGCCACCCTCAACCGCTTAATCAAAGAAATCGTCGTGCATGAACGCATTGACGAAGATAAAACAAGACACATTTCTATCGAAATTCATTTTAATCTCAAACCCATCCCGGAGGTAGAACAGGTCACTGCCTGACCTGTCCCGCCGGGACGGTTCTCTTAAAAACACCATATAGATTTTTTGTACGCCGCCGCCCGCCATCGAGCAGAGTTTTACACCTAATTGGGGATAAAACAGGTGATCCCCTGTTCCCGGCAGTATTCTGCAAGATACCTTGTGACCTTGTGCAGATAATCCGTTACTGAATCATGTTTTCTCTTATATAACTTCCTGATATGTTTTGATGTAGCCAGATACTTTACTCCCTTTCCGGACTGCTGCCCATACCACTGGGCCTGCACCCTTGCGATCTCTTTATGGAAATATCTTTCCAGTGCAAGGTACTTCCTGCCCAAGATAAACGTCTTACCGTTCCCGGAATCATAACACGTCATAAGATTATGGAGTCCCAGATCAATGGACAGTTCATGTCCGTTCTGTGGAAGTTCTTCCTGGCCAGAAACCTCATAAACAACAATAATTTTACAGTTTCCCTTCTCCGGCGGATAGATCCGCAGCTGTTTGATCTGATCCATGCCCCTGAAAATCTTATTTTCAAGGTAAAGAAAGTTTTCATGGATCTGATACGTTTCTTCCATATATTTTTTTAATGCCTTTGGAAGGGACAGGCGGACTCTGCCCGTATCCCGCTCATGCACGATCCCCATCTGCATATAGGTAATGGGGATACTTTCCTGCTTAAACCGCGGCGGTCTGGGAGTCTCGATCCCCCCGGATCTTTTCAGGGCATAAAAAGACTTCCATGCCTTGTCCAGCAGCTTGCAGACTTCCTGGGCCGTCTGGGACGGGAGCTGTTTATACCACAGATCCTCTTTATGGGCTTTTTTCTGATAATACCAGTCCGGATGCTGCTCTATCCCAGTTTCTTTGTAATGCTGACGCTCGTAATTACAGACATTCCAGAGCTTGGATGCTGCATAGCACATATGCCCGATGAGGTTCGCATATTCCCGGCTGACCTTTATGGATGTTTTCTTTGACAGCAGCATTTCCTCTCCTCCATAGTATCAGTACGCTTTGCTCTGATGTTCGATGTACCTGCGGATATTTTCTTCCGATACAGATCCGACCATTTCCACATAATAGGAATGGTTCCACAGCTCCCCTTTCCAAAGCTGGTTTCTTATTTCCGGAAAACGTTCGAAAAGTTTCCTGCCGGAGATCCCCTTCAGGTATTTCATGATCGCAGTTATGGATAATTTCGGAGGGGCTGACACAAAACAGTGTACATGGTCTCCTTCCCCACATTCAAACAGATGGACCGTAAAGCCCTTATCTTCTGCGATCTCCTGCACCAGTTTCTGCAGATATGCCTCGACCTCCGCACTTAATATCTTCCGCCGGTATTTTACCGACCATACCATATGGTAATTAATATTGCACACACAAGTGCGATAATGTATAAGATTTTCTTTCATACATATATGATACCATGATATCAAAAATTTCGCAATAAAATATCGAACATATTTTCTTTTTTATGATGCTGGATACAGCTTTTTATAGGGAGAAATTGAATGAAAACCGTTTTGTTATTTTTATTTATTATGAGTGCAGATATGCACAGTTTGCGCTTTCATCTCGGTAATTGAATTGCCGAGGATTCCCGCTTATTATCCTAAACAAGGGGCAGTTGTCTGTTTCTTTTTATTTTACCCTGATTCTTCTTCCCCAGGATACCCAGTCTCCGTAAGCTTTCCTTCCGTTAATTTTGACCCATGGGCGGACTTTCAGAGTATAGGTTCCGGGCTTCACGCCTGTAATCCTTGTATAGGTTGTCCGATTGTTCCGTTTATATACGGTGGTTCCGCCTGTAGATCTCAGCTCCATATCTGCTCTTGCAAATCCTTTTGGTACGCCAACTGTTACAGACACAGCTCCTTTACTTGTTTTTACAGTTTTAATCTTCACCCTCTCTGTGGGAATTCCGTTCTTTACTACTACTTTTACTGGATAACTCCATGCCCCAAACCTTTTCCCAGACACTTTTCCATCATAATAATCCCTGTTGTACGCATGGATTCCCAGATAATACGTCCCGTTTTTTACATTTGTAAAGGTGATGGTCTTTGCATCCTGATTCTTCGCCACCTTCACATAATTCTCAGGTTTGTCACCCCAGCTTTTCTTTGTCAGAACCGCATCGAAACCTTCGCTGTTTGCGCAGTCATAAGCCACTGCCTTAATAGTTGACCCCTGTACTTTCACATCTTTTATCGTTGCTCCTTCCGGATAAGGCGGTGCAATATGAGGACAATTCTGGGAAATTATATAAGATAATTCTATTCCTCCTGTGATGGAAACCTTAAAAATATCAGTAGCTACCTGTTCTTCCTTTTTCGGACGAAGATAAACCGTTGTACCTTCTCCGGGCATAATAACCCCCGTTTCATAATCATCAAGGTACGCCCAGAAATGTTCCGTATTCTCAAAATCAACCGTAACAGGATTTTTTCCATTGTTATATATCCATATACTGCGTTTTGGACACATAAACATATCCGGATCCGGATCTGTATTATCCCACCAGTCGTATTCTTCAGGGGTAATTGTGAGAAATCTCGTACCGCTATTCGGTCTGCAGTTCACCTCATAATCCTGATCAGATGCGCCGCGAATAAGAACCCGTATCCTACACTTCGCCTGAATGCCTTCTTCTGTTTCCATGACAAAGGTTTCTTCATGAATTCCCGGAGAAAGATTTTTCTTTACATAAATATCCGCTGCAACAGCTTCTCCGGGCTTAACCTTATTCCCAACTTCCATTGGAAACCTTCCCTGAAACGGATAATCAAACGGCTCAAGTGTAAAATCATTCAATTCTGAGATAGATTTGATATGCCAAGCCTCTGTGCCTGTATTTTTTATCTCCAGCCTTTCCCACCCCCAACCACTGCCGTTTACTCCAGTCTGTCCCAAATCAAGGATTTCACTAGAAACTGTCGCCTCATATTTCTCATATCTCATTTCACTGTCTGAATCCACAGTATCCTCGAAAATAGCTGAAGCTTCCGATACATCGCCTTCCTGCTCTGTGGTTTCCGAAATAAATGTTTCCTCTCCAGCAGAAAAATCGGCTGCCAATACCGGCTGACCGGTAACGATCACAGCAGAAAGAAACAGCGATAAAAATGTTTTGCCTCTCCTTCTCATAATACTTTGCCTTCTTTCCATCATTATACCTCGTTATCATGTTACGTTTATGTTAACAATTGTATCATATATGTAATATTTTTTCAACAATCTTTTTTTATTTAACATATTTAACTATGCAGAAAAAGCGGCTTGAAAAGCCGCTTTTTTCTACCTTTGCAGGAACCCAATCTCTGTAAAGATAAGTTTCGTTATTTAAATTCAATGGAAGAAAATCTGTAGATGTAGTCTTCCCCCGGATGTTTACCATTATCGCCCGCAATCGGACTGTTCGCATTAACCGACACAATCATATTGTTTGTATTTCTGTCAATCGCTACGGATTCCATTTCAAAACTAAAGAACTTTGATTCATCCAGTTCATTGTTAAAGGCAAAATCCGGAATTAAAACAGGATATTTCTTGCCATCTTTAAATTTCATTGTTTTAGTTCTGCTCATATCAATGTGTAGTACCCTGCTTCCACTGGTTTGCACATCACCATTAGGAAAATATTCCAGTTTTTTCGTCGTAACAATAAATAATCCGTATTTGTCACTGTAATTGATTCCCTGAAGCACTTCATAACCGGTATTCATAAAATATTTTGTTTGATCAACCACAACTTTTCCTGCTGAGAAGTGTACAATACACAGTTTATATATTTTTTTATCTTCTTCACCCTCTGCACCGGTTTCGGTAAGAAGAATAAACTGATTGCCTTTGTAATGGCTGATTGCGTTTGTCCGGTTTTCCCAGGTATACCTATTATAGGGCCATTCTTCAGATGTACTGCCCATAGTAAGCTTCACAACCGAATATTCACCTTTTCCATTAGGTTCCGCACAGGTAACATACAATTCATGATTGTATATATCCATTCCATTGGCATGATACAGACATCTCTTCTCTCCCGGTTTAACCTTATTCACCAGTCTTTTTACGCCCTTCGTACCGCTTGTGTAATCCTCAAATTCCCAAATGGCTGCTGCACACACACTCGGATTTGCGTATTTTCCATTTGTACCGGCTTTTATACCATACAACTTTTGGTTATTCTCATCAAATGCTAACGCACCAAAATTCGTTGCTATGATTTTTTTCCTAAATCATCAACAAATATCTCATTGTCTACTTTTATTCCCTTGGAAAGAGCGCAGTTAAAACTATAAGTACCTTTTTCATAAGTAATTCCATTCAGGACAGAAAAACGGTCCTCTGCTTTCCCGGTTCCTGTAATTACATTTGCAGCCAGTACAAGATGACCTGCTTTCATACAAATAGATTCCAGATTATACTGCTTATACCCTTTCATCTCAACATTAATAACTCCGTCTGGAATATATGAATTCACATTACTTCTGTAATCCACATGTACAATTCTGTTTCTTCCGGCAGACAATTCATCATTTGTCAGAATAAACAGACCGTAGTCTAAATGGTAATAAATATCCTGGATACGGCTTGTATATCCATATCCTCTGTTTGTAACCTTAAATTCATGAACTACTTCATAACTATTAGAACTCTCCAATCTCAGTTTTTTTACAATCAGAGTATCGTTATCTGCATCGTTGGAGCCTCGTGCAAGAATGAAAAATTCATTTGCCGCACCTGTATGTGCAATTCCAAGCGCTCCATACTGAAATTCACTTACAATATCAAACTCCTTAATAACGTTACCGGCAGTATCCATTTTTACAATCTTTGTAGTATTTCCATATCCCGCTGTATCTTCAGCAAGCATAAATAATTCTGTGCCGATTTTGCTAAGCCCTAATGCAAAATATCCCAAACCGGTTTTAACTGCCACAGCCTGTGCATCTGCGTTTGAATAATCCGGTGTTTTATATAAGGTTGTTACCTTTCCGCTTGTTTTCACACTGTACATAGTGTCTCCGCTGATTGTAATTCCCGCTACATTCGTCGCAGCTCCTGCATCCACAATTTTTGCTCCTGCTGTAGGTGTCGCTGAAATAACAAGTGTTTTTCCATTAAATGTTCCTGGCATATAAAATATCCTCCTTCTGTTTTTTGCAGACCCTTATAGTTTTATTGGTCTGTTTCATAAGCGCTTACATAAAATAAAAACCCGTTTTCTCTATTTTCGGAAACTACTTTTTATATTTTTTTATTGATTTCTTTTGTATCTGCCATAATGTACTCTTTTACCTCTGTAATATCCCTCTCGATAACACTTAATACATTAAATTTTTCTGTTAATGCTGACAGTAATTCCTGATACTGTTTTTCCCGCTCTTCCTGTCTTGCCGAAAATCTTTCATTTGATTTCACAATGTAGATCAAAAGAAATACTGCCAATACTGCCCATATCCCTTGAGATAATGCAGCATCCGCTGGGCGTTTTAACAAGGTCGTTGCCGCACTGCACCTTCGTTCCGAACATCGGCCGCACGATCCCCGAACAACATTCATTACGATGGCGAAAAAAGCGGGCGTAGATGAGTACGTTGTGAAACGTCTTGCCGGTCACAAGATCACAGACGTAACCGAGGCGGTCTATACAATCCGTGATATTGAGTGACTCAGAGATGAGATAGAAAAAATGCCGTAACCCTTGTGATTGCGGCATTTCTTTTCCTGTGATCGGCTCTTCTTTTTGTTTCCTTCGCTCTGTTGCCTACTTGTTACCTACCTGTTTGCCTATCTTGCCATTTTCAAGGCTTCTCACCGTGTCTCAAATTACTTTCTCATTTTTTGATCTAAACTAAGAAAAGTACCGCAGCCCTTGGAACTACGGTACTTTCTAGGTTTGTTGACTCTTTGATTAAAAAGGTTTGATTAGAACTTTCCAGCCTTAGCAGCTTCCTCAATGGAAACAGCTACTGCAACTGTCATACCAACCATCGGGTTGTTACCAGCGCCGATGAGACCCATCATCTCTACGTGAGCCGGTACAGAAGAAGAACCAGCGAACTGTGCATCAGAGTGCATACGTCCTAATGTATCTGTCATACCGTAGGAAGCTGGACCTGCTGCCATGTTGTCCGGGTGAAGTGTACGTCCTGTACCACCACCGGAAGCAACTGAGAAGTATTTCTTACCTGCTTCAAGACGTTCTTTCTTGTATGTACCTGCAACCGGATGCTGGAAACGTGTCGGGTTTGTGGAGTTACCTGTGATAGAAATGTCAACGTCTTCTTTCCACATGATAGCAACACCTTCCGGAACGCTGTTAGCGCCGTAGCAGTTAACTTTTGCACGAAGTCCTTCGGAGTATGCTTTTCTGAATACTTCTTTAACTTCGTTCTTGTATGGATCGTATTCTGTCTCTACATATGTAAAGCCGTTGATACGGGAGATGATCTGAGCAGCATCTTTACCAAGACCGTTCAGGATAACACGTAATGGTTTCTGACGAACTTTGTTAGCTTTCTCAGCGATACCGATAGCACCTTCAGCTGCTGCGAAGGACTCATGTCCAGCCAGGAAGCAGAAGCACTCTGTTTCTTCTTCAAGAAGCATCTTGCCAAGGTTACCATGTCCAAGACCTACTTTACGTGTATCAGCAAC
>NZ_QRIL01000050.1 GCF_003471165.1 Ruminococcus sp. AM22-13 | reverse complement strand
GTTACCGAGAAAATAATGACTGAGTTTTCGGATTTGAATCTATGCCCGATTAACAACCGTCAGGGAATTGTAATTGATGGTGAAGGTTTAAAGGTTATTTGCAAAGACTAATTTGAAAATTCCAGTTGATATTCCACTTATTTTAGGAAATTTAATAACTATTATATTTGATTATCAAATTCTTCGCAAACCCTTGAAAACACTAAGTTTGTAGCAAGTGTACTTTCCCTTACTCTTTCCCTTGTGTTACATTCTCCCATTAGCTTTCATGAACCTTAATATGGGAAAAATTAAGGGAAAGAAAATTTCATAACACAGTATAACATATAACAATAACAACATGGTGAACTGATTGAAATGTTTTCGATATTTAACTCTATAACTGATTATTAAAAAAATGGAGATAAGATACGATGAGAACAATATTTGCAGAATACAATCCACACAGAAACAGCATTGATGTTTATACCAATGCCGGTTATATGCTCCGCATTGACTGTTGGGAAGCTGAGAAGAACTTAAAAACCACTCCTGGATCAGACTGCGCATTAAATACACTTGCTATTGATGAGCCACTTGAATATGCACGATTATATCTTGATGGTAATATGCAAATGTGGGTAGATGCAGAAGATTCTTTGGAATTGTAAACCACAAGTAGCCTGTATGCTTTATTTTACATACAGGCTACTTAATCAAAATCACCATAATTGATCAAGCAAGTTTTTTTAATATACCTCGGAGTCATTTTCGTTCGATCTTTCATCGCTAATAAAATTTCTCTGAAGTGATAGCAGATAACAGATTGGCAGGTTTTTCTAAAAAATAATCTGCTTTTATGTGCTTATTATGACTGCCCCATACTGCTAAAGCAAAATCAATTCCCGCATTTTCCGCACATTTACTGTCATATTTGCTATCTCCGATATAAAGTACTTTCCTATGGTCTGTTTTTGATAATTCCACATATTTCAAAATCGGTGCGGCATTGGGTTTATGTTCCTGTGTATCGTCTGCACATATGATTGTTTTGAAATAATGACTGATACCAAACGGACAAAAATCATGTGTAAATTCTTCCCTTGTCTTTGATGTGACAATCCCCATTTCATAATCCAGACTTAGAAGATTTTTCAATAATTCAACGATTCCGTCAAATACTTTAATGTTATTTGTATAGTTACGCATATTTTTATCCCATAATTCTATCGCATAGGAAGTGTCTTTTATCGCAAGTTTTTTCAAAGCGTCTGTTCCTGTAATCCCTAACGCAAATCTTAGTTCAGAACATGGTATCTCTCTCCCGGACAATCCCTTTATAGTTTCCTGTAAAGAATGTAATACAGCATATTCCGTATCAATCAGAGTGCCGTCAATGTCAAAAACGATATGCTTATACTTCATGCTGCCACCTTTCCCTGTCTGTATCAAAATAACGTATCACCCTGCATGGATTTCCTACTGCAACACAATTAGGCGGGATAGGGCGGGTAACTACACTTCCAGCCCCTATCACGCTGTTTTTTCCTATAGTGACTCCGGGCAGAAGAATACAGCCGCCGCCAATCCAGACATTATTTTCTATTTCTATCGGACGTGCATAGGTTCTAAAAAATGTTGTCTGACGTTCCCTCCAATCCGGCACAAACCTTTCCTGTGGTAAGACAGGGTGTGAAGATGTATAAATCTGCACATTTGACGCAATCAATACCCTGTCGCCAATTCGGATAGTTTTGTTATCCACAAAGGTACAATTCATATTGACGATCACATCATTTCCCAAAAAAATATTTTTTCCATAGTCGCAATGAAAAGGCGTGTCGATTGCCACATTTTCCCCTATTCCGCCCAACAGCTCCCGAAGAATGGAAGTGCGTTTTTCTGTATCTCTATAATCAGAAAAATAATATTTCCGTGTTAATTCCCTTGTGCGGGCAATCTGCTTTAACGTATCGCTGTCCGCTGTTTCCAAAAAATCACTGGATTCGTAATACACAATATCCCCCCTTAACGAAAACTGTTTTCCATAACGCCCGGAAGCAGGGCATAGATAGAACAGCCAATCTGATCCTCAAACCGTTCTTTAATCTCTAAAATCTTTTTCCATCTGTCTATTGTCGCTGGGTGAACGCCGTATCGCATTGTCACGTCTACAAATCTCTTTTCCAAAAGACAGAACCCCGAAGGCATAGCCAATGCGTCACATAACTGTACAAGACGGTCATAATCATCATATACCGCATTTGCAACAAATTCTTTCATAAACAGGTAATCCTCATCACTGACATCAAACTCTCCGATAGATGTGGCAATATCCTGTATCATAAATGCGTGGGATATACATATTTGTGCGGCTTTTCCCCACCCACGCTCCATACAGTAACGATAGCCGTCTATCAGATGCCTTTCCGAACTCACTCCGGCATAACGTCCAATATCGTGTAACAGCCCGAAAATATACGCCTGTTCAGAAGATAAATCTTTACAGTGTGACGCAATGTTTTTACAGGCTTCGGCTACATACCGGGAATGTTCTGCCCATGCTCCCGGATTGGATTCTGCCGCTTCCCTTAATGCCAGTTCTGCGGTCTGAATGTTCAACTCCATTTTTAACTCCTTTCAAAAGGGCGGGGCTGGAAGATAAACTGTCCAGCCCCTTTATGATGAAATATTTACAGATAAATCAGCAATCCCCGGCATAGTACGAAACAATGTTCATATAGTCCGTTGGATTCGGAACTTCTAAAACAAGCCGCAAACAGTTTTTGTTTTGGGAGTATTGCCGCCACAAACTGCCCTGTATCTTTTCTTCCCCATTGATGTTTTGTTTTTTACCATCCGGGCAGAGCATATTTACTTTGCCGGAACAGCTATTGACCGTGTCTAAAAAATTTTTCATGTTCAGAATGTTCAGTTTTACCACTTTGCACTCACCTCCTGTAAATGACGGATTTACTTTACAGGTATCATTATAATGCAAAAGGAATAGAAAAAATATTTCTTTTCTGCCCTTATCTATCACTATTCTGCCATTTTCTCCGATATTCTGTGGGTGAACAATGTGTGTATTCTCGAAAAACCTTTCCAAAATAACTGCTACTCCCCAAACCGCACTCATGGCTGATAACGGTAACTGCTTCCTGCCCCTTTGCTAGCATCTGACAGGCAGCTTGCAGACGGTAAGCCTTTATATACTCTACGGGTGTCATGTGCAGACAGTCATGGAACACTCTATAACACTCCCTTTCGCTTAGGTATGCTGCTGCCGCAAGTTCCGGGATAGAGATTTTCTCTCTGTAATGTTCGTGAATATATATCATCATCAGCTTTATTTTATCGTTGCTTTTATTATGTTCCCCCTTTTTTTCACGCATAGGACGGGATAGTTCAAAAAGCATGAGCCATATTTCTGTTAGGGTTTCCCGCAGTTTTATTTCATATCCAAATTCATCACTGGATAAACGAAATGAAGCGGCAAGCAGTTTCAAAATCCTTTCTTCTTCTGCATTGCCTGGAAAAAGCGGAATTACCTCAATCTGTGGGGCTGTTATGATAGGCGCAATATATTTTTGTTCAATCCTGCTTCCCTGTTCCCCGGCAAGTAGGGAAACATCGAAAATATGAAGTAGCTGTATATTCTTTTCTTTCTGCGATATTGCTTTTGTCATATGGAGTACATTGGAATTTACTATGCCGCCGCTTCCAGCCGGAAACAACAGTTTTCCTCCCGGCGTATCATATTCAATGCTACCACTTTCCATATAAAAAAGTTCCACTGTCTTGTGCCAGTGCCACGGTACATAATGTCCGATATACTTGTCAAGTTCTGCCCTTGAAGCGATATAGGGAAAATCTTTTTCAAAACCGGGAAGCAGTTCTTCCTTGCTTCCAGTATAAAATTCAATGCTATGGATATTTTTCATGTCTGTTCACCTGCACATCTGCGATTTTGTATCTGCTTTATGGATTAAATATACTAGAATAGCTCGGTAATTGTCAATCAATCAAAACAGATTCATTTGGAAGATTATAAAAAATAGTGTTAAAAATCAAAGAACAGTTTTCACAGACTCTAAAAATCTGTATAACTAAAAATAAGTATATTTGTTTTGTGAAAAACAGGCAGTTTTACCTGCCCATTTTACTTTAAAAATATCCTCGTTTTTCTCGCCAGTTTTTCACATAACATCGGATTCCGATATAAACCGCATGTACCAGAAGTAGCAACATAATGAGGTTTATCGGAATAATTGATTTTATCCATTTTCCGAAATAGATTATGATAGCTGTACTCATTATCACCACCATGATGCTGATAATATCCCAGCAATATTTCCGGTAGATTTTCCCCACCTGATAGCCAGTCCCGATTATCAGCAATCCCGTTATGATAAATAAAATTCCCATAACAATACTTACAATCAGCCAGTACACAATCCCTGAAATGATACTATTTGAGATTCCACTGCTTAACTGTCCGAAAGAATCTGCACCTGCAACAAATTTTTGAAACAGGCTTAAGATTCCTTTAGCAAACATACTGAAAAAGCTAATACAGTCACTAAAGAAAACTGGAGAAAGGATAGCAGTGAATAGTGTAATGGCTATACTGTACCATGCCAGCAGAAACAGGATACTTTCATAACCAGCCGTCATATTTTTATATTTTTTCTCTAACTGAATTTTACGGTTATCGCATTTTTCTTTTGCTTTTTGGTAAGCAGTGCGGTCACAGTTATCGCATTTCTCATAGGGCACTTTTTTCTCAACAGCTACCTCTGTTGTCTTTTGGTGTGTCTGTGCATAGCGTTTTGCCTGTTCCGCTTTTTCATACCTAAATTTCCATGCCACGACTTCTGCGTCGGCTCTTTTCCTGCTGTCTGTCTCGTTGGCTAATTGTTCTTCTATTTTCCTTAATCTTGTCCGCAATGCTTCGATATTCTCGACTCTGTTTTCGCTGTTCAATTTCTCGTTCAAGGTCAGCAATCTGTTTAGCTGCCTGTTCAGTTCCATAATCATCTGGTCTTTCTGATCCAGTTCGTCCTGCATCTGTTCTGTCATCTGTAGAAGTTCTTCCACTTGACCGACGTTCTTTAAGTTTACGCATTCTCGCATCTATATCCCTCACTTTCTCTATCTGCTGTTTAAGGTCAGTAATTCTCTGCTCTGTTTCAGCAATAAGCTGTTCTCGTTGTTCAGCTTCTGCGTTAATTCCTGCCATTGCTGATTCTCGGTTTCCAACTGTTCGATTCTGTTTTTCTGCTGTTCGATCTGGGAAAGCAGTTCTTCTGTATCTGGCAAAAGATTCAGCAGTCCGGATAACTCGCTGTTTAATATCTGCAAACTCTGGTTCTGCTCCTGAAAGGACAGAAGCTGTCTGTCTTTTTCCTGTAATTCCTGTACCATCTCTGCCATAAGGTTCTGCTGTTCCTCGATCTGGTTTATCATTGATTCCATCATGGGAATGACTTCCCGGCTTTCTTCTAATGTCATTTAATCGCTCCTTCCATAATGATAATGCACCTGATACTTTTCCAAAGGTGTCCAGTATCTTTTGCAATAACGTGTTTTGCTGTTTTATGATTTGATTTTCCGCTACTTTCCACGAACCTTTTATTTCCTGCCCGGCAAGAAATTTTTGTTCAATCTTTCTTGCGTCAGCACCTTCATGGATGGTAGGAATCTGGAGTTTTCCCTGTTTTTCATAAGAACGGTGATCAACCTGATTATGCAAAGGAAGATGTTCATTACACACCTTTGCCCACTCACTCCGCCACAACTCACAATTTTTGGGATTGTTCCATCCAGTAGCATCGGTCAGCACCCGTTTCCATTGCAGGCGGTTTCTTGCACCAATCTTCTGGATTCCGTTTTCGTCTAATACAGGGATACGGATTCCATGACGGTCAGGGTTTTTCTTATCCTGCCACCAGTCCGGGTGGGATTCGTCAATCACGATATTTCCGCTTTTATCTCTGACAAAATCCCAATCCTTGACTTCTTTCTTTCCCCAAGAATGGTCCGGGTTAAAAGGTCGCATCGTCAGAAGCAGGTGGACATGGGGGTTGCCATCCCCTTTGTCGTGGATACTCCAATCAGCACACATTCCCTTATCCACAAATGTTTTTTGGATATAGTCGGATGTATATTGAATCTGTTCCTGTCTGCTCCATTCTTTTGGGAGGGCAAATTCAAATGACCTGCCAAGTTGGGCATCCGCACTTTTTTCAATCTTCAATACCTCATTCCATAATCTTTGTTTCTGAAATGTGATTTTGAATTTTTCTAAAGCAGCTTCTTTATCTTCTGACCTTTTGTAGCGGACAGATTTTTGAAAGCGTTTTATATTTTCTTCTGGTACTATCTGCCATTCAGGAGGTGCGTTTTCACACATCATCAGACTGGTGTAGACCACTTCTTTTTTAGAAGTGTAATAACTGATTCTCCCGGTTTCCTCGTTTTTCATCACATCCCCATTGAGATATGCGGAAGCGGAGATAACAGATTTCCCTTTACTTCGTCCGACTATTTTGATTGTGTAATGAAAAATCGCCATATCTGGATTCCTCCTTTCTGCACATCCGGTATAGATTTCCGGCAACATTGCTTTCGATTTTAGAAAAAGCAGCATTGCCAGAACGCCCTCTGCGTAAGAGTGCCCTGCGCATAGCAGCCTGCATGGAATGCGCCTCTCTGGCGAAGAGTGCCTCCTGTGGCATGAGCAGGTCTGGCTGAAAGCCCCGCCGACGGAACGAGCCCGGCAAGCGTGAGCGCAGACCGGTTGCCACTTGTGGCAAACTTATTGGGACGAACTCTGGTTGTCCATAAGTGCGCCTTTCATGAAAAAGCAATGAAGGGAATGAAAAACTCATCCCATCCGCCATTACACTTCCTCCATATCGGTATTTGTTTCTTTCTGCATTGCCTTTGAGAAAAATTTCCCATTGGCTTCCTGCTTTTTCAGAAAACCAATCAGCTTTGGGATGTCTTCCTCCTCAATAGTCGCACCAAGAACGGATTCCACCGCACCGCCAACCTGACAGAGCCTATGGGTTCGTTTTTTACTTTCTTCGGCTTTCTTTCGTTTTAGAAGTTCTTTCTTCTGTGCTGCATATCGTTTTGCTTTTTCAAGGCTTTCCTGTTCCTTCTTTTCCATTTCAAGCATTCGTTCTTCATAACTTTTTGTTGATTTTGCCATTCTTACATTCTCCTTTCCTTCACAAACATAAGTTCTCGGTTGCGTATCAGAAGAAGCACATGGTATAATCTTCTTGCGTGTAGGTATATCATGGCTTCGGTCTGATAGAACCTTTGGCGGTTTCTTCGGAAGCCGCCTTTTTAATTTGCCGCAGTTCTTGTTACGGCTTTTACATTTCCTCTATCCCTCAAATCACGACCTTCATTAGCTTCCATAAACATTTCCAGAATATCGGTTTTAATCAGGACTTTGCGACCAACCTTTAATACTGGAAGTTTCTTCCATTCTACAAGCTGTCTTAAGGTATTTCTGCCGATTCCCGTATAGTCAGCAGCTTCTTCGATGGATAATGCAATTTTTCTTTGCGTCATATAATCATCTCCTTATAAATTGCATTATGCAATTCTTGTGATGTAAGTATATCCTTTTCATATCTTTTTGTCAAGCGTTACGAAATATCAAAAACAAACTTTATGTTGCATATTGCAATTTTGGAAAAACAATGCTATAATTCATACATACCGAAAAAGGAGGCAGTCAGCATGAAAGATAAAGAACTACGCAAGCTGATAGGCAGCAGAGTAAAACAGCGCCGTCTGGAATTGAATCTGACACAGCCTTATGTCGCAGAAAAGATGGGGGTTACCGCTTCTACAATCCTGCGTTATGAGAATGGTTCGATTGACAATACGAAAAAAATGGTGCTGGAAGGTCTTTCGGAAGCACTCCATGTATCTGTGGAATGGCTCAAAGGGGAAACAGATGAATATGAAACCGACATTACGGATAAGAGAGAGTTACAGATTCGTGATGCGATGGGAGATATTCTGGAACAGTTACCGCTTGCCCTTACCAAAGAAGAAGATGCTTTTTCAAAAGATTTATTACTGCTGATGTTAAAACAATATGGTCTGTTTTTGGATTCCTTCCAGTTCGCCTGCAAAAATTTCAAGGGGAATGCTGGTCAGACGGATATTGCCAAAACAATAGGGTTTGAATCGAATGAGGAATATAATGAGATTATGTTCTTAAGGGAAATCACTCCTACCATCAATGCTCTTAATGAGATGGCAGACGTTGTAAGGCTCTATTCCAAGAAACCAAAAACAGCAGAACAAAGGCTTGCAAATCTTTTATCAGAAGTCTTATACGAAGATTCCGAATCGGTATAGTAAGACAACCGGAGTTATGATATACTTACACGCACGAAGCATTTCATCAGTTCCGATTGTCTAATATCGAAAGGAGATATACGATTATGGCAAAAGGATCTGTAAGAAAAAAAGGAAAGAAATGGTACTACCGCTTCTATGTAGGACACTACTGAAAAAGTGGTCGTAAAATCATATATCTGATATAA
>NZ_QRIL01000005.1:144476-175575 GCF_003471165.1 Ruminococcus sp. AM22-13 | reverse complement strand
AAGAATGATTTTCAGGGAATGTTGACATGTATGTAGTTTTGAAGATATACTAAAACCAGCTAGATGATAGCTGGTTTTTTTGTGCCTAAATATAAAAAGAAGGAATAAAAGAATATGAAAACAAGGGAAGAAGCATTAAAATACGGATTATCTTTTAAGAATGTATATGAAGAAAAACCTTTTCATGACCAGAATTGGCAGTTAGTAAGAGTTAGAAAAAGTAAAAAGGCTTTTCTCTGGATTTATGAAAAGGATGGATATATTAATCTGAATGTAAAGGTAGATCCACAGTGGCGCGATTTCTGGCGTAGTGCATATGATTCAGTAATTGCGGGATATCATCAGAATAAAGAACATTGGAATACGCTCATTTTGGATGGAAGTATACCGGATAAAGATATAAAAAGGATGATATCCGAAAGTTATGACTTGGTTACAGATAGCCCAACTAAAAGAATCTATGAGGCAGTCAAAAAAATACCAAAGGGTCATGTTGCAACTTATAGCAAAGTTGCTGAGATGGCTGGCAATCCCAGAATGGCAAGAGCAGTGGGAAATGCCCTCCACAAGAACCCCGATCCGGAACATATCCCATGCTTTCGTGTTGTAAATGCAAAGGGCGAACTTGCGGGAGAATTTGCCTTCGGCGGAGCCGGTGAGCAGGCAAAACTTTTGGAAGCAGATGGAATTGAAGTAGAGGATGGTAAAGTTGATTTGAAAAAATATGGAATCTGACAGGGATATGCATATTGTTCTACAAATGATAAAGTGGGTATCCGATGAGGGAATATTTGTCCAGTTTGTCGAATTAAGAATCAAAGATAAAGATAGAGCGTATAGAAAAATCTATATGCTTTTTGCATATTTTGGAAAAAAATAAATTAGTTGACACTAACTACAACTGTCTGTTAGAATTCCACTTGATGAAGAATATAGAAAAGAAAACAAAAATAATGATACTGAAAGGTGTAATGAAAAGATGAATAAAGTGGAACAGAGGAGTGCCAGATTGTGTTTGGAAAACCATTTTTACAATCTGAGTGGTCTGACATAAAGGTTGTATGAGATGAACGAATTAATACAGAAAAAACTAACAAAGAATGACTTAAAAGAAAATATAATAAAAGAAAATATAATAAAAGAAACAGATGCGCAGCTTCCGTCCTCGCGGCGTGAAATTGAGGAGGATATGCTGGAACAGATTTGCCTGATTGCGAATGCAGGAGCAGAGATTACAGTTGAAGAATTATGCAGCCGTATGGATATGAGCAGAAGAGAAGTCAATTTTTATCTGAAACAACTGAAAGTTCATGGCTATATTATCAGAGAGAAAGTTACATCTACAGGACATCAGAAGGATGGATCTAGCTCTGGAATTTCACTTACAGAGTTTGGAAAGATCACAGGAGAAGAATTTCAGTATCGTCATGAAATCCTCACGCAGTTTCTTCAGTTTGTTGGTGTTTCAGATGAAAAAGCCCAAGAGGATGCCTGCCGTATGGAGCATGTGGTCAGTGAGGAAACGGTTCAGCAGATTTGTAATTTTGTGGATTATGGAGATACATTTGAACGGATTTTGAAGCATTCGGATCTGCGCAGCTGGTATCAGACGGGAAAGTATATGTTTCTTATGGGAATTTATCAGATAGAGAAAACATGTCCAAGAAGATTTGCCAGGGAGTTTGATTGTTTTTCTGAGAATATCTGGCTTCACATTACAGAAGACAAGAGTAGTTTTGAACTGATAAAAAAAGAAGATACTTCAGCGCAGAATTTATGGTACAAAGATCCGGAACAGGGATGGATAGAGGCAGAGGAGAAAATGGGAAATCCATGGATACCGTCTGGTGCATTTACGTTTTCAACAAGATGTCAGGATCCGATCATAGAGGGAACTGCACTGATCGCGTTTACGAGAAAAGGTGAGAAGCCTGTGGACTGGAATAGCCGGGAACTTGATGTACATATCTGGAAATCGGAGGGATAAAGACGTGAATAACCAGGATAACAGAAATCTTTTACATCCATCAATGCTTCAGATTCAGTATCTTTTGGAATTGGAAAAAACAGGAAAAAAGCGCGGAAGTGTTGCGATGATTGCGGATACCTGTGGGGTGAGTCATGGACCGGTCAGCCGATTTTTTAAAGAGTGCATTGGAAGAGGATATCTGACGGAAAAATATGAATTTACAACGGAAGGTGCGCATGCCTTGCTAACTTATAAAAGGCTCTTAAGGGATGTGAAGACATATCTGAAAGCAATGAATATTCCGGAAAAAGAAATTACGGAGAAGATGAAGCAGCTGATCGAGAACGTGGATTATGATCTGCTGAGGACTATGGTAAGAAATGCAAGACAGACAACGGAACGTACAGTAGAAGGAAAAAATGAACAGGAACAGAAAAATTCGCAGGGAGAAAAAGATTCCAATGCATATTTTATTGAAAAGATACTGGAAAAAGGAAAATTTCAGGTAGGGATTGCTATTCATCAGATAAGCAGAAATAGCGAAACCAGACTCTCTATGGCACATCAGGGCTTTGAACATCTGGCATGTATTCGAAATAATACGCGTGGGAGCTGGCTGGAACTGACCATTTGTGAAATTCATGGAAGGTCCAGGATTGACGGAACAGAGATGTCAGGACATCTTTCTTCTCTGAAATACGAGAAACAGGGGCAGCTTTATGAATCGGTCATTAAGAATGGAAAGTTAAGGATTCCACTCAGTGCCTGCCATTTTTTTCGTGGCAGAATGGGAAATGTAAAGGGAACGGTTCATATTACAGTTGCCTGTAATGTCGGAAATGCACATATGCCGGAGAGTACAGCAGTGCTGACATTCTGGATGTAAGATTAAAGGTCGAAATGAAGAAAATTCGGCCTTTTTATTATGCACAAATATGGAAAAATGTTGATTTTACAGGGATAAAGGAAAAATACAAACCGTTCCCGACAGGCACGAAAACGAATAAATTAGTTGACACTAACCAATAAACATTGGTAGAATGTCAACGCAGTTAGCCAATGATAACCATATAAATCAGATACAGACAGTGATGTGACAGATTTAAATAAAGGTTATCTGGTAACCAGTATCATCTGTCAGTAAACCAGATGATTCGGAAGGCTTTCTGTAGTAGCTATAAGTAAATATAAAATTAAACATACAAAGGAGACAGTAACAATGAAGAGAAAAAACTTATGGATCAAAATTTCAGCCTGCACAATGGCAGCATTCCTTGCAACTACATCCGTAGCACCTGTATATGCAACTGAATCTGCATTTGCGGAAGATGTATTTTCTGATTCAGCAGAAGACGAATTTGGAAGTGAGGCAGCGACAGCAGAGGTTGAATTTGCAGATGAAATCGTTTCAGTGGATGAAGCTTCTGAGGTTCTGGCAGCACAGGCTGGATTTGGAACTGCGAATACAGAGCTGAAAGCCGGAACTTATAAAGTGACGGTATCATTAAAGAATGCCACTGATCCATCTAAGGATTCTATGGCAGGTTCCTGTATTGCCGGGGCAGCAACTATGGTAATCGCAGCTGATGGAAGCGCAAAGATCACAGTGCCGCTTACTTCTGTTTCTGTAGGTCCGATGACAGCCTTTGCAAGCGACTGGCAGATTTATAAAGGCGGACTTGATGCAGAAAAGACTGCAGCAGAATACACTACAGATGAGAGTGGAAATGTAAACAGTATTACATTTACAGTTCCTGATACGAGCGCAGACGGTGTTTATGTAAATATGAGTACAATGATGCACAGTAATGACGCATTCATGAAAATTGAATATGCAACAGCACAGTTAACATCAACACCAGCAGAGGAATCTGTAAAAAAGACTGCACCAACCATTAAAGTAAAAACTACAGCTAAAAACATCAAATATACAACCCTGAAGAAAAAGGCTCAGGTATTTACAATGGGAGCAACTGTAAACAGCAAAGGAAAGCTTACATATAAAAAACTTTCCGGAAGTTCTGCAATTACAATTAACAGCACAACTGGAAAGCTGACTGTCAAAAAAGGTGTGAAAAAAGGAACTTATAAAGCAAAAATCAAAATTTCTGCAGCAGCCAAAGGAAACTATAAAGCAGGAAGCAAAACTGTAACTGTCACAGTAAAGGTAAAATAAGAGAATGAAGAAACGTATCATTGCAGTACTATTGTCAGCAGTCATGATGGTTCCGTCAGTTTCTGTCGGTGCTACAGATTTTGCAGAAGGAAATGGAGAGCAGATTTTTTCAGAGGGTGAAGAAACCAGAGAATTGATTTTCACAGAGGGAGAAGATACAGTAGATTTTTCTTCAGAAGAAAATACACAGGAGGTATTTTCTGCGGAAAGTTCAGCAGACGGCATTATACTTAACGAAAAAACCTTTATAAAAGGGAAAACTTATCTGATTCCTGTTTCTTTGAAAAATGCGGCAAATCATGAAAAAGATTCGGCAGCAGTTTCGTGTCCGGGTAAGTTTGCGACTCTTTATATTGGGGAAGACGGGATTCCTAAGCTGACAGTAAACCTGCGTAGTGTCACAGTTGGAACCATGACGGATTATGCATATGATTTTAAAATCTATCAGAGTGCGGGAACAGACGGGGAAAAACAGGGTGCTTTTGTAGAGAACACGCAGATAGTTCCGGCAATAGACGGAAGTGGAACAAGAAATGTTCCAGAAACGATATCCTTCGCAATTCCGGAGGCTGCTTTTGGACAGGATGGAGTTTATCTGAATATGTATGTAGATGTGATGGGGCGTGACTCAGATGCTTATCTGCAGATGAATTATGCAGAGGCGAAAGAGTCCGGGGATACATCACTTAATTATACGACAGAAGTTGCATCAGCAGTAGTAGAACAGTTTGGAAATTACAGTGTCACAGCACAGGTTACTGTAAAGGACGGACAGATCAGTGATGTAGTGCTTGAAGGGACTGATTTCAAGGGTTCCTATATCAATGAAAATCAGGCTTATTTAAATCGTGCGGTTAATGGCATGGGAAGTATCAAGGGAATGAAGGAAAAGCTGACGGGGCTTTACATCAACGATACAGACAAGTTGAACAACCTTGATACAGTTTCAGGTGCAACGTATTCATCAAATGCAGTGAAGCAGGCGGTTATGAAAGCCCTTGGCATGGAAATTTACCAGGAGGTACTTCCGGATGTTCCTGAAAAGAAGCCTGAAGCAGGAACCTATCGCATTACAGTCAGAGGAAGAACCGATATGAGTGATCATAAACTTCTTGGATCTTCCGACAAGGCAGATGCTGTTTTGCGTGTAGACACAAAAGGAAAAATGTGGCTTACCTATAAGATGGTTTCAGGTGATCCCGGGGAGCCGCTATGGGTGCTGGGATATAACGGATATTATCCGGGAAATAATACATCCGGGAAACTGAGCATGGACGGCGTAACTTTTTCAACAGAAAAAATGACAATTCCTACGATTGGCAGCAGTTCGGTTGTGACAGAGGTGACAGTTCCTCTGGATGAAATGCGACAGACATATCTTAATAATCTCTATCTTTATGTGGATGTAATGAAGAAACTGGATGGTGAAGTTTCCGGAATTATCTTTGACAAGGGAAAGTTTAACATCAATTCTACACTTACTTTATACTGGGATACATTGAAAAAAATATCCAATGATACAGGAGATACAGAGAAACCGGCGGTAAAACAAAAGAATCCGACAATCAGGACAAAAGTGTCATCAAAGACATTTACGGTCTCTCTTCTGAAGAAAAAATCTCAGAGCTTTACTCTGGGAGCAAGTGTAAACAGTAAAGGAAAACTTTCTTATAAGAAAACTTCCGGTAGTTCCGGCATTTCCGTGAACAGCAAGACAGGTAAGATCACAGTAAAAAAAGGAATGAAAAAAGGAAATTATAAGATAAAAGTTCAGATAAAGGCAGCAGCCAAAGGAAATTATAAAGCAGGTACGAAGACAGTTACAATAATTGTTAAAGTAAAATAGGCAGAAGTTTTTCTGCTGTATAGGGAACTGCCCTGTTTGTGGTGGTTCCCGTTTTTGTAGTAATTCTGGAAAGTAAGTTAGGTTGTTAAAGTACCCCACCGCAGACAGAGAATCCTGCAAAGGGATTCTTTCCTGGAGTTTTTACGGGTAATAGAGTATTATAGGAAATTTGGAAAAGAGGAATGAAAATACAGATGGCAAAAACGAAAAAAATATTAAAACAAATGATGATTTTTTCTTTTTCAGCAATATTGATCATGGGAACTGGAATCAGCGTCAGTGCAGATTCCAGTGTGGAAGAAAATATTCCGGATGACATGATTCAGCAGATAGAACAATGTCAGGAAGAAACAGATTTTTTCAGCAGTAATTCGGAAGTCGGTAACTTCAGCAGTGGCAGTACCGACAGCAATGATGATAACAACAATAGCGGTGATAACAATAACGGCGGTGATAATAACGACAATAGTAGCGATAGCAATAATAACAATGGCAATGACACTAACGGTGATAATAAAGATGACAATAAGAATGGTGACAGTGACACCAGTTTTGATATAAATAATCTGCCTGATGGAATTTATTCTGTTTCCGGCACAATGCTGAAAACGGATAAAAAGACAGCGTCCATGGCAGATCAGGCATTTCAGCATACGATAAAGCTTACGGTAAAAGATGGAATATACAGTCTGGCGCTGGATTTCAGGGCAATGGATATGAATGGACAGATGGGATATTTGGGAAATATTAAATATTATAAAACCGGATATACATTGGATTCAAATGGAAATCCGCAAGGAGAAATAGAGGATACAGAAGTGAATTCTCTGCAAAGATACACGAATGATACGGTTGTATCTGATTATTTTGGCACGAATTATCCGGATATTGTAACATTTCCGATGATAGAGGAGGCAAGAACGGACAGCTATGTGCCGCTTCAGGTATTTATTCCTATTATGGATGCCATCGCCAAAGGAACAGGTACCCAGAATATATTTCTGAAAATAGACTGGTCTGTCTTAAAGGAAACCAGTGATGATGACGACGCATTTAAAGATGACAGCTCCAATGGCGCCGGAGGCGGAAATAGTAATGGAAATAATAGCGGAAATAACAACGGAAACAACAATGGAAGCAATACCGGAAATAACAGTGGCGGCAATGGGAATGGAAGTACCGGAAATGGAAGCAGTAATAATGGAAACAGCAATATCAACGGCGGCAACAAAAATAATGCAGGTAATAATAACAATGCAAATAACAGTGGCAGTGGTACGAATAATTCCGGATATGTCAATAATGCAGGTCTGGGCGGAAACAGTTCGTTAAAGAAAAATAATTCTTCAACTTCTGGAAATGGAAGTAGTCTAAGCGGAAATAATTCATTAAATGGAAACAGCTCACTAAGCGGAAACAAATCCCTGAAATCATCAGGAACTTCAGAAACAAATATATCGAAAACTTCAGGTACTCTTTCATCAGGAAGTATGGAAAACAGTACTATGAATGAATCTGATGGTCAGGAAGAAATGGCGTTAAATACTTCGGGAGAAATGCTGAATTCAGAGGGTATGGGAATGGGTACGTCTGCAGTCAGCCAGATGAATACCGGTTCACAGACAGAGCAGTCTACAGAAAGTGCCTGGGAGTTGAGCATGCAGCAGTCTTCTGCAAAGAAAGCAGGAGCGATGATCCCTGTATGGATCAGTGCAGCAGCGGCAGTATGCGGTCTGGGATATAAGGTAAAAACCGGAACAAATCCTAAGAGGAGAAAGAAACGATGAGCAGAAAACGAGGCAGATTCATCCTGATTTTGATGACAATCATGCTGTACATAACAGGATGTTACATAAGTGTTCATGCAGAAAGCGGGGCTATATATTCTTGTACGATAAACCGAAGCTACGGGAATCCCGTAACCGGCGAAGTGGAGGATTCAGGAGGAGAATCCTCATATGCGACAGGACAGGGAATGGTAGAAAGCGCCGTATATTCACAAGGTCTGATGGAGGTAACAGATTCGGGCAATTATTATCTGACCCTTCGTCTGAGTCTGCTGGATTATACCTCAGGTCATACATTTGCAGTTCAGAATGTAGGAGATTCTGG
This sequence comes from Ruminococcus sp. AM22-13, assembly GCF_003471165.1. GTDB lineage: Bacteria > Bacillota > Clostridia > Lachnospirales > Lachnospiraceae > Blautia_A. The sequence goes on along the minus strand of NZ_QRIL01000005.1, from coordinate 167,472 downwards.
ATGGATGGATACGGCAACTGCAGTAACGGCAAATGGTTCGGACGGTAGTGGAAGTACCGCGGATATATGTATGCAGGTACCGTCTGAGAACTGTATCGTGAGAATTACCATGTATGTATCTCCGATGGGAAGAAATGCGGTGTTTTATGTTTATCCAACCAATTATTCAGAGGGAAATAGTGTAGGAATGAATCCATATTTTGTGACAGAAAGCGGAACTTCTTACGGAAACGCAAATGACTCCGGATATGTGGAAAACCAGACAGGAAATGCACAGAATACGGGTACACAGCAGAGCAGCAATAATAATTCTCAGGCGCTTGCGGCTGTACAGAATACCGGCAATGTTGCACAGCAGAATAACAACCAGGCAGAAACAGATGAGAAAGATACAGAACAGACAAAAGAAGATGGGGAAAAGCAGCCAAATCAGGAACAGGATTCAGATAAAGATAATGATACATCAGATCAGGCAGGAACAGCAGATTTGGAAGATTCTGCAGATTCAGCCAGTGAATCGGAATTAAACAACGCACAGGGCTTAAGCCTTTCTACCGCTTCTGAAAGTACCGGAACAGTGGTTGAGAAATCCGCAGGAAAGATTTATGTAAGTCCATATTTTATGCTGGGACTGACAATAGTTATATCAGGCCTAATCCTGATTCTGGCAGCGGCGCTGGTAGTATGGTATTTCAGAAGAAACTGGCGCAGATGGGGCGGAGAGGATGACTATGATGAGGAAGATTAAATACAGACGTGCAGGAGTAGCAGGATTATTGTTTATGACTGTAATGTCTGCATGCTTTTTGACCGGTTGTGTAGATCAGCATCCAGAGGGGACTCAGACAACTGTTCAGCCGACGGAAACGCTGGACTCCATGTTGCAAATCACAGATCCGATTGAAAAAGAAGCGGTAGAGATTGCAAAGGCAAAGGTACATTCCATGGGTGCAGAGCCAAGGATCATTGCTACTTCACCGGCAGTTGCGGAAATCTGTGACAGACTGGAGTTGGATCTTGTGGGCGTATGCAGCAGCAGTTCTTCTATTCCGGAGAGATATGAGGAAATTACCCAGGTTGGTGCTGCTATGAGTCCGGATATGGAAATCGTGTCAGGGCTTTCTCCTGACTGGATTTTAAGTCCGTCTTCTTTACAGTCAGATCTTCAGCCTAAATATGAAACGATTGACACAGACTGGGCGTTTCTGAATCTTCGCAGTGTCCAGGGAATGTATCGTTCCATACAGGAACTGGGAGAAATTTTTGACAGGGAAGAACAGGCAGAAACACAGATAAAAGAATTTAAAGATTTTTATGAAACTTATCAGAAGGAACAGGAAGGAAAAACGCATCCGCGCGTGATGATCCTTATGGGACTTCCGGGAAGCTATATCATTGCGACAGAGAATTCCTATGTAGGAAGTCTGGTGGCTCTTGCGGGTGGAGAGAATGTGTATGAGGGCAGTACAGAAGAATTTCTGACTGTAAATACAGAAGATATGAAGAATAAAGAGCCGGATATTATCCTCCGCACAGCACATGCCCTGCCAGATCAGGTAATGGAAATGTTTAATGAGGATTTTGCTACAAATGATATCTGGAAACATTTTTCAGCGGTAAAAAACAATCGGGTATATGACCTTACTTATGAGTATTTCGGTATGAGCGCAAACTTTTCTTATCCGGATGCTTTACAGGAACTGCAGGAAATTTTATATCCTGATGAAAAAAACAGTGACGAAACATCAGATAAGAAAAAGAAAGACAGTGATAAAGTAACAGACAAGAATCAGAAAAACAATGATAAAGTAACAGATAAAAATCAGAAAGAAAATGATAAAACAACAGATAAAAAACAGGAGGACTGACGGAGAATGGATGAGAAAAGAAAGAAGAGAAAGCGTGTCCGGGCGGTGCTGTCTTTTGGGATAATGATACTGTGTCTGGTTGGTCTGTTTTTCGCGGCAATTAATATCGGAAGTCTGAAAGTTTCTTTTCCTGATTTGATGCGGGGATTGTTTGTAGAAAGAATCGAGGAAGTGGCAGTAATCTATGATCTGCGTTTTCCGAGAATTATTATTTCCATGTTGGCAGGTGCTGCTATCGCGGTATCTGGTGTGTTATTTCAGGCGGTATTAAAGAACCCACTGGCGGACCCGGGAATCATTGGAATTTCCAGCGGTGCCAGTTTTGCAGCTGTTTTGATTACGGCATTTGCGCCACAGTTGTATTTTTTTACACCGCTGGTTGCTTTTCTTGGAGGTGTAGTTGCTTTCTTCCTGGTGTATTTCCTTTCCTGGAAAGAGGGCTTAAGTCCGCTTAGAATTATTCTTACTGGTGTGGCAGTGGACGCATTTTTTACAGGACTTTCCAGTGCGTTTAACAGTATGAGCGGAGGAAATATGTCAGGTGTCGCATCTATTGTAGAAGCAAATATTACACAGAAAACATGGGATGATGTGACAACGATGGTGCCATATGTAGTGGCAGGATTATTCCTTGCATGCCTCTTTATCAGAGAATGCAATCTGATGTCTCTGGAGGACAAAACAGTCCGCAGTCTTGGTATGAATGTGAATGCAACGAGAATCGTAATTTCCCTGATCGCGGTACTTCTGGCAAGTATTTCCACTGCGATTGCCGGGGCAGTCAGCTTTCTGGGACTGATCGTTCCACATATTGGACGTATTCTGGTTGGAAGCGATCACCGTGCGTTGATTCCGTTTTCTGCTCTTTCCGGTGCGTGTTTCTTTCTTCTGGCAGATACGATCGGAAGAACAATTGCAGCTCCTTATGAAATCAGCGCAGCCATAATTATGAGTGTTGTCGGTGGCCCATTTTTCATTATTCTTTTACGGAGGTCGAGAAAATATGCAAACTGAAAATAGAGATTTAAAACCGGAAAAAATGGCCATGACCGTAAAAGATGTCAGCTTTTCCTATGGGAAAAACCAGATTTTAAAAGGTGCTTCTCTGGAAATTCCAAAAGGAAAGATCACTACGATCCTGGGTGCAAACGGCTGTGGAAAATCAACGTTATTTTCGTTGATGACAAAGAATCTGAATCCTGACAAAGGCAGAATTTTCCTGGGAAAAAAGAATATTAGTAATCTGCGGCTGAATGAATTTGCGCTTAAAGCAGCGATTGTACACCAGTATAATACGGTGGCGGATGATATGACAGTAGAGCGTCTGGTTTCTTTTGGGCGGACACCGCATCTTGGGCTGATGGGAATTCAGGGAGATGAGGATGAGAAGTATGTGGAATGGGCGATGGAAGTAACGAACATTACGGAATACCGGAACAGGGAAATCTCCAGACTCTCCGGGGGACAGAGACAGCGCGTGTGGATTGCAATGGCACTGGCACAGGGAACGGAGATTCTTTTTCTGGATGAACCGACTACATATCTTGATATCCGATATCAGATTGAAATCCTGGAGCTTGTGAAAAAGCTTAACCGGGAATACGGTATGACGGTTATTATGGTATTACACGAAATTAATCAGGCAATTTATTTTTCTGACCGGATTATCGGACTGTGTCAGGGAAAAGTTCTGATACAGGGAGAACCTGATGAGGTGATTACCGGTGAGAGTATCCGACAACTGTATGGGATTGACCTGAAAGTCACAGAAATAGATGGGCACAAATTCGTATTGACTGTGTGAAACAGACTGAAAATACAGGAGTGGCTTTTCATATACACTCTGAAAAATAAATATTGGGAAATAACAGTAAAAAGTAATTACGCAGGATATCTGCGAAAAAGAAAAAAACGGAGAATAAACATGAGACATACGATGAAGATTTTTTGGATGATACTTGGATTTTTGTGTCTGGGACTTGGTACGGTAGGTATCATATTGCCGATTTTGCCGACAGTTCCGTTTTATATGGCAACGCTATTCTGTTTTGTAAAAAGTTCAGAAAGACTCCATTCATGGTTTCTTGGGACAAATTTATATAAGAAACATCTGGAAAGCTTTGTGCAGAAGAGAGCTATGACGATGGGAACAAAACTTCGCATTATGGGGACTGTAACAGTAATCATGGGGATTGGATTTCTTTGTATGAAAAATGTGCCTGTTGGCAGGATTTGTCTGCTTGTGGTATGGGTTTGTCATGTGTTATATTTTTTCCTGAGAGTAAAAACTGTAAATGCGGAAAGCGAGACACTGGAAGGTGCAAAATAATATGAATAAGGTGGAAAAGAAGCGGCAGAAAGAGCAGTACATTGTGGAAGAAATGATTCGATTATACTGTCGGAAAAATCATTTGGAAGAGGAACGTCAGGGCAGGCAGATGTGTCCGGTCTGTCAGGAGCTTTCGGATTATGCGAAACTCAGAAGCCAGAAATGCCCGTTTATGGAACAAAAGACATTTTGCGCGAACTGTAAAGTGCATTGTTATAAACCGGAAAAGAGAGAGCAGATTCGTCAGGTAATGCGTTTTTCAGGTCCAAGAATGTTGCTACATCATCCGATTCTTGCAATATGGCATCTGATATGTAGTAAAAGGGAGGCAAAGGTAAAAAACTTATGATAAAGACAAGACTGGTGGGACTCTTATCCCATGCGAAAAAGTATATTGTATATACGATTCTATGGCAGTGGGTGGCACTTCTGTCACAGGTATTGGCAGTTTTTTCGATTGCAGATTTACTGGAACGAGTTATATATCAAAGCGTAACGGCAGCAGTTGTTGAGCGAACGATCATTACTCTGATTCTGGTGGTAATCGTACGCTTTAGCTGCGAACGAATGGGCGCAAGATCATCTTATCTTGCCTGTGTGGATGTAAAGCGGATCCTGCGTGAAAAAATTTATGAAAAGATGCTGAAACTTGGGGCGTCCTATAAAGAGCAGGTATCGTCATCAGAGGTAGTTCAGGTATCAACGGAAGGCGTAGAACAGCTGGAAACTTATTTCGGAAAATACCTGCCGCAGTTATTCTACAGTTTAATTGCACCACTGACATTGTTTGTGATTCTTTGCCGGGTGAGCATGAAAGCCAGTGTAGTTCTTCTGATCTGTGTGCCATTGATTCCAATTTCTATCGTAGTGGTACAGAAAATCGCAAAGAAATTACTGAACAAATATTGGAGTATTTATACAGGACTTGGAGATTCCTTTCTGGAAAATCTGCAAGGGCTTACAACGCTGAAGATTTATCAGGCAGATCAGCAGAAAGCGGATGAGATGGACGTGGAGTCTCAGAACTTTCGAAGAATTACCATGAAAGTTTTGACGATGCAGTTAAATTCTACGAGTGTGATGGATATTGTGGCATACGGTGGTGCTGCGGTTGGAATGGCAGTTGCATTATCTGAATTTCTCAAAGGAAATATCAGTATCTCAGGGACGATTTGCATTGTTCTTTTGGCAAGTGAATTTTTCCTGCCGTTAAGACTGCTGGGATCTTTTTTTCATATTGCAATGAATGGAATGGCAGCGAGTGACAAGATTTTTAAAATATTAGATTTACCAGAACCTCAGACAGGAGATAAAAATCTGCCAGATGACTCATTAGACATTTCTTTTAAGAATGTACATTTTGCCTATGAAGAAAACAGAGAAATTTTAAAAGGGATTGATTTGTATCTTCCGGCAGGAAACTTTGTATCTCTGGTAGGAGAATCCGGATGCGGTAAGAGTACGATTACAGGGATCATTTCTGCAAAGAACAGAGGATTTACAGGAGAGATTACCATTGGCGGAGTATCGCTTTCTGAGGTGAATGAGTCAGATCTGATGAAACATGTGGTACTGGTCCGTCATAACAGTTATCTGTTTAAGGGAACAGTAGAAGAGAATCTTCGTATGGCAAAACCGGATGCAACAGAGGAAGAAATGAAGGCAGTTCTAAAGAAAGTAAATCTTCTGGGATTTTTGCAGACACAGGATGGTCTTCAGACAAAGTTGCTGGAAAAAGCCAGCAATCTGTCCGGCGGACAATGTCAGAGACTGGTGATTGCCAGAGCATTGCTGTACGATGCTGCTGTATATATTTTTGATGAGGCAGCTTCCAATATTGATGTGGAGAGTGAAGAATTGATCATGGATGTGATTCATGAACTGGCAAAAATCAAAACAGTGCTTCTGATTTCTCATCGACTGGCAAATGTAGTAGAATCTGATCAGATTTATTTCCTGAAGAACGGGAAAATACAGGAACATGGAAAGCATGAAGAACTGATGCAAAAAGACGGTGAATACAGACATCTGTATGAAAGCCAGATGGCACTGGAGAACTATAGAAGGCAGGTGAACAGGGATGTCTGAGGTGCAGAGTAATTTAACAAAAAAACGCAGAAGTGCCGTTTCAATTATGGGAAGTCTGATAGGTCTGGTGAAGCCGCTACTTCACATTATGATTGCAGCAATCATCCTTGGAACAGCAGGATATCTGTGCGCTATTTTCCTGACGATTCTGGCAGGGCAGGTGATCGTACATGGGATTCTGACAGGAGAAATGGGAGCAGCGATAGCAACTGAAACAACTGATGTAGCATTGTCTGCCCAGACGGTGGGGATTACAGTGAGGAATCTGTGGCTGATAAATACGCCTGTAAAAACAATTATTATTATAATGATTATTATTGCAGTTCTTCGAGGAATCCTTCATTATGCAGAGCAGTACTGTAATCATTTTATTGCATTTAAACTCCTTGCAATCATCCGCCACAAAGTATTCGCTGCATTGAGAAAACTTTGCCCGGCGAAGCTGGAAGGCAGAGATAAGGGAAATCTGATTTCAATCATTACGACAGACATTGAACTTCTGGAAGTGTTTTACGCGCATACCATTTCTCCGATTGCCATTGCAACATTAACCTCATTGATTATGATAGTTTTTATAGGGAGATATCACTGGATGGCGGGACTTCTTGCTCTTGCAGCTTATCTGATAGTTGGAGTTGCGATTCCAGTGTGGAATGGCAGACGTGGAAGTCAGATGGGAATGGAGTTTCGTACAAATTTTGGAGAGCTGAACAGTTTTGTCCTGGATTCTCTGCGCGGTCTGGATGAGACGATTCAATATGGACAGGGAGAGAGTCGAAAAGAGCAGATGTCACAACGCTCCGGAAATCTTGCAAAAATGCAGAGAAGTTTAAACAAGCAGGAAGGTTCTCAGAGATCTTTTACAAATATGGTGATCCTGCTTGCATCCTTTGGGATGCTGGCGCTGACAATATGGCTGTATGGAAGAGGAGAACTGGGATTTGAGGGAATCCTGACCTGCACCATCGCAATGATGGGATCTTTTGGTCCGGTGGTTGTATTGTCGAGTCTGTCTAATAATCTGAATCAGACACTGGCAAGTGGGGAGAGAGTTCTTTCGTTATTGGAAGAAAAGCCGATGGTGGAAGAAATTCCTGAAAATGTAAAAGATGATTCTGTAAATATTTCAGAAAATCTTTTGGATAACAAATCAGGCATATTCTCAGGTGCGCAAGCACAGAATGTTACATTTGCCTATGAAGATGAAGTAATTCTGGATGATTATTCTCTGAAACTGGAACCTGGCAAAATTACAGGAATTCATGGGGCAAGTGGTTCCGGAAAATCTACACTGTTGAAACTCCTTATGCGTTTCTGGGATGTTGATAAAGGATGTGTTTCTGTGGACGGTGAGAATGTGAGAAAGATTCCGACCAGACATCTCAGAGATATGGAAAGCTATGTGACACAGGAAACGCATCTGTTTCACGACTCTATTGCCAATAACATCGCAGTTGGCAGCCCAGATGCTTCCAGAGAGGAAATTATGAAAGCGGCAAAGAAAGCATCTATCCATGACTTTATTATGAAACTTCCGAAGGGCTATGATACAGAAGTTGGGGAACTGGGGGATACCTTATCCGGTGGTGAAAAGCAGCGAATTGGAATAGCCAGAGCGTTTTTACACGACAGTCCTCTGATTTTGATGGATGAACCGACATCCAATCTGGATTCTTTGAATGAAGGAATCATTCTGAAATCTCTGAGAGAAGCGTCAGAGAAAAAAACTGTGGTACTTGTATCACATAGGAAATCAACGATGAATATCGCAGATACTGTATTTGAAATGAAAGATGGAAGAATCTCATAATCCTTTTATCAGAAAAGAGGCTGCTACACTGTTTAATTACATGATGTAGCAGCCTTGTTTTGAATTAAAATTTTAGGAGTGGTGTTTTAGGCATCTATGTGTCGAAAACTATTGATTGACAGGATAACATGCATTTGTTACACTGAATCTACATATCTAAGAAAATTCCAGACTGTTCAGTCATTTATTTTCCTTTATGAAGATAAGTACGAAAGATAGAGGTTACACAATTTACACATATTTGTGCAAATTTGGGTATTCAAGTATTGTTACTGTATGTTAGAATAAAAGTGAGGTATCTAATGAATAATACGATATTTGATGATGTATTTCGTACAATGATTGAAAAAATGCCGTATCTGGCAGTACCTTTGATTAATGAAGTGTTCCATACTTCTTATCCGGAGAATGTACCGATTGTGCAGCTGCGCAATGAACATCAGCAGGAAAACGGAGAGATTATCACGGATTCCTGTTTAAAGATTGCTGGTAAATTGTATCATATTGAATGTCAAAGTGTAGATGATACGACTATGGCAATTCGTATGATAGAATATGATTTCTCCATAGCAATCGAAAATGCGCAGAAACAGGGATGCAAATACAGGATGGATTTTCCAAAGTCTTGCGTATTATATTTGAGAAGCGGAAAGAATACGCCGGATTTTCTGGAAATAGAGATGGTACTTTCGGATGAGAACATAGTACATTATCGGGTTCCGACAATGAAATTGGAGACATATACAAGAGACAGTATTTTTGAAAAGAATTTACTGATGCTTCTGCCATTTTATATTATGCGATATGAAAAGGATATTCATGAAATGAGTGAGAATCCGGAAATGTTCCAGAGTTTGCTGAACGACTATGAGGAAATCCGGATAAATCTGGAAAGAGAACTTTCAGGAGCAGATAAGACGGCTTTATACATGAATTTAAATAAACTGATTATAAAAATAGCGGACTATATATGCAGGAATGAAAAAACAGTCCGGAAAGGAATAGGTGAGACTATGGGTGGAAAAGTTCTTGAACTGGAATCTGAAAGGCTCGAACGGCTTCAAAAAGAGGCGGAAGCAGAGGCAAAAGCAATTGGAGAAGCAAGGGGCATGGCAATTGGAGAAGCAAAGGGCAGGGCAATTGGAGAAGCAAAGGGCAGAGTGATTGGAGAAGCAATCGGCGAAGAACGATTAAGCACTTTGCTTAATCGTCTGATTATGGATGGAAGAAGTGCAGAAATACAGTCTGTTGTGACAAATGCAGAGACTCGAAAACGGTTATATAAGGAATATGGAATTCTACCAGAATAAGCACTAAAATAGAGAAAGAAATCCTGAAGCAGAAAATGTAAGCATAATCTGTAAATAATATGTAGAGAAAACGGAGGGATAGAAAATGCTGACATGTATCAGATCAAAACGGCAGAGAAATGCAGCGGAGTATGCTTTAAGAGCTATTCAGTCATCATGCATAAAGCCTTATATTAAGACAATATATCTGTATGGCAGTTGTGCACGGGGAGAAGAGAAATATAGCAGTGATGTTGATCTGTTTCTGGAACTGTCAGAGTCATTCCGCTCCCGGCCAGAGCTAAAAAAATATCTTTATCTTCTAAAATCAGAAGTATCCTCTGAGGAATTGGATGATGCTATGCAACAGAAAGATTTTGAAAATATTTTGCGTACACATAGTCTGAACAGACTGATGAAATTTCTAAAAGGAAATATGGAAGCAGAGTTTTAATAATGTTAAGGTGGAGAATACTCAGGAAGAAATAAAAGGTCAGAATCAAACTGGAGTGAATACTTCCGATAGTACAGGAGAAAATTCAACTGACCAAAATTCTGTTCCGGGTAATTCAGGAGATGGTTCTTCGAATACAGATGATAATGGAAATATGTATACAGAATAATGACACTGAGATTACATAAAAATATTTCTTGCATTTTGTAAATAGTTATGATATGATGCTACTCAAAGAAAAGGGAGTAGCGGCCATCGTTATGAAGAACTGGACTTGTTTTTCCTATAAATGGTACATAAATGCGTCAGAACGGCAGATTAAGAATGCCCGCATTATGATATAATCGGCAAGACTTTTGTTTTAGATATTAAGAGAATAGCTCATCTTATGTCTGAAATGAAAGTCTTTTTCTTTTCTTCAGAAATTTTTAGAAGCAAAAAATTTAATCTTGCCAAATGGTGAAACGGAGGAGAAAAGTGAACGAAAAAGTAAATCCTTTTAAAAAATTACAGAAGCCGGGAAAACATGTGAAACGTATTGTAATAGGAGCAGCAGGGCTGGTAATTATTGCAGGGCTTGCAGGAGATGCTACCTATCAGATCCAGGAGCAGGAACAGGCAGTACTGACAACTTTCGGAGTGCCGAAAGCAGTGGCAGAAACGGGACTGCATTTTAAGATTCCTTTTATACAGAAAGTACAGAAAGTAAATACAACGATCCAGGGATTTCCTATTGGATATAGTATGGGAGATAATTCGGTGGTTGAGAATGAGGGCATTATGATTACCTCGGATTATAACTTTATTGATGTAGATTTCTTTGTTGAGTACAGAATTTTAGAACCGGTAAAATATCTTTACAATTCAGAGGAACCGGAAGATATTCTAAAAAATATTTCTCAAAGCTGTATCCGTACAGTAATCGCAAGTTATGATGTGGATGAAGTACTTACAACCGGAAAAGGTGAAATCCAGAGCAAGATCAAAGAAATGATACTGAAACAGATGGAGGAACAGGATTTGGGAATCCAGCTTGTGAATATCACAATCCAGGATTCAGAACCGCCCACACAGGAAGTTATGAAAGCATTTAAAGCAGTAGAAACTGCCAAGCAGGGAAAAGAAACTGCTTTGAATAATGCTAATAAATACAGAAACGAAAAGCTTCCGGAGGCTGAGGCAGAAGCAGACCAGATCATTCAGGATGCTGAGGCGCAGAAACAGGTAAGGATTAATGAAGCGGAAGCTGAGGTTGCACGTTTTAATGCCATGTATGAGGAGTATGTAAAGAATCCGGAGATCACAAAGAAGCGTATGTTCTATGAGACAATGGAAGATGTGTTGCCGGGAATGAAGATTGTGATTGATAATGGAGATGGAGTGAAGAAGGTTCTGCCGTTAGATTCTTTTACAGGGAACAGTTCAGAGAATCCGACAGAGACACTGAACACAGATCCTGCTCAGGACACACAAAATTTAAATGATTCTGAGAACGAATAATGAAATGACAGAAAATATTTCATATAAAAGGTGTTTTAGTAAGTCAACTACCCATCACCTAAAGGCAGCGGGTTTCCGCCTATGACAAACGAAAGGATTTATTATGAAAGGTAAGAAAGTTGGAATATTAATTGGTGTGGCTGCAGCGGTTGTAGCTGTCGGAGCATCAGTAACAGTAACTCAGCAAAACGAATACAAACTGATCCGCCAGTTTGGTAAGGTTGACAGGGTGATCAGCTCATCGGGAATCAGTTTTAAGATTCCGTTTATAGAGAGTACACAGTCATTGCCAAAGGAAACATTGCTGTATGATCTGGCAGCATCTGATGTAATTACAAAAGATAAGAAAACGATGATCAGCGACAGCTATGTTCTCTGGAAAATCAGCGATCCGCTTAAATTTGCACAGACATTAAACTCTTCTGTGGAAAGTGGTGAGAGCCGAATTAATACTGCTGTGTATAATGCCACCAAAAATGCGATCAGCAGTATGTCACAGGATCAGGTGATCACAAGCCGTGACGGAGAACTGTCTGATATGGTTATGGAGGCAATAGGAACAAACATGGATCAGTATGGAATCGAACTTCTCAAATTCGAAACCAAGCAGCTGGATTTGCCGGATGATAATAAGGAAGCTGTGTATGAACGAATGATTTCTGAACGAGATAATATTGCAGCGACTTACAAGGCAGAGGGAAATTCCGAAGCAAAGGTGATTCGAAATAAAACAGACAAAGAAGTAGCAATCCAGATTTCTGATGCAAAAAAACAGGCAGAGATCCTGGAAGCAGAGGGTGAGCAGGAATATATGAAAATCCTTGCGCAAGCTTATGGAGAAGAGGACAGGAGTGAGTTTTATTCTTTTGTGAGAAGTCTGGATGCGCTGAAGACATCTATGAAAGGTGAGGACAAAACAGTGATACTGTCCGCGGATTCACCGATCGCTCAGATTTTTGAAGGGAAATAAAAGAAAAAAAGTAGCAATAGTACACTCTCAAGTATTTCCAGATTTTTATATAAAATAGATGAGAAATTGACTTTATAAGCAGGTATGAGACTTGACGAACGATATGAATGTGGATATAATAGGTTCAGAAATAAAAAATTGGAATTTTTAACCGGATTTGACCGGCTCGGATATTGCTAAGGAGGAACATTTTATCATGAAAATCGGAAATGATATTTATTATGTAGGTGTAAATGATCATCAGGTAGATCTGTTTGAAGGTCAGTATGTAGTGCCAAACGGTATGTCTTATAACTCATATGTGATCATGGATGAAAAGATCGCAGTTATGGATACTGTAGATGCTGTTATTATATCGGAATCGTTGGAAAATATGGCCCGCAGGTTCAGAAACTTCTGAAAGTAGCAGCAACTCTGGATATCCAGACTATTTGTCCTCTTCATGGTCCGATCCTTACAGAGAATCTGGGACATTACATCGAGAAATATGATATCTGGTCTTCCTATAAAGTAGAGAGCGAAGGTGTTATGATCGCTTATACATCTGTCTATGGAAATACGAAGAAGGCAGTAGAACTTCTGGCACAGAAACTGGAAGAAAAAGGCTGCCCGAAGGTTGTCGTATGCGACCTTGCAAGAGAAGATATGGCAGAGGCAGTAGAGGATGCTTTCCGCTATGGCTGAGGAACTTTGCAAATAAAATCTTCAAATAAAAGCAAATAGCTTATATATTCAAAATAAAAGGCAGCAGGATTAAAAGTTCTGCTACCTTATGAATATTCAGAATCAGCAACTAAACCAATACTGGAAAGCCGGGAGTCTGCGCGGTAAGCAGAAGGAGACTTTCCATATTCTTTCTTGAATGTTTTGGAAAATGCCATCTGATCATCAAATCCCAAAGAGCTGGAAATGGTAGATACAGGAAGTTCTGTCGTAGTTAAAAGACGGCAGGCTTTTTTTAATTTCAGATCCATCAGATACTGCTTGGGAGAAACATTAAATTTCTCATGAAAAATTCTTGTCATATAATTGGGATGAACATTAAATTTTCTGGCAACATCCTGGAGCCTGAGTTTTTCTGAATATTTCATGTCCAGATAAAATTTGATTTCATCAGCAATGGAAATCTTTCCCCAGCTTTTTTCCTGAAAACCTACATCTGCATAAAGATATGATATAATGCGCAGCAGGACACTGTTTGCATAGAAATAACTGCTTATATTATTATTAAAAATAGAAAGAATCTCCAAAATACATTTCTTATATTTCTCAGTATCAAGTCCGTGAAGAACATAGACATCATCGCTTGAGGTCATAAGCTGATATACATACATTTCAGAGTTTATCCCAAGAAAATTTATCCACGCATAACTCCAGGGATCTGTGGAAGAAGCCTGATAAAAAGATACTTTTCCGGAAGGAATGATAAATACATCTCCTTTCTGACACTGAAATACATGCTGGTTAATATGCAGGGCTCCTTTTCCCGACAGAACAAAGTGAATGACATGATAGGAACGGATTCTCGGTCCGTAACTATATCCTGGTGAGCATTCTTCGTAACCGGCACTGTAGATCGCCAGATCAGAGGTAGATTTATAAATCAGGTTGTGTGAGGTCTCTTTATATTCGTCCATGCGTTTATTATATTATAAAAAGTTAGTTTTTTCCATATTCTTATCGGAAAATACTATATGAAAATCAAGCATAATCGTGTTTAATATAAACAGAAGCGCTAGAGAAAAGAAAACCTGATCAGGTGAAAGAACGAATAAAAAAAGAGAAAAAATATTAACGGAGGAATTTTTTATGAGAAGAAAAGTTGTAGCAGCGGCACTTTGTACAGCATTGGCAGTATCCAGTCTTGGTATGGGAAGTATAGCAGTAATGGCAGATGATAATACAAAAATTACAATACTTAATACAAAGGACGAACTTCAGACACAGTGGGAAGAGCTTGCAGAGGAATATGAGAAAACGACAGGTGTTAAAGTTGAAGTATCTGTAACAGTCGGAGATTCTCCTTCTGAAGATATTACAAAAAGATACGCTTCAGGTGAGGTACCAACTATTTTTATGGGAGATGTACAGGATATCCTGATGCTTGATGAATATGCCATGGATCTTTCTGATGAAGAATGGGCAGATATAGGAGGCACAAAGTTTGGCTGTGTTGTGAATGATAAATTAAAAGGTTTTCCATTCTGCATCGAAGCTCGTGGTCTGATTTATAACAAAACTGCTATTGAAGAAGTAACAGGTGAAGAATTTGATCCATCACAGATTAAAACTACCGATGATTTAAAAGCGATTCTTGATAAGCTGGTAGATGGCGGTATGGAAACACCGGTAGCCTTAAATATGGAAGACTGGTCTCTGGGCGGACATTATCTGACTCAGGTATATGAGGAGCAGGATGGAACAGCCAAAGGAGCGCAGGATTTTGTTGACGGAATCAAAGATGGTTCTGTAAAACTGGGTGATAATGACAGGTGGAATTCTTTAATGGATACGTTTGATCTTCTTAAAGAGTACAATATGAACAAAGACAATCCTCTGGCTTCTGATTATGATGAAAATGCTATCAGTATCACAGAAGGAGATATTGCATTCTGGTTTAATGGAAATTGGGCATGGGCTGAGATGTCTGAGTTTGCAGAGGACGATACAGAGTATGGAATTATGCCGATTCCACAGAATGATGCTGATAATGATGCAACAGAAAATCTTTGCGGTGGTGCAACAAAGTATCTGATGATCGATACCAAATATAATGATGAAAAACAGCAGCAGGCAGCAAAAGATTTCTTACATTGGCTTGTATATGATGAAGATGGACAGGATTTCCTTGTAAATAAATGTAATCTTGTACCGGCATTTTCCAATATTGATCTGGAAGTAACGAATCCATTAGGCGCATCTGTACAGAAATATACAGCAGATGAGAAGATCTTTGAAACATTTGCAAACTTACCGGGAGACCACTGGAAAACGCTTGGAGCAGAAATGCAGAAATATTTAGGCGACCAGTGCACAAGAGAAGAACTGGAAGCAAGCATTGAGAGTTATTGGCAGAAACAGTAAGAAAGGGACAGGAGGCTGTGATTGATGAAAAAAAATAACAAATTAAGCAGTAAAGTCGTGACATTTCTGGGATTTGGCGGTCCGTCTGTTATTTTGTTTTCCTGTGTAGTACTGCTTCCATTTATTTATGGTATTTATCTGACTTTTACAGGATGGGATGGAATCTCAAGCAAAATACCATGTGTCGGATTTGAAAATTATTCAAGACTGTTTCAGGATAAAGAGTTCTGGGTTTCTCTTGGAAAAACAATCCTTTATGCATTGATTTCCGTTATTCTGGCAAATGTGGTTGCATTTTTACTTGCTTATCTCGTTACCAGTAAAATTAAAGGAAGTAACTTTTTCCGCGCAGCATTTTTTACCCCGAATCTGATCGGTGGAATTGTACTTGGTTATATCTGGCAGTTTGTATTTAATAAAGGAATTTTAATTATCGGAGAAAAAACAGGAATTCAGTTATTTTCGTCTTCCTGGCTATCAGATCCGGTAAAGGCTTTCTGGGCGTTGATCATCGTCACAGTCTGGCAGCTTTCCGGTTATCTTATGTTGATTTATATTGCCGGTTTGATGGGTGTTTCTGAGAATTTAAAAGAGGCAGCACGTATTGATGGATGTGATGAAAAGAAAACAATGCGCTATATTACTTTGCCATTAATGGCGGGTACATTTACAATCTGCTTTTTCCTCGCAATTTCAAGAGCATTTGTTACTTATGATGTAAACATTTCCCTGACACAGGGAGGACCATTCAATTCTACAAGACTGGCTGCGATGTATGTATACAATATGGCATTCTCAGCAAAAGAATATGGTCTTGGACAGGCAGAAGCCTTGATTTTATTCCTGGTAATTGCCGTAATTTCAATTTCTCAGGCGGTAATGGGTAAACGTAAGGAGGTGGAAGCATAATGGATTTAAACCAGAGAGGATATGTACATAAAAAAGCCGGATTAGCAATAAAAATTATTGTTCTTATCTGTGCACTGGTCGTTTATATGTTTCCATTTGTAATGGTTATCATTAATTCTTTCAAAATCAAAAGAGATATTATTAAGGAGCCTATGGCGCTGATCGGAAGTCATGGAGCGTCTCTGGATAATTACGTGGAAGCATTCCATAAAATGAATTTTATCAGAGCATTCTTGAATTCTCTTTGCATTACAGGTGTCAGTGTTGTGCTGATCATTATTACATCTGCGATGTGTGCATATCTGTTTGTCAGAATGGATTATAAAATAAACAAAATATTTTTCGGACTGATGATTGCTTCCATGGTAATTCCATTTCAGGTTATCATGATTCCACTGGTGTCAATTTACGGAGGAAATCTTCATATCCTGAATCATAGACTGACGCTGATTCTGATGCATGTGGGATTTTCAACAGCACAATCAGTTTTCATGTATCATGGATTTATCAAAAGTAATATTCCAATGTCACTGGAAGAAGCAGCGAAGCTGGATGGCTGTACAAAATATCAGACGTTCTTCAGAATCGTATTTCCATTGTTAAAACCTACCACCGCTACACTGGTAATCTTGTATGCAATGGGTATCTGGAATGATTTCCTGCTTCCATCTCTGGTTCTGACACAGAAAGAATTGTATACGCTTCCAATTGCGACACAGATGTTTTATGGAACATATTCTTCAGATTTGGGGCTGATCATGGCATCATTACTTATGGTCGCAGCACCGGTAATTGTACTGTATCTGTTTTTGCAGAAGTACATTATCGCAGGTGTTGTGGCAGGAGCCGTAAAATCATAACCTGAAAAATTATAAAAAGAGCAGATCCTGTATCAAAATTATGAGTAAATGGTGAAGAGGGTTGAAAATATCCCCCCTGATTGACTAATAGTAATGGCGATACAGGATTACTGTGTATATGGAGAAGCAAAATGAAAAAAATTACTGAGAATAACTATATGACAGTTTACAGCAATCTAAAAATAAACACATGTGTTCAGGAAGAAAATAAGCTTCAGGACGTGAAGATAACATACGTGGATATTGAGATGAAACAACAGGCAGAAGACAACAAGGAAGGTACGATCAGACTGGAATTTGTTTTTCCTGCAACAGATATCAGTGGCAGATGGTTTCCAATATGTAAATTTGACCGTTCTGTAAAAGCAGATTATGATTCTGCTGTGGAATCTATGACGGCAAGTTCCGCGCCGGTTGTATGCTTTTATAATTCTGACGGAATGAACCGCCATACAATCGCTCTTTCAGAAGTACGCCAGAAAGTATTTATGAAGTGTGGAATTCATGAAGAAGATGGAAATATGCTGTGTGTAATTGAAATTCCGGTTACGCAGGGCTTCAGCGAAAAAGATTTGAAAATTACAATCTGGGAATCAATAGAAAGAAAAAAATACTGGGAAGTTCTTGATAAAGTCAGATACTGGTGGGAAGAGACACTGAATATCATGCCGGCAGAAGTTCCTGAGCTTGCAAAGAAACCGATGTATTCCTTCTGGTATTCCCAACACCAGAATATTACGGCAGAGAGTGTAGAAGAAGAAAGTCTGCGTGCTGCCGAAATGGGATTTTCAGCAATTATCGTAGATGATGGATGGCAGACAGAAGATAATAACAGAGGATACGCTTATTGTGGAGACTGGGAACCATCACAGCAGAAATTCCCTGATTTTGCGCAGCATGTAGCAAGGGTACAGGCTATGGGGCTGAAATATCTTTTATGGTTCTCTGTACCTTATATTGGAAAAAATACCAAAGCATGGGAAAGATTTCATGATAAACTATTGAGATATAATGAAAGTCAGCAGGCTGGAATCTTTGACTTGAGATATCCGGAAGTCCGGGAATATCTGAAAGCAATCTATGTAAAAGCAGTAAAAGACTGGAATCTGGATGGCTTAAAACTGGATTTTATTGATGAGTTCTATTTCCAGGAAGAAAGTCCTTCCTATAATGAGCAAATGGATTGTCATGATATACAGGATGCGCTGAATATTTTCCTTACAGATGTTATGGATACTCTGAAAAAAATCCGCCCGGATATTCTGATTGAGTTCAGACAAAGATATATTGGACCTCAGATACGAAGATACGGAAATATTTTTCGTGTAAGTGACTGTCCGGGATCCGCAGTCAGCAATCGAACAGGTACGATTGACCTGCGGCTTTTAAGTGGCAGTACAGCGGTTCATTCAGATATGCTGATGTGGCATCCTGATGAGAAGCCGGAAGATGCAGGATTACAGTTGTTGAGCTGTTTGTTTGCAACTGTACAGATTTCGGTATGTCTGGATCAGATAACGGATGATATGAAGCGAATGTTATTGTTCTGGCTTGGGTTTATGGATGAAAAGAGAGAAATTCTGTTACATAGCCAGATTCAGCCAGAAGAACCGGAAAATCTTTATCCGGAGGTCTGTGCAGAATGTGGAAATGAAAAAATACTGGTGCATTACAGTAAAGGAAGACTGGCAGATTTAAGAGATATTAATAAGAAAATTTATTATATTCACGCTGTAAAGGAAGAAGAGGTATGCTTCAGGTGTAATTCCTCAGATACTCTTAAATATGAAGTACGGGACTGCTATGGAAATTTAATGGAGAGTAACGAAGTGTCGGCTAATCAATTTGTTATAATTTCTGTTCCAACTTCTGGAATGGTTGAATTTACAAGAAAGCTGTGATACCATAAATATAACTTTGGGGGCAAAAAGTATTTTGTCCCCAAAATTCATATGTGGGAGGTTCTACTCTTATTCAGTTTATGTAGCTTAAGCGTACATTTTGTAGAAAGTATTTTCAAACAGCACTGTATTCAAAATTCACAAACATATGGGGGAATGGTATTATGATACGAATGATCGTCAGCGATTTGGATATGACTCTGACTGGAAAGAATGGAGAGATGAGTGTTCTTACGGCTGAAATAATCAGAAGATCACAGCAGATGGGAATCAGTTGGGTAATTGCCACTGGGAGAGGATTCGAAACAGTAAAACCTGTGCTGAAAAAGGCAGATATTGATTTGGATATGATTTTGCTGAACGGGGCAGAATACCGTAGTTGTAATGGAGAAAAACAGTATTATGAGGCATTACCTCAGGACATATGTGAAGAATTAATTACATTTTTTACAAAGAGAAATATTGATCTGGAGATAAATACTTCTGAAGGTAACTATGCTACTGCGCCAAGATTGCTGGATGATTCATCGGATCTTATTCCGTTTCAGGAATATCGGAAGGGAACAGCTTATATTTTGAAGATTTTTGCTTTTTCTAAAGATTATGAAAACATTCAGCAGGCAAAAGAGAAATTAAAAGGCAGAACAGATATACATGTCACTTCTTCAGCTCCCTGGAATGTGGAGATTACTTCTCCGGCAGCTGATAAATTTCAAATGGTAAAACGTATTATAGATGAAAATGCCATATCATCAGAGGAAGTAATGGTGTTTGGCGATGGAGTGAATGATGTATGTCTGTTCAGGGAGTTCTGTCACAGTAGAGCAGTTGCAAATGCAGTTCCGCAGATTATTAACATGGCAGAGAAAGTTGTAGCTGATTGCGAAGAAAATGGAGTAGCCAGGGAAGTAGCAGAAATGTTCAGTATTTCGTTATAGGAAGTGCTAAAAGTGTAGAAAGAAGAAAATAAAAATGCAATGGAAAATCGAAGATGGTATATCTTACTGAAAAAGGAAAAATATATACTTCCAAGACAGCTGCACGACTATTTGAGGCTGAATGTAAAGCGCTAAGCAACTGGACGGAGGAAGAATTATTCTTGTAGCATTACCATTTCTTATGCTGCAATATGCATTTTCAAGCCTGGCTGTTACCGCAGAAAAGCCGAAACTGGGACTGGTTGTGACAGTTACTGCAGGTGTGATAAATATGGTTGGTGATGCGCTTTTTCCTTTATCTTCGCAGGGATTGCCATATTTGGTTCCGCTTTCTTTACAGCCCTCAATGATGGACTTACATTGGCAGTCATTTCATTCCTCAGAACATTTCTGTTTGAATGCGCTTCCGTAATGATCCTGCCGCTGATTCTTGGGCTTAATGAAAAGTTGTAAAGTGGTGATTAAGTACAATACAATGGAGATTGTGATGTAACCGGGAGGTTGCGGATACAGTCAAACACAACCTCCCGCAGAGTGCAGTTGACGTTAACAACATTCACTATCCCCAATCATAATCATGGGAGCAATCTGCATCACTCCGGAGCTGAAGAGAAAGGGCTGTGGCAAAATACGGTTGGACTGGTGTGATTATTTAACCGAATCAAGCAAGTAGCGGAGCGGATGATTTTATCCACTTGACTTGGTGATTCAATGCTCAGCCAATCAATTTCTCATTCACATACTCAAATCCGAGACGTTTCACAGTATCAGCAAACCGTTCTCCAGCGATTCCTTCATCTTTGAAGAGAAGGATTGCTTTCTCTATGACAGTCATTACCTCTTCTTCCTCTGTGAAAATTCTTGTAAGAGCCTGACCGTGTGAGATTCTCTTACCCCAGCGGCCTCCGATATAGATTTTATAACCATTCTGATATTCCGGTACTGCGCCGAAAGGACATTTCCCTTTGCAGCGTCCGCAATGGATACATTCTTCAGGATCAATGTAAAGTTTACCGTCAACTAATTTCGGGACATGGACAGGACAACTTTTTTCAATCTGACATTTCTTACATCCCCGGCATTTCTCAACATCCGGTTTTGGGATCCTCTGACCTATAATTCCCATATCATTCAGATTAGGCTTTACACAGTTATTAGGACATCCGCCAACTGCAATCTTGAATTTGTGCGGGAGCACTACATCGTGATATCCTATATAAAAACGCTCATGGATTTTTTTACTGAGTGCAAAGGTATCGATCACACCATACTGGCAGGTTGTTCCCTTGCATGAGACAACAGGACGCACTTTGGCTCCGGTTCCGCCTGTCATCAGGCCGTGTTCTCCAAGGAAAGCAATGGCTTTTTCAATATTATCATAAGGAATTCCCTGGATTTCCATACTCAGGCGGGTTGTCATAGTGATCTGGCCATTTCCGAATTTGTCTGCTGCATCTGCAATAGCACGATGTTCATCTGTTGTAATATGACCATTTCCTGTAATGACTCGAATATTAAAAATGTCATCATATCGTTTGTCCTGAAGACATCCCAGACCCTTTACCCGTTTGATTTCCTCGGGACTCAGTTTTGGGTTGTCAGATGTTACTGGCTTTTTCTCATTCATGATTCAGTATCTCCTTTATATAGCCGTTATTGTTCTCTGATGTATACGGTGTTTCTTTTGTTGATTATAGGCTTTATGAATGATAAAATCAATTTATGAGTTTTTATTATACGATAAGTAATGCTTATGAAAAAGAAAACTACACAGAAAAAACTATCTGATATCAATAGAGTGGGAGAGTTCAAAAAGATTATGTTAGATCACAGAACGGAAACGTTTATGGCAGTATGCAATGTTATGAATTACAGGGAGGCGGCAGAGCTGTTACATATTACTCAGCCGGCAGTTACCCAGCATATCCAGTTTTTGGAAAAGGAATATGGCTGCCGTCTTTTTCTTTATGAAAACAGAAAACTGATCAAGACCCCTGCAGCGCAGATGCTGGAGGATTACCTGCGATCGGTTCAGCAGCGTGAAAATTTTCTCAGGGAAAAGATAAAAAACAATGGTCTCCGGGAACTGCGTATCGGTGCAACCAAGACCATTGGTGACTATGTGATCACAGACAGGATTCACGATTTTTTAAATCAGCCGGATACAGCACTGACTCTGATCGTGGATAACACAAAGCATCTTTTGCATTTATTGGAACAAAATACTCTGGACTATGCCATCATAGAAGGATTTTTTGACAAAAACAGATTCGGAAGCCAGCTGTATCGCCGGGAACCTTTTGTGGGGATTTGCTCGAAGGATCATCCCTTTGCAGGCCGTGAAGTATCTGTAGAGGAGATCCTGAAAGAAACTCTGATCCATCGCGAAAAAGGCTCTGGAACGCTGGCTATTCTGGAGGAAAAGCTTCTGGAGCATAATGAATCTTTGGAGCGTTTTCACCGGCATATATGTATTTCCAGCTTTAAGATGATCATCGACCTGATCAAGTCCGGGTATGGAATCTCATTTGTATATGAAGTACTTGCCAAAAGCGACCCGGAGCTTGGGATTTTTACACTGAAGGGTGAGCCCATAGTCAGAGAATTTAATGTTATTTATCTGAAGCATGCAGATGTGAGGGAGAAGATGGAATGGTTTTTGTGACCGCCTGTGCCTGGGCAACTTTTTCCGCAAAGGTATAACAGATCTTGCATGAAAGACACTTGAGTCAGGGGAATTACTTGATTCGGTTAAATAAAAATGAGTAGGAATTTCTATTTTATATGAATATTCTTTTTTGTCGGATAGTAATTATCGTAGAATTGTATTTGGTTGACAGTAATACTATTGATTTCCAGTAAGAAATTGGATATAATAGGTGCAGAAATAAAAAAAAGAAATTTTCATCTCTGAAAAATAACAGGAGATCAATAAGGAGGAAAATTCACATCATGAAAATCGGAAATGATATTTATTATGTAGGTGTAAATGATCA
>NZ_QRIL01000005.1:0-144466 GCF_003471165.1 Ruminococcus sp. AM22-13 | reverse complement strand
TCAGGTAGATCTGTTTGAAGGACAGTATGTAGTGCCAAACGGTATGTCTTATAACTCATATGTGATCATGGATGAAAAGATCGCAGTTATGGATACCGTAGATGCTAATTTCAAGGATGAATGGCTTACAAATGTAGCAGAGGTTCTTAACGGCGCAAAACCGGATTATCTGGTTGTACAGCATATGGAACCGGATCATGCGGCTAATATTGAGAACTTCATGAAGGCATATCCGGACACAACAGTTGTTGCCAACACAAAGACTTTTACCATGATGGAGAATTTCTTCAGAAAACTGAATCTGGACGGAAAGAAACTCGTAGTAGGTAACGGCGAGAGCCTGACACTTGGAAAACATGTTCTGACATTTGTATTCGCACCGATGGTTCACTGGCCGGAAGTTATGGTTACATATGACAGCACTGATAAAGTTCTGTTTTCTGCTGATGGATTCGGCAAATTCGGAGCGCTTGACGTAGAGGAAGACTGGGACAGCGAAGCACGTCGTTACTATATCGGAATCGTTGGAAAATACGGTGCACAGGTTCAAAAGCTCCTGAAAGCTGCCGCAACTCTGGATATCCAGACAATCTGTCCGCTCCATGGACCAATCCTCACAGAGAATCTGGGACATTACATTGAGAAATATGATATCTGGTCCTCCTACAAAGTGGAGAGTGAAGGTGTTGTGATCGCCTATACATCTGTTTATGGAAACACAAAGAAAGCAGTAGAACTTCTGGCACAGAAACTGGAAGAAAAAGGATGCCCGAAAGTAACTGTATTTGACCTTGCAAGAGATGACATGGCAGAAGCAGTAGAAGAGGCTTTCCGTTACGGCAAACTGGTACTTGCCACAATTACATATAACGGAGATATTTTCCCATTTATGCGTACCTATATTGAGAACCTTACAGAACGCAGCTACCAGAACCGCACCATTGGTCTCATTGAAAACGGAAGCTGGGCACCTGCAGCAGCAAGAATCATGCAGGGAATGTTTGAAAAGAGCAAAAATATTTCATGGCTTGAAAATAATGTAAAGATTACTTCTTCCTTAAGCGAAGCAAACGAAGCAGAGATTGAGGCTATGGCTGAGGAACTTTGCAAATAATTGATAATTGTAAACAGCAGGATCGAAAGATTCTGCTGTTTTTCAGAATAAGATAAACCTGGTTACTGAGAATGGAGTGAACAAGTAACTAAACCCGTAAGAGAAAGGCAGGAACAAAACATGACAGTATCAGAAGTTGTAAAGAAAATGGTAGAGTATTCCAAGGGCGATCTTCATGACATCAACCATTTCATGAAAGTATACGCATATGCAAAAACAATCGCAGAGGGCGAAAATCTGTCACCGGAGCAGCAGAAGCTGGTGGAGGTAACTGCGGTTGTTCATGATATTGCCTGCCCTCTCTGCAGAGTAAAATATGGAAATGCCAACGGCAAGCATCAGGAGGAAGAAAGTGCGGCACTGATAGAGGAATTTTTCGCAGATTCAGATCTGCCGAAAGAATTTGTAAATCGTGTTTCTTATATTGTAAGTCATCATCATACAATAACCGGAATCGATGGTATTGATTATCAGATCATGATAGAGGCAGATTATCTGGTAAATGCAGATGAGAGTAATTTCTCCGGAAACAATGTGAGAAATATGCTGGAAAAAGTATTCAAAACAGAGACAGGAAAATTCCTGCTTCAGTCTATGTATCAGAAAAGATTAAATGCTGAAGAATAAAAAGAAAACGTTAAGAAAGATTATGAGTGATAAAAAACCGGTGCAGAAATGTGCCGGTTTTTTATGGGGAAATTCAGGGCTTATAATTTGTTTGTATTACAATTATATGTGGATGAGAGGTTATAATAAATATAAAAAATCTGATACCTGAAAATTTATTTAAAAGATATGAAACTTTTCTCTATAATTCCCCATCTAATAAGTGTAAAACAAAACAACAAAGCTTCATTCGAATGAAACATATTTGTAAAAACATAAGAGCTACTGGATATGAAGTAAACAGTAACACATAAAACTCTAAACAAGGAGGATCAGCATTTGATACAGTTGGTAAAACGCTCCATCTCAGGAGATGCGGATGCATTTCTGGAATTGATGGAAAAGAATTCTCTGGCAATGTACAAGGTGGCGAGGGGAATCCTGGATAATGATGAGGATGCCGCAGATGCCATGCAGGATACCATACTTACCTGCTTTGAAAAAATACATACACTGAAAAATCCGGAATATTTCAAAACCTGGATAATCCGGATTCTGATCAATGAATGCAATAAAATCCACAGACACTACAAAAATTTCAGCAGAGCCGAAGAACTTCCGGAAGTTCCCGGACAGGACATGTCCATTGAGGAATTTGAGTTCAAGGAAATGCTTGGAATGCTGGATGAATCCTACAGGATCATACTGGTTCTGTATTATGTAGAGGGATTTCGGATCGCAGACATTGCTTCTATATTAAATATGAATGAAAACACAGTAAAGACCAGACTGGTCAGAGCCCGGGTGCAGCTAAAGCAGGAATATACTTCAGCAGAAGATAATATTCAGAAGAAAAGACTGCAGCAGAAGAAAAACAGAGAATTCACAGGTATCACAGAAGAGCTTGCAAAAGATCAGAATGGAAATCTGAGAACAGGATCAGTAACAGCAGGAAGCATAACGGTAAGTGCAAGAAAGGGATGAAGTGATTATGGCGAAGAAATTGGATTTTGATAAAGAAAAGAATAACAGAAATGACAATGCGATAGAGGAAATCATGCAGGCAGAGTTTCCATTGCCAAAGCAGGCAGAAGATGCAAAAAACGAAGCATTTTCCAGAATCAGAGAAATGGCAGCAGCTTCTGGAAATGTGGAGAATACAGAGAATATGGTGCAAAGATTGCGGGAGAAATCAACAGAAAAATCAACAGGAAGTTCCGGAAAGAAATCATCCGGAACAGCAAAATCGCACAAGAAATTCAAAGCAGTATACAAAACAGCTTTGGGACTGACCGCAGCTGCAGCCGTATTTTCCGCAGTATGTATCACAAATCCTGCATTTGCAGAGAACATTCCTCTGGTCGGAAATGTATTTAAGCAGCTCGGCAATTCCCTGGGATTTTATGGTGATTATTCAAAATATGCAAAGCAGCTGACAGATTCCACAGAAGATGCACTGTCTGCAGATGCTGATGGAAGTCAGGAGGGCAGCAGTAATTCTCAAAATGTTCAGGTTGAGGATCAGAATACAACAGAAAATCACAATGCAGATAAAACGAAAGACGATCAATCCTACAGCAAAACGGTAGATGGAACAACTGTCACACTCTCAGAGGTATACTGTAATGAACTGGCAATGTATCTGTCTATGGCAATCCACACAGAAGATAAATTCCCGGATACCTTCATTACATCTGATGGAAAACCCAATATTAAGCTCAGTGAGGATTCTACAGTCAAATATGATTACATGGATGGAAAAAGTAATCTGTTTAATGCTTATCTGGATGGAAAAATGCTGGATGATAACACCTATGCAGGAGTTTTGCGTATTCCTGTGGACGATATGACAGTGGATGATGCAGGATGGACAAAATATTATGAGGTGCGTAATGCATTTTTCAAAGAAAAAGGGATTGATGTAGATTCCGAGGACTTTAGTTTTGATAAGTTAGCCCAGGTACTGGGAATGGATGAATACAGTGATGAGAACCTTCCTCAGGTGGGAGGTCCGGCAATCAGCGATTATGTCAAAGACATCAAAGTACCTGACAGGTTTGCCATGGAGCTGGATCTGAAAGATATTGTGGGTACTCTTCCGGATGACCAGGATACTACCCCGGATATCCCTCAGGATCTGCGGGATGAATATAATCAGAAAATGGCAGAGCATGGAATCAGCACAGATGATGCAGATTATGAGAGCCTGACAGAAGAACAGAAGGATCTGGAACATCAGTTTTTCACTGAGATGTGGAATGAGTATTTTGAACGGTATCCTGAGGCAATTGAAGGTAATAACAGATATAACTCATGGACACTGAAGGGTGACTGGAAGTTCAACGTAGATGTAGAGAAAAATACTTCCGATACGGTTAAAAAGGATGTAAATGTGGTAGATGAAAATGGAGATGGTGTTCTCTCCATTACGAAAACACCATTTGAGATCACTATGAAAATGCAGGATCCGGAAGCAAAGTATTTTGCAGTTATGCTGGATGCCAATGGAGATATCATGCCATATGGAGGCGTGTCAAACAGCAATAACACATATGCGATACAGGACAGAGACATTTCCACTGTATATATTTATCTTTGTGACTACTATGAGTATATGGACGAACTGAAAGGCTACTATTGGTCTGATAACTATGAAGAGAAAGCAAAGACCAGGACCTTCAAACAGCTTCTGGATGAACGGGCAGTTGCCGGCACAGAAGTACATTTTGATACAGATAAATAATGATATAAAGCTTCTTTTTGCCCTTGATATCAGATGATAAAGTCCCGTAACTGAAACAGCATCTTCACAATTTTCTGCAGAAAGATGATGTTTTAATTATTTTGATAAAAAAGGTCAGAAAAACAGTAGAATCTGAGCCAAGTTAATGTTACAATGTAGGCGTCTCAAAAAAAGAGTGCAGAAGGGAGCCAAAACAAAATGGACTACGCAAAAGAATCTTTAAAAATGCATTATGACTTAAAAGGTAAAATTGAGGTTGTATCAAGAGCCAAAGTAGATTCCAAAGATGCTTTAAGCCTTGCTTACACACCGGGTGTTGCTCAGCCTTGTCTGGAGATCCAGAAGGATGTAAACAAGAGCTATGATCTGACAAGACGCTGGAATACAGTTGCTGTTGTAACAGACGGAACTGCAGTACTTGGACTTGGAGATATCGGACCGGAAGCAGGTATGCCTGTTATGGAGGGCAAATGTGTACTCTTTAAAGAATTTGGCGGTGTAGATGCGATTCCGCTCTGTGTCCGCAGTAAAGATGTTGATGAGATCGTTAAGACAGTAAGCCTCCTGGCCGGATCCTTTGGAGGAATCAACCTTGAGGATATTTCCGCACCGAGATGCTTTGAAATCGAAAAGAAACTGAAAGAGTGCTGTGATATTCCGATCTTCCACGATGACCAGCACGGAACAGCAGTTATCACACTTGCAGGTGTTATCAACGCATTGAAACTGGTTGGCAAGAAGCTTGATGAAGTGAAGATCGTTACTTCCGGAGCAGGTGCTGCAGGTATCGCTATCATCAAACTGTTAATGTCCATGGGACTTAAGAATGTAATCATGACAGACAGAAAGGGCGCAATCTACGAAGGCAGAGAGGGATTAAACCCGATCAAAGAAGAGATGGCTAAGATCACAAACTTCAACAAAGAGAAAGGTACTCTTGCAGAAGTGATCAAAGGCGCAGACATCTTCATCGGTGTATCCGCACCTGGAACACTGACACAGGATATGGTCCGCACAATGGCAAAAGATCCGATCATCTTTGCTTGTGCAAACCCGGTACCTGAGATTTTCCCTGATGAAGCAAAAGCAGCAGGCGCAGCAGTGGTATCCACAGGACGTTCTGATTACCCGAACCAGGTAAATAACGTACTTTGCTTCCCTGGACTTTTCCGTGGTGTACTGGATGCAAGAGCATCAGATGTCAACGACGAGATGAAAGTGGCAGCAGCATACGCGATCGCAGGTCTGGTAAGTGACGAAGAATTAAATCCGGAATACATTCTTCCGGCTGCATTTGACCCACGTGTAAAAGACGCAGTAGCTAAAGCAGTAGCAGAAGCTGCAAGAAAATCTGGTGTAGCAAGAATCTAAGAAATCAATTATTTAAAATATCGCTCAGGCAGTGCGGAAGCCTGAAAAGATACTAAAAGTTATTGAATAAATAGGTAAAGTCCTCTGTTTCAGTGCGAAAAAGCATAAAACAGGGGGCTTTTTTCATATTTTTAAATCTAAAAGAGAATCCAGATATTCCATCTGACCTCTGAAAAAATGAAGAAACTGGTCATTGAAATAAAAATCAACAAAGTGTATCATACCTTCATAAATTGATACAGCAATACGAGAGGGGAAATTATTATGAACACACAGAACAGCACAATTACAAAACTGGCTGAGACAGCGTTAATGGCTGCGTTATGCTACGTATCTTTCACATTTTTGCAGATTAAGATTCCGGTACCCGGCGGAGATGCAACCTCCATTCATATTGGAAATGCATTCTGCGTACTGGCAGCACTGCTTATCGGCGGTGTATATGGCGGTTTGTCCGGTGCCATCGGAATGGGAATCGCAGACCTGATGGACCCGGTTTATATTACTGGTGCGCCGAAAACATTTGTCCTGAAGTTCTGTATCGGCCTTATCACAGGACTGGTAGCACACAAAATCGCAAAGATCAATGAAAGTACAGATAAGAAATATGTATTCAAATGGAGCCTGATTGCTTCTGTTGCAGGACTTGGATTCAATGTAATCGCAGATCCGATCGTAGGATATTTCTACAAACAGTATATCTTGGGACAGCCGCAGAAACTTGCCGAAGCACTGGCGAAAATGAGTGCTGCAGCTACACTATTCAATGCAGTTGTTTCAGTAATCCTGGTAGCAGTAATTTACAATGCAGTACGTCCTGTATTAATCAAGAGTCATCTGCTTACAGTCACAAATAAGAAAAAAGAACAGACAGCATAAACTTGTGTTCCGTGTATTATAAAACACGATTTAAAGAAATAACAGACAACAATAAAAAAACAGCATTTCAGATATTGATAGGATATCGGAAATGCTGTTTTTATGATAAAATATGCTGTAACGATTTAACAATCCGTGTGATTGTAAAGATACAGAATAATTTAAGGAGAAAAAAAGTCAAAATGATTCAAAATCCAATACTTCCAGGTTTTAACCCTGATCCGTGTATTTGCAGAAAAGGGGATGACTATTATCTTGCAGTTTCTACTTTTGAATGGTTTCCGGGAATTCCGGTTTATCATTCCAGAGATTTAAAGAACTGGGAATTATATACCCATGTACTGACAGATGATGAAAAAGTAGATCTGAAGAAACTTCCGAGCGCAAAAGGAATCTGGGCGCCATGTCTTACTTACTGCGAGGAAGAAGATATGTTCTATGTGGTTTATGGAGTGATGAATTCCATGAACGCCAGATATTTCGATGTAGATAACTTTATGATCTGTGCAAAAGATATCAGAGGTCCATGGAGTGAGCCTGTATATCTTCATTCCTCAGGTTTTGACGCTTCCATGTTCCATGATACAAACGGAAAGAAATACATTGTTTCCCTGGAGTGGGAGACAAGAGAAGGATACGAAAAACCAGGCGCGATCTGCATGGTAGAATATGATCCTGCCAAAAAAGAAATTGTAGGATATCCGAAACGAATCTGGAGAGGCGGCACAGACAGAGGTTGCATCGAAGCTCCTCATCTGACTAAACGAGGAGAATATTATTACATTATGTGCGCAGAAGGCGGCACAGGATACAATCACTGTGTTACAATGGGACGCTCCAGAAATGTCTGGGGACCATATGAAAAAGATCCGAAGAATCCGATTGTGACCAGTGTACCGGGAGAGTCTTATGAGAGACAGGATCCCGATCATCTGAAACCGAAATATTACAATCCGGACTCCATTTTGCAGAAATCCGGACATGGAAGCTATGTAGAACTTCCTACCGGTGAGGTATACCTGGTTCATCTCTGCTCCAGACCGTTCGTGCCGGAACTCCGCTGCACACTCGGAAGAGAAACAGCAATCCAGAAGATGATGTGGACAGAGGATAACTGGCTTCGTATGGCTGACGGAAGCAATCTGGCAAAAATGGAGGTGCCGGAAAGTTCCCTTCCAGAGTACCCGGTAGAGAAAACTCCTGATTTCGATGACTTTGACGGAGAAGAACTTGGCAATTTCTACTATGCGCCAAGAATCATGCCGGAGAGATTTGCGGATGTAAAAGCACGCAAGGGATATGTAAGACTCCGTGGACAGGAATCCAGAACCTCCCTGAATAAAGTAAGTATCCTTGCCAGAAAACTTACCAGTGTTTATGCAAGAATCACTACAAAGATGGAATTCGTGCCGGAAGTTCATCAGCACAGTGCAGGCTTGATTCTGTATTACGACAATATGAACTATATCAATCTGCGAAAATATTACAGCGAAACACTGGGACAGAGTGCGTTGTCTATCATCCATTTGGAAAATGGTGAAAAAACAGAATTCCTCAACACGAGAATTCCGGTAGAAGATAAGCCAATCTATCTGAGACTATATATCGAAGGGCGTAAATCCTGGTTTGAATGGAGCTATGATGGTGAAAACTATCAGAAGATCGGAAGAATCTTTGATACTACGAGATTTTCTGATGAATACTGTAAATATGGTGAATTTACAGGAACAATGGTAGGTATCACCTGTGCAGATCGTGTGCTTCACAAGAAATGCGCAGATTTTGATTTCTTCGAATACAAAGCAGATGAAATAATTTTGAAGGAAATATGGACAGAAAATGGTTACGATTAAAGATATGGAAGAGATTCCTGGAATAAGTACAACGACAGGTTTTTATAGAGAAAAAAGGAAAACATAAGGAAAAAAGATGCGTGTTCAGGAGAAAGGTGTGCGAAAAAAAGTACCCATTCCAATGAATATGCATTTTTTTGACCTCAAAGTAGCACTTTTTTGGACATTGTGTAATAAGACAGAAAAAAGAAATTGTGCATATTTAACAAATGACGAAAAAGAAAGATAAAAAAATTCAAACTTATGCGAAAAAGGTCTTACTATTTCAGAAACAAAGTGGTATTATACAACTATCAAAAAACCTTATGCGCAAAAGGTAAAAGAAACAGTTAAAAAAATGACGAGGTGACGAAAATGAAGAAAAAAGTATTTGCAACACTTTTAGCAGTATCTATGATCGCATCAATGGTTCCGGCAGCAGTATCCGTACAGGCAGCAGACGGTGACAGTATTCGTCTTGTAAACGGTAAGATCGAAGTTGACGCTCAGTTGAAGAAATTAGCTGAAATGTATGAGAAAGAAACAGGAACTAAAGTAGAAATCGAATCCATGGGCGGCGGAATCGATATCCAGGGTACTCTGAAAGGATACTATCAGTCAGATAACATGCCTGATATCTTCGTAAACGGTAGTGGAGCAGACTTTGCTAACTGGACAGATATGTTAGTAGATATGAGCGATCAGGAATGGGCTTCTGATACAGATGCAGCTTATGTTGATGAGAGCCAGGGTACAATCGGTTTCCCATATACAACAGAAGCAATCGGTCTTGCATATAACAAAGACATCCTTGACAAAGCAGGAATTGATCCTTCCACATTAACAAGTCCGGATGCAATCAAAGAAGCATTTGAGACAATCGATTCCAAGAAAGATGAACTTGGACTTACAGCAGTTGTAGGTTATGCAGCAGAGCCAGTTAACCTTTACTGGTCAACCGGTAACCATTTATTTGGTACATATCTGGATGAAGGTCTTGACAGAGAAGACACTACTTACATTGATATGCTCAATGATGGCGGTAAACTTGACGAAGACCGTTTCACAGATTTCGCTAACTTTGTAGGTCTTCTGAACCAGTATTCAGATCCTGCGCTCCTTGTTTCCGGTACATACGATCAGCAGATCCTGAACTTCTCATCCGGTAAATATGCATTTGTTACACAGGGATCCTGGATCGGTGCAACAATGGTTGGTGATGACGCTGACGCTTACAAAGAAGCTGGTAATTTCGAAGTTGGTATGATCCCATACGCATTCGAAGACGGACAGGATACAATCCTTACAAGCTCCCCATCCTGGTGGTCTGTATACAAAGATGGTAATGTAGAAGCAGCAGAAGCATTCCTTCAGTGGCTGACAACAGACGAAGCTCAGGAAGTCCTCGTAAAAGAAGCTGGATTCGTAAGCCCATTCAAATCCTGCACAATCGTAGGCGAGGATCCGTTTGCTCAGACAATTACTGATTATCAGAAAGCAGGAAAGACATCCGCATGGCACTGGTCAATTCCAGGTTTCAAAGAAGGTATCGCACAGAACTATACAGGTCAGGTATTTGCTGACTATGCATCTGGAAGCCTTGATGAAGCTGGATTTGTAAAGACAATGCAGCAGGTTCTTGAGAGTGCATACGCAAACTAATCAGAATGAATAACTGATATCTGTTGGGCGGCGATTATGTTGCCGCCCATTTTTATTGCGCTGCATACCTGAGTAAAGGTCCGGGCAGACCTCCATTCAGGTACGCAAAAACGGTTAAGACGCATTGATTTTTGTGTTACTTAGAACGAAATTGACAGTAGCATTTTTGCTTTGAATAAGAAATAGGAAGGGTGAAGGCAAAATGAATACAAACAGTGCTAGTAAAAAAGTAATCTCCATGGTATGCCTGATTGCCGGTATTATTTTGCTGGCTGTAGCATTGATTCAGGATATTTCCGGAAGTGGAGCAGGCTGGAGAGGTCCGGCACTGATCATTGGTGCAATCGGCATTTTACTGGGAATGTATTTATTCCCGACATTAAAACATCACAGAAGCATCGTTAACTTTATATTTGTATTTCCATTGTTATTTACATTTGTAGTAACAGTCATTATTCCATTATGCCTTGGTGTGTTTTATTCCTTTACAGACTGGAATGGAATCAAGATGACAGGATTTGTAGGATTTGCAAACTACAAGACAATGTTCAATGAACCAAGTTTCCTCTGGTCACTGATCATCACAATTCTGTTTGTAGTTCTGAACATGGTTCTGGTAAATGTAGTAGCGTTTATGCTCGCATTACTCTGTACTTCTAAGATTAAGGGACTCTCATTCTTCAGAGCTTCCTACTTCCTGCCAAACCTGATCGGCGGTATCGTACTTGGTTATGTATGGCAGTTTGTATTTAACAATGTACTGATCAAGATGACAAATAATATTTCACTTCTGTCAAAGACAAACACAGCTATGATGGCTATCATCGTTGTTTATATCTGGCAGTATGCAGGTTATATCATGCTGATCTATGTAACTGGTCTGACACAGGTACCTAAAGATGTACTGGAAGCATCACAGATCGATGGCGCAAATGCAGTTACAACATTATTTAAGATTAAGATTCCGATGATCGCAGCTACAATTACAATTTGTACATTCCTTACCTTAACATCAGCATTCAAACAGTTCGATGTTAACATGGCTTTAACAAATGGTACAGGTTCTGTTGCAAGTTTCTTCGGAAACTATCTGACAAACGGTACTCAGATGCTGGCTCTGAATATTTATAATACAGCGATCTCCAAGAACAATTATGCACTTGGTCAGGCGAAAGCTATTCTGTTCTTCATTATCCTGGCTGCTGTATCTATTATTCAGGTTAGAATTTCCAATAAGAAGGAGGTTGAAATGTAATGGTTACGAAGAAAACGCCAAAGGTAGTGCTTACAGCTGTTGCGATTGTTATCGCAGCATACATATTATCTCCTTTCTATCTGGTACTTATTAATACATTTAAGAATGCAAACGGTATTGTTGCAAACCCTGTAAGCTTTGTGGGTGCAAGCTTTGCACAGTTTAAGACAAATATTTCAAACGTTGTCAACAATTCTAACTTCAGTTTCTGGAGTGCATTCGGAACATCTGCGATCATTACAGTTGTTTCCCTTGTATTACTTGCTTTATTTGGCGGTATGGCTGCATGGGTTATCTGCCGTAACAAGACAAAATGGTCAACAGCTATTTACATGACATTTATCGCATCCATGACAATTCCTTTCCAGGTAGTTATGCTTCCTCTGGTTTCTACATTTCGTGATGTAGGTAAATTCCTTGGAATCAGCATGTTGCAGTCTATCCCTGGTATCGTATTTGCATACTGTGGATTCGGTGGTGCTATGACAGTATTTATCTTAACTGGTTTTATTAAAGGTATTCCGTATGAACTGGAAGAAGCAGCAGCGATTGACGGATGTTCTCCTGAGGGAACTTTCTTCCGTATTATCCTTCCGCTTCTGAAACCGGTTATTGTTACTGTTACTATTCTGAATGGTATGTGGATCTGGAACGATTACCTTCTTCCTTCTCTGATGTTAGGACAGAATGGTAAGGTTAAGACTCTTCCGGTTGCTGTACAGGCGTTTGTTGGTTCTTATGTTAAGCAGTGGGATCTGATCCTTACTGCAGCACTCCTGGCAATGATTCCGATGATCATCGTATTCCTGCTTGCTCAGAAGCAGATTATGAATGGTATGGTTGAGGGTGCTATTAAATAGGCTTGCAAATACTTTTTTGAAAAGGCTGTCGTTTTCTTCATTTATTTGGAAAGCGACAGCTTTTTAATGATTTCAAAGGGGACGCGAAGAAAAATAAATGTTTTGAACCACGGCTGCGGGGGCAGGAACTCTAAGCCTTTGGAAATTTGCTAAAACCATGCCAGAAAAATTCAAACTCGCTTCGCTCAGACAGTGAATTTTTCTGACATAACGCAAATTCCCAAAGACTAAGAGTTGCTACACCCCCTGTAGATGTGGTTAAAAACATTTATTTTTTTTCGCTGTGAACTGGCTGGTACTGTGAATGATAGTATGGAAGTGCGTTATCGGATATGGAGTGGAGAAAAAACGGAACAGAAACGGAATAGAAAATGGTAGTATAAATTTACTGATATGGGTTGAAATGTTGGGGGTTTTATAGTAATGTAGGTGATACAACGCTTAAGGCGAAGGCTGTCTCTGGACAGTCTATTTTTGTGAAGAAGGATGAGGAAAAGTTTTATGGAGAGGACGAAGGAGAAGTCATCGTTTTGTAAGAAGTTTATCGGTGACAGGAAGTTTTATATGATGGTTCTGGCTGTGGCTGTTCCGATCATGATCCAGAATGGAATCACGAATTTCGTGAGTCTGCTGGATAATATTATGATCGGGCGGATCGGTACGGAGCAGATGTCGGGGGCTTCCATTGTGAATCAGTTGATTTTTGTCTATAATCTGTGTATTTTCGGAGGGGTATCCGGAGCGGGTATTTTTACTGCACAGTACTTTGGACAGAAGGATAATGAGGGTGTGAGACAGACGTTTCGGTATAAGTTCTGGATGGCTGTGATTCTGACGATTGGGACGATTTTGCTGTTTCTGACTGTTGGAGAGAATCTGATCAGTATGTATCTCCAGGGAGAGGGTACTGCGCAGCAGATCGCAGATACGCTTAAGTATGGAAAGCAGTATCTGGATATTATGCTGTTGGGATTGCCGCCGTTTATGATGGTGCAGATTTATTCCAGTACTCTGAGAGAGTGCGGAGAGACTGTTCTGCCAATGAAAGCCGGGGTTGTGGCAATCTGTGTGAATCTGTTGTTTAATTATCTGCTGATCTATGGTGTATTTTTCTTCCCGAGACTGGGTGTGAGAGGTGCGGCGATCGCAACTGTACTGTCCCGTTATGTGGAGGCTGTAATTGTAATAGGCTGGACACACAGGCATACGGAGAAGAATGCATTTGCAAAGGGTCTGTACAGTACACTTAAGGTTCCTGCGAATCTGACAAAGAAGATTCTGGTCAAGGGTACACCGCTGTTGTTTAATGAGACTTTATGGGCTTCTGCCATGGCGATGCTGACACAGTGTTATTCGATTCGAGGGCTGAATGTGGTCGCTTCGCTGAATATTTCCAATACGATCAACAATGTGTTTAATATTGTGTTTATTGCGCTGGGAGATTCTGTTGCGATTATTGTGGGACAGCTTCTGGGTGCGGGAGATATGAAGAAAGCGAGAGATACAGATAACAAGATGATTGCGTTCTCAGTGATGTGCTGTACCTGTGTGGCAATGGTGATGTTTGTTATGGCGCCGCTGTTTCCAATGCTTTATAATACCAATGATGAGGCAAGGGAGCTGGCGAAGTATCTGATTATGATCACTGCATTTTTTATGCCGCAGAATGCGTTTTTGCATGCAACCTATTTTACTCTGCGTTCCGGTGGAAAGACGATTATTACGTTCCTGTTTGACAGTGTGTTTATCTGGTGCGTTAGTGTGCCGATCGCGTTTGTGCTGAGTCGTTATACAGGGATTCATGTGCTTGTGATTTATGCATGTGTGCAGCTGGCGGATTTGATTAAGTGTGTGATTGGATTTGTGCTGGTTAAGAAGGGTGTGTGGCTGCAGAATATTGTTTCATCATGATAAAAAATTTCAATAACATTTGGCTTGACTAACCGATATACTATAGTGTATTATCAGAAAAAATATTTATATTCTCTTTGCACTGCATTACATTCAACAGAATGCGAGATCAACAGTACAAACTGAGCAGGCGATGCCCGAGATGTTCGAGGGCGTGGGGCCGGGCCGCGCGAAGCGGCAGCAGATATGAAAATTTTCAGACATATCTGTGGGACAGTGTATGTTCCGCAGGTGTGTCTTTTTGTTTTCTGAAAAGTATGTTTTGGAAAGATTTTCTTTTAGAGGGATTTTTTTAGGAGGATTTTCTGAGACAGGTGCAGTTCCGAAATACAAAAAGACCCCTGTAAGACCGCACTTTGATAAGTCACAGAAAGGAAATATGTTTTCTGACTGTGGCGCAATGTATGTGACATAAGAAGAACCTGTAAACTCAAATATAGGAAAGTACAAAAGCTTATATATTTGAAAAGAAAATTTAGGAGGTCCTGGTTATGGAACAGACAAAAAAATTAAACATGACAGCAATGTCAGACAAGACAAACAGTAATACGACAGCTAAGAAGGAAGAGCCTGCATGGGAACATAAGGTGGCAATGAAGGTATCAGGTGTGAGTATTGCAGTAAACCTGTTACTTTCCTTATTTAAATTACTTGCCGGAATTCTGGCACATTCAGGTGCCATGATCTCAGATGCGATTCATTCAGCATCTGATGTGGGAAGTACTTTCGTAGTAATAGTCGGTGTGAATTTATCCAGCAAAAAATCCGATAAGGAGCATCAGTATGGACATGAGCGTATGGAATGTGTATCTTCCATTATTTTGTCCGGGTTACTTCTGGCAACCGGTATCGGAATCGGTATGAATGGAATTGAGAACATTATTAAGAGTACTTCAGGAGCAAGCATTGCAATTCCCGGAACATTGGCACTGATTGCGGCAGTTGTTTCTATTGTAGTGAAGGAATGGATGTTCTGGTATACGAGGAGTGCTGCGAAGAAAATAAACTCTGGCGCACTGATGGCAGATGCATGGCATCATCGTTCAGACGCAATGTCCTCTGTTGGTGCATTTATCGGTATCCTGGGTGCGAGACTTGGCTTCCCGATTCTGGATCCGATTGCCAGTGTGGCAATCTGTGTACTGATCGTGAAAGCATCTGTAGATATTTTCAGAGATGCAATTGATAAGATGGTTGATCATTCCTGCGATGAGGCAACAGAAGAGAGCATGAGAGAAGTGATCATGGGAGTGAAAGGAGTGAAGGGAATCGACCTTCTCCAGACACGATTATTTGGTTCTAAGATGTATGTGGATATTGAAATCTCAGCAGATGGTGAGATTCCACTGAATGAGGCACATGACGTTGCAGAGAATGTTCATCATACTATAGAGAAAAATTTTAAAGACGTAAAACACTGCATGGTTCATGTGAATCCGGTGAATGAGTAACTAAAAAATGGGACTGTCCGAAAATATAATTTGGGTAGTCCTATTTTTATTACTTTCATGATTACTTTTGATCATCCGAGATAAAATGAAAACGCCCGAAACTCAGTAAATACAAAGTTTTCGAGCGCTTTTAATAGCAGGGGATGAGAGAATCGAACTCCCACCAAAGGTTTTGGAGACCCCTATCATACCATTTGACCAATCCCCTATGTAAATTCTTTTGAAAAATTTCTTTTACTGTTGCAATTATACATATAAAAGCAACGATTGTCAAGGCTATTGTGCAATTATTATAAATAATTTTGCCTACATTACTGAAAATTAGTGTCAACAGTAACATGCAGAGCGGAGATGGAGGGATTTGAACCCTCGCACCGGTTGCCCGGTCTACCGCATTTCGAGTGCGGACCCTTCAGCCACTTGGGTACATCTCCGGATTAATATCAGAAAACAGTTCTGTATATATTCAAATCTGTATATATTCCGGAACTGTTACTTATTATATAAGGAATTAACGGAAAGGTCAATTCTTTTTTATTGACGAATTCTTCTCTCTGTAATAAGATAATAGCAAAATGCAGTTATTTATTCTTGGTATTTCTGTGACTGGGTAAATATGAAGCTTATATATTTCATATCAGTTAATAGATATGTGTGATGTTCAGAAAGGTAAATGACTGTCAGAAAGTAGAATAGGATGACAATCATGACAGATAAGAAGAAAACAATTCTGGAGGCAGTGGAGAAGCTGACAGATAATTATCGCAAAGAAGATCTTTTTCTTGGAAAGGACAGAGACCGTCTTCCAAATAAGAAAGAGATTATTAACTTTATTAAAGATATGAGATCTATTATTTTTCCGGGATACTTCAGCGTAGACTCCAGTGCGAAGATGTTTCCGGAGCATTATGTGGCATATCGCTTAAATGACCTGTATGACTGCTTACAGGAGCAGATCGAGGTGGCATTTTTGTATCAGGGAGAGCCAGAGCAGCAGGCAAAAGACCATGCAGAGCAGATTACAGAGAGATTTTTTGCCAGCCTACCGGAGATTCAGTCCATGCTCCTGACAGACTTACAGGCGGGCTTTGATGGTGACCCGGCTGCCAAGAGTAAGGAGGAGATTATTTTCTCTTATCCTGGATTTTATGCAATTTATGTATACAGACTTGCACATGTCCTCTATCGTGAGGAAGTGCCATTTATCCCGAGAATCATGTCAGAGTATGCGCATGGTTATACCGGAATTGATATCAACCCGGGTGCCACGATCGGAGAATATTTCTTTATTGACCATGGTACAGGTGTTGTAATCGGTGAGACCACAGAGATTGGAAAGAATGTAAAACTTTATCAGGGTGTGACACTTGGTGCACTTTCCACCCGTCAGGGACAGTTACTTGCCAATGTGAAGAGACATCCGACCATCAGAGATAATGTGACAATTTATTCTAATTCTTCTGTACTGGGCGGTGAGACAGTGATCGGAGAGAATACCATTATCGGTGGTAACACATTCATCACAGAATCTATCCCTGCAAATACTAAAGTCAGCGCAAAGAGTCCTGAGCTTGTAATCAAGAAACCGAAAAGCGCAGTAGAAGCTACGAATGTGTGGGATTGGGAGAATTGATAATCTATACCAAATAAACTTTAAATAGGTTATTTGTTGGAGAGTTGTATAGGTCAGATGGATTGTAAATATCTGTCTGATCTATAGCAATTTCAAAAAATAATGCGAATTATATGCTATTTTGATTGTGAGTTGCAAAGATAAGGAGTTAGTCATAGGATTATGAGCAAATTTCTGTAATTTTTGAAGTAGCTGGAATGAGGTACAGCCTTGTTTTTTACCTGAAATTGTGCATACTGTTAAAAAAATAGAAAAAATTCAAAAATAGTGTTGACAAATGAAGTTTCATCATATATACTAATCTTCGTTGATGCGACAGAGATGCACAGACAACAAGCTGTGCGGGTGTAGTTCAATGGTAGAACACCAGCCTTCCAAGCTGGATACGTGGGTTCGATTCCCATCACCCGCTTATGCGATAGTGGCGTAGTTGGTAACGCGCGACCTTGCCAAGGTCGAGACCGCGGGTTCGAGCCCCGTCTATCGCTCTTTTAATTGAATATCTGCGGGTGTAGTTCAATGGTAGAACACCAGCCTTCCAAGCTGGATACGTGGGTTCGATTCCCATCACCCGCTTATGCGATAGTGGCGTAGTTGGTAACGCGCGACCTTGCCAAGGTCGAGACCGCGGGTTCGAGCCCCGTCTATCGCTCTTAGGACTTCGGATTTTCCGAAGTCCTTTTTTCTTTTAAGAACCACTATAAAAGAACTGCGGCATATCCATTTGATAAATATGCCGCAGTCCATTAGGAAGGATTATAGTATAGAATTATAATTTCAGATGTCGGCTTGTACTCAGGATTGTTCTGAGATAGTGTCGGAATCACCGTAAAAGGTCAGAAGATAGAGTCCGCAGATTCCAACCAGACCATATACGATTCTGGAAACCCAGCTCATGCTTCCGAAAAGGAGAGCGACCAGGTTCAGATTGAAAAAACCAATCAGTCCCCAGTTAACAGCTCCGATAATGGCGATAGTCAGCGCCGTATATCTTAAACATTTGCTTCCCATAAGTCACCATCCTTTCATAACCTGTCGCTGTATACAGCTTTTACAGGAATCATAAAGCCAGTACACCGTTTTCGAATAATGTACTATACATTTCATATTGTTTCACGGAAAATAAAAAATATACACAGCTTTCAAATTTGGTTTTGAAAAACTGTGTATATTGTTTTTTTACTGATAAGTTAATGTTTATAACTTAGAGATATGATTGGTGTTCACTATCATCTCTATTGCTCAGCTATTTTACTTTAAGAATCTGTTTTGCGGTTGCATCTTCGTCAAAGGAATATGCTTCCTGTGCCTGAACGGTGACATCACTTTCATCTGTCAGTGTAAATGCCTGACATACATTTACAGTCTGTCCCGGTTGGATTTCTGCTGTATAATGATCAATTGCATCATCATTATTCTCTGGAATAGCAGCCTCACAGACTTCGCCATGCTGGTAAGCTTTCAGACTTACATCAACCATTGCACTGGATGCGGAAGATGAATTGTTGGTGTAATCATAATAAACCATAATACATGGATTTCCTGCAAAGTCTTTGGTGATCACATGTTTCGTGTATTTGATCGTAAATTTCTCTGTGGTAAGATTCAGAATGTCATCAGCAGTTGCCTCTGGTGCATTGGCTGTTGAATTTTCGCTGTCTGCATTGTTAAGCGAATTGTTGATTTCTTCCTCTACACTCTTGAAATTAGCAGACATGATTTTTACTGTTTCATCATCCAGAGAAACGATTTTCCATCCGGAATCTGTTTTAATTACCGGGTAGGTGATATCTGCTTCTGAGAATACATCTTTTTCTACTTTCTTTGCCTGTTCATTCAGAATAGATGCAAGCTTTTTCTGAGTTTCTTCTGTTGTGAGCTGATTTCCGGCATAAGCGTTTGAAACGATCTGACGGAGAAACTCTGTGATGGTTGCCTTGTAAATATTGGTTCCGTCAATGTAAGTAATGTGAGCAGTGACAGAAGCAGTACCATTCTGAATGTCAAATCTGTTCTTTGTGATCTTGTAGGTCATTTTCTTATTGATTTCTGAGAAGAAATCAGTGTATGCAGCGTTTCGGATATCTGCATTGTCCAGCGCAGAGAGATCACTGCTCTGAATCATAGATTCCATTGTAGTAAAGTCCATATTCTTCATGCTGTCAAGAAATTGTTCCACTGCTTTGCGTGGCTGCTGGCGCTGATAGAAATAGAATCCTGTGCCTCCGCCAATGGCGAGAACCAGGATTAAAATAAAGATAATCAGCCCGGCGTGTCCTTTTTTATTCTTTTTTGTCATGTTTCCTCCTGTCTTAGGGTTAAGCTCTGAAACGTATTGTACTGTTACTGTAAGGATTGCTGTTTACGAAGCGTGTCATTGCTCACCTATGTTAATTAGTGAGAATGGATTGAACGCTAACAAAATGTAACAATTTGATTATAACAGAATGCGTTGACAATGGCAAATACCTTACCTATAATCAAAATAACAGGACAAGGTGAGAGAATAACAATAATAAAAACAGGAAAGAAGGCGTGAATTTATGAAGTACGAGAGCTCTTTTAAATCAGAAGCGGATAATCTTGAGATTTCGATTATGGCGGTGATACCGGATAAGAAGCCATATCGCGCAGTCGTGCAGCTGGTTCATGGGATGAGTGAGCATAAAGAGCGGTACCTTCCGTTTATGCAGTATCTGGCAAAGTCAGGATATGTGACAGTGATCCATGATCACAGAGGACATGGAAAAAGTGTAAAATATCAGGATGATCTCGGCTTTACATACGGTGGGGGAGCACAGGCAATGCTTCAGGATATCCGCACAGTGAACAGAAAAATCCATGCATACTATCCGGAACTTCCGCTGATACTGATGGGGCACAGTATGGGTTCACTGGCAGTGAGGGCGTTTGTGGCAGAACATGACAGTTGTGCGGATATGCTGATTGTGTGTGGATCTCCAAGCTACAATACTGCCATGCCGTTGGGAGTTGCCATTGCAAAGACAGAGAAAGCTGTCTTTGGACCGAGACACAGAAGTAAACTGATAGAAACAATGTCCTTTGGTGCAGGGGCGATGAAATTCCGAAAGGATAAGAGATGCACGGCATGGATCTGTTCAAACCCTGATGTGGCGAAAGAGTATGAGGAATCCGAATTGTGTGGCTTTACTTTTACAGATGACGCATATCTGGCATTATTTGAACTGATGAAACGTGCATATGATGTGGAACATTTTTCCTGTACAAATCCGGATATGCCGGTACTGTTCGTAAGTGGAGCAGAGGATCCGTGTCTGATCAATGTACGCCATTTTGCAAAAACAGTGCGTGCG
Organism: Ruminococcus sp. AM22-13; assembly: GCF_003471165.1. Lineage (GTDB taxonomy): Bacteria > Bacillota > Clostridia > Lachnospirales > Lachnospiraceae > Blautia_A. The sequence goes on along the minus strand of NZ_QRIL01000005.1, from coordinate 123,814 downwards.
ATGCGTCATGCAGGTTACAGGGACGTAAAAGGAAAACTGTATCCGGGAATGCGCCATGAGATTCTGAATGAAATCGGAAAAGAACAGGTTTATCATGACATAGCGGTCTATATGCGGAAGAAAGGGTTTTAGGGTGTGGAAAAGCATATAGGTTCCTTTGAATGTATAAAATGAATATATCTGGTGAAACTATATAAATCCTTAATATTTTAAAATATTGTGGATGAAAAGGAGAATCAGATATTGAAAAAAATTAAAATATTGCTGCTATTGGTAGCTGCATTTGTCTGTGTAAATTGCAGCGGATGTGCGGACAGAAAACAGGAAACAGAGCAGGGAGAACTTGTAAGGAATGAGACTGTCGGAGGTTACTGTTCACACGCCACTATCCCGCGAGGTGTTTTGGCATGAAAATGCCAAAATCCCGAGACATACCGCGCGAATTTATGCGATTAGCATAAATTCTGTGCATCGCGAAGCGTGTTACTGAGAACGGAGTGAACAGTAACTGTCGGAGAAATCTGGCAGTCTTTCTTTTTCAGAAGACTTTACGTCTGAGTAAAAAAATGGTAAGATAATAGTCAATTTAACCGAACCCACAAAAGAATTGGAGGTTTTTATGGAGGAAAATAAGAATAAAGAACTACAGGAAGATACACAGGAAGTTGTGGAAAATCAGGAGGAAACGAAATCTCCTAATGCACGATATGTACTTTGGATCCTGGCTGGAGGCTACTTATTATACACAGCTTATAGCCTGTGCAAAGGATTTATAGCAGGTGAAGAAGGTACAAGCATTGGCTTTCTGCTTGCCGGAATTGCGTTTGCGGTAATTGGAGCCGGATTGGTCTTTGTAAGCGTCAAAAATATGATTTCAGAAGACCGACTCAAGAAAGCAAAGGAAGCAACAAATGCAGCAGTGAAAGCGGCAGCAGGCGGAGAATTTGCAAAAGAAAGTGAACCGGAAATACATAAATCTATGAGCATTGCTGAGAGGGCAAATCTTACGAAAAGACTGGATGACAAAGAGGAAGATGAGAAAGAATGAAAGTATTGATCACATTGCTGAAACCTCTTTCTTTTCTGCCGGCACTGCTGATGATGTATATCATTTTTTCATTTTCAGCGCAGCCGGGAGAGGTTTCCGGAAATCTGAGCTATAAGGTAAGCTATGAAATCGTGGAAATGAAAAGCGAACTTTTATCAGAGAATTTAAGCAGTGAGGAACTGGCTTATAAAGCGGATGGGATCCACTATTATGTGAGAAAAGCTGCGCATATGACAGAGTATTTTCTGCTTGCAATTGCGATTTCCTTTCCGTTATATGTGTATGGAGTGAGAGGAATCTGGCTGATGCTCCTTGCCGGAATCGTCTGCGTAGGATTTGCGGGACTTGATGAATATCATCAGTCGTTTGTTGGCGGTCGTACTCCAGCGATAAAGGATGTGGGGGTTGACAGCAGTGGTGCTTTTATCGGTATACTGTTAGTACAGGCATTTTGCTGGTCTGTGTTAAACAATCCAAATAAAAAGAAGAAAAAGAGAAAATAATTAATATGGACTGAAAAAATGTGAAGTATCTGCTGTAAAACAGAAGCTTCACATTTTTTGGAATAGAATTACGAAAGCTTGTCCAGTCCCATTTTAGTGTGGCGGATAAAAATATCTCTGATCGCCTGAATCTCCCCCAGTCCTTTCAGCGTACAGGTGACAGAATAGCCCTCTCTTTCCAGAATGCTTTTCCAGGAATCATCATCTTCTCCGGACATATCATTGGTCGCGTGATCTCCTGCAACGATCATAAAAGGTGCCAGATGAATATGGGCCGGATGAAGTTCTTTTAACTCATCAAGAAAACTTTCGATAGAAAAATCCCCCTCAACAGTTCCCATATGCATATTTGAATAACCAAAATGTTTAAACAGGCCGTCCATTTCCGGATAGAGTTCATTGGCAACATGTTCTGTTCCATGTCCCATAAATAAAAGAACTTCATCAGAACCTGGATGATATTCGGAAGCCATGGCCTGACAGACTTCTTCTTTGTCCTGTCTGGTGACCATCAGGGAATCGCAGATGATAATAGAATCAAAATCATTCTTAAATGCCAGAACTTTTTCTTTCATAGCATCACTCTCAAATCCGGTGATCACATAGGTTGGCTGTACAATTACATTTCGAATTCCGTCCGCTTTCAGCTGGGTCATTGCCTCATCAATATCCATAATGTGGATCCCGTCCCGCTTCCGGAGTTTGGCGCGGATACGGGGACTTGTCCATGCGCGGTATAACGGATATTCCGGAAATGCATGATGCAGGTCAGATTCAATCTGTTCAATTGTTTTTTTTCGTGTTTCTTCATAACTTGTACCGAAGCTGATAACAAGAATTGCTGTTTTTTCAGTTACCCCCATTTTAAATCTCCTTATAATAAGTATATTGGCATTTACCACAACTGCCACTGACAGGTTTTCCGCAAAACAGATGTAGTGGCGGTAAAAGGTAATTGACTGCGCACTCATATAAAAAAGATGTCATGATAATAGACATTGTTTTTTATTATACAGGGAGTTATAGGGAAACACAAGTAAAAGCTAAGATTTTGACGTCTGAGTATCTCTGTATGCAGATGGAGTGACATTCATTTTTTTCTTGAAGCTTGTGCTGAAATAATATTGATTGGCGTAACCGCATTTCATACTGATTTCCTTCAGAGTCATGTTTGTGGCTGTAAGATAACGGCAGGCGGCGTTGATTCGCTGAGTAGTGATATAGTCACTGATACTCACGCCCTGTTTCTTTTTAAAGAGGGCACTCAGATAAGCCGGGCTGACATTGGCTTCGCTGGCGATATCGTTCAGGCACAGAGTATTGCTGGCATAGTTTTCGTCAATATATGAAGTTACAGATTCGCATAATTTCTGGTGATAATCATTCAGAGAAGAATCCAGTTTCCGGCAGAGAAGGCGGCAGAGTTCGTTGAGCCAGCCACATAGTTCTTCTGTGGTATGAAATTCTTCCAGATGATTGTATACATACAGGATCTTTGCTTCCAGATCATGGGTATCCAGGTTTAGTTCATAGAAAAACTTCAGAATCCTTCCAAGCAGAGAGTAGATCTGGATAAATGTGAAACTTTTGGTGCGGAAGTTCTCAGTAAGCCATCTGGAGAAATCCTGAAACCAGGAGTCAATTGCAGAAACATCCTTTTTACACAGAAGGCGGATTAATTCCTCCTCTCTGGAATCGGAGAAATCAGTGGCAGATAAGTCATGTCCAAGAGCCTCACGTCCGTCAAATACGTTCTGGTGTGGGAAAAAGAAACGATAATCCAGTGCATGAACTGCACTTTCATAAGAACGGTTCAGATCCCACAGATCCTGTACAATGGCACCGATTCCGGCATTCAGAACCAGTCCCTGTGAATTGCAGTTATCTACAAGTGCAGAAATGATTTTATAGGTAAGCTGGCGAAAATTTCCGGACTGGCAGCCGCTTTGTCCGATCACACACAGATAACCATCAATATCCTGCAGGGGATAAATATAATTTAATTCTGAGGTTTGTTCTGTGATCAGATCACGAAGATTCAGCAGTTCCATCTGAAATTTCTCAATGCCATAGGAATCCCTGAGAGACTGTGCATTTTCCAGTTCAAGAATCACTACGTTATAAAAATCATAATCCAGTTTAAGGTTCAGGTAGTTCAGATAAGGTTTGAGACGATAGGAAGCCTCCTGCCTGGAACGGTGAGTGATATCACGGAAAAATTTTTCGATAAGCAAAGGCCTGCTCTGTTTAAGCAACTGCAGATTTTTCTGCTCACGTTCCATCAGGGCAAAAGCATTTTTTACTTTCTGGATCAGATATGCGTAATCCAGAGGTTTTTCAATATAATCCAATGCACCAAGAAGCAGAGCGCGTCTTGCATATTCAAATTTATCATAGGCACTGATCAGTATGATTTTTACCATTGGATTAATATCCAGTGCTTGCCTGCTCATTGAAATTCCGTCCAGATCCGGCATTTCAATATCTGAGATGATCAAATCTACAGGTTCTTTTTTCATAGCGTCTATCGCAGAGGTTCCGTTGTAGCAGATATGTACGATTTCTGCGTTCAGAACTTCCCAGTCTATGTTCTTTTCAATTCCTTCTGCTGACAGATAATTGTCATCTACAATCATTATTTTCCTCATCTGTATCCTCCATTTGTTGAAATTCAATTGTGACATAGGTACCGTTTCCGGGATGGCTGTCAATACGCACAGAGCCGTTACCGTACAAAGGATTGGAAATGCGGGCGCTTACATTTGAAATTCCAAAATGTTTTTCGTAATTTATGACTTTGTTGTCTATGGCATATCGGAGCTGTTCCAGTGTCTCCGGAGACATTCCGGCTCCATTGTCTTCAATGGATATCACTACGGTATCATCACCGTAGAGTACCTGAATGGAAATAAAAACTTCAGGTGTATCGGCTGAAAGACCGTGCAGGATAGAATTCTCCAGGAATGGCTGTAATGTAAATTTGCAGATCGTGAAATTTTCTATTCCGTCTTCGGCATTGATCTCCCAGTTAAGATTATCTTTATGGCAGAGTTTCTCCATTTCCAGATACAGGCGGGCAATTTCCAGTTCGTCTTTGATCGGTATCAGTTCTTTTGATTTTCTCAGCGTCAGTCGGTAAAAGGCAGTCAGATTTGTCAGCATCTGATCTGCAATATCCAATTTGCCAAGTGCCTGGCAGGTTCGGATGGTTCCAAGGATATTGTAGAGAAAATGTGGATTGATCTGTGATTGTAATAACTGATATTTCAGTCGTTCTTCATTAATGGAGAGACTGACAATTGATTTCAGATTCTGGGCAATTGTGTGCTGCATATCTTCAAAGGTAATCCCCAGATTGTCTATTTCATCATAATTGGAAGCATCGGCCGGATGCGGGAGTGTGATGATGGAAAGGTTCTCCGGATCATGTCCGAGATGAAAGGATTCCATGGCATAGGACAGTGCGGCAATTCTGCTTGTCAGTTTCCTGGAAAAAAGGATTACAATAAAAATAGTCAGCGGCAGAGAAATAATTACAGTGATCAACAGTGTTTTGATCAGTACCTGTGTATTGCTTTTGATATAGTTTTCCGGGATTTCCGTAATATGCAGCCAACCGTTATCCAGAGTGCGGCAGTTATAGTAGATGTCATTGTCTTTAAAGAAGGAATTGGTATTTTCCAGAAACATCTGTTTTATTGAATCTGAAATCCAGGTCTGATTACGGGAAGAATCACTGTGAGCTGCAATTTGTCCCTGTGGTGTCAGAATGTAACTGGAAATTGCGGTATCAGAAGCAGAAGTCTGAAGATACCGGGAAAATTCATCGCAGTCAAGTGCAATACAATAAGCATATTCGAGAACATTGCTGGATTTGTCCTGAAGAGCACGAAAACACAGCAGTGTATTTGCGCTTCTTTTGGAAGCAGATATAACTCTGGGTAAGGTGGTATTTTTCTTTAACAGCCACAGGGAAGAAGAACCTATGGAATGTAATTCAGATTCGCTGATTCCATAATTGAAAAGTTTATCTGTGGAAAAGAAATATATACCCTCATCAGCTCCGGTTTGTTCCGGTTTTAAAAAAACATATATATGAAAGAAATCAAATGTAGATTTATATAATGAAATATTGCTTCTCATGGATGTTAATGCCTGCATGGTGCCAACCTGATCTGGGGAAGAGTGTTCAAAAGCGTACATCTGATACTGGATGGTGTCAGCAACGTTTTCGGTCTGGTTCAGACGGCTGTTAAGCTGAAAAATAAGCTGTTCATCAGACATCAATGCAGAGTTTGTGATTCGGTCTCTGGCAAGATTATAGGAAACATGGTAACTGACCAGTGCAACAAGTGTCAGAGGAAGCAGGGTTGCAACCAGAAAGGCAATCAGGAGTTTTGCCTGAAATGAGGAAAATCTGGAAGGAATCCATTTATGATAATTTATTTTTTTCAAGTTGAGTTTCATTACACATAATACTCCTTATATGAATAGGTTTGATTTTATCAGGTATCTTTTTGAAGATTGCCATATTATACAGCAATTCTGTAAAGATGCAACACAGTGTTCATCTGCTATCTGTATTATAAAAAATCAGAATGAAAAAAACAATAGAACGAAAAATAATATAAATCAATCAAAAGAAATTGTATTTAGTAAAAAGAGTGTTTTTGTTATTCTTTAATTACCAAATAACACAGAACAGTTGATGCGAGAGAACTGTTCGGAAAAGGAGAGAATATGAGGAAAAAAGTGTTAAGTGCAGTTTTAGCTGCAACAATGGTGGCAGGAATGATGGGGAATGTTGTAAGTGTATCAGCAGAGGAGAAATATGATCTTACTTTATACAGCGTTAACACTACTGACCCGGATTTTGATGACTGGCTTGCAAATGTAGAGGAGGCAACGGGTTTAAATATCAATGTTATTGCAGCTCCGACAGATACAGACACACGTCAGCAGAAGATTACAACGATTCTTTCTACAGGAGATTCTTCCGTAGACATTGTCGAAATCAACGATGAAATGAGTGCTGCATTCAAGAATTCCGGATGGCTGGAAGGTCTGAATGACACGGTTATGACAGATGATATCATTGATCAGTTTGCGCAGGGTTATATTCAGGATATGATCACAGATAAGGATGGAAATATTGTAGGAGTTCCGGGATATACAGGATATCTTGCATTTTGGGTAAATCAGGAAATTATGGATGAGGTGGGAATCGAATCCATTGATACAAAAGAAGATTTCATGAAATACATGGAAGCAGTTTCAAAAGATGGACGTTTCGGATACGGCGGTTCCTGGGAAAAGACATATGCATTTAATGAAATTGCACAGTTTGTAAATATGTTTGGCGGTGACTACTTCGACTGGACAAAAGAAGAAAATAAAGAAGCAATTCAGTTCCTTCATGATCTGGTTGCCAACAAAGAAACACCTGTTGATCAGATCGCAGATAAATATGATCAGATGAATCCAAAAATCAATGATGGCAAATACGGATGCTGGTTTATGTGGGGCTTAGGTACGGATTATGCAAAGGCAGATATGCTGGGAGCTGACAAGATCCACATGGCAATGGTACCTGATTTCAGCGGCAATGGAGAGCGAGCAATCTTTACAGATTCCTGGAGCTATGTGCTGAACAGTGCATCCAAAAACAAAGATGCAGCCATTAAATTCCTGCAGTATATGGCAGATGAAGGTGGAATGGAAGCATCCTATAAAGCATTTGACAGATATCCTGCAAGAAAGGATGTTGCAGAAAAAGTTGTTCCGGATACTGATCCTGCAAAAGAAATATACAGCCAGTATGCAGAAGAGTGCAACGTACAGGGACGTCCGTTGGTAGCACAGACAATGGAGTTCATCAGTGATATGGGAACTATCTTCCAGTCCTGCATGAAAGATGAGATCACAGTAGATGAGTTCTGTAAAAAAGCACAGGAAGTCGTTGATACATATCAGTAAAAACGGTATTCGTTTAAAGTCTTTTGAAATACTGACACATAAAAACTGACATAATAAATGAAGGTATAAAGCAGAAAAATCTGCTTTATACCTGTGCTTAAAGATATGAAGGAGGGAGTACCTGTGACAATCAGTAAAAAATCAATGAAATGGATTCCGTGGCTGTTGGTGTTACCTGTGGTTATTATTCGTGGATTTACGACTTTGTATCCGATTTTAATGACAGTTAGAAATAGTTTTTTTGATATTAAAATTCTGTCCGGAATTAATGAATTCTGTGGAATTCAGAATTACCTGAAAATTTTTTCAGATCCCAAAGTGCTTACATCTATACGTTTTACAGTGATTTTTGTAGTAGTATCAATGATATTCCATGTAATATTAGGTGTAGGTCTTGCTCTGATATTAAATATGAAATTTAAGGGACGTCGTTTTCTTCGTACGATTGTACTGATTCCCTGGGCAATGCCGGCAGTTGTTGTAGGTATGGCTGCAAAATGGGCATTTAATAATGATTATGGTCTGATCAATGACTTTATCAGATTGTTTGTCCATGGATACCAGAATAGCTGGCTGATCAATACAGGATCTGCAAGAGCTGCTGTAATTGCCGTGGATCTGTGGAAAGATCTTCCGTTCTTTGCGATTCTTGTATTATCCGGTCTGCAGTTTATTTCGGGTGATATCTATGAAGCCGCAAAAGTAGACGGTGCAAATGGAATCCAGTGTTTCTTCAGAATTACATTACCGTTGATACTGAAAAATGTACTGACTTTATCTATTCCATTTACTTTATGGAGACTGACAACCTTTGATATTGTATATTCTATGACTTCAGGTGGTCCTGGAGAAGATACGGCACTGATCGCATACAGAATCACGACAGAGGCGTTTACAAATCTGAATGTCGGTTATGCATCTGCACTGGCAATGTTACTGTTTGTTGTAATGGCAGTATTCAGCTGGCTGAATATACGTGTTATGAACAAGATTGATAACTAAAGGAGGAAATACCATGAAAAAAGATTCAAGAAAATATAACATATATCATGGTGTAATGGCAGGTGGAAGATGGGTACTGTTTGCAATTGTCTCATTTATTATCCTGTTTCCGGTATATTGGATTTTTATTTCCTCTATTACACCTTCCGGAGAATTATTCAAAACACCGATTGATTATCTGCCGGATCATCCGACACTGGAAAGCTATAAGTTTCTGATCGAGAACGTAGGACTTTTATCAAAAGTGGGAAATACAGTATTGATCGTAGGTCTTACACTGGTTATCAGTACTGTACTCTGTGCAATGGCTGCATACGGATTCTCACGTTTCACTACAAAAGGAATCAATATTGCTTTTGCATTTATTATTGCAACTATGTTAATTCCTGAGGTTGTTACAGCAAGACCATTATATGAGTTCATGCAGAAAGTAAAATTATATGATACATATCCCGGACTGATTTTGCTTTATATCAGTACTGTTATCCCATTTACGGTTCTGATTCTGAGAAACTTTGTGGGGGAAATCCCTATTTCACTGGAAGAGGCAGCAGCGATTGACGGTGCAACTTTTTCACAGAGACTTTTTACAATCGTATTGCCTCTTATGAAACCTGCAATCGCAACTGTATGTATTATCAACTTTATTACCTGCCTGAATAACTTCTTCACACCGTTGTTTTATTCAAATGGTATTCAGGTTCTTTCCGTTGCCATTGTACAGCTTCCACTGCGTGACAACATGTATGGAGTTCCGTGGGATCTGGTAAGTGCAATGGGATGGATCATACTTCTGCCTATCATTATTTTTGTTGCAGTCTTTGAAAAGCAGATCATGGATGGTATAATGGCAGGAGGAGTAAAAGCCTGATTATCTGAATGCTAAGAATATTGGAGGAAAACATTATGTATCAGTCATTTAAAGGTGGACTTGGTGGAATTGCTCTGTCAAAACATGGAAGAAGCCGTGCAATCAATGCAGAGAATCCACACGGAGAAAAAGGTAAAGGCGGAATGGCAGCGAGCCATCTGGGACCGTCCAGAAAAGGAAGTCCCTGCCTGAGAGATATTGAGCCGGGTGCAACTGTAACTCTTGCAGAGATGGAAGGTCCGGGAGAAATCAATCATATTTGGATTACAGTGGATAACAAGACAACAGATGCAGATTGTTTTGTATTGAGAGATCTGGTCATCCGTATGTACTGGGATGATGAGGAAACACCATCTGTGGAAAGTCCTCTCGGAGATTTCTTTTGCTGTGGTTTTGGAAGAGAGTGTATTGTAAATTCTGTCCCAATGGCAGTGGTGCCAAGCAGAGGATTTAACTGTTACTTCCCGATGCCGTTTAAGAAAAAAGCAAAAATTACTCTGGAAAATCAGCATGCAAATAAAATTCCGGCATTTTTCTATCAGGTAGATTACTGTCTGTATGATGAGCTTCCGGATGATATTACTTATTTCCATGCACAGTGGAGGCGAGAGCGACTGACAGAGAAGCAGAAAGATTATACAATCCTTGACGGAGTAAAAGGAAAAGGTCATTATGTAGGAACTTATATTGCACTTACCACACTGGAACGTTACTGGTGGGGCGAAGGTGAAATGAAATTCTATATTGACGGTGATGATGAATATCCCACAATCTGCGGAACCGGAACAGAAGATTATTTTGGAGGCTCCTGGAGTTTTGCAAAGCAGGTGGACGGAAAGACTGTGGAACAAAATTATAATACACCATATCTGGGCTACCCATACTATTCTGCTCATGATGAGCTGATCCATAATTTCTATCATAATGATGACTGTCCGCCGATGAGAGGTTTCTATCGCTGGCATATTCAGGATCCGATTTGTTTTGATGAGGATCTGCGTGTGACCATTCAGCAGATTGGAGTAGGTTACAGAGGATTATTTGAACGTCAGGATGATGTGGCAAGCGTGGCTTACTGGTATCAGACACACCCACATGCACCGTTTGCACCATTGATGTCAAAAGAGGACAGATGGCCAAGATAAAAAACAGAGGTGAAATGCTTGAAAAAAAGTGTTGTAATTTTCATAACTGCAGTATGTTTGCTTATTACAGGATGTGGAGATACGGGGAGCTTATCTAAGCTCCCCTCATCGTCGTTTCACGAAGACAAACAAAAGCTGACAATCATGCATATTGATGCAGATAATAAAAGATTTCAGGATTTTATCGAGGAAACAGAAAAAAAACTTGATATGGAAATCACTGTGGAAAAATGTCCGTCCAATGCGGATAATCGGCAGGCAAAAATATCCACGATCCTGGCTTCGGGGGACAAAAATATTGATTTGATTTCCGTGAATGATGAGATGATTTCTGAGTTTAAGCATAAGGGATATCTGGAACCACTGGAAAAAAACGTTATGACAGAAGAAGTAAGAGACAGCTTTCCGCAGAAGTATCTGGAAAGCATTTGTGAAGAGAATGGACATATATATTCTGTCCCTTTTCAGATGGATATTATGATGTTCTGGGTAAATCAGGAGTTGCTGAAACAGGCAGGACTCGATGAGATAAAGAATACCGGTGATTTTGATATTCTGCAGAAGAGTTTGAAAAATCCGGATCAGTACGCTTATGGAGATGCATGGGAAAATACATATGTTTATAACAGTCTTTCGCAATTTGTGAATTTCTGGGGTGGCGATTATTTCGACTGGACTGATCCGAAAACCAAAGATGCAGCCAGATATATGAAAAGTATGCTGGATGAGAAAAATACATCGCCTGCACAGTTTGTAGATCAGTATGAGCAGATGGAAGAGAAATTTATCAGGGGAAAATATGGATGTGTTTTTATGTATACGAGTGCTCTGGGTACATTTCTTGATGCTGATGTATATGGGAAAAATAAAATACATATGGCACCGCTTCCCGTGCTTCATAAGAAAAAAGCCACTAATATTGCAACCTGGCAGTATGTTTTGAACAATGCTTCAGAAAATAAAGATGCAGCTGTCAGATTTCTTCAGTATGCAGCCGGTTATGAAGGCAGTACTGAATATGCAAAAATAATGAAAAGTTATCCTGCCAGAGTGGATGTGATCGAAAATGAGGATATTGATCTGGAAGGAATAGATATGATACGGAAATATCTCCGGGAATATACATTGAATGCACGTCCGTTATGTGAAAATTCCATGGGTGCTGTCTCAGATATGGGAAAACTGTTTCAGGGATATGTTCTTGGGCAATGTGAAGAGGACAGTTTCTTTGAGCAGGCACAAAATTGTATAAATACTTACTATTAAAAAGGCATCTTCGGATGTCCTTTTTAGTTGCGGATTTTTGATGCCGGATTTATAATAACAATAACAATGACAACAGGAGGCAGCTTCATGCAGAATCAACAACCATCAACTTTAAAGGAAATACGCGTCCATGGTACACAGGACTTTCCCTGTGCGTTCTATCAGACAGGAACAAGGATAAAAGGGAATATGGTGAAACACCACTGGCATGAAGAAGTAGAACTGCTTTATTTTTCGGGTGGAGAGTTCTGTCTGGAGGTAAATATGGAACGTTTCAACATTTCAGAGGAATGTTTTTATTTTATTAATCCCGGGGAACTTCACAGTATTTCTGTTGAAAAAAACGGCGGCTGTGTGGAAAATGCGGTGGTTTTTCATATGGATATGCTAAGCTCTGCATATGCTTTGGATCAGATTCAGACGAATCTGATCCAGCCGGTACAAAATGGCAGTATCCAGTTTCCGAGATGTCTGCGAAAGAATGAACCGGCATTTGAACCGGTAAGAAAATCTTATGAAGAAATCCGTAATGTATTTGGAGGAGATTCTTTCCGGGAGAATTATTATGACGGCGAGGCGGTTACGGATGATATCACCCGACAGTTGTTTATTAAATCAGCGCTGCTTCGGATTCTGGCAGTTCTGTCTGCGAATAATCTATTTGAGGTAACGGAGAAGAATCATGACCACAGAATTGAGACGATCAAGACAACACTGACTTACATACAGGAGAACTATAAAGAGAAAATTTATATACGTGACCTTGCAGGACTGATCGGGATGAATGAGCAATATTTCTGCAGATTTTTCAAGAAGGTGATCGGGCGTTCGCCTATGGAATATGTGAATGAGTACAGGATAAAAAAGGCTATTCATTATCTGAAGGAGTCTGACCTTACAGTTACGGAAATCTGTCTGGAATGCGGATATAATAATCTGGGAAATTTCCTGAGAGAGTTCAGGAAATATACGTCAACAACACCACTGCAGTACCGCAGACATTCATTAAAAGAAACACAGTAAATAAGAATATCGGTAATATAAAAAAGTCAAAATTTTGTATTTTTTTATCAAAAAAAGATAAGACAGAAGCCTTGGATTCTGATATAATTGCCGTAAATGAAAAAGAGACCTTAGGCGCTAAAGGTAAGAGATATAATACTGGGAACAAAGCAGACAATAGCGCCGGTTAATAAAAAACACAGGAGGATTTTTACAATGGTAAAGAAATGGTGGAATGAAAAGGTTGCTTATCAGATTTACCCGAAGAGTTTTTATGATACCAATGGAGATGGAATTGGAGATCTGAGAGGTGTTATTGAGAAGCTTGACTATCTGAAAGATCTGGGAGTTGATATTATCTGGCTTTCCCCCTGCTACCGCTCTCCGTTAGCTGATCAGGGATATGATATTTCAGATTATTATGATATTGATCCTCGCTTCGGAACCATGGCAGATATGGATGAACTGATTGCTGAGGCTAAGAAGAGAGATATGTACATTCTGATGGATCTTGTTGTAAACCACTGTTCTGATGAACATGAATGGTTTAAAAAAGCATGTGAGGATCCGGATGGTAAATATGGTAATTTCTTCTATCTGCGTGACAAGAAAGAAGGAGAACTTCCAACTAACTGGCGTTCTTATTTCGGCGGACCTGCATGGGAAGATCTTCCAGGAACAAATAAACAGTATCTGCATGTTTTCCATAAGAAACAGCCCGATCTGAACTGGGAGAACCCGGAAGTAAGGGAAGAAGTTTATAAGAATATCAACTGGTGGCTGGATAAAGGTCTTGGTGGATTCCGTATTGATGCGATTATCAATATCAAGAAAGCACTTCCGATGCATGACTATGAGCCGGATCGTGAAGACGGTCTTTGCAGTATCAGGAAGATGCTGAAAGAAGCAAAGGGAATCGGTGACTTCCTTGGCGAGATGAGAGACCGCACCTTTAAGAAATACGATGCATTCTCTGTCGGTGAAGTTTTCGATGAGAAGGATGAAGAGATTCCGGATTTCATCGGCGATAATGGATATTTCTCCAGTATGTTTGACTTCGAAGAGACTATCTGGGGGGCATCTGACAAGGGATGGTATGACTGCAAACAGATTACTCCGGATGCCTACAAGAAATGTTGCTTTACAACACAGAGAAAAATTGGCGATATCGGATTTGTTTCCAATATTATTGAAAATCATGACGAGCCTCGTGGTGTCAGCAGATATATCCCGGAAGGTGACTGCTGTGACGCAAGTAAGAAGATGCTTGGCGGTCTGAACTTTATGCTTCGCGGACTTCCGTTTATCTACCAGGGACAGGAACTTGGTATGGAGAATGTGAAGTTTGAATCTATTGATCAGGTAGATGATATTTCCAGTCTGGATGAGTACAAGGTAGCTCTGGAAGCAGGATGTACACCTGAGGAAGCGCTGAAAGCTGTTTCCAGATTCAGCCGCGATAATGCCAGAACACCGATGCAGTGGACAGATGGTGAGAATGCAGGATTTACAACAGGTAAACCATGGCTGAAGGTCAATGCGAATTATACAAAGATCAATGCAGAGAGCCAGATGAAGGATCCGGAATCTGTGAGAAGTTTCTATAAGAAACTTATCGCACTGCGTAAGGATCCGGAATACAAAGAGACTGTTGTTTACGGAGAACTGGAACCTGTATGGGAAGACGTACACAATCTGATGGCATACTATCGTAAAGGGGATAAGAATCTTCTTGTAGTTGGTAATTACCAGAAAGAGCCACAGACAATCGAGCTCGCAGGAGAGTGCAAGAAAGTTCTGATCAATAACTATGATGATGTAGCTATGGATGGAAATAAGATTGAGTTGAAGGGTTATCAGTTCCTTGTTATTGAAATGTAATAAGGAAAATGAGATAGTCAAAAAGCAATATAAAATTGAAAGAATGATGGAGAGCATGGAGCAATCTATGCTCTCTGTTTTTGTTTTTGGAATCTAATGTAGCAGTTAATTGATTCTTGTTTGGTACATAGATATAGAGAAAAAAGAACGAAAATCCAGAAAAGCATTTTGAAAGAGTTTCGTTCTTTTTATGTATAGTTATGCGATGAATTAATCCTGTTTATCGGAATTCAGAATTTTAACACTGTCACGTACAACAAGTTTGACCGGAAGTGTAATACTAGTAGACTTTGGGACCCATCCGTCAATCATTCTGAGCAGATACTCGACAGCCATAGTTCCACGCTGAGAGATATTCTGGTGAATCGTAGTAAGGGGAGGAGAGACTACCTGTGCATACAGATTGTCATCGAATCCCGTGATAGAGAGGTCTTCCGGAAAACGGATGCCCCTTTCGCGGAGATATTTCATCAATGTGACTGCATAATAATCTGAGCAGCACATAAATGCAGTGAATTTGTGTGCGACAGCGTAAATCTCTTCCATACTTCCCTGACGTTCATATTTAGATGGACGGATTACGATAAGATTGTCGAGATCTACATCTATGTTATATTCCTGAAGAGCACGTTGATGACCGGTATAACGGATATAATCTACCCCTTCCATATTATCAGCAAGGAAAGCAATCTTCCGGTGACCGCACTCCAGAAGATATTTAGTCATCAGATATCCACCCTGCTCATCATCAAGACCGATATTTACATATTTGGCAATATTTTTTGGCGTATAACTGTCGATGAGGACAACAGGATTCTTATATTTACTCTTGATTCGCAGGTAGTCATCATGGAGCATACCGATAAGAATCAGTCCCTCGGTATTCCAGCTTACTACATTGCGGACGATTTCGTTGATGTCTTCGGATGTATAAAGCATCATATAATATCCATGTTCGCGGATCGCTGCCTCCAGGGCACCAAGCAATTCTCCGTGAAATGGATCTGCAAAAATATTTTCGTATTTGTCTTTGCGTCCTTTTAGGACAATTCCAATCAGTCTGGAATGATTCTGCGCAAGGTTCTTTGCACTCATATTAGGTACATAGTCATATTCATCCAGAAGCTTCTGGACTTTTTCGGCAGTTTTCTGAGAGACTTCGCTGGTTTTTCCGTTAATGACGTTAGATACCGTTGTGGTACTGATTCCCAGCATTTCTGCCATTTCTTTGATTGTAATCATTTGAAACACCCCGATGTAAAAAAGTCTGTAGATATAAGAGTGAAAATGCAAAAGTATTTGAAATCTTATATCCTGTTATGTGGATATTTTAGCACAATGATATACAAAAACGCAAGTATTGCACAAAAAAACTTGAAATAAATGCAAAAAAATTGTCACTGTTGCTCATAAGCCTTGGGGATAAAATAGAAGAATGCCGCCAGAATAATCTGGTAGCATCCTTCTGAGTCTGTATATGAGAAAATATATTTCCGGTAACTGCTCAGTATTTTTCACAGTCACCGGTTCTTCAGAAAATCACAGTAATCTGGGAATTACTGTGATTCATAAGAAGCAAAATCATTTATTATTTCTGGATTACGATTGCTTCATAAGGTCTGAGCGTGATCTTTTCGCTTACTTTAGCATCGTTGTAGTTGGAAATCAGAATCTTTCCGTCTGTGAATTCTTCCGGAAGTTCTACTTCGCGGGTATTTTCACTGAAGTTGCAATATACGATGAGTTTTTCATCTCCGAGTGTACGGATGTAAGCGTAAATATCTTTATCGTCATCAAGAATCAGATCATAGGTACCGTAAACGATCAGATCACTTTCGTGACGAAGTTTGATCAGTTTCTGATAATATTTAAATACGGAATCCTCGCGGCTTATCTGGTCTTTTGCATTGATTTTAGTATAGTTAGGGTTAACCATGATCCATGGAGTTGCACTTGCGTCAGAGAATCCTGCGTTGGCACTGTCATCCCACTGCATTGGAGTTCTGGCATTGTCACGACCTTTGTAGCCGATCGCTGCCATCATTTCTTCCTCAGTCATCTTGCCCTGCTCGGTTAATTCGTGGAATGCATTGATACTTTCAAGATCGCGGAAGTTCTCAAGAGTGTTGAATGGGCAGTTTGTCATACCAAGCTCTTCACCCTGATATACGTAAGGAGTACCCTGCATCATATGAATACAGGTTGCAAGCATTTTTGCAGAGATTTCTCTGTATTCATCGCTGTCGTTACCGAAACGGGAAACGCTTCTTGGCTGGTCGTGGTTCTCCCAGTAAAGGCTGTTCCATGCAATGTCCTGGAGACCTTTCTGCCAGCGGGTAAGAATTTTTTTGAGGTCACGAAGATCCATTTTTCTGGTTGTCCATTTGCCGGCTTTTTCATCGCTGTCAACATCCATATGCTCAAACTGGAATACCATGTTCAGTTCTTTTTCGTCGCTTCTTGCGTATTTCTTTGCTTCTTCGAGAGTAACACCGGAGCATTCACCTACTGTGATGGTATCTGCATTGTTTAATGCTTTCTGACGCATTTCCTGAAGGTATTCATGTACATGAGGACCGTTTGCAGATACATTAAATGTTGCATATCCGTTGATTCCAGGTTCTTTGTCCGGGAGTTCCGGCTGCTCTTTGGAGATCAGGCTGATAACGTCCATACGGAATCCATCAACACCTTTTTCCAGCCACCAGTTCATCATGTCGAAAACTTCCTGACGTACGACCGGGTTGTCCCAGTTGAGGTCTGGCTGCTTTTTAGAGAACAGATGCAGGAAATACATATCTGTTGTTTTATCATATTCCCATGCAGGACCGGAGAAGCAGGAGCCCCAGTTGTTCGGAAGGCTGCCGTCTTCTTTTGCAGGACGCCAGATATAGTAATCTCTGTATGGATTGTCTGTGGATTTACGGCTCTCGATAAACCATTTGTGCTCGTCAGAAGTATGGTTTACAACAAGGTCCATCATAATTTTGATGCCTTTTTCGTGAGCTGTAGCGAGCATACGGTCGAAGTCTTCCATTGTTCCGAATTCGTCCATGATATCCTGATAATCACTGATATCGTATCCGTTATCATCATTCGGTGATTTGTAAACAGGAGAGAGCCAGATAACATCAACACCAAGCTCTTTTAAGTAGTCAAGTTTGCTTGTGATACCGTTCAGATCACCGATACCATCTCCGTTGCTGTCGCAGAAGCTGCGAGGATAAATCTGATATACGACGCTTTCTTTCCACCATCTTTTTTCCATTGTAAAAACCTCCTGAAATGATTTATTTTATAAGTTTTTATGTTTAAGTTTTATTGACTGCTGTGGTGCTGAAATTGCACCACAACATATTCTACCTACATTATAAATACTTTTTGAGAAAAATGCTTTCAATATTTTGACGGATTTGTATATTATTTTGACTTCTCGCCTGGAAATTGCTATAGAATAGAAAACAGTAATAAATATGTGACGATCACAAGGATTTTGGTTGGCTGTGCTCTTGTATGTGAAAGCCAAATATTGTATAGTATAGATACTATAGCGTTTCCAGAGAGTATCTGGATAAAGAGTATTTGGGGCAGTGAAAACAGATATAATTGTGAGGAAAAATGAGAAGAATACAGATTATTGTAAATAACGGAGCGGGAACAGGGCAGGCGCACCGGGTATGGAATGAGACACAGCGTCTGCTTCGCGGGTATAAAATAAAATATGTGGCGCATACAACCAGATATCCGGGACATGCGACAAAGCTGGCAGAGAAGATTTCTTCCATGAAAGACGATGATCCTATTTATCTGATCGTAGTTGGTGGAGATGGAACGATCAACGAGGTTCTGAATGGGATCGCAGATTTTGACCGGGTACGGCTTGGAGTGATTCCGACAGGTTCAGGAAATGATTTTGGCAGAAACTTAAAATTGCCAAAAACACCGAAGGAAAGTCTGAAACAGATTTGCGCCAGTATCAGAAAAGATCAGCGAGGGGAAGAACTTTACAGGATAGATCTTGGTCAGGTAAGCTGGGAAGGATGTGAAAAGCCGAGGATTTTTGGAATCAGTGCCGGACTTGGACTGGATGCACTGGTGTGCAAGAAAGCTCTTCATTCCAGACTGAAGCAGGTTTTAAACCGCTTCCATCTGGGAAAACTTACATATCTTGCATTAACGGTGCAGTCACTTTTTACAATGGAAACTGCAAATGCAAAAGTGATAACGGAACATGGTGGATTTATCCTGCCGAAAATGATCTTCGCAGCTGCCATGAATCTGCCAGCAGAAGGTGGTGGTGTCCCGATGGCACCAGAAGCTTCACCGGAGGATGGCAGACTGTCTTTGAGTAGCGCTTCAGGTATTGCCAAATGGCAGACATTTTTCCTTCTTCCATTTCTGGTGGCGGCGAAACAGGAGAGAATCAATGGATTTAATATCAGGGAAGAAAACGGGTTTCGAGTGCTGCTTGATAAACCGATGGTGCTCCATGCAGATGGAGAATATTGCGGAGATGTAACAAGGGTAGAATTCAGATGTCTGGAGAAGAGACTGTGGCTGTTGCATGAAAAAGAGGGGGATTAAATGGGAAATTATTTGAATCCGGATAACTCCAAATTTCAGGAAGCACTCAATTCTGATATTTATGTAGATAAGACGGGTTTGATACGGTATACAAATTCTGTTTTACACACTTTACAGAAGAACATATGTGTCAGCAGACCAAGACGTTTCGGAAAGTCTATGGCTGCAAATATGCTGACAGCATATTACAGTAAAGGGTGCGATTCAAAAGAGTTATTTTCTAATCTTAAAATTGCAAAAGACACAGATTTTGAAAAATATCTCAATAAATATGATACGATTTTTTTGAATATGCAGGATTTTTTGAGTCGCAGTAATAATATTCAGGAGCTAATGGAACGAGTCAGGAAAATTGTATTGCGAGAGCTGAGAAGTGCTTATCCGGACGTGGATTTTTTTGATGAAAATGACTTGATTGAATCTATGCAGGATGTCTATGCTTACAGCAGATGTCCTTTTGTGATTATTATTGATGAATGGGATTGTATTTTTCGTGAGTATAAGCAGGATAAAGAAGCACAGGAGAAATATCTTGACTTTTTACGGGATTTGCTAAAGGATAAAGGCTATATTCATTTGGCTTATATGACAGGTATTCTTCCTGTTAAGAAGTACGGAACACATTCTGCTTTGAATATGTTTGATGAATTTTCTATGTTGAATCCAGGACCTCTGGGTGAGTATGTGGGATTTACTGAGGGTGAAGTTCAGGCGTTGTGTGCAAAGTACCAGATGGATATGGAAGAGATAAAAAACTGGTATGATGGCTATTCATTTAAGGGAGTTGCCTCTGTATATAGTCCACGCTCTGTTGTGAGCAGTATGAGACTGGGTGAGATTGGAAATTACTGGAATCAGACAGAGACCTTTGAGGCTTTGAAAGTTTATATAGAAATGAATTTTGAGGGTTTGAAGGATGATGTATTAAGTATGATTGCAGGTGAGAGTATTCCGGTGAATACGGGAAGCTTTACAAATGATATGACAACGTTCAGAAATGAGGATGATGTTCTTACATTATTGGTGCATTTGGGATATCTGACATATGATTATGAAAATCGGTGTGTATCAATTCCAAATGCAGAAATACGTGAGGAATATGTTAATACGGTTTCGGTTGCTGACTGGGGCGAAGTATCAAAAGCACTGAAAAATTCAGCGGACACCTTAAAGGCAATCTGGCAAATGAGACCAAAGCAGGTTGCACAAGGGATAAAAGAGGCTCATTTTGAGACATCACATCTTCAATATAATGATGAAAATGCATTAAGCTACACGATTTCACTGGCACTCTATGCGGCCCGCAATTTTTATACAATGCACAGAGAACTGGCTGGTGGGAAAGGATTTGCAGATATTGTATTTATTCCAAGAAAAAAATTTCCGGATAAACCAGCAATGGTTGTGGAGTTAAAGTGGAATAAAAGCGCAGAGGGTGCAATTTCACAGATAAAAAATAAAGAATATTGCGCGAGTCTGGAAGAATATAAAGGTGATCTTTTGATGGTAGGTATCAATTATAATAAAAAAACAAGGGAACATACTTGTATAATAGAAGAATATAAAAAATAAGAAAGCGAGAGAGTAGAAAATAATGAGTTACGCAGATGATGTATTTATAAAAATGTGCCAGGATATCCTGGAGAATGGTACGAGCACAGAAGGAGAGAAGGTCCGCCCGGTGTGGGAGGACGGAACACCTGCCTACACAATTAAGAAATTTGGTGTGGTAAACCGATATGACCTTCGAAAAGAATTTCCGGCCATGACGCTTAGACGTACTGCATTAAAGAGTGCTATGGATGAGATTCTCTGGATCTGGCAGAAGAAATCCAATAACATCCATGATCTTCATAGCCATATCTGGGATAGCTGGGCAGATGAAAATGGTTCTATCGGTAAAGCTTACGGATATCAGCTTGGAGTGAAACATCAATATAAAGAAGGCATGATGGATCAGGTAGACAGAGTCATCTATGATCTGAAAAACAATCCATTCAGCCGTAGAATTATGACAAATATTTATGTGCATCAGGATCTTCACGAGATGAACCTGTATCCATGTGCATACTCTATGACATTTAATGTAACTCAGACACCGGAAAATGAGAAACTGACATTGAATGCAATCCTCAATCAGCGTTCTCAGGATATTCTTACAGCAAATAACTGGAATGTCTGCCAGTATGCAATTCTGCTTATGATGATCGCACAGGTATGTGATATGGAGGCAGGAGAACTGCTTCATGTGGTTGCTGACTGTCATATTTATGACCGTCACATTCCTGTGGTAAAAGAAATGATCAAGAGAAAACCTTATCCGGCACCAATCGTTAAACTTAATCCGGAAGTGAAGGACTTCTATCAGTTTACAACGGATGATCTGATTGTAGAAAACTATGAGACATGGCCGCAGATCAAGAATATCCCGGTGGCTATTTAATTTTGTTGCTGATTTATGAAATACAAAGAGATAGTAGTTTTATTTATTAGATAGCTTACAGTACTGGAGCAAATACCTTTAAAAGAACGAAACTATAGAAGAATAAGTAAGAGAGGAAAATTTATAATGAATGTTATTGTAGCAGCAGATCAGAACTGGGGAATCGGCAAGGACAACAAGCTTCTGGTAAGTATTCCGGCAGATATGAAGATGTTTCGCGAAGAAACAAGTGGAAAAGTAGTAGTGATGGGAAGAAAAACTCTGGAAAGCTTCCCGAATGGACTGCCACTGAAAAACAGAACTAATATCGTAATCACAAAAAATAAAGATTATGATGCCAAAGGCGCAATTGTAGTACACAGCATTGAAGAAGCACTGGAAGAAATAAAGAAATATCCGACAGAAGATGTTTACTGCATTGGCGGTGACAGCATTTATGAACAGATGCTTCCATACTGTGATGTGGCACACGTTACAAAGATTGACTTTGCCTATGAAGCAGACAGCCACTTCCCGAATCTGGATGAAGACGATGAATGGGAGATCACAGCAGAGAGCGATGAGCAGACATATTTTGACCTGGAATACCAGTTTGTGAAGTATGAGAGAAAGAAATAAGACAGAAAATAAAAGTTTGACGGCAATAACGAGCAAGCCGGGAAAAGAAAATCAGAATAGCCGGCTTTGAGAGACAAAAGAAATGTGTAAATAAAAAATCCTGCAGAAACAAGAAACGGTGTTCTGCAGGATTTGCTATTTACAGAAAAAATTATTCGATAACCTTTAACCATCCTTCAGGAGCCTGAATACGTCCCATCTGGATTCCTGTTAATGTATCATAGAGTTTCTGGATAACCGGACCCATTTTCTCCATTCCGCTTGGGAAGCAGATTTCCTTGCCATGGTCAACGATCTTTCCAACAGGAGAGATAACTGCAGCAGTACCGCAGAGACCACATTCAGCGAAATCTTTTACTTCGTCGAAGTATACTTCTCTTTCTTCTGCTTCTAATCCAAGATATTCCTTAGCAACATAGATTAAGGAACGACGTGTGATAGAAGGAAGGATACTATCGGACTTTGGTGTTACAACTTTACCATCTTTAGTAACGAAGATAAAGTTAGCACCACCTGTTTCTTCTACTTTTGTACGTGTAGCTGCATCAAGATACATGTTCTCATCGAATCCGTTCTTGTGAGCATCTACGATTGCATGTAAGCTCATTGCATAGTTAAGACCAGCTTTGATATGACCTGTTCCATGAGGCGCAGCACGGTCGAAATCGCTGACACGGATTGTGATTGGCTTAGCGCCGCCTTTGAAGTATGGTCCTACAGGTGTAGTGAATACACGGAACATATATTCATCAGCAGGTTTAACACCGATAACCGGGTTTGTACCCATCATATACGGACGGACATATAAAGTAGCACCTGAACCATATGGTGGAACATATGCTGCGTTAGCTTTTACTGTCTGTACGATGGCATCAACGAAACGATCTTCCGGGAATACTGGCATTTCCAGTCTCTTTGCGGAGTTTGCCATACGTTCTGCATTTAAGTCAGGACGGAAAGTAACGATACGTCCGTCTTCTGTTGTGTAAGCTTTCATTCCTTCGAAAGCAGTCTGTGCATACTGGAAAACACCTGCACATTCGTTGAGTGTTACATTAGGGTCAGTTGTAAGTTCACCGGCATCCCATGCGCCATCTTTAAATTTTGATACATAACGATAATCAGTCTGTACATAACCGAAGCCAAGGCTGCTCCAGTCGATATTCTTTTTTTCCATAATGAATCTTTCCTCCGTTCACACATATTTACAGTATTTCAGGTGTGATTACTGTTTATCTCTTTACCATTGTAAAACTTTTGCTTGCTAAGTTCAATGGGGAAATTCCAATTTTGCCAGAAAATTAAGAAAAAAATGTAAAAAATCGAAAGTCCGGCAGTATAAACACAGACAAAGGGATGTATGAACAGACAAAGGAATATTACCGGATCAGTGGTCGTGAACGTATAAGTAAATTTATACGTTCTATTTGTTACTGTTCACACTCCACTATTCCGCGAAGCGTGTTGCTGTGAACGGAGTGAACAGTAACTTCTATTTTTCTTTTTAGATGACTGACAGGCGAAAGTCTTGTTTTTTACAAGGTATTTCGCTATAATATGGAATAGAAAAATGGAGGAAAACATGAGCGAAAATTTTGACGAATTAGGCGAGCTTGGGGACAAGATAAAAAAAATCATAGATACAGCAGTTTCCACTAAAGATTATCGGCAGATGACAGAGGACATCAAACAGACAGTGGGACAGACTGTAAACAATGCAGTAAATTCCGCAGTAGATTCCGGAAGTGAAGCAATCAGGAATGGTCTGAACAGCGTATTTGGTTCACAGAATCAGGGAACATATCAGAATAAGACAAAAGAATTTGAAGAACGGCGCAGACGGGAACGTGAACAAGAGGAACAAAAAAGACTGGAAAATGAGAAAGCAAAAGAACGAATGCTGACTCTGTATGAGAAGAACACCGGCGGAAGAATGAAAGGTCTGATGCTTTCTGTCTCAGGTGGTATTCTTGCAAGTGGTATGGGACTAGGAACATTGGTTCTGGCTATTTTCGGTGCGGTTGGCCATATGAGTTCACTTGTGTTTGGCGGTACATGCTTTATGGCGGCCGGAGCACTGACCGGTGCAGGTCTTCTTGCCGGAGGACTTAAGAAGCTTGGAAAGCTGGAACGTTTTCAAAAATATATCGGTACGCTGGGAGTGCATACCTATTGCAATTTTGAACAGCTTTCTGTTGCGGTAAATAAGCCGGTGAAATTTGTAAAGAAAGATATTAAGAAAATGATCGATGACGGGTGGTTCCGTCAGGGACATATTGATGCACAGGAGACCTGCCTGATCACAAGTAATGAGACTTATCAGCAATACACTCAGACGCAGAAAGCACTTGAGCAGAAGCAGCAGGAAGAAAAGAGACGTCAGGAAGAGCAGGAGAGAAACAGAGAGAATACATCTCCTGAAGTGCAGGAAGTACTGGACAGAGGAAATGAATTTCTGGATAAGATTCATAAGAGTAATGATGCCATCCCGGGAGTGGAAATCTCAGCTAAGATATCCAGAATGGAACTAATCGTGGAGAAGATTTTTGAACGTGCCGAAAAGCATCCGGAGATTATTCCGGATCTGAAAAAACTGATGAATTATTATCTGCCTATGACAGTGAAATTACTGGATGCCTATGAGGAAATGGATCAGCAGCCTGTTCAGGGAGAGAACATCCAGTCATCCAAGAAAGAAATAGAGGATACATTGGATACGCTTAACCAGGCATTTGAGAAACTTCTGGATTCTGTTTTTCAGGACACTGCATGGGATGTGTCAAGTGATATTTCCGTACTGCATACATTGCTGGCGCAGGAAGGCCTGACAGATGATGATTTTGCAAAAATGAAGAAGAACTGATAACCATGAAACGCTATAAAACAAAAACAGCAGGTTTAGTCAGGAATAAGAATCAGAATTACCGAAAATATGAGAAAAACCTGAAAAAAGCCTGATAAAAAGGAGATGCCATGGGAGAAGAATTTAAAGATTTTGAAATGGAAGGACCATCATTAACACTGGAACCAGATCTTGGGGAATTCGAGAAAAAAGAGGAGCCTGTAAAAGTGGAGCAGCCACAGCCAAAAGAAGAAGCTCCGGCACTGACACCGGCAGAGCAGCAGATGGTAAATGAATTTGCAGCAAAAATCGATATTGAGAACACAAACCAGATTCTTCAGTATGGTGCCGGAACACAGAAGAAGATGGCAGATTTCTCAGACACTGCATTAGAGAACGTGAAGATGCAGGATCTGGGAGAAATCGGAGATCTGATCACAAATGTGGTTGGAGAATTAAGAGATTTTGATGCGCAGGATGATGGCGGCAGATTTTTCGGATTCTTTAAGAAACAGTCTTCTAAGATTGAGAATCTGAAGAACAAATATGACAAGGCAGAGGTCAGCATTGAGAAAATCACAGATTCCCTTCAGCAGCATCAGGTGCGTCTGCTGAAGGATTCCGCTATGCTGGACAAGATGTATGAGCAGAACCTGAATTACTTTAAAGAACTTACCATGTATATCCTTGCTGGCAAAAAGAAACTGGAAGAAACCAGAAACGGAAAACTTGCAGAGCTGAAAAATAAGGCGATGATGAGCGGACTTCCTGAGGATGCACAGGCAGCAAGGGATCTGGATGAGAAATGCAATCGTTTTGAGAAGAAGCTGCATGATCTGGAGCTTACCCGTACGATTGCCATGCAGACAGCACCGCAGATCCGTCTGATTCAGAATAATGATACCGTAATGGTAGAGAAAATCCAGACAACAATCGTAAATACGATTCCGTTATGGAAGAGCCAGATGGTGCTTGCACTTGGAATCGCTCATTCTGCAGAAGCGACACAGGCGCAGAGACAGGTGACAGATATTACAAATGAACTTCTCAGGAAAAACGCAGAGATGCTTCATACGGCAACGGTTGAGATAGCGAAGGAATCTGAAAGAGGGATTGTTGACCTTGAGACACTTCAGAAAACAAATGCAGATCTGATTCAGACACTGGATGATGTAATGCGCATCCAGATGGAAGGACGCCAGAAGAGGCAGGCGGCAGAGTCAGAAATACGCCGCATGGAAGATGAACTGAAGCGGAAACTTCTGGAAATCAGACAGTAGATAAATGATTGTATATATTTCAGCAGTCTATTATTTTGTGAGGGAGCTGAATAGTTACGGATAACGAAAATTGGGCGGGAGCTGCCGGGAACTCGGCCGCTCCTGCTTCTGGTAGAAGATGTTTATAGTAATTTCAGAGAATAATGCACTTAATCTCCGGTTCTGCAGAATCTTACCGATGCCAGACTGGATAGAATGGAGCATTCTGTGAGATTATTATAGGAAAGAATAAAGAGGTAATTATGTACAGAGATCATACAAAAGTCATCCGGGTCGGAGACAAAAAAATCGGTGGTGGTAACCCTGTTTTAATCCAGTCCATGACGAACACAAAGACAGAAAACGTAGAGCAGACTGTAGCACAGATCCTTGCGCTGGAGCAGGCAGGATGCGACATTATTCGTTGCGCAGTACCTACTATGGAAGCTGCAAAAGCGTTAAAAGAAATCAAGAAACAGATTCATATTCCACTGGTAGCAGATATTCATTTCGACTATCGTCTGGCTATCGCAGCGATGGAAAACGGAGCGGATAAAATACGCATCAATCCGGGAAATATCGGAAATACAGAGCGTATTAAAGCAGTCGTTGATGTGGCGAAGGAACGCAACATCCCAATCCGTGTCGGTGTAAACAGTGGCTCGCTGGAGAAGGAGCTTGTGGAACAATATCATGGTGTTACAGCAGAAGGACTGGTTGAGAGTGCGCTGGATAAAGTACACATTATCGAGGAATTAGGCTATGATAATCTTGTCATCAGTATTAAATCTTCAGACGTTCTCATGTGTGCAAAAGCACATGAACTGATCGCAGAAAAAACAAACTATCCACTTCATGTAGGAATCACAGAAGCAGGAACTCTGTATTCCGGAAATATCAAATCAGCGATCGGTCTGGGAATCATTCTGAATCAGGGAATCGGTGATACCATCCGGGTTTCCCTTACAGGCGCACCTCTGGAAGAAATCAAGTCAGCAAAACGTATCCTGAAGACACTTGGACTTCGCAAAGGCGGCGTGGAAGTCGTGTCATGTCCAACCTGCGGACGTACACAGATTGATCTGATCGGTCTTGCAAACAAGGTAGAAACTATGGTGCAGGATATCCCGCTTGATATTAAAGTAGCGGTTATGGGATGTGTGGTAAACGGACCTGGAGAAGCAAAAGAAGCAGATATCGGAATTGCAGGCGGTGTTGGTGTCGGACTTCTGATCAAGCATGGCGAGATCATTAAAAAGGTTCCGGAAGAGGAGCTTTTGGATACCTTGCGTGAGGAACTTTTAAACTGGAAAAAATAATCTTTGCAATGAAGCAGAGATTATCTTTGCTTCATTTATATAAAGAGGAGATTTTATTTTGGAAAAAGATTTTTTTGACGTATTTCCCAATTTAAAAGTGAAAAAAGAACTGGAAGAGCTGTTGGACATGGTGTTTGTAACCAGAGTTTCCTGCAATCCTTCCAAGACTCATATCTGGGTATATATAAAAAGTGAACGCTGGATTCATAAGAAGCATATTTTTGCCCTGGAAGAGCAGATAGAGAGGCAGATTTTTGCAGGACTGGGAGTTACGGTTACTGTAATAGAGAAGTTTCATCTGTCAGGGCAGTATACTCCGCAGAATTTCCTGGACACATACAGATCTAGTATGGAACTGGAACTGCGCAATTACAATATGCTGGAATATAACATGTTCAAGCAGGCACAGATTACTTTTCCGGGTGCAAATGATCTTCATATGATTCTTCCTGACTCGGTAATAGCCAGAGAAAAAAGCGAGATTCTGATCGAATATCTGCAGAAAGTTTTCTGCGAAAGATGCGGGATGGATTTGAAAGTGGAGCTGGAGTTTACAGAAACGCAGGAGAGCAAATACCGTAAGAATGCAGCAGTTCAGATTGCTCAGGAAGTAGAGAACGTAATTCGTCATGCAAAGATGAATGCCAAAACGGAGGAGACTTCACAGACTGAAGAAAGTGGAACAACGGAGAAAAAGGCAGAGAAGAAAGCAGATAAATCACAGCAGGAAAAGAAAGACAAAAAGTCCGCATTTGCTGATCGAAAAGACAATAAAAAAGGTGATTTCCGCGGTGGATTCAGACGAGACAGCAATCCGGATGTTATCTATGGAAGAGATTTTGAAGGCGAACCTGTTGCCCTTGAAACAATCACCGGTGAGATGGGTGAGGTCATTGTCCGCGGACAGGTTATGGATGTTGAAGCCAGAGAGATTCGAAATGAAAAGACGATTCTGATTTTCCCGATCACAGACTTTACTGACAGTATTGTAGTGAAAATGTTCCTTCGAAATGAACAGGTTCCGGAAGTCACAGAGCATGTAAAGAAAGGTGCATTTCTGAAGTTTCGCGGCGTAACGACCGTGGACAGATTTGACAGTGAACTGACGATTGCGTCTATCGCAGGAATCAAAAAGATTGCCAACTTTACCACAGCCAGGGTGGATACCACTCCTCAGAAAAGAGTTGAACTTCACTGCCATACGAAGATGAGCGATATGGATGGTGTCACAGATGCCAAATCTCTGGTAAAACGTGCCTATGAGTGGGGACATCCTGCCATTGCCATCACAGACCATGGTGTCGTTCAGGCATTTCCCGAGGCAAATCATTGCTTCGATGCATGGGGTGGATGTGTGCCGAAGGACTCTGATTTCAAGGTTCTGTATGGTATGGAAGCTTACCTTGTAGATGACTTAAAGGGTATGGTGACAAATGGAAAAGGACAGAAACTGGATGGAAGATTTGTAGTCTTTGATATCGAGACAACAGGCTTCTCTTCTCTGACCTGTCAGATTATTGAGATTGGCGCGGTACTGGTAGAGAACGGAGAGATTACCGATCGTTTTTCCACGTTTGTAAACCCAAAAGTACCGATCCCGTTCCGTATTGAACAGCTTACAAGCATTAATGACAGCATGGTAATGGATGCGCCGACAATCGAAGAAATTCTGCCGAAATTCCTTGAATTCAGCAAGGGGGCGGTAATGGTTGCACATAATGCGGACTTTGACATGGGATTCATTATGAAAAACTGTGACAGACTGGGAATCAAGCATGATTTTACTTACGTGGATACGGTCGGAATGGCGCGTTTCCTGTTGCCTGCATTGAACAGATTTAAGCTGGATACGGTTGCAAAAGCAGTAGGAGTTTCACTGGAGAATCATCATCGTGCAGTAGACGATGCCGCATGTACAGCAGAGATTTTTGTGAAATTTGTCAAAATGCTGGCGGACAGAGATATTCTTGATGTTGATGAGATGAATAAACAGGGAGCGGTATCGGCCAATACTATTAAGAAGTTACCAACTTACCATGCGATTATTTTTGCCAGAAATGAGACGGGACGTATTAATCTGTATAAACTGGTAAGCCAGTCTCATCTGAAATATTATCACAGACGTCCTCGTGTACCGAAGAGTGTGCTGGAAGAGCATAGGGATGGTCTTCTGGTGGGAAGTGCCTGCGAGGCAGGAGAGCTGTATCAGGCAATACTGCGAAATGCACCGGATACGGAGATTGCCAGACTGGTTAATTTTTATGACTATCTGGAAATTCAGCCGCTTGGAAATAATAAATTTATGATCGCGGATGACAAGCATGATATGATCAATTCTGAGGAAGATTTAAAAGAGATAAACAGAAAGATCGTCAAGCTTGGAGAGCAGTTTAAGAAACCTGTTGTAGCTACTTGTGATGTGCACTTTATGGATCCTCAGGACGAGGTATACCGACGTATTATTATGGCTGGAAATGGTTTCTCGGATGCGGATGAACAGGCACCATTATATCTGCGTACTACGGAAGAAATGCTGGAGGAATTCTCCTATCTGGGAAGTGAGAAAGCTGAGGAAGTTGTCATTACGAACACCAATAAGATTGCGGATATGATCGAGAAAATTTCCCCGATCCATCCGGATAAATTCCCACCGGTCATTGAAAATTCCGACCAGGATCTGAAGAATATCTGCTTCACAAAGGCACATGAAATGTACGGAGATCCCCTGCCGGAGATCGTGGAAAGCCGTCTGGATAGAGAACTGAACTCTATTATTTCGAATGGTTACGCCGTAATGTATATTATTGCACAGAAACTGGTGTGGAAGTCTAATGAGGACGGATATCTGGTAGGTTCGCGAGGATCAGTAGGATCTTCCCTGGCGGCTACAATGTCCGGTATCACAGAGGTAAATCCTCTGCCGCCGCATTACTTATGTCCGAATCCGGATTGTAAATACAGTGATTTCGATTCGCCGGAAGTAAAGCAATATGCAGGTATGGCAGGGTGCGATATGCCTGATAAAATCTGTCCGAAATGTGGGACAAAAATGAAGAAAGAGGGATTTGATATTCCTTTTGAAACATTCCTTGGATTCAAGGGAGATAAGGAGCCTGATATTGACCTTAATTTCTCAGGAGAATATCAGGCAAATGCACATCGATATACAGAGGTTATTTTCGGTAAAGGACAGACGTTTAAAGCTGGAACTATCGGTACACTGGCAGAGAAAACGGCATTCGGTTATGTGAAGAATTATTTCGAGGAACGCGGCGTGCATAAACGTTACTGTGAGATTAACCGTATCGTGCAGGGGTGCACAGGAGTCCGCCGTACCACAGGACAGCATCCGGGAGGTATCATTGTACTTCCGGTGGGAGAGGAAATCGAGAAATTTACACCTGTCCAGCATCCTGCGAATGACGTAAACAGTGATATTATCACCACTCATTTTGATTATCATTCCATTGATGGAAACCTGCTGAAGCTTGATATACTGGGACACGATGATCCGACCATGATCCGAATGCTGGAGGATCTGACAGGCATCAGTGCGAGGGATGTTCCGCTGGATCAGAGGGATGTCATGTCATTATTTGCAAGCACGAAAGCATTGAAAATCGAGCCGGAGGATATTGGTGGATGTAAGCTTGGATGCCTGGGAATCCCGGAATTCGGTACAGACTTTGCCATGCAGATGCTTATCGATACCAAGCCGAAATACTTTTCAGACCTGATTCGTATTGCAGGACTTTCCCACGGTACAGATGTATGGCTTGGAAATGCGCAGGTACTGATCCAGAATGGCACGGCTACAATTTCTACTGCCATCTGTACCCGAGATGATATCATGATCTATTTGATCGGAAAAGGTGTGGAAAGTGGTCTTGCATTTACCATTATGGAGAGTGTCCGTAAGGGAAAAGGCCTGCGTGATGAGTGGATCACAACGATGAAGGAACATGATGTACCGGACTGGTATATCTGGTCCTGTAAGCTGATCAAGTACATGTTCCCGAAAGCCCATGCGGCGGCTTACGTTATGATGGCATACCGAATTGCGTGGTATAAGGTATTTCAGCCGCTGGCTTATTATGCGGCATACTTTAGTATCCGTGCGACAGCTTTTTCCTATGAACTGATGTGCATGGGTAAGGAACGTCTGGAATATTATATGGCAGAAATCCGTAAGAAAGGCGATGCTGCATCTAAGAAAGAGCAGGATACCCTGAAGGATATGCGTATCGTGCAGGAGATGTATGCAAGAGGTTTTGAGTTCGTTCCAATCGATCTTTACACTGCAAAAGCGCAGCGATTCCAGATTGTGGACGGAAAACTGATGCCATCACTTGCGACCATTGACGGACTCGGAGATAAGGCCGCAGATGCCGTTGTAGATGCCGCAAAACAAGGCAAATTCCTGTCAAAAGACGACTTCCGCGACAGAACTAAAGTCAGCAAGACAGTTATTGATCTGATGGATGATCTGAAATTATTTGGAGATATTCCGCAGTCGAACCAGATGTCACTGTTTGATTTTACGGGATGAGATAGAAGATATAAGGAGATGGATATGAAGAAAGAGGAGCTTAGATATTTACAGAGACTTGCAGAAATTTATCCTACAATTGGAAAAGCATCTACGGAGATTATTAATCTCCAGTCGATTCTGAACCTTCCAAAGGGAACGGAACACTTTATGTCCGATCTTCATGGAGAGTATCAGGCATTTTCCCATGTATTGCGAAACGGTTCCGGTGCAGTGCGAAAGAAAATAGATGACGTATTCGGACACACGCTTGGAAATAATGACAAACGTTCTCTGGCGACACTGATTTATTATCCAAGAGAGAAGATGGATCTGGTAAAGGAAACAGAGGATGATATGGAAAACTGGTACAAGATTACTCTGTATCGTCTGATTGAAATATGTAAGACAACAGCTTCCAAATATACCAGATCAAAAGTAAGAAAAGCGCTTCCGGCAGACTATGCATATGTGATCGAAGAGCTGATCACAGAGAAAGCGGAGGTCCTGGATAAAGAAGCTTATTATGATGCCATTGTAAATACCATTATTGAAATCGGCAGTGCAGAGAACTTTATCATTGCACTTGCAGAACTGATTCAGCGTCTTGTCGTAGATCACCTGCATATCCTGGGGGATATTTACGACAGAGGCCCGGCACCACATTTTATCATGGACCGTCTGATGCAGTACCATTCACTGGACATCCAGTGGGGTAACCATGATGTAGTCTGGATGGGTGCGGCAGCAGGTCAGAAAGCATGTATTGCAACGGTAGTGAGAAACAGCATCCGTTATGGAAATCTGGATATTCTGGAAGATGGATACGGTATCAATATGCTGCCACTTGCAACCTTTGTCATGGAAGCATATAAGGATGATCCATGTGATATTTTTGCCATGAAAGGCGCTTCAAATTACAATGTTCTGGAAGAAGAACTCGGCAAAAAAATGCACAAAGCGATTGCAGTGATCCAGTTTAAATTAGAAGGAAAACTGGTGCGAAAGCATAAAGAATTCCAGATGGAAGACAGGGCACTTTTACATAGAATCAATCCTGAAAAAGGAACAATCATCCTGCCGGATGGAAAAGAATATCCTCTCCGGGACAGAAACTTCCCGACGATTGACTGGAAGCATCCGTATGAGCTTACAGACGGGGAAAAAGAGGTTATGGACAAGCTGTCTTCTGCATTCAGAAACTGCGAGAAGCTGCAGAATCATATCCGGCTGTTACTGGATAAAGGAGGCCTTTATACAGTATATAATGGGAATCTTCTGTTTCATGGAAGTATCCCGTTAAATGAGGATGGAACCTTCCGTGAAGTACAGATTTATGGGAAAAGCTATAAAGGAAAAGAATTGTATGATGTGCTGGAAGCCTATGTACGCAGAGCTTTTTATTCTGTAGGAAAAGATGAGCAGAAGAAAGGCCGGGATATCATGTGGTATATCTGGGCAGCACCGAATTCTCCGTTGTTTGGCAAGAGTAAGATGAGTACTTTTGAGCGTTATTTTATAGAAGATCCGTCCACACATGAGGAGAAAAAGAATGCATATTACCGACTCTGGGAGAATGAAGAAGTAGTTGATAATATGCTGCGTGAATTTGGTCTGGATCCGGAGAAGGGCCATATTATCAATGGTCATGTACCTGTACATCAGAGTGAGGGAGAAAGCCCGGTCAAATGCAATGGCAAGGTTATCGTTATTGACGGAGGCTTCTCCAAGGCATACAGAAAAGTTACAGGTATTGCAGGATATACACTGATTTATAATTCTTATGGATTAAATCTTACAGCTCACGAGCCATTTACTTCCAAAGCAGATGCGGTAGCAAAAGAGACAGATATCGTATCAAATCGTGTAGCAGTCAGCTACATGTCAAGACGTCAGCTGGTAGGTGATACAGATACCGGTCATGCGTTAAAAGAGAGAATTCAGGAACTGATCCAGCTTCTGGATGCATACAGAAAAGGTACTATCAAAGAGAAAAAATAAGAACCAGGCGGATAGATTTTAGAATAAAAATATCCAAAATTTGTAAGCAAACGCCAAAAAGAGGTTGGTTTTACAGGCGATAAAACTCTTTACTTATAAAATTGTGTTCTATATAATGAGTAGTGTTGTGTGATAAACAGTAACGATAAAAAAATATTATGAGGCGGGCAGATATGCCCTGAGATGATGGACAAAAGGAGAATACGATAATGGGTGGAATTTTTGGAGTAGCATCAAAGTCCAGCTGCGTTCTGGACCTTTTCTTCGGAATTGATTATCATTCCCATCTGGGAACACGCAGAGGCGGTATGGCAGTATATGATTCGAAACGTGGCTTCGACCGTGTGATCCATAATATCGAGAATGCACCATTCAGAACAAAGTTTGACGGTGATATCGGTGAGATGGAAGGAAATTTAGGAATCGGATGTATTTCAGATAATGAGCCACAGCCGTTGCTGGTACGTTCCCATCTGGGAAATTTTGCAATCACTACAGTTGGAAAGATCAACAACATGGATGAACTGATCGCAACCTGTTTCAAGAATGGATGTACACATTTCCTGGAAATGAGCGGTGGAAGTGTCAACCCTACAGAAATGGTAGCTGCCCTGATCAACCAGAAGGATAACATGATCGAAGGAATTCGTTATGCGCAGGAAGTAATCGAAGGTTCTATGACGATGTTGATCCTGACACCTAAGGGATTGCTGGCAGCACGTGACCGTCTGGGAAGAACTCCGTTGATCATAGGCAAGAAAGAAGATGCCTGCTGTGTATCCTTTGAAAGTTTTGCATATCTGAATTTAGGATATGAAGACCTGAAAGAACTGGGACCTGGCGAGATCGTTGCAGTGACTCCGGATGGAGTGGAAACTCTGCAGAAGCCTGGCGAAGAGATGCGTATCTGTTCTTTCCTGTGGGTATATTACGGATATCCGACTTCAACTTATGAAGGCGTTAATGTAGAAGAAATGCGTTATCACTGTGGTGATATGCTGGCAAAACGTGACAAAGGCGAAGTAAACCCGGATATCGTAGCCGGAGTTCCGGATTCTGGTATTGCACATGCCATCGGATATGCGAACCAGTCAGGCGTACCTTTTGCCCGCCCGTTTATTAAATATACACCAACCTGGCCGAGATCTTTCATGCCTACTCAGCAGAGCCAGAGAAATCTGATTGCCAGAATGAAACTGATTCCGGTACACCGTCTGATCAAAGATAAGAGCCTTCTTATGATCGATGATTCTATCGTACGTGGAACACAGTTAAGAGAAACAACAGAATTCCTTTACAGAAATGGTGCAAAGGAAGTACATATCCGTCCTGCATGCCCGCCGCTTCTGTATGGATGTAAATATCTGAACTTCTCACGTTCCAAATCAGAGATGGATCTGATCACAAGACGTGTGATCGCGAAACGTGAGGGAGAGAATGTCAGTGATAGGATACTGGCAGACTACGCAGATCCGAATTCAACTAATTACAAAGAAATGTTGGAAGAGATCCGTAAGGAACTGAACTTTACATCCCTGAAATTCCACAGACTTGACGATCTGAAGGCTTCTATCGGAATCTCTCCATGCAAACTCTGTACTTATTGCTGGGATGGAAAAGAATAATATTTCGTAACTGTGAAGGTATTGAATAGTTACAATATTTCTGCATAGAATGATAACTGGAAATGTAGATAGAAAGTAAATACGATATAGAAGTACAAAAAAGAGGAGACGTAGAATTTGCCGGTAGTAAACAATCAGAAAAGGAACAAAAAGAAAAGAAGGCTTAAGAAGCTTCTGATATTTGTGATTATCCTGTTTGTCCTGCTTATATTTGCAGGCATTCTGTTGATTCGTCAGCGGGAGAATGAGGACAGGCAGCAGCGCAAGGCAGAAGCAATCGCGGCACTGGAAAGTGTTCCAACTGTAACACCTACACCGGCAGCTACGCCAACCCCGATTCCGACACCAATTCCTACGGTAACGCCGACACCTGTGCTGGAAAGAGCCTATGTTTTTGACCCGGATGATTATCTGGGAAGCTGGCACAGTAAGAATGGCAGGGTTGTGATCGAGATTACGAAACTAAGCCAGAAGTCGGTTACATTTACTTATTCGCAGACAAATAAGAAAAAAACAGCCACCTGTGAAGCTACGGTAAAGAAATCCGTAGCGGGAAATGCGTCAAGATTTTCCTTTACAGATTCCCTGGGAAATGTAGCAAAAGGCTATTTCACTTTTGATAACGGGATTCTGTATGTGAAGATTAAAACAAAAACGAAAGCGGAAGGCGCTAAAGTTCACCCTTCCGTAGATGGTGTTATGATCAGAGGATAATGGGAAGCTACATAAGAAAAATATTGACTGTGAATATGATCTACAGTCATGAAAAAGCAAAAGAAAAACAAAAGGATTCAGGTAACATCAGAAGTTACAGGAATCCTTTTTGCTTTTTATTTATTCATCTCTTTTTTGTCAGTGCGCCCTACCAGATAGTCAACACTTATGTCATAATAATTTGCCAGTCTGATCAACATTTCGACAGGAATGTTACGTGATCCGGTTTCATAGTGTGAATAGGAACGCTGGCTGATGTGAAGAATTTCGCTAAGCTGTTTCTGGGACAGATCAGCATCTGTGCGTAAATCCTGAATACGCTGAAATTTCATGTGGGGTACCTCCTTCCCTATGGAGAGTGTTTAAAAAATCATCCCGCAAATTGTGACACACATCTTGCAGAAAATTTTTTTCAAACATGCTCTGATATAAAAAAGTATAAAACAGAACAAATTGCACTCTTGCAAAATGGAGCAAAATGGACTATAATAAAAATATCTTTATTCAATTCTGATTTCTGAAATAATACATGACCGTTCAGGTTATGGTAATCCCATAAAGTAAAAAAAGCAATATTTAGCCGAATAAGATAAAACTTTGCTTCTGTTACATGTTTTTGTCTATTCGGTGTCTTGCAATCGTTATGAACTACAATAGACAGTAATAAGCAGAGCAATTATTCAGTATGGATATGTATAGATATATGATATGTATAAATCACATCGGGGAGATTTATGCATCTGGAAAGGAGAAAATTTGTTTGCAAGTGTATTATCAGCTGCAATTTTAGGGGTAGAAGTATGTCCTGTCCAGGTTGAAGCAGATGTAAGTAACGGACTTCCTTCCTTTATAATGGTAGGATTTCCATCCGCTCAGGTAAAAGAAGCCCAGGACAGAGTACGTACAGCACTTAAGAATAACGGCTATCAGTTTCCACCAAAGAGAATCACTGTTAATTTCGCACCTGCGGATATGAAGAAAGAAGGTGCCGGCTTTGATGTTCCGGTCGCGGCCGCAGTATTGGCTGCTTTTGAAATCATAAGTTCGCGGGATGTCAATGGAGTCATGATGGCAGGCGAGATCGGACTGGACGGAGAGATTCATGGCATTTCGGGAATCCTCCCCATGGTATTGTGTGCGAGAAGTCTTGGATGCCGATTCTGCGTAGTTCCTTATGAGAATCTGAAAGAAGGAAGACTGATCAAGGATGTGCCGGTAGCAGGGGTAAAGAATCTGAAGGAACTGATCGAATGCATCCAGAATCCGGAACCATATCTGAAAATGGAAATCCAGGAGGATATTTCTGCAAGAAATACGGATAAAGGAATGGATTTCTCAGATATTGAAGGGCAGGAAGGCGCAAAAAGGGCAGCAGAGATTGCAGTAAGTGGATTCCATAACATGCTTCTGATTGGACCGCCAGGGACAGGCAAGACGATGCTTGCCAGAAGACTTCCTACGATCATGCCAGGTCTGGGATTTGAAGAAAAACTGGAACTTACCAGAATTTACAGTATTGCGGGGCTTTTATCCAGAGAAAATCCTTTGATGAATGAAAGACCATTTAGAAGTCCCCACCATACGAGTACGCCACAGGCAATAGCAGGAGGGGGACGCAATCCGCGTCCCGGTGAGATTACGCTGGCGCATAAAGGTGTGCTTTTTCTGGATGAAATGCCTGAATTTTCCAGGGCAAGTCTGGAACTTCTGCGCCAGCCACTGGAAGACAAGGTGATTCAGATTGCCAGGGCAAGCGGTACATATAGTTTTCCGGCGGATTTTATGCTATGTGCCGCGATGAATCCCTGTCCCTGCGGATATTATCCGGATTTGAACCGATGCACCTGTACGTCGGGAGAAATTTCACATTATATGGGCAAAATCAGCCGCCCGCTCCTGGACAGGATCGACATCAGCACAGAAGTACCGCCGGTTTCTTTTGCACAGCTTCACTGTGGAAAGAAAGGGGAAACATCTACAATTATCAGGAAAAGAGTAGAAAAAGTACAGAAAATCCAGGAAGAACGTTATAAAGACGAGAAGATAAGTTTCAACGGACAGCTGAGAAGCAGTCTGATCGATAAAT
Source organism: Ruminococcus sp. AM22-13 (assembly GCF_003471165.1). Classification (GTDB taxonomy): domain Bacteria; phylum Bacillota; class Clostridia; order Lachnospirales; family Lachnospiraceae; genus Blautia_A. The sequence goes on along the minus strand of NZ_QRIL01000005.1, from coordinate 85,101 downwards.
ACTGCCCTCTTACGGACAGTGCATCAAAGCTGCTTGCGAGAGCGTTTGAGAGAATTGCATTCAGTGCCAGATCCTATCACAGAATTTTGAAAGTAGCCAGAACGATTGCCGATATGGAGGAAGAAGAAATCATTTCCGGCCATCATATCGGAGAGGCACTCTCTTACAGAGCATTTGATAAAGATTTTGTCATAAAATAAAAGTCTGCGAGGTATTTTATATGGAAAGAACTGAGGTAGAAAAATTCGATTCAGAAAGTTCGGAAAGCATAGATTGGGAAAAAAATAACAGAAAGAGAAATCAGGTGTTGGGAAATTCCATGGATCAGATCCGATGTATCACAAAAACAAGTCTGGAGTATCCGAAAAAAATGATGCAGTATCCCTCCATGCCCGCAAAGCTATATGTAAAGGGGAGAATGCCTGATCCCGACAAGATAACCGTAGCAGTAATCGGAGCGAGAATGTGCAGCCCATACGGCAGAATCCAGGCTTTCCGTTATGCGAAGGAACTAAGTCAGGCAGGAGTACAGATCATCAGCGGCATGGCTCTTGGGATTGATTCAGAAGGGCATAAAGGAGCCCTGGAAGGGAAAATGCCTACATTTGCGGTGCTGGGAAGTGGAGTTGACGTGTGTTATCCGAAAACAAACAAAAAACTTTACGAGAGAATTCTCTGGGAAAATGGCGGGATTATCAGTGAATGTCCGTTGGGTTCGGAACCTGTATCCTGGCATTTTCCGGCGCGTAACCGCATCATCAGTGCCCTGTCAGATGCAGTTCTGGTGGTAGAGGCAAAAGAAAACAGTGGCTCTCTGATTACAGCAGGTTTTGCACTGGAACAGGGAAAAATGGTCTATGCCATCCCAGGTGCTGTTACAGATACACTTAGCAGAGGATGCCATAAGCTGATCTACGATGGCGCAGGAATTGCCTACTGCCCGGAAATCATACTGGAAGAACTTGGAATCGGTGCAGAGAAAGCCTTGCAAACAGACGAAAAAAACAACTTAGGACTTGCAAGTGATTTGAATTTGGTGTATAGTTGTCTCGATTTACGACCAAAAAACCCCGATTACATAGTAAGAAAAACAGGCTTTTCGCCGGCACAGGTAAGCAACTGTCTGGTGGAGCTGACACTGCAGGGACTCATAAGAGAAAGCGGGAGACATTACTATGTAAGATGCAGTTAAGTTATTGTTCATGCGCCATTTCTGTTGCTGAGAACGGAGTGAACAGTAACGTGAATTAGCCGGATTGGGAAAAATCCGTTATCTGGTTAATAATAAGCTGTGAAAAGAATGAATTTGGCGTTATTGGACGCTTATAGAATTGCTATAGTGAACAGTAACAGATTACGACTAGGAGAGATAGCATGGCGAAATATCTGGTGATAGTGGAATCACCTGCAAAAGTGAAAACAATTAAGAAGTTTCTTGGCGCGAATTACGATGTGGAAGCTTCAAACGGACATGTTCGCGATTTTCCCAAGAGCCAGTTTGGAATTGACGTAGAGCATGATTTTGAACCGAAATATATAACAATACGTGGAAAGGGAGAACTGCTTGCCAAGCTTCGCAAGTCTGCCAAGAAGGCAGATAAGATTTATCTGGCAACCGACCCTGACCGCGAGGGAGAGGCTATTTCCTGGCATCTGATGCAGGCCTTAAAAGAAGACCCGAAGAAGATGCACAGAATTACTTTCAATGAGATCACAAAAACAGCTGTAAAGTCATCCATTAAACAGGCAAGAGAACTGGATATGGATCTGGTAGACGCACAGCAGGCAAGACGTATGCTTGACCGTATGGTTGGTTACAGTATCAGCCCTCTGCTCTGGGCGAAAGTCAAGAGAGGTTTAAGTGCGGGACGTGTACAGTCTGTTGCATTGCGTATCATCTGTGACAGAGAGGATGAGATCAACGCATTTATTCCGGAAGAATACTGGAGTCTTGACGGAGAATTTCAGGTAAAGGGCGAAAAGAAACCGCTTCAGGCTAAATTCTACGGTACAGATAAGAAAATGAGTATCCATAACAAGCAGGAAATGGATGAGCTTCTGGCTTCTTTAAAGAATAAAGAGTATGAGATTACTGAGGTAAAGAAAGGCGAGCGAATCAAAAATGCACCTCTGCCATTTACCACAAGTACCTTACAGCAGGAAGCTGCCAAGACATTAAACTTTTCTACACAGAAGACGATGCGTCTGGCACAGCAGTTATATGAAGGAATCGATATTAAAGGAAATGGTACCGTTGGTGTGATTTCCTACCTGCGTACAGATTCTACCCGAATTTCTGAGGAAGCAGATGCTGCGGCAAGAGAATATATCACTGAACAGTATGGCGAGAATTATGTTTCCCAGTCAGAGAAAACAGTGAAAAAAGGACAGAAGATCCAGGATGCCCATGAGGCGATCCGTCCTACAGATATCAGCCGTACACCGGCTGTATTAAAGGAATCTCTGTCCAGAGATCAGTTCAGACTGTATCAGCTTATCTGGAGAAGATTTGCGGCGAGCAGAATGGCACCGGCGAAGTATGAGACGACTTCCGTAAAAATCGGGGCAGATGAATATATCTTTACAGTGTCTGCATCCAAAATCGTGTTTGACGGATTTATGTCTGTATACACAGATGAAGAAGATCAGAAAAAAGGAAATGTACTGAATCAGAGCCTTGAAAAAGGCATGAAGCTCACACTCAGGGAACTGAAACCAGAGCAGCATTTCACACAGCCGCCGGCACATTACACAGAGGCGTCCCTGGTTAAAACGATGGAAGAATTGGGAATCGGACGTCCAAGTACCTATGCGCCGACCATTACAACAATTATCAGCCGCCGCTATGTGGCTAAAGAACAGAAGAATCTATATGTTACAGAGCTTGGTGAGGTTGTCAACAACATCATGAAGCAGGCATTCCCGAGTATTGTGGATGTGAATTTCACAGCAACTATGGAAGGGCTTCTGGACTGTGTGGCAGCAGGTACTGTTAAATGGAAAACAGTAGTCAGCAATTTCTACCCGGATCTGAAGAGAGATGTCGATGCAGCAGAGGAAGAACTGGAGAAAGTTGACATTCAGGATGAAGTCACAGATGTAGTCTGTGATAACTGTGGCAGAAACATGGTTATCAAATATGGTCCACATGGACGATTTCTTGCATGCCCGGGCTTCCCGGAGTGTAGAAATACAAAGCCATATTTCGAGAAGATTGGTGTTCCATGCCCGAAATGTGGCAAGGAGCTTGTTCTTAAGAAAACCAAGAAAGGACGTAAATATTACGGATGTGAAGATAATCCGGAATGCGATTTTATGTCCTGGCAGAAGCCATCCGCAAAGAAATGCCCAAAATGTGGAAGCTATATGGTGGAAAAGGGGAATAAGCTTGTCTGCAGCCAGGAAACATGTGGATATGTAGAGACGAAGGAAGAAAAATAGAAGTAGAATGCATTTTTAAACATGCTTAGAAAATCTTCGTAGATGAAAATATAAAAGATAGTATAAATACAGGAAGAGAATGATACTTTTCCTGTATTTTTTTGTCATAAAATATGTTTGTAATATACATACAGTGTAATAAATAATAATCCGGTTTTGAGAAAAACTGTATTCCGAAATAACACCATATTTATTGAATAATATTTGCAAAAGGAATCTATTTTCAGAAAAGCAAAAATAAATAAAAAAATTATAAAATTTGTCTTGTAATTTATCTGCGAAACGTGTAGTATTAAAGTACGAGTAAAGTTATTGACCGGGTATGTCTGAATCTTCTTTCAGAACAGAGTGAAGATACTGTTCATTGCTTAAATAGTGTCAGAAAAGGTTTCTGTTCATATATTATTAAGATGAGTGAAAGATAAACAGAAAAGAATTCAGATATATGCAAGGCGAAAGGAGGACTATATGAGCGTTCAGTTGCTGGACAAAACAAGAAAAATCAACAAACTTCTGCATAACAGCAGTTCCAGTAAAGTCGTATTTAATGATATCTGCCAGGTTCTGATGGAAACTCTGAGTTCCAATATCCTGGTTCTCAGCAAAAAGGGAAAGGTTCTGGGCGTCAGTTTATGTCCGGGCGTAGAAGAGATTACCGAGCTGATTGAGGATAAAGTTGGCGGATATGTGGATTCATTATTGAACGAGCGATTTTTAGGTGTATTGTCAACAAAAGAGAATGTGAATCTTCAGACACTGGGCTTTGAGCATGTGTCAAGCAGCTATCAGGGAATCATCAATCCGATAGATATCGCAGGAGAAAGATTAGGTACAGTATTTATGTACCGCTATGACAGACCGTATGATATTGAAGACATTATTGTCAGTGAATATGGTACAACTGTAGTTGGTCTGGAGATGATGCGTGCAGTTCACGAAGAGAATGCAGAAGAAGACAGAAAACAGCAGGTTGTGAAATCTGCATTTAATACATTATCCTTCTCAGAGTTGGAAGCAATCATTCATATCTTCGATGAACTCGACGGAGATGAAGGAATCCTGGTTGCAAGTAAGATTGCTGACCGCGTGGGAATCACCAGATCTGTAATTGTAAATGCATTGAGAAAATTTGAAAGTGCTGGTGTGATTGAATCCAGGTCTTCCGGTATGAAGGGAACTTATATCAAGGTTCTCAACGAAGTAATCTTTGATGAACTGGAAGAGATCAAGGCACAGAGAAATAAGAAAGCCTGACTTGCTTTAAATAAATCATAAATCTAAATAATGAAGAACATAAGAAGACTGTCTGCTAATTAGCAGGCAGTTTTTTTGATATTGTAGAATTTTCTAAGGACTTATATCTGATTTCATATAGGACAGTGTTTCTTTCAAACGATAATGATGCCGCACCGCTTCGTTCTGGTACTTTGTCGATCAAAATTATTCTATGTTTTTGGGGTTTGGCATCAAATCGGTACACGAGGAATTTATGCATTAAGATTAAAATTATTTGTAAATTAAGAAAACATGAGAAAAAATTAGAAAAAATAAGTAAATAAGAGGATACATCATATTTTATAATGCTAAAAGCGCTTGCGAAATCAAGCCATTTTAAATAATATAAGGACAGTGATTAGCACTCGAGACAAATGAGTGCTAGCAAAAAGCGGCAGGATTTGACAAAGGCCGAAGCAGTTACTGAAATCTGTATCTCTAATTAATAAGAAAGGGCATTGCAGAGCAGCAGTAACAGGACAAATCTCAATTTGGAGAATAAAGGAGGATCATAGATCATGACATTAGTACCTTTAGGTGACAGAGTTGTATTAAAACAGGTTGAAGCAGAAGAAACAACAAAATCCGGAATCGTTCTTCCGGGACAGGCACAGGAAAAACCACAGCAGGCAGAAGTAGTAGCTGTAGGACCTGGCGGAGTTGTAGAAGGTAAAGAAGTAAAAATGGAAGTAGCTGTAGGTGATAAAGTTATCTATTCCAAATATTCAGGAACAGAAGTAAAAATGGATGGCACAGAATATATCATTGTAAAACAGAATGATATTCTTGCAATTGTTAAATAAGCAATATCAAAATAGAAAACATAAATGAAGATACTTATAAGATAATATCTACAGAACGTAATATAAAATATCGGATAAGTATCAGAAAGAATTCATAGAGATCAGAATTTGAATCAGGAGGTCATATTATCATGGCAAAAGAAATTAAATTCGGCGCAGAAGCCAGAGCAGCTCTTGAAGCTGGTGTAAATAAATTAGCTGATACAGTAAGAGTAACATTAGGACCGAAAGGAAGAAACGTAGTTCTTGACAAACCATACGGTGCTCCGCTTATCACAAACGACGGTGTTACAATCGCAAAAGAAATCGAACTGGAAGATGGATTTGAAAACATGGGAGCTCAGCTGATCAAAGAAGTTGCTTCCAAGACAAACGATGTAGCAGGTGATGGTACAACAACAGCTACTGTTCTTGCACAGGCTATGGTTCACGAAGGAATGAGAAACCTGGCAGCAGGCGCTAACCCGATCATCCTCAGAAAAGGTATGAAGAAAGCTACAGATGTAGCTGTAGAAGCAATCAAGAACATGAGCCAGACAATCAGCGGCAAGAAACAGATCGCAAACGTTGCATCTATTTCTGCAAGCGATGAGACAGTTGGACAGTTAGTAGCAGACGCTATGGAAAAAGTTTCCAAAGACGGCGTTATCACAGTAGAAGAATCCAAGACAATGCACACAGAACTTGATCTGGTAGAAGGTATGCAGTTCGACCGTGGATATGTTTCCGCATATATGTCAACAGATATGGAAAAAATGGAAGCAAATCTGGAAGATCCATACATCCTGATCACAGACAAGAAGATCAGCAACATCCAGGAAATCCTTCCATTACTGGAACAGATTGTAAAAGTTGGTGCTAAACTCCTCATCATTGCTGAAGATGTAGAGGGTGAAGCTCTTACAACTCTTATTGTAAACAAATTAAGAGGAACCTTCCAGGTAGTAGCTGTCAAAGCTCCTGGATATGGCGACAGAAGAAAAGAAATGCTTCAGGATATCGCAATCCTTACAGGTGGCCAGGTAATCTCCGAAGAACTCGGTCTTGAACTGAAAGATGCAACTATGGAGCAGTTAGGACGTGCAAAATCTGTTAAAGTTGCAAAAGAGAACACAGTTATCGTTGATGGTATGGGCGACAAAGATGCAATCGCAAACCGTGTTGCACAGATCCGTGGACAGATCGAAGAAACAAAATCTGAATTTGATAAAGAAAAATTACAGGAAAGACTTGCAAAACTGGCTGGCGGCGTAGCTGTTATCCGTGTTGGTGCTTCTACTGAAACAGAAATGAAAGAAGCTAAACTTCGTCTGGAAGATGCTCTTGCAGCTACAAGAGCAGCAGTTGAAGAAGGTATCATCGCAGGTGGCGGATCTGCTTACATCCACGCATCCAAAGAAGTTGCAAAACTTGCAGCTACTCTGGAAGGTGACGAGAAGACAGGTGCAAACATTATCCTGAAAGCTCTGGAAGCTCCTCTGTTCCGCATTTCTGCAAATGCAGGACTGGAAGGTTCCGTAATCATCAATAAAGTAAGAGAATCCGAACCGGGAATCGGTTTCGATGCTCTCAATGAGAAATATGTAGATATGGTAGGCGAAGGAATCCTTGACCCTGCAAAGGTTACAAGAAGTGCCCTTCAGAACGCTACAAGCGTTGCTTCTACATTACTTACAACAGAATCTGCTGTTGCAATCATCAAAGAAGACAATCCGGCACCGGCTGCTAACCCGGGAATGGGAATGATGTAATCAATAGACAAAAATTGATTATTTAACCAAACTGCGAAGCAGTTATTTGGTTATGAGCAAGTAGCAAAAGCGGATTGCGAATATCCGATTGACTAAAAAGGCGTTTCGTGAATTGAAAGATTCATGAAACGCCTTTTTGTGTGAGTGGTAACAAAGAGAAGATAGTTTTTGACAAATAGTAGTCGTACTTTATTGATTTACACTATTTTATTGTGATAAAATTACACCATATAATATAACTGAAAAAGGAAGGAGGTAAAGTTGAAAAAAGAGCAGGAAAAATCTAGCGGAACTTATTGCAGCAACCGACAGCAAGGAAGAAAGGATGTGTGAAAGAATGAAGAAGGATTGCATAAAAAAATCCCATGTAACTGTTTTTATAACAGTGTTAATGTTGCTCACATTTTGTTTTTTGTTTGCAAAACCAGCCAGTACATTTGCGGCTACAGATGTTCCTGGCAGGGCCACAATGCAGGATATTTCAACCCCGGCCTTTGGACAGGTAAAGCTTACCTGGAAAAAGGCAGATAATGCGACGGATTATCATATCTATTACAAAGAGAAAAAGGCCGGAAAGTGGACGAAACTGGCATCTGTGAAAGCTGGAACTACCAGCTACACGCATAAAGCTTCTGCCAAATATCCGCTTACGACAGGCAGATCATATGCTTATACAGTAAAAGCTTATAATTCTGCCTCCAAAAAGTATGGTGCGTATAATAAAAGAGGAATTATGATACAGATTTTACCGGAAACGGTGAAGCTTAATAAAGCGGAGGTTAATTCTGATAAGATTTCAGTAAATCTGTCATGGAGTAAAGCAGGTGGCTGTGACTCTTATGAGATTTATCGAAGAACCTACAGAAGCTCATGGAAAAGGATCGCCAGGGTAAAATCAAATACACTGAAATATAAAGATACAACACCAGTTCGTGGATGGGCCAATTATTATGCTGTATGTGGATACGACAGCAAGACCAAAACAACGGGAAATCGTTCAAATATCCTGCTTGCAGTTCTTGATTCTCCCCAATTTACTTTTCCAACGGTCAGAGATGCATATGTCGATGTTCTGCGTGCAGTTAAAGCAGGGGATAAGATAGGTATGATCGAGCCAATGCCGTACGGCACAGTGAATCTTGAGTATTTTGTTTTTGACATGAACAATGACTCAATTCCGGAATTGATCGTAGGATCTGACTGCCCTTGGGAGGAAGGAGATAAGACCTATACCCGGAAAATCTGTCAGCTTTATACTTGTGAGAAGACCGGTTCAGGTTATAAATCAAAGCGAATGAGCGGTTATTTCTGGGACCCGCAGATGTCGGAAAAACATGATTATTTATATGAGAATTATTACTGGTATGCTAAATCTGTGAATTTTAAATATCGATGGTTTATAGATAAAGAGGATAACATACTTAAGCATTACAGCGAACCTCTGAACTATAAAGTGGGAAGTAAAGAATTCTGAGTAAAACAGAAAGACCGGTCACACCGACACCTGCACAGCCGGCAGTCCCGACACCGATTCCGATTCCGCCGGGAGTACATCCGACACTGATGACAGATATAACCTTAAGTCGACGTTCTATCACCATGACATCTAAAGGAGATAGGGTATTTCTTGATTCTATGGTTCTGCCGTTCAGAGCTTATTATAAAATGCTTGGATGGGTAAGCAGTGATCCGTCTGTAGTATCGGTAGATGGATATGATTATCTGGCTTCTTCAAGTACAATGCTTACGGCTGTGGGAAATGGAACAGCAGTAGTTACAGCTTATGCGCTGGATGGTTCCGGACTGACTGCTCAGTGTAAAGTAACCGTAGATTATAAAGATGACAATGGAACTTCAGAACTGCCTTCTATCCCGGATGATCAGAATACTCAGGTGATCAAAGTGAAATCAATCAAATTAAGCCAGACATCCGTAACAATCACAGACAAGAAGAAGCATTATGTTATAGAAGCAACCTACAGTCCATCCAATGCCACAGTAAAGGGATGCAGATGGACCACGAGTGATAAGTCTGTTGTACTGGTAAACAGTGGATGGGCAACGGAATTCAGTAAACATTACCTCACACCTGTGGGAAATGGAACTGCGGTAATTACAGCTCATGCGCTGGATGGTTCGGGTGTGGTTGCAAAATGTGTGGTAACAGTAAATATGAAATAAGTGTACCTGCTCAATGCTTCACAGCTACGGGTCAAAATCCATGGAATATCATCTTTTGTGATGAGATTTTCTAAACTGACAAAATCTGGGGGACTGCCGCATAGACGGCAGTCCCTTTTTGTGCTATAATACCTATTAAATCATCCGGGTTGCTGAAAATTTGATTCAGACTACCGGAAAAACAGAAGAAAAGGAGCAAAGAAGATGAGTGACCTGTATTCAGAATTATTGGTAAAACGGGAACACACAATCAAAGACAGCTTTGTAAAGTATGGCCTGATTGTGTTGACAGCAATCGCAGTAATTGCCGGACTGATTATCACTCCATTAATATGGATCGTAGCTGTAGCACTTGGAATTGCATGTTATTTCGTAATTCCTAAAACAGACGTAGAATACGAATATCTGTTTATCAACGGCGATTTCGACATCGATATGGTAATGGCGAAAACAAAAAGAAAGAGAGTAAAGAGTTTCAAATTATCAGAGGCAGATCTGGCAGCACCGTTAAATTCCCACAGAATGGACTATTATAACGGAAACCAGAAGATGAAAGTACTGGATTTTTCATCAGGAAATTCAGAGCATAAACGCTTCGGAATCATCACAAGACTGGACGGAGAATTATGCAAGATCATCCTTGAGCCAGACGAGAAACTTGCACAGGCTATGAAAAATTCAGCACCGAGCAAAGTTTTTTTGGATTGACATAGAAACTGATTTTTGTTACACTTGTTGAAAATAAAAGGGCCAGTTAATGGTTCCTTTTTATATTACAATAGTAATTCAATTTCATATACGCAAGGGAGGAAATGCAATGGGTACTATCATTGGTGAAGGTATTACTTTTGATGACGTTCTGTTAGTTCCGGCATATTCAAAGGTAATTCCGAATCAGGTAGACGTTACAACGTACTTAACAAAGAAGGTTAAACTGAACATTCCTATGATGAGTGCAGGAATGGATACAGTAACCGAGCATCGTATGGCAATCGCCATGGCGAGACAGGGTGGTATTGGTATTATCCACAAGAATATGTCTATTGAAGCTCAGGCTGAAGAGGTAGATAAGGTAAAACGTTCCGAGAACGGTGTTATCACAGATCCTTTCTATTTATCTCCTGAACATACACTCAAGGACGCAGATGAGTTAATGGCGAAGTTCCGTATCTCCGGTGTGCCGATCACAGAAGGCAGAAAACTGGTAGGAATCATTACCAACCGTGATCTGAAATTTGAGACAGATTTCGATAAGAAGATCAAAGAGTGCATGACTTCAGAGGGACTGATCACAGCCAAAGAAGGAATCACACTGGAAGAAGCCAAGAAGATTCTGGCGAAATCCCGTAAAGAGAAATTACCCATTGTAGATGATGATTTTAATTTAAAAGGTTTAATTACTATTAAAGATATTGAGAAACAGATTAAATATCCTCTGGCAGCAAAAGATGATCAGGGACGTCTTCTCTGCGGTGCAGCAGTAGGAATTACAGCTAACGTACTTGCACGTGTAGATGCACTTGTAAAAGCATCTGTAGACGTAATCGTAATCGACTCCGCTCATGGACATTCAGAGAACATACTTAAGGCTGTCCGTGAGATCAAAGATGCATATCCGGATCTGCAGGTAATCGCAGGTAACGTTGCAACAGGCGCTGCAACAAAGGCGCTGATTGAGGCTGGCGTTGATGCAGTTAAAGTTGGTATCGGACCTGGATCTATCTGTACAACACGTGTCGTTGCAGGTATTGGTGTTCCACAGATCACTGCTGTTATGGATTGCTACGAAGTGGCAAAAGAATACGGAATCCCGATTATCGCAGACGGTGGTATTAAATATTCTGGAGATATCACAAAGGCTATCGCAGCCGGTGCGAATGTCTGCATGATGGGAAGCATGTTCGCAGGATGCGATGAGAGCCCGGGAACATTCGAATTGTATCAGGGTAGAAAATACAAAGTATACCGTGGTATGGGATCTATCGCAGCTATGGAGAACGGAAGTAAAGACCGTTACTTCCAGGAGAATGCGAAGAAACTTGTTCCGGAAGGTGTCGAAGGACGTGTTGCTTACAAGGGACATGTTGAGGATACTGTATTCCAGCTTATGGGTGGTCTCCGTTCCGGTATGGGATACTGTGGTGCTGAGAATATCGAAAAACTTAAGACAACAGGCAGATTTATCAAGATTTCTGCTGCATCTCTTAAGGAATCTCATCCACATGATATTCATATCACAAAAGAGGCTCCAAACTACAGCGTAGATGATAAATAATAAAGATTTACAATAATAAATGCCCCGGTTGGCTGCTGGCGGAAGGAAAGCAAATACCTTCCGGCATATGCTGACAGGGGTGTTTTTTGTATCAAGAAATCGACTTGTCGGTACACTAGAAGATACAAAAAAGTCTCCATATATGACGGAGAGAAATTATATCGCTGAGGCGATTATTGCAGGTATAGAATCCTGTAAGAGAAGGTAAAAATGCAAAAACAGATAAACAAAACTAAGAAATCAAGTAAAAAAGGCACGAAAACTGCGGCGAAGTCAGGGAGCGCAAAGAAGACGGGGAGAAAAGCAGGAACTTCAAAAAATGCAAAATCAGCCACACTCTATGAGGCGAAAAAATCGACTGTCAGAAAGAAAAGGGGAAAGAGCAGCAGAATAAAACAGAGAAATCAGCGAGTGTTTATAGCTGTCCTGTTAATTATTATCGTGCTTTTAGCTGGATGGATCGTGCTGAATCGTGCTGGGGAAAATGGATGGAGTATTGGGGATTTTTTACATAATTCGGATGACATGGTTTCTGATACAGAACAATCAGAAACATCCTCAGGAGACGATTCATCCGGTGGACCAGAGCAGTGGCAGAAAGAGGGAGCACCTTATATTGATGTGGAACTGCTCACACCAAATGAGTATTCCAGACCACAGATTCCTATCGAAAGTGTAAACTATATTGCAATTCATTACACTGCAAATCCAGGAGCAACAGCTATTGCAAACAGGAACTATTTTGAGAATCTGGCAAATACCCATGATACGAAGGTAAGCAGCCATTTTGTGGTGGGACTGGACGGAGAGGTGGTGCAGTGTATCCCTACTTCTGAAATGTCTTATGCGACGAATTCGCGCAATATAGATACAATCTCAATCGAATGCTGCCATCCGGATGAAACGGGGCAATTCAATGATTCAACATATGATTCTGTAGTGAAACTGACAGCATGGTTATGCGTGCGGTTTGGGCTCACATCCGAAAATGTGATCCGCCACTATGATGTTACTGGAAAGGACTGCCCGAAATATTATGTGGAAAATCCGGATGCATGGCTTCAGATGAAAGCGGATATTGCAGCGCAGATCAATGTAGATTATGGATTGCAAGGATAATGCCGGTAACGTAACAAAAATTTATTCCAAATTGACTATAGTAATAGAAAATTGGCTTGTATGTTTTGAAATTTTTTTATATATGTCAGAGCATCAAGTGGTCAATACATTTATGGGGCTAGTAATGAGTGAACAATAATAATCACACAGAAAATAAGTACCGCACAAAAAAATTTGCCTTGAAATCCGCAAAAAAGTATTGTACTATAATAGCAACATATGAATTTTCACAACAGTACCTGCATGACTGGCGGAAGTAGGATTACCTACAGGGAGTGCAGTGTGTATATGAGCCGACCGCCTGGGCAGCCTGGAGAGAAAGGGTTTCCCAGGCTTTTTTTGACCTTATTTTTAATGAAAAGGAGAAAAAATTATGGAAATGTTATCACTGGAAAAAGAACTGAAAGAGAATTCCTATCCGGGAAGAGGAATCGTAATCGGACGTTCTGCAGACGGTAAGAAAGCAGTGACAGCTTATTTCATCATGGGCAGAAGCGAGAACAGCAGAAACAGAGTATTTGTAGAAGATGGAGAAGGAATCCGCACACAGGCATTTGATCCATCCAAACTTACAGATCCGAGTCTGATCATCTATGCACCTGTACGTGTACTGGGAAACAAAACAATCGTGACAAACGGAGATCAGACAGATACTGTTTATGAGGGAATGGATCATCAGCTTACTTTTGAACAGTCCTTAAGAAGCAGAGAATTTGAGCCAGACGGACCAAACTATACACCTCGTATTTCCGGAGTTATGCATGTAGAGAATGGAAAATTCAGTTATGCAATGTCAATCCTCAAGAGCAACAACGGAAATCCGGACGCATGCAACCGTTATACATTTGCATATGAGAATGCGATTGCCGGTGAGGGACATTTTATTCATACTTATAAATGCGATGGAAATCCACTTCCAAGCTTCGAGGGAGAGCCAAAACTGGTAGCGGTTCCGAATGATATGGATGAATTTGCAAACCTTCTCTGGAACAGCCTGAATGAAGATAATAAGGTATCTTTGTTTGTGAGATATATTGATATTGAAACTGGCAAGTACGAAAGCAAGATCATTAATAAGAATAAATAATAGTCACTTACTGAGTACAGATAGTGCTCATAGATTATTGTGGGCATAAGACGATGCTTTCGCAGTTAGAAATTATTTACAGGAATTAATTTTAAAATACTTATTTGGTTCATACGGAGGATTTATATAATGAAAGAATTCGAATTAAAATATGGCTGTAACCCGAATCAGAAACCTGCAAAAATTTATATGGCAGACGGATCCGAGCTTCCGGTAAAGATCCTTTCCGGAAGACCGGGATATATCAATTTCCTGGATGCATTCAACGGCTGGCAGTTGGTATCCAATCTGAAGAAAGCGACAGGACTTCCTGCAGCTACATCTTTTAAACATGTATCTCCCGCAGGTGCTGCTGTAGGACTTCCTCTTACAGAGACTCTGGCAAAGATTTACTGGGTAAATGATATGGACTGGAAGAATTTTTCGCCATTAGCATGCGCTTATGCAAGAGCCCGCGGTGCTGACAGAATGTCCTCTTTTGGTGATTTCATTTCCCTTTCTGATGTGTGTGATAAAGATACAGCACTTCTGATCAAGAGAGAGGTATCCGATGGTGTGATCGCACCTGGATACACAGAAGAAGCTCTGGAGATTCTGAAACAGAAGAAAAAAGGAAACTATAATGTAATCCAGATCGATGAGAACTTTGTACCGGCTCCGCTGGAACACAAAGAAGTATTTGGTGTAACTTTCGAACAGGGCCGTCAGGAACTTGAAATCGATGATGCAATGCTTTCCAATATTGTGACAGAGAATAAAGAGCTTACAGAAGAAGCAAAACGTGATATGAAGATTTCCCTGATCATTCTGAAATATACACAGTCTAATTCCGTATGTTTCGTAAAAGATGGACAGGCAATCGGTGTAGGAGCAGGACAGCAGTCACGTGTACATTGTACAAGACTTGCAGGCCAGAAGGCGGACAACTGGTACCTTCGCCAGTGCCCGAAGGTACTGAATCTTCCATTTAAAGATACGATCTCACGTGCAGAGCGTGATAATGCAATTGATGTTTATATCGGGGATGAATATATGGATGTCCTTGCTGATGGTATGTGGGAAAAGACTTTCACAGAGAAACCGGAGGTATTTACAAAAGAAGAGAAACGTGCATGGCTGGATCAGATGACAGATGTAACACTGGGATCTGATGCCTTCTTCCCATTTAGTGATAATATTGAACGTGCGCATAAGAGCGGAGTGAAATATATCGCTGAGCCAGGTGGATCTGTGCGTGATGACGCTGTGATCGAGACTTGTAATAAATATGGAATGGTGATGAGCTTTACTGGTATCAGATTGTTCCATCACTAAGGTGCTGGTATGGGGACGCGCAGGACATTATATGTTTTTGTCCGCGGTTTCGGAGCCTAAGAAAAACTAAGCGCCAGGAAATCTGCTAAAAACATGTAAAAAAATTTCAAACTCGCCGCAAATGCGGCTCAGACAATGAAATTTTTTTACATAACGCAGATTTCCTGGCGCTAACTTTTTCTAAGACTCCTGCAAATGCGGGCAAAAACATATAATGTCCTGCGCTGGTTATGAGCAAGTAGCGAAGCGGATTGCGAATATACGCTTGCCCCAGGGATGTTAATCAAGGACATTGGCTATAGATGTTATTGGCGGATATGGGATTGCTATAATTATGGAAAGTCATAGAAGGGGACGAAAAAAAGCATCAGCTCTAGCTGATGCTTTAAGAGCGATAGACGGGGCTCGAACCCGCGGTCTCGACCTTGGCAAGGTCGCGCGTTACCAACTACGCCACTATCGCATTTATTAAATTGTTTGCTAGGATATTTTCCTCAGCGACAAGATATATGTTACTATAAAAAATATTATTTGTCAAATACTTTTTATTGATTTTGAGAATATTTTTTGAAAAAAGTTATGGCTGCTTCATATCGGGGAATAAAATTTGAATATTTCGTGAAGTCTTGGATGGGAAAATTGCAAAAGAGCAGGGGCTGTGCTATGATAATTGAATGTAAAGCAATAAAGGAGATGAAATTTGCTTATGAAAAAAAGACTGATGATGCTGGCTCTTTGTTCTGCGCTTGCAGTTCCGACTACAGTATCAGCGGATATCCTTGATTATGAGGGTACGATTAATGCTTACAAGCAAGACAATAAGACTGCCCAGACTTTTGAGATTGACAATGGAAACGGGGAGAAAGTAACTGCGGTTGCCAAGACAGATATAGTTTCGATATCTGTCAAGTCTACATATATAAGATCTAATCCTGGTAAGGACGGAAAGAAATTAAAGAAAGTTTATCTTGGAACGAGCGTGGAACGTGTTGCTGTTTGTGATAATGGCTGGAGTAAGGTGACCTATGAATATAAGAATAAGAACGGCGAACAGAGGGTCAGCGGTTATGTGCAGACAAAGAATATCAATGACAGTGATCAGGTAAAGGCCGCGAAAGGAACTTTTACAGCATTAAAAGACAGCGATATTCTGGATTATCCAGGTAAGAAGGATGGGGAAGTGGTAGGTGAGATCATTCAGGAGGATGAGGTTAAACGACTTTCCACTGTCAATGATATATGGAGTCAGATTTCCTATAAGAATGATGAGGGAAAGAAAAAAATCGGCTATATACCAACCAGTGTGCTGGAGAATGTGACAGACACGAAAGAAAGCGAGGAAGAGACAAAAATCGCAGAGGTAGATGGACAGGAAGCGGGTGTCATCCATAAAAGCGAAGGCAAGGGAGTTTTTGCCGATGCGGTGGAAGGCGTGACTGCATCTAAAGGTGAATCTGTCAATGGCGTACAGATTGGTACCCCGGTGGCAGTGTCATCAGAGGCAACTTTGAAGCCATTAGGAACATTTAAGATTACACATTATTGTCCATGCAGCATTTGTTGTGGCCCATGGGCAAACGGCATTACAGCATCAGGTGTAACAGCTACAACAAATCATACGATTGCTGTAGATCCTTCGCAGATTCCATATGGTTCCAAAGTTGTAATCAATGGACAAGTCTATGTTGCTGAGGACTGTGGCGGTGCAATTAAGCAGAATTGTATCGATATTTATGTTGCTACTCACCAGGAGGGGGAAGATAAAGGCGTGTATTATACAGATGTATATTTGCTTCAGGAGTAGAAGTCAGTCGGATATTTGCAATCCGCTTCCAGTACGTGGCTCTACACCGAATAACTGCTTATTGCTCTCTGCAATTGAAGCAGGGGACTTACTCGATTCGGTTAAAGTCTGATAAATGAGAGAATAATAAAATCCAGAAGAATCCAAATATGAAATGAAATAAATCATATTTGGGATTACTTCTGGACTTTTTTATGATTTCATAGAGAAAGCGTAACTGTTCAGTGCCTTTATAGTTACGAGAAAGTTCTATATTTTATGCGTTCTGAAGTGCCTGTTCGATGTCAGCAATAATATCATCTGCGTTTTCGATACCAACGGAGAGACGGATCATTCCCGGTGATACTCCGGCTTCTGCAAGCTGTTCATCATTCATCTGACGATGCGTGTGGCTTGCCGGATGAAGAATCATAGTCTTAGATGCCGCTACATGAGTAGCGATAGTAGCAAGTTTCAGACTGTCCATAAAACGGACGGCTGCTTCTCTGCCACCTGTTAATTCAAAGGAAATAACACCGCAGGTTCTGCCTCCGTTCATGTATTTCTGAGCCAGTGGATAATATTTGTCATCCGGAAGCCCTGCATAGTTTACGTGAGAGACTTTCTCGTGGGCATTCAGAAATTCTGCGATTTTCTGTGCATTATAGCAGTGACGTTCTACGCGAAGCGGCAATGTTTCCAGTCCAAGGTTCAGAAGGAAACAGTTTGTCGGAGATGGAATAGAGCCAAGGTCACGCATCAGCTGAGAGGTTGCCTTTGTGATATACGCTTTTTTTCCAAACTGTTTCGTGTAGATTACGCCATGATAAGATTCATCTGGCTCTGTCAGACCATGATATTTATGTCCATAAGCATCCCAGTCAAAGTTGCCACTGTCAACGATAGCTCCGCCAACTTGTACAGCATGTCCGTCCATATATTTGGTGGTGGAATGAGTAACGATATCTGCACCCCATTCAAAAGGACGACAGTTAACAGGAGTAGCGAAGGTGTTGTCTACGATAAGCGGAACTTCATGCTCGTGAGCAACCTTTGCGAATTTCTCGATATCCAGAATAACCAGAGCAGGATTTGCGATTGTTTCTGCGAAAAGTACTTTGGTGTTAGGGCGGAAAGCAGCAGCAATTTCCTCAGCACTTGCATCTGTATCAACGAAAGTGCAGTCAATGCCGAGCTTTTTGAAAGTAACGGCAAGAAGATTGAATGTTCCTCCGTAAATAGTGGAAGCAGCTACGACATGATCACCTGCTTCGCAGATATTAAAGACCGCATAGAAATTAGCAGCCTGTCCGGAAGAGGTAAGGATTGCGGCAACACCACCCTCCAGATCAGCGATTTTTGCAGCTACGGCATCGTTAGTCGGATTCTGAAGACGGGTGTAGAAATATCCTTCTGCCTTCAGGTCAAAAAGCTGTCCCATTTCATCAGTGGTATCATATTTGTAAGTGGTACTCTGATAAACCGGGAGTGCGCATGGTTCACCCTTGGATGGAGTGTAACCGGAATGGAGACATTTAGTCTCGAGTTTAAAGTCACTCATGAGTCTGGTTCCTTTCTTATGTTAAATTGCTTCAATAAAATGTTGTATTAATATTGGGAAAATGATGATATTGATACAAAATTTCATGATAGTCTTAGAAAATTATACCTCTGAAATTTGTAGAAGACAATATGAAAAGGGAAATAAAAAATCTAAAAAATGTAATAAAAAGATGCCCAGGCTTTTTCTGACCAGCAGTGAGTAAAAAATATAATAAAAAATGCCCAGGCTTTTTCTGACCAGCAGTGAGTAAAAAAATATAATAAAAAATGCCCAGGCTTTTTCTGACCAGCAGTGAGTAAAAAAATATAATAAAAAATGCCCAGAGCCGGAATCGAACCAGCGACACGAGGATTTTCAGTCCTCTGCTCTACCAACTGAGCTATCTGGGCATTTGGTTTGTGATTTATTGTTTATCACGGGGTTTATAATATCATATAGATTGTTTGAATGCAAGCAAAATTTTCAATTTTTGCGAAAAAAGAGATAATAATGTTTCTGTTTAAAAAGGGACGCTGCGAAAAATAGATGTGTCAGAAAACATCTATTTTTCGCAGCTGGTAATTGGAAAAGTGTAGAAATTTCCTGCCTTAAAAATGGACTGATGCCAGATGGAAAGGTAAAGCATTACCTTGCCATCCGATAAATTTTTTCCATGTCTTTCATGTTGAGTTGTTTGAATACACCGATGGTACGGGTGTCTTCGAAGCTGCATTTGAAGGCGAGGTCGTGGATTTCCTGGTCGGTCAGGTCGAGGCCGAGTTCGTGGAGGCTGGTTGGCATTTCTACGGAGCGGAAGAAGTTTTCCATTGCTTCGATTCCGGCGAGGGCGGTTTCTTTGAAATCTGTTCCGTAGGGGATATCGAATACGTTTGTTGCGAATTGGGCGAAGCGTTCCGGGTTTACTTCGTAGACGTAGCGTGCCCAGCTTCCCCAGATGGCTGCGAGGCCTGCGCCGTGAGTGACATCATAGACTCCGCCGAGTTCATGTTCCAACTGGTGGCATGCCCAGTCACCACCGCCGGTTCCACATCCTGTGAGGCCGTTGTGAGAGAGGCTTCCGGCCCACATGATTTCGGCTCTGGCGCTGTAGTTGTCTGGTTCTTTCATGAGGATACGGGCGTTGTAAATGACAGTCTGCATCAGGGATTCGCTGATACTGTCAGTGATTTCCATGGTTTCAATGTTTACGAAATAGCGTTCCATGGTGTGCATAAGGATATCTACACAGCCACTTTCACTTTGATACTGCGGGAGAGTGTAGGTGAGGCGCGGGTTCAGGATGGCGAATTTCGGTCTGCAGTAATCTGTTTTTGCACAGCTTCTTTTTTCTTTTGTTTCTTCATTTGTAATGACACTGGAACTGCTCATCTCGCTTCCGGAGGCTGCAATGGTAAGGACTACACCGATAGGGAGACAGGCGGTTGGGGTTGCTTTTTTCAGACAGAAATCCCAGACGTCTGTTTCTGGATTTGCGACACCGTAGCCGATGGCTTTGGAGGAGTCGATTACACTTCCACCACCGACGGCAAGAATAAAGTCTACATTTTCTTTTTTACATAATTCGATTCCCTCGCGGACCTTGGAAAGGTGAGGATTTGGAACAACGCCTCCCAGAGTGACGTATTCAAGTCCGGCTTCTTCGAGATTGGCTTTCAGCTCATCGATAAGTCCGGAACGGACAGCACTCTGTCCACCGAAATGAATCAGCACTTTTTTTGCCCCATATTCTTTCAGCAGAGAACCTGCCTGAAGGTGGGTATCTTTGCCAAAGATGACACGGGTTGGTGTATAATATTCGAAATTTCTCATAATGTATGTTATGCCTCCTGAAATTTAGAAAAATTGATAATGGATTTAATCATTTGCATGATGTTAAAGGTAAAGCTTTGTCTTTGGTATCATTATATCTTAATTAAAACAGATAATGGGGAAATAGTCAAAGAAATAATAAGAGTAGAACAGTAACGCGGAAAATATCTGGACAGAATCATCGCACTTGAAAATGAAGATTATGAGAAATTTAGCAGAGATAACAGTATCCTTGTATGGGTATAAATTTATAATATCTATAATTTTTTGCACAGTATCTATAATTTCCTTCACGCGAAAAAAGGAAAGACAGAAATTTATAGATTTTGGACAGAATATTTTATGGGCATTATGTGAATGGAATGCTATGATAAATACACTTAAATATACAAAGTGAATAAAAAAGGAGGAAACAAGAAATGAAAAAAAGAATGTAAAAGATTATGGCACTTGCCATGACAGCAGCTATGGTGGTACCGATGGCAGTGCAGACAACTGCATTTGCAGCTGACGACAAAGAAATTACTTACTGGAATATCGCGGTAGAGAGCCCGGACAAAGATATTGTTACTGCAGCAGTAGACAAGTTTAACAAAGAAACAGAGTCAGGCTATACTGTAAATTCGGTAGCTATCCAGAATGATACATACAAGGAAAAACTTGTTATCGCGATGAGCTCCGGTGAGTGTCCTGATATGTACTCAAGCTGGTCCGGTGGTCCGATGTATGAATATATTGATTCCGGATTTGCTCAGCCGATTGATGATCTTCTTGATCAGTCCGATGTTAAAGATAAACTTCTGGATGCAGCTATTGAACAGGGAAGCTACAACGGACATGTATATGCAATCCCATATCTGAATGTTTCTCTGGCAGGTATCTTCTACAACAAAGATATGTTTAAACAGTACGGACTTGAAGAACCGAAGACATTAGCTGATCTGGAAAATATCTGTGCAACATTAAAAGAAAACGGAATTACACCTTTTGCACTTGCTAATGGTTCCAAATGGACAGGTTCCATGTACTTCATGTCTCTGGCAGCACGTTATGGCGGACTGGAACCATTCCAGAATGCAGTTGCAGGAACCGGCAAATTCACAGATGACTGCTTCATCAAAGCAGGTGAGAAGATTCAGGAGTGGGTTAAAAACGGATACTTCCCGGATGGCGTAAACTCCTTAAGCGAAGATGACGGACAGGCAAAACAGTTAATGTATCAGGAGACAGCAGGTATGCTTCTCTGTGGCTCATGGTATACAGGAACATTCCAGACTGACAGTGAGGAATTCTATCAGAAGATCGGCTGGTTCCCATTCCCTGCAATTGATGATTCCGATGCTGATCCTACAATCCAGATCGGTACTGTAGGTGATCAGTTCATTTGCTTCAACTGTGAAGGTGATAAACTTGCAGCAGCATTTGAATGTGCAGCAGATCATTTATCTGATGAAGCTACAGACATTACATACTCTAGCGGCAAGATTGTTCCTGTAAAAGATGCAGGAGACCACATTACAGACCCTATTGTAAAGGAAGTTCTTGATGCAGCTCAGAAAGCATCTTCTATCCAGTTGTGGTATGACCAGTATCTGCCAACATCTGTTTCATCTGCACATCTTGATGGCTTACAGGAAGTATTTGGTCTGACAAAGACTCCTCAGGAAGCACAGGAAGAAATGCAGAAAGCAATGGACGAATATTTAAGTACTAAATCTGATTCCAGCGCAGCAGATGATACTGCAGAAGAAGCTACAGATGATGCAGCAGATGATGCTGAATAATCTTTAAAGGAAAGCAGGCATTCATTCTGACCTGAGTAAGGGTAGAAAAGAAGGGTTCTGCACATGCTGAAAGTGCAGAACCCTTTATCTTGAAAAACAATATGTGAGTACACAGAGCGTGCTTGAAAAATCATTTCAATGTCAAATTGCATATCAGACAGCATGTCAGAAAATATATAAAAACCATCTCAGAAATATATCTCTAACATATTCCGAAAGCATTTTTCAAACATACTCTGGCATACGTTAGGTCAGATGATCAAATCTCAGAAAGTATTAAAAAGGAGGCACCAAAATGAATGAAAAAGGGATATCTCTGGTTCAGTTAAGACAGAGAAAAACACGTCAGACAGCAGCACTTTTTCTGGCACCTGTTATCATTTTATTAGTAGTATTTATCGCGTATCCGATTATTGATACATTTATTACAAGCGGATACCAGTGGAATGGTATTTCCGCAGACAAGAAGATGGTAGGACTTGCAAACTGGGCAAAACTGATCAAAGATACAAAATTCTGGATAGCATTTAAGAACAACGTTATTATCATGATCCTATCTATCATTATCCAGATTCCGTTAGGACTTGCAATGGCAACATTCCTTGACTTTGGCGGTAAGAAACTTACAATTTTCAAGGTTATCTGGTTTATTCCAATGCTTATGTCTTCTGTTGCAATTGGTTTCCTTTTCACATACGCACTTGCAACAAACGGAGGTATTGTCAGCACAATTTCCGGATGGTTCGGAGGGGGCAACATTGACCTTCTTGGTAATCCAAAATTAGCATTGCTCACAGTTATTCTTATCATTGCATGGCAGTTTACACCATTCTACATGGTTTACTTTATGGCTGGTTATACAAACATCCCATATGATGTATTTGAAGCAGCAAGAATCGATGGTGCTACAAGAGGACAGTATTTCTGGAAGATTGCACTTCCACTTCTTATTCCGTCAATTAAGAGTGCAGCTATCCTTTCAATGGTTGGATCTCTGAAATACTTCGATCTGATCTATGTTATGACAGGTGGCGGTCCTGGTACTGCTACAGAGCTGATGGCAACCTATATGTACAAAGAATCATTCAAGAACTTTAACATGGGTTATGGCTCAGCCATTGCAGGAGGTATGTTTATCCTGATTACAATGGTATCTATGATTACTATGAAACTTATAAACGGAAAACAGGAGGATTAAGGGATGGACAGCTATAAGAAAAGTAGAAGAAAAAGCATCATAGCCTGGATCATTGCTTTTGTTCTTGCTATCGGTGCAGCAATTGTATCATTTACACCTTTTATATTCATGGTGCTGAACTCATTCAAAGAGAAATTTGAGATGCTTACCAAGGGTGTATTCCAGCTTCCTGATCAACTGAACTGGTCCAATTACACTGAGGTACTTACAGGAGGGTTTGCAAATTACTTCAAGAACAGTGTGATCGTTCTTGCAATCTCCCTGATCCTGCTGCTGTTTATTTCAGCATGCGCTTCTTATCCTCTGGCAAGATTTAAGTTTAAAATGGCACAGCCGATTTATGCGATCATTGTAGCCTGTATGTCTATTCCTGTACATATTACATTGATCCCTGTATTCAAAATGTCAAAGTCAACAGGACTTTATGATACAATCTGGTCACTGGTCGGACCGTATGTCGCATTCGCAGTTCCGATTTCCGTATTTATCCTGACCAGCTTTATGAAAGAGATTCCGAGAGAAATCGAAGAATCTGCTGAAATTGACGGATGTGGAAAGATTCAGATGTTCTTCTCCATGATCCTGCCGCTTTCCAAACCCGGAATGGCGACACTGGCAATTTACAATGGTGTAAATATGTGGAATGAATTCTCATTTGTAAATACACTGACACAGTCTGCCCAGAATCGTACCCTGCCGTTGGCAATCTGGGAATTTCAGGGACAGTATTCTATGAATACACCAATGATCATGGCGGTTCTTACATTAACACTTTTACCAATGGTTATCATGTTTATTATTTTCCAGGATAAACTGGTAAAAGGTATGACTGCAGGTGCTGTAAAGGGTTGATTCTTTCTGCGAAATCTGTTGTATCCATTTACCATTGAACATGGTATGATATTGGGGAGATAAAATCACCCCTGATCATGTGGGTATATGTGAAATTATGTGACAGATGAGGAAAGACAACATGAACAAATGGAAAACAAAATTCAGCTACTGGAAATTTGATAAAAAAATACTTTTACTTGTGACCGTCAGTATTCTTATTGTAACGCTGACGGTTGCAGGTGTTTCTCTGACTTTTTCTATAGCATCGATGAAAGAGCAGTCTGTAGAACTTCTGCAGATGCAGAATAATACAGTTGCGGAATCTTTTAAGGGATCAATGGATTCATATAAAGAAATCGTATTGGGTACGATCATGGATGATTCTGTGCAGAATTACTGCAGGCAGGTGCAGAAAAATGAGCTGAAGACAGCAGACATTGATGCAGTTTACAGCAAGCTGGAGAATCTGAATAATATGTATGAGAGTCTGAACTTTGCTGCCATTGTCAGTTCGGATTATAAAAGTTACTACTACAGAGGAAAGGGTTCTTTATCAGTTACGCAGTTTGAAGAAGTGTATCCCCAGGCATATGAGAGAAGCAAATATGCGCAGAAAGGAACGCTGAAAGTTTCCTATAATAACGATTATTATAACGATTATTATAAAGGGAACAGATATACATTGAGCCTGTATTATCCATTATATGATACCAGAAAAGTATCTGATGCAAGAGGGCTTCTGTGCATGAATTTCGATGATCCGGCAGTACAGAGGATGCTGGCTGTAGGAGATTCTTCAGCAGAAACAAGAGTAGTTGACACAGGTGGAATGATACTGCTTTCGAATGATAAAGAAGAGACAGGCCGTTACGTAAATTATATAGATGAGATGGAAAAAGGGATACAGATATTTACCAAGAATGGGAATATGTATGTATGCCAGAAGATTAAGAACTGGAATTATTATGTAGTCAGTTCGATTTCTTTTTATAAACTGATGGAATCAGGATTCCATATAATGGTTGTTGTGATTCTGGTTCTGATCATAGTGCTGATCATAGTAAGCATTATTATAAGAGCACTGGTCAGGAAAATGTATCAGCCCCTTAATAAGGTAGTATCTAATATGGATTATGTTGCAACAGGTTCCCTGAGAACAAGAATCAATGTTGACAATATGGGCGAGGATTTTGCCAAGCTTGCAATTGGTTTTAACTCTATGATGGATGAAATCGAGGTGTTGATGGAACAGGTAAAACTGGAACAGCATCAGCTGGAGCAGATCCGTTTTAATGCCCTTCAGTCGCAGATCCAGCCACATTTTCTTTATAATACATTGGAATGTATCCACTGGCAGGCGATTGCCGAAGGAAATAAAGAGATTTCCACAATGGTAAAGGCGCTGGCGAAATATTACAGGATCTGTCTCAGCAAAGGGCATGATGTGATCACGATCAGAGAAGAAGTAGAGCACATCAGGAATTATATGATTATCCAGAACATGAGATACGACAACATTATCAGAAGTGAGATTGTTGTAGAATCTCAGGTGGAAGAAAGCCTGATACCGAAGCTGACCCTGCAGCCACTGGTAGAGAATTCCATTTATCATGGAATGAAAGTAAAAGAGGGAAAAACAGGTACACTTTATCTTACAGCATATAAAAATGAGGATGAAGTTATCATAAAGGTATCAGATACAGGCACAGGAATGAGTCAGGAACAGATAGATGAAATGAATGAACAGCTCTCCAGATACGAGGATTCCTTTGGATATGGAGTGCGAAACGTAAACAAGAGGATTGAACTTCTTTTTGGGGAGGGATATGGTCTTAATTACCAGAAGAATGATTCGGGTGGAGTAACTGTCGTGATCCATCTTCCATATCAGACAGAAATCAAAGAGAACACAGCAGGAGGCGAGTGGACGTGTGTATAGAGTACTGATTGTTGATGACGAAAAGATGATACGCATGGGGATGAAAAATGCAATAGACTGGAAGAAACTGGGAGTAGATGGCGTATTTACTGCTGCGTCAGGAAACGAGGCTTTGAAGATTCTTAAAGAAGAAAGTCCTGAAATTATGGTTACAGATATCCAGATGACAGAAATGACAGGACTGGAACTGATTAAAGCGGCCAGAGAATCAGTACCTGAACTGCGTGTGATCGTGCTTACAGGCTTTGATAATTTTGAGTATGCAAGAGAGAGCCTGCGGCTTCAGGTGCAGGATTTCTTCCTGAAACCGATTGATGAAGATGATCTTTTCAATGCGATAGAAAAGCAGATAAAAGAACTGAAAGAGCAGGAAAACAAAGAGCAGAATCAGGCCAGAGTGTGGCGCTCTCAAGGCTCTGTAGTGCAGATGAGACTGGAGCAGTGCATGAGAAATTTGGTGCATACAAAAGCAGATAAAGAGATGCAGTTGTATATTCTCCAGAAAGATTTTCAGTTTGATATTAAGCAGAAAATGAGCCTGATTCTTCTGGAACAGGGAATGTATACAGAACAGCAGAATGACGGAAAATTCCGTGCAATGACTGTTAAAAATGTCTGCATGAGCATGGTGGATTCCCAAAACAGAGGAATCACATTTGTAGATGATGACGGTACGATTGCGATTGTCTGTTTTGAAAAGGATGATGACGACAGCGTTCTGGAACAGATTGAAGAATTGTCGGATGTGCTGAAGGATGAATTTGAATATAAACCAAAGATTACGGTTGGAAGTGCTGTGCAAGGATTTGAAAATCTGGCAATTTCCTACAATGATGCCAGATATCTTCTGGAACATGAAAAAAAGAATATTCAGGACATTATACAGACGATGGGGGCTCAGAACAAGAAGAAAATCTTCTGGGAAATCTATGCAGAACTGCGAAATATCATGATTTCCAATATAGGAACTCCAGATTATGTACTAAAGGCATTTAATACCTTTACTAAGGCAACGGAATCCTATAATCTTTCTCCTTCTGCTGTGCGCAGATGTTGTTTCGAGATTGCCTCCTCTTTGATTTTTTCCTACATGGAAGAATCGTGTGAGGTAGAAGAAGGAAAGTTGGATGCACTCTCCAAGAGTCTGTCATCAGCAGGAAAAGAAGAGGCCTGTGAGATTACGAGAATGTTTATTGAGCAGCTTATTGAAAATGATGAAGAGGATGTACATTATACCATTTCCAATGCCAGACACTATATAGATGAGCATCTTGCAGAGGATATTTCGGTTTCCAGCATTGCGGAAAGTCTCTATATCACACCGAATTATTTCTCCAGATTATTTAAGCGGATTACAGGTGAAGGATGTAATGAATACATTGTCAGAAAGAGGATTGAGAAGGCGAAGAGCCTTCTGGAAACTACCAGCATCAAGACTGGAAAGATTGCTATGATGGTAGGATACAGAGATACGAATTATTTCTCACTGGCATTTAAGAAACATACAGGAAAATCTCCGACGAAATACAGAGAAGAAATGCAGAATACATAATGCAGGAGTAGCGGGCTGCGCTGAGGCTTTGTTAATACCTGCTGAATAATTATCAAATTATATAAACAGGAGGATCTGAAATGAAAGATCACAGAAAAGAAAGAGCAGAAGCAAGAAAAAAAGCAGAAAAACTGGTATCACAGATGACGCTTCTGGAGAAGGCTTCCCAGTTAAAATACGATGCTGCTCCCGTGAAAAGACTGGGTGTTCCGGCATACAATTACTGGAATGAAGCACTGCATGGAGTGGCCAGAGCAGGTGTGGCAACCATGTTCCCACAGGCAATTGCAATGGCTGCAGTATTTGACGATGAAGAGATGAAAAAAGTTGGCGATATCATTGCAACTGAGGGAAGAGCAAAATACAATGCATATTCTGCAAAAGAAGACAGAGATATTTACAAGGGTCTTACTTTCTGGTCCCCCAATGTAAACATTTTCAGAGATCCGAGATGGGGCAGAGGGCATGAAACCTATGGTGAGGATCCATATCTGACGTCCAGACTTGGCGTGAAATTTGTAGAAGGAATCCAGGGTGACGGACCTGTAATGAAAGCGGCAGCATGTGCAAAGCATTATGCAGTGCACAGCGGTCCGGAATCGCTCAGACATGAATTTGATGCACAGGCAAGCATGAAGGATATGTGGGAAACATATCTTCCGGCTTTTGAAGCGCTTGTAACAGAAGCGGATGTTGAGGCTGTAATGGGTGCTTATAACAGGACAAACGGAGAACCCTGCTGTGCACATAAATATCTTATGGAAGATGTCCTGAGAGGAAAATGGAAATTCGAAGGTCATTATACTTCTGACTGCTGGGCAATCCGTGACTTTCATGAACATCACATGGTAACTTCCACACCAAGACAGTCCGCTGCTATGGCATTAAATGCAGGCTGTGACCTGAACTGTGGAAATACATATCTTCATATGATGGGAGCTTATCAGGATGGACTGGTAACAGAAGAGAAAATTACAGAATCCGCAGTAAGACTGCTGACAACCAGATATCTGCTGGGCCTGTTTGACGGAAGTGAATATGATAAGATACCGTATAGTGTGGTAGAGTGCAAAGAGCACATTGATGAAGCTCTTAAGATGGCAAGAAAGAGCTGCGTACTTCTGAAGAATGATGGAGTTCTTCCGATTGATAAAACAAAAGTAAATACTATTGGTGTCATCGGCCCGAATGCAAATAGCCGTGCAGCTCTTATTGGAAATTATCATGGAACATCTTCTGAATATGTCACTGTTCTTGAGGGAATCCGTGAAGAAGCAGGTGACGATGTAAGGATTCTTTACTCTCAGGGCTGTGATTTATATAAAGATAAAGTTGAAAATCTGGCATGGGATCAGGACAGAATCTCTGAGGCAGTGATCACAGCAGAGAACAGTGATGTAGTCATACTCTGTGTAGGGCTTGATGAGACTCTGGAAGGAGAAGAAGGAGATACAGGAAACAGCGATGCATCAGGAGATAAAGTTGATCTTCATCTTCCGAAAGTACAGGAAGAACTGATCGAGAAAGTAACAGCAGTAGGAAAACCTACCATCGTAGTTCTGATGGCAGGAAGTGCGATTGACCTGAATTATGCGCAGGATAACTGTAATGGAATCCTTCTTGCATGGTATCCGGGAGCAAGAGGCGGACGTGCAATAGCAGATCTTCTCTTCGGAAAAGAATCTCCATCAGGAAAACTTCCGATAACCTTCTATAAAGACCTGGAAGGAATGCCGGAATTCACAGATTACTCTATGAAAAACAGAACTTACCGTTATATGGAAAAAGAGGCACTTTATCCATTTGGATACGGACTTACATACAGTGATACCTGCGTAACAGAAGCAGAGGTTGTCGGTGAAGTATCAGCAGAGTCCGATATCATGTTAAAAGCAACTGTTAAGAACAATGGAACAGTAGATACAGATGAAGTTGTTCAGGTGTATATCAAAGACCTTGATTCTCCGCTTGCAGTTCGTAACTACAGTCTCTGCGGATTTAAGAGAGTATCTCTGAAAGCGGGAGAAGAGAAATCTGTAGAATTTACAATTTCTAATAAAGCAATGAATATAGTTGATGAAGACGGTAACCGTTATATTGCCGGAAAACATTTCCGTTTATTTGCAGGAGTATCCCAGCCGGATACAAGAAGTGCAGAACTGACAGGATATAAGCCTGCTGAGGTAGAAATTGCACTTTAACCGAACGGAGTAAGTATTCTGTTTCAATTGCGAAAAGTAACATAAAATAAAAACCATATTATATATGGACAGGAGGAACACAGACATGAAAAACAAAATTAAAAAAATATTACTTCTTGGAATGACAGCCATGTTTACTGCCGGTGCAGCAGGCACAGCAGTTATATCCTGTCCTGTATGGGCAGATGAAGCAGAACAAAACTCTGAGACTGCAGAAGAGCCAAAAGCAGAAGATGCAGCTGTGGAAGAAGAAATTGCTGATCAGACAGATGATAAAACAGAAAATACAGATTTAAAAACTGTAGAACATCCAAGAATGTCTGTCTATTCCATCCGCAGATTCTCCATTGTAAAGGGGGGCGAAGAAGTATTTCAGATCAAACAGGAACCGGCAGATTATAAGATGGATTTCGACTACTGGGAAATTACCAATCCGTATGATGAGACTGCAACAGTAAACACAGAGAATATGTATGAAATGTTTGGAGTGTTGGCTGCTTTTGATCTCAGCAACGGCGTCGATGCAGCAAATACAGATACCGGACTGGATAATACAAAGACATATTTTACAGTAGATTTTGTAAATACAGTTAACGATGACACAGCAAAAGAAACGCAGGATGCAGATGCAACAGCAACAATTCTTATAGGAAATACAGATGAGAATGGTGACTATTATGCATGTGTAAAAGGATACGAAGAGGCTGTTTATCTGCTTTCAAAAGAGTCAGTGAACAGTCTTCTGGAACTGAAACCATTTAATTTGATTCTGAAGATTCCGGCATTGGTAAATATTGATACACTTGACAGTGTGGATATGAGCATTGGAAAGAAAACCTATACCATGAAGCTGGACGGCAGCGATTATAAATTCGGAAAGAAAACTGTAAAGAAAGAGAAATTTACTGAATTGTATCAGGCGCTTCAAAGTATAATGCTTGATTCGGAAGTCGAAGAAACAAAAGATGCAGCAGATAAGGAAGAAGTGCTGACTGTAACATTCCACAGAAACACAGAAGAAGCTCCGGAAGTAACTTTGAAATATTATACATATGATGATACTTATGATAGTCTGGAAATCAATGGAACCGAGAGATTTCTTGTGAAAGCGGAAGATGTGGATGCACTGGTAAAACAGATAAAAAAAGCGTTTTAATCGAATAAATGGTGGAACAGTTATTTGGTTACGGGTAAGTGGAGAAGCGGATGATTTTATCTGATTGATTAAAGAGATATAGATATTGCAAACAGTAAAAACGGATTGCGAAGTTCACGTTGAACGGCAATCCGTTTTTGCGTTATATTTTAAATTTTTTATGGATTTGTTAATTGTAAACAGTGATTATTCTCCCTGATAGTTGAACCAGTCAAAGTCAGCATAATTAGTACTTGGCTGATGGTTGGAACTTGTATACATACCGATGTATGTTCCGGTAAATCCGTTATTTACTACAGAACTTAACAGAGAAGCATCCAGCCCTCTGACAAGCGGGAGCATTTCCTGATCTGTGTATCCGTAATAGAAGTCATAATCAGTAGTATTACCCTGAACACTGAGGTAGAGGCGTTTTACATCTTTGATTTCAGTTTCTGCAAGCAAAGATTTTGTACCATTTTCTGTTTGGTAAGCCTGAAGGAATGGCTTTCCGTCTTTCTGAACTAATACCATAAGATAATGGAAACGGTCATCCTGTACAAGAGCAATTCCGGCCTCTTCATTCTCGTTTGCAGGAGTAAATTCCATAGCTGTTTTTGCCAGGAATACTTTGTGACGCTGTCTGCGTCCTATGAAAGAAGGAAGACAGATTTCGTTCAGAACTTCTTTTCTTGTATACAGACGCAGATATCCGAAGCGGTCTGTCAGAGAATAAATTTGTTTAACTGGCGGATGAATGGTATTCCACTGCATCTGCAGAGTATCACATTCGAAGTTATCAGATTCAGGTATTAATGGATAAATGGTCTTAGGTAGATCCGGAAGACGGTCTTCTGTCTGGACAAGTCCTGTTTCGTTATCAACCATAGGCCATCCGTCCTCGGCCCATATAATTGGAACCATAAAGGTCTCGCGGCCAAGATTATAATGTCCTCCTTCATATGGACGCACAGCCAGAAGGACCATCCACCATTCACCATTCTGAGTTTCTACGATATCAGCATGTCCTGTAACAGAAATCGGGTTCAACAGAGGCATGTGTCTGTGACTAACAATCGGATTTCTCGGGCAGATTTCGTAATCTCCCTGAATTGTACGGCAGCGGGCCATCTGTACACTGTGATTTACGAAAGTACCACCCTCTGCAACAAGGAGATAATACCATCCGTCCTTCTTGTAAATATGCGGAGCCTCAATCCATTTACTGCGTGTTTTTACACCATCCCAGATAATGTAACGAGGTCCCTTGAACTGGAAGGTTTCCGGATCAAGCTCGTTCAGATAGATACCATGATGTCCTTCATAAAGGCAGTCAGGACTGATGTAGTTGCCTACATACCACAGAGAACCGTTATCATCAAAGAAAAGACTGGAGTCGATGCCGTCTGCACCTTTTACAACAATCGGATTACTCCACGGGCCGGCAGGATTTTTTGCTGTAATAATATAATTGTCACGGTCTGCTTCACGTCCTGCAGATACGAAAGTGTTAATGATGTAATAAGTTCCGTTATGATAACGGATACTTGGTGCCCATAATCCTTCAGAAGTTTCGCAGTTTTTATAGTCAAGCTGCTCAGGTCTGTGGATTCCATGACCAACCTGTTCCCAGTGAACCAGATCCTTACTGTGGAAAATCGGCAGTCCCGGATAATAAACGAATGAAGAAGTAACCATATAATAATCATCTCCTACCCGGCAGATAGAAGGGTCAGGATAAAAACCGGGAAGAAGCGGATTGTGATATGTATTTTGAAGCATAAAAAGAACCTCCTTAAAAAACTATAATCATTTTAACTATAGGGCAAAATTATAAGAAGTAAAATAGAAATAAGTTTCTATCTGATGGAAAAAACAGCACAGTTTTTGCTGTTTAACCGAATCAAGTAAGTCCCCTGCGGAGGTTACAAAAAGCAATAAGCAGTGGGTGGGGACCTTGACCAAATTATACCAAAATTATCCAAATAAAATCATGGATTTTTTTCAGAAAACGTAGTATAGTAACAATAGCTGATAATAAGTTACTGAGAACAGAGTGAACAGTAACGATGATATATCACAGTATATTGAAAACAATAACAGAGAGCAGGTGACAGAATTTGGAAAAAGTGATAATCATAGGTGCCGGACCTGCAGGAATTTCCGCTGCGCTTTATGCAGTTCGTGGAAATCTGGATCCCCTGGTGATTAATAATGGGATCGGTGCTTTGGAAAAAGCAGAGAAAATAGAAAACTATTACGGACTGGAGCATCCGCTGTCCGGTCAGGAATTATATGATACAGGAATTGCTCAGGCGAAAGCACTGGGCGTACGAATATTGGATGCACAGGTTCTGGGAGTCGGCGGGTTTGATACCTTTGTGGTAAAAACTACAGAAGGTGAATTCGAGACTCAGAGTCTGATTCTTGCAACAGGAAGCAAACGTGCTGCACCGAAGATTCCGGGTGTTAAAGAATTTGAGGGAAAAGGTGTCAGTTACTGTGCAATCTGCGATGCTTTCTTTTACAGAGGCAAGGATGTGGCAGTTCTTGGAAACGGTGATTTCGCCATGCATGAAGCAAAGGAATTGTCTAATACTGCTTCTACAGTAACCATTTATACAAACGGTGAAGAACCGGAATTTACACCTGAAGAAAATATCAGTGTAAACACAATGAAGATCCAGTCTGTAGAGGGCGATGATTTGGTATCCGGAATCCGTCTTGAACCTGATGTGCAGGCAGAGGAAATAAAGGCAGAAGCAGGTCAGCAGGCAAATGATTTCTGTCCTGCAGAGGGTGTATTTATTGCAATGGGAACTGCAGGCAGTACTGAGATTGCCCGCCAGATGGGAGCTGAACTTACGGAAAAAGGCAACATTAAAGTTAATGAAAATATGGAAACAACCATCCCGGGACTCTATGCGGCAGGTGACTGTACAGGTGGACTTCTTCAGGTGGCGAAAGCTGTCTATGAGGGAGCACAGGCTGGTATTAATGCAGGAAAGTATGTAAGAGCTTTAAAATAAAAACTGAAAATTTAACCGAATCAAGTAAGTCCCCTGCTTCAATTGCGAAGAGTAATAAGCAGCGGGTGGGGACTTACTTGTATCAGGAGGGGTACAAGCCCCTCCTGATAAACTGCGAAGCAGTTATTCGGTTATGAGCAAGTAGCGAAAGCGGATTGCGAATATCCGATTGACCAGAGTTATAGTGTTGATATTATAAAATCAGAGAACTTACATTGTAAATTTTTATAAAGAATAAGCAAAGGAGATATGAATTATGGCAAAAGAGATTACAACAGCAAATTTCGAGGCAGAAGTATTAAAATCAGAGAAACCAATTCTTATCGATTTCTGGGCAACATGGTGTGGACCATGCATGCGTCAGGGACCGGTTGTAGAAGAACTGGCAGAGGAAGGATACGCAGTTGGTAAAGTAGACGTAGACCAGAATATGGCACTTGCACAGCAGTTTCGTGTTGTGAGCATCCCGACACTGATTCTGTTCAAAGACGGTGCAGAAGCACAGCGTTTCGTTGGCCTTACTTCCAAAGAAGAACTGAAAAGTGCACTGGAAGGCTAAGGATTTATGAAGATTTTATTAGCGGCATGCAATGCCAAATATATTCATTCCAATCTCGCGGTTTATGATCTTCAGGCATATGCAGCGAAATATGCGGATCATATTATATTGAAGGAATATACTATTAATCAGCAGAAAGATGATATCATGCGCGATATTTATCTGGAGCATCCGGATGTGGTATGCGTGTCCTGTTATATCTGGAACATTTCTTTTGTAAAAGAACTGATGGCAGATCTGACGAAGATTCTTCCGGACGCCGACTTCTGGGCCGGCGGTCCGGAAGTTTCTTATGATGCAGAGAAATTTCTTGCAGAGAATCCGGAATTTACAGGTGTTATGGTCGGAGAAGGGGAGGAAACTTTCCTCGAACTTTCCGGACATTATATAGAACAGTCACCGGCAGATCTGAAAGATATAACAGGAGTCTGTTACAGGGACGGGGAAAAAATCGTACATAATGGATGGCGTCAGATTATGGATCTTAGCAGTATTCCGTTTATTTACAAAGATCTGGCAGACTTTAAGAACAGGATCATTTACTATGAAAGCAGCAGAGGCTGTCCGTTTTCATGCAGTTATTGCCTTTCTTCCATAGATAAGAAGCTTCGCTTCAGAGACATAGAGATGGTGAAGAAAGAACTTCAGTTTTTTATAGACAATAAAGTTCCGCAGGTGAAGTTTGTAGACCGTACGTTTAACTGTAAGCATGACCACGCGATGGCAATCTGGAAGTATATCAATGAACATGATAATGGGGTAACAAACTTTCATTTCGAAATTTCTGCGGATTTATTGCGTGAAGAGGAATTACAGGAGATGTCCACTATGCGTCCGGGGCTGATTCAGCTGGAAATCGGAGTACAGTCCACAAACCCGGACACCATTAAGGCAATTCACAGAACTATGGATTTTGAAAAACTGAAGGGAATTGTGAACAGAATCCACAGTTTCGGAAATATTCATCAGCACCTGGATCTGATTGCAGGACTGCCTTATGAAGATTATGACAGCTTCAGGAAATCCTTTAATGACGTATATGCACTAAAACCTCAGCAGTTACAGCTTGGATTCCTCAAAGTACTGAAAGGCTCTCATATGATGGAAATGTGTCAGGAATATGAGATCGTATACAAAACACGCGAGCCATATGAGGTGCTTTCTACAAAATGGCTGGATTATGATCATGTATTAAAGCTGAAAAATGTGGAAAATATGGTGGAAGTGTACTATAATAGTGGTCAATTCCAGAATACATTAGAATATCTGGAAGGCTTTTTCCCGGATGCATTCTCTATTTATGAGGGACTTGGCAGATTTTACATGGAAAAAGGTTACGGAGATGTTTCTCATACAAGAATGCGCCGATATGAAATTCTGTTGGAATTTCTGGAAAATGTGCCGGAGATTTCCATGGATAAGGTGAAAGACCAGATGGTCTATGACCTGTATCTGAGAGAAAATTTAAAAAGCCGGCCGGGTTTTGCAAAAGACCAGAAACCTTTTGAGAGACAGATATGGGACTTCAGAAAACGGGAAAAAGTGGCAAAGAATGCACATGTGGAAGTATTTGCAGATGGAAAGGTGCTGCTGTTTGATTATGCAGACCGCGATCCGCTTACCAATAATGCGCATGTGGAAGATGTAACTGAGAAAGTAATGGAAAATGCAGCAAAAGATGAATGATGTTACTGAAAAGATGAACAGAGTTACAAGGGTGACTGAGAAAGTCAGCAGAATTTAAAGAGGTGAAGAAAAATGGGTATGTTTAATCCGAAGAACCGTAAAATAATTACCGCGATTATTGCAATCATTTTAGTACTTGCAATGGTAGTGCCGACAGTTCTGTCTCTACTTGTATAAGAATTTTTCAGGAGAAAATAAATGAGACTTGGACAGGCGGCAATGGAGGCTCTTAAGGCAGAGATAACAGGATGCCTGCAGCCGGGAGATGAGTTGGTAGTAGCATGTCCGGTTGCCTTAAAAGGAACCTCTGTCATTGCAGAAAATAAAAAAGATATATTGGCAGAACGCTTTTCAGCCGGATTTATCCGGAATTGTATTTCTTTGTGGGAAGAATACGGAGCGCAGAAAGAGGTGGAGGATCAGACTGTACCGAATGAACAGGATACTGATCAGATTGAAACTGGAAGCGCGCAAAGAGAGAAGAAAAGTATTGTCTGGAATATTGCACAGGAAGCAGGTGCCAGCGCATTATATGACATGGGCGAAGGCGGCTTCTTAAGTGCGCTCTGGAAGATGGCAGAAGCCTCAGAAGTAGGGCTGGAAGCAGACTTTCGAAAAGTTCCGGTCCGGCAGGAGACGATAGAGGTATGTGAAATTTTTGATCTGAATCCATACAAACTTCAGGCAGAAGGTTCCGTGCTGATCGGAATCCGGGGAGGCGAAGCTCTGGTGCAGAAACTTCGAAATGCAGGCTTTATGGCAGAGATTATCGGTCAGACAAATAATGGTAATGACAGGCTTCTGTACAGCGGCGGCAGTGCCCGTTACCTGGAACGTCCTGCTGAAGATGAGATATACCGTATATTGAAGAAATCTGTATAATGGATATAACTTTGCAACTGTAAAGATATAGAATATTAAGGTGATTTTCTGAGAATAGAAAATATAAGTATATCTAATAAATTAGATTAAAAGAGGAATGAAACAAAAATGGCAAAGTTAAATATTGTACTTCATGAGCCGGAGATTCCTGCAAATACAGGAAACATCGGCCGTACCTGTGTGGCAACAGGAACCAGACTTCATCTGATCGAGCCACTTGGCTTTTCTTTAAGTGAGAAAGCATTAAAGAGAGCCGGCATGGATTACTGGAAAGATCTGGATGTGACCACATATCTGGACTTCGAGGATTTCCTGGAGAAGAATCCCGGGGCAAAGATTTATTATGCAACGACAAAAGCACCGCAGACTTACACAGATGTTCATTATGAGGAAGACTGCTACATTATGTTTGGAAAAGAGAGTGCCGGAATCCCGGAGAATATTCTGGTAAACAATCAGGAAACATGCGTGAGAATCCCAATGATCGGAGACATCCGTTCCCTGAATCTGAGCAATTCTGTGGCAATCGTTCTGTACGAGGCATTACGTCAGAATAATTTTGATCATATGAATCTGGAAGGACATTTAAGAAATTACGACTGGAAATAAAAGATTGTTTTTCATTTCGTGTCGAGTAATTATAAAACAGACGGTTTGTAAAGAAACAGGAGGTGTTATATGCCAAATGCAACCAAAGCAGCACTGGAAGAATCTTTGAAAAGACTTCTTCTGAAGAAACCACTGGATAAGATTACAATCACTGATATCACTACAGACTGCGGAATCAGCCGTATGGCTTTTTACTATCATTTTAAAGATATTTATGATTTGGTAGAATGGTCTTGTGTTGAGGATGGAACGAAAGCACTTCAGGGCAAAAAAACGTATGATTCATGGACAGAAGGACTGACTCAGATTTTTGAGGCAGTACTGGAAAACAAACCGTTTATTATGAATGTTTACAGAAATGTAGACAGGGAGAGGATGGAACGTTATCTTTACCATCTTACATATGACCTGATCGTGGGTGTAGTGCAGGAAAAGAGTAAAGATCTGGATATCAGTGGAGAAGATAAGAAATTCATTGCGAACTTTTATAAATATGGATTTGTTGGTATCATGCTTGAGTGGATTCAGGAAGGCATGAAGGCGGATATAGAGGAACTGGTAAATAAGATGAGCCTTACTCTTCATAATACGGTGACAACCTCTATCCACAATTTTCAGAAAAATAGCGAAGAATGCTATTCGGAAATCGGTTAACTTCGAGGGTACTGAATAGTTGTAAAAACTTTACAAAAACCGCAGGGTGATAAAAAACTTATCATTCTGCGGTTTTTGTAAATTGAGAAAAGATATTTTTGCTGTTAATATACAGCCATAGCAACAAGAAAAAAGAAAATTCGGATGGATGAAATCCTTTAAATATGGGAAAAATATAAATCTGAAAGAACGTCCGAAAAAATCTGAGAAAGGTGGATGTGTATTATGAGTAAAAATAAAGGTTTAGGACTTGTATCCGCATTAGCAGTAGGAGCCGGCGTAGCAGCAGTGGTAGCAGGAAAGAAATATAAAACAACTGAGACAAAGAAAAAAGAAGAATATGATGCACTTCACAACACGAGTGAATACCGCAATACAGAGCGTGGAAAATATGAAAAAAACAGCAAGGGAATTTATTATTCCAATGGTAACTACGAAGCATTTGCGCATCCGAGAAAACCAGAAGGCGTAGATGATAAACATGCATATATCGTCGGAAGTGGTCTTGCTTCTCTTGCAGCAGCTTGTTTCCTGGTTCGTGACGGACAGATGCCTGGAAAAAATATCCACATTCTGGAAGCAATGGATATTGCAGGCGGTGCATGCGATGGTATCTTTGACCCGAGCAGAGGATATGTAATGCGTGGCGGACGTGAGATGGAAAATCATTTTGAATGCTTATGGGATCTTTTCAGAAGTATTCCATCTATCGAAACACCAGGTGTGTCTGTACTTGATGAATATTACTGGCTGAACAAAGAAGATCCGAACTATTCTCTTTGTCGTGCAACAAAAGAGAGAGGCAAGGATGCACATACAGATGGTAAATTTAACCTGAGTCAGAAAGGCTGCATGGAGATTATGAAGCTGTTTATGACAAAGGATGAAGACCTTTATGATAAGACAATCGAAGATGTATTTGATGATGAGGTATTTGATTCTACATTCTGGTTATACTGGAGAACTATGTTCGCATTTGAGAACTGGCACAGCGCACTGGAAATGAAACTGTATTTCCAGAGATTTATCCATCATATTTCCGGACTTCCGGATTTCAGTGCTCTTAAATTTACAAAATATAATCAGTATGAATCTCTGATTCTGCCAATGCAGAAATATCTGGAAGAAGCAGGTGTTGAATTCCAGTTCAATACAGAGGTTACAAACGTACTCTTTGAGTTTGAAGGCAATAAGAAGATTGCAAAAGCTATTGAGTGCAAGGTAAACGGCGTAGAAAAGGGAATTGTTCTTACAGAGAATGATCTTGTATTTGTGACAAACGGAAGCTGTACAGAGGGAACCATCTATGGCGATCAGAATCATGCACCGAACGGAGACGCAGAGGTTCGTACAAGCGGATGCTGGAGTCTCTGGAAAAATATCGCAAAACAGGATTCGTCCTTCGGACATCCTGAGAAATTCTGTTCTGATATTGCTAAGACAAACTGGGAGTCAGCAACAGTTACAACTCTGGATGATAAGATCATTCCGTATATCACAGATATTTGCAAACGTGACCCGAGAACTGGTAAGGTTGTTACAGGTGGTATTGTCAGCTGCCAGGATTCCAGCTGGTTATTAAGCTGGACGATCAACAGACAGGGACAGTTCAAAGATCAGGACAAAGATAAAGTCTGCGTATGGGTATATGGTCTGTTTACAGATGTACCTGGCGACTATGTCAAGAAACCGATGAAAGAGTGTACAGGTAAGGAAATCACAGAAGAGTGGCTGTATCACCTTGGTGTTCCGGTTGAGGATATCGAAGATCTGGCTGAGAACAGTGCAGTTTGTGTACCGACAATGATGCCTTATATCACTGCATTCTTTATGCCGAGAACAAAGGGTGACAGACCTGATGTTATTCCGGATGGCTGCGTAAACTTCGCATTCCTTGGACAGTTTGCTGAGACACCCAGAGATACTGTATTTACTACAGAATATTCTGTGAGAACTGCTATGGAAGCGGTATATGGTCTGCTTGGTGTTGACAGAGGTGTGCCGGAAGTATGGGGAAGCGTTTATGATATCAGAGAGTTACTGGACAGCAGTGTGAAGCTGATGGACGGTAAATCTCCACTGGAAATCGAACTTCCGGGACCGCTCAATGCATTGAAGAAACCGCTTCTGAAAGTGGTTAAGGGTACCGTAATCGAGAAGGTATTGAGGGATCATGATGTGATCAAAGATTATATGATGTAATCGCTTTTGAAGATCTGAATAATATATTAAATTATGAAAAGACTGTGGGGAAGCCTGCAGTCTTTTTTGAATAAGGGACGTGTAGAAAAATATATCTCTTCCGGCACGGCTGCGGGGGAAAGTAACTCTAAGCCTTTGGGAATTTGCTAAAAGCGTGTCAGAAAAATTCAAACTCGCCTGCGGCTCAGACAGTGAATTTTTCTGACACAACGCAAATTTCCAAAGACTAAGAGTTACTAATCCCCCTGTAGATGTGCCGGAAGAGATATATTTTTCTACACTGTTTAGTTCAAAGGACTAAAAATGAAAAGTGTACAGGAAAAATGAGTTGCATATTGAGAGGACAGATGATAATATATAATGAAATATAAAGAAAAAATAAGTATTAGCAAAAAAAAGTCTGAAAATACATGAGCTTTTATATGCGCATGATGTGTTGCAAGGATTGAGAAAGGAGGGTGTTTTATGGAACTGGAGGTTTATCGTAGATATTCGCAGATGGCAAGAGGTCTTGAGAAGGCGGAGCTGGTGTTTAAGAATGGGCGTGTGTTCAGTTCTGGTACGGGTGAGTTTATCGATGGTGATGTGGCTGTCGCGGATGGGATTGTGATTGGTGTTGGTACATATGAGGGGGAGACGGAGATTGATCTGGATGGGAAGGTGATCTGTCCGGGATTTATTGACAGTC
Source organism: Ruminococcus sp. AM22-13 (assembly GCF_003471165.1). GTDB lineage: Bacteria > Bacillota > Clostridia > Lachnospirales > Lachnospiraceae > Blautia_A. The sequence continues at coordinate 43,747 of NZ_QRIL01000005.1, read as the reverse complement.
ATCTGCATCTGGAGTCCACTTTGGTGACACCGGGAGAGCTGGTACGTCAGGCGGCGCAGTGTGGAACTACTACATTTATTGTTGATCCGCATGAATCGGCGAATGTATCGGGTACGGATGGAATTGATTATATTCTGGATCAGACGGAGGAGGCACCGGCGAATGTGTATGTGATGATGCCGTCGTGTGTTCCGGCTACTCATGTGGATGATAATGGATGTCTGCTTACCGCGGGGAAGATGAAGGGATATCTGGATCATCCGAGGATTCTGGGACTTGGGGAAGTGATGGATGCACCATCAGTGATTAATGGAAGTATTGCCATGCATGAGAAGCTTCATCTGTTCCGGGACAGAGTGAAGGATGGTCATGCACCGTTTCTGGCGCCTGGTGATCTGGCGGCGTATGTGCTTGGTGGGATTGATACAGATCATGAGTGTGTGGATTATGAATATGCAATGGCTGAAGCGAGAAATGGTATGCAGGTGCTTATCCGTGAGGGAAGTGCGGCGCGGAATCTGGATGCGATTGTGAAGGGAATTGTGGAGCATCATACGGATACTTCCGGTTTTTGTTTCTGTACGGATGATAAGCATATTGAGGAAATCCGTAAAGAGGGGCATATTAATTATAATGTGAAGCGTGCGGTGCAACTGGGGCTTCCGGTTGAAAAGGCTTTGCAGATGGCAACGATACAGCCGGCAAGATGTTATGGGTTGTATCAGCTTGGTATGATCGCGCCCGGACGTCAGGCTGATTTTGTGATTCTGGATAATGTGACAGATCTGAATGTGGTAGATGTGTATCATTGTGGAAAGAAGATTATTAAGGATGAGAAAGCTGAAGTGAAACCATGTCCGCCACATTTGAAGAATACGGTTCATGTTTCGGGATTTAGTGAAGAACGTCTGAAACTGAAACATTCAGGAGAGAAGGCACATGTGATTCAGATGCTGGAGAAGCAGATCGTGACGAAAGATGTGGTGGAAGATGTTCCTTGGGTGGAAACAGATGGTGAGAGATATTTTACTTCAAATGAGGAATATCAGAAGATTGCTGTAATTGAAAGACACAAAAATACAGGAAAGATGGGCGTTGGCATTGTAAAGGGCTATGGAATCCATGGAGGTGCGATTGCCTCGAGTGTATCACATGATTCTCATAATATTATCGTAGTGGGAGACAATGATCACGATATGGCTCTTGCGGTGAAAGAGATGATACGGACTCAAGGTGGTTACACCTTGGTATGTAACGGAGAGATTTACGGAACTCTGCCGCTTCCAGTGATGGGACTTATGAGTGATGCGGGATATGAAAGTGTAAATGAAGCCCTGGCAAGAATGATTCCGAAAGCTCATGAGATGGGAGTAAAAGATGGATTTGATCCGTTTATTACACTGTCATTTATGGCATTGCCGGTTATTCCTGAAATAAGGATTACTCCGAGAGGCATTTATCTGGTAAATGAAGACAGGATGCTTAGAACTCCGTTTAGCTGAATGTCATATAAATCAAAATCTTATCGCTGACAGCGCTTTTCAAAGAGGTTTGACACGTGGCTGTTGAGGCGTGTTGAATAGCTGCGAAATGATTATAAATATAAAAATACCGTAGTGAGAGCAAAATAGCTTTCGTTACGGTATTTTGTATGTTTATTTTGTTTTTTCTAAGGTAAAGATAAATTCTGTTCCTACTCCTTCGGTGCTTATTACATCGATGTTCTGATTATGCGCATTGATGATTTCTTTGACAATAGAAAGTCCAAGTCCGGTACCTTTGCGGTCTTTTCCGCGGGAGGCATCAATCTTGTAGAAACGGTCCCAGATCTTGTTGAGACTTTCTTTCGGGATTCCTGTGCCATGGTCTTTAACTGATACAAAGACTTTGCCATTTTTGACAGTTGTTTCTATCTGGATAGAGGAATTGTCATTGCTGAATTTAATCGCATTGTCCAGAAGGTTGTAGAGAACCTGCTGAATCTGCTCCATATCAGCTTTGACATAGAGTTCATGTCCGGACAGAAGAAGTTCAAGCCGAATCTGGCGGTTTGTGCAGATTCCCTCAAAGGTAGCCGCGGTATTTTTGATTGTATCGTTGATATCGAAACGATGAATATGCATCATACGTTTCTTCATATCCAGTTCATTCAGAGTCAGAAGACTGCGGGTGAGTTTTTCCAGACGTTCGGACTCAAAGGCAATAATTTTCAGATAACGTTCCTGCATCTCATAAGGAATCGTTCCATCCAACATGGCGTTGACATAGCCCTTGATGGATGTGAGAGGAGAACGGAAATCATGGGAAACATTGGCGATGAATTTGCGCTGGTATTCGCCGTTTTTATTTAATTCATCCGACATATAGTTCAGGGTATTTGCCAGATAACCCATTTCATCTTCTGATGCAACATCAATTTTGTATTCAAGATTACCACCGGCATATTCGCTGGCACCTTTCATGATTTTCGTGAGAGGTTTGCGGATATAATGACTGTAAACCCAGAGCAGGAGACTGGTAGCTGCATAGCAGATAAGGAAAATAAACTGCATAATAAACAGGATGCTGCTTCGACTCTGATACAGGTTAGTCATTGCGTAGTGAATCGCAACGTATCCTTTTGTAGTCATATCTGAAGTAATGGGAGCTATGACACTAAGCTGGTCAGTATCAAAATAGCCATAAAATTTACCGACCTGATAATAGTTACTTCCCCATTTGGCAGCATCAAATTCGTCAAATGGAATCGGTTCATCGATAGCTATATTTTTACGTGTGCTGACAATGATTTCACCATTATTATTGATAATCCATAGTACTGCATCCTGAAAATCCGCGATTGCAGACAGATTTTCCTGAAGGCTGTCTACAGTAGCAGAGGAAATATTGTTTTTTACCGCTTCATTAGAGGCAATATTATGTGCCTCAGTATAAAGAGCGGCACTTAAGGAATGCTCGAAATGCCTTTCTACCATATAAGAGCCGCCCAGGGTTACGAGAAAAAATCCAAAAACTCCGATGAAGATATAGAACACCAGAAATTTTGTGGAGAGATGATGCTGTTTCATGGATTTTTTACCTCGAATTTATAGCCGATTCCCCATACAGTAGCAATAGCCCAGTGTGGGTTGTCTTTGATTTTTTCTCTCAGACGTTTGATATGAACGTCTACGGTACGGGTGTCGCCAATATATTCATAGCCCCAGATGTGATCCAGAAGCTGTTCGCGGGTAAATACCTGGTTTGGTGAGGATGCAAGGAAATAGAGAAGTTCCAGTTCCTTTGGAGGCATATCTACCTGATGTCCCATATAAGTGACTGCATAGTTTGTCAGATTAATGGTCAGGTCAGGATAGTTGACGCACTTTTCATTAGAAGAAACAACAGGCTGCTTTACCTGGAAGCGCCTCAGGACAGCGCGTACACGGGCAACTAGTTCTTTGGAATCAAATGGCTTGATCATGTAATCATCTGCGCCAAGCTCCAGACCAAGGACTTTATCAAAAGTTTCGCCCTTGGCAGAGAGCATAATGATCGGCACATCAGAGGTGTGGCGGATCTCGCGGCATACCTGATAACCGTCGATTCCCGGAAGCATCAGATCCAGAATGATCAGATCCGGACGAAAGGAAGCAAATTCTTTCAATGCCTCTTCTCCGTCATTTACGATTTTTGTCTCAAAACATTCTTTAGTAAGGTACAGGGCAATGAGCTCTGCGATATTATTATCATCATCAACGATAAGAATTTTCTGTTTGGAAACCATGGCAGTACCTCCTATTTCTTAAATTCTACGATTGTAACACCGGCATCGCCTTCGCCGAATTCACCGAGGCGGAAAGATTCCACGTGTTTCTGACGTTTGAGGTAATTGTGAACACCTTTTCTCAGGGCACCGGTTCCTTTTCCGTGAACGATACGGACGGATTTAAGATGTGCGATATAAGCATCATCCAGATATTTATCAAGTTCGGCAACGGCCTCATCTACTGTTTTTCCTAACAGGTTGATCTCTGTAGATACGTGGGCAGATTTAGACATACGGATCTTTCCGGCGCCTGTTCGCTGCATGGTCGGAGTTGTGATCTCTGCTTCGTCGATCAGTTCCAGATCAGAGATATGAACCTTGGAACGGATGATACCCATCTGTACAAAAAGGAAACCTTTATTGTCGGGACGGCTGCTGACTGTTCCCTTCAGGTTCATACTGAGAACTTTAACTGCATCACCAAGGGAGATGTCCTTGGCGGTAAGCTCTTTTTTAGGCTTCTTCGCAGCTGCTTTCTGGGACATGCCTTTCTCTGCTTTGTTCATACGTTTGCGCAGATCCTGACGTTCTTTTTCCACAGCAGAGAGATCCACATGGTCTTTCTGGAATTTATGAAACATTTTCATGGTCTTGTCTGCATATTCTTTGGCTTCACGGAGAACTGCATGAGCCTCCTCATTTGCCTGACGGATAATGCGGTCGCGCTGTTCGTTCAGCTTCTCCTGTTTGGATTCCATCTCGGATTTCAGAGAAGCAACTTCCTTCTTGTACTGCTCAATTTCACGACGCTCATTTTCGATAGTCACACGACTGCTCTCCAGAGAACTGAGGACATCCTCAAAAGATTCGTCCTGTTCACTGATCTGTTCTTTGGCCTTGTCGATGATGTAGTCTGGAAGACCAAGCTTGGAGGAAATGGCAAATGCGTTACTCTTTCCTGGAACACCGATCAGCAGACGGTAAGTCGGGCGGAGTGTTTCAACATCAAATTCACAGCAGGCATTTTCCACACCTGGAGTGGAGAGTGCATATACCTTCAACTCACTATAGTGGGTGGTCGCCATGGTACAGATGCCCTGTTCGTGAAGATGGGAAAGGATTGCGATGGCAAGTGCCGCGCCTTCTGTCGGGTCAGTACCGGCTCCGAGCTCATCGAAAAGGACGAGGGAGTGTCGGTTAGCTTTCTTAAGGAAAGAAACTACGTTGGTCATATGTGAGGAGAAAGTACTTAATGATTGTTCAATACTCTGCTCATCACCGATATCTGCGTAAACTTCCTCAAACAGTGCCAGCTCAGAACGGTCCAGTGTCGGAATGTGAAGTCCGGACTGTCCCATCAGGGTCAGAAGTCCGACCGTCTTTAAGGATACTGTTTTACCACCGGTATTCGGACCGGTGACAACAAGCAGATCGAAATCATCACCAAGACGGATATCAATCGGAACGGCCTTCTTTTTATCAATGAGAGGATGGCGTGCCTGTTTCAGACGGATCCGGCCTTCATCGTTGAAGATTGGTTCGGTGGCATTCATATCCATTGCCAGGGAAGCTCTGGCGAAAATTACGTCAAGCTGTACCATGATATTCAGGTCAGCGCGGATAGAGTCTGTCTGCTCTGCAGTCTGCTGGCTTAAGTTGGAGAGAATCACTTCGATTTCTTTCTGTTCTTCCATTTCCAGTTCGCGAATATCATTATTTAATTTTACAATGGCCATAGGCTCGATAAATAAAGTAGAACCGGTAGAGGACTGGTCGTGTACCATACCGGGAACCTGTCCCTTGTATTCTGCCTTGACCGGGATACAGTAACGGCCATTTCTCATGGTGATAACGGAATCCTGCAGGTAATTGCGTGCGCTTCCGTTGACGAGAGAAGAAAGCTGTGTATGGATTCTGTCTCCGGTAAGTTTCATATTTCGACGAATCTGACGGAGATTACTGCTTGCGTCATCGCTGATTTCGTCCTCTGAGAGGATACATCTGCGGATTTCTGTTGTGAGTGGCGTCAGTGGCTCCAGTGCCTCGAACATTCCATCCAGAGAGTCAGGGAGGGAATCTCCACGTTCACTTCTGGAGTAAGCTTTGACACGATTGGTATTTTCCAGCAGGCTGCAGATTGCAAGAAGCTCACCGATTCCAAGGGAACTTCCTATTTCCAGACGTTTCAGAGAGCCACGCACATCCTTTACGCTTCCGAAGGAGATGTTTCCCTTCTGGAAGAGACGGGTCAGGGCATCTTTGGTCTGAGTCTGCATATGACGAATCTCATCAATATCTGTAGATGGCTCTGTCTTTCGGCAGATATCCTTTCCCATGGAAGAGGAAGCTTTATCTGTCAGCATATTGATGATCTTATAATATTCAAGTGCTTTATATGCTTTTTGATTCATTGTTGATTTAAATCTCCTGATTTTTTATAACATTTTATTTTTACACGACCGAAAAAAGACGGATATCTGTTTTCAGTGATTTGTAATAGTGGGAGTATTTTAGACGTTTTTTGGGTATCGCTAAAATACCGTTCTTATTATATATGATTTTTGTAAGTATGAAAAGTGAAAAATAGGTTAGTACTTACCTCGTTTCCTAAATGAAGATATGACGATACTTATGGGAACCAAAAAAATGGGAACATTTTCAGCTTGTCGTCACGCCGATACACCGCCTTAAAGTGTAAAAAATAATAGTTTTTATAAAAAAATAAAAAAAATTCAAAAAAACTATTGACACTTTATATAGTTTTTGGTATAGTACCAATTGTCGCAACAATAAGTAAAACTTATGAGAGAAAAATGAAATGCGATATGCGGAAGTGTCGGAACTGGCAGACGAGCAAGACTAAGGATCTTGTGAGCATTGCGCTCGTGTGGGTTCAAGTCCCATCTTCCGCATGTGAAACCTTGTATCTTAACTGATACAAGGTTTTTTTATGCCATTTATCAGGGTCAAAAGACTTTTTGCCCCTAACATCATAATATAAAATTGCTTATAGTATATTCATAAAAAATTCATATCTCTTTGGTAAAATAACACGTAGATTTGTTAGTCCTGACAGATGGAAGCAATCGGAGATGTTATTAGTGTACTGGACCTGAGTGGAGTGCAACAGGAGAATGAATTTTATGAGGCAGGACATTGAGAGAAATAAGAATAAACAAGAATATCAGTTTATGCAGGAAACCATAAAGAAACGACCGACAGAACGAAGAAGTATGGCATGCAGACTGCTGGCAGTTGCCGGCTGCGGAATTCTTTTTGGCGGATGTGCAGCAGTTACATTTGCAGAAGTGTTCCCTGTCCTGGCAGATAAAGAAGAGAACGCACAGCAGAAAATAGAACTGACAGAAACACAGACAATGGAGAAAACAGAAGCAGTATCAGAAGAACAGACAGTAGAGAGTGAAGATACGGCAGATGAATATCAGGAGAGAGAAAAAGGTCCATTGGCTCTTTATGAAGATACATATAAAGAGGTGTTAAAAATCTCCCAGGAAGCCCAGAAATCATTGGTAACTGTTCGTGGAATTTCCAAGGATGAGGATTTGCTGAATAATTCTTATATGCAGCAGGGTGATTCGGAAGGTCTGATTTTTCTGGAAACAGATACACAGTTTTATGTCCTTACCTATGAGGAAGAACTGGAGAACTTGCATGAATTGCAGATTACTTTTGCAGATGGCTCTACCGTTTCCGGTGAGTTATGTAAGGGTGATGCGGATACAGGTCTGGCTGTTGCAACCGTAAAGAAAAGCCAGCTTAATGACAGTACGAGAGAGGAAATCGTAGTATCTGATCTGACGGATATTGACAGTCCAAAGCAGAGTGATATGGTAATCGCAATCGGAAGCCCGGCAGGTGACGTTGATGCGGTCGTTTATGGAATGGTTACTTCTATATCGGAGAAGCTGATGGCTGCTGATACGGAATATGAAATACTGGCTACGGACATGCAGGGAAGTGAAGACGGAAGTGGTATTCTTCTGGATACTTCTGGAAATGTGGCAGGTATGATTCTGAAAGAAAGTGAGAGTGATGGAGCGAATATTCATGCACTTTCCGCCGAACAGATTCTTCCGCTGGTAGAGAGACTGGCTAATAACGAGAAAGTCAGATACACAGGAATTTATGGCACACAGATTAATCAGGCACAGTGTAGCCAGCTGAAAATCAATCATGGACTATATGTGGAACGCACAGAAACAGATTCACCGGCAATGAAAGCCGGGATTCAGTGCGGTGATATCATCAGCAAGATTGATGGAAATGAAATAGAGAGTATGCAGTCCTATTATATATATCTGCAGACAAAGAAAGCAGGAGAAAAGGTTACAGTAACGGTCCTGCGGAAAAGTTCCAATGGAAATTATATGGAAAAGGATTACAAAATAGCAGTTACTGAGAAATAGTTCAGGAGAGTCTGGTTGAGTATGAGAATTCACAGATAAGTGAATGGAATGATCTCAGAAATGAACTGCTGAAAATTATAGGATAGATAGAGAGGCAGATTTTATGCGTTTTTTAAATGAATTACATGAGGGAGACAGAATCAACGGAATTTATCTGTGCAAGCAGAAACAGTCCGCTGTAACGAAGAACGGAAAACCATATGAAAATATTATTCTTCAGGATAAGACCGGAGTTATGGATGGTAAGATATGGGATCCGAATTCTCTGGGAATTGATGATTTTGATGCACTGGATTACATTGATGTTGTGGGAGATGTGACCAGTTTTGCAGGTGCTATGCAGCTAAATATCAAGCGTGTACGTAAAGCAGCCGAGGATGAATATAATCCTGCAGATTATCTTCCGGTAAGCGAGAACAGCACAGACGATATGTACAGCCAGCTGAAAGCATTTATTGACAGTGTGGAGAATGTTTATCTTTCTGCGCTTCTGAAGAAATTATTTGTGGAAGACGAAGAATTTATCAAAGCATTTGAGGGACATTCCGCAGCCAAAACCGTACATCATGGATTTATCGGTGGTCTGATGGAACACACGCTGGGAGTGACCAGACTTTGTGATTATATGTCAAAGGCATATCCGGTTATTAACAGAGATTTATTGATCGCTGCTTCCCTTCTCCATGATATCGGAAAGACGAAAGAGTTATCTTCCTTTCCATTAAATGATTATACAGATGAAGGCCAGCTTCTGGGACATATTTATATCGGAGCACAGATGATTCATGACCTTGCAAGTCAGATTCCGGAATTTCCGGAAGTGCTTAAGAATGAGCTGATCCACTGTATTCTGGCTCATCACGGAGAATTGGAATATGGTTCACCGAAGAAACCTGCACTGGTAGAAGCGGTAGCTCTGAATCTTGCAGATAATACAGATGCAAGGATGGAAACCATCACAGAGATTTTTGCAGCAGATAAAGGAAAGAAAGACTGGCTTGGATTTAACAGACTTTTTGACTCAAATTTAAGAAGAACTAAAGAGGTGTAATCTTTATGGAATTTCGTAAGAACGATCTTGTTACGTTAGAGATAGAAGATTGCGGAATTGACGGTGAAGGTATCGGAAAAGCCGATGGCTTCACCGTTTTTGTCAAGGACGCAGTAATCGGGGATACAGTAACAGCGAAGATTATTAAGGCAAAGAAAAACTATGGATATGGCCGTCTGATGGAGGTAGTGAAACCATCACCTTACAGGGTTGAGCCGAAATGTGCATTTGCCCGTCAGTGTGGCGGATGCCAGCTTCAGGCACTTTCATATGATCAGCAACTGGAATTTAAGACAAATAAAGTAAAAGGACATCTGGAGAGAATCGGAGGCTTTACCGATATTCCGATGGAGCCGATCATTGGAATGGACGAGCTGTTCCATTACAGAAACAAGGCACAGTTTCCTGTAGGAAGAAATAAAGAAGGAAAGATCGTCACAGGTTTCTATGCGGGAAGAACTCATAACATTATCGAAAACCGTGACTGTGCACTGGGGGTGTCTGAGAATAAAGAGGTACTTGACCGTGTGATCAGCCATATGGAAAAGTATGGAATTGAGCCATATAATGAGGCAACCGGCAAGGGACTGGTGAGACATATTTTGATCCGTTATGGGTATTTTACGAAAGAAGTGATGGTCTGTCTGATTCTGAACGGAAATAAACTTACGAAAGAGGATATTCTGGTGGAATCTCTGCGTGAAATTCCGGGAATGACAAGTATTACGATTAATGTGAATAAGAAACGCAGCAATGTAATCCTCGGTGAAGAAATCCGTCTGCTCTGGGGACAGGAATATATTACGGATAAGATCGGAGATATTTCTTATCAGATTTCTCCTCTGTCATTTTATCAGGTAAATCCGAGACAGACACAGAAACTCTATGCAAAAGCACTGGAATATGCGGATCTTCACGGAGAGGAAACTGTCTGGGATCTGTACTGTGGAATTGGAACGATTTCCCTGTTCCTCGCACAGAGAGCGAAATTCGTCCGCGGCGTAGAAATCGTGCCGGCGGCAATTGAAAATGCAAAAGAGAACGCGAAACTTAACGGGCTGGAGAATACAGAATTCTTTGTAGGCAAAGCGGAAGAAGTACTGCCGAGAGAATATAAGAAAAATGGCGTTTATGCAGATGTTATAGTAGTAGATCCGCCGAGAAAAGGATGCGATGAGACTCTGCTGGAGACAATGATAGAGATGAACCCGGAGAGGATTGTGTATGTAAGTTGTGACAGTGCTACACTGGCCAGGGATTTGAAGTATTTATGCGGGAGAGGGTATGAACTTAAAAAGGTCTGCCCAGTTGATCAATTTGGTATGACCGTCCATGTAGAGACGGTTGTTCTTTTGTCCCAACAGAAACCAGATGACACGATAGAGATCGACTTGGATCTGGATGAACTGGATGCAACCAGTGCAGAGACGAAAGCGACCTATCAGGAAATCAAAGATTATGTGCTGAAAGAATTTGGCTTGAAGGTTTCAAATTTATATATTTCTCAAATCAAAAGGAAATGTGGAATCGAAGTAGGAGAGAACTATAATCTGCCAAAGACAGAAAATCCAAAAGTGCCACAGTGTCCGAAAGAGAAAGAAGATGCTATCAAGGCTGCCCTGAAATATTTTGCGATGATTTAAGGATATCGCTGATTTCAAGGAGGAATAACACATGAAAAGCACATTTGAAAAAATGGGTGGAACCTACACACTGGGAGCAGACGGAATTTACTATCCGAATCTTGTCAGTACAGATGAAGAACCGCATTATGGAAAATATGGAATAATGCGGAAAACGTATCTGAAAGAGCATTGTCCGGCAATGTATTCACTGTATATGTTGGAAGACAGACTGGTGGAACATCTGAATCTTGTGGATGATGAAGCGCAGGAGAGAATGGAAGTTCTGGTGCATCAGATGATGGAGAAGCAAGGCGTTACAGAGGATTTAAAAGCTCGTGATCAGATGGCGTGGGTTGGAGTTGTAAATAACATCCGGAATGTAGCGGAAGAGATTGTGTTAAAAGAATTGGTCTATATTTAAAGTGTGGAAAGCTCCTTCGGGAGCTTTTTACCGTTTCTACAAACAATTTTTTCACGTGCCGGAAAGCAATCTATTTACACGGAACAGATGCAGAGCGAGAAAATATTGGAAGGTTATGATTCTTGATCAGCTTTTTTGCTATTGCTCTTTTGAAGATGGTAAAAAAACAAGTGATATGGTAAAATAATACTATTAGATTGAACAGACAGAAATGAGGAAAGTTGATGAATTAAGAAATGTAATTGCAAATCAATTTGCCTGCGAATATAAGGCTTATGACTTTGGGGAAATCTGTAATGCATTCATTGATGATTTGATTAGATTAATGGAAAATAGTATTAAAAATGAACAAGGCAATTTTTAGTTGACATAAGGAGAACAGAAAAATATGAAAAAATATTACGCAGAAAGACATGGTTTACTTACAAAGCAACTACAGATAGATTTTGATGAGTTATTACAGTATTTCAGACAGGTATATCAATATTTTTGTGATAAAGAGTATTTTGAAGTGGCTACAAGAGGAGTGTGGAGGCAAATTCCTTATACACAGGATTCGGAGCAGATTTTACCACCAAGTTTGTTGCCATCACCGGAAGTGTATTTTGCAACATGCTTACAGGATAAAGAGGTTTGGCCAATTTGGCAATATCTTGAAGAATATGATGAGCAGACATTGTTTTCAGTGATTGAGATTTTATACGACCATATTGGTGTTTATAACTATGAAACAGATCAGTTTGAAAATGAAGCACAAAAGGAAGAATTTGCTGAACAAATTAATAATATCTTACGTGCATATAAAGAGGGATATTATCTTGAACCGACAAATGGATTTATAATGCAAATACCTAACGGTGCGTTGCGTGAACAGTTAGAATATGACGGGTCTGATTTACCCGATTCAGTATATGAGCAATTAGTAACAGCCACAGAAATGTATTATCGTTTTGATGCCAATTTGGAACAGAAAAAGAAAGCTATTAATATTCTTGCCGATATTTTGGAAAGTGAACGTGAAGAAGTAAAAGATACTTTAAATGCTGAGTATGAAGTTCCTAAAAATGAACATGATAAGTTGATTTTTGGTATAGTTAATGGTTATAATATTCGCCATAATCGTGCAGATCAAAAGAACGATTATAGCAAAGAAATATGGTATGATTGGATGATGCAATATTATACAAGCGTAATAATAGCATTTTACAAGTTGAAAAATAAGTATACCGATATTGATTTTTAAATGGTGAGTTAAATGATATCTCCCTAAGTGGAGTATAAACCTTTTCTCAAAAGGTGATGGTTTCGCTATTTAGCATAAAAAGTAACTTAGAAGTTTCAGAATTAAGTTAATCGTGCCATATGGCTTGATTATAAAAGCAAAGATAAAAACGCAACGTACATCTTTGATGTGCCAGAGCCGGTAGGTAGCCCGGCCGTCCTATATAAATAGGGTAAGTAACCTGCCCCTCCGGGTTGTCCATTCTTTGTTCAATCAATTTTAGGAGGGATTCTTATGGACAAAGTAAATGGAAAGCTGACAGTATTTTTTGAAGAGCCGTTTTGGGTGGGAATCTTTGAACGCATCGAAGATGGCAAACTATCTGTGGCAAAGGTAACATTTGGTGCAGAGCCAAAAGATTATGAAGTACAGGAATATATTCAAAAGTGCTATTTCAGTTTGAAATTCAGTCCGGTTGTTGAAACTGTTGTAAAGGATATCAAAAGAAATCCGAAACGGATGCAGCGGGAAGCAAAGAAGCAGATGCTGGAAATAGGCATTGGTACAAAATCGCAACAGGCGTTGAAATTACAGCAGGAACAGAACAAGCAGGAACGCAAAGAGAAAAGCCTCAAGAAAAAAGAGGCAGAAGAGCAGCGAATGTTTGAACTGAAACAGCGAAAGAAAAGAGAAAAGCATAAGGGACATTAAAGTCCCTTGGACTTTTACTCAAATCGAAAAGTGTTGAATAAAGCTTTCGTGAGGTGTTTCTATGAAGAAAAAAGTACTTGCAATTATGTTAGTTGCCGTATCAATCATGTTGATTTCAGCGTGCGGAAAAAAAGAAAAACTGTACGAAATTCCTGATTTATCGCAGTATAAGACAGATTATGTAGGAGATTCTTCAAATGTTATAAATATTGTAAGCGGTCAAGAGTATCCAGAGGGATACTCATATGACAGTATAGAGATACAGTCTGAAACAGAGCCTTATGGATTAACAGTTTTTCTAAAAGATGAGCCGTCGGCAGTCAAACTTGAAGATCAATTGCAGGTTAATGCAGATATGACATTTGACTTGATTGGTAATTTGGGAACAATTGATTATAAAACAGCAGATAGCAAAGAAATTATTGCATCATATGAACGGTGATATATTTTTAGTCAACTTTTAGACAATTTGAAGAACGGAATATAAAAAGGCGTATGGAAGTTTTAGATCCATACGCTTTTTTGAAAAAACTCATTTTTGAACAAGAGATTTGTAAGAACATATTATCTATTCAAAGACGGTTACAATTCTATATCATATGATTTTTTCTTAGTCCGAGCAGGCTGATTTCGCCGTATTTCCCGTTTCCTCTGATATTCCAGTTCCCATGCACGATGGGAGAAGACATCAGGATCTTCTACATTGAGATAATCCACCTCATTGGCTGCAATATCACGACGGTGATAGTCATAATATTTACCGAAAGTACCTTTGAGTTGCTCTATCAGCTTATCCTGAAAATCAGGACGTATCTGGATTCTGGTGTCCAGCAATTCTGTGTATTGTTCTGGATCAGGACGAAATTTTTCTTCCCGGAAAGCAGCGGCGTCTTTTTCGAGCTGTTTTTTAAGGGAGATGTCCTGAGAATCAAGAATATCAAGATTGTTATTCATCTGGTCATATTTCTTGGATAGATTTATCATATCTTTATCAGTAGAGCATTGTGCCTGGAAGATTAGCTGCTCTTTCCTTGATTTCAGTTCTTCAATTTCTTCGGTAACGGTTGTAAGCTGCTGATTCAATTTTATATGCTGGATGGGATTCAAAATACTGGTTTTATCCTTTTGCACATTCAGTTTTTTCCGTTCCGTAACTTTAGCTTTGAGTTTCTTTTTAACGGTGTTGTATTTATTCAGTATTGGATTAAAATGATTCATCCAATCATGAATTACTTCTTTTTGCCCAACTGATGATGGTAGCTGCGTGGTTCTGATATTGCTTTCCGGTAGAAGCCATATAACCGGATAAGCGTTCAATATAATCCTTCCAGTCAGGGATTGTCTGCTGTATATCTTCCAGCTCTTTCTCTGACAGAAAAACATTTTGAAATTTTCCATAGGGTGAGAGTGGCTCCTTACTCCCTCTTATTGCTAAATTGTTCTTTTTTATCTCTTTCTTATTACCAGACAGTTTTCTGTCTGTCTTAGGGAAAGAAATCTGTCTGTATAGTGGATGGTTTCTTTTGGAAGTTTTACATAAATCCGATTGGGTTGTCCGGGTCCCTGCCGTTTTCGGAAGATAAGTTCCTGTTTTCCAGTACTGCCAGAGCAGTTTTAACCGTCATCTGGCTTTTGTGGAGAACTTCTGCCAGCGCTTCAATCGTAAAGTAAATGAACACATGACCATCTGTATCTGACCAGCCCTCATTTTTCTGGGAAAGCCTTGCCCGGTCGAGCAGGATAATATAAAGCATTTTGGCAGTTTCGTTTATTTCCATGTCCAGAAGGAAACGGGGAAACATCATATAAGATGGCAGGTTTGTGTTGCGGATATTGTTCTGCATGGTTTATCCCCTCCTTTTCAGGTACATCTACAGCAATGATTTTTGTGTTTCTGAGTTCTCGCATAAAAAATACCTCCGTTTTCGTATTGATTGATTCAGCAGGTCATACCGGTGTGGTACTGCTTTGCTGTGAGATAAGCATACGAAAATCGGAGGTAAAAGACATTGAGTGGAAATTGAGCAGGAATTGAGAAAAAAGATATATTATGCGTACGTTCTTCATGTACTCTTGTTGTGATTTCATTGTTTTTTATCGTATAATATGGATACTGGAGGTGGTTTGGATGAACTACAAGATTTTAGTTGTCGATGATGATAAAGAATTGGTGAAAATGCTTTGTAGTTATTTTAATATGAAACAATATGAAACCATTACGGCTACAGATGGAATGGAAGCATTAAATAAAATAAAAATGAAACCGGATATTATTTTATTGGATATCAACATGCCACGTATGGATGGGATTGAAGTATGTCGTCTGATACGCAGTAAAGTGTTATGTCCGATTTTGTTTCTAACAGCAAGAGTTGATGAAGATGATAAAATTAATGGGTTGCTTTCGGGTGGGGATGATTATATTACGAAACCATTTAGTCTTCGGGAGTTGGAAGCAAGGATTGTCACAAACATAAAGAGAGAAGAAAGGCATCAACAAAAAACGGAATACCGTTTCATGGATGAAATGCTGATTGATTATTCTGAAAAAATAGTAGCTATAGCTGGACACAGGATAGAGTTCACAAAAATTGAATATCAGATTATTGAATTCTTATCCATGCATCCAGGGCAGGTGTTTGATAAAGAACGTATATATGCACAAGTCTGTGGATATGATGCGGAAGGGGACAGTAGAACGATAACGGAATTAGTACGGCGTATAAGGAAAAAAATAGCGGATTATTCAGAAAAAGAATACATAGAAACTGTATGGGGGATTGGATACCGATGGAAAAAATAAGAAACTTGTCACTGAAAAAAACAATTCTGCTTTATTTTGTGATTAGCTTAACGGCAGCATTTCTGTTATCTGGATTTACAGTTCATTTTGCAAGAAATATGCAGAATAAAATATGGGAAAAATATATTGATTATGCAGATTATACGGACGTGTTTCAGCAATATGGAAAGAAATACGAGATTGAGATATCAAGACCTAATCAATCGCAGATGAATCGTTTGGACTATCATTTTTCGGAAATGTGTGACTTTATGGAAACATATTCGGTACTTATTTTTTCGATTGTTGGGAGTGTTGCTGCGGTATTCTTTTTTTATAAAAATAAGTTAAAGACACCTCTACAGGAACTAAAAGATGCCTCACAAATGATTGCAGATAATGAACTGGATTTTCATGTGTCCTATGAAAATAAAGATGAGATGGGAACTTTGTGTAAAGAATTTGAAATGATGCGAAGTGCTTTAGCAGATAACAATAGAAAGATGTGGCGAATGATTGATGACGAGAAGGCTTTGCGGAATGCAATTGCACATGATATACGTTCTCCACTTTCCATATTGCGTGGGTATCAGGAAATGCTCTTAGAGTTTGTTTCTGCTGAGAGTATAAAAACAGAGGATGTTATTGATATCTTACAAACAGGCATGTATCAGATTGACCGTATAGAGCATTTCACGGAAAACATGAGAAAAATGTCCCATTTAGAACAGAGGGAACTGCAATGCTCAGAGATAGAATTATCGGAACTGGCAAAAAAGATTGAGGCAGAAGCTGCCATGCTGTCCAAGAAGGAAAGTAAATTATGTAAGGTAGAAAGAGTGCAGGAACAAAACATTGTGAAAGTGGATGAGGAACTTGTCATGGAAGTGGCAGACAACTTACTGGAAAATGCGGTTCGATATGCACAAAAAAGTATTGTTTTGCAGATAAAGAAAAAGGATGGTTTTCTTATAATTTCTGTTGAAGATGATGGAATAGGATTTGTGGATACTGAGGAAAAAGTAACAGAACCATTTTATCATAAGAATCCACAAGATGATTTAAAGCATTTTGGCCTTGGTATGTATATTTCTCGTATTTTCTGTGAAAAGCATGGAGGAAATTTGAAAATATATAATGCCAGACAAGGCGGTGCTCATGTAGAAGCTCTTTTCAAAGCTGAATAAAAATACTTTATAAGGCTGAAATCACAAATAAAGTGGTTTTAGTCTTTTTTATTGTGAATTTATTGAGAATTGATTTGTATGATGTTGTTAAAGAAATAAAGAAAGGAAGAGATACAATGAAAACAATCATAAAAAGAAGTATACTTGATTATTTAAAGAACCCTGTTTTGTGGATTGGCTTGATTATTATAGTTGCCAGTATGTATCAATGTCTGTCATCGTATTTGCAAATTCATTATATCAAACAGAATGAACAGATCACACAAAATGACGTAGCATTGGAAGATGCTGATGTCATGGATGGGTACATTCCCACATCTGATGATAAAGAAAGAAGAAGGGAGTGGGAAGATACGATCAAAGAGACGTTAATGGACACCTCCAAAAATGGTTTTGGATTTAGCAGGCAGGAAGCAGATCATGTAATGAAAGAAATTCAGAATATGGATGTAAAGACTGCTTCTGAGTTTTTGGAATCCCAATATGGCTATTATAATGCAATATATGCTTATGAGGACCTTGAAATTCATAAGGGGACAGCAGAAGAAATCAATCATTATATCGAGCGGAAATTATCCGAACATTCTTTTTCCTGGTACTTTGCCAAAAAATTTACGGATTTTGCAGGATTGCATATGGCCTTTTTTGCAACAGTCTTGCTATCATTTTTATTTATTCAGGATACACGAAAAAGTACCTATGAATTATTACATACAAAGCCTGTTACGGCAATCCAATATATATGTGGGAAAGTAATAAGCGGATTCATTAGTATGCTGGGAGTATTAGTGATTTTGAATGTTATATTCTTTATGCTGTGTTTGAAAACGTCTTTAGAATCGGGCTTTCCAGTAACACCAATTGATTTTTGCGTGAATTCTCTGATCTATATTGTTCCGAATCTTTTGATGATATGTTGTGTCTATACAATTACAGCATTAATATTTAAAAATCCGCTTCCGGCAGCACCAATCTTGTTTTTACACATTATATATTCAAATATGCTGACCATGAAGAATGATATTTATTATATGAGACCGTTCTCTATTATGGTGCGATTCCCTGGCAGATTTTTTGAAACACATGTAGCCAAAATGTCAAACATAAATCAGATTATTCTTGTAATTTCATCAGTTATATTAGTATGTATTTCTGTTACAATCTGGAAAAGGAGGAGGGTTCATTGAAAACGGAACTAAAAAACTGCCTGTCGTTATATAAGATTTTTTATTCATGTGCATTTATACTGATATTGTGTGCTATTCATCCGATTATATACTATGAAGAAATCGGTTCAGCGATTCAGTCTCCAATAGCATTTTTAACAATTATTTTTTGTAGTGACACATATTTGATGGAAGTAAAAAGTAAGCGTGCCGATGTATTTCATTTGTATGATCAAAAAAAGCAGTTAAAAGTAATATCACAGAGAGTGTGCGTTCAAATATTATATTTATTAATACTTTCCTGTGTTGGATATGTTTTGTTTTTCTGGCAAAAACCGGGCAGTGTAAACGAAGGCATTTCGGGTATTCAGATATTTCTTTTATATTTCATTGCAATGTTTGGAACTATCTGGTTTTGGAGCATATGCACTGTGATTTTGTGTACATTGCTTCGAAATATGTGGGCAGGTATTGGATGTTTATTTGGAATTGTCATTGGACTTATATCAAAAGCGGGAAGTTCATTTTTCGGAAATCTGGGATTGTTTTCTTTCAGCTTTTGTGAACCTACTCAATTAATGTCCGAGAGTTGGATTTATGGAACGCTTGTGTCTTTTATAGCGGGGCTGTTTTTATTTGCAGTATTACCAATGGCTTTAAAGAAAAGAGGATAGATTATGAGTATTAGAATAAATGATTTAACAGTTAGATTTAAAAATGGTGTAGTTGCAGTAAATAAGGCATCTCTTGAAATACCTAAGGGAATTTACGGACTTTTGGGTGAGAATGGTGCTGGAAAAACCACTTTGATGAGGGTTCTTACAACTGTTTTAAAACAAACGGAAGGAATGGTTTCCCTTGATGGAATTCTGTATAACGAGGGAAATTATGAGAAAATACAGAAAAAGATTGGTTATCTTCCACAGGAAATCGACTTATATCCGAATCTTACGGTGAAAGAATGTCTTGTATATATGGGGGGACTGTCAGGAGTATCCAGAAATGACCTCGAACAAAGAATTACCTATTATCTGGAAAAGACTTCTCTTACAGAGCATCAGAATAAAAAAATGCGACAATTATCTGGTGGTATGAAGAGACGTGTCGGACTCATACAGGCACTTCTTAATAATCCGGATTTTTTGATTATTGACGAACCAACAACTGGGTTAGATCCGGAAGAAAGAATCAGGATCCGCAATCTTCTGGTTGATTTTTCAAAGGATAGAACGGTGCTGTTTTCCACTCATGTAGTAGAAGATTTAGCAGCAACCTGTACACAGCTTGCCATTATGAAAAAAGGAAGTTTTTTATATTCCGGAAGCGTGAGTGGATTGCTGGAAAATGCAAAGGGCTGTGTTTGGAATTGTACGGTACAAAATGCAGAAGAAGCCCGTTTGTTAGAAGCCAATTATTCTATATCATCTAAGCAGTATGTAGAAAATGGAATTCATATGAAAGTATTAAGCAAAGGAAAGCCAAATGAGAATTGTGTCCTAGATAATGATATCACTTTGGAAGATGCATATATTTATTTGACGAATAGCTGAATATAACGGCGGGCAAGTTGCCCGCCGTAAATTATGCTTATTTTGTTAAAAGACCGGATAGATTTTTTCCAATGCAAAATCCAATCTGTGGATATAACTCCTGAATTTCCTGATATTTTGCTTCAATCATTTCTGGTTCATCAGCCCAGATCTTTTCATATATTTTGAAAGCTCTTTTAAAATGTGTTTTGGCTTGCGGAAGATTGGCAGTCATCAGATAAATGGTTCCAAGGGTTTCCTGTACTTTGGCATAATCCAGACAGTCATCGGAATGGTATTCCTTGATGATGCCGGATAATTTTTGCAATTCAGAGATGCCTCTTTCGGGTTCCTGCTGTTCTGTCAGGAACATTGCATAATTGGCAATCTGAGGTATGCTGTCATTTATATGAAGCAGGTTAAATTGGTCAAGCAGTGAGATACTTTTTTCCATGTGTTCTCTTGCAAGATCGGGATGACCGTTCATACGGTAAAGTCCACCGAGATTGGCATGAAGGTTGGAAACAAGGCGAGCATTGTCGGCAGTGATATTTTCTATCTGGGCAAGTGCATCCTTTTCCAGTTTTATTGCTTTTTCAGGTTTGGTTTCAAGAGTTGCCTGAAAATCTAGTAATAATGCCCGGTCAGAGTCGGTTCCAATGTTTTTTGTCTTTAACAGCCCCGTCAGTTCCTGAATGATTCCATTCATACCTTTGTAGTAGTTATAGTTATCCATGTATGGAAAGTTAAAATGAGGTTTTCCCCATCTTAACTTGCCATTGGCTATTCGTTCTGTTGCAATCTACGGTATAGTTCTTCGGAGTCATTTGGTGACATGTAATCGCAATGACTATGGATTCGCTTGGTGTTATAGAATGCCTCCAGGTATTCGAATACCAATCTATATACATGATTATAGTCGCGGATTTTGAAGCGATTCAGCCATTCACGCTTGATCAGTGAATGAAATGATTCAATGCAGGCATTATCCCATGGATAAGCCTTTTTAGAATAACTGCACTGCATGTTTGCAGTGACACGTTTGTATTCCTTTGAAACATACTGTACGCCGCGATCGGAATGCATAATCAATGGTTCTTCAATTTTTCGTTTTGCCTTGGCTTTGTTTATTGTTTCAATCACGCAGGACACTTCCAATGTATTTGACAATGTCCAGGCAATGATTTTCCTGGAATATAAATCCATAATACTGGTCAAATAGACGAAGCCATCTATCGTCCAGATATAGGTAATGTCTGAACACCAAACTGCATTTGGCCGTTCTGGATTAAATTGTTCATCAAGGATGTTTTGAAGTTTGCTACTGAAATCGGAGTCTCTTGTGGTGATTGTCCACGGCTTTACCCACTGAGCCTTAATGCCCATTTGTTTCATGTACTGCCCAACAGTACGCTCGGAAATAGTTTCTCCTGTTTTGCGCGTAACACTTGTGTGATTTTGGGAGCACCGTAATTCTGTTTAGATTTATCGTAAATATCCTTGATTTTGGCTTTTACTGATTCCCGACGCTTTTCAGCATTGGAAGGAACATGTTTCAGCCATGCGCGATAGCCAGAACGTGAAACGCCAAGTATTTTCAACATTCCGGAGACAGAAACACGGCGTTTAGCCTTGTGGGCTGCTTCTGCCTTCTCAGTAACTTCGAGGTAAATGGCTTCCGTCATTTTCCCAGAATGTTGATGGCTTTTTTTATACATCAAGTGCATCCTGCGCATCACGTAGTTCACGCTTTAAACGTGCAATTTCCTTTGCTTCATCAGAAGCATAGTTGCCAGAACCACGGCTCTCAATGTCTCTGGTATCACGCAGTTCTTTCTGCCAGCGAGACAGTGTCTGATGACTGATTCCTAAGTTTGAAGCACAACCCTGCAATCCTAATTCTCTGTGATCATGATAATACCGGATTGCATTCAATTTAAATTGTTTGTCATAGTGCTTTGCCATAATGAGGTCCTCCTTCAGTGCGGTAACTACATAGTACCATAAAATTTGTAATTAGGGATTCTCATTTTGACTTGTACTATTTATATTCTAGCACCACACCAGATAGCGAGAACCGAATGGCTCGTGCAATGTATAAGCTGGCGGTGGAAACCTCAAAGCTGTCCCATGTGATTGCATATAGTCATGGAGTGGATGAAGAAGCATTAAAGAAGCTACAGGCAAAGTGTACGGATGAAGTAAAAAGAATTAATGGTGCTGTAACTTTTGAGGATGCATACCGTTTTCAGAATGAACAAATTATGCTAGATAATTGGCGAAATAAAAGAGCTGTGCTATGATAAATATATACTTGAAAGAGGCCGATATTTATAACGGAGGGTAAGACATATGTCAGAAGATATTAGAGCAAAATTCTTTTTACCGCCAGATGATTATGAAATTCTACGCTTTGGGGGCGAGTCTGTTAAGGATGAAGAAAAAGGAATTGAGAGGATGATGAGATATTATCAGGAATCCGGATTAACAGAAGAGCAGTTGCGAGAGAATAGTCAGAAGTATAACCTTAATCAGATGTTTCAGATTGTAAAAGATTATCTTGAAAAGGAATATGGTTATCATGGTAAGGGAATAGAACTAAGCAACCGTTATCAGCACTCTGTGAACAGCTATATTTTCTTGGATGAGGGAAGAGAACAGTTTGTACATATTGATGAATTATTTGAATCATCCGTGATGTCCTTTTTCCTAGTGATTTTAAAATGGTCGAAAGAATTTGATGACCCAGAGATATATGGAAATTGTTTTTTGTATCTTTTATTTATAATGAATGATGTGAGTATATTGGGTGATATTCCGAATGAGAAATCAAATGAAGCATTGTTACAGATTATGCAGGGGGATGCACAGATTATGAATCTGGCATCATCATGCTATTGGACAGTGGTCATATTTAGTTTGGCACATGAAGTTGCACATTCATATTTTGCTAGTATAGGAAGAAAATTCTCAGACAGACGGAAGGAAGAATTTGAAGCAGATGCAGTGGCATATGATATTGTTTTAAAGATTATTATTGACCAAAGCAGGCTGGAAGAGCAGAAAAGAATTATAGAAGACTATACTTATCTTGCACCAGTTATGTACATGCAGTTTTTTGATTTGTTTTATTACACAGACAGGGTGCTGTATAATAAAAGGATAACAACGGATACACATCCTCTTCCCAAAGATAGGATAAGTCATTTGTTTGCTATTGCCAATGATGATAAGTATGATTTTGACACAGTGGATGGAAATCATTTATACAGTGGATTTTTGGATGCATATGACGAATATCGTACACAGTTAATTCTGAAAAAAGAGAGAGGAAAATTGGCTAAGATTATTCGAACAGAAGAAAGAGAACGGAGGTAGAGAAGAGATGAACAGAACGGAAGCCAGACAATTGGATTGTGAAATAAGAGAATGTTTAGAGAACTTTTCAATAGAGCAAGGTTTAAATCCTGAATTTGGAAAAATGATAATGGATAATTACTTAGAAATTATTCCAGATAATTCAAAGAGAGAGATGATTTTTCTTGGAAAAGAGTCATCTTCATACAAAATGGGAAACATTAGGTTGGATTTAAGAAGCGTATTAATTGCACTTGCAGATTTTGTGGCATCTTTGAATAAACCGGAAGCCTTTTTTCAATATGTACAATTAGTAATTATTTCTATTTTTTGTGTAGGAGCTATTACAAAAAAGGAATTAGATTTTAATTGTGCAGTAATAGTATCGGTTCTTCATAGACGAAATGCTTATGAGATAGGATTTACTGTTGAACAAGTGAAAGCAGAAATTAATAAAATGAAGGACGATGGTCAATTAGAAGAATTTGTCATGGAGAGAATAGACAAAAATATTGCAAACTTGTTAAAGTGGAATGTTATCTGTATGGAAGAAGAAAAAATATATCTTAATGAGAGAGTTTGGGGAAAGATTCAATAGCTTATGAGCAAAGGAAAGGTGGATGCTGGTTGAAAGATTTCGTGAGTTTTATTAAGAATTATGCGACAAGAGATTTTATCTATTTTTTCTCAGAAATATCAATCGAACTATATAAGAAACAGCAAAATAAGTCAGAAGGTGAATTAAGGTGTAGTATCACATTTCCGTTGAATGCTATCTTGCATGGATTTATACATCGGCAGGTGCAGGTGATGTTGTCGGCGTGGGATATTCAAGACATGGCGTATGTCTCAATTGTTAATGCAAATGATTACAGAAAAGAAATCATGGAAAGAGAAAAAGCTGGTACGGTGGTAAATTTGTATAGAGGATATGAGAATGAACATTCCAATAGCGAATATATCAAAGATGCAAAATTGCCGGATATATTTAAGTTTATGATGGGTATGACATATGAACAGTTTAAGTATCAGAATTTGGCTTGGACATACCAGAGCTTTAGCCGTAATTATCATATTTTGCTTGGCTCAAGTAAAATTAGCAGGGATGAGATTGTAGATATAAATGAAATTACAGAAGAATTGTTTGGTATGAGTGCAGACGAGTTTCTGACCAATGTACTTTATTTGTTGTGGCTATGTAGTGAGCGTCCCGATCCGTTAGGGGCAGAGGATGATTTATATAATCACGGGGCAAACAGCATACTCACTAAAGAGAATTTGGAGAAAATTATTTATTATTATTCTGTTACATATGATGATGTAAGGAAGTCTCCAATACAGAAACAATTGTTTTATAGCAAACCTTTTGTGATTACTCAAAAGAACAAAGAGCCGATTATGGTCAGTATGTATTTGGTACAGATGCTCTTTGCGGATGGTTTATATTGGTTAATTCGGGATTATTATTATAAGAATGGTAAGGGAACCGGGTTTATTAATGCTTTTGGAACAATGTTCGAAGAATATTTTATGGAACTGGCTGAGAATTATATGTCAGAGGATGTGTGGTGCAAAATTCCAGAGCAAGATAAAAAGAGTGCGGATTTCTTTGTAGAATTTGAGGATGCGGTATTCTTGTTTGAATTGAAATCAGGACTGCTTGGAATAAAGGCAAAGCAGCAGGCACCAGATGTTCAACAGATTGATACATTTTACAAAAGAAATATTTTAGAAGCACATGAACAACTTAAAATGTCTGAAAAGGAATACTCAGGACAAAAGCCGGTTATTAAAATTTTTCTGTTGTATGAGAGTATGACCAATACACAAATAGTGATGTCTTCGATACCAGAGATATTTGTTGATGACAACAGATGTTATATCATGACCATAGAAGACTTGGAGATGATGCTTGCTACATATAAGAATGATAAGGAAAAATTTGTGAAGGTAGTAAAAACATTGGTAGATAATCAGAACAGCAATGCTCAGGTTACAAGTGTTTTACATGTCTTGAATGATTGCGATGCGGTTGGAGATATGCATTTTATTGAGGACAGGGATTATTTTATGAAAATAGCAAAGAGGATGGAACAGGAACTGGAGGTATAATGAAATTCTTTTGATGCTATGGTAAAATAGGACATATATTGATTTGAATATTGCGGAGGTTATTATGTCTGATAATAATATTGAGTGTTATGGAGAATTAGTTTCAGAAGTGCTAACAGCAATTTCTCAAGTTTATTGGGGAAGAATGTACAAGTATATTAAAGATAACAATATTGATTATAAGGATGTGAATTGTTTTATTCTCAATCCTGAAAGTATGGCAGTTTATTTTAGTAAAACATTTATAGCCATAGAGTATTGTGGTAATCCATATGTAAAAGATATCGTGGAAAAGTCGGAAAGAATGATTGTAGTGCGTGATTTCACAAAAGAAGATTTAACTTCAAAGCAGGTTATTGAAAAGATTATTGGGTTTACCTTTGATGGGACAAGCAAAATTTCATTTCCATTACATTCTGATATATATGAAGACTTAATGATTCCGACAAATGCTGGTTTAGATAAGTTGGTTGATTTGAAATGGAATTTTGCTGCACAAAATAGCATGGTAAGTTTTAATTCACAAGGATTGGATATTGTTGAGGGTCATTTTGTGAGATTAATTAATGGAATGTTTTTTGATGCAAAGGATGATGATTTAAAAACTAGAATTATTAAATGGATTGATTTTATCCCTTGTCATTACAACGAGCCAACAGAAGGGGAAGTGGATGAAATAGGATTTAGTTTGGAAGTATATGACAGATTATGGCAGGCAGATCTCTTTTATCAGTATCCTGAACCAGCGGATTTTAAATATGATAAGTTACCGAAAATTAATAGGTTTATTGAGTTGTTTGGTGACTCTGAGAATTCCGAACCGAATATTACTTCCTTTTTAGCACAACGAGAAAATCATTTTATTCTAAATATGGGATTTATGGGAACAGGAGTACATTCTCAAGTTAAGTGTGATTGGCAGAGTGAGGAAAAAGACGAAATTATTCCAGATTTTTTTGTTGTGAGAGCAAATGGATATGCGGATATTGTAGAGTTCAAATTACCAAAAGTTAAGGGAAATACTGTGGTTGGACGGAATAATCGTGAACAATTCAGTGCAGAAATTAATTCATACATTGCACAGACAAGAGTATATAGAAGTTATTTTGAGGATCCTAATAACAGAAAGTGGTTTGAGGAGAAATACGGATTTAAAGTATACAAACCAAAAAGATATTTAGTAGTAGGACGAAGAAATGATTTTGAATGTGATGAATGGGTAGAAATTAAGGCTGATTATACAGATGTGGAAATTGTTACTTATGATGACTTGATAGATACAGTTGTTTCACAATTTTATCAATAAGAGGTACTGTAAGAAGGACAGATGCCCAAACTTATTTTACGTTGCAACTATCTCAAAAATGCCCCACCTTCACATCTTGCCAATTACATGTGGTCTCTCTGGATCACTTCCTGGTTGAGCATGGATATTCCGGTGATATTGCGGATATCGAATGTAAATGGTGTCATCTTGTATAAATAATGTGTATATATCCTGCATAGCCATATTGCAGTCAGACATCAATGGAAGCAGATTCTGGTGAATGGTTTCTACCAGCTTTTTCTGATTGCTGGGTTTGGAATAGTAGGCAGATATTTTAGGACTGATCTTTGCTTGACCGGTCAGCCAACGGCAAACCAGACCGTTGTCCATTGAAAAATCCTGATTTGCCGGATCATCCATAAAATCTTCAAATAATTCGTATAAAAAATCAGGCTGACTCATTTGATTACTTTCGCTGATATGATTTTTTAAGCAAGTGCTAATAGAAGAAAAATCGCATCGATTCAATAGAAATTCCCCTTTCGTAGTTAAGATTAAGTATATCTATCATAATGCGAACATATATTCGATTCAAGAAAATGCGGATATTTTTAAATTGATTGTGTCAATTTAAAATCAATTTCTATTCAATATGGTTTTCAGGCAGGTTCTGTAAAATAAGCTCAGATCAAAGAATAACGTGAGGAGCTTATGCAACAGAATATTGAATTTGAGCGGTGCATTGATTTTCTGGTACGGATGATTGATAAGTACGGCGATGAAGTCCTCCGGGAGTTGGAGGAAGAAAAACAGAATAAGGAAGAAAAAGAAGCGGCAGTTTTCTGAAATACAAAATGTAAATCGGACTGTCGCTTTTTTTATGTATTTTTAAATCAAATAAATTTTAAAAGCTGATAAAAAAGAATGATAATTTGGAGAAAAATAGCATAGAATAATTTTGAGCTGATATGACAGAGAATGTTTTGGCGTATTGACAGGACATTTAAAATGACGTATACTAAGCTCAGTGATCGTTCTGTAGAAACTTGCGAAGCCTACAGGCGGGGGAGAGCCTGCGGGTCTCTCCTTCTTTTGTTTTAAGGAGAAATGAGATGCAGACACCGAAAAAATTCTCTTCTTTTAGTGACCAGGTTTCCTGGATCAGTGATGAAAAGGGAATAAGAATAAAAGACAGAGAATATGCGGAAGAGATGTTACGGCAAATAGGATATTTTCCTCTTATGGGAGGATATAAACATCTTTTTAGAATATCGAATACAAAGAAATATAAAGCAGGAACAAGTTTTGAAGAAATAGTCAGTCTGTATAAGTTTGATGCAGAGCTTAGAGAGTTGTTCTTTAAATATTTACTGCAGATTGAGCGACAGATGCGTTCTTTGATGTCATACTATTTTACTGAAATGTATGGAGCAGAGCAGAAGCAGTACCTGGATGCTAATAATTATAATAATACAAAAAGAAATCATGCAACAATCGTAAAGTTGATAGCGACCTTGAAACGGGCAGCAACGACCACAGATTATACATATATCAACTATTACCGCAAGACATATGGTGAAATTCCATTATGGGTTTTGGCAAATGTACTTACGTTTGGAAACTTATCA
Source organism: Ruminococcus sp. AM22-13 (assembly GCF_003471165.1). Classification (GTDB taxonomy): domain Bacteria; phylum Bacillota; class Clostridia; order Lachnospirales; family Lachnospiraceae; genus Blautia_A. The sequence goes on along the minus strand of NZ_QRIL01000005.1, from coordinate 15,514 downwards.
AAAATGTTCCGAGTATTTCCTCAATCTTTAAAATCAAAAGTATCAAAAAACTTTGAACCTTTGAATCAGCATCAGATGGAGCAGTTTCTATCTGTTCTCACGAAATATAGGAATGTATGTGCCCATGGGGAACGACTGTTTACATACAGAACAGTAGATGCTATTGCGGTACACCGCTTCATAAAAAACTTTCATTACCACAGAGCGGTAATCAGTATGAAAAAGGAAAACAGGATCTGTTTGCTGTGGTGATTGCTTTTAGATATCTATTACCGGGAAAAGATTTTTTGGAATTTAAAAGAAAGCTCATAAAGGAGATTGACCGAGTAAACAGAGAGGTAGAGCATATAAGCGAAGTTGAATTATTGAATAAAATGGGTTTCCCGAAAAATTGGAAGAATATTACCAGATACCATTTAAATTAAAGAAAAATCCTCTAAGAGATAGTGAAACACCTATTGTCTTAGAGGATTTTTTGTATTAATTATAGGATTGACAAAGAAATGAGTCAATAAGAAAATAAGTATTGAAAATAGTTGGGACAAGTACTAAAATAAAGTTGGGACAATAAAACGGAGTTATACTGCGAGGAAGATTATGAAGAATAAAAAGATTAAATGCGATATATATACCAGAGTATCCACAACCATGCAGGTAGATGGCTACAGTCTGGATGCTCAGAAAGAAAAACTCAAGAGATATGCGGAATTTCAGAATATGGAAATCGTAAATGAGTATTCAGACGAAGGTAAATCTGGAAAAAGCGTAGAGGGCAGACCGGAATTTCAGAGAATGTTGGATAATATTGAGAATGGAACAGATGAGGTTCAGTTTGTACTGGTGTTCAAGCTTTCCAGATTCGGTCGTAATGCGGCAGATGTTTTAAATTCTTTGCAGAGGATGCAGGATTTTGGAGTGAATCTGATCTGTGTAGAAGATGGAATTGACAGCTCAAAAGATAGCGGAAAGCTGATGATTTCTGTTTTATCTGCAGTAGCAGAGATCGAACGGGAGAATATCCTTGTTCAGACAATGGAAGGACGTAAGCAGAAAGCAAGGGAAGGAAAATGGAACGGTGGGTTTGCTCCATATGGCTATGAGCTGGTAAATGGAGAATTGCAGATCGCAGAAGACGAAGCAGAGATTATTCGTCTGATCTATGATAAATTTATTCATACCAATATGGGAATCTCTGCGATTGCTGCATGGCTGAACCAGCATGGATATAAAAAGAAAAAACGACAGAATAATACACTGGACGCATTTGCCGCTTCATTTATAAAAGGCGTTCTGGATAATCCGGTATACTGTGGAAAGCTGGCTTATGGACGAAGAAAGAACGAGAAAGTATCTGGTACAAGAAATGAATACCGTATTGTAAAGCAGGAAAATTATATGCTGCACGATGGTATCCATGAAGGGATTGTTTCAGAAACAGACTGGGAACTGGCACATCAAAAACGGGAAAAAACAGGTGTGAAATATGAAAAGACACATAGTCTCGATCATGAGCATATTTTATCCGGAATATTGAGATGCCCGTTATGTGGAAGCGGTATGTATGGGAACGTGAATCGAAAGAAAAAGAAAGACGGAACCTTATATAAGGATTATTTCTATTATGCGTGTAAACATCGTCGCCTGGTAGATGGTCATAAATGTGGATATCGTAAACAATGGAGCGAAGAGAAGATTAACAATGCAGTGGAAGAAGTTATTCGGAAACTGGTGAAGAATCCTAAATTTGAAGAAGCAATTCTGAATAAAATCGGTTCAAGAATAGACACAGAAGAAATAGAAAAAGAGATTGAAAGACTGGAAAAACAGTACAGGCAGTTGACCGGAGCAAAAGCAAGGCTTGGACAGCAGATGGATAGCCTGGACATCATGGATAAATTTTATGAAAAGAAATATCAGGATATGGAGACACGCTTATATCGTCTGTATGATGAAATTGAAGGCGTGGAGAACAGTATAGAAGAAGTTAAGAATCGCCTGCTGAATATCCGGCAACAGAAAATATCAGAAGAAAACGTCTATCAATTTCTTTTATATTTTGATAAACTATATGATAAGTTCACCGACCTGGAGAAGAAAGAATTTCTTAACAGCTTTGTGGAACAGGTGGACATTTACGAGCAGGAGCAGCCAGATGGCAGATTCCTGAAGCACATAAAGTTCCGTTTTCCAGTGTATTTTGGAGACAGGGAGACACAGGAACTTTGTTGGGACAACGAAAGTACCGTTGAGTGTGTCGTGTTGATGTCAAAAGTCGAGAAGTAGATGTAAGAAAAAGGCTTGAAAACAAGGGATTCCTGAGAAGGAGTAGATTTTGGACACAGGGCAACACGACCGAAAAATAAGAAGTTTGCTGTCAGAGGAAACATATCTACATAAAAAAATGACGGAGGGTTGAGTTGACAGTTTGCAAAATGGGTAGGTTGAGTAGATAGGTTGGATATTTTCAGGTCGAGTTGACAGGAAGATTAAAACAGGTAATAATAGACTAAAAAACATATGAAATTATTGGGATAATGATAAATAGTCTAGAGGGCATGGCTTTTTAGAAGGAGACGCACATGGTCAATAATCCTAAAGTACATATTATACCGCCCGTACCTCCGAAGCGGGATAAACGAGTAGGTATTTACTGCCGTGTTAGCACAAATAGTTCGGAACAGTTAAAAAGTCTCACGGCGCAAGTATCACATTTGACAAGAATAACTGCTTCAACGCCACAGTGGCTGCTTGTGGATGTCTACATGGATATTGCGACAAGTAAAACCGGTTCTTCGCGTAAAGAGTTTACCCGTATGCTGAACGATTGTGGATCAAATAAACTGGATAGTATTCTCACCAAAAGTATAAGTCGCTTTGGGCGGGATACCGTTGAAATTTTAGATGCATTGAATCGGTTGAAATTGCTTGGTGTTCGTGTCATATTTGAACAGGAAGAACTTGATACTGCGAATACCGATAGTACTCTTATGATTTCAATTATTGAATGTATAGCGCAGGCAGAAAACGAATCTCGTAGCGAAAACATAAAGTGGGGTATAAAACAGCGGGCAGCATCTGGGACATCAAAATTATATGATAGAAAATGTTATGGTTATGAACATGATGCGGAAGGCAAGTTAATTATTGATGAGGAGACAGCAGAACACGTAAGGCTGATATATGATCTATATCTTCAAGGGCAGAGTGTAATAGGTATTATTCGGGAATTGGAAAGGCGTAAGATAGTTTCACCTACTGGAAAAGAGAAATGGTGTAAGAGAACTATTGATGTCATGTTGAGCAATGAAAAATACACAGGGAATGTTCGCCTTTTGAAAACCGGAAATAGTGAAGTTCATTATTTAGCATCCGATAATAATCCAGCGATTATATCGAAAGAAATTTTTGAAGCAGTACAGATTGAGAAAGCCCGTAGGAGCAATGTTACGAAAGATAAAAATGGAAATCAAAGAAAAAGTAAGAAATATAGCTCAAAGAACAAATAATAATAATTTATTTTATTGAGGGATTTGAAAAAACTAAAAGATAATTGGGCGAGGAGATGGGAAATATAAAATAATGTTGGCATACAATGAAAATAATAAATTGACCGAATATGAGGAAGCTCATTCTTTGGCTGTTTGTGAATCCTGTCATAAAGTATATCGCAGGACTGTGAATGAGCAAATTCCCGGCTTTAGAGAACGTGAATATGATATATGCCCCTATTGTGGAAATGATAATGGGAGTAGTATGAATTATGAATATTATAATTCAATGTTGACAGAAGAAGAACTAAAGAACCTTACGAAAAAGTCGCTGATAAAGAAGATAATAAAATATTGTCATCAGCAATACACGCAAACACAATGTACGAGATGCGATCATCATTTATGTTGCCCAGGAACTCCAGAAGGTAATTGTAAGCAGTGTTTAAAAGAGGTACATTATCCAAGTTCATATCCTTATGGGCGGAAGGACTATGAATGTGATAAGATGATTGATTTTTATGTTTGTTACTATACAGTAAAATATGCATCTGAAATATTGTATTTAATGAGAAAAAGTGAGGCTTTGCAGCAGATCGACAATTATCATGTGTTATCTATCGGATGTGGTGTATGCCCTGATTTGATGGCTTTGGAGCGTTATTGTCACGAAAATTCGTATGATAAGCGGATTAGTTATTTAGGAATTGATGTAAATAAAAGATGGAAACGTATTCATGATCAGATAGATTCGTATAGGACAAGTACTGTGAGAAAAACGAAATTCAGATATTGGGATGTTGTAACCGAGGATTTTTCTATCTCCGATGCCAATGTTGTAATATTACAATATGTAATCTCACATTTTTATAATACAGGACAAATATATGAGATTCAGGGTTTTTTTGTAAAGTTGGTAGATACTATAATTAGCCGCAAGCAGGCTGGTGTTCCGATGGTTATTCTAATAAATGATGTCAATAGCGTACATAGAGGAAGAGATTATTTCTCGGATCTTGTTGAAAAACTAAAGGATGCCGAGCTACATGGTAGTTATAGAGCTTTTTATTTTGATTATAATATAAGAAATGATGCTCAAAGATATGGCGAGAGACATGAGTCTCGTCAGGTACTGTTTCGATTACCCAATTTCTTTGATGGAATATATCAGCCTTGGGAAGATTGCTCAAGTGCACAATTACTAATAGAAGTTCAATAAGGGGGTGGAATAATGATCATTAGTGCAAGCCGAAGAACTGACATTCCAGCGTATTATTCACAATGGATGTTTAAGCGGCTTAAGGATGAATATGTTTTGGTAAGAAATCCAATGAACATTCATCAAGTTGGAAAAATAAATCTGTCGCCAGATGTTGTTGATGGGATAGTCTTTTGGACAAAAAACCCAGTACCAATGTTAAGCCATCTTTCAGAACTTGATAAATATAATTACTATTTTCAATTTACGCTAACTGCATATGACAGAGATGTGGAGCCCAATATTCCATCAAAGAATAATATAATTATTCCTGCGTTTCAAAAATTATCCCAAACCATAGGTCGAGAAAAAGTTATTTGGAGATATGATCCGATATTCTTTAATGATAGATATACCATGGAATATCATTGTAAATATTTTAAAGTATTGGCAGAAAAACTTGGAGATTATACTGAAAAGTGTACAGTAAGTTTCCTTGATTTATATCGGAATACTGCTCGGAACATGCGGTCATTAAATATTCAACAAGGAACAACAGAGCAACAGTTTGAAATGATGCAGAGATTCTCAGAAATTGCTAAGAAATATGGATTTTATATAGACACATGCTGTGAAATGATTGAACTTGAAAAAATAGGAATTTCTCATGCACATTGTATTGACGGAAAACGTTTTGAGAGGATTGGAAAATGCAAATTGGCTCTTGAAAAAGATCGAAATCAACGTTCGGAATGTGGATGTGTCTCTAGTATAGATATTGGTACCTACAATACATGTAAGAATGGTTGCCTGTATTGCTATGCAAACTACAATAATAATATAGTTATGAGAAACACACAAATGCATAATCCACTATCGCCACTTCTTTTTGGAGAAATAGGACAAGACGATGTAATAAAAGAACGGAAAATTAAATCGTGTAAAGAGTGCCAATTATCATTTTTTGACTTATAGGGATAATATAAAAGAGCAGATTTTAAGAATATTGATGATTTAGTTTTTTTCTCTTTTACCGGAAAATGTTGCAATCATAAGATCTGCTTTTGATGAATTTTCCCATAATAAGTAGTGAAATAATTGTATTGAGAAAAATAGCCTAATCAGAAATAAAAGGTTGATAAGATAGAATAGATGCAAACCTTTCTAAAATAAGGTGTTTTAATTGGTATGGACATGTTTGGAAATAGCCTAAGTATCACATGTGGAGTGTGTCGTGTTGATGTCAAAAGTCGAGAAGCAGATGTACGGAAAAGGCTTGAAAACAAGGGATTTCTGAGGTGGAGTAGATTTTGGACACAGGGCAACACGACCGAAAAATAAGAAGTTTGCTGTCAGAGGAAACATATCTACATGAAAAAATGACGGAGGGTTGAGTTGACAGCTTGCAAAATGGGTAGGTTGAGTAGACAGGTTGGATATTTGCAGGTCGAGTTGACAAGATGGATAATTTGATGGAAAATGGCATCTTATAGCAATATGGGGTGCCGTTTTTATACCTGTGGGAGTAGGGACGGGATTAGATTCAGGAAGAAATGAATGTGGTGTCAAAACTGATCCGCCAGTGCATACGGGAAAACGCAAGGGCGGCACAGGACCAGGGGAAATACCAGAAGAAAGAAGGCTGAAATTGAATTGTTCTTTTCGGAATTAGATAGGCTAGAAATCGACACAGAATTTCATGAGGATACCTGATATGCGCTACTGGATTATGCGGCGGTATACGATAAAGAGGACATCCAATTCATCTTTAAAGACGGAACGGACATCCGAGTGTAAAAGAGAATAGATGCTGTCGTACACTCTTGTGGAAGAGTATTTGAATGAATAAAAATGTATTGGTGGAAGAAAGTCCGTCTACATGGTATACTGGCAATACGAATGGAGAGATGAATCGGCATTTATGGAGGAGATGAGCGATGAACGAAAGAGAGAAAATAATTCATCTGTGGTTTGACATGTGGCTACAACAAAAAGACTTAGGCATAGATGAAATTTTCACAGATGATGTTATCTATATCGAGAGCTGGAGTCCGAAATACGAAAATCGCGTCACTGTAAAACACTGGTTTAAGGAATGGAATACTCGTGGAAAAGTTCTTGTATGGGACATAAAACAGTTTTTTCACAAGGAAAATCAGACTATTGTTGAATGGTATTTTAAGAACAAGATGGACAGCGGATGTATAGAGGAATTTGAAGGAATATCACTTGTTGAATGGACAACGGACAACAAAATTAGATTTCTAAGGGAGTTCGGTTGTAATCTGAATAACTACAATCCTTATCAAAACAGCGACATCCCACAATTCAAGGAAGAAAAAGCTAACTGGTTTTGATAGCGTGATAATTTCTAATTTGCGAAGAACGAGGTAGTACAAAATATGGATAATGATTTAGAGCGGTTTCTGATCGCACAGCAGACTTATTACCGGATTGCCCTACAGGAGATAAAGTCCGGGCAGAAGAGGAGCCATTGGATGTGGTTTATCTTTCCACAGATTGCGGGACTTGGCTACAGTGAGACTGCCCGGTATTATGCAATCAAGGATATGGGTGAAGCGAAAGCATATATGGAAGATTACACACTTAGCAGTAATCTCATTGAAATCTCACAGGCATTACTGGATGTGGATTCCGATGACGCAACTGCTGTGATGGGATGACCAGATAATCTGAAACTGAAATCTTCCATGACTTTATTTGCCTTGGCGAAACCGGAGTGTGAAGTATTCCAGAAGGTGCTGGATAAGTTTTTCCATGGGAAACGGGATCAGAAAACAATAGAAATTTTGCAGGACAAAAAGCCTAGAACTATGTGGTAAATTGAAAACTGCATGCTTCCAGGCTTTTTAGTAAATAAACCTATTATGTATAGATACTTATTGGCAAATCATCTCACTGGCTTGCGTACCACAAATTGATACAATGCACCCTTTGAGCGTTGAGGGTGCATTTTTAACGATTACCCCTACTCGAAAAACGATAGGGTGCATTTGCCTCGGATTTATGGTATTCTATGGTAAAACACAGCGATAAAATATGATTTTCAGGAAAGGTGAGGTATTGATTGTGAGCAAGGTATTAGTAGCGTATTTCAGTGCCAGCGGCGTAACAGCGAAACTGGCGAAGCGGCTTGCAGAGGCTATCGGAGCAGATTTGCATGAGATTCAGCCGGAGGTTCCATATACGAATGCTGATCTGGACTGGATGAATAAAAAGAGCCGCAGCAGTGTGGAGATGAATGATAAGTCTTTCCGTCCGGCTGTTGCAAATAAAGTGGAAAACATGGAGCAGTATTCCGTGATTTTCACAGCCTTCCCTATCTGGTGGTACGTTGCCCCGACTATTGTGAACACGTTTCTGGAGCAGTATGATTTGTCCGGGAAGACGATTATTCCGCTGGCAACTTCGGGCAGCAGCGGTATGGGGAACACAAACAAGGAGCTGGCGGTTTCCTGTCAGGGAGCAGAATTAAAGGAAGGAAAGAGATTCCCTGCGGATGCAAGTGCGGAAGAATTGAAAGCATGGGCAGAAGGATTCGGAATTCAATATGAAGCTGTTATGCAATCCAGTATAGGTGGGGACATAAAAATTGTTGTCAGGAGCAAGTATTGGTTTGTAGGTGTGGGAGAATGAAAGCAGAGGCGGTTGTTTCGTGTTGGAGTGGCGGTCTCTGTTTCACCTCTTAGTTGAAAAGAGCGGCGAGTTACGGTATAATGCCGATTAAGATTTATGTTTAGAGGTGCTGTCATGTATCATATTTTAATCATAGAAGATGATGTGGAAATCAACAGACTCTTGACTGAGTTTTTAGAGGAAAATGGATATTATGTAGTCAGTCAGTATAACGGGCTTCACATTTTAGATATTTTGCAAGAAAATAAAATTGACCTGGTTTTATTGGATATTATGCTCCCATATAAGAGCGGCGACTCAGTTCTTGCGGATATTCGTAAGCAGTCCACAGTTCCGGTGATCATCATTTCTGCGAAAGGAACCACTCAGAATAAAGTTGATCTGCTACGGTTGGGAGCGGATGATTATATTACTAAGCCTTTTGATATGGAAGAAGCACTTGCCAGGATAGAAAGCAATCTGCGCCGGATACAGTTTCAGATGAAACCACAAAGGCAGCTCCAATATAAGAATCTGATATTGGATGTTGAAAAGAATACGGTTCATTTAGCAGGACAGGAGCTGATGCTGACTGCAAAGGAGTACGGCATTCTGGAATTACTTCTGAAATATCCGGATAAAGTTTTTTCAAAAGCAAACCTGTTTCAAAGCATATGGAATACAGAATATCTCAGTGAAGATAATACTCTGAATGTGCATATTAGTAATCTGCGAAATAAAATGAAATCAGTTTCTCCAGATGAGGAATATATAGATACTGTTTGGGGGATCGGCTATCGTTTGCATCAAGGCTGAGGGAAAGAAACCTCAGCTTTATTTATTCTTTACTGTTTTCTTTGTTCATTTAAGAAATTTTTTATAGTTTCGTTTTAGACTATAAAGGCAAAGGAGGCTGATACAATGAATGAAATCATCTTAGAAACAAGGGGTCTTACGAAAGTTTATAAGCAGACGGCCGCTTTAAACCACATTGATCTTAAAATAAAAAGAGGTAAAATTTATGGTTTTATAGGTCAAAACGGAGCTGGAAAGACTACATTGCTGCGCCTTGTAACCGGATTAGCTTTTCCTACCAGTGGAGAACTGTATTTATGGGGAAAGACCGGAAACAAGGAATTACAGGAGCAGAGAAAACGGATCGGGTGCATGATAGAAACGCCAGCCCTTTTTCCAAATCTGACTGCTTATCAAAATATGGAGGTACAGCGTATTCAGCGGGGGATACCAGACAGGGCTGTAATTGAAAAATGTCTGGAAACAGTGGGGATAAAAGAAACAGGAAAAAAGACAGTACGCAATTTTTCACTGGGTATGCGCCAGAGACTTGGGATTGCCATTGCCCTCTTGAACACTCCGGAATTTTTGATTTTGGATGAACCGATCAACGGGCTCGATCCCGCTGGCATTGTGGAAATCCGAAATCTATTGAAATCTCTGAACAAAGAGTACGGTATGACAATTCTTGTCTCCAGCCACATTCTGGAAGAATTGTACCAGACTGCTTCGGAATTTATCCTGATAGACAGAGGGAAAATTATTGAAGAATTATCGGATAAGGAACTGAATGAACGATGCAAACGGCATATTGCGATCAAAACAACGAATCCGGAAAGTGCCTTGCTGGTTCTTGAAGATAAACTGAATACGGACAATCTGCAGCTTATGCCGGATGGAACGATCCGCTTATACGATCATTTGGATAACACTGAGACGGTAGCAAAGATATTATCTGATGCACACATCCTTGTCACAGGATTGCATATTTCGGGAGATACGTTGGAAGATTATTTCTTGAAAAAAGTTGGAGGAAAATCCCATGAATAATCTTTTAAAAGCGGAAAGCTATAAGCTTTTGCATAATAAGAGTTTTTGGGGACTGTTTCTTTTTTCTTTTGTATTGGGAAGTATTATGCTGTTTGACAGTAATAGACTGACGGATGATATGCTGGATGCTTCGCTTTATAACATCCCTCTGATGTATTTTTTAATTATTATCTTTGCTGTTCCATTTATCGGTGAAGACTTTGGAAATCGAACGATTCATAGTTTTGTCAGTGGAGGACATAAAAGAATGGATGTCTTACTGGCAAAAACGGTTATATATTTATCAGCAAGTGAAGGGATTTTAGTAGGTCCACTGCTTTTTCATAGTTTCATTGGCATAGTCATGGGAAGCGTAGAAGTGGTAGCCGTAACAGAGTTTCTGGAGAAGATAGGTCTTATTTTGATTGCGGTGCTTGCAATGGGAATGCTGCCGCTGTCGGTCGCTTTCGTTTTTAAAGATATAGGAAGAACATTGGCAATTCCTATGGCATTGTTCTTTTTAATGATTTTTGCGTTGAATAGTGATTATTCAAGTCAGATTGCGGTGCTTCTGCCAATGGGCCAGTTAAGGCTTTTATCGTTAAATGAACTTTGGGTTTCTAAAATAATGATCCTTGGGATTGATGTACTTTGGATTTTCCTGCTGTATATCATCTCCTATATCGGGCTGCGCCATTGTGATCTGAAATAAGGGAGGGAAACAGATTGAATAATTTATTAAAAATGGAACGCTACCAGCTAGTCCATAATAGGGTTTATTGGGGTGGAATACTTGGAGTTTTCCTACTTGGTTTTATAACCGCGGATACTTATGTACCGGAAGTGATGGGGTCTTCAGGTGGTGCGGCGCAATCACTTGTGGATATTTTTAATGGGATGGTCTATGACTCTACTTTTTTGCTGATTCTTATTTGCAGCATACTTTCTTTGATATTAGGACAGGAATTTACATGGCGCACGATCAGTCAGGAGATATGTGTCGGGCACACAAGGCAGCAGATCTTTGCGAGTAAGATCATTTCCTATCTGGCAGCATTTAATATCATGGCTATCGTATATCCTGTTGCCGGATGTATACGGGAATACGGGAAATTTGGGATTGGAGATATTGGATTCTTTTTCTATAATGTAGTAAAAGCAGTTGTGTATTCTTTCGTTCTGAACAGCGCCGTATTTCTGATCGCTGTGTTTTGCTGCTATTGGTTCAGGAATAGTTCAAAGGCAGTTGCGTTTACAGCAGGTAGTACCTTTGTTCTTAGCCTGTATCTTGGATATGGTATGAAACTTGGATTTCCAGTTGCATTTCTGCCAACCTTTCAAGTGAGGGAGGCAATCAGCAGCCAAGCCTTCATCCTGCCAGGAGCGCTAATTATAGGAGCAGCCTGGATTATAGTCCTTATTGTACTTGCATGGAATAAATTCTGCAAATGCGATCTGAAATGAGAGTAGGGAGGTGGATGGCATAATTGGAATTATTATTCTTTCGTTGGTATTGTTCTTTTTGCTGATAAAGCATCTTATGCTGAAAAAGCAGATAAAAAATATTTCCAGGCAGTTAGATTTGCTGTCCCAGGGCAAGACTGAAAAAATGCTTGATATTTCTTTGATTGACAGGGATTTAGAAAAACTTGCAGGAACGCTGAACCGTTACTATGACAGACAGCGTTATTCCGTAGCATGTGCTTTACAGCATGAAGAACATCTGAAAGAGTCGATTGCCAATATCTCCCATGATTTACGCACACCACTGACAGTAATTATTGGGCATTTGCAGATGCTGGAGAAAACAGATTTGTCTGGTGAGCAGATAAGACGGATAGAAACTGCATTGCACAAAGCAATAAAAATGAAAGACTTGATCAGCGCATTTTATGACCTTTCTATTATCGACTCTGATCATACAGAACCACAAGAAGAAGATATCAACCTAACAAATATGTTGATTGATTTTCTTACGGAAAGTGCGCCTCTTTTCGAGAGAAAACATATTCAACCGGAAATCATTCTGCCGGATGCGTCTGTTTTTATTTACAGTGACCGCAATATGGTAGAGCGTATTCTTCAGAACCTTTTAACAAATGCAGTACGATATTCAAGTGGAAAAATTCAAATCCGTCTATGCAGATCAGAGGAGAGCAGGGTGACTTTATATATGGACAATTCAGTTCAGGACGTTGGGAAATTTGATGTGGACAGATTATTTGAACGATTTTATACAGGGGACAGTTCGAGACATGGTGAAAGTACCGGATTGGGACTTGCCATTGTAAAGATACTTGTAGAAAAAATCGGCGGCAGTATATCAGCCAGTGTAGAATCCGATATATTATCCATACAGTTGATATTTTAGGCCTTATGTGCAGGAGAATTGTGATATTGCCGAAAGTAACAATCTGGTTATCTACGGTCATCACATCAAGGGTGGCAAGATGTTTGGAGCATTGGAGGATTACAAGTCCAAGAGCTTTTATGAGAAAAACAAGAATATTCAGTTTGATACCCTCACAGAGCAGGCAGAGTATGAAATCGTCGCTGTATTTAAGACTGTGGCGTACAGTTCTGATGGCTTCCGTTACTACGACTTTGTTGATGCGGAAAATGAAGAAGAATTTAATTCCTATGTCGGGAAGTGCAAGGAACTTGCTTTGTATGATACAGGTGCTACTGCTGAATATGGCGACAGGCTCATTACCCTTTCCACCTGCGAATACTCCGCACAGAACGGCAGGCTCGTTGTAGTGGCAAAAAAGGTCGGCTGATTTGAACGCAAATCCTCTGGGAAAGGAGGTTTTCTATGGCTGATATAAAAACCAAAGATGCGGTCAAAGGCACGATAAAGACCATAGATAAAGCCGCCATAGCCAGTGAGCGTATGAAGTCTGCCTATGCTGGGATAAAGGAAAAAGCGGAACAGGGATATTATGCTGATGAAAACTCTGCCACAGAATATGCTGCGGACAGGATTTCTTTTGCGGCAGACCGTGTAAAGGACGAGGGTATCCACCAGTTCAATAAGCAGGGACAAAAGGCAGTCAAGACAACGCAGGAGAATATCGGTAAGGCAAAAGATAAAATAAACGATTTCAAGCAAAGTCGGGCTGTCAAAGCCGCAGAACAAAAAGCAACACAGAATATGTCAGAACAACACGGCTTGCAGATCCGTTACGGGGCTGCAAGCCGTTCCTCTGCCACCGATGTTTCCCAGACAGCAAAATCGCAGTTGATAAAGACCCGACAGCAGGGGTAAAAAATGATTAAGACCACAGCCCGAAATGCAGAAAAAGCAGTGAAAGCATCTGCTAAGGGAACGGTCAAGACTAGTTCTGCATCTACGAGGGCCCAGGAGAATATACGGACTTTTCAACAAAACCGCCAGTTCGGTCTGCCTTCACCTTTGGAAATGTGAAAGAGAAGAAAAGCGGTTACTATATTAGTCTTTATATAGCCGCCTGATTTTTGCTTGAAGCCAGGCGGCTATTATGCTGTATTTTGAATGACCGCGCGTCGCATTCTCGTTACTTCAGTGATGAGTTAGAGCTTGAATGAAAAAGTAAATTCTACATTCTAATATACCTTGATTTTATGCGGGATTAAATTCTATTTTCAGAGATATACAACTTTATTTTTTTAGTATATAATGCTTTTATACGGCATAAACAGCATAGTTTTTTGCATGATAAAAGGACATCTGGAAATAGTGTGCAGGACTAAATTCCACATGTCTGTTGGAAAGACTAAATTCTATGCAATGAAACTTGCCTGTGCCTGTACTGTTATTTTTATTTTATTAATTCTGGTATCAATGTGACTTCATCGGCTGGTATCTCTGCCAATCCTAATGCTTTATGAAGTCTGTTATCCAGCAGGAGACGGGATACTTCATATGGACTGTGTCCATTGAGGCTGTCCCGTTTTTCACTGTTGATATGATTTAATAACAGCAGCGTTGTCTTGTCTGTCATTTTTTCAAAGCTTGTTCCTTTTGGAAGGACATACCTTATATATTCATGATTCTTTTCAAGAGCACCTTTTTGATCAGAACGGTTGGGATCACAATAATAAATGCGTGTGCGTACTTCCCCGTTTTTGCTATATTCCAGACTCTGCCGGTCCTGAAATTCATGCCCGTTGTCCGTAAGTATCACTTCAAAAAGTTTCTGAAACAGTTCAATTCCAAGTAAGTTTGTTAAATGATCAAAAATCCTGGTTACTTCTTTCTGCGTTTGTTCTTCTAAAAGAAACATAAGCATAAGGCTGCAGTTTCGAAAAAACATAGTCAGAAAGCAGGGGCTGGTACCCTTTGCTCCTTCAACGGTATCCATTTCGACTATATAAACAGATTTATTTGCCGCGATATATTCCAGGAACTCTTTGTAGCCCCTGTCTTTTCGAAAACTCCTGTCTTTAAGACTGGCAGCAGTTTTTCTTTTTCTCTGCTTGTATACTACTTTGCGGCGCAGATCTATATTTCTGGCCTGAAAAACGCCGCGGTCTATGTAAGAATATATGGTTCTTCTGGAACAGGCGATCTCATCAGCATGAGATGCGTAGATGTGGGCAATGGACTGTCCTTTTTTGAGAAGCGGTGACAACAGGTCGTCCAGTTTCTGTATACTTTCTGGTGTCTGATTGATCCCTTCTCTGCTTGTGGTCCTAAGGGCTTCATAGGTGTCTTGGGCGTATTTTGAAGAATAGATCTTTTTGTCCATCATGCAATTCGTTCTCTTGCTGCAACCATTGCACACATAAGGCGGTTTATTTAATTTCTCACATTCTCTTGGTTTATAAAATTTACAAACATCGCTGCATCTGAATTTTCTGCAGAGGATACATTTGCGCTGGCATTCATTATCACCGCACATATGCATGACATTACATATATTTGTCCGGGGCTTTGAACTATCATAATTATTTGCACAGGGAATAGGGGCAAATGCATCTGCACTTCTTTCCCTGATAATAGAATGACGTCTGACTTCTTTGGATATGGTACTTGGATCCTTGTTTAATTCTATTGCAATACTTCTAAATGAATCACCGTTATTTAAATGCTGTTCGATTACAATACGTGCAGATAAGTCAAGATGTTTTTGGTTGCCTTTTGGTCTTCCTGTATTCATTTTATCCTCCTTCTGCACAGGCAGGGGGATCATCTGCAGTAGTATTTTATAAAAAGAAGAAGGAAAAATCCATGCAGAAGTAATTTCTACAGGTATAGAATTTACTCTTGCAAGGTAGAATTTAAAAATACATTTAACCGTGATGAGTTAGACGCGCAATTTTTTGTTAAAAAAAGAACATATGTTTACAGAATAAGATATCTATGGTACAATTTGTTCATAGCACA
>NZ_QRIL01000049.1 GCF_003471165.1 Ruminococcus sp. AM22-13 | reverse complement strand
GTAACACATGGAGCTGACTGTTACTAATCGGGTGAGGGCTTGACCAACTAGCCGAGGAAGCGGCAGGATGGAGCAGGAAGGATTCGGAGCAAGCTTGCTTGTGGAGAAGCATTCCTGATACAGACTGAACATTTGCGAAGCAAATGACACTGAGTGACAAAGTCACGAAGTGACCACCGCTGGAGTACAATACTCAATCGGCACGCAGGAAGTTAATTCTCAAGGAAATGTCAACATGTATGTAGTTTTGAGAGTATATAAAATATACTTTGTAGGGGATTGGTCAAATGGTATGATAGGGGTCTCCAAAACCTTTGGTGGGAGTTCGATTCTCTCATCCCCTGCTTCTAACGAGTCAGAAAGTCAGTGAAATCAAGGCTTTCTGGCTTTTTTGTTTTGTTAAAAATGGAAAGGAACCAGATAAGTACCTTTTTTCAACCATAAATGAGCAAATTTGAAAATTGAGAATAAAAAGACATTGACGATCCCTCTTCGATTGCCTGTGTTTTTTTTGGTATAAAATAAAAAATTTTTGAAAGGAACTGCCCATATTTCAAGTCTAATAGTTATAAAAATGAAAAGGGGGTATAAAAATGGATGCTTTGGTAACAGCAGCTAAAAACGGAGATAAAGAAGCGTTTGTTCAATTGATCCGGATGAATAAGCAGAGCTTATATAAGGCAGCCTGGGTTTATCTTCGGAACGAGCAAGACATTGCAGATGCACTGCAAAATGCAATCCTGTCCTGTTATGAAAATATACAGGGGCTGAGAGAAGTGAAATATTTTAAGACGTGGCTGATTCGGATTCTGATAAACGAATGTAAAGACATTCTCCGTCAAAAGAACCGTGATACAGAACTGGAAAATTTTGCAGAAGGTGTACATTGTGAAGACCTGGATCTTTGTGAATGGAAGCAATTGCTTTTATGTCTTGATGAAGAAAGTAGGAAAATTGTAGAACTCTATTATTTTGATGAATTTTCTGTAAAGGAAATAGGTGTTCTTCTTGAAATGAACAGCAATACCGTATCAACTAAACTTTCCAGGGCAAGAGCTAAATTAAAAAGGGTGATCAGGAGGTGATGGATATGAATGAAAAAGAAATCAGAAAAATTTTAAAAGAAGAAACTGTGATACCCGATAATATTGATAAAGCTATGGAAGATGTTCTGAAGGGAATTTTAGATTCTCCAGATGAGAGAATTGGTAACACGAATAATTTAGTCATAAAACCAGATAAAAGAAGAAAGAAAAGTTCAGGGAATAAGAAAAAAATAATTCGGATTCTTCTTCCGGTGGCTGCTGTATTAGGCATTAGCACCGGTGTACTTGCAACAAAACTTGGATGGCTTCATAAAGAACTGGAGCAGCAGGGTGTTACTGGACAGGAAACTGCCCAAATGATTGTTACAGAACCTGATTCAAATGCAGAAAATGTAGAAGATATGACTTCTTATCATATAACTCCTGAGGAGATGGATTGGAGACAGTCTATGCTTTCTATTACAGAAGCTTATTTTGATGGCAGTAGTTTAAGCTTTCTGGGTGAACCTTCAAACGAGGCGAGGAACTATATGATCAGTTGCAGGGACCATGCGACAGTGAATGGAGAAGATGCACTTGCATCTTTGAATAAGATAGACGGGGAAAATCTCTATTATGGGCATATTACCCTGTATGATGATGCATTGACAGAAAAAATATTAAAAGAAGATTCCAAGGTAGAGCTTTCCATGACCATTCAGGCATATCCGGATTATAACGGTAAGATTTATTACACCTGGAAAGATTATAAAGTTTACGAAAAAATTTTTAAAACTGGTTCTTTTACAGATTCAGAAGGAATGCTCTCTTATGCACTGCCTGCGGAGGATGTTTACAGAGGATATACGCCTCAGACTCTTACGTTAACCCTTCCATTAAATAATGAAGTACGGGATATCATAGAAAAATACAGGAAAGAAGGAAAGCTGCTGGCTGAAGATACTGGAGTAGAACCCACTTCGGATTCTCTGGATGAGAGTACACAGGAAACAACAGGTTTAGAAACTTCTTTAGATTCTACGGAAGTAAATGAAAAACATGATTCAGAAACAACAGTGTTACAGGTAAATGAAAACCATGTAATAGCTTCTCTGCAGGGAAAATCAGGGACGCTTACG
This sequence comes from Ruminococcus sp. AM22-13, assembly GCF_003471165.1. Lineage (GTDB taxonomy): Bacteria > Bacillota > Clostridia > Lachnospirales > Lachnospiraceae > Blautia_A. Next base: position 8,422 of record NZ_QRIL01000049.1, on the reverse strand, counting down.
ATAGACGCCGATATTATTGGAAGTACCTTCGATGTTTCGAAAGGAATCCAGGAAAAATGCAACATATCAGAGAAAGAAATCTGCTCTTGGTTTGGAGGAAAAGATGGCTGGGAAAAATCTGCGACAGATGAAATGGTCTGGGAAAATAAAGAAAAAGGACTGCAGTTATTCGTTTCAGATGGAATGATACAGTGTGATGGATTAAGTGAAAAAGACCTGGGATCTTTAGGAAAAAATACGGAAGATGAAGAATTAAATATTATAAATCAGCTGCTTTCCAGAGCTAATTTAACTGGAACTTCTGTAAGAAAATCAATCAGCGACATGACGGAAGGATATGATTATTACGACACGGAAATTCTGCTGAATGGAGTATCGGTTGGAGGACTTTCTCAGCATTCTTATCGGGGAAATACAGGTTTTGGACCTGAACTTAAAGATTGCTATTTTAATATGCCGATTCCACTTCAAGTGAAAGAGGAAGAATCAGTTACTATGCTTCCTATGGAAGAAATTATGAAATCGGTGGAACAATATGTAAAAGACGGGGAAATTGGTCTTTTTACAGAACAGAATGATACAGGGGAAACGGAATCAATCACGATTCCAGTTACAAAAATCTGTCTGGAATATTATATTGATGAAACCGCAGAGGGAATCGTTTACAGGCCTGTCTGGAGTTTCCACTGCCCTTACCAGTGGAAAGATTCCCCGGATGAACAAGAATTATTTTACATAGATGGAGAAACTGGGGCATTGATTCGGGATGCGTTTGGCTGGTAGGTATGAAAAAAGAACGCTTGACAAAAGAGAAAACAGGTAGTATGATGAACAGGAATTTTGGGGAATGAAGTTCTCCCCAGGGAAACCAAAACCGCTGATTTAAGCTGATGACTTCTACGATTAATTAATAAGCAATGTTAATTGATCGCAGAAGGTGTCAGCTTTTTTTGTGTGGAAAACAAAAAGAAGGAGAAATATCAATGTTAACATCACTATCATTTATTTTTCTGGTAGGTCTGGCAATGGGAGCAATCTGCCAGAAATTGAAACTGCCACGTATTATCGGAATGCTTGCAACCGGAATTGTGCTGGGACCGTATGTCCTGGATTTTCTTGATCCAAGCATTCTCTCTATCTCAGCTGACCTGAGAAAAATGGCGCTGATCATCATCCTGTTAAAGGCAGGATTATCCCTGAATCTGGATGATTTAAAGAAAGTAGGCAGACCTGCGATTATGATGTCTTTTGTACCGGCATCTTTTGAAATTATCGGTTATTTATTATTTGCACCGTCTATTCTGGGAATCACCAGAGTAGAAGCTGCAGTAATGGGATCTGTACTTGCAGCGGTGTCTCCGGCAGTAGTAGTGCCGAGAATGGTTCAGTTAATGGAGAACAAATACGGAACGGAGAAAGCAATTCCGCAGATGATTATGGCTGGGGCATCCTGCGATGATATTTTTGTAATCGTATTATTTACCACATTTTTAAGTATGGCACAAGGTGGCAGTGCGGATATTAAAGCATTTGCAAACATTCCCATTTCAATTATTCTCGGAATTATTTTGGGGGCAATTGTGGGATATCTGTTGTATCTGTTTTTTGAGACTGCATATGCAAAGAAACATTATGTGAGAAACAGTATGAAGATAATTATCGTACTTGGTTTTTCTTTTCTGTTAATCGCAATTGAAGGAGGGCTGGAAGGAAAAATTGCTATGTCCGGTTTGCTGGCAGTTGTAAGTATGGCGTGTGTTCTGAGAATGAAATGCACATCTTTTGTATCAAAAAGACTGTCAGAGAAATTTGGAAAGCTCTGGCTTGCGGCAGAAGTAATACTTTTCGTTCTGGTAGGTGCTGCTGTTGATATTCGTTACACGTTGGATGCAGGACTGGCTGCAGTTGCCATGATTTTTGCAGCATTGATTTTCCGATCATTCGGTGTGTGGCTTTGCACAGTAAAAACCAGCCTTACTTTAAAAGAAAGAGCTTTTTGTGTAATCGCATATCTTCCGAAGGCAACAGTACAGGCTGCAATCGGTTCAGTTCCGTTTGCAGCGGGGCTTCCATGTGGAAAGATAGTTCTTTCAGTAGCTGTTATGGCAATTATCATTACAGCACCATTGGGAGCATTTGGAATGGATTTCACATATAAAAAATTCCTGCATAAAGAATCAGAAAGGTAAAGATTACTGTTTGCTCTGAACCTATAGCAACAGATAAAGTCTATAAGAATGAAAAATATGCAGTTGCTATTGCAGGGTATGCAATGTATACTGAAATATATATAATTTTGGCAGCTATTTGGTTATGTTCCGTTGAAAGGAGAATTTTTATGAGGACCTTATCTAAAGTATTTTATGTGTTGGCCTTTCTTCTGTTTGGTGCGATGTGTGCTGTCGTTGCATACAACTATTGTGATATGACGTGGGGCATCAAGTATGCTGGCTATAGTGCCCCAGCCTGGACAGCATTCATGACAGCAATTCCTTTTGCTATTGCCATAGCAACATGTATTGGAATTGCCCTGCATTTAAAAAGAAGGTAAATTATCTATATATTAAAAGGCTGAGATACGTTCTTGAACCGTTTATGGACTGAAAATTTTATAACAAATGTACAAGATTTGCTGATAGAAAATGGAGTAGGTGGAATGAATCTCAGATAAATTTTAATAAGAAGATTGAAAAAAGCTCTGCTGAGAAAATTATCTCAACGGAGCTTTTTTTTGAAGAAAACTTTTCATTGATTCAGATGATCAGCAATCAGCATAATTTCTGCAGTTTATCAATGATCTCCTGAATTTCAGCACGTGAGAATCCGCCAAAGCTGCAAAGAGAGCGAAGTGGCATGGAATCTGTCATTGCTGATACCATTTCCTCAGTGATAGCTTCAGCAGCAGATTCTGAAGCTGTCTCTGAACCGCCGTTCATTGCAGACAAATATCTGGAAGTCAGTTCTTTTGCAGTTTCTTTTGTAGCCGGATTGCGGAAAAGTTCTCCGAGTGTGGTATTCATATGAATATGCATCGGGATTACCTGGCTGCTGGAGAGTTCGATTGTCTCAGTAAGGCGGATATCTCTGGAAGATGCACCGACCAGAATCTCATATTTTCCGCTTGCTGCATACCAGTCATGTAGCTCAGTGTTATACCATGCAAAACTGCGCTTATCAAGTTCCATGGTTACAGTTTTGGTTTCATTCGGAGCAAGCTGTACTTTTTCAAATCCTTTCAGTTCTTTCTCCGGACGGATGGCAGAGGCTGTCATGTCTTTTACATAGAGCTGTACGACTTCTTTTCCGGCAACTTTACCTGTATTTGTTACATCGACAGAAACAGTGATGGTATCTTTTTCTGTTGGATTTGTGTTGGAAATCTGCAGATTGCTGTATGTAAATGTAGTATAGGAAAGTCCGTATCCAAATGGATAGGCAACTTCCATCTGCTTGGTATCATAATAACGATATCCTACAAATACACCTTCGCGATATTCCACTTTATCGCCGCTGCCGAAGTTCAGGTAGGATGGATTGTCAGCCAGTTTCACTGGAATTGTTTCAGCCAGTTTACCGCTTGGATTCACAATACCATAGAGGATATTTGCAACAGCAGCACCACCTGCCTGTCCGCCAAGGTAAGCTTCCAGAATACCTTTCACATCATTGATCCATGGCATTTCCACAGGAGAACCATTGTGAAGAACGACCACAGTATTTGGCTGAACTTCCAGGATCTCACCAATAAGACGGTTCTGGCATTCAGGCAGTCTCATATGAGAACGGTCATATCCTTCAGACTCAAAACTGTCCGGAAGTCCGGCGAAGATCACAACCTTATCAGCAGTTTTTGCAGCCTGAACTGCTTCAGCAGCCAGCTTTTCATCATATAAATCTTTATCAGCAGGAAATCCTTCTGCGTAAGTAACCTGTGCATCAGCAGGAACAGATTCCAGTGCATTGGTAATTTTAAAACAGTTAATATGAGAACTTCCACCGCCCTGGAAACGAGGTTTTTTGGCAAAACCACCTACAAAAGCTACTTTTTCAGATGCTTTCAGAGGCAGAATCTGGTCTGTGTTTTGCAGAAGAACCATAGATTCTTCTGCAATACGGCGTGCCTCTTCATGGTCTTTTTCCATAGTAAATTCCTGTGGTGTGCGGTGGTCGGTATATTTGTAAATAATATTCAGGATACGTTCTACAGCCTGATCCAGAACTTCTTCTTTCAGGGCTCCGTTCTTTACAGCTTCAATAATCAGAGCATCGTTTGTTCCGTTGGAACCTGGCATCTCCAGTTCCAGGCCGGATTCCAGACCTTTCACACGGTCATTGACAGCACCCCAGTCAGACATAACATATCCTTCAAATCCCCAGTCATTGCGGAGAACATCGGTAAGAAGCCATTTGTTCTCGGAAGCAAAAGTACCGTTAATCTGATTGTAGGAGCACATAAATGTATATGGCTGAGCCTTTTTTACAGCAGTTTCAAATGCTGGGAAATAAATTTCGCGGAGTGTTCTTTCATCTGCTTCGGAAGAATTACTCATGCGGTGATACTCCTGATTGTTAGCTGCAAAATGCTTGATGGAAGTTCCCACATGCTGGGACTGCACACCATTGATAAATGCAGCAGCAATTTCACCTGCAAGGTATGGATCTTCTGAATAGTATTCGAAGTTTCTTCCGCAGAGTGGAGAACGTTTAATATTGACAGCAGGTCCTAAGACAACAGATACGTCATTTGCCTGAGCTTCTCTGCCAATAGTCTCGCCCATGGATTCCATTAAGTTGCGGTCAAAAGAGCAGGCACTTAAAGCAGCAGGAGGGAAGCAGACAGCTTTGATACTGTCGTTCATTCCAAGATGATCGCCCTTGTCATCCTGCTTACGAAGCCCGTGAGGACCATCGCTTACCATTACCTCCGGGATTCCAAGTCTTTCCACGCTCTTCAGATGCCAGAAATCAAGACCTGAGCACATACCTGCTTTTTCTTCCAGGGTCATCTGGCTGATGATTTTCTTTAAATCACGATTCATAATAAATTCCTCCATAAGTTGAATATATGTTGAACAGATTGTTTGTATTGCCTTTATCTGGACTATATCACCTGTAAATGATAAAATATAGTAAAATATTGCTATAAATAACAAAATATTGCTGTATATGTGAGAGGAATAAAGATGCAGGAGAAAAATAAGAAATATAACGAAAAAGAACAACAGATCGCAGAGAACCGAAGCAGGAATACTTTATTTGAGAGACGTGAGAATTTACAGAAACATGAATCTTATGCAAGTGAGCGTCGGCAGTATGATGCTATCAGGAATGGTCAGACAGACAGAATACAGTCCGTTTTTCAGATCACACCGGATGGAACTCCTGGAATCCTGTCCAGAAATGAACTGCGAAACAGTAAAAATATGTTTATCGCAGGAATTACGCTGTTTACCAGAGCTGCGATTGAAGGTGGCGTACCTGAAGAAACTGCTTATGCATTAAGCGACGGTTATATTCAGACAGTAGAAGAGTGCACCAGTAAATCTTCTATAGAAAAGTTATTACAAAAAGCAGCCCTGAGATTTGCCCAGGAAGTGCAAAAGTCCGGAATGAGACATTACAGCAGAGAAATTGAAGCGGCAGTAAAATATATTCATCTTCATCTGCATGCTTCTATCACACTGGAAGAAACTGCAGAGGCAGCAGGGATCAGTGCCAGTTATCTTTCCAGATTATTTAAAAAAGAGACAGGAATGTCTATTGTAGATTATATTCAGAAGGAACGGATAGAAGCTGCCTGTAATATGCTGACCTATTCAGATTATACAGCAGCACAGATCAGTGAATATCTTTGCTTTTCCACACAGAGCTATTTTATAAAAATTTTCAGAAAATACACAGGGACCACACCTGCGAAATATAAAAAATATAAAATTCAGGACTAATATTTTATGAAAGCACTAGAAAAATAGAAGTTGTATTAGCGGCAGTTAAGCTTTATACTTATAGCAATTCCATAAAATAATGCAATCAAGACAGTTCAGCAGAGTGCGAAGGACAAGGAAGATACCTGCAGGCGTGCTGACGCACGGCAAAGATATCTGACGCAGAACTTCACGCTATGATGGACTGGATTGTTTGCAGTAATTTATGGAATTGCTATAAGCTATCATCAGAATACAAAAGTGCAGAAATGAGATGCTGGCGTATATTATGCCGGACTCTTTTCTATAAAATTAAAGGAGTATTCCTATGCAGACGTCCAAAGATTTTTTACACATTTTTCTTGATATGGGTGACGCACTGTTAAACAGCGGTGCAGAGATTTTTCGGGTGGAGGATACGTTGAACCGAATGGGTTATGCCTGTGGTGCTGCACAGATGAATGTTTTTGTGATCACATCCAGTATCGTTATTACCATGGAATTTCCGGGAGAAGGAGCGCGGACACAGACCCGACGGATCAGAGAGAGTGGTGGAAATGATTTTACCAAACTGGAGCAGTTGAATGATCTGAGCCGTCGTTTCTGTAATCGTCCTGTCCCTGCGGAGGAGCTTCGGGAGGAATTAGATAAAATTAATATGAATAAAACGAATCCGCTCTGGAAACTTCTGGGAAGTCTTCTGGCAGCATGCAGTTTCGCTCTTTTTTATGGAGGAAATATTTCGGATGCTGTTGCGGCAGGATTTGGCGCTGTTTTGATATGGGGATTACAGCAATATCTTCGTCCGGTGTGTATGAATGAAGTGACTTTTCAGTTTGCGGCGTCTTTTCTTACAGGTTGTGTAATCTGTGTATCCGTTTTGATATGTCCGTTTCTTCATATGGATAAGATTATGATCGGTGATATTATGCTTTTGATCCCGGGATTGATGTCGACAAATGCAATCCGGGATGTACTTATTGGCGATACACTCTCCGGAATCATCCGCCTGATCGCCGCTTTGCTTCTTGCTGCGGCACTGGCACTTGGATTTATGGGAGCAATTATTTTATTTGGGAGGCTGGGACTTTGATCGCAACAACCATTATACAATTGATTACCGGAGCCATCGGCTCTGTAGGATTTGGAATTCTTTTTCACATAAAAAAGAAATATCTGCCTCTGGCAGCAGTTGGCGGCTTTCTTAGCTGGCTGGTGTTCCTTCTGGGAAAAGAATTCTGGGGTAATGTGTTTCTTCCGACTCTGCTGGCTGGCTTTGTTACAGATGTGTATGCGGAAATTCTTGCAAGAATCTGTAAAGAAACATCGACATCCTTTTTTGTTACTTCCGTAATCCCTCTGATTCCCGGAAGTACTCTTTATTATTGTATGAGTAGTATTGTGGAAGGGAATACAGTTCAGGCATTGGAATATGGGCGGGATACATTTCTTTTTGCTTTTGGAATTGCAGCAGGAATGAGTATTGCGTGGTCGATTTGCTATTTTCTGAGAAGTATAAGGAAAAAGCAGAACTGATCTGGTAAGAAAGAAATTCCCGATGAAATAATACATACCCGTTTTACTCTGCAGATGCAAAAGTGAGAACGTATCCGGCGGAAATATGAAGTAGAACAGATATTGCATAAATAATAATAACAGTGCTATAATCCATAACAAAATCCCGTTTTCGACAGTTGATGAAAAATAAAATGGCAGAATCCCTTGATTTTATTGGGGTTCTGCCATTTTTGTATGGTTAAAAAATGTTGTATGGAAATACTACCTTGAAATTTTTTTTATTTTTTTATTCAGTTTTTTTAGATGTGTTCATAAATGAGGGAACTCAAAATATATCGTGTCCACGGTTATGGGTACATTATAAAACATTTTCAAAAAAATACAAAAAAGGGATTGACAAACAAAAATAAAGATTGTATAGATATTCCTATCAAATCAATATGAAAACAGGGAAAACAAAAAATCCCATTAAAAATATCAGATAAGAAGGTGACAAGACATGAAACAAATCCTATGTTTCGGTGATTCCAATACATACGGTTTAATCCCGGGAACTGCTAATCAGAGATATGGATGGGGTACCCGCTGGACCAGCATCCTGGATGACAAAGTAAGAACAAAAGGCTACAGAGTAATCGAAGAAGGACTCTGCGGAAGAACCACCGTATTCGACGATCCATTCCGCACAGAAAGAAGAGGAACGGAAATGCTTCCGGCAATCCTTGAGAGCCACAGACCGGTAGATACCATCGTTCTTATGCTTGGCACCAACGACTGTAAAAGCGTATACAGCGCAACCCCGGAAGTGATTGGACAGGGGATTGAACAGCTCCTTGATCAGATCAACACTGTAAACCCGGATGCTAAAATATTACTGGTATCTCCCATCTACCTTGGGGAGAGGATTTTGATCCGGAATTCGATAAGAATTCTATTGAATGACCGCGCGTCGCATTCTCGTTACTTCAGTGATGAGTTAG
>NZ_QRIL01000048.1 GCF_003471165.1 Ruminococcus sp. AM22-13 | reverse complement strand
ATAGGAACATGCATAATAAAATACATTCAGTGATTTCTCCGTTATTCCGGATAAAAAATGCTGATACAGAAACCGGATGGAATGTGCAGATTCTAAGGTCAGTATGGATAATATCAGCAGAAATAAGGTATCTGCTGTCGGGACAGAAAAAGTTTCAAAATAAATCAAAAAATATTGATGAAGTCTACCAATCAGTGTTTTTTCGTTGTATAATGTTTTTATCGTACAGGGTCACTTTCCTTTGTAATGTTTTGGGTCAAATTCATTATACATCAGAAAGTCCTGTACGATATTTTTTTTATGAAAAAGTTGTAAAGTGGTGTTATTTTTAAACAAATCTTCTTTTCCTTACTCTTAACAGCCGCATCTATTGCATTATCAAATAAATTGCTTAATATAATAACCAAATCAGTAGTATTTATAATTGTATCATCCACGGAAGCATCTAATTCAAAATTTATATCCAAAGCATCCATTTTCCTTTTTTTCATAGTAATTGTTTTGTCAAGTACATTTATACCTGTCCAAAACTTTTTTTCTTCATCTCTGAACTTTTTCTGATTATCTGCAACATATACCGCAATTCCATTTAAGTCTCTATTTTCTATACACTCCTGTATAAAACTCAACATATGTTTTTGATCATGTATAATACATCTGTATTTTTGATATGCATCTTCTAATTCCTGATATTGCTGCTCTATAGCTCTATTTTTCACCTCCAAAATATTTTTTTCTATATTGACACTTTTAACAAAAAAATACGTAAATAAAATCAGCAATACTACGGCAACTCCTGATACTACTACTATAGCAATTACCAAATTCTCTATTTTAAGAATCTTATTTTGCATGCTTAGCAAAAAATACAAAAGTATATATTCTGCTAACGCAAAACCATAGAAAAATTTTTGATTATCTCTAAAAATGTCGCCCGCATATTTATTTGCGCGAAACAATTTTAATAACAAAATTATCACTACACTTATAACCAATAAATAAATTCCCGAGCTATAAGAGTGCATACTTTGGCGATAAATATATTCTCCTATTTTTCTTTTTTCACTCAAACAAACTGTGATAATATATAATAATTTTAATAACCCTATATTTGTCAAATATAAAAATTCCCAAATATAAGATTGAATAAATGTGCACCGAAAAAAAATTGTCAAAAATATCGGAAGATATAAATTTCCTAATACTATTACATTTCCAGATACATACGCTGTCCAATATTGACAGGTTATAAGAACAACAATCATAACAAAAAAAAGCACACTTTGAAAATTTCTTATTCTTTTTAACCTGACTACACAATCCGGTATTAAACATATTCCCCCCAGCACCAGTAATATAATAAGTATTGTTTTTTTTGTCTCTATATTATTTTCTAAATATGATCTGCAAAATGAATATGCTGTAAAATATAACAGTATAATTAATATTATCTTCCATACCGTTTTATCTTTTTCAGTTTCCATACTTCTTTTCGGAAACATCTGCCCAAATATCCAGACACCTATCCCAGTCTCCATAAACGTTGCCAGTCCATACAATAAAACTTTCAGCATTCTTCATACCCCCCAGTAATTCAGAATTGCTTCTCTGACACCTTTGAATCTTTCTCTGCCAACTGTAATAATATTACCGTCCCGCATATAAAGATCCCTTCCTTTCATCTTCATCACATGTTGGATGTTTGCAAGATATCCTCTGTCAGATATAATAAATTCTTTTGAATTCAGTTCCTTTTCTACTGTTGACAGACTTGCTCTGATCTTTACTTCCCCACGCCTGTGCACAAAAATGACATATTTTCCTTCTTTTTTCATATAGAAAATATCAGAATATGCCAGTTTTTCAACTTCATTTCTTTTATTTATGATATAGTACCGCTCTTCTTTCTCCATAATTCCAGGAAGAAGCGCATCATAAGCCTGCGGAAGTTTTTCCTTCAGACACTCTTTGGGGATATAACGATAGGTGTTTACCTCATATGCTTCTATTGCATAATCCACAAAATTTGTAATAAATATAATAACCGGATCCGGATAAAGTCTGCGAATTTCCCTCGCTGCCTCTATTCCGTTTTCTCCAGGCATCCGGATATCCAGAATATACATATCGAATTTTTCTTCATTCAATCCCAGCAGAAACCATTCCACATTCTGGTATATCGTTACCGTGCAATCTACGTTTTTCTCTGCAAAATACTGTTCTGTGATATCCTTTTCTTTTTTCAGATACATTTCGTCATCATCCAGAATCATTATTCTTATCATAGCAATTATTCCTCCATGAATGTATAAAATCTGAATTTCTTCACATCATAAAAATAACTTTCATCCTTATTGATGACCAGCTCATAAACCTCGATATCCCCTTTGGTTGTCACATCAGTTCTGTGATACTGATAAATGTATCTGCCTTCCTCATGGTTTTTTACCTTTCTGATGATATCATCCACCAGTTCTCCGATTGTCATCGGACTGTCTCTGGAAGGTCTCCATCTTCCAATCATACCACGAACCTGTGACTTGGTCAGTTTAATTCTCTTTCCAAGAAGATATCCTTTCGGGAAAAAGTCTTCTCTGGTCTTTCCTGTCTTTTTTAATATCTCACGTATTGTCTTATTTTCTTCATCTAAAGCAAATCCCATATTAGCATAAGCCTGCATATGAAGCAACGCTAATTCGAGATATTTACTGTTTTCAGATTCTTTATTCCATAACAGTAATTTGTCCAGACTTTTATATACAGTTTCTCTGATTGTAATTCCCTGATTTTGCAAAGTCTGCAAAGAAAACATCATGGTATACAAATCCTTTGTATATTCGTCCATATTCCTATATTCCTCCTGTCATAAAACATATCAAATTTGATTAGTCGCTTGTCATTTATATCCTTATACATATTTAATTCCTTCTGTTAAACTTTATCAAAGGAAAGGATTTTTATTTATGAAAAATCAGGATTAAATATAATTACAATTCGACAATTTTCGTGTTTTTGTCCTCGAAAAGCATTTTTCTGACCTCGAAGCAACAATCAGGAAATGCTTTTTATTTTTTCCTGTTTCATGTTTACATTTTTCTCTTTTCTCACTCTTTATAAGATGTATCACCGGTGAGCAAATAAATAATAAAATTTCAGGAGGATGAACAAATGACAAAAACAGAAAAAGCAGTAACATGGGCAATTGAAATCGCAAACGATCCGGCACACGGATATGATCAGGATAACAGATGGGGACCGGACTACGATTGTTCTTCACTGGTAATCTCTGCATGGCAGCAGGCTGGTGTACCTGTAAAAACAAAAGGAGCTTATAATACCAAAAGTATGAAGTCTGTTTTCCTGTCTTGCGGATTCAAAGACGTTACTTCCAGTGTTAATCTTGACAACGGAAGCGGTATGAAACGCGGTGATGTACTGTTAAACATTGCACGCCATACAGTTATGCATATCGGCAACGGCAAAGTAGTTTCTGCCAGTATAAATGAAAATGGTGGAGCCCACGGTGGTACTCCGGGTGACCAGAATGGCAACGAAATTAAAATCCAGAATTACTACAACTGCCCGTGGGATTGTGTTCTTCGTTATAATGAAGATTCTACATCTACGGATCCAGAACCACAGCCAACTACTGGAAATGCCAAAATCCGCAAAGGTCAGAGTTATGCCAATAAATTTGCCAATACTGGCATCTCCATTACCGGGAAAAGAGATGCTGCCACTAAGAAAGCAGCTATTAAAGTTCTTCAGACAGCTCTGAACAAAGATTATGGTGCCGGTCTGGATGTAGACGGTATCTGGGGAACTAACACAAGCAATGCCCTTGGTAAACATTACGTAAAAAGCGGTGAAACCCAGTATATGGTAACTGCCGCTGAGATTCTCCTTCTTTTACGTGCTTATGATCCAAACGGTGTAGAGATTCCCGGTACCTTTGGCTCAGGACTTCTCTCTGCTGTAAAGGCATTCCAGAAGGCACAGGGCTTAACGGTTTCCGGAACCTGTGACAGAAATACTTTCCTGAAACTGATCAGCTGATCTTTACCAGATAAACATCCGGCAGAATTCTTTTCACTGATTCTGCCGGATATGCCCCTTCACTATTTCTTGTATATAAAAAGAAACAGTTTTGAAACCCATCAAAATAATTTCAAAACTGTTTCTTTTGTTTTCTTATTTTTTACCACGGAACATATTCGCCGCTGTCTTCATCATAATAATACCAGCCGTTTCCTCTGCCTATAGGACTACAGTCAGATTCCGCAGCCTGAAACGGTATATAGGAATTGGTTCCCGGATCCCAGGAATACAGGTCATACGGATCTCTTACTTTTCCTGATGCATCATCAGGTGCAGTCCAGATCCAGTAGTATTTATTGCCATCCTGATCCGTAACACCATCTTCATCCATAGCACGCCCAATATCCTCCCAGCTTCCATAACAATTTCCGTCACTGTCATACCAGTTTCCATCGTCAGCCTGAGAAATCAGTCTTCCATTTCCCTCACTGTCATATATCATCGCCTGATCTGCTGTCTGATCAATTTGATTGCCACCGTCGCCTGTTGAGCCATTGTTTTCAGATGCAGAAGTGTCCATCCCTGTGGTCTGGGAATCGTCTGTATCAGTTCCTGCAGTATTATCTGCAGTACTGTCTGTTCCATTCTCTGAATTCTGTACGTCGCCTGCATTATTGGATGAAGCAGATATTTTCGTCTTCTTATCCGCAGTCTGATTTGAATTTTCTTTTCCACCGGATGTACTTTTATTTACCTGTTTTTTATCCGGCTGAGATTTTTCTGCTGTTTTTTGTTTTGCCTGTTCGGATTTCCCCTGTGCGTTCTGCGTATAATCAACCTGTGTTGCTGTTTTATTCTGTTCCGCACAGCCAGTCATAGCAGCCGCTGCTGCTAAAATCCCTGCCATAATAATTACAATCTTTTTCTGCTTCATTTTGTTGTCCTTTCTACATTTGCTAAAAATGTCACTGCCTTTATCATAATGTGCTTTTCCTGTTCATTATGACATACTTCACAGACTTCGATGCCTCATATGTCCCTTATCTGTCATGAAATGTACCCCATTTTTTTCCAAAATCTTTACCCCATAATTTTGCCTTATAAACGCTTGGTAAAAGGGGAATATCTTTTTTCTTAAAAGTGAAATCTCTGTGAAACAAATGGCAGCAGTACTTATTTCACAACTATTTTCTTTATTTTCGACCATTTCGTATAACTTTTTGCATAACCTTTTACATAGGCACGTCCTGCAAGGTAGTAGACTCCGGGCTTCACATTTTTAAAGACCACCGTGGTTTTTGTCTGATTTTTCTTTGTGTAAGCATAACTGCTTACACCAGTATAGCTGCCATTATCAGATTTGGAAACTTTCTTTGCCAGTACCCAGTCTGTTCCATCACAGGACTTTGGAACAGTAAACGTCACCGCCACGTTTCTTTTTGTTCCCTGTCTGGAAACCTTAGCTGATTTAACAGCAGGTTTTCCTGTTACAAGGCTTGTTTTTACAGTTACCTTCCTGACCTCTGCCCATTTACTGAGCACTTTGGTATTGCTCCCATTCAGATATTTATAAGCATGTACGCCAATATACCACGTTCCTGCCGGTACGCCCCGTAAGATAAGCTCTTTACTGCTTCCGGAATACCCACTCTTTACCTTTATATAATCCGATGGTTCTTTTCCGTTCTTACTTCTGGCAGCAACAACATCGTAACCGTCCGGTTCCTCACCCTTGCTGTTAAGTACTATTCTGACATCATTTTTCTTCACCTGCACCTTCTGAACCACAGGTGCGTCCGGAGTCTTTGCCTTTACCGTAACCGGAACCCCGTCTGACCATTCCCCATATTCCATAACATGGCTGCTGTTCTCTTTGTATGCCCTGCAATAAAGACTATGTGTTCCCTCCGGAATATACTTCAGCTCAGGATATTGATTCAGTTCAGAATTTGTAATTTTTGTCTGCGCAGTATAATTCCCCTTTTTCAGATCCTTCTGAGATTTGGCTGTCACAAACTGATAGCCGTCCGCTTCATTGGAAAGATCTCTCAGATAAAGCATTGCATAATTTGTGATCACTCTGGTCCACCGCGTATCAATAACTGGTCTGTTTAATGTCTGATAAGCATCCACCTGTACCATTATCTGTACGGCAGTGTCCAGTCCTTCATTATTTTCATCCTCATTCAGTTCCAGAGATCCGTTGACCAGAAAACTTTGAGCTGCCTTGCTTTTCGGATCATAAGCACAATTCTCCACATCCCACTTCACAGACGCAGAAAATGTTGTTTTCTCTCCATTCACCTCGGCGCCATAGACTTCCAGCGAATTCGGCAGGTGCAAAGCATCAGCAGTTTTTTCTGCACCATTGGTAATTCCGGTCACAGGCGCAACAGCATCTGCCAGTCCCTGATAAGTCCGGTCTCCTACAATAAAAGAATTATACAGATTCTGCGTTGTCAGGTGTTCTCCTGCCACTGTTTTCGCAGTCACAGTCACCTGAAAACTATATTTTCCCACCGAAAGCCCCCGTTTGGGCCAGAGTCTCAGTTCTGTGCTCTCCCCAGGTGCCAGATAAGCATTTCCAGATAATAACACACTACATTCTTTACTACGGTTAAAAGACAGCTTCATATCTGTATCAGTAACATTTTTCAGAATATATGTCTTTGCTTCCGGAAGTGTCTTATAGCCCCACTGCATTGTCGGAAAACCCCCGGCAGACTTTTCAGTAATTTCCAGCTGCTTCTTTTCTGTCGGATTCTTCTCTCTGTTCATTGTAACATGAAGAGGATATCTGCTTCCGTCATCTGCGAGAAATGCAAACGTTTCATCATAAATTCCGTATTCCTGCTTCGGCAATATATAAAAATAAAGCGTTTCTCCCGGTTTCAGCAGCTTTTTGGAATCCTGTTCCTCATAATCTTCTGTCCACTTTGCCATCTGGTCATCCACTTCAAAGTTCTTAAGACCAGAAGTATCTATCCGTATTCTGGTTTCCTTTTTTCCTGAATTTCTGACCACTACATACTTCTCCACACGAAATTCCGGGTCATAGAAATCGCTTTCTGTAAATTCTTCTTCTGTACCTGTTTCTATACTCAGCTCATAATCTTTTTCAGAGGAAGCTCCCACAATTACTTTCAGAGTAACCTTACAGGAAGCACCCTCTTTTGTCTCAAATGTCACTGTCTCTTCATAATTTCCGGCAGGCAGATCCTTCTTATCATCAATGTCCACAGCCGCACAACTTCCGGGCTGCATTTCTTCATCCGTATTTGTATCGAAAATCGGTGCGTAGGAAAAATCAAAATATCTGCTCTGCGGAAAATCAGAGAGATGAAGCGAATCTGTTCCTGCATTATAAAGAAATAACCGCTTATGTGACTGTTCTCCCTCTGCATGAATTCCCAGATCGATCAAAGCAGTACCTGATGTCAGCTCATACTGCTTTATAACAGGTTCCTGCTCACGCTGTGCAACATAAAGGCTCAGTTCCTGTGAAGAAACTCCAATACCATTGTCCGCCTGTACAGTAAAGCTGAAACTCCCTTCCTTCTGCGGTGTTCCGCTGATCACTCCCCCGGAAGACAACGTAAGTCCCGCCGGAAGCTCGCTTCCCTCCTCCAGACTCCAGCTCACATCTGTATCAGCTTCAAGCTGTACCTGATATTCCGTTCCAATCTCTCCACCCGGCAGAACCATATCTGTCAATATGGCAGGAATACTCCCCGTTCCATCACTGAAAGATTCTCCCGCTGAAAAAACCTCCGCCCCGCATACTGTTAACGGAGCTGTAGCTGTCAGAACCGCCGATAAAAAAACTGCTGTAAAAATCCTGTAATTACTTTTCATTCTTCTCCTCCAGATAACAAAATATAAAAGTATCAACTTAACTAATTAATATTAATATACCACTAGACGGAAATGTTTCTGTAATTACGGAATGACATGTAGTCTAATGGTCATGAATGTCAGAAAAGCCCTGTCCGCCGGAAAAATTCATCCCGCAGAGAGAGCTTCTGTTTTCTGTCCATATTTTTTAGTTTCTGGTTTATAAATTTAATCAGTCGCTTGTCATTTATTGCTTATACGTATTTATTTTTTCTATAGCAATCCTCGTAAATAATGCATTTAAGAGGATTGCTATAATAAAATACATACAATTCGACATTTTTCGTATAATCTTATAATGCCTTCACAGTTATAACATTTCTATCATTTTTTCTTTCCCGATATCTTCCCCTGCATCTCCAGATACTCGAACACGATCACATCTGCATGGTTTTCTTCCGCATATCTTACAATCGCACCTGCAGTCTTTTTTCCAAGTTCTGTGTTCAAACGTTTCGTATATGCCCATCTTCCCTGTGTCTGCGCAGAGAGGAAGGCATCTTTGGGAACCGGATATCAAAATCAAAACAGGCATGGTTTTTCTTCGTAGTATGTACCAGATGTTCTACAGCATTAAAACGCTTCTTTGCATCCGGGATTTCTGCCTGGCAACAGGCAGGAGTTCCAGTCAGAACAAATGGAGCATCTTATACCGGAAATATGAAGTCTGTATTTCTGGCATGTGGTTTTACAGATGTTACATCCCGAATTGACCTCCTCACAGGAAATGGAATGAAACGTGGAGATGTAATTATCAATACCATGCATCATACTGTTATGTATATTGGAAATGGACGAATCGTTGGTGCCCGCATTAATGAAAACGGAAAAGTTTCCGGTGGAAAGACCGGAGATCAGACAGGAAGTGAAATCATGGTTCAGAATTATTACGTTTATCAATATGGATGGGACTGTGTTCTCAGGTATGCAGAAAGCAACTCAGATGTTGATTTTTCCTCTGAAACTATTGCATCTTCCAGATCAGAAAATATCAGCAAGGGTCAGACATATGCTGCCAGATTTCTCTGTGCAAAAAATTTTTCAACATTGCAGGCAAACTCTGACATCAGAAAAATTAAAATCCAAATCCTCCAGACCGCCTTAAACAAAGATTATCAGTCAGCTCTGGATATCGATGGTATCTGGGGACCAGCTACTGATCGTGCCCTTAACCAGCATTATGTTATGTACGAAGAAACTCAATATATGGTAACTGCTGCCGAAATCCTTCTTCTCCTGCATGGATATAATCCAAAAAGTGTTGAATTTCCCGGGATTTTTGGTTCTGGTATGCTTGCAGCAGTAAAAACATTCCAGAAAGCACATGGCTTAGCTATTTCCGGAATCTGTGACAGAGAAACTTTTCTGAAATTTATCAGTTGATTTTTTCTACTCTTTATTTCCTATTACGGTACTGAAAATAACGAAGATTTCTTTGTTGTCGATGTTGGAAAAATAACGTTTTCTTTTACATGATCGGTACTCTGGAAAATAACAAATTATCGAAAAGAAACGTTTCTATGTAAAGAGCAGTGCTGGTTATGAACAGGCACAGGGAATCTTTTACCATTCCAAATATAGTCTGTTCATTACAACGAATAAATTAACAAATGGTTCAGCCACCATATTAACAGGGAATATGGTGGCTAATAAATCAATACTCAAAACTTCTTACATAATTATCTTCGCTGTAAATTTTCTTTCCATCGGAATCTATCTTATAACTGCTTATTTCATAACGGTATTGGATTCCTTTCTTTAATCCAGTATCAGTATATTCTACTGTATTGCTATTTTTTATCGTTTTTATACATTTAAACTTCTTTCCGGATTCAGAACGTAAAATCTGATATCCTGATACTCCTGAAACTTTTTTCCATTTAATATGAGCCCTGCCTTTTGATTTTTTTTCGATTGAATAAATTTTCGGCTGAGCAGGCCATAGCTTCATAGATGCAGTCTTATATTGACTATAAATATTTTTATTATCTGCACCTTTACAATAAGCTCTGATTCGAAAAACAATATTTTCCTGTCCCTGATGGCCTTGTCTGACAATTGCATACTTACAGGTATCGCTATCTTTTATCGTTTTTTGAGTTCTGAATTTTCCTGTTTTGCTATCCTTAACCTGTATCTGATATCCTTCCGCAAAATCCACTTTATTCCACTTAAATTGAATAACACTGCTGTATTTCGACTCTCTTTCAACCTTAAATTTCATTTTTACATTCTTCATAACATCCTGTGAAGATTCATACACTACAGGTATTTTATGCTTTCTGGCATATTGCGCAGCATAAGAACCTTTGGATGCATAAATTGTCAGAGAATCACAGCCTTCAAAAGCATCCTCCGCAATTTCCTTTGTAGTGGAAGGAATATAAATTCTTTGCAGATTTTTGCAGTTAAAAAAGGCCTTGGTTTCAATATATTTTATATTTTTTCCGAGATCCAGAACCCTTATTTTTTCATTTCCATAAAATGCTTTTCGTCCCACTCCGGTAATATCAGCTATATTTTCCGTTACTTTGACCGTTTCTTTTTCCTCTGTACAGCTTATGATTCTGTACCCGGCGTGTTCTTTATCAATCCCCTGATATTCTCCCCATTGCAGATAAGTCATTCCATCTTCACCGCTCAGATATTCCGGTTCATCTATATCTGTATTATAAAAAGGATAGCCATTCTCACGATGCGGTAACATTCCAAACCCTGTAACTATCACTCTGCTGTCTGAGTCAAATGCATCATCTGCAATCACGCCTCCCTTTTCAACCTGATCCGGCATGTAGTAATTACCTAACCTTATTAATTTTGGACAATTTTTAAAAGCATTGCTTTCAATATTAAAAATACCGGAGTCTGTCAGGACCATTATTAAATTCACGCATCCCTCAAATGCATTTTTTCTGATTGTAATATGGTTCAGTACACCATTAAATTGAACTTTCTGGATTTTATCGTCCCCTGCAAAAGCGCCTTCTCCGATTTCCAGAACTTCTTTTCCTTCATATTTCTCCGGAATACGGATTTCTTTTTCATTCACGCCCTTCTTCACACGATATCCATCGATTTCCGGGACATATTCATACTCCAGTCCTTCTGTACCTTTGTCTTCTGTTTTATCTCCTGTCAGATCTTCCTCTTCGCTATTTCCATCTGTAATCTGTGCAGCATCTGCATTTTCTTCCATATCTGCAAAAGCTGGCATTGTGTCCTCCGTCAGTTCACTGTCTTCCCTCCCGAACAGAGAAGATTCCGCATCCTGTACACTTTCTGCAGTCCCATCCGAAAAATCTGCTGCATACACTGGTACACCGGATGCCGTTATTGTGCATGCAAGAAGTAATGCAAGTATCTTTTTATTTTTCATAATGCTTTTTCCTCCATTTCCGTATCATTATAAAATATAAGAATATTACATTTCATTTTTACTATACTATATTTCTTTCCATTTTCTGTAAAATAGTTTTAAAGCTCATCAAA
Source organism: Ruminococcus sp. AM22-13 (assembly GCF_003471165.1). Lineage (GTDB taxonomy): Bacteria > Bacillota > Clostridia > Lachnospirales > Lachnospiraceae > Blautia_A. The sequence goes on along the minus strand of NZ_QRIL01000048.1, from coordinate 2,072 downwards.
TGTCCCTGATTCAGATATTTATCCAGTACTCCTGTCCGGAAAAATTTTATACCAGAAAAAATTTACTTTCTAATATTCCCGCGATATAAAAAAGCAGAAAAATCTTATGTCTCTTTGGATAAATCTTTCCTGCTTTTCATAGATTCATTTTTTATTCTGGTTTACAATCTCTGTTTTTTCTACTCTTTATTTAGTGTAACTGGTAAACATCAATTCAAAATAAATTCATTTAAAGGAGGACAAACAAATGTCAGCAAACGCAAAAACAAGATATACCATTTCCAAAGTATTTGGTCCGGCTATCTTAGATGCCACAGTAACTACCGACAATTCAAACGCACATAATATGGCAGGAATGACCATCAACGGAACTACCGCATATTGTGCCAAAAGAAGCCAGACAGGTTCTGCAATCTATGTTATTAAAAACATTGCAAATGTAACAGCCAGAAAAAAGGTCAGCCGAACTGTTACAATTCCTTATGCAGTTTATGGCATGACATACTGCAAAAATTATCTTTTCATGACCTGTTACAAAAATAAGGTTATAAAAATGCCTGTTTCTTCTGTTTCTTCCGGAACGATCACAGAAGAATTCACAGTTAGTGTTGACGGAAATGGATATATTCCTCAGTCTATTTCCTATTACGGTACTGAAAATAACGAAGATCTCTTTCTTATCGGTGTTGGAAAAATGAACAAAGATGACTCTTTCTTCTACATGATCGGTACTCTGGAAAATAGCAAATTTATCGAAAAGAAACGTTTCTATGTAAAAGGCAGTGCCGGTTATGAACAGGCACAGGGAATCTTTTACCATTCTAAATATGGCTTATTCATTGCAACGAATAAATTAACAAATGGTTCTGCTACCAATTACAATATGATTCTCTGTGCCAGAATTCCAGATAAAATCAGTTCTGTAGATAATGGAAATATCTATATTCCTGAATCCGAATTCCGTTTTAACGGGAACAGCAGATATGCTTCATTGGCTGTCAGATCTCTGTGCATCAGCGATAGTGGCATTTTATATATATCTACTAATGCAGTCGCTGCCACAGCAGGTTCCGAATATGATAATGATGTTATTTTCCGCGCAACTAATCCGGTCTTCCCTAAAAACGGATTGATGGAATTTACTCTTTCATCTAAAGAAAGCCTGATTGTTCCAAATCCAGATGTCACAATCAATGGTTCCACCTACACTTGTGCAAATCTTGGTGCTTTTGCCTTAAACGATTCTACTGGCTATTGTTTAATCTCTCATACTGATAAGGATGAAATGCAAAATAAAGCCAGTATTTTATTGTCAAGTTCTGATATAACTTCTACAGATTTTACAAGAGTAAAAGGAAGTCCCGTTCTAACAACTATGGGACATGGAAATGGAATGACTTATGCTAATGGTTATCTCTTTGTCGCTGCATATGATAAAAGCGTAAATTCAAGAAGAGCAGAAATTGCAAAACTGGATCCAGCAACAGGTATTCTTGTCGAAACCTATCAGTGTGAACACGCAATGGGGGGAATTTCCTACTACGGATACAATTCTGAACTGAATAAAGACTTATTCATTGTATTAAATTACGATCCTATTGATGATAAGAGTTATGCAATGACCCCGGAATTCTATATTGGCTATCTGGAATCAAAAAAATTCATAAGTGTCAAAAAATTCTCCGTGCAGAATCCATCATTCGATTCTACTATTGACCAAAATTATCTTCAGGATATTTACTATAGTCCCAAACATGGCTTATTCTATGTCACGTTTACTGAATCAACTAAAATATACCGAATTCTTCCGGAACAGATTATGCAGGCTGCTAACAAACCTCTCGCTCCTGTTGCAGTTTACCTCAAAGATGCCGCCGTTAAAGAAATCGAATCTCTGGCTATCAGCAATTCTGGAATTCTGTATCTTGCACAAAATTGCAGCACTTCACTTAATCATGATGCTGTAACCTCAATTGCTTCTCCATTATTTATTAACAACTAAATTGAAACAGCCACCATATGCTTAATTATAAGTCATATGGCGGCTGTTCTGGATTATGAATACTTAATCG
>NZ_QRIL01000047.1:3382-15484 GCF_003471165.1 Ruminococcus sp. AM22-13 | reverse complement strand
GCGTCTGGAAGCACGTGACTTCAGTCATGTGAGGATATAATTCACTAGATTTATGGTAATTACGGTAATGACAGAAGTGGTATGACAGAGTCGCATTAGATAAGCCTGGTAGAGAGTGTTATCGACAGGCAAAGGATAATGGCTTAATACATGAATAACTGAAAAAATATTTAGGAAAAAGTGATGAAAAACCTCCTGAGATTTTGTATAATTTATGCATAAAAAACAACTTGTTCGTATGTGCGTACAAGTTGTATTCTAGATACAGGAGGGAAGAAGACATGACAGATAATGGAAAGCCTAAATATTTCTCACTAATGGAGCAGCTCAGGAATGATATTGTATCAGGAGCCATCCGGCCGGGAGAAAAGCTTCCTTCGGAAAATGAACTTTCACAGAGATATTCCCTGAGCAGACATACAGTCCGTAAGGCACTGGGGATTCTGGAACAGGATGGATATGTGGAAGCGTTTCATGGAAAAGGCACTTATTGTTCTGAAAATATGCGTCATATAAAGAAATCGAAGAATATTGCAGTAGTTACCACATATATTTCCGATTATATTTTTCCAAGACTGATACAGGGAATGGATAATGTTCTTTCGGAAAGAGGTTACAGTATTATTCTGAAAAACACAGCAAACAGCAGACAGAAAGAAGCAAGATGTCTGGAAGAACTTCTGAAGAAAGACATTGACGGGCTTATCATTGAACCAAGTAAAAGTGAGATGGTATGCAAACACAGGAGTCTTTATCAGAATCTGGATAAGTTTGAAATACCGTATGTGTTTATTCAGGGAATTTATTCTGAGATGAGAGATAAACCGCATATTCTTATGGATGATGCACAGGGTGGTTATCTTGTAACCAGATATCTGCTGGAACTGGGACATAAGAAAATCAAAGGCTTTTTTAAAGCAGATGATATGCAGGGACTCGAACGACATAAAGGATATGTCCGGGCATTGCAGGAATTTGGAATTTCTTATAATCCGGATGATGTTGTGTGGTTTCACACAGAAGACAGAAAAGTGAAACCGGCACTGATGGCAAAAGAAATGGTACAGAGTGGACAGCTTCCGGATGGAATTGTCTGTTATAATGATCAAATTGCTGTTCAGGTTATGGAAGAATTAGAGAAGCAGGGAATTAAAATTCCTGATGATATTTCGATAACGGGCTATGATAATTCTCTGTATGCACAGCGTGGAAATGGAATCACAACAATCGCCCATCCACAGGAAAAACTGGGAGAAATGGCCGCAGAGCTTATTCTGGAGAAGATTAATGGAATTCCAGAGGAAGAGAGTAAAGTCGAAAGACTGATTCATCCGGAACTGATTGTCAGAGGCTCATGTAAAAAGGCATAAAAATAAATCTGTTGAGATTTCAGATATAAGAGTTTCTGAGTTAAGAAAAACTTATTTTATATAGGTAAAATGATATTAAACATACAGATTTTAAAACATTAATGCCTGGTACGTTGCTGAGCACGAAGTGATCAGTAATTTTTACGGCAGCCAATGTATCTAAAATCTGAAAATAAATAAAAATCCAGGGAGGAATTTTATCATGAAGACAGGAAGAAACTATAAGTTTTGGTTTTGCACAGGTTCACAGGATCTTTACGGAGATGAATGCTTAAGAAAGGTTGCTGAGCATTCCAGAATTATCGTTGAAGAATTAAATAAAAGTGGTGTTCTTCCATTTGAATTAGTATGGAAACCAACACTGATCACAAACGAACTGATCCGTAAAACATTCAATGAAGCGAATGCAGATGAGGACTGCGCAGGTGTTATCACATGGATGCATACTTTTTCACCGGCCAAATCATGGATCCTTGGTCTGAAAGAGTATAGAAAACCTCTGTGCCATCTGCACACACAGTTTAATGAAGAAATTCCTTATGACACCATTGATATGGATTTCATGAATGAAAACCAGTCTGCACATGGTGGACGTGAATATGGACACATTGTTTCCAGAATGGGAATTGAAAGAAAAGTTATCGTTGGACACTGGGCTGACAAAGAAGTTCAGGAAAGACTTGCTTCCTGGATGCGTACAGCAGTTGGTATCATGGAAAGCAGCCATATCCGTGTTTGCCGTGTAGCAGATAACATGAGAAACGTAGCTGTTACAGAAGGCGATAAAGTAGAAGCACAGATCAAATTCGGATGGGAAGTTGATGCTTATCCTGTAAATGAAATCGCTGATTATGTAAAAGATGTAGCAAAAGGTGATGTAGATGCATTAGTTGATGAATATTACAGCAAATATGACATCCTTCTTGAAGGCAGAGATCCGGAAGAATTTAAACGTCATGTAGCAGTTCAGGCTCAGATTGAAATTGGATTTGAGAAATTCCTGGAAGAGAAGAACTATCAGGCAATCGTTACACACTTTGGTGATCTGGGGGCCCTGCAGCAGCTTCCTGGACTTGCTATTCAGAGACTTATGGAAAAAGGTTACGGATTCGGTGCAGAAGGTGACTGGAAGACAGCTGCAATGGTTCGTCTGATGAAGATTATGACTGCCGGAATGAAAGATGCAAAGGGAACTTCCATGATGGAAGACTATACGTACAACTTTGTACCTGGAAAAGAGGGAATCCTTCAGTCTCATATGCTTGAGGTTTGCCCGTCTGTTGCTGATGGCAAGATCGGAATCAAAGTTTGCCCGCTTTCCATGGGAGACAGAGAAGATCCTGCAAGACTTGTATTTACAAGTAAGACAGGCCCGGCTATTGCAACATCTCTGATTGACCTTGGCGATCGTTTCCGTCTGATCATCAATGATGTAGAGTGCAAGAAAGTTGAGAAACCAATGCCGAAACTTCCTGTAGGAAGCGCATTCTGGACACCACAGCCGAACCTTAAGACAGGTGCAGAAGCATGGATTCTTGCAGGCGGCGCTCATCATACAGCATTCACTTATGACCTTACAGCTGAACAGATGGGAGACTGGGCAGCAGCTATGGGTATTGAAGCTGTCTATATCGACAAAGACACAAACATCCGCGACTTCAAGAACGAGCTGAGATGGAATGAACTCGCATTTAGAAAATAAGAAGTTACTGTTCACTCCGTTTGCAGCATCAATAAAATACTGTGACTGATATACTGTCTGTTATTAACATATTTATAATGTATTCTTTGTGAATAAAGAAAGTGGACAGTGATAAAAGTAATACAGATATAAGGGCTGTCATATCAGACTGACTATCGGAAAGTCTGATATGACAGCCAAATGTGTATAAAAAGCGCATAAAAACAGTAGAAAAATTGATAGTAAAATCATAAGAAAAATGCGATAATAATGATAAATAATGGAAACTAGGAGGTACATAAAAATGGGAGCAGCAGAAGCAAAAGCAGCGATTCTCGCAAACAAAACAGCACTTGGGATTGAATTTGGTTCTACCAGAATCAAAGCGGTACTTGTAGATGACAAAAACCAGCCGATCGCATCCGGCGCACACGAGTGGGAGAACCGCTACGAAAATGGTATCTGGACATACAGTCTGGATGATATCTGGACAGGTATTCAGGACTGCTATCAGGACATGGCAAAAGATGTAAAGGCAAAATATGACGTAGAACTGGAATCTGTAGGTGCATTCGGTGTCAGCGCCATGATGCATGGCTATATGCCTTTTAACAAAGAAGGAGAACTTCTTGTACCATTCCGTACATGGAGAAACAATATTACCGGAGAAGCAAGCGAGAAACTGATGGAACTGTTTAACTATAACATTCCGCAGAGATGGAGTATTGCACATCTGTATCAGGCAATCCTTAATGGCGAAGAACATGTAAAGGATATCGATTATATTGCAACTCTGGAAGCATATGTACACTGGAAACTGACAGGAAAAAGAGTTCTGGGAATCGGTGATGCTGCCGGTATGTTCCCGATCGACACAACAAAGGCAGATTACAATCAGGAAATGGTTGATAAATTTGATGAACTGGTAGCTCCTTATGGATTCTCATGGAAGCTTCGCGACATTATGCCGAAAGCACTTGTTGCAGGTGAGGATGCTGGCGTTCTTACTGAAGAAGGTGCGAAACTTCTCGATGTAACAGGAAAATTAAAAGCAGGAATCCCGATGTGTCCTCCGGAAGGTGATGCAGGAACAGGTATGGTTGCTACAAACAGTGTCGCAGTACGTACAGGTAATGTTTCCGCAGGAACTTCTGTATTTGCCATGATCGTTCTGGAGAAAGAACTTTCCAGACCATATAAAGAAATTGATATGGTTACCACTCCGTCAGGACATCTGGTAGCTATGGCACATTCCAATAACTGTACTTCTGACCTGAATGCATGGGTAAATGTATTTAAGGAATTTGCAGAAGCTATGGGTATGGAAGTAGATATGAATAAGCTCTTCGGAACTCTTTATAATAAAGCACTGGAAGGTGATCCGGACTGTGGCGGTCTTCTTTCCTACTGCTATTTCTCAGGTGAGCATATGACAGGATTCGAAGAAGGACGTCCGTTATTTGTTCGTTCTCCTGAGAGCAAATTTAACCTTGCAAACTTTATGAGAACAAATCTGTATACATGCCTTGGCGCTATGAGAGTAGGTCTGAACCTTCTGTTTGAGAAAGAGAATGTAAAAGTAGATCGTCTTCTTGGACATGGTGGATTATTTAAGACCAAAGGTGTCGGACAGCAGATTCTTGCAGATGCAGTAAATGCACCGGTATCTGTAATGGCTACTGCAGGTGAAGGCGGAGCATGGGGAATTGCCCTTCTTGCTTCTTATCTTGTAAACAAGGAAGAGGGAGAAACTCTGGAAGCATTCCTTGACAATAAAGTATTTGCAGATCAGGAAAGCAGCACACTGGATCCAAAACCAGAAGGAGTAGCGGGATTCAATGCATTTATGGACAGCTATATGAAAGGTCTTTCTATTGAAAAGGCAGCAGTAGACTCCAAAATCTGGTAATGTTTCAAAGTGACTTCTATGTATTGACAAAAAATGTTGCGTAAAAAGTCCGCCACATTTTTTGCCACATATTGTAGCACTTAAAGAAAAATTGTAAAATATCCTTATCAACTCATACGGGGAGAAACGCAATGATTTTTAAAAATGTAAAAAATGCAATCGTTCGCTGGCGTGTATGAAATGAGAGGAAAAAGAGAAATATAAAAGAATAAGGCAGCATCGCATAGCATAAGGCTTGCGATGCTGTTTTTTGTATTTTTTATGCTTTTTATGAGTGTTTTTTGGGGATGAAAATATGATTTTGGGTAAAATTTGGGTACAAATTATAAATGTTACAAAAATATTAACAAAATTCAGATTAGTAAAATCCGGAAACCCGCATAAATACTAAAGGAAAGCCCCAGTAGGGGAGCTACCGGGGCTTTCGAGGGGAGTATAAATAATTAAATAAGGGGTTTATGTAAAAAAAATTTTTGAAGGGTAAATTCTTTTTACAGGTATGATTATAATATAGCTTGGTGAAAAAAGCAACATATTTTGATGAATATTCCCCCGCGTTTTTGGGATAATAGTCAATGTGAAGCACATTCAGTAATGAAGTGTGACATAAAACTGTCCGGATTCTTTTGGACTTCCGGAAGAGCCGGATAGATAAAATGCATCAGGAGGAATAAAATAATGGCAAAAAATTATGAATCTGAGAGTAAAAACAGTAGAAATTACACAGACACAACAAGCAAAAACAGCTATGGAAACGAAATGAACCATACTGACAATGCAAGAAGCAAAAACGAAACAGACAGCAGAGATAAAGCAAAAAACAAAGTGAAAAATAAGACTTCCCAGTCTTATAGCTCAGAAGAGGACAGATACTAATAAAGAAAGGCGAATTGAGAACAACTTAGTGATAAAAATTCGCATTTAGCCTGCTTCTTGATGACACAATACGGGTTACAGTAAAAAAAGCTGCCAGTGGAATGAATCTGCTGGCAGTTTTTGATGCTGCTACATATGATATAACAAAAAGGAGTCTGCCATGTTTCCAGTGGAAACGATTTCTGCAAAAATGCTGGATTATTATGTGGACCGCAGGGACGCATTAATTATAGATCTGCGCGAAAGAGAGGCATATGCACATAGCCATGTAAAAGGGGCAGTGAACATGCCGTACGCTGAAATTGATGAACATACCACATTTCCCAACGGAAAAACACTGGTGTTATATTGTGACAGAGGCGGTGCAAGCCTTCTTCTTGCCCGTCAGCTTGCCAAACTGGGCTACCGTACCCGTTCTGTAATAGGTGGTTTTGAAGCATATAGGGGAAGAAATCTTGTAATTTCGGCATAAGCATGATAAGGTGTATATATGCCAAAATCCTTAAGAATACAAGCCAAAATTCCTTTGCCGCAGGCAATCGGGAATGAATTTTGGCTGCGTTACCTGGAATGAAGTGAACAGTGACGTACTATTTGGATGCAGGAAAATACAGATTAATCGAAAAGAGGAGAATATTTACTATGAAATATATGTTTGCGTCAGATGTCCATGGTTCTGCATATTACTGCAGAAAGATGCTGGATGCTTATAAAGAAGAAAAGGCAGAGCGCCTGGTACTGCTGGGCGATCTGCTTTATCATGGCCCGAGAAATGATCTTCCGAAGGAATATGCCCCGAAAGAGGTCATTGCCATGCTGAATGACATGAAAAGAGAAATCTATGCTGTGCGCGGAAACTGTGAAGCAGAAGTGGACCAGATGGTATTACAGTTCCCTGTTATGGCAGATTACTGCATTTTAAATCTGGATGGAAGAACTTTCTATGCTACACATGGACATGTCTACAATGAGAATAACCTGCCGCCGATTCAGGAGGGAGACATCCTTATTCATGGACATACTCACGTACTTAAGGCAGAACAGAAAGAGGGATATGTATTGTTAAATCCGGGTTCTGTATCCATTCCAAAAGAGGGAAATCCTCCTACATATGCAATCTTTGAGGATGGCGTGTTCACAATCAAAGATTTTGAAAAAAATGTTGTAAAAAGTATAAATCTTTAACCGACGGATATCTACTGAAAGAATTATTATCAGAAAGGACAAAGAATGGAAAAATTTGAATTGATAGCACCTTGTCACTTTGGCATGGAGGCAGTATTAAAACGCGAGATCCTTGATCTTGGCTACGAGATCACAAAAGTTGAGGACGGCAAAGTGACATTTGAGGCAGACGCCCAGGGAATTGCAGATGCTAACATATTCCTGCGTTCCACGGAGAGAATCCTGCTGAAAGTAGCTGAAGTAAAGGCGGAAACGTTCGATGAGCTCTTCGAGAAGACAAAGGCTCTTCCGTGGGAAAACTACATTCCAAAGGATGGCAAGTTCTGGGTCGCAAAAGCGAATTCTGTTAAAAGTAAACTCTTTAGCCCATCAGATATCCAGTCTATTATGAAAAAAGCGATTGTAGAGCGTCTGAAGGGCGTATACGGGGTATCCTGGTTTGAGGAGGACGGAGCAAGCTTTCCGATCCGTGTGGCATTTATGAAAGATGTGGCTACAATTGGTATTGATACTTCAGGCGTATCCCTGCACAAAAGAGGATATCGTAAAATGACAGTAAAAGCTCCGATCACAGAGACGCTTGCCTCTGCGCTGATCATGCTCACACCATGGAATAAAGACAGAATTCTGGTCGATCCATTCTGCGGCAGTGGTACTTTCCCGATCGAGGCTGCGATGATGGCAGCAGACATTGCACCGGGAATGAACCGTTCTTTCCTGGCAGAAGACTGGAAACACTTAGTTCCGAGAAAATGCTGGTATGATGCCAATGAGGAAGCGCAGGACAGGGTAAATCTTAACATTGATACAGATATCCAGGGCTTTGACATTGATTCGGAAGCTTTGAAAGCAGCCAGGGCAAATGCAAAAATGGCAGGGGTGGACAAGCTGATCCATTTCCAGCAGAGACCGGTAAAAGAACTCCGCCATCCGAAGCCGTATGGATTTATCATCACAAACCCGCCATACGGCGAACGACTGGAAGAAAAAGAGAATCTTGCGCAGCTTTACAGAGAAATCGGGGAAAGTTATGCAAGACTGGATAAGTGGTCGATGTATCTGATCACATCTTATGAAAAAGCAGAGAATGATATCGGAAGAAAAGCGGACAAGAACCGAAAGATTTATAATGGAATGCTGAAAACTTATTATTACCAGTTTCTGGGACCGCGCCCGCCGAAGAAAAATAAGTAAGCAGCATAGTTATTTTGAAAAGAATGTGCTGGAAAGTTATTCAGAACAGCGTAAACAGTAAACGGATACAGAAGTAAATGGAAATAAATAAAACAGAGGACATAAAGAATTATGAAAAAAATAATTTTTGCTACCGGTAATCAGGACAAGATGAAAGAAATCCGGGAAATTCTTGCGGATATGGATGTGGAAGTTGTTTCTATGAAAGAAGCAGGAATCCATGCAGATATCGTAGAAGATGGCTCTACTTTTGAAGAAAATGCCATAATCAAGGCGAAAACGATTTGCGAAATGACAGGGGAGATCACTCTTGCGGATGATTCTGGCCTGGAGATTGACTATCTGAACAAGGAGCCTGGCATTTACTCTGCGCGTTATATGGGAGAAGATACCTCCTATCGCATTAAGAATGCCAATTTGATAGAAAGATTGAATGGTGTGCCGGACGAGAAACGTACTGCAAGGTTCGTATGTGCCGTTGCAGCGGCTTTTCCGGATGGAAGTGTAAAAACAGTACGTGGAACAATGGAAGGCCGTATAGGGTACGAAGAGAAGGGCGAGAACGGATTTGGATATGATCCGATTTTCTACCTTCCTGAATATGGATGTACTTCTGCAGAACTGTCTATGGAAGAAAAAAATAAGATCAGCCATCGTGGCAAAGCTCTGCGTGCTATAAAGGAAGAACTGAAATGAAGGTATTGATCGTAAGCGATACTCATGGACGGGATGAAAATCTGGAGGAAGCAGTGTACAGAGAGGCGCCTTTTGATTATCTGATCCACTGTGGCGATGTAGAGGGAAGAGAAATCTTTATTGAAGCTCTGGCAGAATGCCCATGCAGCATTGTCGCTGGGAATAATGACTTTTTCACAGATCTTCCACAGGAAGAAGAGATAACACTGGAAGGCTATAAAATTCTGGTGACACATGGACACTATTATTTTGTGTCCAAAGATCATGACCGGATTGTGGAGAAAGCAAAGGCAAAAGACTGCCAGATCGTAATGTATGGTCATACCCATACTCCGGTAGTCGAAGAAGAGAACGGAATTCTTGTGATTAATCCAGGCAGTCTTACCTATCCGCGTCAGCGTGGCCGCAGACCGAGCTATGCAGTTATGGAAATCGAAGAGGGAAAATATCCTCAGATAGAAATAAAATACCTTTGAAATAATGTCCCCATAACTGTGAACACAATATATTTTGAGTTTGCTCATTTATGAAGACATCTAAAATAAAAAATTGAGATTTTTTTATTGTGCGAAAAAAATATTTTTTTACAAAAAATCTTAAAAACCATGCCCACAAACCATTTTTTAAGCAAAAAAATGAAACTTTTTTCAAAAAAGTGAAAAGCCCGCAAAGCCTTGATTTTAGCGGCTTTGCGGCACTTTTTGAAACCGAAAAAATCACTTTTTCAAAAAAAAACAAAAAAAATTGAAAAAAAGTGTTGACATTTGGAGTGGCTTACCATATAATATGTCTTGCGTCGGACAACGAAGCACAAATAAATAAAGAAAAACAGCGGGGTGTGGCTCAGTTTGGCTAGAGCGCCTGGTTTGGGACCAGGAGGCCGCAGGTTCGAATCCTGTCACCCCGACTGCTGTAACAACAACATTACCGTTTCAGCGAAATGCGGGTGTAGTTCAATGGTAGAACACTAGCCTTCCAAGCTAGATACGTGGGTTCGATTCCCATCACCCGCTTCTCTGTATGCACAGAGAGATGTGTCTGTAGCTCAGCTGGATAGAGCAACGGCCTTCTAAGCCGTGGGTCGGGGGTTCGAATCCCTTCAGGCACGCTGTGGTGGGTATAGCGCAGTTGGTTAGCGCGCCAGATTGTGGCTCTGGAGGCCCAGGGTTCGAATCCCTGTATCCACCCTTCGCCTTTGGGCTATCGCCAAGCGGTAAGGCACAGCACTTTGACTGCTGCATTCGCTGGTTCGAATCCAGCTAGCCCAGTCTTAATATGGAGCATTAGCTCAGTCGGTAGAGCACTTGACTTTTAATCAAGTTGTCCGGGGTTCGAATCCCCGATGCTTCATTAAATAGCGGAAATCTTATGAAGAGGTTTCCGCTATTTTATTGCTTCTGTAGAAACTGGTAAATCAACAATCAACTTGTTGGTATATTGGCTGGAGCAGTAATCTACAATTTATAAAGATGCGGATATGGCGGAATTGGCAGACGCGCTGGTTTTAGGTACCAGTGGGCTTCCCGTGCAGGTTCAAGTCCTGTTATCCGCATTCAGAATGAAGTACCGTTTAAAGACGGTACTTTTTCTGTTTTACAGGGATAATATTTTGTTGTATAGTTAATTCATAGTGTTTTTGGGAAAGAATACTATAGAATGATGCCAGAGTCGAATTGAATAACTGCGCGTCGCATTCTCGTTACTTCAGTGATGAGTTAGACGCGCAATTTTTATAAAAAATATCCAGAACAAATGTTTACTTAAAGAAATGCATATGGTATAATATAGACATGGAAAGAGATATATTTAATATAAATAAAAATCAGCTTTCATATGGTAGAGGATACGTATATTCTCTGCAGTATCATCTGGTCTGGTGTACGAAATACAGGAAGAAAGTATTAAAAGACGGAATCGACCTGGAATGCAAAAAGATGTTGCAGGATCTGGCAGAAGAGTATCGGTTTCAGATCCTGGCAATGGAAGTCATGCCGGATCATATCCACATGCTTGTGGATTGTCGGCCGCAGTTTTATATTTCAGATATGATCAAGATCATGAAAGGGAATCTTGCACGTCAGATGTTCCTTTTACATCCGGAGCTGAAAAAAGAACTGTGGGGAGGACATTTGTGGAACCCGTCTTATTGTGCCGTTACAGTCAGTGACCGGAGCCGTGAGCAGGTATCTGCCTATATCGAAGGACAGAAGGAAAAAGAAAAGAGGAAGCCCTGAGTACAGGGATCATTCCAGAAACGTTTATTTTTGCGGGAAAGGTGGAAGAAGATGCGGACAGTATCCAGCTATGGTGTGGAGATACGAAAACAGAATATCCCGGTCCGTCAGACAATGGAGATCTATCGTCAGGCAGTCGGTTACCTGACAGAGATCTACGCACAGGTCTGGGAAGAACTGAGGAAGATCCCGGAGACAAAAAAGCGTTTTAATACCGCAGAGCATATGGTACACATGACGAAGAAAAACACAGCCCGGTTTGATTTTGACCTTCGTTTTCCGAAGATGCCGTCTTACCTCCGCAGGTCTGCGATCCAGCATGCGCTTGGAAGTGTATCTTCGTATGAGACCCGGCTGGGACAGTGGAAAGAGACTGGAGTGCTGTCCGGAAGGTCGAAACTTACCTGCAGGAACCATGCCATGCCGGTCTTTTACCGGGATGTGATGTACCGCGAAGGAGCAGAAGGAAAAGATGAAGCATATCTGAAACTGTACGACGGGCATGACTGGAAATGGTTCCGTGTATATTTAAAACGTACTGATATGGAATATCTTCGCAGGAACTGGAAAGGAAAGAAGGCATCGGCTCCTGCGTTGGAAAAGAGACACCGCCGGTATTTTCTGCGTTTTTCCTATACAGAAGAAGTAACACTGACGAAAATACCGGTAAAAGAACAGATCATCTGCAGTGTGGATCTGGGGCTCAATACCGATGCGGTCTGTACCATCATGCGCTCAGACGGAACTGTCCTGGGAAGAAGATTCATAGATCATCCCAGTGAAAAAGACCGGATGTACCGCACACTGGGACGAATCCGCAGATCCCAGAGGGAATATGGCTCTGCGCAGACACAGGGGAGATGGGCATATACGAAACGTCTGAACACAGAACTGGGTAAAAAGATTGCATGTGCGATTGTAAGATATGCGGAAGAAAACCATGCAGATGTGATCGTG
>NZ_QRIL01000047.1:0-3372 GCF_003471165.1 Ruminococcus sp. AM22-13 | reverse complement strand
ATACCGGGAAAGAAAAAACAGAAACTGCACCTGTGGAGAAAGCGGGATATCCAAAGACGCTGTGAACATCAGGCACACAGGAAAGAGATGCGGATATCCCGGATCTGTGCATGGAATACCAGCAGACTGGCTTATGATGGTTCCGGGGCGGTAACACGTGACTGGGAAAATCACAGCCTCTGTACTTTCCAGACAGGAAAACGATATAATTGTGACCTGTCAGCATCCTATAATATAATATAGGAGCCAGATATTTTATACGGGAGCTTTTAAAACCCCTTCCGGTAACGGAAAGGTCTTTGCTGGAGGCAAAAGTCCCTCCTGTAAAGCGTAGAACCTCATGCGTCTATGCAGATCTGAGGAAACTCCATTCAGAAATGGAACTCTTAAAAGCAGCATAGATACAGGCAGATATACAGCGGACTACCTGTAATGTGGGAACCAGCCATATCTGGCATGGGAAATGCGCATAACTGCGCACCTAAGTTACAGGCGTATCCGCCGATATTCAGTCTGACGCCTAAAGCGTCTGGAAGCACGTGACTTTAGCCATGTGAGGTTCACAAGGACACCGCAGCAGGATAATTTTTATCATCTGATGAACGGAAAGTTCTGTGGCGAAGCATGGGATGCTGTCAGCAGATATGTTTATACCGCATTGCAGGGTGGTTCCATCATGCATGGGTGGACGAATGATGAGAGAATGATGATTACCTGTTGCAATGATGGTACAAGACCTGTGATATTTAAGATAGAGAGAATTGACATTCCGGAGAATGAGGAAGAAAAGCAGTGGCTTGAGAAGCAGAATTTTAAGAATACTGCCGAAGATGCATATACAGGATAAAGGCAAATCGGAATTTGTAGAATTAGTAAATCTCGATTTTGGGAAATACAAGAATGTGTCTCATTATGGTTTTAATGCGGTTTGTAAGGAGAAACAATATGATTGGGTTTGTTATATGGTCACTTTTGGGAGTGTTTATAATTGGATTAGGAATAAAAGATATGCTTTCTAAGAATCCCGTTGGATTCTGGGCTAATACCGAAACAATAAAAGTAAAAGATGTTAAAGGTTACAATCGTGCGAGCGGACTATTGTTTATAATCTATGGAATCATTTTTGTTATATTAGGAATTCCGCTGTTAGATGATCAAAATACACCATACGTTCTTTTGTCGGTTATTGGTGTGATGGTGGAAACAATTGTAATTATGGCTGCTTATAGTTTAGTTATCGTTAAAAAGTATGAAGAGAAGTAAATAACTTTGAAGTTGCAAGGAGGAAATTATGAAATTTATGCAAACAGAGAAAAAACAGCTATTGATCTATGTGATTATAGCATACGGAATCACATATGTAATGGGACTTCTGATGTGGTATAGCTATGGAAAAGGTCTTGATCTCAGCGCTTTTCCAAATGCGCAGATGCTGTATCCAGCAGCAGGTGTGATGATGGCTTATTTAATTACCAAAAAAGGAGATAAAAATCTTCCAACGGCTTTTTACATATTCTTTGTAGCTCTCACGGCGGTGCTGGTTGTCTGCACGGCGGCTTCTGTTCTGGCTCCCCAAAATAGAGATCTGATGAGCATGCCATATTCTCAGTGGACACCGATCATGGAGTACGTTATAATAGGTGGCAGCGTTATTTTCTGGATTCTTCTTCTGCAATCCGGTAAAGAAAAGCGCAGATCCTATGGACTGAACAGCGAACATTGGAATATATCTATTCGTATGATCCTGTTGTTTATTGGATTATATCTTCTCAGATTTGTGATTGCCTGTGCTCTGAGCGGCCAGCTTTCTGAATTTGGCAAAATAATGGCAAATCCTACTACCTGGATCATATTTTTTACTGTTTTGGTAAACTTTTTCCTGTCAGTAGTGGCATTCTTTGGAGAAGAATACGGATGGAGATATTATCTTCAGCCTCTTCTTCAGAAAAAATTTGGACTAAAAGGCGGCGTAATCCTTTTGGGCTGTGTGTGGGCTGTATGGCATCTGCCAATAGACTTCTTCTATTACACTACGCCGGATATGGGGCTGGCGGCTCTGGCAAGCCAGTTTGTTACCTGTATTTCACTGGGGATTTTTATGGCATATACTTATATGAAAACCCAGAATATCTGGGTTCCGATAATTATTCATTTTCTGAATAATAATATGGTGGTAGTTTTTTCAGGAACGTACTCTGCGGATGTACTTCAGAATCAGCAAATCCACTGGGGAGATATTCCTGTTGCACTGGTAATGAATCTGCTGATCTTTGGATGGGTGATCTTTCTGAAGCCATTTAAGGAGAAAAAAGCATAATATTGAATTCATTCAAATTATTTAGAACAATTTGCAGGAGTACCTGCATTTTTAGGAATAGTTATTTTAATTTCATGTATTGCAGATTGGATGATATTTGCAAAAATTGATAATAGGTTAATCATAATTGTAATCAAAAATCAATGTCCATTCTGTGGCAAATCATTAAGGGGTGTACCTATAAATAGTGAAGAATATTGTTCACACTGTGGTTGTAAAATAGAACAGGAGCATAAGAAAATTCCAGTTTTTAAAACTAAGAAATCGGTATTTGGTGGGAGGTGTTATACAAATGAAACTGGCAGACTTATCAACTGGACCAGACTGGATAGTATATGTTGGATTTATAATATTTGCTGTACTTTCCATAGCTTTGATTTCTGGACATGGAAGTTGGTTAATTTCCGGATATAATACAGCTTCAAAAGAAGAAAAGGCAAAATATAATGAAAAAAAGCTATGCAGAACAATGGGAATTGGAATGTCTGTTATAGCAATTCTTCTATTAATTATGGGAGTGTTTGAAAATATTTTACCAGCATTTTTTGTGTATATTGCATTGGGTATTATTTTAGCTGATGTTGTGATAATTATTGTGTTGGGAAATACAATATGTAGAAGGTGACAAATTTCGACTTGTGGACTTTAACAACTCGGAATTTTTAGAACAAAATATTTTATAAGATTAATGAGATTTTAAAAAGGAGGATTGGACATGAAAATTTTGAAAAGTATTCTTAATTATATTCCATTAGCCACGTTTATCATATTTGTGGTTACTGATGGTATTTTTTCTCTAACATCAGCATTAATTTTTGTTATTTCAACGATTGGTCTATTAATTAATTGTAAAAGAAAAAAACAGAGATGAAGAATTGAGAAAATTCCGGTTTGTAGAATTAAGAAAATCGGAATTTATAAAGGAGAATATTGATGAAACTATTTTTATGTTCGCACTTTTCAAGTGTGGGAAGTCTGATAAAGGAAGAAATTGAAAATAAGAAAGTCGCATTTATTCCAACAGCTTCACTGCGTGAAGGCTACACCGGTTATGT
>NZ_QRIL01000046.1 GCF_003471165.1 Ruminococcus sp. AM22-13 | reverse complement strand
TCTGATTGAAAATGGCAAGTGCCTGTTAAAGTTCCATATCCTGTTGTTTGTGTTTCGTCTGTGCCGGGACAGTTCTTTGTGCTTTTTTCTCGTCAGCCTTATCCTGCAAGACTTCTTTGATAGGCTGTTTCTTGGGCGGCTCTTTGCTTTCTTCTGTGCCGGGGGTGGCTTTCCGTACCCAGTAGCGGATGTCCCGCAGCTTCTTCAAATCCTCCTGCACCTCGGTCAGCGGTGTTTTAAGGGCTGCAATTTCTTCCAGAAGCGTTTCCTGCTCCTCTTGCAGCTCCTTTTGGGTACTGTCCTTATCGTCCGTGTGCTTGGCAAGGTAGTCAGCGGCTTTCTCATACCGGGCAACCTCCGGGTGTTCCTGTTTGAATTTCTCCTTTGTTTTCTTGAAAAATATCTTCTGGTACTTCTCATAGACAGGCTTACATTCCTTGCAGTCTGTCCGGCTGGCAAGAATCCCGTCAATCACTTTGCTGCGGGCTTCCTTTGGCTTCATCTGACTGCGGTAATCTGCGGCTGATTTCCCGGAAGATTCCAGAAACGCTTCTAAGTCCTCCACAGTGGAAAGCCCCTTTTGCCGGAGATAGGACAAGGCTTCGCTGACTGCCTTTAAGTCCTGTGAAGTCCCCCGGTTCTGTCCAGCCCTCGTCCAGTCCTTCCGTTCTTCCTTTCGTATCTCCATGTACTTCATCAGCAGATTGGGAAGAAGTGTCGCTTCCTCCGCCGCTTTTTGTGCAAGCAGCTCTTTCCGTTTTTCTCCCAGCTCGGTAATCCAGCCTTTGAGGTTTTGGATAAGCTGCCGGATGGACTTCATCAGACTGTTGGCGGCTCTGATTTCCCGGTTCAGGTTTCCGATATTCGTCTGGATACCACGCTTTTCCATCTGCCGGACAGCAGCCCCCTCATGGACAGTGGGGACAATATCAAGCCCCTGTCTGGCATAGGAACGCAAGTCCACACGCTCCGGACGGTCATTGGCTTCCAGATAGCGGTTCTGGATGACCTCCCATTCATGCCGCCAGATTTCGCAATACTTCTGGTCGTTCCAATCCACCGTATCCTCCTTGTGGCTTTTCCATCTGCCGGACGGAAGTTTTATCCGTTCCCCGTTTTCGTCAAGGTCATAAACCTTGCGGCTCTTGGGAAGCCATTTTCCATGTTCGTCCATTGCCCTCATAGTGAGCATGACATGGGCGTGGGGATTGTGTCCCGGCGGATGGGGGTCATGGATTGCAAAATCAGCAATCATGCCTTTGGAAACAAACTGCTGCTCACAAAACTCCCGGACAAGGACAGCATACTGGTCGGGTGGTATCTCTCTTGGGATGGTAAGCACCCACCGCCTTGCAAGCTGGGAGTTCCATTGCTTTTCCACCGCTTCGGCGGCGTTCCATAAAGTATTGCGGTCTGCATACGACCGTGGGGCGTTTGCCGGGAGCAGAATTTCATTGTGGACAATACCACGCTTTTCCGGGTAGTGCTTCACTTGCTGGTCGTATTCACAGAACAGCTTTTCGCCGCTTTGGTAAGCAGCGGCGGCAACCGCAGACTGCCGCTGGCTGCGCTGAACAATCGTGATTTCGTTGTGTGGGCAGGACATTTCGTGTCCCTCCTTTCGGTAATTGGTGGATGGGGTGGCGTTTTACCACCTCATTTCGGGCAGAAAAAAAGCAGGCAACCTTTTTCAGATTTCCTGCTTGGTGTGCCGCTGTGTGGGCGGCGGGTATTAAGTTGTAAAAGTTCGGGACAAGTTGACCCGATGTGTGAGTGGCAAACTGGAAGTTCTTACGCTTATCAATACCCCCACGTCATTAACTTCCATTCTCCACCTTCACACCGTGCAAGCCACCATGACCAAGTGTATTCTTCGTTCGCCTCCCATGCACCGCCGCCGTTTTTTGGCGAACGGAAACTACTTTTAAATGCAATACATTGCGTAAAGGCTTCTTTATTATCTTCCGTTCTTAAATCATTCATCCATTCAATGTTATCTGCATTGTTGCATTCTTCATCTGGCATATAAGAAAGGCTATGCAATTCACAGCCCTCAAACGAAGCGAACTGCTTTTTTATAATCTCAATGGCAGAATCTATTTCTTCTTTTGAATAAACGGAAGATGCTCCATAATCAATTTCCACTTTTGATGTATCGCCGTTCTTTCCGCATCCGGCAAAGAGAAGAACCAGCACAATGCAAAGCGTTACGGTTATAATCTTTTTCATAGTGAATACCTCCAACTCCCGATTTCTCATTGACTTCATTATACTTTATTCGACCCTCAAAGTACAGAGAGCTTTTGTAAAACTTGTCGGCTGGGAACAGCTTACAACGCAAGGTGTCCCCAGATGGCAAGTCCACAAAAGGGTAGCTGGCGGCAGCCAGCGCAGGGGAAGCGTAGCGTCCCCTGTTTGATTTGGAGCAGACCATGACTGCGGAAAATCACAGCCCTCCGGCGAGGAGCCTTCGGAGAACGCAATGCACCAACCTCTGGGTGGTGTATAATTGCGCCCTTAGTAAACTAAGGGTTTTCCGGCTTCTCCCGTTCCAGCAGTTTTTTCAACAGTTCCTGCGTGTCCTGCCTGTGAAAAATGAGTTTCAACAGCAGCATGACATCATCATCTGTCAGGCGTTCCGGCTCTTGCAGAAAACTTTCCAGCATACCGCCACGGGTACAGAGCCGATGCCTCCGTTCCTTTCGGGTAAGCTGCTTTAGCTGGTGCTGCAATGCCTTTTCATCATTGATTGCTTTCCGCAGTTTCTTTTCGCTTTTCTCCAACTCCCGGTTGAGCTTTTCCAGCTTTGAGGTATCAGGCAAGGGCAGTATCCTCCTTTCCCGGTATCAGCACATAAATCCTGTTTGGTTCTCCAATGCCCTGACGCACCCGCATGATAAGTCCGGCAGTTTCCAGTTCATTCAGAGAACGCTTGACCGTCATGGGGCTGCGGGACAGGACTGCGGCAATGGCTGTGACAGGGAAGCAGACAAACAGGATTCCGTTCTCGTCCTCCTGCCCTTTGGATAGTATAGCGTCTAACATCCGGCAGTACATGACCTTTGCGGTGCTGCTGACTGGAAACCCTGTCAATGCTCTGGGAAATGGCATACAAGGCGGCAGTGGTGTGTCTATCGTCATAAATTCAAAATTCATTCTGTGTGTTCCTCCTTTTTCTTGGCTCGTTTGGATAAATAATGAGGGCAGTCAATCACAACCGCCCGGAAGCTCTGCCTGCACCCATGCTGGCATTTCCGGCATAATTCGTTGTAAGTGACACGCCCCCGGTCATTGAGGTAAAAGGAAAGCTCATGCTTCCTTTTTTTGCTCATTCTCGGCATATTGTGTTTTCTCCCGTTTTAGTGTATGGTTTCGGGGCGATTTTCGGCAAAATTACAGCCATAGAGCCGCTTAAAATCTCCCGAAGTATCAGCGATAGGGTAGACTGTCCCCCTATCAGATTGTCGTGTTTCGGTATCATTTCGGTGTCAGTTCGCCAGTTCTCCCCGGTGTCGTTCCTCCCCTGAATCTCACAGCGGCGTATCGCTCCCTTTGGTACGCTCGTTTCGGTCAGGGTTCCTCCATATCCCTGCCAAAAGTCATGGCGCTACATCGCCAGGGAAGCATATCCCACACAGGCTGGTCATTCGATTGGAATAATCCATCGATGAACTACCTGTATCATAGAACATTTTTGTGCCCTGTGCCGTATGTCCACAAAGTAGGAATCAGGGGTAAAAATCAGAAATTTCCACGATTGCGGAATTGATATGGTATAATCAATTCAACGGTTATATATGTTGTCAAAAAGGGGGAGCTGCTTCAATGAACGGAGCTACTACAATACAGGAACGGCTAAAAGATTTACGATTAAACAAAGGATTAAAACTGGAAGAACTGGCAGAGCAAACGGGTATTTCAAAATCGGCTCTTGGCAGTTATGAAAAAGATGACTATAAGGAAATCAATCATGGCAACCTTATCCTGCTGGCAGATTTTTATGGGGTGTCCCTCGATTATCTCTTTTGCCGGTCAGAGAACAGGACAGAGATCAACACGCCATTAAGGGAGCTGCATTTGAGTGATGAAATGGTGGCACTCCTGAAAAGCGGTCGGATTAACAACCGCCTGCTCTGCGAACTTGCCACCCATAAGGACTTTATCAAGTTTCTTGCGGACATTGAGATTTATGTGGATGGGATTGCCACCATGCAGATTCAGAACCTCAATGCCCTTGTCGATACCGTCCGACATGAAATCATTGAACGGTATCGCCCCGGCGAAGATGACCCGCATTTAAAGGTGCTGCAAGCTGCCCATATCAGTGATGATGAGTATTTCAGCCACATGGTACGGGATGACCTCAATCTCATTATCCGGGATATTCGGGAAGCCCACAAAAAGGACAGCGAGAGCGCACCCCAAACTACCGTTGCCGATGAACTGAAAGAAAATCTGGAAGCAGTCGAAAATTTCAAGGGCAGTCGGGATGAAAAGCTGGTTGTTCTTTACTGCAAGCAGCTTGGTATCAACTATAAAAATCTGTCAGACGAAGAATTTCGCTGGCTGATTCGGATTCTCAAAAAATCAAAGAAAATGGGAACGCCTATCAGTCAGAGGAAAAAACGGTAAAGAAAAACCGCTGTTGCATGGTTTGTTAGCTTCCATGTAGCAGCGGTTTGTGCTGTGGTTATTCAGTTAAATTTTCAGAATAACAAGTTGGGATTTTTCTTGTTACTTATTTTTTTTGATTGTGGCGTTTCTTATTCCACAGTGAACCTACCAACATACCGATTGCAGAGATTATTGCTCCGGCTACAATCATTCCCAAGTCAGGGGCATTCAGTTTGTTAAAAGCAATGTTGTTTGCCATTTTGAATGTGCCATATTCAGCAAGCATATACATTACGCCAAAGAAAAGAGTGAATGCCCATTTTCCTTTTCCCCAAAAGTTATTTTTACCAATAACAATAGATACAATAAATGTGGATATAGGAAGAATAAACCAAAGAAACATCAAACTGTAACCCATAGCGTCACTTCCACTTGCAAAAAACCAGAACACTATCATTGCAAACGCCCAAATCAAGAGATAGGAGAGAATCGTAATAATCTTGTTTCTGTTGGCATTGCTTTTCACAACATTCGTACTTTCTTCAAGATAATCATAATAGCTTTTCATTTTTTGTTCTCCTTTCAATAGATAGTCAAGAGAGACATCGTAGCATTCGCTCATTTTAATGACGCTGATAATATCTGGATAGGATTTTTCATTTTCCCAATTTGAGATGGTCTGACGACTCACACCCAACAATTCGGCAACCTGTTCTTGCGTCAGCTTTTTTTCAATTCGGGCTGCCTTGATTTTGCATCCAATATCATGCTCCATGCCACTATACCTCCTTGCACTTTTATTGTAGGAAAAACACCCACTATTGTCTACAAAATAGCTTTGACATCACTTATTATGAGTGTCAAAATCCTTTTACATCTGCCAAATTCAAATTTACCTATTTCAAATCAAAGAGGGAGTTTTCATAGTCCTTTACATAGTATCGTACATTTTTACGCCCTTTTTGAATGATGGTGTGTCCTTCTGCTTCTAATTTTTCTTTTTGTGCTTCAATACCATTTGGGTATTTAGCATTTAGTTCTCCGTTTGCTTTCAATGTTCTCCAATAAGGCGTTTCATCTTCTGAACGCTGATAACTCGCCCATGCCACAATAGAAACAAAAATTCCTGCTGTAATCGGTTCTGTAAAATCTGCACTACTTAACTCCGCAAAGTATTCTCGTATTTTCCCGACGGTAATCACTTTACCATACGGAATTTTTTTCATTACTTTGTCATAGTCGATTGGCGGTGCAAAATACATTTTACTGCCACCATATTTTTCAATACTTTTCTGGTCTGTAATGATTTGAAATTTTGGCATATCCTTATTGTCGTGCAACATAGCATTAAAATCTTTCTTATCTTCGTTTGCCATTTCTGCCACCTCCTGCTTTAAGAATAATCTGTTTGTCATTTCTATGCAATGAGGCTGTTTGAAAAAACTTGACAACTTCATATTTGCTTAACTCTTAACATATCATTACGAATAAATCATCTCATGCAAAACAATTTCTTCTGCCCGGTTGTGAATGTTATTGCAACGCTGCACCCATTCCATTTGATGGGTACGCTTCAATTCCTCGGTTACGCCCTCGGCAGTTTTCATCTGTTCCATGATGATGTCTAACCGTTCCTGTGCCTGTTCGTTCAGGTCTGCAAGATATGTCCATAACTCCCCGGTCAATATCAATGTGTTCAATCTGGCTGGGTGGACTTCTCTTAAATATTCCTGATGTAGCCGTCCATACTTCCCAATGGGGCGGTGTTCCTCCGGCAGTTTCAAATCCGGGATGTAGTAATCTCCGACAAGGATATAATCAATTCCGTTTTCCGTTATTCTTGGTTTCAATTTGCTCATATTTTTAATCTCCTCATTCTGGTTTTGCAAGTCTGACTCTCCAGAAATATTGGTAAATCATTGGTAAAATTGAGAATGGAACACAAGAAATGCTATTTATAGAAGTATTTAAGACGATTTGAGACTTTTCATTCTGAACAGAAAATCCTGCCGTGGCAGACAAATAACACACTTATCATTGCTTAAAACTCCTTGAAATGCTGTATTTACGCTGTTTGCAGGCATTTTCCGATAATCTTCAATCCTGTCATTTTCCTGTATATCACAGCATAAATTCGTATATTTTCTTATCCAAATTTAGTAACTTCTTAGTAATAATCAGCCTGGAAAACAGGCTTTCTAAGAACCTTATAATCAGATTATTCTTAATTCTTTTTTCTATTATTTTATCATACTATGCCAGTTTTGCAATCCTATTCATCTCTTCTTTTGCATCAATTAATCCCAGATGCGTATATACATTTAACGTAACCCCTATATCAGAATGTCCCATTAAATATTGGAGTGCTTTCGGATTCATTCCAGCTTTCGCCATATTGGAACAATATGTATGCCTGCATACATGAGGCGTGATCTTTGGCATTTGTTCCTCATGAGTACGATTATACTTTCCTAACGCCCACTGAAAATGTTTTTCCCAATGAAGTGCTACTTCAGGCATATCTTTTTTATCCAGAAATAAGAATCGACTATATCCATCTATAATCGGCTCAACCCTTACTTTTTTACGGTTTTTCACAATCTGTTCAAAACATTCATAAACTTCATCTGTCATCGGTAACATTCGTGTTCCACTTGAAGTTTTGGTATCTTCAATGACGTACTGCATTCCTCTGGTTCTCTGAAGCTGATGATTCACATTGATTTTTCTCTCCTGAAGATCAATATCTTTCACTGTCAATCCACAAAACTCAGAAATACGAAGTCCAGTCTTAAACAAAATAAACATTCCATTATAGTATTTTGAGTAATGGTCATCATTTCGGATAAACTCCAGAAATAACTCTTCCTGTTCTTTTGTAATTGCCTGTCTTGTAACACTGTCATTTACGACAACTGTACATAATTGAAATTCAAAAGGATTCTTGCGCAGTAAATCATCTTCAACTGCCATCTGAAATGCAGGTCTTACAATTCCACGCACACTGTGAATGGAACTGTATCCTCTTCCATCTGCTTGCAGTTTAATAAACCATGCTTTTGCATCCGACAATTTTATTTTATCTATTCTTCTGGTTCCGAATTCTTCTTTTTTTATTATATTGATCACAAAATCATAGTTCGCCTGAGTGTTATGACGAACCCCCTTTTTTTGTCCAATGTATTTTTGAACCAAATCCAAAACTGTTAAATTTCCTCCGTAAGGTACTATACCATCATGTAAATCTCTTTGGATATTCTTTTCTTTTTCCCTTAGAGCTAAGCATGGTCTGCATCCAGTTGGCAGAGAATCTGTTGGCTCTAATTTCCAACTATACAAAAACTTCTGCTTTCCATAACAATCTGTATATACAAACGCATATCTTCCATCTTTTCTCTGACTTTCTCCGTTTCGTAAAATTCGACCTTTTTTATCCCGTCGTTTTTGGTCACGTTTTGTTTTACCCAAACGTCTTCGCCCCTTTCTACGAAGAAGCCCTAGCACGATATAGGTATTATATCATACCAGGGCTAGCATTTCCACTTTAAAGTGCTAAATTGTTCGTATATTTTTTACAAAGACGTAGTCTGATCCAGAAAGGCCTCAAATTTCTTACGGTTAATCAATGACTTACACCCCACCTGGACTGTAAAGCAACATTCTGAATTTAGATGTTCCGAAATAAGCATCCTTATTTTCTTTTCACCTATTCCAAAATATTGCACTGCTTCATCCACCGTAAGCATATATTTTTCCCAAATTGGAATCTTACCTTTTTCAATTTTAATCGCCACTCTTCTCTCCTCCTTTTCTCTTTGGACAAAACATTTTTATCTGCCCATGACAATTTACAATTTTATACACTGTCATCGGCAGATAAAATTACAATACAGGTGGCAGTTCAGTACTCTGCCCACATCGGTTTTGCACCGTCATTAAATATGACCAGCTTTTTTCTGGAAGTATCATTATCACAGATATGCTTCGTCGCCCTGTGCAGCTGCTGCACATTTTGTCAAATTCTTCTCGCTCCATACCTTTACTTCAATGTTATATTTCAGCATTTCCTCGTATTTACTCCATTAACAGAGCAGATATATCATGGCGGATTTACCTAGTGGCTCTACATATCTTCACGTCCTGTATGTAAAACAATATACAATTTTCAAGGTACAAAAATTCCTGAAGGGGAAAAGGAATCTATATTAAATACTCCCTTTACTGATTACTTTTCCTTACATATGATTTCGTATCAAATCCCAAGGTCTTAGTAATCAGTTTTGTTTCCAGGCGTTGACGCAGAGTTTCATCTACACAGTAATGCACCTGTCCAAATTCGTCAAACATTTTTCTGGTAGCTAAAACTGTTATGTACCCTTCATAATGCTTCAACACTGCCTGGATTGCCTCAGTATCACCAGTTGATGCTGCCTCAATAACATGGAATGGCAGCAAATCAAATGCGCATTTCTGTTTTTTACTTTTTTTCATTTGCAGATTCCTCCATATTTTTTCTCATCAGTTCCAGTGATCGTCTACGATGCTCATTAATTGTGCTGCGTACAAGATTCATTTCTCTGGCAATGTCTGCATCACTCATATCCATAAAATATGATAATAACACAACATTCCTTTTCTTTTCAGTAAGTGTCTGCAGTGCTTCAGCAATCAATGCATCTTTGACTTCTATGTCGTAACCCAGGACCTGAAAACGATGTGTTTCCATTTCATGCTCATCCATTATAAAAAGTCTGCTCAACTCCTTTTCTGATAATTCTGACAACATCACTTCATACTTCTGGCGATATGCCATATGCTTTTCATAATTAATAACTTCACTTTTCAATGCCAACTTGCACAGAGAATCAAACTGATGTCTGACTGTCTGCTCATCTTGAAAAGAGGATTGCTCCATAAGAGTTCACCTCCTTCCCCGCCGGTAGGCAATAAGCAAAGTTCTTGCTTCCCCTTCACACATATCCCAAACGGATGAGTGCATTTGTCGGGGTGTGGGAAGAAATTTTTAAAAAATTTCTTAATAAATACGAGAAAATTGTTTTTCCTGTATTTTGAGGTATATAAAAAACGTCCTAATGGGTAGTTTTTAACCCATCGGACGCTATTTATATCAAAAGATAATATTTTGCCATCATTTCTTGTGGCATATAATTCACTTTTTGAGGTAAAGAAATTTATTTGCTTTTTTGAACTATTTATCTATTTCATCCGTCACGTAATGACGGATGTGATACCAGACAATAAAATTCTTAATCTTTCCAATACCTCCGGATCTGTTTTACGGAAATTCAGAATTTTATATGTCTTTTAAAAAGTGAAATATCACCCTCTTTTTTAGTGAAATATTAGTTCATTTTCTTTCAAGAAAGGGAACTATACACTAAACATGGAGGTGTATCATATGCCAAAACAAACAGATAAAGAACTGGGATTGTTTTTTAAGAACGCCCGACACGAGCAAAAATTGACTTATGAAGAATTAGCTGAAAAAGCAGAAATGTCCAGCCGATATTTAAAGGAAATTGAAAATGGGGGCCGAGTTCCCAGTTTTCATAAAATCAGAAAACTGGTACGCGCTTTAAATGTTCCTCCTGAACCATTGTTTTATCCAAACAATCATACAGATGATCTTGATTATCAACGCCTGCTCATGTACCTGTCAAAATGCAACGATGAGCAAATTACCGCTATTCTTGCTATCGTAGAAGCATATCTGCGTACATATAAAATTCCTACAGACCACGATAAACAAGATCCCTGAAATTCATTTGAATTCTATCTGAATTATTCTGAAGAAGCGGTATGGTTTCCCATACCGCCACTCTTAACGTGCATATTTTTCTATCATTCTCTTAACATTCGTGGATTTCTTTATTGCCCCTATATTAATAAGAAACTCAACTACATCCATCATTCCCTGGTAATAAGCCCGCTGCTCCTCTTCATAATGGAAATGTTCTAACTGATCCAGATATTTATTCCAGAAATTCTGCTCACGCTCTGGGATTTTTTCCAGATGTAGTGGCAGCTTCTTTTGTATTTGTTTCAAATTCTTCTCTGCTTCTTTCCATTCTTCCGGCTGTACTGTATATTCTCTTTCTCCGGAGTCACAGCGCAATTCCTCAAATAAATTCGATACTGCTTCATAAAATTCATTCATCTTCTTTCCACCTCTCATTAGAATTATTTCTCATTACAGGCAGCATTATCATTTTCTTATTTCAAAAATCAAATAAACTTTCCAAAAACTTCATCTTTAGAAGTATAGTAACAATATTTTTCCTTAAAATCAATAATAATACTTCATCTTTAGAAACTTTTGAGGATCAGAATGATTATTTATTGGGATAAAAAAACGAACAATAAAAACAGAATAGGACAACGGGTAAAAGAATTACGAAAGGCTCATAATCTTACTCAGAAAACACTCGCTGCCAAATTACAACTTGCAGGATATGATTTTAATGATCTGGCAATCCTGCGAATTGAACAAGGCACACGTTTCGTTCCCGACTACGAAGTTGTCGCACTGGCCGAAGTATTTAATGTTTCCTGCGAATATCTTCTTGGTCTGACGGACGCTCCTGCAAAATAATTCAATTGTATTGCTGCCTATTCTATGCTAAACTATGGATAGATACTTCTGAACAACATACACTATTTATAAACCGTATGATTGGAGTGATTTCATGGAATTAACAAAAAAAGTCCCTACAACCGATAAAAACCAGGAAAACAATCATCTTCTCCGCATGTTAGACCGGGGAATTGATGATATGGAAGCTGGTCGTGAATTGCCACTGGAAGATGCTTTTCGCAAAATCACAGAATTAAGGGATGCACGAAGAAATGCAAGAATATAAAATTATTTTAACCTGGGAAGCAATTTACGATGTCACAGACATTGCAGATTATATTGAAGAAGAATTCGGCCAGCAACGTGCTGACCGTTTTCAATCTGATCTGAAAGAACAAATGCAGAATTTAGGCCAGTTCAGTACTGCCTTTCCCCGAACTCAAATTCTGTACAGAGGATATTCCATACATAAAAGATCTTTTCCGCCATCTATTATTTTTTATATTATAATGGAAGAAACAAAAGAGATTCATATTCTCCGAGTGCTGCGCCATGAACGAGATTGGGAAAATATCCTGTTGCAAAGATCAACTTATACATATCCAGAATGAATACCTGGGAGCCGATCAGAAATTTTTCTGAAAGGCTTCCTTTTTAATTTTAATTACTTCCCACTGTCAATTAAATCATAACTCATATCCAGAAAATCTAGCGTCTTAGCTTCACTGACAGATTCATCCAAAAGAATCGTAATCCAGTGTCGCTTATTCATATGATACCCCGGTAAAAATCCATACGTTTGAATTAACATCCCAACCAGATCAGGGTCACATTTTACATCCAGGATATTAATTTTTCCATCTTCTTCTAATCCCAGTGTTTTCTTTTTCACTGCCATAATTATAGCATACCATTTTCCATTTTTATGTCGAAGCACCGCAGAATCAGGATCTTTTTTCCATAAATATTCCGGTTCCGTTCCATATTGCTCTTTCACATATTGAAAAATTTCTTCACGTTCCAAATTTATCCCTCACTTACGATTTCTTGCTCTGATTATACGCTATCAGGATTATATTCTCAACCACTTCTCACAGTTCTATTTATGTTTATAGCTTTTGCATAGCCTGCTTTGCAGGCTACACCCCAAAAGAAGCAAGCACTGCCAGTGTCATGACACCTGGCTCATTTTACAAAATTTCCCCTTCGGTTTATTTTGTAAAAATGTATCAGGGAGTATCCCTGGCCCTCTCATATTTTATAATTTCTTAATTTGACGCTTCCGCCTACTCCTGTTAAAATAAACTGTAGACACATCTGTCCAAAACATCATACAGCCAAGTAATATAACTGTCATAGCCGAACTGGTTAGACAGTTTTTTTGTACTCTTTTTTATAGAAAAAAACGAATTGGAGGATTTCAATGAGCAAACGTACCAGAATTCATCCCGTACAATTTTATTTGAATGATGACGAACAATACATTTTAGAAGAAAAATATCGTCTTTCCAGGATGAAAAGCAAATCTGCCTTTCTACGGAAAATGATCTTATATGGATTTGTATATGAAGTAGACTACTCTCATATCCGAAAAATGAATACCCTGCTGGGCAATATCAGCAGCAATTTGAATCAGATCACCCATCGTATAAACAGTACCAATACAGTTTACCCAAAGGACCTGGACGATATAAAGGAGTTAATGGAAAAAATATGGCAGTTACAAAAATCCATGGTATCAAAACAACCGTTGATAAAGCAATAGAATACATCTGCAATCCAGATAAAACTGACCAGAATCTATATATTTCTTCCTTTGCCTGCTCTCCCGAAACAGCCGTTCTTGACTTTAAATACACTTTGGATCATACACATGACTGCAGAGATCCGCACAATACAAATAAGGCATTTCATCTGATTCAGGCATTTTCCCCTGGTGAAGTTTCCTATGAAGAAGCCCATCAAATCGGCAGAGAACTTGCGGATCGCTTACTGGAGGGAAAATACTCCTATGTTCTGACAACACACACTGATAAAGGTCATGTACATAACCATTTAATTTTCTGTTCTGCAGATAACATCACTTTTTCTCATTACCATGACTGTAAAAAGAATTACTGGAAAATACGAAATCTCAGCGACACTTTATGCCAGGAACATAACCTGTCCACAATTATGCCAAATGGTAAAAAGGGAATGAAATACAATGAATGGGCTGCAAATAAATCTGAATCCAGTAAAAAAGCGCAGCTGCGAAAAGATATCAACCAGACAATCCGAATCGTTTCCACTTATTCAGAATTTCTTACATTTATGGAAGCTAAAGGATATGAAATAAAAAACGCAGAATTTGGCGAAAACAGCAGAAAATACATTACCTTTCGTTCTCCCGATATGTCCCGTCCAGTGCGTGGAAGTGCTAAATCTTTAGGAAAGAACTTTACTAAGGAACGTATCAAAGAACGCATTAATAATAAGCTTCACAGAACTACTGTTCCTTCTGTTCGTAATAAGTTAATAGACACCAACACTCCCAATATAGCAGGAAACATTGGACTTCAGAAATGGGCAAATAAGGAAAATTTAAAAATTGTCTCTGCTGAATATAACAAGATGTTCACACATAATCTACATAATTTTTCAGAACTTGAAGACCGCATAGCCTTGTTACATATGCAGCAAAAAGAGGTAAATACCTCTGTTGTTTCTCTCGAGTCTCAGATACGCCATCTTCGAGAAATGCTAAAATATGCCGAACAATATCAGAAAAATAAAATTTACGACGACCATTATAAAAGCTCCAAAGATCCAGATCGTTATTTCCGTAAATATGAATCTCAAATTATTCTTTTCGCGGGTGCTGAACATATTTTACAGGAAAATGGCATGGATCTAAAGCATCTTAATTCCAATAAGTTACAAGAGCAACTTTCAGATCTTATTTCCAGAAAGGAATCACTAAATACTCAATACGTTTCTTTTAAGCAAGAAATAAAAGAGTTGGAATTGATACATCAAAACCTGTCCAAATATCTCAAACAGGATGCTCCTGAAATACAAAGATCTTCTCATAACAAACTTCCTTCTTTGTAAAACCATAATAATAGGCAGCGATTTCACTCGCTGCCTAAATTTCCGTTAAACCGATATCCTACACCTCGTACTGTTTGTATATATAATGGTTGTCCAGGATCATCTTCTATTTTTTCTCTGATATTGCAGATATGTCGCATAACCACATTATAATCACCGGAATAAGGTTCATTCCATACCAGATCATAAACCATTTCTTTTCCAAATATTCTACCTGGACTTTTCGCTAAAAGAAGTAAAATATCATATTCATATTTTGAAAGATGAACATCACTATCATTCTTTTTAACAATTCGTTCCTGTAGATATATTTTTAATTCTCCAAACCTTATAATTTCCGGTATGAATTGGTTTTTATGTTCCCAGCTAGTCAATATGTTTTCACTTATGCTTCCATTAGCATCTGTGATTCTCTCAATAATTTCTATCTTTTTCACCTTTATTGCCTCTACATTATTAATTTTATATTCTATATATCATCTGCCATTTGACTTTTTTCTTCTACAAGTAATATAATATATTTATTACATATGTAGGATTTAGCAGGAGGATTTTATTATGTCACTACCCCAGATTTCAGAAGCCGAATTTGAAGTTATGAAAATTGTATGGAAATATGCTCCCATCAATACAAATGAAATTACAGAAAAACTTACTCTAACTACCAGCTGGAGTCCAAAAACAATTCAAACTCTTATCAAGAGACTTGTTTCCAAAAAAGCTCTTTCCTACGAAAAACAAAGCCGGGTATTTGTCTATACTCCATTAGTCCAAGAAGATGAATATATACGCCAGGAAAGCAATTCTTTTTTAAAGCGATATTATAATGGAAATCTTTCTTCTATGCTGGCTTCTTACCTTGAAGACGATAAGCTCTCTTCAACAGAAATTGATAACTTACGCCATTTATTATCAAAACATCAGAAATAGGAGGTTTTGAATGAGCAACTGGATCATCCACTTTTTAATCAGTAATATCTTCATATGTATTTTTACACTTGTAATAATCGGAACAAAAAAACTTCTGAAAAAATATTTATCTGCGACTACACAGTACCATCTCTGTTTTCTTTTATTTTTATTACTTGCCGTGCCATTTTTTCCTGTACAGATTCATGGCTCACAACTTTTTTCATGGTTACATTTTTTTCAAACTGACTCAGGACTTAACTCTGGTACCGACACGCTATCCGAACTTACCAGTAATACACAAAATATTTTGTTAAACCAGGTGAATGATTTTTCAGTTTCCATCAGTAGTCAATTTTCTGGAGGCTTGAATACCATACTCTTTCTAATATGGATAACGGGTGTTATGATTATGTCAGTCCTCACCCTTCATTCATTAAACTATGTACGTTCCATAAAAAGATCTGCTCTCCCGCTTCAAAATCAGCAGGTAAAAACTATTTATTACAATTGTTTAAAGGAACTTAAAATCTCTCACCCAGTATCAGTCTACAGTACTGCATTTTTAAAATCACCAGTTTTAATCGGAATAATACATCCCAGAATTTACATTCCCATCCATTTAATTTCCGAACTGAATCCTGATGATATGCGTTTTATGCTGCTACACGAATTACAGCATTACCGTCACAAAGATACATTTATTGGCTTCCTCATGGTCATAAGTAATATACTCTACTGGTTTAACCCTTTTGTTTGGTACACTTTAAAAGAAATTCTCTGTGACCGTGAAATAGCCTGTGATTCTGCTGTATTGCAGATGATTTCTGCTGATGAATACCAAGCTTATGGAACTACACTGATTAATTTTGCAGAAAAAATATCCTCTTTTTCCTCTCCACTGGCAGTTGGAATGTCCGGAAATTTCAGGCAGATGAAACGACGTATTCTCAACATCGCCGTTTTTAGGAAAGAAACTCTTTATCAAAAAATGAGAGCATTGATAATTTATCTGGTCATTAGTGCTGTTTTTATTGGATGTACACCCATTTTATCCATTGATGCCTCTACTCAAAGCGTATATCATTTTAGTGATACAGACAAAAATATCTCCCTGTTAGATATATCCGAAACATTTGGAACATATGATGGATCATTTGTTTTGTATGACAATAATTTGGATTCCTGGAAAATATACGATCTTGAAGAAGCCACCAAACGTATTCCGCCAGAGTCTACCTACAAAATATACGATGCATTATTAGGGTTGGAATCCGGAATCATCACACCAGAACACTCTTCCATGACATGGAATGGTGATGCCTTTCCTTTTCCATCCTGGGAAGCTGATCAGGATTTAAACTCTGCTATGCAAAATTCCGTTAACTGGTATTTCCAGGCAATTGATTCGCAGCTCGGAATTAACAGAGTCCAGGAATTTTTGAATAAAATAGAATATGGAAACCAAACAACCAGTTCAAATCTGGATTTATACTGGTCCGATTTTTCATTAAAAATCTCGCCTTTAGAGCAAGTAACATTATTAAAAAAATTTAACACAAATGAATTCCATCTAAATTTCCAAAATGTATTTTCTGTTAAAAATGCTATAAAAATTGCCAGTACACCTAATGGTAATTTCTACGGAAAAACTGGAACCGGTCGTGTCAACGGACAGGATATCAACGGCTGGTTTATCGGATATGTAGAAACTTCCGATAACAGCTATTATTTTGCAACCAATATCCAAAGTGATTCTAATGCAACTGGCAAAAAAGCATTTGAAATCACTTCTGATATCTTAAAAAAATTACATATATGGAATTAACAAATATGAAAGGGCTGATAGTTGTTATCAGTTCTTTCTTTTTATTCTATATTGATATTTGGGAACTTCTTTCGTACCATTATTCAGAATTTTATTCCCCATATATTTAAAACTCTTATCATCGTTGAACTTAACAGTCAGCTCACTTGTAATAACGGCATCATTACATATAAATGTATCACATACAGCATCAACAACCAACACACTGTTTCCCTCTCCGCTATCTCTTATTTCAACGACCTCCGGTAAAGATGTTCCAAAATAAGTAGCTTCCTGTATAATAAAAATCGTGGATGTTGAAAATTGAAAATACC
>NZ_QRIL01000045.1 GCF_003471165.1 Ruminococcus sp. AM22-13 | reverse complement strand
TTAAAGTTCCCTGGAAGTCGTGACCGGATGATTATTCATCGCTTACGTATGTCTTAATGATGATGAGAGTCAAAATAATTTGAAGAGTATATTTGTAAAGTTACTTGTGCAGCTTACAAAGCATCCAGTTGAATTACAGTTTTTGGAAAATCCGGAATATAAAACTGGATTATATATAGATGTGTGTAAAGAATACATAAAAGATTTAAATAAAGAAATTGCAAGTGTAAGAAAGAATATGCCAGAGAAACTAAAAGTTTCATAAGACTATTGTGAAATCATAGATATCAAAGGCAGATTATTAAATGTATTTTGTAAAAAGACTATCAGAGAAAAAGTAAATCCTCAAACGGTTCTTTCCACGCTTAGTTGAAGGATACTAGGGTCAGACCCCAATGTGGTCAACTTAAGCTCAGAATGCTGAAAATTCAACAATTCTGGGCTTATATTCTGGATTTTTTTATATAAATATCTTGACATATCCTCCTAAATATGTGGTTTATAGATTAAGCAATATTACGTTACCAGCGAAATATTTATCTATTCCAATACGTAGGAGGTATGCCATATGAATCGAACTAATATTTGTAAAAATATCGTCCAATCCATTAAAGATTATATCACAGATCAAGTTAAACTGGAACCCCATCGGGTGGAAAAATATTTTGTACGGCGGAGAAAACTTTCACTTTTGCAAGTTATTATCTATCTGTTCTTCTCTTCAAAAGCTTCCATGTTCCAGAATCTTTCACAGATCAGAGAAGAACTGGGCACGTTTTCTTTTCCGGATGTTTCAAAACAGGCACTTTCCAAAGCCAGACAGTTCATTAATCCTTCACTGTTCAAGGAACTTTATTATCTTTCTGTTGATCTGTTTTACAGCCAGATCCCTTCAAGAAAGCTGTGGCAGGGTTATCATCTTTTTGCAGTAGATGGTTCCAGGATCGAACTTCCGAATTCAAAATCAACTTTTGATTTCTTTGGCGAAATGTCCAGCTATCCTGATCCCAACCGACGTTATACCATGGGACTGGCTTCCATAATTTATGATGTTCTGGATGATTATATCCTTCATGCATCTATCCATAAATTTCTCTCTTTTGAACGGGCAGCTGCATTAGAACATCTTAAAGTTCTTGAAGATATGGGACTATATAACAACAGTATTATTATTTTTGACAGAGGTTATTATTCAGAAGATATGTTCCGCTACTGTGTAGAGCATGGGCATCTCTGTGTTATGAGACTGAAAGAGGGAATCAATTTATCTAAAAAATGCAATGGTGATATGATTTCCATTCTTCAGGGAACTTCAAAAGAAGGTACTTCCGATGTACCTATACGTGTCCTTGAGATCCCGCTTGATGATGGCACAAAAGAATATCTTGCAACAAACCTGTTTGATCCTGCTGTTACAAAAGATATGTTCCAGGAACTTTACTTCTACAGATGGCCTGTAGAACTTAAGTACAAAGAATTAAAAAGCCGCTTTGCCATGGAAGAGTTTTCCGGTGCTACTGCAGTATCTATACAGCAGGAATTTTACATAAATATGCTTCTATCGAATCTGGCTTCCCTTATAAAAAATGAAGCAGATGAGGAAATACAGATTTCTGCCAAAAGCACAAATAAGTTCCGTTATCAGGCCAATCGTGCATTTATCATTGGACGGATTAAAAGTATTATTCCCAAAATACTCTGCGGACTGTTTGAGCTTTCAATTATTGAACAGTTATATACAGATGCTGTACGTTGCAGATCACAGCTCCTGCCCGGAAGGTCATTTCCAAGGAAGAAATTGAAATCCAAGGGACGTTCACATTTTCGAAATAAAAAAGTTTCTTTCTAAAATAGAACCAGCATTCATCAATAGGCTTATTTAAGTGCGGTCATTTTTATAAATCTTCTGGTTTCCAACAAAACAGCAACTGTTTTCTATCATAAACCGATTAATTTTGTAGTTTGCATTGGAGGATATTCGCTAATATGCCCCTAAGTTGACGCTAGGTCTGACCATCTAACTAACCGATAAATAAAATAATGAATTAGTAAAAAGTTGATGAAAAGTCTATAAATGTAATGTGACATTGGAGTTTAGCGCAATAGAGTTTGAATATTGTGAATCGCTTGAATTGTTGGAAGAATTCTTTCATAAATATATTAATATTAGAAGTTGTCAGTTATTAAGGATTAATCCTGAAACGAAGAAGCGGAATTGATCTATGGCAACAAGGGCGAATCGCAGGGAAACCAGGTATTTGCCGATTTGTTGCCTCATCTGATCAGGGTAATAGAAAATGCCGGAATGCTGATCATTGATGAATTTGGCAATATTCTTCATAATAAATTGGCTGAAAAAATTATTGAATTCTTTATGGAGAATGTTGCTTTACGCTAAAATGGTTTCATGCTATCATTATTTTAGTTGAAAATTTTGATGGCATGAAGCTATTTTTGATTGGAGGCATGGAAGATTTGAACTTTAACTATTGCTATAAAATTACTTATGAATCAGGGGAAACTTATGACAGACGAAGAAATGAGCTGTCAGTAGAAATTTCAAAAGAAGACTATAAGAAAATTATAACAGGAGTATTACAGGAAAGACCGATTGATCAGATTGAAGGGATTTCGGATGTAATTGATAAAATGACGGGAAATGTTGAATTTGCGGATCGTTTTATGAATAAAAATGGTTCATTAAGAAAAACACCATTAAAGAAAAAAAGAGCTATTTCAAAACTTGAATTTTTTATTCCAGAATATGAGTATCGGCGATTAAAAAAGATGAAGAATCCAATAGAGACATTGGAACGCCCAGTGGAACATATGACTGTTTATCGGAATGATGGTTCCAGTGTGACTTTGACAGCGGAGAATGGACGTGTGAGTATTGTTGACTCCAGGGAGAAGAATGTAAGGCATATTATTGAGGCAGATCATTTTATTTCGAAAATTTTGTAATGATTTATTACAAATACCATTGATAGTGTCCGTATGTATGCCAACGGATATTTTAAGATATTTGATCCGTTGGTACAGTATTTGCTTGGAGGAAAGTAGACGATATGTTAAAGATTTTCTTTGGTGATATGTCAGATGCTGTGTATAATACAGCTTCCTATTTTAAATATGATTATGAAGATGAATGGATTATAGATCCATTTGTAAAGGAAATGATTCAGGATGTAGATAAATCAACTGTACTGGATAGCGGTGTAATAGACAGCCCGGTGTTGGGGAAAATACCTCCAACTGGGTTATCAGGCGGTGTAAAAACATTGATTCTAGTTAAATTTGATAAAGACAAAATTTTTAATGCGTCAACCTGTGGCGATAATTGTGCAAAGTGGCTACTGAAAATTGCAGAATCAGAGGATAGAACAATTAATCTTTTGCATTTAATGGATTTTGGACCAGAATCCTTTAGTATTCATATTTTGAATACAGATCAAATTGTTCATTCTATGGAAGAACTTGTGTCGATAGCGGGAGAATTTGTTTAGGAGAGAGTGCGATGAAGGGAAAGCATAGAGTTGTTGTTTCAACTAAACGTTTAAAATATGATTTTGAATTGAGACGTAATTTAACAATTATTCGTGGCGACAGCGCGACAGGAAAAACCACTCTTATTGATATGATTCAGGATTATGTAAATAATCCATCAGGTACTCCGGTAGAATTGATTTGTGACAAGAAATGTTTTGTATTGGAAGGTGCTCTGTGGAAAGAGCAGTTGAGTGGAATATCTGACAGCATTATTTTTATTGATGAGGGAAATGAATTCATAAAAACAGAAGAATTTGCTGGCAAGATTCAGAAAACGGATAATTACTATGTGATTGCATCCAGAGAGTCATTGCCTTCTTTGCCATATAGTGTGGAAGAAATTTATGGAATAAAAACTTCTGGAAAATATGGAACTTTAAAGCAAAGTTACCATGAATTTTATAGAATATATGGTGCAGATACTTATAAGGGCAGTGTAAATCCTGAAATTGTTATTACTGAGGACAGTAATTCAGGATATCAGTTTTTTGAACATGTCTGCAAAGATAATGGATTAAAATGTGAAACATTAAATGGAAAATCTAACGTATTTCATTATTTAAATGTACATAAGAATGAAAAAATGCTTGTGATAGCAGATGGCGCGGCATTTGGTTCGGAAATCGATAAAGTATTGTGGCTGATAAAAAAAAGAGAAAACATTGCTTTATATTTGCCAGAGTCGTTTGAATGGCTGATTTTATCGGCAGGAATACTTAAAAATAGTCTTGTAGATAAAATTTTAGATGATCCATCTGAGTATGTGGAATGTAAAGAATATTTCAGTTGGGAAAGGTTTTTTACAGCAGTTTTGATTGAGGAAACAAAGAATACTTATTTGGCATACGTAAAAAAGAAATTAAATCAGGCATATCTGAGTGAAAATATGATAGCTTTAATCCTTGAGCAGATGAAAAAAATTAAGCTCAATTGGAAGAAACCATTTTGATTGAGAGACCTATCGGGATCTGAACACCTAATCATGTACCGGAAGGGAAGATGGACCAGAGATTGTTTTTCTTATAGTATGTTTTAGATATTAGTTAATACTGTAAATTAAGCCTTGCGTAGGAAAACAAGTTATAAGTGTACAGAGTTTTCAAACATGTTGGATAGCAAGGAACCAGGGATTTGTCTATTTAATCATTTGAGTAATGTGAGGTAAGCGATAATATGAAACCAAAACAGAAAAGTACAGCTCTTGTCACAGGTGGAAGTTCCGGAATCGGACGATGTACTGCAGTTGCATTGAGTAAGGCTGGCTACATAGTCTATGAGTTCAGTCGCCGGGATGTTCCGATAGAAGGCGTGAAGCATATGTGCGTAGATGTGACAGATGAGGCTTCCGTGCAGGAAGCCGTTGGGCAGATCCTTTTGGAAAGAGGAAGTATCGAGATTCTTGTAAACTGTGCAGGTTTTGGTATCTCCGGTGCGGTGGAGTTTACAGAATCAGAACAGGCGAAAGCGCAGTTTAATGTAAATTTTTTCGGAACTGTCAATGTAAGCAGAGCTGTTCTTCCATCTATGCGCAGACAGCACAGAGGGCATATTGTCAATATCAGTTCTGTGGCAGCAGTGGCACACATTCCATTTCAGGCGTTTTATTCAGCCAGTAAAGCAGCAGTGTCTTCTTATTCCTGCGCGCTTGATAATGAAGTAAGTCTTTATGGTGTCAGGGTGACAGCAGTAGAACTTGGAGATATTCATACCGGTTTTACCCAGGCCAGACAAAAGACAGTTTTGGGTGATGATGAATACGGCGGCCGTATTTCACACAGTGTCAGTCAGATGGAGAAAGATGAACTGAGTGGGATGTCGCCGGAGGCTATTGGTACATATATTGCGCGGATTGCACAGAAAAAGAACTGCGCACCAATTTGTGTGGCGGGTGTGAAGTATAAGATTCTGAGATTCTTATGTAAAATTCTGCCGTGTACATTACGGGGAAAGATTGTTGGTTCTATTTATGCAAAATAATTGTGATTATTTTATAGAATCCCTATATAGCCCGGGTGTCTGGATATATAACCGTTCTTTTCAGCTTTACGTTAAAATTGCTCTAGATTGTTGTCAGTGAAAGATAATTACTTTTGTGACAGTCGTGTGAGGATAGAGATTTTTAAAAAATTGATGGAATTGGAAACAGCAGCGATATACAAGGCTGCTGTTTTTTTACTCTAAAATGTCAGATAACAGTTGAAGAAAAATGAAAATTAATATATAATTGACTATAATCAAAAGTAAAAATGATATTATGATTGGAGAATGAGAATGCCAAAAGGATTACAGCACAAAGGAATTATCAGAAGAAATAAAATGTTATATGCAGCAGTGCAGCTATTTTTAGAAAATGGATATGAAAAAACTACAACAGCATCCATTGCAAAGGCAGCAGGAATGGCACCATCATCTTTTTTTGCAGCTTTTGAGAATAAGGAAGCATTATTACTCACATTAGTGAAAACCATGTTTGGAAGTCAGTTTGAAAATACAGGGGCTATATTAGGGGAGAATGCAGATCCACTGCTTCTTTATGGGGTGGAGACAGCTTTGCAGATGTATATTGCAGAAATGTCCGAGTCATTGCGTGAATTATATGTGGTAGGGTATTCACTGCCTACGACATCGGAATATATTTATCTTAGTACGGCAAAGAAACTACAGTTTATTTTTGCAGAATATATGGGAACTGCAGAGTTGAAAGATTATTACGAAATGGACATTGCCTCGGCAG
Organism: Ruminococcus sp. AM22-13; assembly: GCF_003471165.1. Lineage (GTDB taxonomy): Bacteria > Bacillota > Clostridia > Lachnospirales > Lachnospiraceae > Blautia_A. The sequence goes on along the minus strand of NZ_QRIL01000045.1, from coordinate 11,074 downwards.
GGATCACCAGGGGGTTCATGGCAAAGAAATGCGATTTGTATTTTACTATGGAAGATAAGCTGCGAAGATTTTTAAGCTGTTGCTTTACACTTTATAAAGTACCGGAACAAAAGCAGAGAGAAATTATAGAAAAAGTATTGAAGATCGACCTCAGGGCAATAGCAGAAAAAATCATAGCAGATACGATAAAAAAGGCAGAAGAAGGTTTTGAAACAGCGATAATAGAAAAATCATAAAATGAAAAATGAGACCAGAGAGAAAGAAGCGAGAGGAGAACGTACAATGAGAGATACCGAGAATAAAGCTAAGGAAAATTCTGTGAGAGGGCTTGAACTGACTGCTGAAAAGATTAACTCATATTCAGCTGCGGAGGGTGCAAAGGCACTGGCAGATTTAAAGAAACAAAGTATTCATGCAATGGAGGAAAATGAAGCGTTTCTCATGAAACTGCTTCAGGACAATAAAGACACGGAAATTGGAAAAAAATATGATTTTGCTTCTATTAAAACCATCGAAGAATATCAGAAAAGACTTCCGGTTACCATCTATGACGATTATGCTGGCTATGTGATCCGTAATATTCATAATAATGAGGATAATCTTATGACTGCTTATCCTATCAGGGTTTACTGTGAAACATCAGGATCTCTTGGAAATCCAAAGATTGTTCCCATGACAGTAAACAGCATTCATGTTCAACAGAAGTATAATTCCTTAATCTGTGATGCGATTAAGGATATGGCTCTTAAGCCGGGCTGGAAAAAGGGACGTGTGATGACACTGCTGGAATCCAAAATGACAGAGATGAAAAAGGGCAAAGAATATGGCAGCCTTTCAGCTATTTTTATGCAGGAGGCAAAGGCTGTGCTTCCGCTTATTTCTACCACACCAGCTGAGGCAATTTTCCCGGATGGGAATACCGATACCAGGTATCTGCAGGCACGATTTGGACTGGCCGCTTCTGACCTGGTTCAGATTTCAACTACTTTTCTCAGCTTTGCAGCTGAAATACTGCGTTACATTGAAAATCACTGGCAGATGCTTGTAAGTGATATCGAAACAGGAACGATCAACAGTAAGGTTCGGATGTCAGAGGATATACGTGAGAAAATTCAGGAAAAAATCACTCCAATGCCGGAGAGGGCAGCAGAACTTCGTGCTATTTTTGAAAAAGGGTTTGATACACCTTTTGCCACAAAGGTCTGGCCAGATCTTCAATTGATCAGTGGTGTGGGCACCGGGGCTTTTGAAATTTATGAGTATAAAATCAGAGAACGTTATGTAGATGAACGGGTACAGTTTTATTTTGCAGGGCTGAATTCTACAGAGGGTCTTTTTTCCGTTCCTCTTGCAATGGGAGATAAAAAAAGTGCTATTGTTCCACACAGCATGTTTTATGAATTCCTGCCTGTGGATGCCCAGGATGACTTTTCACAGATTGTAACCCTTGATAAAGTTGAAGTTGGAAGAGATTATGAAATAATCATGACCAATGCCAATGGTCTGTACCGCTATCGTATGCGGGACTGCATCCGGATCATAGATAAATACAACGAACTCCCGCTGATCCAGTTCCAGTATCGTCTGAATCAAATGGCGGAAATTATTGATGATCATACAGAAGAAAGTGCATTTACCAAAACTGCCATGGATACAGCTTTACAGCTGGGACTGGATCTGGTAGATTACTCTGTTTATCCGGATAGAGATGCTCCATTACCGCGATATGTTTATTTTATGGAATTTGCACATATGCCGGAGGGCATCACACGGGAACAGATTCGGACTGTGGTACATAAAAATCTGGAAAAATATTCTCCGGATATTAAAGAATACATAAAAAAGGGAATCGGCGCACCTACGGAACTGCACATTCTGCAGCCTGAGACTTACATGCTCTATCATGACCTGATGGTTTTTAAAGGTCGTAACCCTGCGCAGGTTAAACCGGTACACATTATCATAAATGAATTTCATTATCGCTTCTTTTCAAAGCTGATTGAAGAGGAGTGGGAAAAATAATATGAACGATAAGCTTATTTCGAAATCATTCAATTCCATGATGATCATGATGATTTTTGCAGGGGTTGTTGCTATGTGCGGCTCTGTGATCGACGGGGTTATTATTGGTAATTGCTTAAGTGCCGATAGTATGACTGCTTTTGGATATGCATCCCCTGTGTTCATTTTTCTGGCGGCCATTGGAGGTGTTCTTTCCAATGGGGGAAAAGCGCAGTGTGCAATCCTTACCGGAAAGGGACTTTATGAGGAAGCACGTGAGAATTTTTCCCGTATATTCCTGCTTACTGTTATTTTGGGTATTGGAATCACGTTCCTCTGTCTGGCGGCTGCAAAACCGGTTGCTGTTCTTTTTGGAGCTTCTGGTGCCTATATTCCTTTAACTGTGGAATATATCAGAGGACTGGCAATTGGGGCCATACCCATTATTATGATGCAGGTCATGACAGGTTATCTTGGACTTGACGGCGGGGAGATTTATGGATTTTATGGTGCGGTTATCATGTCTGCAGTTAATATTTTTTTCGACCTTATGGTAGGAATTGTATGGCATGGCGGGCTTTTTGAGATGGCACTTGCCACATCTGTAAGTTATCTGGCGGCGCTTCTGGTGCAGTTCCTTTATTTCAGAAGAAAAAACAGGCTGTTTCGTTTTGTGAGATTTAAATTACAGCCGGAAAAGTCTCTGTCTCTGATCATGGCAGGTCTTCCCAGTGCTGTCAGCCGTATCTGCTGCTGTAGTGCAGCTGTTATTCTGAATCACCTGCTTACTTCCTGTGCAGGAGAGATGGCTGTATCTGCCTGTTCGGTGCGAAATACCATTGGAAATTTTGTAGATGCCATTTTCATGGGTGTTGTAGGAACTATTTCTATTTTCAGCGGCATGTTCTATGGTGAGAGAAACAAAAATGCACTCCGTTCCACCTTTAGGACCGCCTGCAAATATGCTATGTTCCTCGCTGTTGGCTGCGGTGGAGTCATATTCCTGTTTGCACCTATGCTGGCAAATGGAATTCTGAAAGCAGATCAAACAACCCTTTCTGCCACTGCGGCCTGCCTGCGTTTTTATGCTATTTCTCTTCCAGGAGAAATATTTTCCCAGATTTTGCTGTATCATTATCTTGCCACGGAAAAGTCAGGACTTTCCAATCTTATCTGCGTTCTTCACAATCTGGTTCTGGTTGTTGTTCCGGCCTGGATTCTGGGAATGGCGGCAGGGCTTAATGGAATCTGGTTTTCCTGGTTTCTTTCAGGAATCCTTCCATTGCCGGTTATGTATTTGTTCCTGAAGAAATATAAATCCAAAAATAAATGGGACATGTGGGCAGCAACAGATCCTGATCTGGAGAAGGAGATCATAGGAAGTTACGAAGTATCTGTTTCTGATGACATGGATATGGTAATGGAAACAACCAGACAGCTCAGGGAATTCTGTAATGCTCATCAGCTTGGGACGGGCAAATCTTTTCGGATCTGCCTGGCAGTGGAAGAAATTGCAGGAAATATTGTAGAGCATGGATTTACTTGTAAAAAAGGAAAACATTTTATTGATCTTCGGCTGACATTGGAAAAAGATGGAAGCGGGTGCCTGTCACTGCGTGACAATGGGGTGAAATTTAATCCCCTGGAATACAGAAACAGGGATACACAATATGGACTTGTTATTATCAGGGGAATTTCAGAGAAAATAGATTACCATTATGTGGCATCCATGAATTGTCTGAATGTGATGATCAGGTGAAGAATCATATATATGGAAGAAATCAAAAGAAAGAAGGGAAAGCATGATAATTGAACTTTGTGGTGCGTTGTTTTCATCCATTTTTGGATGTATTACTATCTTTTCAAAAAAGGAACCTCTTTTTTACAGGATCATTTTTTTCGCTATGCTTTCCTGCTTGATGGGGAATGTATACACAGTGCTATATAACATGCTGTGGCAGGCAGATGGCACAGGATTTCATGTGGGATATCTTGGCTATATTGGGATGTTCTTATTTTTGCATTCATCCTATTATGGTGCGATTAACAGTCTGGCTGATGGAGGCCAGGCGGAATTTAAGAAATATCGTATCATAGCGGTTGTTGTTGCTTCTGTATTCTTTATTGGATCAGTGCTGATGCTGTTTTCTTTTCAGAAAGCACCCTGGATGTATATCATAGTGATTCCCATGGGATTTACCCTCTATTTTGCCATGAAGCTTCTCATTATACCGGATGTGGACTTGGGGATTATAAAGGTCATGCGACCATACAATGCCCTGATTGTATGTCTGTGTATTTCCATGATTTTGCGTATTTTGTCCAAATCAGGCAGTGTGCTTGAAACAATCAGCAGTATATGCACAGGAATATTGCTGGCACTTTGTATTCCGGTTGCAGGAAATGGGGTGAAAAAATGGTTTATATAATTATGATCTGTATGACCGTTCCGCTGCTTTTGCTGATGACTATGCTTGATAACAAATCTCGCCTGTTGCTTGGCTTTGTATTATGCGGTATGGTGTTGGCTGTCTGTGCATATGAAATTAATTCCCTTGTCTGTTATTCCCTTCAGCTTAGTGGACCGGAATTGTCTATCACAGCAGCACCTGTTATTGAAGAAATCTTAAAAGCATTGCCTGTTCTTTTCTTTGCAGTCCTTGTCAGTGATGAGAGAAAACAGATACTTCAACTTGCCATGGCAGTAGGTATAGGCTTTGCTATATTGGAAAATGCTTTTCTGCTTCTTACTTATGTGGATGAAGTTGATATTGGCTGGGCAATTGCCCGGGGTATTTCCACCAGCCTTTCTCATGGCATCTGTACGCTTACTGTTGGATGCGGGATCATCTTTGTGCGCAAGCAGAAAAAACTGTTTTATACAGGTACATTTGCCCTGCTGGCATTGGCAATGACTTTTCATGCCACATTCAATCTTCTTATTCAGTCACAATACGATTATGTTGCATTGGCACTTCCAATCGTCATATATGCAGTATTCTGGATTGTCAGATTAAAAGGAAGGCAATTGTCTGTGCAGACAAAAATATAAAAAGCACTACAAAAAGGAGGAGAAGGATATGAAGAAAAAAATAGTGGTTTTTGTTGCAGTATTGGTGTTGATTCTGTCTTCTGCGGGCACTGTTTTTGCTGCGGATGTTTTCAGTGATGGCGGGGCAGAGTCGGATGCTTCGGGAGAGTTTCAGGATGAGATGGCGTCTGGGACTCAGCAGGGGTTATCCGAGAGACAGCTAGAGTATGCCAGGATGCAGTCACAGATGTCGCAGTATGTGCAACAGATTCAGGAACTGCAGGCGGAACAACAGAAGAGTATTCAGTTTCTGACTAATGCGAGACAGCTTCGCAGTCAGGCGGAATCATCAGGCCAGAATACGGAAATGCCTGATGATATGGCGGCATATATGGATGCCCGGAATTTGTATTATGATAAGACAGGAAATGATCTGCTGATGAATGCTTTTGAATGGACAGAGGCAATTGATTCCCTTGAAATGTATCAGGTAGCAGTCAGTACAAAAGTCCAGCAGGCCATGATTGATCTGCAGACGTCGGGTGTGCATGGTACTTATCTTGCAGAGGCAAATGGACGGATTGCCTGGTCCCATGAGATGCTTATGGGAATTGCCAGGGGCCAGAGTATGTATGGTACCTCAGAAGCCGGCCTTGCGGTAACCGGTCTTGTGCTTGGTCTTGTTCTGGGCTGTGTTGTCACCCTTGGAGTACAGAAGCTGTGCAGAAAGAATAAGCAGTATTAAACGAGGTCATCTGGAGGGGTCTGAACACCTAATCAACGGATAAATAAAATAATCAATCCGTAAAAGATTTCTGAAGATTCTATAAATTGCTAGATGGTGTAACCAGATAGATTTCTCCAGATTCTATTGCTGACAACTATTTTGCAAATGCGAGGTGAATAACAATATGACTTGCCAAGGGATTAGGAATGTATTTGAAACTGGAGTTTATTCCAGTACCTACAAAATATAAAGTAGATGTTGGCGGATATGGAATCTTCTGGAATGATTTGTGATTAATTTGGGAATAATGGTGTGTCTTACGAAAGTTAGAGAGAAAGTTGTTTTCAACTTTACGCTAAAATGGTTTCATGTTATCATTATTTTACTTAGAATAATTGATAGCCTGGAGCCATTTTTGATTGAGAGGTGTAAGGAATGGGTAGATTTGTAAATCCTGATAACAGTGCATTTCAGGTGGCACTGAATTCTCCGATATATGTGGATAAAACCGGATTGTTGGAATATACAAACAGCGTACTTGATACAACAGAAGCTTATATCTGTAACAGCAGACCACGCAGGTTTGGAAAATCATATGCTGCAAATATGCTGGCCGCTTATTATAGTAAAGGCTGTAATTCCGAAGAAATGTTTTCAGGGCTGGATATAAGCAGGGAATCCGATTTTAAGACGCATCTTAATAAGTGTGATGTGATTCATCTTGATATTCAGTGAATTGAAATACTTTCCGGTGCTTCGATTAAAGTAAATACAGCTGCTTTCAAAAATGATACGGTGAATATACAAAGCAAAGATGATGTACTTACGTATTTGATCCATCTTGGTTATTTGGGATATAACCAGAACAGAAGAACTGCATTTGTTCCAAATGAAGAAATCCGGCAGGAATTGACAATGGCGGTTGAAAGCAGAAAATGGAATGAGATGATTACTTTTCAGCAGGAATCAGAACATTTACTGGAGGCTACGCTGGACATGGATAAAGAAGCGGTTGAAGAGGGAATTGAGAAAATCCATACAGAGTATGTTTCGAATATTCAGTATGATAATGAGAATTCCCTGAGCAGTGTACCTGCAATTGCATATCTGAGTTCAATGGAATATTATTTTAAACCAGTTCGTGAATTGCCGACAGGACGTGGGTTTGCAGATTTTGTATTTATTCCGAAACCAGAGTATATTTCCGATTATCCGGCGCTTGTCGTAGAACTTAAATGGAATAAGAATGTCAAAACAGCGTTACAGCAGATAAAAGAGAGAAAATATCCTGAATCAATAAAACAGTATACAGGAGATATTTTACTGGTTGGGATAAACTATGACAAGAAGACAAAAGAACATCAGTGTCTGATTGAAAGATATGAGAAAAAATGAATATCTATATTTGATAAAAAAATGGTTTTTCGTTATTACTGTCTCAATTAAGAGAATTGATAACGGAAAACCATTTTTTATTTCTGAATCTGGTATTGACAGGCCTGAGGATTATTCTGAAAATTTTGTATTGCAAGAACAAGAGCTGATAAGATGCACAAAAAATGACAGATGGATTTATATAATATATATAAAAATTTTAAAATAAAACAAAATATATTGTATGATACATATAAAAATGATAGTATTACTATCATAAAATGCAAAAGGCGGTGAGCAGATGGAAAAAATAGAAGGCACATCTCCAACACGTGTGCGTCAGGTGCAGCAGAGAAGAGATAGAATTATAAATGCCTCTATGAAATTGTTTCAGGAGAAGTGTGTGGAGGATACTTCGATGGAGAAAGTTGCGAAACGGGCAGGTGTGGGAGCAGCGACGGTGTATCGTTATTTTTCTTCAAAGATAGAACTGGTAATTGAGACTGCAGAAGTATACTGGGAAAAGGTTTCGGAGAAATACTTAGGAGAGTTGGAGACGGGTAATATGCCAAATATTGCTGATGCAAAATCAGAGACTACTTTGAAAATGGATGGCATCGAAAGTTCAGGCTATGATCAGTTACGGAAAATTTTGAATGTTTTTTGCAGGATATTTCTGGAGCAAAAGCCGTTTTTGAAGTTTCTTCACGAATTTGATGTTTTTGTGAAAAAGTATAATGTATCAGAGGAACATTTGGCTGATTATGAAAATGGGATTCTTAAATTAAAACCTTATGTGACCATTGCTCTCGAGAAAGGTCTGGTAGATAAAAGCCTTTCTTTTAACTGTTCAGTGGATGAGATGTATTTCTCTCTGACACATACCCTCCTTGCACTGATGGAGAAATTGGCAGTAGGAGGAGATATTCTGCCATCTGACCAGAATGTGGAGAGTGAAAAGCAGATCCGTATCATTATAGAGCTGCTGTTAAGAGGAATAAGAAATTTTTAAAATATTTTTAATCTGGAGGTGTACCATGAAAAAGTTAACAACAGGGAAAATATGGCAGTTTGCAGCTGGACAGTTTGGATGGGCGATGCTGTCCGGGATTATTTCTAACTGGCTTGTATATTTTTATCAGCCGGATAAGACAGCCATCAGTCAGGGACAGACAGTATTTATTCCACAGGGGCTGGTGGTCTTCGGCATATTTACTATTATTGGCGGAATTACAGCTTTCGGAAGAATTTTTGATGCTTTTACAGATCCAATGATCGCATCTTTATCTGACAGATGTACGTCAAAGAATGGGCGAAGAATTCCGTTTCTGAAATGGGCATCTTTACCGCTGGCGCTTTCTACAGTACTGGTTTTCTGGTCGCCGGTTAATAAAAATAGCTGGATCAATGGAGTGTTTTTGCTGACTATGATTCTGGCATACTATCTATCCATTACCGCGTACTGTACACCATATAATGCGTTGATTCCGGAACTTGGACATACCCAGCAGGAAAGACTTAATATTTCCACAGTCATTTCCTTTACATTTATTGCCGGAACTGCAGTGGCGTATCTGGCACCTACGATATGGGGGATGTTTATTTCGGCACTTGGCAGAGTTGACGCTATCCGTATGACCTTTACTATGATGGCGGCTGTAGCGTTTATCTGTATGCTTGTGCCGGTATTTTGCATTCGTGAAAAGGATTATGTAGATACGGTTCCTGCAAAGGAGTCAGCTTTTGGATCTCTTGCAGCTACTTTTAAGAATGCAGAATTTCGCAAGTTTGTGGCATCTGATATTTTCTACTGGATCGCACTTACCATGTTTCAGACAGGTCTTCCATTTTTTGTCACCAGTCTTTTGGAGCTTCCAGAAACGATGACAACTTTGTATTTTGTGGGAATGACAGCGTTATCCCTTGTATTTTATATTCCGGTAAATAAGCTTACTCCTAAACTTGGAAAGAAAAAGATGATCTTGTTCGCATTTGCAGTATTTAGCGCTGCTTATTTTTACACCGGATTTATGGGAAAAATGAGCTTTATTCCTGCATCGGTGCAGGGACTGATCCTGACAGTCGTGGCGGCTCTTCCTATGGCGATTTTCGGAATTCTTCCGCAGGCTGTTGTGGCAGATATCTCGCAGAGCGACTCGATTACATCAGGAAGCAATCGTGAAGGAATGTTTTATGCGGCAAGGACATTTGCATTTAAACTTGGGCAGAGTATTTCTATGCTGATATTTACCGCAGTCTCGACGATAGGGGCAGCAGAAGGAACTGGTTATAGAGTTGCTGCTTTTGGGGCAGCAGTATTCTGTTGTATAGGCGGGATTATACTGGTATTTTATAATGAGAAAAAGATTAATGGGATTATTAATAGGCACCAGTAAAGATTATAATACAGGCATGTATCGAATGGTGAAAAGCAGATAGCAACAGAATTATGAAAAAGTAACAGGAGTACATACGAATGGAAATAATACATGAGAATGAATATTTGTATAAAATGAATGATGAAATAGAACCATATCTTGCAACGCACCGTCAGGAGGGGTACGTTCCTGGTGCAGAGGATCATCTGCATCAAAAAGACACGGGGATAGTGGGGAAAATTCATGTACAGCGTTACCAGGCAGAGAAACCGAAAGGCGTGATTATAATCAGCCATGGTTTTACAGAAGCAGCGCCGAAATATGATGAGATGATTTATTATTTTCTGAAGGCTGGATATCATGTGTATATGCCGGAACATATGGGACATGGACAAAGTTATCGCCTGACAGCAGATTCATCTCTTGTACATATAGATACCTGGAAGCGATATGTGAGGGATTTTTTGAAAATATGCCATGTGATAAAAAAAACATACCCTGAATTACCGCTGGTTCTTTTTGCTCATTCCATGGGTGGGGCAATTGGTACAATCGCAGCTGCATGGGAACCGCAACTGTTTCAGAAGATTATATTGAATTCTCCTATGCTCCGCCCGCTTACCGGAAATGTTCCCTGGCCATTGGTGATCGCTATTGCACAGACGAAGTGCCTTTTGGGAAAAAAGGAAGACTATGTGGCTGGTCAGAAGCCTTATGATGGTAGTGAGACTTTCGAAACCAGTGGATGTACTTCCAGACCGAGATTTGAAAAATATAATGAGCTGCGTAAAGAGAATAAAAAATTCCAGGTTAGTGCAGCTTCTTATGGGTGGCTTCTGGCGTCTGTAAAAATGAGCTGGTACATAAAATATTGCGGATGGAAGAAACTGTCAGCACCTGTTTTGCTATTTCAGGCAGAAAAAGATGATTTTGTATCTGTAAACGCATTGAGAAAATTTGCAGAGAAAATCAATCACAGAGGAATCACTTCCTGTGAATATGTTTACCTGCCGGGAACCAGACATGAGACCTACTGCAGCGATGACAGGACGATGGAAATGTATTTAGATAAGATTATGAAGTTTCTGGATTCATGTAGCGGGGAGATGTTTTCTCATTATGAGGTGTTGAGAGAGTAAATCATTGTCTGAAAGTTATATAAAACCTTTGGAATGTTACTTTACGCTAAAATGGTTTCATGTTATCATTGTTTTAATTAAATGTGATAGCCGGGAACCATTTTTGATTGTGAGGTGTGATGAATGGGGAGAGTTTTTAATACAACAGGTGTGTGTATTCCAGAGAAACATTATATGGTAAATATTAATGGTCGTTTACAACAGATTAGAGAGCTTGTGGATGCAGGAAAATATTTTACTATTAACAGGGCCAGACAATATGGTAAGACTACAACCTTGCGTGCGCTTGCAGAAATGTTTCGGGATGAATACTATGTTGTATTACTTGATTTTAAGACATTTGACAATGAGAAATTTAGGACAAAAAGCGGGAATCTTCGGCAATTCAATTACCGAGCCTGCAAATAAAAAGTCAATAGCAAAT
>NZ_QRIL01000044.1 GCF_003471165.1 Ruminococcus sp. AM22-13 | reverse complement strand
GTTACCGAGAAAATAATGACTGAGTTTTCGGATTTGAATCTATGCCCAATTAACAACCGTCAGGGAATTGTAATTGATGGTGAAGGTTCAAAGGTTATTTGCAAAGACTAATTTGAAAATTCAAGTTTATCCAATAGAAAAATAAGAATAGATTGGAGAAAGATATGGCTTCAAGTAAAGAATATTTAACCTTTATATTGGAACAGTTATCCGATTTAGAGGGAATTTCATACCGTGCGATGATGGGCGAGTATATCATCTATTATCGTGAGAAAATTGTTGGCGGTATATATGACGATAGGTTGCTTGTAAAACCTGTAAAATCTGCTGTTTCACTTATGCCTAATGCAATTTATGAGTTGCCCTATGATGGAGCAAAAGAGATGTTGTTGGTTAATAATGTTGATAACAAAGATTTCCTGACAAGATTGTTTGTCGCTATGTATGATGAACTTCCTGCACAAAAAAAGAAGAAGTCATAAAATCGAAATTTGTAGGAATAGGTATTCAGGAAAATATACAGAAAATCACGCATTTGTGGGGATGATACGAATCGTGTCATACATGTGAAAGAGCGATTCTTACGTCATTTTACGCTTTTTGATAAGGTGAAATCGTCGAAAAGACAAACCAATATAGAAAGGACGTATAATGATGAAAAAGAATGGAAAACAAGTTTTATTTTTAGGAGGTATATTTATTATAGCGTTTGCAATATGGACAGCTTTGATCCAGATGGTAGACGTGCAGCCACTGGGGCAGAATGCAACGAATATTGGATTTGCAACATTCAATTGCTGGTTTCATCGTTTAACAAATGTTAATATGACAATTTATACGATTACCGATTGGATGGGTCTGATTCCTTTAGTTGTATGCCTGATTTTTGCAGGTATTGGACTGGTTCAGTTAATAAAGAGAAGAAGTTTCTTCAAAGTGGATCCCGATATCATTATCCTGGGAGTTTATTATGTTATAGTGATACTGGCATACTTCATTTTTGAGATCATCCCAATCAATTACAGACCAATTTTAATCAATGGAATTATGGAGGCTTCTTATCCTTCTTCAACGACTCTACTGGTATTGTGCGTGTTGCCGACTTTGGTTGAACAGATCCAGCGAAGAATGTCATGTTCTACATTGAAAAGAATCATAACGATTCTAGCAATCGCTTTTTCTGCATTCATGGTTATCGGCAGATTGATTTCCGGAGTACATTGGTTTACGGATATTGTGGGTGGTGTATTGTTAAGTGCCGGATTATTTACTGTTTATAAGGCAGTAGTTATGCTAACAATAAAAAAGTGAAATAAAAAAGGAAGTGCAGGAGGTGGAATTCCATGAAAAGCTTCAGGAATTAAGAAAGAGCCGAGGTTTGACACAAGAAGAACTAGCCGAGGCATTATTTGTTTCAAGAACTGCAATTTCAAAATGGGAATCCGGAGTTTCCCATAGTTAAAGATACCACACCAAATATGATGAACCCACGCTTATACACTACCAGCTATAATAAACCGCAAGGACAGCAATTTGATACTGCTGTCCTTTCTTTTATAAAATTGCAGTACACAGAAAAAAGCTGTAAAATGATAAATATATTTGTCCTTGTAACAATTCTCGGACATTTGCCTGTTATACTATTTGCAAAAAGAAAAGGAAGTGAGGATATGAAGCAGATTTTAATTGTCGAGGACGACAGTTTTTTGAATAAGATGTTAGACTATAACCTGACCGCAGACGGCTACGGCGTGACTTCTGCACTAAATGCCAGAACCGCAGCCGACGCCATCCGCCAGCGGGAATTTGATCTGGTGCTGCTGGACATCAACCTGCCGGACGGGAATGGGTTTGAGCTGTGCAAGCTGATAAAGCCCCAGTACCCGGACACCATCGTAATTTTCCTGACCGCCAACGATCAGGAGAGCGACCAGATACGGGGCTATGAGGTGGGCGCGGTGGACTACATCACAAAGCCCTTTGTGATCGGGGCCTTGCAGCGGAAAATCAAAGCCATGTTCGCCATGCTGGAACACCACAAACCGGCCAAGGACATTTACGACGACGGGCGGCTGTTTCTGGACTTCTCGGAGCAGACGGCTTCCCTAAACGGCAAGCCCCTGACCCTATCCCCGATGGAGTACAAAATGCTGAACCTGTTCCGCAAAAATCCCCGGCAAGTGCTGACCCGTGGGCAGCTTTTGGAAAAGCTGTGGGATATAGACGAGAGGTTTGTGGACGAACACACCCTGACAACCTCCATCAGCCGGATTCGCAGCAAGATTGAAGCCGACGGAGGTGTGCCATACATCAAGACCGTTTACGGTATGGGCTATCAATGGACGGGAGGCGAGGCAAAATGAAGTTTCAAAATCTATCGGTAAAGCGGCTATTTGGCCGGGTGGCAATAGGGCTTGTCCTCTCCATGTCCGGGATCACCATAGCCCTGTTTCTTGTGACAAAACAGACGGCGGTGCTGCTGACGGGCGGGGCGCTGCTGTTGTGCGCCCTTGTGGGGATTTTTGTACTGACGCAGGCGTTTGGAAAGCGGTTGTCGCAGTTTACCGCTGACCTGTGCCAGACCTTAGACCACATGATCGCCGGAAATGAAGCACCCCAGCGGCCAGAGGACAGCGAAACCCAGCTTGCCAGAATTGGACACCGGCTGGCAAGGCTTTACCAGATCATGCAGGAGAACCGCCGCCGGGTGGACGAGGAACGGCAGGAGTTACAGACCCTTGTATCGGATATTTCCCATCAGGTGAAAACGCCGGTAAGCAATCTGAAAATGGCGACGGATACCCTGCTGGAAAAGCCCATGACTGAGGCGGAGCGCACCGACTTTATCCGGGGAATCCGCAGCCAGACGGATAAGCTGGACTTTCTCTTTCAGGCCCTTGTGAAAACCTCCCGGCTGGAAACGGGCGTGATCCAGTTGGATAAGAAGCCGGGCCGCCTTTTTGATACCGTGGCGCAGGCCATGAGTGGGATCGTGTATGCAGCGGAGAAAAAGGAAATTGCCGTGTCCGTGGACTGCCCGGAGGATTTGACCGTTTCCCATGACAGCAAGTGGACATCCGAAGCCCTCTTTAACCTGCTGGACAATGCGGTGAAGTACACCCCGGCAGGCGGGAAAATCGCTGTGTCGGTGGTGCTGTGGGAAATGTATGTGGAGATCAAAGTGACCGACACCGGCAAGGGCATTTCTGAAAGCAATCAGGCCGCCATCTTCCGGCGCTTCTATCGTGAGGAAGAAGTACACGAACAGCAGGGCGTGGGCATTGGCCTATATCTGGCTCGCGAGATCGTAACGCGACAGGGCGGTTATATCAAAGTGGTTTCGGAGCCGGGCAAGGGTTCGGAATTTTCCATTATGCTGCCTACAAAATAGAACGCGGCGGACGGCCATTTCCGGCTGCCGCCGTAAATTTTTTTGAAATGTCCGAGCGTTGTAACATTTCACCCTGATTTTCAATGAAATTTTTTGGCCGCTGTAACATTTCGCGGACATTTGGGTTTTACAATACCCTTATCAACAGGCAGAAAGCCTTGAAAGGAGTTTTGAGTATGAGCGTTTTACAGACGATTGATCTGAAAAAGTATTACGGCACAGAGCCGAACATCACCCGCGCCCTTGACGGCGTGAACTTCTCCGTGGAGGACGGCGAGTTTGTGGCTGTTGTGGGAACCTCCGGCAGCGGCAAGTCTACCCTGCTTCACATGATGGGCGGGCTGGACACCCCTACTTCCGGCAATGTCATTGTCCGGGACAAAGAGCTGTCAAAAATGAACGACGAGCAGCTTACCATCTTCCGCCGCCGCAACATCGGCTTTATCTTCCAGAACTATAACCTTGTTCCCATCCTGAATGTGTATGAGAATATTGTACTGCCGGTGGAGCTGGACGGGGACACGGTGGATCAGAAGTTTTTGGACGAGATCGTTCACCTGCTGGGGTTGGAAGATAAACTGAAAAATATGCCCAACAATCTTTCCGGCGGACAGCAGCAGCGTGTGGCTATCGCACGCGCCCTGATTACCAAACCGGCTATTGTGCTGGCCGACGAGCCGACCGGCAACCTTGACAGCAAGACCAGCGCCGAGGTGCTGGGGCTTATCAAGCGTACCAGTGCGGAGTTCCGGCAAACTGTTGTGATGATTACCCACAACAACGACATTGCCCGCCTTGCAGATCGGATTGTCCGCATTGAGGACGGTAAGATCGTGGAGTAAGGAGGTGGCAGGCTATGACATGGCCTTTTGAAAATGATACCAGCGCCATTACAAAGAAGCTGGCAAATAAAAGTTTGAAAAGTGAGAAGCGCCGGAATCTGATGGTGGTGATCGCCGTTGCGCTGGCGGCATTTCTGATCTGCTTTACGGGAATTGTATCTACCTCCCTGACACAAATGCAGCGCAATCAGGTTGTCGATACTTATGAGGCGGTCTGGATGGGCGTAGAGGAAAACGACATTGAAACCCTAAAAGGAGTTCCAGAGTTTGAGCGCGTAGGCGGCTACTATATGCTGGGTGAGGAACTTTCAGAACAGGGCTATCATGCGTCCTATGTGTATTGTGACGCGCAAATGATGGAGATTGCCAAGGCGCAGATGGAGTTGTTAGAGGGTCGGGTTCCTGAAAAAGCAAATGAAGTTGTCGTAAGCGAATACTTTCTTTCCACCTATGGAAACAATGCTAAGATTGGGGACACTGTGACCTTAGATACCGAGAGTTTTCATGGTGATTATGTCGTTACCGGCATTATGGACAGCGTAAATGAAAAAGAAGCGAATACCTGCGCTATCATTCTTTCCAACGCTGCCCTGACAGAATGGGATGGGTTTGACCCGGCTGGGTATCGTGCCTATGCCCATTTCAAAAGCAGCGACCAGTTGGGCGAAGAACTGATGACCTCTTATTGCAGGGAGATTGCAGAGGAATATCAGCTTCCTATGCCCAAAATGAACAGCAAGTATTTTGCCTATGCTTCTAAATCCTTTGATTTTGCACTGATGGCTGGCGTGATTGCCATTGTTCTGATCGGCGGCTATATTGTGATCCAGAGTATCTTCCGTATCTCCATCAATGACAAAATCAAGAGCTACGGGCAGCTTCGGACGATTGGTGCAACGCCAAAGCAAATCAAGCGGATTGTAAAGCGGGAGGGACGCAAACTCGGCAGTATCGGAATTTTGATTGGTACAGTGCTGGGTGTATGCGGCGGTTTTCTTCTATTTCCCAAGGGATTTAACGCTGTTTCCTATGTGGAAACGGTTATTTTGACACTCATAAGTAGTTGGATCATGGTATCTGTTTCCATCCGTAAGCCGGTAAAAATTGCGGCAGGGATTTCCCCGATTGAAGCCATCCGTTTTACCCCGGCGCAAAAGGACATCCGCAGCCGCAAAAAGAATATCAAGCTCAATCCTATTTCAATGGGAATTGCGAATTTTAAGCGTGACCGAAAAAAGACCGTTGCTATTGTAGCCTCATTGAGTTTGGGCGGAATTATCCTGCTTGTGGTATCCTCCATTGTTTTGCTGCGCTCACCAGAGGCGCTTGCAAGACAGTTTTTCCCAGACGGCGACTATAAAATTTATTTGGATTCTGAAATGACAGAAGAAAAGGTTATGGCAGCGGGAAATCCATTGAATGAGGAATTAAAGCAGGAAATCTTATCTATTGATGGCGTTACAGATATAATTCCAAGCAGGCAATCTCTCCATGCAACTTATAAAACAGAGATTCATCAAGCTGGTGGTATGTGCGATATGCTGACCGACCAGAATTATGCGGCAGTTGAAGCGGCTCTGACAGAGGGAACCATGCCAACAGATTCCCGTAGTATTGTAATTGACTATAATGTGCTAAAGCAGAATGAGGATATGGGTGTTGGTTCAACGGTTGAGATTTCTTTGGGAGAAGAACAGCCATCCGTTTCTGTTACCATATCGGGGTTATACGCTCCTGCAAAGGTATATTCAGGACATGGCAGGATGCCCTTAGATGGGGCAACTCTTTTTGCACCAGAAGCGTTGTTCCACGAACTGCACCCGGAAATCACCTCTTTTGACTATTCATGGAGCATTGTAAATGACGCTAAAAAAACGGACTATGTGGGAGCTGAATTGAAAAATATTGTTGCCAGCCATAGTAATATTGCCTTAGATGAAATCAATACAGTGATTGAATATGAAGAAATGACAAATTCTTTTGCGTTTGGCAGTATGGAGATACTTTCATGGTTGGTATTTCTCTTTGGCGTTATCAACCTTATCAATACGACACTCTCTAACCAGATAGCCCGAAAGCAGGAAAACAGTATTCTGCGTTCTATCGGCCTAACACAAAAACAGCTATGTAAAATGAACATCTGTGAGGGGCTGTGCTATGCGCTCTTTGCAACATTGGCGACGCTGATCGTTGGGCTTCCGGCTTCCATCTTTGCTTGCAGAAAAATGAGTATAGGAGCTTTTGCCGGAAATGTAGTGCCTTACAAATTCCCGGTTTTGGAAATGGGACTGTTCATTCTGGTATTGTTCGGAATGGAACTGATCTTGTCTGTATGGACAATCCGCAGACAGAAAAAGCAATCCCTGATTGAACAAATGCGGGCGATGGAATAACCGTATGGGATCGGCGGGGCGGCGTGTGCTGCCCCGCTTTTTTCGCCATTTCTCAAAAAATTTTTGAAATGTCCGAGCGCTGTAACATTTCACCCCGATTTTCAATGAAATTTTTGGGCCGCTGTAACATTTCGCGGACATTTGGGTTTTACAATACCCTTATCAGCAGGCAGAAAGCCTTGAAAGGAGTTTTGAGTATGAGCATTTTACAGACTATCGACCTGAAAAAGTATTACGGCACAAAGCCGAATATCACCCGCGCCCTTGACGGCGTGAACTTCTCCGTAAATGACGGTGAGTTTGTGGCCGTTGTGGGAACCTCCGGCAGCGGCAAGTCCACCCTGCTTCACATGATGGGCGGGCTGGACACTCCCACCAGCGGAACCGTGATTGTCCGGGACAAAGAGCTGTCGAAAATGAACGACGAACAGCTCACCATCTTCCGCCGCCGCAACATCGGTTTTATCTTCCAGAACTATAACCTTGTTCCCATCCTGAATGTGTATGAGAACATCGTCCTGCCGGTGGAACTGGACGGGGACACGGTGGATCAGAAGTTTTTGGACGAAATCGTTCACCTGCTGGGGCTGGAAGATAAACTGAAAAATATGCCGAACAATCTTTCCGGCGGCCAGCAGCAGCGTGTGGCGATTGCCCGCGCCCTGATTACCAAACCGGCTATTGTGCTGGCCGACGAGCCGACCGGCAACCTTGACAGCAAGACCAGCTCCGAGGTGCTGGGGCTTATCAAGCGCACAAGTGCGGAGTTCCGGCAGACTGTTGTGATGATTACCCACAATAACGACATAGCCCGCCTTGCAGATCGGATTGTCCGCATTGAGGATGGCAAGATTGTGGAGTAAGGAGGTGGCAGACTATGACATGGCCTTTTGAAAATGATACAAGTGCCATTGTAAAAAAATTGGCAGGTAGGAGTATGCAAGCGGATAAGAGAAACAAGGCATTTCTGCTTTTGACAATCGCCATCTCTGTCTGTATGGTCTTTTCGATTCTCCTAATATCAACAGGTACACAAGAGAAATTCAAGAACACACAGAGGAATAAAGCGCAGATTGGCATTTTGGGAGTTACAGACGAACAAACGGCTCAGCTGCATCAAAACGAAAATATTACATGGGTTGGCGAATATTCCGCTATAGGTGTGTTTTATGTTGAAAATAAAACAATCACTGTTGCTTATGGAAATGAAGATTATTTTTTACATCAGGAAGAAAAAACTTTTCAGGGAAGTGTGCCGCAGAAAGCGGATGAGATTATGCTCCCCCAGAACTACCTTGATTTTTTAGGAAAATCCTATCAGACTGGCGATACAATTTCTATTGACCTGACTGGAACAGGACAGAAAGCAGAATATACACTTTCAGGTGTTTTGAATAATACGAAAGAAAGCAACGGATATTTTATTTATGTTAGTAAAGAGCTTGCCCAAGATTTGGCAAAAGATTCTTTTCAGGTTACAGCATATACGCGGTTGAATACAGACGCCATAAGTTCCACGGCTATTCTTAATTTTGCCGGCAAAGCAATACAAAATACAGGCATTGTCGAGGAACAGGTAATGCTTACAGAGTATTCTGCTGTTATGTCGGGTGTGATAACATCGGGTATTCCGATTCCAGTACCACTACTGGCGGCGTTGACGGCTATTTTGGCGGCAACGATTGTCTATGGTGTTTTTTACACAAAGATTGTAAAAAATGTTCAGATGTTTGGGCAACTGCGGACAGTTGGCATGACAAAAAGACAGATTAAACGGATGGCAAGTAAAGAGGGACGTTTATATGCCTTATCTGGTATTCCTTTGGGGCTTGTCATTGGTGTACTGATTGGATTTATTGGCTGTCCTGATGGATTCCGGCTAAAAACAACAGTTATTTATGCTGTACTGATTGCCGCGGTAGCCTTTGTAACAGTGAATATTGCCATTTTTAAGCCTGTCCGAGTAGCAATGAATACTTCCCCGGTAGAGGGTGCTAAATACCTTGCGTATGCTGGAAAGGCAAAAAGCAGCTCAAAACTGCATCGGAAACTTACGCCGTTTAATCTGGCGAAAATAAATATACAAAGAAACAAACAAAAAGCAGTTCTGACGCTTTTAATGCTTGGAGTAAGCGGAGCTCTTTTACTGGTTACTTCTACGGTTGCTGGTTCTATTGATCCGGCAAAACAGGCAAGTTTCAAATATTATCCTGCCGGTAACATTCTTATACAAATAAGAAATACAGTTGGCAGCTCTTTCGATAACGAAGCGGAGCCATACGGAAGTGCAAAATTGCAACTGGAAGAAAATCCACTTGAAGATCAGGCATTGATGCAGGAATTAGAAAAGGTAGATGGGATAGAAAAAATCACCGCATTTGACAGCGTTTATATGACAGCTACTTTTTCGGGCGGAAGTGGTTCTATCACGAGCATTTCAGACTTCTTTCCAACCTTAAATCGGGAACAGACAGAAGAAAAGCAGGCGGTGTTATCCTCTGGAACAGCAGATTACGACGATATGGTTGAGAAAAATGGAATATTGGTTGCAGAAGATATAGCACAAGTTGGCGATACTTTGAAGATTGAGGGCAGAGCTTTTGATGGTAGAACCTTTGATGTGGAAGCCGTTGTTGTAGGCACATACAATAGGTCTGATTTAATGGAGGATAGCCCGGTTGTTCCCGGAAGCCCCTACTTCATTATGACTTATGACACAGCAAAGAAGCTGACAGGGATAACGGAACAGACGGGAATTCTGGCAGTTAAAAATTCAGAGGGATGTTTTGATGAAGTTTTGACCGCAGTTCAGAAGATTGCGGATAAAAATGGAAAAATAGAAGTAAATACGATTGAACAAACGATTAAAAATATTCAGTATCGATACAGTGCATCTATAAATGCTCTATATATGACTTCTGCTATTCTGTTCGTCTTTGGAAGTATCAGCCTTACGAATATGCTTATGGTTGATTTTCAGAATAGAAAGCGTGAATTCGGTTTGCTTGAAGCTGTTGGAACAACACGGCAACAGTTGAAAGCAATGCTGGATAGGGAGATGGGAATTTACCTCGGAGGTTCGTTGGTAATAGCTCTTGTATTTGGAAGCATTTTAAGTGTAATTGTTTGTAGACGATTGGATGCGGTAAACCATTGCATTACGTTGGTATTGCCGTGGCTGTTTCTACTGGCGTTAGTCGTTGTTTTAGCAGTTATATATTTGATTTTCACTGCATACGCAAAATCCGAGTTGAAGAAAACAAGCATCTTGTCTGCCATAAGGGAGGAATGATCTTTTGTATAGACATCACTTAAAAGGTAGTTAATTTCAAAATAATATCACTCTGTTGATACAGCCAGTCCGTAAATTCTTTCGGGCTGGCTGTTCCTGTTTTTACAGCCTTTTTTCTCTGTAATGCTTCTTTCTTAAAGTCGGCAAAGGCAGCCTGTATTTTTTCCAGACGGTCAGCCGGAAAGCCTGCGGTATTTTTTACCCGGTTTATTTTGTTGCGCCAGTTCTGGCATTCATTTTTATAAAGCAGGTCATAGTTATTTTCTCTTGCCCTCTCGTCAAATTCCCGCTTGTTTTGAAGCGCCTGTGCTTTGCGGCACTTATCGCTGCACAGCTCATACCGCTGGCTCTTTGCCAGAAAATATTTCCCACAGACCTTGCACTGTCGGAAGCAAAGCCCCCAGTCATTCAGCCTGTTCAGATAATAGGTAATCAACGGGTAGAGGGACGCATAGGCAGACACACATTCTTCTGTGCGCCGGTTGTCCGGGAACCAGAGGTCAAGCCGGGTATCTTCTGACGGTGCGCCTTTGAAATAAAGGCTGCCAGCTTGAAAATGTTTCGGTTTTCCTGTCTCCCTGTCAAAGCTCATGGCTTTGTTATGGAATACCCCGGTCAGGCTGCTCATTTTATCCATGAAGCGGTCACAGGCAGCGTTACGGTCACGGGGTTCTCTGGCAAGCAGATAGCTGTTCCAAATACGGAACGCCACATACATTTTCAGAGGGTCATTGCTAAGATATTTTCCCCAGAGAAATTCGCTTGCCGCCTGCTCCAGCTCCGGCTGTTTCCATCGGTTGGAGTGGAGGGCTTGCCGCAGTGGAGAAAGCCCGTATAAGTTCCAATCTCTGTCCGTGTCACGCTCAAAGTTTATCAAAAAAGTTCCCAGTGGGCGTGTCATATCACAAAGCACCTCTGTGTTTTGGCTCCCGTTCAGACGGAAGCGAATCTGCTGTTCTTCCCCAATCAAAATCCGCTCTTTCATTTTCTTCCTGTCCAGCGTCAGGACAAACAAAATCCTCTCAAAACATGGCTCATGCCGTATAAACTGATTCTCCATCCCTATCCCTTGCCTTTTCTTATGGTAATTATATAATTCAGTTATATCCGTTACACTCATGGTATCGCAGAAGTATTGTTTTGTCAAGGATAGTCCGCTATGATGATTGCAGTTGGTAATTTCGTACCATACAGTACCTTGACAAGTGAATGACCGTCCAAAAGGGATATGACCGGCAGGAGAAGTGACGCATCCAGCGCACCAATGCAGGGAAACACCGCAGGAATGGGGCAGGAAAACGGCTTTTGGGGAGAACGGCAGCAGGAAGCATTTTAACCTATTTGATTTATGGGAGGAACAGAATGAGCAATAAAAAGAGATTGAACAGCTACGAGGATTTACCGCTGGTTCTGGATGTGGCGGACATCCAGCAGATTATGGGAATTTCAAGAGCGAGCGCCTATGAGCTGGTACACACCCCCGGCTTTCCGGCGTTCCGCAGTGGCAGGCTTATCAAGGTCAGCAAAACTGCTTTCTTTGAATGGATGGCAAAAGGCTCCGAAACCGTACCGAGAAGCGACAAAAAAGCGTGAGGTATTATCCCCTGACTGCAATACTGCCGCACTTTCCAAAGGGGCATACAGAGGGAAAAAACCTTAAAAATGATACCGAAACGCTACACTAAAACAGCCTATCTGCGTACATCAGATAGAAACGGAGAAAGGAGCCGGTTATGGCAAGAATGAGCAACAAGCGACGGCTGGAATGGTCTTTCTTCTTAAATGACCGCAGCCGTATCACTTACAACGAACTGTGCCGGAAATGCCAGCACGAATGCAAACAGAGCTTCCGGGCGGTTGTGGTTGACTGCCCGAAGTATCTTTCCAAGCGTTCCAAGAAAAAGGACAAAACTGCCGGAAACGGCAAAATCCCTTAGGAACTAAGGGCGCACTTCTATACATAGTCTAAAGACCATGTATCGTGCGTCCTGTGGAGCTTACCTCTGTCGCTGATAAAATCAGCAATCCGAGGTCTGCGTTCGCTTCGCTCCGACAAGGTGGCTACACCCCCTTGCGCCGCTAAGGCGGCTATCCCCTGTGTACCCTCCGAAAAGAGAAATCCGCTCTGCGGTTTTCCCTTTTCATCGGGTTTTATAGAAGCACTGACACACGGACTGTCTGCGGATGGTCTTTCTTTATCTTATAAGTAAAGGATGTGAGAACATGGAAAAATCTTTGGAACAGTTGAAACAGGAATATGAAAAAACCACTGTCCTGCTGGAACGGGAAAAACGGAAAATGCAGCGTTTGAAAAACCGGCAGGCGTATCTGGAAAGTGGTTCCCGAAAACAGAGGACGCACCGGTTGATTACCCGTGGGGCAGCCGTTGAGAGCATTGCGCCACAGACAAAGGAGCTGACCGAAACGGAATTTTATTCCCTCATGGAAAGCATTTTGAATCTGCCGCAGGCGGAGCATTTCATCCGGTCTGCCGCAGAGAACCACGCCTGTATTTCCGGGCAGGAGAAAGGCGGTGACTAAGGATAACACTTTATCATTTTTCAATCGCACAGATAAAGCGCAGCGCCGGTCAGAGCGCCATTGCCAGCGCAGCCTACCGAGCCGGGGAGCGTCTTTACAGTAGCTACTATGGAGAAGTCAGCGATTACACCAAAAAGGGCGGCGTGATCGCTTCGGAAATCATGCTGCCACCCCATGCGCCGGAAATATATCTTGACCGGGCGACCCTCTGGAATGCTGTGGAGAACTGCGAGAAACATCCAAAAGCACAGCTTGCCTATTCCTTTGATATTGCCATGCAGAATGAATTGACGCTGGAAGAAAACATGGAGCTGGCGAGGAAGTTCGTGCAGGAGCAGTTTGTGGCAAAAGGCATGATTGCCGATCTTGCTTTTCACAGTCCGGAGAAAGAGGACGGCGGTATCCCAAACCCGCATTTCCATGTGATGACAACAATGCGCCCTTTGAACCCGGATGGCACATGGGGACAAAAACAGCGGCGGGAATATCTTCTTGATGAAGATGGAAACCGAATCCGGGATAAAAATGGCGATTATATGTTTAATGCTGTCCACACAACAGACTGGCACGAGCCGGAAACACTGGAACACTGGCGGGAGCAGTGGGCGGCTGCCGTTAATACAAAATTTGAGGAAAAAGGACTGGATGTGCGTATCGACCACCGTTCCTATGTGCGGCAGGGGCTTGACCTGATACCTACTGTCCACGAGGGAGCTAATGTCCGGCAGATGGAAGCAAAGGGCATCCGCACCGAGAAAGGGGAACTGAACCGCTGGATTAAAGCCACCAACCGGCTCATGCAGGATGTGAGGAAGAAGATCAAAGCCCTGTTTGTCTGGATGGCAGAGGTAAAAGAAGAACTTTCCAAACCACAGACACCGAACCTTGCCGACCTGCTGATCGCTTATTACAACCAGCGCAACGCAGGGGCATGGAGCAATAAAGCCAGAACCGGAAACTTAAAGCAGTTTGCCGAAGCCGTCAATTATCTGACGGAAAACAAGCTGCTCACATTAGAGGATTTGCAGGAGCGTCTTTCCTCTGTCAGTGAAGAATTTGAAGCATTAAGCGGCTCCATGAAAAAGAAATCTGCCAGGATAAAGGAATTGCAGGAATTGATACGGGAGGGCGAGAATTACCAGCGGCTAAAACCTGTCCATACGGAATTGAACAATATCAAGTTTAAGAAACAGAGGGAGAAATTTGAAACATCCCACGATGCGGAGTTACGGCTGTTTTATGCCGCCCGCCGTATTCTGAAAGAAAAACTGGACGGAAAACCCATTGCCCTGAAAGCATGGAAACAGGAATACGCACAGTTAAAAACAGAGTATGCCGAACTGTCTCCGCAGCACAAGCCACTCCGGGAGGAAGTCATACGGCTGCGGCAGGTGCAGAACGCCGTAGATACCGCACTGCGCCGGAGGGAGCAGCCACAGGAAGTACAGAGAAAGAAACATGAGATGGAGCTATGATATAACCGGCAGCTTTACCGCTACCGGTATTTTTACGGAGGGAGCATTTGAATGTATTTGAAGCGGTGAAACAGTCTGTTACCACACGGCAGGTTGCTTCATTCTATGGAATCCGGGTGGGGAGAAACGGCATGGTCTGCTGTCCATTCCACAATGACCGCACGCCCAGCATGAAAGTGGACAGCCGCTTTTACTGCTTCGGCTGCGGGGCTTCCGGGGATGTGATCGACTTTGCCGCTTTGCTGCATGGATTGGGGAAACGGGAAGCTGCGGTCAGGCTTGCGGAGGACTTCGGCGTTTCCTATGAGAAATCCGGCAATGCGCCGCCAGATAGGAAGCGTCACAACAGGTCACAGCCCCGGCAAAAATCAGCGGAGCAGAGATTTCAGGAAACGGAACGGTATTGTTTCCGGGTGCTATGCGATTATCAGCGCCTGCTGGAGCATTGGAAAACAGCATACGCCCCACAGCCGCAGGATGCCATCTGGCATCCTCTTTTTGTGGAAGCGTTGCAGAGGATAAGCTACACAGAATACCTTTTGGATATTTTGTTATACGGAGAAATAGAAGAAAAAGCGGCATTGATCGCCGCACAGGGAAAGGAGGTGCTGCGGCTTGAACAGCGAATTTCAGAGCTTGCCGCCGGAAACGCAGGAAGCGGTCAAAAGGACGATGGACACAATGGAACCGGCGCAGACACCGGAAGAAATCCGGGAGACGTTAGAGGGGACGCAGAAAGGCGGCGTGAAGAACAGCATCCGAAACTGCCTGACGGTGTTCCAGCGTGACCCGCTGTTTCGTGGGGCGCTGCGTCTGAACCTTTTGACGGAGCAGATTGACATTGTGAAGCCGCTGGGCTGGGAGCGCACCAGTACCACGCTGACCGACATGGACATGAACTACCTGCTTTTGTATCTGGAAGAAAATTACGGGCTTATCAGCGAGAAAAAGGTGCAGAGCGCCATCAAGATTGTTGCCAATGAAAACCGCTACCATCCGGTCAGGGATTACCTGAACAACCTGCAATGGGACGGCACAGAGCGCATTCGTTATGCCCTGCATCACTTTCTGGGAGCCGATACGGACGAATACACTTATGAAGCCTTGAAACTGTTCCTGATGGGAGCCATCCGGCGGGTATTCAGACCGGGGAGCAAGTTTGAGGTCATGCTCTGTCTGGTTGGTGGTCAGGGAGCCGGGAAATCTACCTTTTTCCGGCTGCTGGCAGGCAGGGACGAATGGTTTTCAGACGATTTGAAGAAGCTGGACGATGAAAATGTGTACCGCAAGCTTCAAGGGCATTGGATTATCGAGATGTCGGAGATGATCGCCACAGCCAACGCCAAGAGTATTGAGGAAATCAAGTCATTCTTAAGCCGCCAGAAAGAAACCTACAAAGTGCCGTATGAGACACATCCGGCAGACCGGCTGCGGCAATGTGTATTTGGAGGGACGACCAACCGGCAGGACTTTTTGCCCCGTGACCGCACCGGCAACCGGCGCTTTCTCCCCGTGACGGTGTACCCGGAACGGGCGGAGGTTCACATACTGGACGATGAAGCGGCGGCGAGGGCGTATATCGAACAGATGTGGGCGGAAGCCATGACGGTGTACCGCAGTGGGAAGTATAAGCTGTCATTCAGCATAGAAATGAACCGATACCTGAACGCCCATCAGCAGGACTTCATGCAGGAGGACACACAGGCTGGCATGATCTACGCCTATTTGGAGGACTACACCGGTGACAGGGTATGCTCCAAGCAGCTTTATGAGGAAGCGCTGGGGAACTTAAATTCCCCGGCAGACTGGGAGACACGGGCAATCTGCGAGATTATGAATACCGGCATTGCGGGCGGCATCATACAGGGCTGGGCAGCCTACAAAAGCCCGAAGCGGTATAAGAAATACGGTTCTCAAAAAGGCTGGGAGCGTGTCAACCAAGACCCGCCGGAGGGGGACGGTTTTCAGGAAATCACGGAAGAAGAAGCCTGGCAAATGGAACTGCCATTCTGAAAAGCCACCGGTTGACAGTTTGGTTGACGCTTTGGTTGACAGCCAGTTGACGGAGAAAAGCCTGATATTTGGGGCATTTCTCTCCTTTGTCAACCATGTCAACCAAGAAATCAAAGAAAAAGTAAAAAGTAATAATAGAGTGCCTATGGATTGTTTTCAAAGTCTTTTCTGCCGGTTGACACGGTTTGGTTGACACGGAGACAGTCTGCGGCTGTACACCTGCCTGACATTCCCTTGTCGGGCATATTTCATTTATGGAGGTAACTGCCTATGGCAAAAAACAAAAACGAGAGCAACAACGAAAACAGCGGCACCCTGCTTACCGAAAAAGACGGCACCCAGTATTTTGTCATGGGGAAAGTCCGTATCAAGGTATCGGAGCATTTCGCACAGGATGGGAAGCCGCTTGACAGCCTACTGGAAGATGTGATCCAGCACGCTGCCGCCGCTTCCTGAAAAAATACGGAATAACGACTGTCAATCAGCCCACGCTTATGATATACTTGTACCAGCGAGTATTGTATAAGCGTGGGTTGTTTCTTTTAGAAGGAGGATTTTTAACCGTGAAACAACCATACAATACAACGATTTATAACACTGCACTATATTTGAGATTGAGCCGTGACGATGAATTACAGGGGGAAAGCGGCAGTATCCAGACCCAGCGCATGATGCTTAGGCAGTATGCCGCAGAGCATGGGCTGACTGTTGTAGACGAGTACATTGACGACGGATGGAGCGGGACAAATTTCGAGCGTCCAAGTTTCCAAAGGATGATTGATGACATCGAGGACGGGAAAATCAACTGCGTTGTCACAAAGGACTTATCCCGTCTGGGAAGAAACTATATCCTGACCGGTCAGTACACGGAAATCTATTTCCCCAGCAAGGGAGTACGCTACATTGCCATCAATGACAATGTGGACACCATCAACGGAGAAAGCGAGCTTGCCCCATTCTTAAACATCCTGAATGAAATGCATGCCCGACAGACCAGCAAAAAGGTCAAGGCTGCCATGCGCACAAGATTTGCCAATGGCGCACACTATGGAGCCTATGCACCGCTGGGGTATGTAAAAGACCCAGACAAAAAAGGTCATCTTCTGATCGACCCGGAAACACGCTGGATTGTAGAGAAGATTTTTGACCTTGCAGTACACGGGAGGGGTGCCGCCAGCATTACACGGATTCTGGTGGAAGAAAAAGTACCTACCCCCGGCTGGCTGAACTATGAAAGATACGGGACTTTCGCTAATATCTACGCCGGTGCGCCCGCAGAAAAAGCCTATGCGTGGACGATTGCACAGGTCAAGAGCATTTTGAAAGAGGAAACCTACATCGGTCACAGCGTTCACAACAAGCAGAGCAACATTTCATTCAAGAACAAGAAAAAGGTGCGGAAGCCGCAGGAAGAATGGTATCGTGTGGAAAATACCCACGAAGCCATCATTTCCGAAGAAGTGTTCCAAAAAGTTCAGGAGCTGATTGCAAGCAGACGCAGGAAACGCAGAAACGGTACGACACAGATTTTCGCAGGATTGATAAAATGTGCAGACTGCGGATGGTCTTTAGCCTATGGGGAAAACAAGCAGAACAAAAACCCATACGGGTACTACCATTGCAGCAAAAACGGACAGGGATTACGCCAGTGTTCCATGCACTATATCCGCTATGATGTACTGTATGCCTATGTACTTGCAAGACTGCAATACTGGTCTATGCTGGCACAGAAAGACGAGGACAAGCTACTGAAACGCCTGCTCAATGCCAGCGACAGGGAAAGAAACTCTGCAAAGAAAAAGCAGGCTGCGGAGCTGAAAAAGGCAGAGAAGCGTAAAGCCGAGGTTGACGGGCTGTTTGCTAAAATGTATGAGGACTGGTCTGCCGGACGCATAACCGAGTATAACTTCAATATGCTGTCCGAGAAGTACCAGAACGAGCAAAAGGAGCTTGAAGCAAAAATAAGACAGCTTCACGAAACGATGGAAGCCGCCGTACAGACCGCAGCGGATGCTGAAAAGTGGATTGCCCTAATGAAACAGTATGTCAACCCTGTGGAGCTGACCGCCGAACTTCTGAACACTCTAATTGAAAAAATAACCGTCCACGAAGCTGTCAAGGGCGAGGACGGAAGCCGTGAACAGGAAGTAGAAATCTACTACCGCTTCATCGGCAAAATCGACTGACCTTTCTTTTTTACCCAACAATATCTTTAATTAAGGGAGAACGGAAGAGGATATCCGAGCATAGATTCATTAAAGGAAATATCCAGATATTTCTCTGTGTCCATTGATGAGCTGTTATCCGGAGATCAGTTGGTTTTGATTTCTGAAAAAGAAAACAAGTCAAATCTCAATGGTCTATGTGACTTGTTATTTGGATTTACCGATTTGCTCTCTTTGATGCTTATTTTTCTTCCATTGTATTCCAAACCGGTTGATGGATATATCTATTCAGTAAGTCTTATTGAGTATGTAGATAATGAAATTTGGATTCGTATGACATACTGGGGTCTTTTTATCGCATTAACGATTATTGGAATTGTGAATATTTTAATGGTCAATTTCAAATTTGAAAAGGGAAAAAAGGTGATTACTTTTTTGTCTGTAGGGCTTAGTATTATTACTGTTTTGTATCTGGAGATTGCGAGAGAACCATATGCAGTAACAGTGGCTTTTCTGTTGTTACTTATAAAAGGAGGTCTACTTTATAAACGAGCTATGGCCGGTCGATAAGGAGTTGAGCCATACAAATTCCAGTTTTGAGAATTGAAAAAAACGGAATTTACTTATTAAGACATATAAACTGTTGACAATAAAGCTCCTATATAGTATGTTTTTAATAAACTACTATATAGGAGCTTTTGTATGGAAATGAATGGAGGATTTCTTGTTACCAAAATAAAACAGCTTGGAGACCGGATTTTCGAGAAGATTCTCAGTGAAAAGAATATTGATGCGTTTAATGGAGTCCAGGGGCGTATTCTTTATGTGCTGTGGCAGAAGGATGGTATTTCAATCAGGTCACTCTCGACTAAATGCGGATTAGCGATAACATCTCTTACTACGATGCTGGAAAGAATGGAAAATCAAGGGCTGATAAGCCGTGTTCAGTCTGAAACGGACAAAAGGAAAACACTCCTGTTTCTGACTGAGAAAGCACATGCCTTAAAGGGCGAGTACGATTCTGTATCTGATGAGATGGGCAGTATTTATTACAAAGGTTTTTCAGAGGAAGAAATTACCCGGTTTGAGGAATGCCTCGACCGCATCAGAAAGAATCTTGAGGAGTGGCAGAAGTCATGAGTATTTGTATCAAAGATCAGATTCAGAACATGAATATCGTCATTGGCTGCACAGTGGGGTGTGCATATTGCTATGCCCGCAACAACGTGAAACGCTGGCATATGATTGATGACTTCGCTGACCCTGAATTCTTTCCGGGTAAGCTCAAGATGATGGAAAAGAAA
>NZ_QRIL01000043.1 GCF_003471165.1 Ruminococcus sp. AM22-13 | reverse complement strand
CTAACTCATCACTGAAGTAACGAGAATGCGACGCGCGGTCATTCAACTTTCTCTTAGCGCCTCTTCTCTTGAAGAATTCAGAGATAATATGTAACATTTCTTTACAAGTCAAAACTGGAAACAAACTTAAGTAAATAAAAAATGTTTCCAGTTTTCCCTTTCTCATATTTATTTAAAAATATATAAAACACAACATTTTTATAAAATTCTACGCTCATCTCGAGCAAAGTTTCTCATTAACTATCAATTTATAGAAGCAGAAGAACTCTTTTTAATCCCCTTCCCATCCATTATATTGTTTTTTATAAACCTCTGTGCTACAATGCCTGCAGATATCTTCAAAGCAATGCTTTTACATTTATAATCACGCGAAAGGAATTAAAAAATGGAATTATTAAATGGACGTCCTGCCACTAACGCCGGGCGATTAGAAAAAGAAATACGTGTTTACGATTTATTAGACTCTCTTGGTATCTCCTATGACCGGATAGATCACGAGGCAGCAATGACTATTGAAGCATGCCAGGATATAGACGCATTATTCGGAACACATATGTGCAAGAACCTCTTCCTGTGCAACAGACAGGAGACAGACTTCTATCTCCTGCTGATGCCAGGAGATAAGAAATTTAAAACAAAAGAACTCTCCTCTCAGATAAACACCGCCCGGCTCTCCTTTGCCAATGAGAAACATATGGAAGAATTACTGGATATCACTCCGGGTTCTGTAAGTGTTATGGGACTGATGAACGACAAGGACAATAAGGTACAGCTCCTGATTGATGAAGATCTTTTGAACCAGGCTTATCTTGGCTGCCATCCATGTATCAACACTTCCAGCCTCCGTATAAAGACAAATGATATTTTAAATGTATTTCTCCCTGCCGTTCATCATCAGGCACGTTATGTGAAATTACTTGGGGAATAATCTATCAAAAAACTACCTGATAAAAATTACCAAGATTATCCTTCCTGTCATATACACAGACAAATAAAAACTGCTATATCAAACATTTCCTGATATATGTTTCTTTGAATAACAAGCCAAATATATCATTCTTGTTTCTATAGCAGTTTTTAGTCAATCCCTGTCTTTATATTCTTTCGGTAACTCTCGAAATATTTTTTATTCTATTACTTTATACACAGCAGTTCCAAATGCAGGAAGTGAACATCTTCCTGTTGCTTCTGTTTTATCATAAAGTGCGATCATTGGTTTCTGAAGTGTATATTCAATCTTTTCAGCCTGGTAGTTTAATACAAAAATATATTTCTCTCCATCCTTCTCACGCATAATCACTTCCGCTGTTTCCGGAGCTTCAATATATTCTTTAAATGGCTCTTTAATCTTCAGATAATCAAACAATGCTTCAGTATTTTCCTTATTGAAAGTTGCACCCAGATGGAGTACCTGTCCTTTGCCAACTGCATGGCAGGTAAGCGCAGGATTTCCTTCATAATAACTGTTTCCATAGACGGCCAGTGTTTTTGTGCCTTCCAGCGGTGTAATGATATCATTAAATACCGGCATTGGTATTTTCTTATCGCCAAACTCTGCAAATACCTCGTCTTCTGCAGGACTTGTAAATGTAAAATCACGTACATCTGTACCGGTGAGTTCTGCCAGCAGCCCCGGCTGTGGAAGCATCACACATTTGCCATTCATATCTTTATAACCTGAACGGCATCCGATAACTAATGTTCCTCCCTGCTCTACATATTCTTTCAGAAGTTTCACACGTTCTTCACTGATCAGTACCGGATGTGCATAAAACAGTACCGGATAT
The DNA here is from genome assembly GCF_003471165.1 of Ruminococcus sp. AM22-13. Taxonomy (GTDB): domain Bacteria; phylum Bacillota; class Clostridia; order Lachnospirales; family Lachnospiraceae; genus Blautia_A. The sequence goes on along the minus strand of NZ_QRIL01000043.1, from coordinate 17,998 downwards.
TTCGTCAGATCTGTAAGTTCACTGTCCTCCTGCAGATATACCATATCGTATGGTGTATGTGTCAGCTGAGCAGCTTTAAAGATTCCCTGCTCACTTGCTCCTGCAACTCTGTTATGCCATGCGTCTACAGAAGTATCCCATTCGTTATCATAATCCTTAACGATTGCAAATGCTGCTTTATATTCCGAATTGCATACACCGTCAATTGCTTTTAACTTCCTATAGAAATCCTGAACCTCTCTGTATTTACGATTCTCACGATTATCATAATCCAGAATTCCATGCCAGTAGATTTCTGTGCCAAATGTACAAGTTCTCCAGCGGAAGAAAGAAATATAATCAGCACCATGAGCTACACTCTGCATTGCCCAGAGAGTTAACTGTCCCGGACGCGGAGACGGTGCTTCCATTCTGGTTGTCCAGCCATTTCCACCGGACTGCTGTTCCATAATTCCAAAATGAGGGCAAATAGAACGTACCTCTGCGAGATTATGAGACCATTTACGATCATTCAGATCATCACAGTGCAGCGGATCACGATCCAGACCAAATGCAAAATCCGGATAAGAATCATAACAATAAACATCAAGAGACTCTTTCTCCATTTTATGATTGTCGAGATTCCAGAATTTACCATTTGTTGTGATATAGTCTCCCGGTTTTACATATTTTTTGATAATCTCTGCCTGCATTTTACAGAAATGACGGGCACTCTCTGAAATAAATCTGATATAATCCAGATGCTGATGAGGATTAATTCCCTGACTTAAAACCGGGCGCAGAACATAAATCTGATCCCATGCTGTATAAGTCTGATTCCAGAAGGTAGTTCCCCATGCTTCATTTAATTTCTCCAGAGTTCCATACTGTTTTCTGAGAAATTCACGAAACGCAACAGAATCTGCCTCTGAATAAAACTCATTCACTTCACAGTTGATTTCATTATCAATCTGCCATCCCACGATTGCCGGATGTTTCGCATAATGAGCAGCTTCTCTCTCCACAACTCTTGCACAAAGTCTCTGATAAACCGGTGAGTTATAATTATAATGTCTTCTTCCTCCATGTCTGAGAAGCACACCATCTTTCCGTGCATTTAAGACTTCCGGATATTTTTCTGTCAGCCATGCAGGAGGAGTTGCTGTAGGTGTTCCGAAGATAACTTTCATCTGCTTTTCACTGCACAGGTCCAGAAATTCATCAAAGAAATCATAGGTAAAAACACCTTCCTCTGGCTCTACTTTGCTCCATGCAAACTCTGCAATACGGATCACAGAAATTCCGGCCTTCTTCATTCTGTCAAGATCATCTGCCCAGAGTTTCTTATCCCAGTGCTCCGGATAATAACAGGTTCCCATTGTCAGTTCGTTCCATTTGTAGTTCTGTTTTGCATTCATTGTCATGTCCTCCACCAAACATTTATATTTCATTCTGAGTATGATTGCCAGGTACCTGCATTACAGGAATCCTGAAAGTCACCTCTGTTCCTTCTCCCGCTACACTTGTCACATGAAATTCACATGCTTCTCCATATAACAAATTCAACCTTCGATATACATTACTCAATCCAATACTGCTTTTTTTATTTTTATCACTATAATTCTGAATGACCTGTTTTAACTGCTCTTCATCCATGCCTTTTCCATTATCCGTCAGATTAAACTGAAGATATTTGTTATCACATAGCTGAATGTTGATCCACAGGATTCCTTTTTCTATCTGTTCCTCCAGACCATGTACGATACTGTTTTCTATAACCGGCTGAATGATAAAGCTTGGTATATAGAAATTCAGTACTTCATCAGGGATATTATGTCTAATTTCTATTTTATCTCCAAATCTGTATTTCTGGATAAATAAATAGTTATCTACAACCTCCATTTCCTGTTTTACCGTATAATAGTCTTCCCTTTTGATACTTGCCCGGAGAAATTTTCCCAAAGCAACTGCCAGATCCGTTATTTCACTGTTTCCATTTGAAAAACCAAGCCAGCTTATCGTATCCAGACAGTTATACAAAAAATGAGGGTTGATCTGCATTTTCAGAAATTCAATTTCAGCCTCTCTGTTTGCAATTTCCAGCGTATAATTCTTCTCTATCAGATTCTGTACCTTATCTGCCATCTGGTTATAGACCATACCAATCTGGCTGATCTCATCCTGACTTTCCACCTTGAATCGGGAATCAAAGTTTCCTTCCTGATATGCAGTCATACTATCCACCAGCTTCTTTGTCGGTTTTACCATAACTCTGGCAGCATATCTCATTATTATCAGAGAAACCAAAAGCACGATTCCAAACGTAATAAGTACACTCACCAGTGCAATTCCTATATTCTTCCACAACTGCCCCACATTGATAGTGGAAACCAGAAGCCATCCATTATTCACATACTGATATGTAAAATAGCTATTCTCTCCTGTACTGGGATCCTTGACAATTTTTACATTCTTAAAGTCTCTCGTTTCCAGTGGAAAAGAATTTCCATACATATTTTTCTCACTGGATACGATAATGTCCATATCATTATTCAAAAGGTAAAAACGATTTTTATACGTGCTGGGAACAGATTGAAGTTTTTCGCTGAAATATGAATTTTTACACTCAATAATCATATATCCGATAGGTTTAAAATCATCAACACTTAGAATGGCACGATATAACCCAATCATTCCATTTTCTTCATCGTCTGCCCACAGTGTCCCTCCATTTTGGTCATAGATTTTTTCTTTTGTAATATCATCTGCTTTGATTCTTTTACCAGAGGTTCCTATTACAACTTCCACATTATCCAGAGAAAAAATCCTGGCCGAAACAATTCCCGGGACATTAAAAACACTTCCTCGGATTTCGCTGGAAATCGCTGCTTTTTCAGTTTGAAAGGATGTATTTTCCGGATTCACCAGTGTCTGATAATTGATTTCTTTTAAGTTCTTTTGCACACTGTTATTGATCAGAATCGACACAGAAAGCTGATCAATCTGGCTGATTCTTTCTTCCAATCCTGTTTCTGCTGCTACAGTAACATCGTTCATATGTGATCTTGCCTGTGAGTTATAAACACTGGAAAAACGAATTCCGAAAACAACCATCAGAACAACACATGAGACAAACATTAACAGCATATAGACTTTAAAAATCTTATTCATCAAACTTCCATTTGTTTTTAAAACACCAGTTTGTTTTAATTTATCGCGCCTTCTCATATCACTTTCCATTTCCTGATTTACTATTCAGTATTTCATAAAGTCCCGGGAAATTTTCACCATTTTCATTTCTATAATTTGACGGCGTACATCCAAATGTTTTCTTAAACAGCTGTGAAAAATAATGCTGGTCATTAAACCCTGTTTTTTCACACACATCACTTATCTTTTCACCTGTTTTGATAAGACTGGCTGCACACATCAGGCGGATTCCGTTTAAAATATCTACAAAAGTGTAACCTGTTTCTTTTTTTATCTTACGTGAAATGTAACTCTCTGAAAAATGATATTTCCCAGCAAGGTCTGATAAAGAAATATTCTGTTCATAGTTCTGTGCAATATCTGTCAAAATAGATTTAATCGTATTGGACGACTGTACAAAAAGACTGTTTACCTGCGATACCGCATCATGCTTTTCCCCAAATTCATCCTTCTGGCTTAATAACTTCTGTTCAAATCTTTTCTGTTCCAGACGGTGCATAACGTTATGCATTGTTTCCATCAGTTCATTTGGAGAAACCGGTTTAAGCAGATATTCATATACACCATATCGCATTGCCGATCTTGCATATTCAAATTCTGAAAATCCAGATAAAAGTACAACGGCCACATCCATAGACCGTTCTTTCACCATCTGCGCCAGTTCCAGTCCACTGAAACCGGGCATTCTGATATCAAAAATAACCAGATCGATCGATGTGCTCAATAAAAGTTCTTTCGCTTCTACTCCATTTGCAACCGAATACACATCTGTAATTCCTATTGATTTCCAGTCAAGACTCAGCAGTCCCCTGCGAATTACAGCCTCATCATCTGCAATCAACAAATTCATAACATTACCACCTTTTCCTGATTCAAAGAATCACTGCCCCATATAAGAAGCAGTGATTTCTTTTTTCTGAATCATATCATCCTTTTACAGCACCTGCAACCATACCTTCCATAATTTGCTTATGTAATAAAATATAAACTACAATGCTAGGAATAATTGTAATAATAACTGCCGCGATCATACCTACATAATCTGTAGAATACATCGCCTGGAAGTTGGTAAGTCCTACCGGCAGCGTCATTTTTGAACTGTCCGTGAGGAAAATTCTCGGCAACAGAAGATCATTCCACACATTGATAAACTGAACGACTGCAACTGTTACAACTGAAGATTTTGCTATTGGCAGGATAATCTTAAAGAAGCACTGAAATACTGTACATCCGTCAATAATTGCTGCCTCTTCAAGTTCTGTAGGAATACTTCTCATAAATCCACAGATAATGAAAATGGCCATCGGAAATCCTACAGCAATCTGCGGAATAATAACAGCAAGATGTGTATCCAGAAGTCCCATCCCCTTAAAAATAGAGAACAGAGGAATTACCAGAGCATAAATAGGAATCATCATTCCTAAAAGGAAAATACTATGTGTAAAGTTTGCAAGCTTCCAATGCATTCTGGCAATTGCATAAGATGCCATTGTTGCAAGGATTACAGTAACCAGAACCGCAGAAACAGCAATAATAACTGAGTTTCCAAAGTATCTGAATACACCACCTTTTACAACTGCATTTATATAGTTTGTCATTGACCACTGTTCCGGTAATCCCCATGTATTCGTATACAATTCAGCATTCGTTTTAAATGATGCCAAAAGCAGCCATATAAGAGGATAAATACAAAGAATTGTAAATCCAATCAGTAATACATATTTAATAACCAGCCATATATTTTCTGAGGCACTTCTTTTCATTTTTTCTACACCTCCTACACTGTTTCGTCTGTCTTGAATACTCTGTTGGAAATTCCTACAGATAATATACACAGTAACATTAAGACAACGCCGATTGCACTGGCATATCCATAATTCAGAATATTAAATGACTGATAATACATGTATGTAGACATAACCTCTGTTGCATGGTTTGGTCCACCTGAAGTCATAACAGCAACCAGATCGTAATATTTCAGAGAACCTGTAATGATCAGAACTGCGTCAATTTTCAGAATTGGTTTGATAAGTGGGAATGTGATGTATTTAAACTGCTGCCAGCCTGTAGCACCATCAATCTCAGCAGCCTCATAGAAAGAAGAATCAATATTTCTCATTGCAGCCAACTGAATTACCATATGATAACCAACATACTGCCACATAATAACAATGATAATGCAAAGCATTGCCGTTTCTTTATTAGCCAGCCACATCTGCTGCAAACCACCAAGTCCGATTGCTTTTAAGAAACCATTGAGCAGACCATAATTACCATTGTAAATGAATGTCCATGTAAGACCAACTGCTACACCACAGATTACGCATGGAAGGAAAAATACAGTCTGGAAAAATGATGCACCTTTGTTTTTTTTGAAGATTGCATTACCAAAGAACATTGCTAATGGCATATGTGCCACCAAAGATCCGACAACCATCAGAATATTATTTCCAAATGCATGTTTAAATGTTTTATCACTGAAAAGACTCAGATAATTTTTGATTCCTACAAAGTTCATCTTTGACATCAGGTCTGTATCAAATAATGAAAGATACACATTATAAAAAATAGGAGCTAATGCAAAGATTGCATAAATAATAAATGCAGGCAATACAAAAAGTGCTATGGTTTTCTTATTACCCATTACTTTATTCATAGACAACTCTCCCTTTTAACAAGCGGAACCCAATGTAAAATCTCAGGTTCCGCCAATTTATTTAACAATCTGTTTATTTACTCTTGCTTTCTGCATAAGACTGCAGGGTATCAAATGCTTCCTGCACATCATCACCGTTTGCAATTCCAATTGCTGTATTGTTAAATTCATTTCCAAGATCAGTATCTACACGGTCAAACCATGGCGTCTGTGCCTTTGCATCTCCCAGAAGATTTACGAAATCTGCACACAGCGGTGTTAATTTTGAATCGTCGATATCAATGTTTGTACTTGGGAAACGTCCATAATCATAAAGTAATGAAGAAGTTGATTCTTCGTTTGTCATATATTTTAACAGCGCTACTGCAGCATCTACATTCTTGCAGTTCTTAGTAATCGCATAAGAAGTGTCAACAGAGCCAACTTCTACACCTGCATATTCTTCATTTACTGCCGGCATTAAGAAGCAACTAATATTTTCTGCTTCTGCAGCATTCTCTTTCTTATCCAGATTGGAGATTTCCCAACATCCGTTGAAGTACATTGCTGTCTGTCCATTTGCAAATTGTAACTGTGCCTCTTCTCTTGATACTCCGGTAAATCCATCTTCGAAATATCCTTTATTAACTTCTTCCTGGAACAGTTTACCAGCTTCAACCATACCTTCATCGTTCCATTTTCCTGTGCCGTCTTTTATAGAGTTGAATAAATCCTCGCCTTTAATTCCATCACTCAGCTGCTGGATATACTGAGATACAAGCCATGCATCATCCGCTGTAGAAGCTAATGCAACAGGTGTAACTCCATTTTCTTTTAATGTGTCGCATACCTGCACATACTCATCATATGTAGTCGGAACTTCAAGACCATATTTATCAAAAATTGCTTTGTTATAATACATGATAGCTGTACTCTGCTGAGTTGGGATTGCATATACTTCACCATCATATGTTAAAGGCTCTAAAATACCTCCATTGAAACTATTTTTCCAGTCCTCGTCTTCATCCAGATATTTCTGAAGGCTGACAATCTTATCACCATTTACAAAGTTTTCAAGATATCCAAGTTCCCATGTAAAGATAATATCTGTTTCAGAGTCAGAAGCCATCATTGTTGTCAGTTTTGTCTTATAGTCAGAGTTGGTTACGTTCTGAATTTCTACCTTTACTCCATACTCGTTGGACTCATTAAATCCATCAATGATCTTACGGTATCCTTCCATATATGCATCTGAATCAGAACCGTTCATCATAATAGTCATTGTTTCTGAACTGCTGTCTGCTTTTGAGTCTGAAGAATCAGAACTTCCACCATTGCTTCCACAGCCGGTAAGCATACTTGCAGCCATTGCACCGATCAGTAAACACACTGTAAATTTTTTCATCTTATTTCTTTCCTCCCTAATTGTGATATTTGTATATATCTCTGTGTTTTCCATAAGAATATTTTATCAATTTTTACATTCATTTAAAGAAAGAATTATGTCCTTTTTGTTTGTTATTTTGTCATTCATTTGTTAGTTTTTTGTCTTTTATAGTTTTTGCACAATATAATATCAATATTTAAAGGCAATATAAAACACAGGAATATCTATAAGAAAAATCTCCCTGTGTTTTACATTACCTATATTTTATGCTTCTTCAACAATTTTTACATTCCATGGTGAAACCGTGATGCTTTCTCCATCCTGTACAGATTCTCCTGATAACAACTCTGTACCATTTTTGCCATAATAAGAAACTTTCTGTTCTTCTGCGGAATAGTTTAGGATATATCTGACACATTTTCCCAGATCATTGGTTCCTTTTCTTACGATCACCGGCCATCTATATTCCGGAAGCTCTACCTCTGCACTCTTAAGTGCTTCTGTGATCACTGCTTTTAAAGTGTTGTCATCTGTCATGCAACCAATGTAGATGGCAGTTCCTTTTTCATAATGATTCTTAGTGATTGCTGCATATTCTTTCCAATTATAATGGTCATAAGATGCCAGAACTTCAGCTTCCTGTGGCATTAATAATTCCATGAATACTTTAGCTGTTGCAGGCACATCTGTATTTTCTTCAGTCTCAATAATTTCTTTTGTTTCATTTTTCTTATCTGCTTCATCTGCACCACTTTCTCGGATAATACTTCCAGTCAGTCCGACATTCTTCGGGAAGGTAAACTGCTGATAGTTGATTCCGAAGCAGTTACTTAAAATATGCGGCTGCATTTCATGACTTACCTTAATATTCTCATTCGCAAAGGCAGTCTTAAATGTTGCCACCAACGTGCCACCATCTGCCACATACTGTTTCAGTCTTTCCAGAAGTTCATCTGGTGCTGCATAGAGTGCCGGGACAAAGATTGCTTTATACTGTTCCAGATTATCAGATTCCGGCCATACGAAGTCACACTCAATATTCATCTGATACAGTGCATCATAAATCCAGCGAACAACATCATTATATCCAATGCCATTATTTCCTGCCGCAGTTGCTTCGATTCCGAACCACTTGAGAGCCGTTAATGCCTCATTACTTACAAGGATAGCGACATCATTTTTCTTCTTCAGATTCACCAGATGACTTCCGATTTCTGAGAATTCCTTACCCATAATACATGCTTCGCGATATGGCGCATTCTCCTGCATGTCATGACTGAGAAGTCCCTTCCAGTATGTCTCAAAAGAATTATGAATAGAATGCCAATGCCAGTACATTACGCTGTTAGAACCACTTGCAAGGTGACTATAACCCTGAAGTCTGAGCTGTCCCTTGTACGGAGTCCATCCCGGATAACCCTGGGCTTCTGTTTCCAGAACTAAATAGTTATCTCTCTTCAAAGAACGAGTCATATCTCCGCCAAATGCAATCTCTGCCCCTGTCAGATCATCCTGTGTTGGATGATAAATATCTGTGCCTGCAATCGTCAGTGCCTCCGCTGCATGGTAATGGTTTACATCAGGCTGTACTCCATAGGAATATCCCCGCCATTCAAAGTCAAAATTATGAGTGATAAACTGATCTTCTCTGCGGTATTCATTTACGATATCTGCCTGCCAGCTTAAGAATTCGTCCACCAGCGTTCTCTGGAACTTCTCAAATTCAGCTCCGAGGCTTCCATTGATCGTTCCTCTCACATCAGGGAAATCTTCCCACGCATTGATGCGGTTGCTCCAGTAATCCAGACCAAATTCATGATTCATGGCATCCAGATCATTATTAAATTTCCTGCGGAGATATTTCACAAATTTCTCCTGCACATTCTTTCCGGCTGTTCCGTAGTATTTGGTTTCATTGTCTACCTGAAAACCAATAACGCATTTTCTGTGTGCGGTACACTCCATTAATTTACGGATCACACGCTCTGCATAGAAACGATACACCGGATGAGTGATGTCCATGATCTGACGGGCTCCGTAAATACCTCTGCCATTTACAGTCTCTGCCATTACATCCGGATGAGACTTCACCATCCATGTAGGAATCGCATAAGTAGGAGTTCCAATGATGACATTGATTCCTGCCTCTTCCATTGCGTCCATTACACGTTCTACATGAGAAAAGTCAAACACACCCTCCTGCGGCTCACAGGTACTCCATGTAGACTCTGCAATCCTTACTGTATTGATTCCTGCTTTTTTCATCATTGCAACATCCTGCTGCAGACGGTCATATGGCATATATTCATCATAATATGCCGCTCCGAAAAGAAGTTCCTTCATTATAATAATATCCTCCTGTTAATATCTGTCCAATTAGCTGTTGATTTCTTATGAACTTTATATTAACCAAGCCGTGCGGATTATTCTATCATCTATTTTAGGTGAATATCATTTATTTTTGTTCTTTCCATTTTCCATATTTCTTTCTGTATCTGGCAGGTGTCATTCCTGTCTGCTGACGGAAAATATTCCCGAAATAACTCTGTGAGCAGAAAGAAAGATAATTTGCAATCTCTTTTACTTCATAATCAGAATAACGAAGCATATTTTCGGCAAGACGTATTTTTTCTTTACGGATATATTGCTGTATGGTAATCCCTTCAATCTTATGAAAAAGATCCGATAAGTAGCTGGTATTTACTCCTATTTTCTGCCCGATTTCTCCTATTACGATTTCACTGTGAAGATTCTGATAAATATAATTCTTTGTCCGTTCGACCAGCTCATTTTTGTGCTGGTTCTTATGAATTTCTGCCACACGCTCTGCAAACTCATATTCTGCCTGACGCATCATGGAATTAATCTTTACTGCATTATCCATATCCTCAATCTTTAAAATATATCCATCCACCATAGAAAATGCCTCTTCCGGAACCATTCCACCATCGATAGCAGCACGGGAAGCAAGGGTGATAACACAGATAGCAACATTCTTCGCCTGCCGGACTGGATTTCTGGCCAGCTGCCCAATTTCCCCGCGATAGGTTTCCGACATACTGTGTTTAAGCATTTCCACATCACCACGTCGAATACTATCCATTTCACGCAATTCCTGATCATAAGGATTATGAGGAATTTCCTGCTCCTGATGCTCAAAAATGACACTGGATACTTGTTCCTTTGCTTCTATAATATCTATTTCCGACATTACATCTTCCTGCATCTCATCATTGCATTGTAACCCCATTTTGATTTCCTCCTGCTTGTATATCTATAATAAGACATCCTTTTACCTCAATAATTACTTTTATTCTATAACAGAAGAATATAAAAGTCACTTAATACCTGCTTCGCAGCTGATTCGGTTAAAGTAAACAAGATTATTGTTCACTCATAACTGTTCTCAGCAGCCAAACAAAAAACTCTCGCATATCATATTCCATAAACGAGAGTTTTTCCTTATTTCGACATTTTATAACATCAGAGCCAAAGCTAAGGCTCCAATATTTTTAATATATTTTATTTAAAGCGAATCTCATCCGCTAATTCCTTTGCTTCTTTTACCATAACCTGAATCTGATCAAATTCACCGTTTCTGATCATATCTCCCTTTACCATCCAGCTTCCGCCACAGCACAGAATCTTATCGCAGGATAAATAATCTTTCAAATTTCCGGTATTTATTCCTCCTTATGAAAAAGAAGTATTCTGCTCCAGATATTTCTGCAAAGAAGATACATACAGTTTCCCCATATTACTGAGAATAGAATTCTTTCTGGTGATGTATCCGATTTCCATATCGCTGTTCTGATTCTGTTCATCCCCTTCGAAGGGGATTGCCAGATAATCGCTGCCATTCAATTCTTCACAGATGATTCCGGAACATAAAGTATATCCATTTAAACCAACCATCAGATTCAGCATTGTCGCACGGTCTGAAGCTTTGACTGTTCTGGTGTATTCGTTCGTAGACAAAATTTCTTCCGCCAGATAAAAATTACCTTTTTCTCCCTGCTCAAAGGACAGACATGGATATTTCTCAAGCTGGCTGTAACTGATCGATTTCTCTTTTGCGAGAGGGTGATTTTTCCATAAATATACATAAGCCTGACAGTCTATAAGATGATGAAATTCCAGGTTCGCAGAATGAAGAAGTTTCAGCAATGCCTTACGGTTAAAATCACTGAGGTAAAGCACACCAACCTCACTCTTCATAGTGCTGACATCGCTGATCACATCTGCTGTTTTTGTCTCTCTGATGGCAAATTCATATTCCGACATATCGAATCCCTGTGCCATATCCACGAATGCCTTTACTGCAAAAGAATAATGCTGCGTAGAAACACCGAACTTCTTCTTATAAGAACCACCCTCGCTGTATTTCTCCAGAACACTCTCGTATTGACCATAAATCTGACGGGCGTACATCAGAAACTCTGTACCGTCATTGGTCAGAGTTACACCTCGGCCGCTGCGGTTGAAGATGGTGATTCCGAGTTCCTTCTCCAGCTCTTTCACAGCATTGGTTAACGATGGCTGGGAAATATATAATGTCTCGGCAGCTTTGTTTAATGAACCTGTTTCTGAAATTGTGATGATGTAATTCATCTGTGTTAATGTCATAACTTCTCCTTATTGTCTGCAATTATTTTACGCTTTGACAGGCTGAGTCAATCGGATATTCGCAATTGAAGCAGGGGACTTACTTGATTCGGTTAAATATCGTTTGCCTGTTTTTTTATTTTAGTAAACGAAACGTTTTTTTACAAGGATAATTCTCGTATAAAAAAGAAAAACCATGGTTCCAATCCTAATTGCCCACGGTTTTTCCTCTTTTCTACTTCACTATTCTATTACATTGTTGTTTATCGCATTACCAAAAAATAATGATATAAATTTAAGTATCTTTTCTCACTACCTGTAATGAATCCCGCCCCAGTAAATATTGTCTTTCACAATCGTCTCCGGTGGCAGTTCTATCCCGTCTAATGCCCATTTCTTATACTCTGCGAATCCCACGCGGTCAATGATATATCCCACATGTTCTTTTCCGCCCGGTGCATTCGGGTCGATATATTCTTTTACAAATTTATAGGTATTCAGAATGACCTTAATGATCGTATCCTCATCCGCCCAGATCAGGAAATCCTCGCCAAGACGCGGGTTGCGTTTTCCGGTTCTTCCCATAAGCGTAAGGCGGTAGTATTTTTTCTCACTTCGTGTCCATGCTCTGGTCGGACATTTTGTTACGCAGACTCCACATCCCACACACTTTTCCTCATTGCGCACAACCCGGTAATTCTCCATTTTCAGTGCATCTACAGAGAGCTTATCGCAGCCTTTTACACAGGCTCCGCAGGATACGCAACGGTTCGGATCATACTGCGGTTCTGTCATTCCGATGATTCCAAAGTCATGCATTCTCGCCTTGATACAATCATTTGCACAGCCTGTAAGAGCAACCTTGAAATGAAGATCATTCGGGAAAATAGCTTTCTCAATCCTCTTTGCAAAAGCTGCCGTATTATAGTTTCCAAAAGGACAGACACGATTTCCGATACATGCGCAGACATTTCGTGTCCCTGATGCCGGATATCCACTTCCAGATTCTGTCTGATTAATCTCAAGATTCTCAATAATCGGCTGAAGCATTTCATTGACTTTGTCCATATCTTCCATACGGATTCCTTCAATCTCAAAGCCCTGACGGGTAGTCAGATGAATCTGTCCGTTACCATATTTCTTTGCAATATCTACTACCTGCTGCATAACTTCCGCATTACAGCAGCCACCCGGAACACGTACTCTTGACGCTGCGATTCCACGAACCTTTGATACACGGAAGGCATTTTTCTTAAGTTTCTTTGTATTAATATCCATCATTCATCCTCCCTTAATCAAACAGTTTCTTTCCTTCTGAATAACAGAAAACCGGTCCGTCCAGACAGATATAGGTGTCATTCATTCTGCAATGTCCACATTTACCAAGTCCACAGCACATCTTTCTCTCCTGGGAAATCCAGATCTGCTCCTCTTTCATACCCAGCTTCAGAAGCTCTGCCACTGCAAACTTCATCATAATCGGCGGCCCTACTACGATCGCAGCTGTCTCGCTGATATCCCCAAGCTCAAGTCCCGGAATATACTTGGTAACAAGTCCGGTCTGATAAGCTGGATCATCTGAAGAATCTACTGTCAGAATAAAATCCATCTGATTTTCCCATCGCTTTAAATCTTCCTTAAACAGAATATCTGACGGAGACTTAAATCCAAGGATCGTATGAAGCTTCTTCACCTCATCTTTGTGCTCACCGAAATAGCTGATCACACCGCGCACCGGAGAAACGCCTGTTCCGCCAGCCACAACAATCAATTCTTTTCCCTGATAATTTTCTTTCTGGAATCCATTTCCATAAGGTCCTCGCATGAAAAAGCTGCTACCCTCTTTCAGCTCAAAAATCTCGCCTGTTACCTTGCCTACCTTACGGATCGTCAAGTCTACATAATTCGTTCCGATCCCGCTTACAGAAATCGGTGCTTCCCCATATTTCGGAATGGAAACCTCGAAGAACTGTCCCGGTTTTACATCACCCACATAAGTCATACGGAAAGTATACTCTGTCTCGGTATGTTTAATAATCTCCTGAATCTTAGACAAGAAAGGAATATATTCGTTCGTCATCTTATTTTCCCTCCTTTTCTTTCAGCTTCTGCAGACATGCAATATAGGAGATATACTCCGGACAGACATTCTCACAGCGGCCGCAGCCTACGCACATATGATAGCCGAATCTCTTTTTATAATCTGATACCTTATGTAAAACCTTAAAACGCATTCTGTCTCCCTGACTCTGGCGGAAACTATGTCCTCCCGCAATATCAGAATATCCATCCACCTGACAGGAAGCCCACACGCGGCGGCGTTCCCCGGCCTTCGGATTATCTTTATAGAAAATATCCTGCATGGTAAAACAGGTACAGGTTGGGCAGACAAAATTACAACGTCCACATCCAATGCATCGTCCTGAATATTCCTGCCACATGGAATCTTCCTGAATATTCTCCGGCAGACTTTCCGGAATCTCTACCTGAACCTGATTCTTTTCCACAAATACCGGCTCTTCTTCAGTGCTCTGTCCACATTCCGGGAGCAAACTTTCCAGTTCTCCACTTTTTACATCCACATAACAGCCATTTTCATCCTGAAAAGCATAAATATCATAACCTTCACATCGGTTTGTTCCCATACTTACACAGAAACAGGATTCTCCGGATTCCTTACATCCCATCACAGCAAAAACTGTATTCTCCCGCATTCTTCTGTAGTAAAAATCCTCCGCACCATTCCTCAGATACATCTCATCCAGACGTTTCAACGCATGGAAATCACAGCTTTTCAGAAAAATCATTCTCGGTCTGGCAGGTCCGTCTGCTGTTTTCATCTCATTTTCTGTAAAATAAAGAATCGTTTCAGAAATCGGAAACAATGCTTCTTTAAAACTGTAGTCAGATTTTCTGTCCCAGACAAGTTCCTCCCAGCTTTCAAGCTGTCCATAACGAACTACATCTGTATCTGAAAAACAGCCTGTTCCCTGATAAAGTTTCGGACCGTATATATCATAGGACTCCTGCAGACTCTCAAAAAACTGCTGCATCTCATCCCTGTTTAATCGTTTTCCCATCAGATACCCCTTTCTCACATCTTATAAAAGTCTGCAAAACCATCGAAATCTGTCAGAATGAATCGTTTGCTGCTGTAGTGGATCAGTCCTCTGTCAGTCAGAACCTTACACGCACGGGATACATTTTCTCGCGGAACTCCTACCAGATCTGCCATCAGTGTAATAGTAAGATCGATATCTACCATTACACCCTCTTCTGTCTCCACACCAAAATCCCGTCCAAGTTTCCATAACTTGGCTGCGATTTTCCGCTCCGTCTGCATATTTCCGGTAGTATTTTTCAGCTGATGCCCCATACGCCAGAGGTTCCTTTCATATTCACGCAAAATGGAATAGGTCAACTCATGACACTGCTCCATAAGCCGCAGAAAAACGCCCTCTGGAATTTTCAATGCCTGCACAGGACAGACTGCCTCACCAAAAAGAGCATTCGGCTTTTTGCTCACAATGCTCTGATTTAACAGTCGTCCTTTTCCCAGGATAAAAATCACCTTTCTGTTTCCGTGCTTCGTCAGGTTGTAAAGCATCACCTCGCCCGAAAGCACAAAATACACAAACTCTGTTCTGGTGCGGGAATGAAAAATCACTTCTTTCTTCTTATAAGAAGCAACTGTACTTTCATTAAGAAGATTCTGCAGGATATCCTGCGGAATCCCTTCAAAAAAATCCAGCTTTTCCAGCTCTCTGATCGTTATCTGTCCCATCGTTTCAACCTCACTGACATGCCCCGGCAAAAATTAATTAACTGCAAATATTATTCAATCTTCGAACAATCTCTTCGACAGTTTCATATTCATTTTAATCATGTCCTGCAATTCATGTTTATTATAATGAGAAAATTTTTCGGTTTCTGTGATGTATATCACATTTTCAAAAATTTATAAAAAAATTTCTTTAAATCATAAAAATCGTTCTGCTGCCTTGTATTGTATCCAATAAATATTATTCTGCTTCAGGATGGTACATCTGATGTTCTTTCTCCAACTCTTTATAAAGCTGCATACAGTTCCAGTTCTGATTATGCTCTGTCAGAACTGCCTTATAGTCCACCGGTGTTCCTGCTTTCCGCAATGTATAGAGCACCTGGTCAAATAAATTCCCGGTGATTCCTGCAAGGATCAGCATTTCCTTTTCCATCTGTTCCTGTGGTATCAATGCTGACAGAATCTCTGTTGACGCAGTCTCCACTTTCGCAATCTCCTTCACTCCAGCTAAATAACCAATCGGCTGACTGTAATCCTGGGATTCCACTGTTTTTAAGCGGATTTTGAATGGCAGTAATGCCATTTTTAATTTACGAAGTTTCTGCTGGTCTTTAAAATTTATTAATAAAATTGTTGGTTTCATTTATGTTGTCCTCCTATAGTAACCCTCAAAGATTAACTTATTGGTCTTCTATGCTTTTTCTTATTGCCCATCATATCACACAAAATCCGCCAAATTCAACACCTTGCATTGTAATTCACACGTTATTGTGGTAAAGTAGTGTCATGCTATTTTTTCTGAATCTGGAAATTTATTGCAGTCGGCACATGCTCTGCCATCTTCTGTTTCTACTTGAGCCATATATTCTAGAGCGTGTTTGAAAAATGCTTTCTGCAAGATGTGCGTCACAATTTGTGGGAGATTTCGCCTGAATGAGGGCGGCGTAGCGGGCTACGCCAACCGAATGAGGGCAAAATATACCGCAAAGTGGGACGTGCAGATTGCGGGAATGATTTTTCAAACACGCTCTAGACACCTGCAAGTTATTTCCAGCATCAGAAAAATGAAGGAGGGAACTAATGAAAAATTTCTATTCGTGGTACAAAAAGCATATTACCACCGCAATCTTTATCGGCCTGATCCTCGGTATTCTTACCGGACTGTTTCTGGCAGGCAGATTTGAGCCGGTACTTACTGTCACAAGTCTCATCGGAAGCATTTACATGAATGCTCTGAACATGATGATCTTTCCACTGGTCTTCTGTTCCATCATCATGGGTATCTCCAGTATCGGCAATGCCCGTACAACCGGTAAGATCACAGCCGGAGCCATGATCTTCTTCCTGTGCACAACTGCACTTGCCAGCCTCGCAGGACTGATTATTCCACGACTGATCCATCTCGGTGAAGGCGTCAAATTCGAAATGGCAACTTCCGATATCCAGGCCACAGAAATGACCAGCATTCTGGATACCATCAAGAACCTGATTCCATCCAACCCGGTTGCAGCTTTTGCAAACGGAAATATGCTTCAGGTACTTGTATTTGCAGTAATCGTCGGCTTCACCCTCATCGCCATCGGTGAAAAAGGTGCAGCACTTCTGAAAGTGATCGATTCCTGTAACGAAGTCTGTCTGAAAGTAATCAGCACAGTTATGTATTTCACGCCAATCGGTGTCTTCTGTACAATCGTTCCTGTTGTAGAAGCCAACGGTACAGAAACAATCGTTTCACTTGCAACCCAGCTGATCATTCTGTATGTAGCATTCTTCGGATTTGCAATCGTTGTTTACGGCGGTGCTATCAAACTTCTTGGAAAAGAAAGTCCAATCAAATTCTTCAAGACAATGCTTCCAGCAGCATTAAACGCATTCGGAACCTGCTCCAGTTCAGCAACCATTCCGATCAGTAAGCAGTGTATGGAAAATGAAATGGGCGTATCTGATAAAATCACAAGTATCGCCATTCCTCTTGGTGCTACAGTAAACATGGACGCTGTATCCATCCTGATGTCCTTTATGATCATGTTCTTCGCAAATGCCTGCGGTATCAACGTAAGCATTTCCCTGATGATCGTAATCCTTCTGGCAAACGTGCTCCTCTCCGTAGGAACACCTGGAATCCCAGGCGGTGCCATCGCATCCTTCGCAGCCCTCGCAACAATGGCAGGTCTGCCAGCCGGTGTTATGGGCGTTTACATCAGTATCAACACTCTCTGCGATATGGGAGCTACCTGCGTCAATGTTATCGGAGATATGGCCGGATGTGTAGTTCTGAAAGAAAAAATTAAGTTGGAAGACTAAGTTGGAAGATTAATTTTAATAACTAATGTAAAAAAGTTGTTGTATTTTCGGTAGTGTAAAATAGTTTGTGTTTCCGGTAAAAAATGGCTCCTTT
>NZ_QRIL01000042.1 GCF_003471165.1 Ruminococcus sp. AM22-13 | reverse complement strand
GTCTGGAAGCACGTGACTTCAGTCATGTGAGGATATAATTCACGAAACTCTGAAACCTGTTTATGGTGACAACATTGATCCGGAAGATCTGGTAGTTGAAGGTGGAGTTGTAGACAGCGAAGAAACAACAGAAGAGCCAGAAGAAACTGAAGCAGCAGAAGACGCTGAATAATTATCTGTAAAAACGAACCGTAACTGTAAAAATGCAGGACGGTTACAAAATCACATAACGTAACATAAATTGATATTCTCATAAGTATTGATTTATAAACAAAAGGAGAGGTACTCTGAAGGATAAAGATCCTGCTGAGTGCCTCTCCTTTTTGGGTAGAGTTAACTTTTGCTTCAATTATGAAAATCTTGCATGCGGGGAACGGGATCAGGAATGTTCAATCAGCTCATTTAAGGAATGGAACGAATATCCCATATCTTCCCACTTGTTCAAGAGTTCATCCAGAATCTGCGCGTTAGTAGAAGATGTGCTATGCAGCAGAACAATAGCACCGGGATGAATTCGTCTGGTCAGCTTTTCGATAGCCTCCTGCGGATCTGGCTGATTATCCTGATACCAGTCCACATAAGCAAGACTCCAGAAGAAGGTATGATATCCCATCTCTTTGGCCATAGACAGATTCAGGGTACTGTAAATTCCCTGCGGCGGCCGGTAGAATTTGGTCATTTCCTTACCGGTAATTTCTTTATAAATATCTTCTACACCAGACAGTTCTTTTTGAAAAGATTCCTGCGTGGAAATCTTTGACATATCAGGATGTGTCATCGTATGGTTTCCAACAATATGTCCTTCGGCTTCCATCCTTTTTATCAGCTCCTGATTTTCAGAAATAAAATTTCCCACAACGAAAAATGTAGCCGGGGCTTCATGTTTTTTTAATGCATCCAGGATGGCGGGTGTATTTCCGTTTTCATAGCCGGCATCAAAAGTAAGATAGATTTTCTTCTCCTCAGTGTTTTCAGCATAAAAGGCATTATACCGGGATAGCTCTTCAATCGTGGCATTTCCCACAGGACGTTTTCCTTCTTCCTGAAAGCTAAGCCCCCAGTTGGAACTTTGGGAGGAAGATGGGAGAGCGGATTGTTTTGCGATATGGTGAGAGACGATCTTTCCGGCAGCCGATCCAATGAGTGCAGACATAAAGAATAAAAGAAAAATCCTTATAGATCTGGCTGAGAAAAATTTGACTTGTGATATGTATTTGCGACGCATAGAGATGAGAACCTCAAAATATATGGTATTGCTTTAATATATGAGATAAAAAAGAAAGATAGAAGCGAAAGGCAGTAAGCAATGAGAACAGGTGAATAATTTGAATGTAGATATTTTAAGAAAATTATGTAAAAGAAAAGAGCCATCGATCTATTGCTTATCGTGGCTCCTGTTAAGATTCTGTATCCAAGGGATGATACCTCACTTTCTATGAAATTATATGTAAAACTGAAATATTAAATGTTAAAACTTACTGTCCCATTGGTCTGTACCTTCCTTGTTAATATCTCTGATTCGCTATATCAGATGTAAATAGGGTAAATCGTTAAGTTTTCATTGGACTGTACCTTCCCTGTATTGATTGGTTGTTATTTAAAAAATTAAATTTCCATTGGACTGTACCTTCTTCATATGGAATAGTTAATGAGTTAAAATAAGGTAAATCGTTAGGTTTTCATTGGACTGTACCTTCCTTGTGTTTGATAGGAACTTATAAAACTTAATTGGATTTAAAACTTTAAGTTCTTGGTGGTCCGTACCTGCCTTTCATAAATTATGAATCATGAATTTGAAACTTAGCTATTCTGGTGGTCTGTACCTCACTTTCTTAAATTATAAAGAAGAAGTTATGTTTTCGGTGGTCTCACTCCTTTTCTTTTTTTATTTTCGTAATCCCTTTTGTTTTATGAACTTAATATAACAGATAAAGATTGAAATGTCAAGCATAAAAATAGAAAATTTATAAAAATATTTAAAAGATATAATTAAAATGATTTATACTAATAAAATATTCTGAAAATAATAATAAACTCAAAAAATAACCAGTGTTTTTTAACCGAATCAAGTAAGTCCCCTGATTCAATTGCGAATATCCGATTGAATATGTTTAAACAGCGCATACTAAGAAGAACATTGGGTAAAAATATGTTTATGAAGCAAGTCAAACGGATACAGGCAAGTCCATATTTGCTGATTATTTCTATTTGCAGTCAGGGCAGTGGATTTACCTGATCCGGTTAAATATCAGAAGCAGGAGGTTCTAATATGTTACGTTATCTGCCTGTAAGACGGGTTCACGCAAGACAAGTACTGGATTCGAGAGGAAATCCTACGGTAGAAGTCGAAGTTACAGTAGGAGAAGGTGTGATTGGAATCAATGGATATACAGGAAGGGCAATCGTCCCTTCCGGAGCATCTACCGGGAAGTTTGAGGCAGTAGAACTTCGTGACGGGGAGAAAGGATACTATACGGGACTTAGCGTTCGTAAGGCAGTAGAGAATGTAAATATAAAACTGGCAGAAGCCATTCTTGGGGAAAATGCCCTGAATCAGGCTTATATTGATAAGAAAATCATAGAGACAGACGGTACAGATAATAAAAGCAACGTCGGGGCGAATGCAGCACTTGGAGTCTCTATGGCAGTGGCAAGGGCAGCAGCAGCGGCGCTTCGTATTCCACTGTATCAATATCTGGGAGGATGCCACACCAGGCAGATGCCGGTACCGATGATGAATATCTTAAACGGGGGACGTCATGCGGATAACACCGTAGATCTGCAGGAATTTATGATCATGCCGGTCGGTGCGAAAGATATGGAAGAAGCCATTCGTATGTGCGCAGAAGTATATCAGTTTCTCAAAATCATTCTGAAACAGAAGAACCTGTCGACGGCAGTTGGAGACGAGGGCGGTTTCGCACCGGACCTTCCGGATTCAGAAAGCGTACTGGAACTGATCATAGAAGCGGTAAAAAAAGCAGGCTATGAACCGGAAAAAGACATCTGCATTGCGATTGATGCGGCGGCCAGTGAATTGTATGATGAAGAAAGAGGCATATATGTTTTTCCGGGTGAAGGACAGATGAAAGGAGAAGAAGTTCTCAGAGATTCCGGGGAGATGATAGAATATTATGAGAAACTGATCGAGAAATTTCCAATCGTTTCTATTGAAGATGGTCTGGAGGAAGATGACTGGGAAGGATGGAAACAGATGACAGAAAGGTTGGGAAATAGAATCCAGCTTGTCGGAGACGATCTGTTTGTGACTAATATTAAGCGTCTTTCCTGTGGAATCAAATTAGAAGCTGCCAATGCGATTCTGGTAAAAGTAAACCAGATAGGAACTCTTTCAGAAGCTTTGGATGCAGTGGAAATGGCTCAAAAAGCAGGATACAAAGCAGTAATTTCGCACCGTTCCGGAGAATCAGAAGATGCTTTTATTGCAGATCTGGCAGTTGCCACAGGAGCCGGACAAATCAAGACAGGAGCTCCCTGCCGTTCGGACAGAAACGCAAAATACAACCAGCTCCTGCGGATCCATGAGACGCTGGGAGAACTTGCAGTGTACGAAAATCCCTTTAAAAAGAGCGAAAAAAGCTGTTAAAAACTCGGAAATGTGGTTGAAATCCCTCTGCGGCTATGTTACAATGAAACTCAGTTGATTAGGAGGTGTAACGAAATGCATATTGTTAAGATCATTCTGAGTATCATTTTCATAATAGATTGCATCGCTCTTACAGTAGTAGTTCTTATGCAGGAAGGCAAGCAGCAGGGACTTGGTGCTATTGCCGGAGCAGCAGAGACTTACTGGGGTAAGAACAAGGGACGTTCCATGGAGGGCGGACTTGTAAGGGCAACCACTATTATGGGAATTTTATTTTTCGTAATATCTGTAGCATTAAATATGCTTGGTTAATTGAGTAAGAAACTGGAAACACTCTTGTCACGTACAAGGGTGTTTTTTGTGTCATTTGAATTGCATGAGTGTGTTATACTTCCTGGGTTGTTAATTGAGTATTGGTCAGTACACTGGTAATATTTGTTTATAATGAAATAAAAGGAGAAAGATGAGTAGAAAAGATATAGAACGCAGAAAGAAGTTTGTCCTTGAACTGATGGGAGATCCCATTTATCAGCCAATGAGATTTCGTGAGATTTCTTCTCTTCTGAGACTTTCAAAAGAGGAGAAAAAAGATCTGTACGATGTTCTGGATGAGCTTTGTGACGAAGGTAAGGTGTCTGTAGACCACAAAGGCAGATACGAGAAGGTCAAAGGAAAGTGGAAGAAGAAAAAAGATGACCGCCACTATGATGACCGAAAAGATGAGTATGAAGCAGATTTCGGAAAAAAGAAGAAAGATAAGAAGAATAAAGATAAAAACGATAAAGACAGTAAAGATAAGAAAAAAGACAGAAACAAAGACAGGGATAAAGAGTGGAATCGGGAGAAGGATCGCCGGAAGAATCGGGGACGGGATTTTCGGGATGAAAGAGAAGGATATCGTGAAGAAGATCTGGAAGGAACTCCGGCAGAAGGAACTTTTATCGGACATCCGAAAGGCTTTGGCTTTGTAGAGATTGAGGGACAGGACGAAGATATTTTTATCCCGGAAGCCTACACAGGAACCGCTATGCATCAGGATAAGGTAAGGATCATCATCCTTGACGGACAGAAAGAAGGCAAACGTCAGGAAGGTGTTGTTGTGAAAGTGCTGGAACGAGGCATGCCGGAGATTGTGGGAACTTATCAGCTGAACCGCGACTTTGGGTTTGTGATCAGTGACAATCCGAAATTTTCCAAAGACATTTTTATTCCGCGAAAAGAAGCTGCGGGAGTTAAAAATGGGGATAAAGTAATCGCAACGATCACAGATTATGGTTCAAAAAATAAGAACCCGGAAGGCAAGATCAAAGAAAATCTGGGAAATATCCGTACACCGGGTACAGATATTCTGGCAATCGTCAAGAGCTTCGGAATTCCAAGTGAATTTCCGGAGAAAGTACAGAAGCAGGCACAGAGAGTTCCGGATCACGTACTGGATGCTGACAGAGATGGAAGACTGGACCTGAGACATCTGCAGACTGTTACTATTGACGGTGAAGATGCCAAGGATCTGGATGATGCCATCTCTCTGTCAAAAGAGGGAGGTATTTATCATCTTGGTGTTCATATTGCAGACGTAAGTAACTATGTTCAGTACAACAGTGCATTGGACAGAGAAGCACTGAAACGGGGAACCAGTGTTTATCTGGCAGACCGCGTTGTGCCAATGCTGCCGGAACGCCTTTCCAATGGAATCTGTTCCCTGAACCAGGGACAGGACAGACTGGCATTAAGCTGTTTGATGGACATTAATGAAAAAGGTAAGGTAGTTTCTCATCAGATTGCGGAGACAGTGATTAACGTAGATGAGAGAATGTGCTATACAGATGTAAAGAACATTCTTGAAGATGCGGACGAGGATGCGAAGAAGAGATATGAAGCACTGATTCCGATGTTCTTTATGATGAAAGAATTGTCTGAGATCATCCGAAGCAGCCGACACCACAGAGGCTCCATTGATTTTGATTTTCCGGAAAGCAAGATCATTCTCAATGCCGCAGGAAAAGCCATTGATGTAAAACCATACGAGGCAAATGTGGCAACGAAGATTATTGAGGATTTTATGCTGATGGCAAATGAGACAGTGGCACAGGAATACTGTACAGAGGAGATTCCATTTGTATACAGAACTCATGATAATCCGGATCCGGAGAAAGTAGAGAGTCTTCTGACACTTCTTCATAATCAGGGAGTGAAGATTCAGAAAGCAAAGGAAGAGATCACACCAAAGGAAATCCAGCAGATCGTTGAGAGTATCGAGGGACTTCCAAATGAAGCAATGATCAGCCGCCTGGTGCTTCGCTCTATGAAACAGGCGAAATATACAACAGAATGCAGCGGACATTTCGGACTGGCAGCGAAATATTATTGTCACTTTACATCACCAATCAGACGTTATCCGGATTTACAGATCCACAGAATCATCAAAGATAACTTAAGAGGCCGCCTGATGCGTGAAGGCAGAACCGAACATTACAAAGAGATTCTGGATGAGGTTGCAAGACAGTCCAGTGTATGCGAAAGACGTGCAGATGAGGCAGAGCGTGAATCAGACAAGCTGAAGAAAGCAGAGTATATGTCTTATCATCTTGGGGAAGAATTCGAAGGAATCATTTCCGGCGTTACAGGATGGGGACTTTACGTGGAGCTTCCGAATACGGTAGAGGGTCTGGTACATGTCAATACACTGCGTGATGATTATTATGTGTTTGATCAGGAAAGTTATGAACTTCGTGGCGAAATGACAAAGAAGGTTTACAAGCTTGGAGATAAAGTATGTGTTCGCGTGGCAGATGCAGACAAAATGCTGAAAACAGTGGATTTTGAGCTGGTTTCTGACATATGGGATACAGATGATGAAATTGAGGAATAAAGAGGCTATTTGATATTTATATACTACTCAATGTAAAAAAAATGCAGCGCGAGCCAGACAAAATGAAATCACAGTAAAGTTTCTGTCTGGAAGTTTTTATATAAATATGTTATAACTGAATAAAAATGGCTTGGAGGATATTATGGCAAAGAAAAAAGGAATGAAGCTGATTGCCAATAATAAAAAGGCATTTCATGATTATTTTATAGAAGATACTTATGAAGCAGGTATTGCCCTTGCAGGAACAGAGGTAAAATCTCTGCGTATGGGCAAATGCAGTATCAAAGAGTCTTTTATCCGCGTGGAGAACGGAGAAGTTTACATTTACGGAATGCACATCAGTCCTTATGAAAAAGGCAATATTTTTAATAAGGATCCGCTGAGAATCCGTAAGCTCCTGCTTCACAGATATGAAATCAATAAGATAGAAGCAAAACTGAAAGAAAAAGGTCTGACTCTTGTACCGCTGAAAGTTTACTTCAAAGACAGCCTGGTAAAAGTAGAAATCGGTATGGCACGAGGTAAGAAGCTCTACGACAAGAGACAGGACATTGCGAAGAAAGACCAGAGAAGAGAAGCAGAGCGAGACTTTAAAGTCAAGAATCTGTACTGACAAGTAAATATATAATCCCGCACATCGTTTTAGTGCAATTGATATATTTATTTACGAAACGATATACCAAAAGATAGCAGGAAACGCCAGAATAATATAATGGCATTTCCTGCTGATTTTATATTTGGCATAAATAACAGATTATAAAAAGATGTGCTAATTACAAGAAATGATTCTTTTTATGGCATAATAGATGAAAAAGAGAAAATACGAAATCCGAAAGTCTAAAAAATGTATGAAATCCGAATGCGTTTGGTTGACAAGTTTTCGATACTCTGCAATAATAGGAAATTGAAAAAATGAAAATGTTAAAAGAAAAAAGATATTCCGGATATAGGAGGGAATATATATGAAGAAACGTTATTTAATACTGGCAGGTCTGTTGGTAATGACAGTAGCCGCTGCCGGATGTGGTAAGAAACAGACGACAGAGACAGAGCCTGTACAGGCAACTGCTACGCCAACTCCTGAGGTTACCAAGGCAGTTGACATGGTAGATATGCAGCAGACATCAGATGATGATATAAAGAATGTGATGGGAGAGAAAACTGCAACAGCATCCAAGGTGGTATTTGTAAATAATACAGGTGATGACATTCAGGCGCTTTATATCCGTACACATGTAAGCGACGAAGACAGCTCCGATGAGGATGAAGAAGATGATGGATGGGGAGAAGACCTTATCAATGATATGTTTACACTGAAGGATAAGGATAAAGTCCTGTATTATATGCCATCAGATACACAGACAACTGCAAACAAGAGCACAGCATCTTATGATATCCGCATCACCTATACAGATGAAGAGAAGAATGAATGCTTCTTCCGCGACATTCCGCTGAAAACTATTTCACAGATTACATTATGCATGGATGGAACAGGTGATGACTCGATTCCGTATGCGAAATATCTGACAGGTACAACTAAGAAAGAGATATCTACCCTTGCTGATGTAAAGAAACGTCTGGGAATGACAGATGACAGTGATTCTGATTCTACAGATAGCAGCAATACTACAGATTCAACAGATAATTCTGATTCAACAGATAACAATAACAACAGCGATGACCAGAATAATAATGGAGATAACGGAAACGGCGGCGGTACAGATAATTCCGGAGATAACGGAAATGGTGGTTCAGACGATGATCCGGGAGATAACGGAAACGGCGGTGGCGATGATGATCCGGGAAACAGCGGAGATATGATTTCTAAAGCGGAGCAGTACATCGGACAGCCACTGGATGCGCTGGAGGGTGCATGTGGATCACCACAGGGCAGCAGCTATGAGGATGACCCGGAGACTGGCAAGACCGGATTCCACTATTACAGCAATTTTACAGTTTCTACTACTGTTGATGAAAATGGTAATGAAATTGTTGCCGGAATATGGTAAAATAAAGATACGAATATAGCAGAAGATGGAACATGATATCTGGCTTGTTAAACAGGCAGCATATCGCAAATTCTGTTATCTGCGATAAAATTAATTTCAGGAGACAGTTAATTATGAAGCGTGTATTATTAAAATTAAGCGGTGAAGCCCTTGCCGGTGAGAAGAAGACCGGATTTGATGAGGCAACTGTTATCGAAGTTGCGAAACAGATCAAGACGATCGCTGCGGAAGGTCTGCAGATTGGTATCGTAATCGGCGGAGGTAATTTCTGGAGAGGACGTACCAGCGAGACGATCGACAGAAATAAAGCTGACCAGATCGGTATGCTTGCAACAGTTATGAACTGTATCTACGTATCTGATATCTGCAGATATCTCGGATTAAAGACGGAGATTTTCACACCGTTCGTATGCGGCGCATTCACAAGCCTTTATTCCAAAGACGCAGTGGAAGAGAGCTTCGCACAGGGTAAGATCGTATTCTTTGCAGGCGGTACAGGACATCCGTACTTCTCCACAGACACAGCAACCGTACTTCGTGCAGTAGAGATCGAGGCAGAAGCGATTCTTCTTGCGAAAGCTGTTGACGGAATCTATGACAGCGATCCGAAGACAAACCCGAATGCAGTGAAATATGATGAGATTTCCATCGAAGAAGTAGTTGCGAAGAAACTGGCAGCGATGGACCTGACTGCATCTATCATGTGTATGGAACAGAAGATGCCGATGCTGGTATTTGCACTGGATGAGAAAGACAGCATTATCAATGCCGTTCATGGCAAATTCGTCGGAACAAAAGTTACTGTATAATAATAAAATCTATAAAAGAGGGAGACTAACCTAATGGATGAAAGAATTCAGAAATATGAAGAGAAAATGAAAAAAACACTGGTAAGCCTTGAGGGTGAACTGGCTACGATCCGTGCAGGACGTGCGAACCCGCATATCCTTGACAAACTTACAGTAGATTATTACGGAGCTCCGACACCATTACAGCAGGTGGCAAACATCACTGTTCCGGAAGCCCGTATGATTCAGATCCAGCCATGGGAATCCAGCCTGATCAAAGGAATCGAGAAAGCAATCCTTACTTCTGACCTTGGATTAAACCCAAGCAACGACGGTAAAGTAATCCGCCTTGTATTCCCGGAACTTACTGAGGAACGTCGTAAAGAGCTTGTAAAAGATGTTAAGAAAAAAGGTGAAGGTGCCAAAGTTGCAGTCCGTAATATCCGTCGTGATGCAAACGATGCATATAAGAAACTTGCAAAACAGGATGTGTCCGAGGATGAGATCAAAGAGCTTGAGGATAAGATTCAGAAGAGCACAGACAAATATATTAAAGAAGTTGATGCGGCAGTGGATGCAAAGAGCAAAGAGATCATGACCGTATAAGGGAAACGAAAAAGAGAGCTCCATGATGCGGGCTCTCTTGTTGTTTTTGTCAACTTGATATCAGAGATTGTTCCGCAGCCAGGCTGTTTTTGCAGTCTTACTTTCTTAAAGTCAGTGCAGAATGTGTGACTCTGGTATCATAAAATATAACAGAACAGGAAAAGGAAACAAAAAGTATGAATGTACCAAATCATATCGCCATTATTCTGGATGGTAACGGACGCTGGGCGAAAGCCAAGGGAATGCCGAGAAGCTATGGTCATGTGAAGGGCTGTGCCAATCTGGAGACAGTCTGCGATTACATGAAAGAACTGGGAGTCAAATACGTGACAGTATATGCGTTTTCCACAGAGAACTGGAAGCGTTCCAAAGAAGAAGTGGATGGCCTGATGAAGCTGTTTCGTAGCTATCTGAAGAAATGTATTAAACTGGCTGACAAGAATAAGATGAGAGTCCGCGTGATCGGAGAAATCTCCGCATTTGACCAGAATATCCAGGACAGCATTGTGCATCTGGAGGAGTATTCCCAGAAATATGATGAGATTTATTTCCAGATCGCATTAAATTACGGAAGCCGCGATGAAATCGTCCGGGGTATCCGCAAACTGGCACAGGATGCAGTGGACGGTAAAGTAAAGCCGGAGGAGATCGACGAGCATGTATTTGACAATTATCTGGATACCGCAGGAATCCCGGACCCTGATCTGATGATCCGTACGAGCGGAGAATTACGTCTTTCTAATTTCCTGTTATGGCAGATGGCTTATACGGAATTCTATTTCACAGATGTGGCATGGCCGGATTTCAATAAAGCAGAACTGGTAAAAGCCATCGAGAAATATAATCAGAGAGACAGAAGATATGGGGGAGTAAAGGAGGAATAAAGGATGTTTAAGACAAGACTCTTAAGCGGAATCCTGCTCGTGATCATTGCGCTTGCTACCATCATAAGCGGCGGCTATGTGCTGTTTTTCACACTTCTTGCTGTTTCTCTCATCGGAATGAGAGAGTTATATAAGGTAATGAAGGTGCAGGATGAGAAGCTGAATCTGCTGACGGCAGCAGGATATACAGGTGCAGTACTTTATTATCTGGCTGTACTGCTTGACTTTGAAAGATATGGTGTTCTGGCAATTATTTTTGGGCTGGTACTGATCATGTTTGTCTATGTATTCACATATCCGGCTTATCAGGCAGCTCAGGTGATGCCGGCGCTGTTTGGAATTGTTTATGTAGCAGTGATGCTGTCATTTATTTACCTTACCAGATGCCTTCCGGGCGGAAAGTTCCATGTATGGCTGATTTTCCTGTGTTCCTGGGGCTGTGATACCTGTGCTTACTGCGTGGGAATGCTGATCGGCAAGCATAAGATGGCACCAATCTTAAGCCCGAAGAAATCAGTGGAAGGTGCAGTCGGCGGTGTAGTCGGAGCTGCACTTCTGGGCGTGATCTATGCAGCGGCAACGCAGGGACCGATGCTGGAATATGCAGTGATCTGTGCAGTCGGAGCACTCATCTCCATGGTAGGTGATCTGGCAGCTTCTGCAATCAAAAGAAACCAGGGAATCAAGGACTATGGAAAACTAATCCCGGGTCATGGCGGAATCCTCGACAGATTTGACAGCGTGATCTTCACCGCACCGGTAATCTATTTTCTTTCTATTGTTATGATTGAGATATGATTGGATTTGGGATAATTGTTAACTGACAGTAAGAAAAAGAGGTATATATGAAAAAAGTAGCAATATTAGGTTCCACTGGCTCTATCGGAACACAGACGCTGGATGTGGTACGTGCAAACGCAGACTTGGAAGTAGTCGGCCTTGCGGCAGGAAGCAATGTGGAAATGCTGGAGAAACAGATTCGTGAATTTCATCCGAAACTGGTAGCGGTCTGGAAAGAAGAAGCAGCCAGAGATCTGGCGGTGAGAGTACAGGATCTGGATGTAAAGATCGTAAGCCAGATGGGCGGTCTGATCGAACTTGCGAGAATGCAGGAATCGGATATTCTGGTCACAGCTATCGTGGGAATGATCGGAATCAGACCTACCATGGAAGCAATCCTTGCAGGCAAGGACATTGCACTGGCAAATAAAGAAACACTGGTGACAGCAGGTCATCTGATCATGCCGCTGGCGAAACAGTTCGGTGTACAGATTCTGCCGGTAGACAGCGAGCACAGCGCAATTTTCCAGGCGCTTCACGGAGAGAAGAGAGAGCAGATACATAAACTGCTGATCACTGCCTCCGGCGGTCCTTTCCGTGGAAAGAAAACAGCTGACCTTGAGAAAGTAACTCTGGAAGATACCCTGAAGCATCCAAACTGGGTAATGGGACAGAAGATTACAGTCGATTCTGCTACATTGGTAAATAAAGGTCTGGAGGTTATGGAAGCGAGATGGCTTTTTGATGTAGATCTGGATCATATTCAGGTAGTGGTTCAGCCACAGAGCATCATTCACTCTATGGTGGAATTTGAGGACGGTGCAGTGATCGCACAGCTTGGAACACCTGATATGAGACTCCCGATCCAGTATGCATTATGCTATCCGGACCGGAGATTCTTAAAAGGCGACAGACTTGACTTCCATATGCTGAAACAGATTACCTTTGAAGAACCCGACAGAGAGACATTTAAGGGACTCCCGATGGCTATCGAAGCGGCACAGACAGGTGGCAGTATGCCGACCGTCTTTAATGCGGCAAACGAGCTGGCGGTGCGTAAATTCCTCCAGAAAAAGATAAGCTTTCTGGATATTTATGAGATTATCGGGCAGTCTATGAGCAGACATACGGCAGTTGCCAATCCGGATCTGGATCAGATTCTGGAAATCGAGAAAGAAACTTATCAATGGATCGAAAGCAGGTGGTAGATTGAAAATTATTATTGCAATCCTCATATTCAGTGCAATCATTCTCTTCCATGAACTGGGACATTTTCTCTTTGCAAAGCTGAATAAGATCGTAGTTACAGAGTTCTCCCTTGGAATGGGACCGAGACTGCTGAGTACGGAGAAAAACGGTACCAGATATTCGCTGAAACTTCTTCCTATCGGCGGTTCCTGTGCCATGCTGGGAGAGGATACGGATATAGAGAATGAGCCGGGTACATTTAACGGTGCATCGGTGTGGGGCAGAATCTCAGTGGTTGCTGCCGGACCGGTCTTTAACTTTATCATGGCATTTGTACTGTCTGTGATCATTGTAGGAGCTGTGGGATATGAGCCATCCAGAGTGCTTTCCGTAACGGAAGGATCTGCCGCTGAGAAAGCCGGACTGAAGGAAGGCGACATAATCACCAGCTATCAGGGATATCACATTGACCTGGGAAAAGATCTCTATGTGTATTCCTATCTGAATGAACTGAAAGAGGGAGACACCATCAATCTGACTGTTAAGCGTGACGGAAAGAAGATGGATATTTCCTATAAATCGGATACAAATGTGAGATATCTTCTGGGCTGCAACTTCAATGGTGACGATGCTTCTGCCATGACAGTGGAATCCGTGATGGACGGAATGCCATTACAGGCAGCAAGTGTTCAGGCCGGAGATGTGATCACTTCGATCAATGGAACAGAGATCTCCAATTCAGAAGACTATCAGAAATATATACAGGAGAATCCTCTGACAGGAGCTCCGGTAGAATTAACTTATAAACGAAATGGAAAGACATACGATATCACGGTTACTCCAAAAGAGTACCGCACGGCAGAATCAGGATTTACGTATAACGTATATTGCGAGAAAGCCAAAGGTCTGGATGTGATCAGATACGGCGCAGTAGAAGTAAAATACATGGTCCGCACAACGATCCTCAGCCTGAAAGAACTGGTTACAGGCAAACTTGGGATGAAAGACTTAAGCGGTCCGGTCGGTGTGGTCGATGCGATTGGAACGACCTATGAGGAAAGCAAAAGCGAGGGAGCAATGATCCTGTGGATGAATATGCTCAATATGGCAGTCCTTCTCTCTGCAAACCTCGGCGTAATGAACCTCCTGCCTCTTCCGGCACTGGACGGAGGACGTCTGGTATTTCTTATTATCGAAGCAATACGCAGAAAACCGATCAACAGAAAAGTGGAAGGTTCCATACACTTTGCCGGGCTGATGCTTCTGATGGCATTGATGGTATTTGTCATGTATAATGACATTGTGAAGCTTATTTAAACTGCGGGGCAGTTATTTGGTATAGAATACTGCTGTACAGGACTTAAAAATGACAGATTTTCAAAAAAATGAAACTCTGTCATTTTTTTACGTTAATTTGTGAAAGAAACAGGCCTGAATATATAGATTTTTTGCGCTGCTTTTGCTATATTAGAGATATTCTGATGTTTGTCTGGCGTCTGCTTTTTACCGGATAGTATTGTATTCAGTTGACGATGCTGCCGCATCGCCTCATTCAAATGCTCCGCCGATAAAAAATTATTCTGTGGAGTTTTGCCAGATATTAAGTTGGAATAAGGATCAGGATAGTGTGTGTGAAAGTAACAAAATGGAAAAATGTGAGGTGCAAAAAGATGGCAACAAGGAAGAAAAAGAAAAATGAAACAACAGCATATGTAAAGGCAGTTCTCATCTTTATATGTGCAGTAGGTGTAAGTCTGGTCATATTTTTGCTGGGCGTACAGAGCTCTATTGAGAAGAGGTCACAGAAAACAATTGTGACAAATGTTTCAAGACAAAGTGAACACGTAAAATCTATTCTGGACATTCATTACGGATATCTGAATGGTATTGCAAAAGAGATAGGAAAGTCTGACAATCTGCTGTCGGATGCAAATATGGAGATGCTAGATGCTCTTGCTGAAAAGACGTCATTGGAGCGGACGGCGCTGGTAGAACCGGATGGAACTGCCCACTATGATAACGGGGTGACGAAAAATGTATCTGCCAGAAGATATTTCAAAGAGGCAATCAGGGGAAAAGAAACGCTGAGTGATCCTCTGGAGAGCAGTGTAGATCAGGAAACCAGAGTGGTTCTGGGCGTACCGGTATGGAAAGATGAAGAGGTAATCGGAATCCTTTGCGGTTCCTACAATGTAACTTCATTAAGCCGTATGCTCTTTAATGATTTCTTTGAAGATGTCGGATATACACTGATAACTACCGGTTATGGTGAGATCATTGCTTATGACGGAGATTCTACATATCACAAGATTACATATGGAGATAATTTTTTCGGATTTTATAATAATCAGACAATGCTTGGCGGGTCCTCTCTTGGGAAGGTAAAGAAGGATTTTACAACGGGTACAGATGGTCTGATGATAATGCGAAACGGAAATGACCGCAGTTCAGACCGTTACCTGGCCTATACCAGTATGGGACTGAATGACTGGATGATCTGTTATGTAATTCCGGTTTCAAAAGCGCAGAAGTCCTACGATTTCATTCGATGGTATGAACTGATATTTACCGTAGGATTTGTCATCATGGTATGTCTGCTGATTCTGTATATTTTTCATAAAACAAAAGCCAGAAATATGCAGCTTCTTCGTGCGGCAGAGACGGATGCGCTGACAAATGCCTATAATAAGAGAAGCACAGAAGAGAAAATCAATGATGTGCTGCAGGAACATCCACAGGAACCGGGAACCTTTGTGATCATGGATGTGGACTGTTTCAAGTATGTCAATGACAGATATGGACACGCCGTAGGAGATAAAGTTCTTCAGCAGTTTGGACAGATTCTTCAGGCGCATTTCCGCGAGGGCGACATCATAGGTCGTATCGGCGGAGATGAGTTCGTAGTATTTATGCGGAAAACAGAGAATAAGGAAGGCGCTGTTGCAAGAATCGAGAGTCTGCTTCGGAAAATGGAGAATCTTCCTTTCGCAGAAATGAAC
Source organism: Ruminococcus sp. AM22-13 (assembly GCF_003471165.1). Taxonomy (GTDB): domain Bacteria; phylum Bacillota; class Clostridia; order Lachnospirales; family Lachnospiraceae; genus Blautia_A. The sequence continues at coordinate 7,024 of NZ_QRIL01000042.1, read as the reverse complement.
GGAGAGAATGTGACCATCAGTGTCGGAATTTCTTTTGCCCCGGAACAAGGAACGGGATATCTTGACCTGTATAAGAATGCTGACATCGCACTGTACAAAACCAAACAGAGCGGAAGAGACGGATTTAATGTCTATCAGGAAGAGACAAGAGAAGAACAGAAATAATGTCAGGATAATAATAGAAATGATAGGATAAAAGATAAGCAAAAATAAAAATATGTCAGAGTGTGGGAATGATTTTTCAGACACACTCCAGGAAAGAATATAGAAGAAACGAAAGAAAAATGGACGAAAATACAGTATTACCGCTGATAAATTCAACATTTGAGCCAGGACACGCATTAGAAAAAGAGGATAGCTTCAAGGATAAAAACTTTCGTGATATTGCACTGGCGGAACTATATTATTTTTCAGGTGAGGCGCAGAAATGCAGCGATCTCACAGAGATTTACCTTATGAGTCCGAGACTGGAACTTCAGCTGTCGGCATGTATGCTCTATGTCTACTCTAACCTTACACTGGGAAAGGCCCGCGCATCCAGGCGTGGACTGGATACGATACGGGAATGTGTAAAGAAAGAGTTTGCAAATCCTACTTAAATTCAGAAATTAGGAAAATCTTAATAATTTCTCATGCAACCTATTGGGAACTTGAATAACTGCGCGTCGCATTCTTGTTACTTCAGTGATGATTTGTAAAAGTGCTGACTGTCTTTATACAATCTTAATACGGAATCATAGACTTTTATACTATCTTTGAAAGCAATTGTATATAATAAAACGCATTATGAAGATATTGCTATAGAATCATTAGTAAGGAGTTATGATCATTTATGCCGGAAAAAATGTGTAAGAAAAAACACCTGACGTCTTTTCAACTGATCATTCTGGGATTTGCAGGTGTGATCCTTTTGGGAAGCATTCTGCTGATGCTTCCGGTTTCCTCTTTGGAGAAAATGCCGACGCCATTTCATGAGGCACTTTTTACAGCCACTTCGGCAGTATGCGTTACAGGACTTGTAGTAAAGGACAGCGGAAGTTACTGGTCTGTGTTCGGACAGACGGTTATTCTTGTGCTTATACAAATAGGTGGACTTGGAGTAGTAACCGTAGCGGCAGCGGTTTCGCTTCTTTCAGGGAAAAAAATATCTCTCATGCAAAGAAGTACAATGCAGGATGCAATTTCAGCACCTAAAGTTGGAGGAATCGTCAGACTGACAAGGTTCATTTTAAAGGGGACTCTTTTGATTGAAGCAGCAGGGGCTATGTTACTGCTGCCGGTTTTTTTGATGGATTATGGCTTAAAGGGAATCTGGATGGCAGCCTTTCATTCTGTTTCTGCTTTTTGTAATGCAGGATTTGACATTCTGGGAACAGCAGATAATGCCTTTCCGTCTTTGACAGGGTATTCTGGAAATGCCCTTATAAATGTAGTAATCATGCTGCTGATCATCACAGGGGGAATCGGTTTTCTCACCTGGGATGATATTTATAGGAATAAAATGAATTTTAAACGTTACCGCATGCAAAGCAAGATTATTCTCATGACTACTGTATGTCTGATTGTTTTTCCGGCAGTTTTTTTCTTTGCCTGTGATCTGAAAAACCTGCCTGTGGGAGAACGTCTGTTAGCTGCCATGTTTCAATCGGTAACTACAAGAACTGCCGGCTTTAATACCATAGACATTTCAGCGATGAGTGAGGCATCAAAAGCGGTTATGATACTATTAATGCTGATTGGTGGTTCGCCGGGTTCTACAGCAGGAGGAATGAAAACAACCACTTTCACGGTACTGATACTGAATGCAATTGCAACGTTTCGCAGTCAGGAAAATGCAGGGGCTTTTGGACGAAGACTGGAATATCATGTGATAAAAAATGCAGCCACAATAGCTATGCTCTATTTTACCTTATTCTTTTGCGGAGGTGTTGCAATCAGCGTATACGAAGATCTTCCACTTTTGGATTGTCTGTATGAAGCAGCTTCAGCTGTGGGTACGGTAGGTCTGACCTTGGGAGTCACACCGGGACTTCATGTTTTTTCACAAGTTGTGCTGATCATACTGATGTATCTGGGACGTGTAGGCGGCCTGACCCTGATTTATGCAGTATTCTCAGGAAGAAACAAGGGAAATGCAAAGCTTCCTCTGGAGAAAATTACAGTTGGATGAGAAGGAGAAAAGTAATATTATGAAGAATGTATTAATTATTGGACTTGGAAGATTTGGAAAACATATTGCCATGCAGCTGAATCAGCTTGGACATGAAATTATGGCAGTCGACTGGAAGGAAGAAAGGGTGGACAAAGTGCTTCCGTTTGTGACTAACGCCCAGATTGGGGACAGTACTAATGAGGAATTTTTACAATCTCTTGGGATTGGAAACTACGATATCTGTTTCGTGACTATTGGAGGAAGCTTTCAGAATTCTCTTGAGACAACTTCCCTTCTGAAAGAACTGGGAGCAAAACTGGTGATATCCAGAGCTGAACGTGATGTTCAGGAAAAATTTCTTTTACGCAATGGTGCAGATAAGGTGGTTTATCCGGAAAAGCAGGTTGCAAAATGGGCATCTATCCGTTATACAGATGATCATATCCTTGATTATATGGAGGTGGATGCTTCCCATGCGATTTTTGAGGTAGAAGTGCCGGAGGAATGGATTGGAAAAACTGTAGGCGGACTGGATATCAGAAAGCGTTACAATATTAATATTCTGGCGGTAAAAAATGAAGGAGAATTTAATATTGCAATTTCTCCGGATACATATTTGGAAGAGAATAGTAAATTGCTGGTGCTGGGAGAATACAGAGCCCTTCAGAAGTGCTTCCGCATATAGCTAAAAAAGACTTTTGACCACAACACAGCCCCATGATATAATTTTCAAAACAGTAAAAAAGGTGGGGGACAGGATGAGTTTAAAAAATGCGAATCATCAGAAACGGTCATTCACATGGTATATGGAAAAACCGTCTGCAAAGGATTATTTTCTGACGGTATTTATATTTGCGGTATGCACTTTAATTGGTCTGTTATTTCAGAAACTGAATTTTACGGATACGAATATTGTAACCATATATATTCTGGGGGTTTTGCTTACTTCGATTGTGACAGATGGCTATCTTTGCAGCGTGGCAGGCTCTTTCTTAAGTGTATTTTTATTTTGTTTTTTTCTGACAGAACCAGGGATGTCTTTCAAAACCTATGCGGTGGGTTATCCGGTGACATTTTTCATAATGCTTATTTCATCCGTACTTACGGGAGCGCTTGCAGCAAAGCTGAAAACACATGCAAAGCTGTCTGCACAGCTTGCCTTTCGTACACAGATTCTGTTTGATACAGACCGTTTGCTGCAAAAGGCAAAAGGAGAAACAGAGATTCTTGATGTTACCTGTACACAGCTTCTCCGCCTGTTAAACCGCAATATTACAGCATATGTAGTAGAAAACGGAGTTTTATCAGAGGGAAAGCTTTTTTTCGGGGAAAAAGGGGACACAGAAGATTTTCTGATACCGGAAGAGCAGCAGATAGCCAGATGGGTCTGTGAAAACAGGCAGCATGCCGGTGCGTCCACACACCATTTTCCTCAGGCTAAATGTTTATATCTGGCAATCCGGAGTGGGGATAATGTTTATGGTGTGATCGGGATACCATTGCAAAAAGAAACACTGGACTCTTTTGAATACAGCATCCTGTTGTCTGTAATAAATGAATGTGCGCTTGCAATGGAAAATGCGAAAAATGCATTGGAAAAAGAAAAAAATGCAGTTATGGCCAAAAATGAACAGCTGCGGGCAGATCTTCTTCGGGCGATTTCGCATGATCTTCGTACGCCGCTTTGCTCCATTTCCGGAAATGCAGATATGCTGCTTGGTAATAGTGACCGTCTGGACGAAGCTACAAAACATCAGATTTATAGCGATATCTATGATGATTCTGAATGGCTGATCGGAGTTGTGGAGAATCTGCTTTCCATTACCAGACTGAATGACGGAAGACTGAAATTTAAATTTACAGACCAGCTTCTGGATGAGGTGATTGCAGAATCCCTGCGGCATATCAGTCGGAAACATGATGATTATAAAATTGTGACAGACTGCGAAGAACTTGTTCTTGCACGTATGGATGTACGTCTTATTATGCAGGTTCTGGTAAATTTAATTGATAATGCAATAAAATATACACCGCCGGGTTCTGTGATCTGTATTCGGGGAACTAAAACAGATGGGAAAGCGCAGATAAGTGTGGAAGATAATGGCCCGGGAATTCCGGAAGAAATGAAGTCACATATTTTTGAGATGTTTTATACAGGGAAAACAACAGTTGCGGATAGTCAACGAAGTCTGGGACTTGGACTGGCTCTTTGCCACTCTATTATAGAAGCACATGAAGGAACCCTGGTTTTGACAGATCATAATCCTCATGGATGCAATTTTACTTTTACTTTACCCTTAAGCGAGGTGACATTAAATGAATAAAACATTAATTCTGGTGGTTGAGGATGACAGACCCATACGCAATCTGATTATTACTACATTAAAAACACATGACTATAAATATCTGGCTGCAGAAAACGGATCTTCAGCCATTCTGGAAGCTTCGTCCCACAATCCGGATATTGTTCTTCTGGATCTGGGGCTTCCTGATATGGAAGGGGTAGAAGTGATAAAAAAAATCCGTACCTGGTCGAACCTGCCGATTATTGTGATCAGCGCCAGAAGCGAGGACACAGATAAAATAGAGGCACTGGATGCAGGAGCAGATGATTATATTACGAAACCGTTCTCTGTTGAGGAATTACTTGCGCGTATCCGTGTCACCCAGAGGAGACTTGCGGTTATGCAGAGCGGGGAACAGATAGAAAGCTCTGTTTTTGAGAATGGTGGATTAAAGATAGACTATACGGCAGGCTGCACATATCTGAAGGGAGAAGAATTGCATCTGACACCTATAGAATATAAGCTGCTCTGTCTTTTGTCCCGCAATGTGGGAAAGGTATTGACACATACCTATATTACCCAGCAGATTTGGGGACGATGTTCGGATAATGATGTTGCTTCTCTCAGAGTTTTTATGGCAACATTGCGGAAAAAACTGGAGCCTGAGAAAAATGGAGTACAATATATCCAGACACATATTGGCATTGGATATCGCATGCTTAGGATAGAGAAGTAAAAAGCTGGATACGGAGTATGTCACAGAGGATATCGCCCAATCATCTGATTGTTTGCTTTTTTCTGTTATACAAAAATCCAAGACTGCGTGTGGCAATTGACAACGCATTATCACAAACTCCCGAGCAATTCCGCAATACGGTTTTTGGTATATGAAAAAATATATTGAGCATATTGCAAATAAAAACTGCATATGATATAATGCCAATAGGCAAAGAACGAAATAAATATCTAATACAGGCGAAAGCCCCCGGTACTGCAATACCGAGGGCCTTCTTTGTGTGCTTTTACGGTACACGAACCGAGGCTAGTTGCTGTTATTTATTCCTGTCTAACCATTTGCAGATATAGTGGCAGGCTATACCAGCCATGACAGAAATTAAGAACGAAATAAATATATCTAACACAAGCATCCCTCTTTTCTGTTGCCAGATTGAGGGCAGCAACATATTAAATATATCATAGAACGTTGTGTACAAAAAGCAGAAATTAGAATATGTCAATATGCCGCAGAAAGAGGGTATTTTTTGAGGAATAGAAAATGTTCTCTTTTTTTATACGCTGAACAATCACAAAATTGAGATTCTTTTCTTTTTTTTCATACCTGGGAAAAGACTGTGGTAGAATATTGAAGAGGGACAGCAGGCGATAAGGAGGCAGACGATTTCTGCATCAGACAGTTGCTGCCCAATAAACTAAAAGATCAATATTGCTTTAAAACAGAATCCGCTATTATGTTGACCTGATCACGGTTCCTGGTGTACAATGTCATCTGTTGGATTCGTCCAACAATCTGGCCTATCATCCGGGAATACGCGAACGTGGTGTGGCACGCAAGGCAATCTTTGACTGCACTGTACCGTTCGACTAGAAAGATCGTTTCCAGAGAACTCAGTTTATGGACGTAAATCCGAAATACTGGCTGCCGGATATGTTTTAAATAATAAGAAAAAGCTTCAGGCAGATGTCAGAAAAAGCGGCATTTGCCTGAAATCAGGTAAAGGAGAGAGAAAAAAAGCTATGCCTATTGGAGTAATTATCAACGCATTATCCGTAGTTATAGGAGGAATCCTGGGTGCCCTTATGGGACATAAGTTAAGTCCGAAATTCAAGGCAGACATTACCCTGGTGTTCGGTGTATGTTCTATGGGAATGGGAATCAGTACTATCGGCCTGATGGAAAATATGCCGGCGGTTATTTTTTCCATCGTAATCGGAACAGGAATCGGTCTTGCGATTCATCTTGGGGAAAAAATCAATGCCGGTGCAGGTGCAATGCAGAGAGTGATCAGCAAATTTATCAAGAATTCAAATTCTGAAATGTCTGAAGATGAATTTATGAACACTTTAGTGACAATTATTGTATTGTTCTGTGCCAGCGGAACCGGAATTTATGGTTCTATCGTATCCGGTATGAGTGGAGATCATTCTGTATTGATTTCCAAATCTATTCTGGATTTATTTACAGCGGCGATCTTTGCATGCAGTCTGGGAATGGTTGTATGCATGATCGCGATTCCGCAGGTGATTATTTTCCTGATTCTGTTTTTTGCGGCAACGGCGATTTTCCCGCTGACAACACCGGGGATGATCAATGACTTTAAAGCCTGTGGTGGATCTCTGATGCTTGCAACAGGATTCCGTATGGTGAAACTGAAAAACTTCCCGACTGCGGATATGATACCGGCTATGGTACTGATCATGCCGATGTCATGGTTCTGGGTGACTTATGTACTTCCGTTAGTATCCTGATATTTTTCTGATGCTTTTTTCGTGGAAAGAGTGTTGAAATGACAATATATTGTATGACCGCGCGTCGCATTCTCGTTACTTCAGTGATGAGTTAGACGCG
>NZ_QRIL01000041.1:11214-23035 GCF_003471165.1 Ruminococcus sp. AM22-13 | reverse complement strand
CTGATTCATCAACAAATCTATCATTTATAAAGTTGTAAACTGGTGTATTATTCATTGTTCAAATATTATCAGTAAAAACTTATGACCAAATTGATAGCAAAAAAGCTTAAAATCAGAACATACAAAAAAGGTATTGAAAGTCAAAAGTCCCACGAATATATTACTTCTTACCATAATATATTCATGGGACTTTTTTGCTTGGGTCAGATCCAGTTATAATCTCCACCGGTTACTGCAAGACTCAGAAGTGCATCCATCTTTTCCACTTCTTCACCTTCAATCTTCTCGATCAGTTCTGCTGTATCCAATACATCCTCCAGGGATTCATCAGGGCCGATCTCATAATCAATTTCTGCTTCGCAGTCCGGACATGGGATTCTCTTCATTGTCTGCATGGAGAGAAAACGGTTGCCGCATTTCTTACATTCATAATATCCGCACTCTTTGGTGCCGTCTGGTACATAGTACATGAGTTAAGTTCCTTTCTATCTTTATCAAATAATTTTTTTATCCGAGCTTTATATATTATACTGTTTATACTGTTCGTAATACCGTTCGATGCCTTCGCAAAATAATAGACTGCTGAATAATTACCCCAGCTTATACATCCTGTTTTCAGGCATCAGACCGTGAATACGCATTCTTCATCTGGCTGCTCAGTTCAAACAGTACTTTATTTAAAGTATCTGCAGCTGCTTTCTTCACCATCTCTGCAATCTTCTCATTTGCTTCTTCTTTCAGTTCCATTCTCTTTTGTGCATCGGACTCTTTCGCAAGCAATGCATCATATGTATTGATCAGCTCATGACCTTTTGCCATTACATGTTCCTGATAACGTTCAATATGGAACACAGAACTTCTGTAAGAAGCATCTGCCATAGCCGCGATCATTCGACTTGACCAGTAGAAGTTATCTGTAGAAACCTCTGCAGTTGTATTGGCGAGATATTCCGGTGTTTTAGTAACTCCTGCGTAGAACGGAACCAGCACATTAAATGCGTTGGATGCAAAAGCCACCCACTCCAGAATACCTGTATCTTCCGGCTGATCCGTGCGCATCTGGATCACAGACAAGAAATCATTTCTGTTAATACCAATGGAGCGGAACGCACCTTTCATGGATTTACCCCCATATGCAGCATATGGGTCATATGGAGTTCCCTGGAAATGTGCAGACAGAACATATTTCACATCTTCCACTGTAATCTTCTTCTCCGGCACCATGCACCAAGGAATATCATCAGAAGCCGGAGTAAAGTCTGCATCCGGACCGTCCCATTTCTTTGTGTGCGGATTCAGATAACGTTCCATAAACCATGCACGCGGTGTATTGTATACATGATCTGCATCATCATGGCTGCCAAAAGCATCACGTGGGTTGAGCACACCATCCATAGAAAGATCCAGATGATATTTTTCAATAAATTCTTTCAGGTCTGCAGAGCACATGTACTCTTTCTGCTCTCCGAGAGCATCTTCCAGATCAAAGGAATCAATTCCCAGCTGGTTCGGCATTACCACATACATATTGTCAGGAACTCTGCGCGCCATCCAGTGATGTCCTCCGATCGTCTCCAGCCACCAGATCTCATCCTTATCCTGAAAAGCAATTCCGTTCATCTCATAAGTTCCATATTTCTCCAGCAGGCTTCCGAGACGTTTCACGCCCTCTCTTGCACTGTGGATATAAGGCAGAACAATATAAACAATATCCTCTTCTCCGATACCGCCTGCGATTTCTTCTTTCCCGTCCTCTGCAGGCTGATAAACAACCAGCGGATCTGCACCGAGAACACGCGGATTGGAAGTGATGGTTTCTGTGGCAGTCATTCCGACATTGGCTTCATTCACACCACTTGCAGCCCACACACCTTCTCCTTTCAGAGCATTCGGCATGGATGTATATCTCATTGGGTTGTCCGGCAGTTCGATCTCTACATGAGAAATCTCAGATTTATATTTACGTGGCTGCGCCTCAGGATGAGTCACCACAAATTTCTTAGCAGTAAAATGTCCGGAACCGGAATCATCGTTTCTTGCGATCATTGTAGAACCATCGTAGGATGCTTTCTTACCGACTAATATTGTTGTACACGGCATAATGCGTTACCTCCTTTTATCTGTCACTTCGTTTTTCTCCGATTTGTCTGTTGACAGACGCTGATAAAATTATAGCACTTTTCGACATGATTCACCATCCTGTTTATTCTACCATTTTTTCTTTTAATTTCTCCTCATTTTCTCGTCCAAGCTCGTTTGTCATTCCATTCAGTGCGAATAAAACCGCCGCCATCAAAAACATGATTGCAGGTCCAAAATTAATAACTGCATTCATTTTTGTCAATGTTGCAGTGGACATCTGCGTATTTGCTTTAAAACCTACCAGCCCAATTGCAAGAATTCCTACAGCACCCCCAATTGCATTTCCAAGTTTTGTAGAAAAAGAAATACAGCTATAAATCACCCCGTCTGAGCGTATCCCACATCGCAGCCAGTTATCATCAATAATCTCCGCGCCTAATGTATAAGATACAATTCCTCCAAGGTTAGTTGCTCCATATGCAAATCCAAGCGCAACAATAACAAAGCTCATTCGCATCTGTCCCATAAAGAAGAAAAGGACACAACACAATGCCTGAAGCAGAGAAGATATAGCTCCTACTGTCTTTTTATTTATCCTGTTCAGAAGAAATGGTGCATAAAAATTTACAATCATCATTCCTGCTGACATTGCTGTTGCAAAAACTGCTATCATTTTAGGCTGATTCAAAATATAGATAAAATAATAAGCCATGATACCCAGTCTTCCAAAAATTCCTGTAAGAAATGTCAATTCCGCAAGAATCAAAAGCAATGCATTTCTGTCGGAAAAAGTATATTGAAAAGAACGAAACAGCGCAAGTGTTGTGCTATCACGTTTCTGATAACGTTTATTTCCAATGTTCTCTTTTGTAAAGGCCACACAAATTAAAAAACACGGAATAGAAAGTATTGAAAAAATAACTGCCGTCAGAAAATATCCTCTTCCATCAGAAGTAGAACCCTGACCAAATTTCATGATCATCGGCATAGTAACTGCACCCATCAAGATTTGTACAATTCCTCCCATAATACCGCGAAATGCATTTAGTGAAACTCTCTGCCGATTATCTGCAGTCATCGAATTAGCCAAGCAGCCCACCGAAATATTTACTGCTGTATATGCCATTCCACAACCAATATAAGTAATCGCACACCATAATATTTTCCCTGTTGAAGACAAATCAAGATTCAAAAATGTCAGACAGTTCAAAACTGCCAAAATTGGAGCACCAAATAAAATATACGGTCGATAACGTCCCATTTTACTATTTGTATTCTCTGCAATTGCACCAAACATAGGATCATTGACTGCATCCCATATTCGTGCTATGAGCATAATAAAAGAAATTCCTGCAGGAAGCAGACCTACTACATCCGTATAATATAATGTAAGATAAGAACTTATCAGTGACCAGATAAATTGCGATCCGGCTTCTCCCATTCCATATCCTAATTTATTCCAGACAGAAAGACTGTTTTTATATTTTTTTGAAAAATTTTCTGACAAATCATGCTTCATGCTTTATTCTCCATATACTATCTGGAGGCAGAATATTTGCCCCCAGTATAATACTCCAAATATGACAGTTAAATTTTATTTCTATTTTTCGATATAACGAAACCAATCAAATGCAGCTTCATTATCGGAATCTCTTCCGTTTCCTGTTGCATACATTCCAAGCATTGTACCGCACATACACCCGACTTTCTCTGGATTGATCACTGCGCCATCAATTCTACATAATTCTTTCAGCTCTTCTTCAGATTCCCCATAACGGATGCAAAAATCTTCATGCTGCATATCAAGTTGTAAAATAATTTCAGACTTATCATAAGCTTCAGAACAGATAATTTCACGATTCGTAGTGCTTGTAAATCCTGGAAAATATGGCGGCTGTATATAATCAGCTGTAATGACAACAACACGGACTACCTGTTTTCCGTCTTCACATGCACGTTCGATGTGAATCTGATGATTCATGGCCTGTACTGCCGCAATTCCTGCACTTTCCTGTCCTTCCGGATAAAATTTTACAGCGGCTGTAATTACAGCATCCATTGCACATTGTCTTCTTGAAACAAATGCAACATATTTGTCATCTGCCAGAATTCCATCCATCTTCATCTGCTCCAGATCATCATCAAGCCTCTGTCTGATACATTTTAATTTCAAACATGAATCTTCGATTTTCCAGCAATCCTTTGCAGGTGTGCCCCAAAACACCATATACATTGGAAGTTTCTGATCATCAAAATCATCAAATTTATTTTCTTTCGGATAAAATGTTTCCGATAATGATTTCGGTCCCTCATAACTCCACTCCACTTTACCAGTTTCAGGGCTGAATACCGGCCAGTCTCTTTCCCAGATTACAGGACAGATAAATGTTTCACGACCCAAATTTTTAAATTTTCCATCAATCAAACGGGATCCAAGCATAACTGCATACCAGCTTCCATCCTTTAACTGTACAAAGTCGGCATGTCCTATATTGATAATTGGACTGGAAAATCCCATATTTCTATGTGTCATAACAGGGTTTGCCGGATTTCCTTCAAAGAAGCTGAATAATTCTTTTGAACGTGCTATCATTACTGCGTGATAATGTTCTGTTCCACCTTCAGCAATCATCAAATAATAGTAATCTCCAATATGATACAGATGAGGAGCTTCCGGAGAAGAACCGCCTCTCATTGCACTATTATAAATAGTATATGGTTCGCCTGTCACACGGAAATTTTCAATATCATATGGTGCAACCCAGATTCCCCTTTCCTTCACGCCTGTACCGTTATCCCAGACATCACCGGTTCCCATAACATAGCAACTTCCATCATTATCAAAGAAAAGAGAAGCATCAATTCCAGGAACATCCGTCATCCAGTGAGGTTCGGACCACGGACCTACCGGATTTTGGGCAGTACAGATATAGTTTCCCTTATCTGCAAAGTTTGCATTAATAATATAATAAGTTCCATTATTGTAACGAATTGTTGGTGCCATAAGGCCGCCAACACCACAATTTCTTTCCATATGAAATCCGTTCTCTTCAGTTAAAGCATTTCCTATCTGTTCCCAGTGAGCAAGATCCTTGCTGTGAAAAACAGGAATTCCCGGAAACATTTCAAAGCTGGAACATGTAAGATAAAAATCATCATCCACACGAATGATAGAAGGGTCTGGATAATAACCCGGTATAATCGGATTTTTTAACTGATAACTCATTTGTTCATCTCCTTTAATTTCTGTTCATTTTCTTTACCTTTTTTATTTGTCATACGGATCATTAAAAATGGAATAATAGCTGCCAGGAAGCAGATTGCAGGTCCGAAGTTAATAACTGCATTCATTTTGGTCAGTATTTCAGCAGACATGGTAGAATTCGCCACAAATCCAACAGCACCCAGAACAACAATACCTATCGCACCACCAATAGCATTTCCAATCTTTGTTGAAAAAGAAATAACTGTAACAATCATACCATCGGAACGTTTTCCTGTTCGAATCCAGTTGTCATCGATCAGCTCACCAACCAGTCCTACTGAAACAAGACCAACCATGTTGGTTGCGCCATATATCAAGCCTACGCCTGCAACAAGAAGAACTGAAGCATGTGCTTCTCCCATAAAGAAGAACGCAATACAACAGCCGGCCTGAAGAATACATGACAGAACACCAACCAGTTTTTTATCAATATGATTCAGTAAATATGGAGTATAGAAATTAACAACCAGCATACCAACAGTCATGGCAGTTCCAAAAGATGCCATACCCATAGGTTCTCCAAGTACATAGATAAAATAGTAAACCATAACGCCAATTCTTCCAAAAACACCTGTCAGATACAGAATCATTGCAATAACCAACCATGCAACATTCCAGTCTTTTAAAGCATTTTTGAATGAGGAGCCAATCATAACGAGTGGATTTGTTCTTTCCCCTGATACACTGCCACCGCCAATTACTTCTTTTGTTGACTTAAAGCAAATCATGAAACATGGGATTGAAACAATTGAAAAAATTAATACAGTAAAAAAGTATCCTTTTGCAGAATTTGTATTTCCGCCACCAAATTTCATCAGCATCGGCATGGTGACTGCATTTACAATAATACCAAAAATGCTTGAAATAACACCTTTTACTGCATTTGCAGAAACACGTTCTGAATTAATTGATGTCAGAGAATTAACAACACATGCTACTGCACCATTTGCAAATGAATATGCTGTACAGCATCCAATATAAGTAAAAATGCACCAGAAAGCTTTTGCACTATCCGGTATATTCAGATTAAGAAATGTCAATGTACTGAAAATTGCCAGAATCGGTGATACATACAGTAAGTATGGTCTGTACCTTCCATATTTTGAACGGGTATTCTCAGCTATACCACCAAAAATAGGATCGCAGAGAGCCTGCCATATTCTTGCAATCAGCATAATAACAGAAATAACAGCCGGTGCCAGTCCGACAACATCTGAATAAAATACTGTCAGATAAGAGCCGATCATTGTAAAGGAAAGAGTACTTCCCGCTTCACCCATTCCATAACCAATTTTCTGGGCCAGAGATAATTTGACCGCTGCCGGGTCACTTACAGCTTTCGTTTCTTGAGGTTTCATGTCACATAAACTCCTTTCTTAAAAAGTGATCATTACCTGTTCTTTGAACTGTCTATATTTTAGTAAATACAGTCTCTGTTTTCTTTATTTTATCCATCTTTTTCTTGCTATCTTTTGATTAAAATTGACTATTTTCATTCTTATTGTTATAATAAGACAAGTAGATTGTCATATTTTGTCATTATCCAAATAAGCAAATCTACTCATAAAATAAACAGGCAAAAACTTACTGTCTTAGGAGAAATACATATGGTATATAATTTCAATGTCAAATTTTATAATGGACCTGTCACCATCGACACTATTCAAAATGAATATCTTCTATTATATGTTATTCGCGGCAGCTGCCATGTTCATCTTGCTTCAGAAACACTCCACATGAATCCAAAAGATGTTCTTATGATCAATGGAAACCGACATTTTAAGCTTCAAAACCAACCCTCTGCTTTTTTACTTGCTATTTATGTACGCGCAGAACTGTTTCGCCAGTTGACAAATACACATCTGCCACATTTTCGCTGTTGCAGTGTTCAATATTCCAGCGTAAAATATGAGCAGCTTCAATATATGCTCTATGATCTGCTGGGTGAGTATGCACTTGAAATCAACGGAATGAATGCAAAAAAACTAAGCATTCTGTATAAGATCTGCGATCATCTGATTCATTCTTTTATGCTCTCAGATAACCAGCCTTTATCTGAAAGCTCTGAAGAACGGCTTGATCCTGTTTTTTCGTATATTGCAGAGCACTTTTCTGAACCGCTTTCGCTTCCGTCTGTTTCCGAACAGATCCATATTGCTCCTACTTCCTTATCTCGTCTGTTTAAAAAAAATACCGGCATTACATTTGTGCAGTACGTTACAAAAGTCCGCCTTCAGCACGCTGTTTCTGATCTGACTGGAAGTCAGATGCCGGTTTCCAATATCGCACTTAACAATGGGTTTTCAACTGCTTCTCAATTTAATAAAATTTTCAGACAAAATTATAATCTTTCCCCAAGTGAATACCGTCAACAGGAGGCAATTCGAAAAGATAATCCAGATGTACAGAATCCATCTCAAATTTCCGCCATGCTGAATAAATATCGTTCCAAAACCCGGATGGTTGTAGTCAAGGAGCAGAAAATAAGGCTTCAGTCAGCTGTTATTGACTGTACCAGAGGTAAGGAAATCCATAATCCCTGGGGAACTATGCTATATCTTGGTTTTGCATCCCGACTTCTTTCTGGAACATTTCAACGGCAGATTCAATTTTTAAAACGTAATCTTGATTTTGAATATGGATGTATTAATGGACTTTTCTCCCCTGAATTTGGTCTCATTAATCAGGAGCAGCTAGATCAGTTAAATTTTGTTAATTTGGACTATATTTTAGATTCCCTTGTTGAAAACGGAATATGCCCCTTGATTGTCTTCGATAATCAAATCCTGAAAATGCTGAAAAAATTAAGCGAAATTCAGGAAATATCCATTATCCGTATCTTTTCTGATTCGCAACAATTTAATAGTATCGTTGAAAAAATTCTTATGCATGTCATCAATAGATACGGTCTAAAAGAAGTATCAAACTGGAAGTTTATGATTTGGTATTATGTCTATAAACAAACCTTAATCGGTATTCCTGGAAATTTTGTAGACATATGGGACAATTTTTTTGAAACTGTACGAAAAATAATCCCAAATGCTCCTGTAGGCGGCGTCAGCTACAGTCCCTCCCTGCATAAAGACAGTATCGTAAACTTCTACCGTGAATGGACAAATGCAAAACATATGCCAGATTTTATAACTATAAATTCTTTTCCTTACCGCGAAGCAGAACAGCCTACAAAAATGAATGCCATACGGCAAAATATTGATACCTTCTTTTCTGATGATCTTGCTTATATCCATTCTGTTCTGGAGGAAGTCCATTTTCCTGAATGTCCCATTGTTGTAATGGAATGGAATCTTAGTTTTATACAAAGGAATTCATTTAATGATATGGCTGCCAAAGCAGCAATTATGATAAAACAGATGACAGATTCACTTGGCGAAGTAGACTATGTTTGTTACTGGCATGCAAGTGATATCTTTGCCGGAGATTTTGATGCAAAGCGAATTCTGAACGGAGCATGTGGTCTGATCAGTTCAGACGGATTTTGTAAGCCACCTTATTATGCATTACTTTTCTTCAAACAATTATACAATTATCTGGTTGAACGAGGCAGTCATTACATTGTTACAAAGAATGGTCTTGATCACTTTGCTATTATTCTTTTTAATAATAAATCATTGAATTATGAATACTATTCAAGAGATGAATCTACGATTGAGATGAATGATGATCAAAAGATTTTCAGTAATCATGATGCTTTGGAAATCACCCTCACTCTTCAGGGAGTACAAAACCGAGACTATCATGTCCGTAAGCAGATTTTTGGTCCAGAATCTGGCAGTATCCTTGATGAATGGAGACATCTGGGAACAGATCTACAACTGACCTTAAACGAAATTTCCTATCTGAAACGGTGCAGTATTCCTCATAGAAAAAACGAAACTATCCTTGCAGAAAATAAGACTCTTATTATACAGGAATTATTACAAGAGCATGAGGTGATGTTTATACAGATTGATTAATACATTATCGTTATTTTACACGTGCTACATTATAAAAAACTATATTTCAAATCCAGCTTATTCTGGTAAGAATTATTTCTTCCAGAATAAGCTCTTTAATCGTTTCATTTTCAATAATACAATTGCAATTTTAGTCAACTGCATGTTTAATAATCCCAATTCCAATCGGATACGGGCCTGTGTGAACTCCAATCGTTGCTCCAATCTGATAGATTCCGATTTTTTCAATTCCAAGGCGTTCTTTCACCAGATTTTTCAGCATTTCACGGAACTTCACTGCTTCTTCATAATCGTATCCATAACCAATACAGAAACTGTATTCTCCCGGTTTTGCATTAACTTCATCCAAATATTCTCTGGTCATGTCTACGACTTTCTTCATGGATCTGACACGTCCTCTGGCTAAACCGGAACTGAAGATTTCGCCTTCTTTTAGTGTAATCATCGGTTTGATTCCAAGTGCACCTGCTGCAATTCCTGCAAGCTTTCCGATTCTTCCGCCATGCTGCAGATAGTCAATACTTCCAACTGTAAAAAGAATACGTCCGGTCTCACGGATTGGAAGAATCTTTTCAATGATTTCTTCATAATCCATTCCCATATCACGCAGTCTGCATGCTTCCAGCACAAAAAGTCCCTGAAGAACTGTATTTATTGTAGAATCAATTACTGTAATCTTTGCCTGCGGATATTTCTCTTCAATCATCCCTTTTGCCACTGTTGCAGACTGCAGAGAACCACTGAATTTCTTTGTAATACAAATACAGATAACCGGAATATTCTCTTTCGCACTCTTCTCAAATGCATGATAAAAATCATCTACTGACGGCATAGATGATTTTGGAAATACATCCGGATGATCCACCATCTCCTGATAAAAATCCCGGATTCCGATTTCTACTACTTCTTTCTTATATGTCTCACTGTCAAAAGACACATAAAAGGGAACGACTTCAATATCTTTTTCTCTCGTAAGTTCCTGTGGAAGATCCAGCGAGCCATCGCTGACGATCTGAACTTTCTTTTGCATAATATACCTCTCCTGATTCATGTGATACGGATAAAAACATCCGCATTCCTTTAAAACATAATTTTTCCTTTTTAAATAAACGAGAAACATTATAGCACAAGAATCTGGATTGATGCAGGCATTACTACAGATTTTATACTTTTTTAAGATATCAGTATTGTTTTCATCTGCTGTATGGTTTTCTTTACTTCATAAACAATCTGGCTGTTTATGATATCAAAATGTATCTCTTTTCCGCTTCCTCCATACTTAGCTTCATAAATTGCAGTTTTCTCTTCATCATGTTCTTTATATCTGGCTTTACCGGCCAGGTAAGCATTGGAATTTGCATGATTCGGATAGTTCTGGCTCTTCTGGATGTAAAACATTTCTTTATTTTCTCTAAGGTCTGCTTCCAATTTGTCCAGTTTTTCCAGAAACAGCTTGGTTACTTTCGGATAATGTTCCTTAATATAAACCAGATTTCCATGCAAACAAGTAGCACTCTTTTCCATAAGTCTGCGTTCTTCCTCATTCGTAAAATCTGCATACTCATCTGGCTGTACCTCATTTCCTGCAATAGATCTCTGCAACTGCTCAAACCAGTACAGATGCCTGGACATACTGTCCGGGAACATAAAATACGTGGAGAATTCATGATCGATCATCGGCGCCAGCCGCAGGATTTCGCCTGCCTCATTGCATATAAATGCAATGTTCTCATAATGGTAATTCTGATCACCTTTCAGAACCGAGATCAATATCTGAATCGCCAGCTCCTCCGCCAGTTCCTGATGGGTCTGGAAATAATCTGCGTTCAGTATCTCTGTATAGTCATAGAACATCTGACAATAATTTACATAATCATTAATGTTTACTTTGTCACCCGGATACTTCCGAAAGAACTCCAAGAGATTCATCAGGTGTTCACCTTTTCCGTAGATCATCGGACATACAGTTCCATAATCATAATACTTCTCAGTCTCCGTCTCATAGTCTTTGCAAATGGCAAGCTGATACTGCGGAGCAGAAACAAAATACTCATTAATCACCCACGACCAGAATACTTCTGCATAAGCAAACAGAGGAGTAGAAAATGGCTTAGACTTTGTAAGTGGTTTGAACACCAAATTTTCATTAAAAACAGGAAAATATTTTTCACCTTTGACCACCCCGACAGTTTCTGCTGTCAAGTTTCTTGTTCGGGATGAATATTCATAAATTTGAGAACTGTAATTTGCTTTTTGTTTCATTGTTTCTATTTATTCCTTCCATGGTATTAATTTTACTCATATTTCTGTGTAATTTCCCAATATCCATTTCTAGGCGAACCATGTCGAACGAGTATACCATATTCTTTCAGTTTTCTTATATTTTTTTCTACACTTCGACTACTAATGCATAATTCCTCTGCTATTTTTGCCGCCGGTAGACGAGCATCTATAGAAAGAATGTTAATAATTTTCTTTTGAATATCATTTAATTCATTTT
>NZ_QRIL01000041.1:0-11204 GCF_003471165.1 Ruminococcus sp. AM22-13 | reverse complement strand
TCCGAACTTTCTCCGAACTTTCTCCGAACTTTCTCCGAACTTTCTCCGCATTTTCTCTGATTCCATTCCGTTTTCTTTACAGAATTAGATTCTATCTGACCTGAAGAAATATTTCTAAACAATTCTACTCGGAACATATTATCAAATTCCTGAATTTTAGGCTCTGGAAGTCCATATTCTCTTGCACAGTTAAAAATTCTTTTTATTCCACTTCCCCAAGCCTCTACAAGTCCCATCTGGCTAAAGACATTGGCAATACCTTTATTTCTAAGTTTTGAATGTCCATTCATTACCTCTTCATAAGTCAATCCATTATATAAGCCTCCCGGCGACGTTACTTCCAGACGATCATCGTATATCGCAACCTGAATACAGGATTCATCCAATAAATTCCGATGGCAATGTGCATTAATAATCATTTCCCTGATAGCTTCAGGTGGAAGTTCATATTTTTCCTTACGTACTAGTCCGCCAATTGTAGCGCCAAGTCTGATATTCCTCAACACAAAATCTACCGCTTCCTCTATCTGATTATACACAGGTCCAGTAAATTCTCGTTTATCCAAAAACACAACTCTGTCCGCACCCTTAAACACAGCACACTGTGTCTTTGAAAATGGAAAATAATCTGATGTGAGTAATGCATACGCATTTGTTGCCAACAACTGACCATCACTTTGTTTTAAAATTTTCCAGTTAATAAGTTGTTCTTTTTTCACAGAGTTTGCAGACATTCCTGCTTTTTCTCTAAAACTTTCAATGTCTTTACAAAGTTTCTCCGTTGCTTCATCCGTAACAGGATATCCTACGCAAGTCAATTCATCCCATGATATTCGAGCTCCTTCCATTTCCAGTTCTTTAACTTTATCTGGAAATGCAAGTCTGGAAGTTCCAGCTACACGTATATAAGTGCCCTGCTCTTTTCCCTTTGATTTCAGATAATATGGACGATTCTTACCAGGTTCCACACTTACTACAATAACCGTTTTACCATTAACAGTTTGTGGTTCAATATCTGGGATAATCTGCGGCACACATGAATCTGAAACCGCATTAGCTATTCCATCCATTAATTGAAATAGCACTTCATTCTCTACTCCAACGATTTGATGTGTCCTGTCATCAACACCTATAATCAACTTTCCACCCTGTGTATTAGCAAAAGCTACTATTGTTTTCATGTACTTTTCACTTTTATCAGGCAGTGCCACCTTATATTCAATATTCTTAGACTCACCAGAAAATAATGCATCTTTTGCCATCATAATATAGAACCTCCTGTTTTTTAATACTATAAACAGTAATCGGTAAAGAAATCAATATCTAATTTCCTATCTCTTTTGTAAAATAAGATTTTCCATTTTCTTTTTTATTTATAGCCAAGGCAATTCAAATCATCATTCTCAAAATTCATCCCATAAGCTTTTAAAGAGACTGACCAATCGCAAGTATACCTGCTATTGCCTCTTTGCCATTTCAATTCACAGCCTCGCAGAGAGGCTGACGAATTTCTTCTGTATTTTGTGCCAAAATTGAATTATTTCAACTCACAGCCTCATAAGAAGGCTGACTGCAGACGGTAGATCTCCAGTGCCCTACGGATTGAGATACTCTGTTTTCGTACTTCTGCTCCATAGCTGGATACTGTCTGTATCTATTTCTCTCCTGATAATGCATTACCTACCTTACTAAGGAATTATATCATTTTTTATTACTACCTATATCAGATAAATGATTTTTGATCAAATGATAAATCACCCTTCCATCTTTTTGTCCAAAAGAATGCAAGGAGCCTGTATATAATTCTTTCTTTCCCTGAAGCTTTTTCGACTCCATAAAATCTATAATCTCCGCAGTTCTCTCCTCATATTCCGTTCCCTCAAGGATTCCTTCTAATTCTTTTCGCATTTTATTACGCTCTTCAATCCTTGCACATTCTGCTGCCAGATCAAGTGTTGACATCCTATTCTGGAGCATCTTTCTTCGCCAGATGTCGCGAGAGGAATTGAAAAGTGTAAATGCATTCTCTATATTTCCGGCTTTCACAACCTGAGGTTTCGCGGCATCTCTATTTACACAAAAGAAATCTATCACCGCTTGGAATCCTTTGTCGTTGCTTATGATTCCAATCTTTTTCTCACCACGTTCACTGATTATCCCGCACTCCGCAGCGATATAAAAATCAAGTGCATTCTTTCCGCTTCCTTTTAATTTTACTACTCTAAATTCACATCCACTGTCTTTGATGTCCTGCAGATAATCGCACCTTATTTTCCCACAACAATTACTGTAGAAAATAATCAGGGTATCATCAGCACATAATGCATCCGCCCCTTTTAATCCGTTTGATCCATTCACGTTCTCATAATCAACCAGTATCGCTGCCATCTGACTTCCTCCATAATTATTACCAGTGTATTTCCCACATTTTTCTTGCCTTATTTATTATGTATTCGTATAATAACCATAGGTTACATTTTCTTCTACGATATCATAACCAATGGTTATTTTCAAGAGGTGAATCCAATGAAATTTTATCCTGAACGATTGACACAATTAAGAGAATCTTTAAATATCAGCAAGGCTGAAGCTGCCCGCAGACTCAATATTTCTGCAATGACTTATGGTCGTTATGAAAAAGGCGAGCGCGAACCATCTTATCAGTCTGTATGCTATATTGCGCAGGTTTTTCACTGCAATGTGGATTTTCTGTATGGAGTTTCGGATGATATGGATTGTGATTATATTATTATTTCACGTTCAGAATCTCCGGATCTATATGCTTTGGTAGAAATTATGAAGAAAGATGCTGAACTAAGCAACCGGCTGACTATCTACGCCAGAGAATTGCTCAAAAAAGAGAAAACACCTGAAAATTAGTCTGTTAATTATATTACAGCTAATTTTCGGGTGTTTCTCCGACGTTTTCTCCGACGTTTTCTCCGACGTTTTCTCCGAACTTTCTCCGACGTTAATACAACGTTCCTACATACCCTTGCGTTTCCCGTTTCATATAGCATTCATTGACCTGATCAGATTCCATAATTTCCAGTACATATTCCATCCCTGTAGCCAATTCGCGTTTTTTCAGTTCTTCTAATGGAATCCAGTATACTTTTCCCTCTTCAGAACTTTTTAATTCACCGGAAAATTTCTCTGCTTTGTAGAGAAAAAGTACATTATGAATGCCATTTCTATGCCAATGATATACCCCTCGCAGCTTCGGGTTTTCTATTTTTAATCCGGTTTCTTCCCAGACTTCGCGGATTACGGAATCGTTAAATATTTCGTTCTTCTCCACATGTCCGCCGGGGAAGGTTGTTCCGGTGTAGCTGTCGTTTACTTTGTCCAGTGCCAGGACATTTCCTGCATTGTCGCAGATCATGCACATATTCATGAAGCAAGCCTGATCTATATAGTTTTCCCCTTTTTCATTAAATAATCTTTTAACCCGCTTGTTAACATTAGATCTTTTTGATTTGTAATGCTTCAAGACCTCTCCATAAGGAACCCATATTCCAGCTTCTTCAATTTTTTCATATACTTTATCTACTACTTCTGACAGTTGTTTGTCATTTGGAAATGTATATTTTTTAGTATAAAAATCTCTTGTTTCCTGAAACATCCATTCTGCAATTTTTTCTTTCTGTTTCAGTTTTAAATGGGAATATTTCTTATCCGTCTGTACTAATCGTCCATCTGTTATTTCATGATTCTTTTGTGACATTATTAAATTTTCCTCTTATTTTCTTTGCAATTAACAATATAAATTCCCGCGCAAACCAGGAGCAGAGCTATCAGGCTTCCAATATTGAATGCCTGCTTCACCTCACCAAGTATCAGAGCAGACAGAATCACACTGCACAACGGATTGACAAATCCAAAGATTGCAACTTTCGAAACATCATTCCATGCAAGCAGTACAGACCAAAGTGTATAGGCCACTGCAGAAACCATTGCCAGATAAAATATAATTGCCACACCTCCTACAGTAACATTTCCGAGATGTCCGCCCATTCCCACTCCGATCAGCGTCAGAACGATTCCTCCCATCGCAAACTGCGTTCCACTCAGCACTACTGGAGATACTGTTCTGGAAAATAGATTGATCAGGACCGTGGAAATTCCATAAGATAACTGCGCAATCAGAATAAATCCCTCACCAGTCAGCTTAAATCCCATATCCAGGGAATTTCCCATCAGATTGATCACAACAACTCCGGCAAATCCCAGAACGCATCCTGCTATTTTTCTGCCTGTCATTCGTTCATTACGAAAGATCAGACAGGACATCAGAATTGCGATAAAATTTCCAAGTCCAGTGATAATGCCGCCTTTTACTCCTGATGTATGTGCAACACCTATATAAAAGAAGAAATATTGTCCAACTGTCTGTGCCAGACATACTGGAACTGCATATTTCAGAATCTCTTTATCTGGGATCATCACTTTCTTTTCTCTGATTGATGCAAAGATCAGTACCAGGATTCCCGCCAGTGTAAAACGAACTCCCGCAAAGACAATCTGGCTTGCAGTATCTGCGGAATCTACCTGCATCAGGCGATAGCCTGTTTTAATTACCGGAATTGCGCTACCCCATAGGATACAGCAAATACATGCAAGGAGTGCTACGATTCCGGTTTTTGTTAATGTGTTTTGTTTTTGTGTCATTTTTGTTTTCTCTCTTTTCATTTGTTTTTCACTTTTTCTATTGTATCATAGATTTTTGACCCGTTGTTAATGGTTTTTGAAACTCCCTGCTTTACCACTTACTCATCCTGCTACAAGCCAATCCCTATCTATTACTTTTCACAATTAATGCAGAAAACTTATTGATTTATTTGAATTAAAAAGCAGAAATGCTCTCCACGAATAAACTCGCTTCAAACATTTCTGCTTCTGTAATCCAATCTGTAAATCTTTAAAAATAATATTCCTCAGAATAAATCCTCAGATCCTCTTTCGTCCATTCTCCGTTTTCGATATGAAAACTGTTCAACACCGGATAGTCTGCTATCAGTGACAGGATCAGGTAACTTGCTTTTGAGTCAAAGGCAAGACGAATATCTTCCACGGACGGGCGGGATGGAGACGACGGATGGGAATGCCAGTTTCCCAGCGGTTTCAGACCATTGGCACGCATATCTTTGATCGCATTCATCTGATCTCTTGGGTCCAGAGTAAAGTGGTCTTCGGCATGATCTTTATTTTCCAGGAAATATACTTTTTTGATTTCTCTTCCCTCTTCGGTCTCAGCACCGGCCAGAAGTCCGCAGGCTTCTTCCGGAAGATGTTCTTTTGCATAATTAACAATCTCATCATAGAGATGATCTCTCATTCTTATTATCGCCATATTTCTCTCCCGTTTATGCCTGGTTCTTAACCGAGTCAAGTAAGTCCCCTGTTTCAATTACAAAAAATGATAAGTAGTAGGTTGGAACTTGATCTATTTACTGTTCATCTCTTGTCGCAAAACGACCTGCAGTCTCCTCACAGACTTCCTGCTCGTAATCGATTGGCTCCAGGATTGTCGGATGATTGCCGCATACTGCACAGTTATGAGTATCTTTCGGCAGTTTAATTTTACGGAATTCCATTGTCAGCGCATCATAAGTCAGAAGATATCCTGTCAGAAGATCACCTACACCGATCAGATATTTGATTGCTTCCATTGCCTGTAAAGAACCGTGAGATAAGACACAGCTGGAATTTAGTTTTTCATTTAAGTGAGGAAAGAGAATTCTTGCTATATATTATGTTAAATTTTTGAATTTCACAAACTGGAATTTATCTTTTCTTATATGTCACCACAATTCCAACCACCGAAGTCCAAAAAACAATCGGTGCGAGTCTTACAAACAAGAATTCAAACCCATGCAGTATTGTTCCTGCCACTGCCAACTCAGGATCATTGTAATTCCAATCCAAATAAAAACTATTCGTAGATGCAAGTGCGATAAATATTACCACTATAACCGCACACAATGAAATAAGAATCCATCGAATCGTTTTTACCTTTGTTATACTTCTTTTTGCAAGCTGCAAATTAATAACTTCCAATTTTTCAGAAAGAATCTTTAAATCATCGATAGTCGGTTCTGCTATAGGTTCTCCAAGTAATTCACTTACAGTAGTATCCAGTTCATTCGCCAAAATAATCAGCATACCGGAATCTGGAACTGACAAACCATTCTCCCATTTTGATACTGTCTGTCTTACTACGTTCAGTTTAATTGCCAGTTCTTCTTGCGACAGCCCTTTTGACTTTCTAATTCTTTTGATATTTTCATTTAGCATAATCTCTGCCTCCTTGTTTTTGATAGCTCAATTCTATATTCAAAAGAGCCGTTGCCACAAGCAATACATATTAACATCCGCTTATTTATGGGCTTTTCGCAGACAAATCCCGATTGTGATTTCACCTGTTTTAAGAAATTTAATAACTGTTGTATTTTGTTATTAACTTCTCTGTAAACCCTTGAAAACACTGGATTTGTCGCAGGTGAGCTTTCCATTATTGTTTCCCTTGTGTTATATCGTCCCATCATTGTTTACGAACTCTGATAAGGGAAAATGCAAGGGCAAAAAAATCTGATAACACATTATAACATGAAATGGAAGTGACATGGTGAACTGATTGAAATGCTTCTTAATTTTTACAACTAATGATTGATTGAATGATAAGGAGATGGAATACGATGAGAACAATATTTGCAGAATATAACCCAAAGTGCAACAGCATTGATGTTTATATCAGTGCCGACTATATGCTCCACATTGACTGCTGGGAAGCGGAAAAGAACTTGAAAACTACTCCTGATTCAGACTGTGCATTGAACGCACTTGCAATTAATGAACCACTTGAATATGCAAGACTATATCTTTATGAAAATTTGCAGATGTGGGTAGATGCTGAAGATTCATTGGAGGTATAATATTAAAAGACCGACTATCTTACTCACTATGCTGAGATGGTCGATCTTTTTCACGATTTATATATTTACATTTCCGGCTTTAATGGACCATAGTAGTAACTTGCTGTCGCTCCTCCATCAACAAGGAATGTAGATCCTGTAATAAATGCTCCTCTGTCACTCATCAGAAGTTCTGCTACATTTGCAACTTCGTCTGCTGTTCCAGGTCTTCCTGCCGGGCATTTGGCGAACATATTTTTATAAAAGTCACCACGAGGTCCGTTAAATTCATCAACTGCCAGCGGTGTTACAATAATTCCGGGTGCAATGTCGTTAATCCGTGCCCCCCTCTTTCCCCACTCTACCGACTGTGCCATTACACGCTTTTCATTGCAACGTTTTGCCAGCTGATATGCATGAAGTGTGTCCCTGATATTCTCCGGCTGTAAAATCTCAAGGCTTAAAAGTTCCTCTGTCGGTGTTGTGGCAAGCTGTGCATCCTGCTCAGCAGTCAGCTGTGGCATTCTCCAGCCAGACTGACTTGAGATGGTAACACCTACGCCTCCTTTTTCGATGACCTTTCCTACTTCTTCCAGAAGTACCGCCGTTCCATAAAGGTCTACCTTTAGGATTGCTTCAATCGGAGCCTGAGATGGTGATACACCGGCTCCATTTACCAGCATCTTAATCTCACCATATTCTTTCGCTTTTGCAATCAGATTTAAAATGGATTCTCTGGAAGATAAATCCATTTTCATCGGCTCAACATCAAATCCTGCGTCATTCATAACTTTGGCAATTTCCTGTGCATTTTCTAGCTTTTTATCGCCCATTACTATTTTCTTTCCATAGCCTATGCGTCTTGTAATTGCCATTGAAATTTGCCCTGCACCGGTTACAATCATTACTTCCTTACTCATAATACCCAATCTCCTTTTTTATTCGGCTACATTTTTCTTTGCCCACGCCGTAACCGCTTTTTCAGATTTTTCCGAGTCTGCACCGTGTACTGCCATTCCTATTCCAAATGTCGCACCCTTACAAATTTTTCTTAAGTCACGTTCGCTGCTTCCCAGTCCGCTTCCTTCGTGTGTCATAAGAACCATTACTTTTTTACCGGTAAAATCAAGTCGTTCCATTTGAGAAAAAACGGGCATCGGGAAGGTTCCCCACCAGCAAGGTCCGCAGACAAACACATTGTCATAGGAATCTACATTGTCCAGATATTGCGTCAGCTCCGGTCGTGCATTGACTTTTACTTCCTGTGCAGCTTCTTCTGTACATTTATGATAATCTTTGGAATAATCATTTACTGTCTGAATTTCAAAAAGGTCTCCACCGACAGATTTCCGGATGTATTCCGCACAAATTTCTGTATTGCCTTTCTGTAAACTTTCAATTCGCCCATTGACATAATTTTCTCCCTTTCGAGAGTAATAAATAATCAGGTTTTTTGCCATTATCTTTTCCTCCTGTCTTAAATTGCCCTTAGTATAATTCACTTCAAATGTTCAATCAAATCTTAATACTTATCATATTGATTATTTTCACTAATCGTTATATGATTTATTTTGAAATACATTCCTCAAAATAAGCAAGGAGGTACATAATTATGTTGTTTAGACAGATTGAATATTTTCAGGCTGTCATCGAGACCGGGAACTTTTATCAAGCTGCTGAAAAATGTAATGTTTCCCAATCAGCTATTTCCCAACAGATAAAAAAACTGGAGAAGGAACTTGGGGTAAAACTTCTTGACAGGCATAACAGGACCTTTTCACTGACAACCGCAGGAGAGCACTTTTACAGAAAATGCCTCATCCTTATCAACGATATCGAACAGATAAAAAGAGAAACAAAAAGAATTGCGGATAACGGTCATGCAATTCTTCGTGTTGGCTATTATAAAGGCTATCATGGTAATGAACTTTCAGAAGCAGTAGCAGAGTTTTCTTCAAAATACCCGACTGTTGAAGTAAGTATCATGGTTGGAAGCCATGAAGAGTTATATAGGGCATTGGAAACTGACAAGGTTGATCTGGTTCTAAATGATCAGAGGCGGGCATTCTCAGACCTATATAATAATGAAATTCTCTCAGAAAGCCGTATGTACATAGAAATTTCCAACCATAATCCTCTGAGCCGATTGGAAGTGGTAGAAATCGCCGAACTGAAAAATATTCCCTGCATCCTTGTCATGAATCCAGCCGGACAGTGGGAAGAACAATCCTATTATGAAGATATTGTTGGAATAAAAGGTGACTATCTTTTTTCTGATTCTATTCAGGAAGCAAGGCTTAAAATCATTACCGGACAGGGGTATATGCCGGTTGATGTAATTGGTGAACAGGCATGGTTTGATTCTACTATCAACAGGATTCCTCTCGTCAGAAATAGCGAGCCTGTCAGAAAGACATACTGTGCATTCTGGCGAAAGGATAATTCCGGATATTACATTGAGGATTTTGCCAAAATGTTGAAAACGAAATTTTAATATAATTCCATACACAAAACAGACAGCCTTGTTTTTGATGGCTGTCCGTCTTTTTTTAATAATATTCTCGTTCTTTCATCCAGTCTTTCGCATAGCATCGGATTCCGATATAGAGCACATAGATGTTACTGCCCTTTATCTTCGCTCCTTTGGGTTCATGAGAATGAATCTTGGCTTTTTCATTGATTTGTGACAGACAGGAAAAGCCAGAAAGGAATGTACACATTCCAATCCGGCTGATTTCCGAATGGAATATATACATTCCTCTCTGTCCTTGTTATTTGTTACTATATGATTATCAGGCAATGCCTGTTGTAATGATTAATCGGGCTTTCCCCGATGTGTTGTGCTTCAACCACCTCCTTTTATGACATGAAAAAAGCACCTTAACCTGTTGTGGCTAAAGTGCTTGTAAGTCTGTTATTAAATTGTTTATGAATCAGACAAATTAGAAGTTAGCGATTTCTTTTTCCGGTATTCTCTGTCCCACGGATTTCCTCATGATAGAAATAATCTACGATCACCGGATGCCCCTGCGGGACTCTGCCATAAGGCATTTCATTATCCGCAAAGACACAATCATACTTCTTAGCCATTTCCTCAGCTTTTACTTCAAGTGCTTCAAAGTAGCTACGGTTATGCTTGTTATAGATCTCGTCGTAAAGTGGTACAAGATCAGGATATTTTCCAGCGATATAATCCATAATTGTCTTTTTGAAACCGCCTCGAAGATTGAGATTTTCGAGCCAGAACAGATCGCACTGATCCTTTACCCGCTCAAAGATTGCTTCAAAATCCGTGATACCGGGGAATACCGGGGATACGAAACAGACTGTACGGATACCTGCCTCATATACCTGCTTCATAGCAGCGATACGGCGCTCAATGCTCGAAGCAGAATCCATATCATTCTTGAAATTTTCATCTAGTGTGTTGATCGACCATGAAACGGTTACACGTCCAAGCTTCTTCAGCAGATCAATATCCCGTACCACAAGATCCGACTTTGTGCAGATCAGAATATCTGCGTCACTGCCGATCAGCTGCTCCAGAAGTTTTCTGGTATTCCCGAATTGCTCCTCCTGTGGATTGTAGCCATCTGTCACAGAACCGATGACCACCCGCTGTCCGGCATATTTCTTCGGATTTTTAATTTCCGGCCAATGTTTCACATCAAGGAAAGTGCCCCATTCCTCCTTGTGCCCGGTAAAGCGCTTCATAAAAGAAGCATAGCAATACTTGCAGGCATGTGTACAGCCCACATAGGGATTGACCGAGTAACCGCCTACCGGCAGACTAGACTTAGTCATGATGTTCTTTGTTTCCACCTCACGAATGAGGATTCCATTTATTACTTCTGCCATGATTTCTGTACCTCTAACACTTTATTAAATTCTTCCGGCATTTCCTGAATCATATTTTCATCCCCTATGATAGGGACAAGGTCTTCCTTCATAAACACCGGAATGCCGAGCTTATGTGCCTGGTCCGCCAGAGACCATGCCCATTCCGGCTCCGTATGAATCTTCCTGCTCTGAGCTCCGGTCATGGTGCCGACAACGATCCAATTGATTCCGGAAAGGTCAACTGTGCCGGGATCGTCGAATAACGGCTCAAAGGTAACATGGTAATGTTTTGCTCTGACGTTTTTCCGAAGGGCGTCGATACGCCACAGTTCTGCTTTCCTCGTCACCGTAACGCCAAACCATGCGTTTTCCAGATCGGTATCAAAATCCATCAAATCAGGTCGCTTGGTAAGGAACAGGAACTGATGCTGTGGATTTTCACGGATCTTT
>NZ_QRIL01000040.1:14689-23753 GCF_003471165.1 Ruminococcus sp. AM22-13 | reverse complement strand
CTCCCACTTCAAAATCTGTAAGATTTAAGTGGCGAGAGCATGTCACTTTTGAAGCGTTTATTGATGATACTATAAGAATTATAAAAGCAGCTAGAGATAATCAAATAGAGGTTATCTATTTTCAACATGATGATGGACCAGGAACGGGGTTTTCAATCGGTGATGAAGACTTCGAAATTGCAGAACAAATGATTCCCAAGGAAGGGGAAAAGATATTTATAAAAAATATCAATAGTTGTTTTGGAAATAAAGATTTTACGGATTATGTTAAAGATGATAATACATTAATGATAGTGGGACTACAGACAAACTTCTGTATAGATGCAACTGTGAAATCTGCTTTTGAGAGAGGATATAAAGTAATTATTCCACAAGGGGCAAATTCAACATTTGATAACGACTATATGACTGGAGAAGAAACATATAAATATTACAATGATATGATGTGGCCAAAGAGATTTGCTACATGTGTATCTGTTGATGAAGCAATTAAATTGATGGAAAGTTCAATCGAGATTTGTGAAGGTGCATTATGGACAAATATTTAAAAGAAACAAAAATGTTAAATTATTCCAACGAAAACATACAGCAGTTAATTCGGGAAAGAAGATGGAAAAATATAAATGAATTTGAACGCTTAAAATCGATTTATGATTTTGTTAGGGATGAAATATTGTTTGGATATAATATTGATGATAATGTTCCTGCATCAAAGGTTTTGGCAGATGGTTATGGACAATGTAATACAAAAGGAACATTGTTTATGGCAATACTAAGGGCATGCAATATTCCTTGCAGGGTACATGGATTCACCATTGATAAAAAATTACAAAAGGGAGCAATGACAGGGGTTGTCTATAAAAATGCACCACAAAATGTATTTCATAGTTGGGTTGAAGTTTACTTTGAGGATAGATGGTATGAGTTAGAGGCGTTTATTCTTGATAAAAAGTATTTACAAAAATTACAGGAAAAAAATAGTGATTGTAAAGGTGCATTTTGTGGTTACGGTGTAGCCGTAAAAGACTTCAAAAATCCAATTATAGATTTTGATAGAAATAATACATATATTCAGAGTGAAGGAATTAATCAAGATTTTGGAGTCTATGATTCGCCTGATGACTTGCTAAAAGTACATCATCAAGAAATGTCTGCGATAAAAGCATTTTTATATAAACACTTTGGCAGGCATTTAATGAACCGAAACGTCAAAAAAATTAGAAATTGCTAAATCTAAAGTTAGTTGATTAACTTATTGGCCAGCTTACCGTAGCCCTTGGCAGGGTATAAGAAACGCTGACATCGTTTCCACTCAGAAACAGGTCGCAGCGGCACATAAGCGAGGAAAATACCCTCGCTAAGTGCCGGCGTCTGTTTACGGTCAGCTTATTCTTACACCCAGCCGTGGCTACTAGTGTATTGGCAACTTTCCAAAACACAGAACTCCCGGGGTATGCGGTGCCATGTCGAAGATGTTTGTCGTAGGATGTTGATATTTTCTAGAAAAGTGCTGAAAGACAGGGGGAAAGCGGACACGATGTCCGCGTCAGCCGATCCGCGCCATGGATGGCGCGTGTAGGCGGCCCCGTCATGATGAGAACCGCTGTATCACTTTTCATTAGAAAATTCACATCCGGAGACCTTACATCGAGACATGTGTATCGCATGCTCCGGGAGTTCGTGGATTTTACGGGAACCCTACGTTACGGGCCATGCACCCAATTCATAAATGTGTCGCAAAGGGCGCTCCACATTTATTTCATTGACGGCTGTCGCCGTATAAAGTCAAAAACAAAAACAGCGACTTGTGAGCAAGCTCCCAGATCGCTGTTTTCGTTTTGACTTTGCATGGCTCGTAACTTTCAATTTGACGGAGTAATGGATATGAAAATCCGAGAAGTGAACGAAAATAAAAAGCAATTTATATCATTATTGTTATTAGCTGATGAACAGGAGAGCATGGTTGAGCGCTATTTTGAAAAAGGTACTATGTATGTGCTTGAAGACAATGATGAAAAAGCAGAATGTGTTGTTACCGATGAAGGTAATGGAATACTTGAAATCAAGAATATCGCAGTCGATTGCAGGCATTTGTGGAGAGATTTCCTGAACTTTCCTTATTTTACAGGCTTTTCAGCCCATTATATAGTGAAATGATATGTATTTTCCCTTATTTTTGCCCTTATTGCGTGAATGTGGAGGGACAATTCAGACATTTCAAGTCCTAAATAATGGAATTAGTAAGTCTGTGTTTTATGCCTATGTGAAGGAACGAGGATTAGAGCAAGCTTATATCCAAAATTATATCAATCCCCCTGAACGATGGCGTTTCGTTTCGAATCAAACGGATATCGGAAATCATGGAAGAAGCAGATTATCCGGGTGTTCGTGTAAGCATGGAAACAAAATTCGATGGTGTAATCACCCCATTAAAGATTGATATTTCTACAGGGGATGTAATCACACCAAGAGAAATCAAGTACAAATTTAATCTTATGCTTGAAGATCGCACAATCGAGGTATGGGCATATAATCTGGAAACGGTATTGGCTGAAAAACTGGAAACTGTTATTAGCCGAAACGTTACAAATACACGAATGAGAGATTTTTATGATATTTATATTTTACAAAAGTTGCATGGAGAACAACTCAAAAAGCAAGTTTTATGGAATGCACTTGTGGCAACTGCAAGAAAACGTGGAACATTGGAGCAGATAAACTCTGGGGATAGAAGAGAAATATTTGATGAAATAGAAATAAGTTCTGTTATGGAAAATTTATGGAAAACATATCAAAAAAATTATTCTTACGCTGCTGATATTTCATGGCATACAATTATGAAATCAATTTGTACATTATATGGAAGTATGTTAAAATGAAAGAAATTAAGTTAAAAGGGGAATAAGAAATATCCTTACAAGCGTATTCGGAATTTCTATAAAATATGAAGCAGGGAATCATCAGGATTCTTTGCCTGTTTATATTGCAGGGAGTTATGATTTTCACACAGCATATATTGGAAACAGACGCTGTATAATGCTTACTCCGACAGAAGAACTTGCCACACTTCCGGCATTGAAAAAGCAAAAGCATATTTGACGACTCCTTTCAGAGGATAACAGTGCTGACGATAGTTCCATTGTTTTATCTTTTGGAGATACAAACGATGAGAGAATTGCAGAAGCAGTACTCTGATATTAAATATATATAGTTAATAAAGAGAGGTGCATATGCTATGCCAGGTATACTCGTGGTTGAAGATGATGAAAATTTAAATCGTGGAATTACATTCTCACTGAAAAAATCCGGATATGAGGTTTTTTCAGCAGAATCAATGAAAAAAGCGAAAAGAATTGCAAGTGATAATAATGTGGATGTTACCATTTGTGATGTGAATCTTCCGGATGGGAATGGACTGGAATTTGTAAGGTGGATGAGATGCAATTATAATACATACATTATTTGTCTTACAGCACTAGATCAGGAGATGGATCAGGTCATGGGATATGAAGCAGGGGCAGATGATTATATTACAAAGCCGTTTAGTCTTTCGGTACTTCTTTTGAAAATAGAAGCACATTTCCGCCGCAGACAGGAGAAAACGGAAGTCGGAAAGATGATTTCGGGAGATATCGTATTTATCGCAGGAGAAATGAAAGTCCTGATAAAGAGTCGTGAAATCAGTCTGACAAAAACGGAGTTGAAAATGCTGACTTTTTTTCTTCAGAATCCGAAACAGATTCTTTCAAAAACACAAATATTGGAAAATGTGTTTGATCTGGAAGGGGATTTTGTGGATGAAAATACAATCGCTGTCAATATCAGAAGACTCCGTGAGAAAATCGAAGACAATCCGGCTGCACCGGTCTATATAAAGAATATCAGAGGTCTTGGGTATATATGGAATCAGGAGGTAAGGCAGTGACAAAGAGATATCGCAAGAAGATTACAGTAGTGCTCTCCTTGGTATTACCTGTTATATTATTGTTTGCAATATTAAATTGCTTTACCACGTATGTGTTTTATGAAGATTATAAATATAAAATGAATCTTATGACAGAAATTGCAGCAAAGGAAAAATTTTCCGGGCTGGATGCTGTTTCGGAATTGCTTAAGGATAAGGATATTGAAACCAACGAACAGGGAAGGCGATTATTGGAGCAATATGGATACTGGGGAAATAAAGGGAATGTGTTTTATTCGCAATTCCGGCATCAGGTTATGGTGACCGGTGCTGTAAGCACTGTGATATGCGTGCTTCTTTTGATTATTTTATTTTATTGGAAGAAGACAGAAGATGCGTGTCATCAGAAAATTTTAGACCAGTTAGAAGAAATTCTGATCAGATTCCGTGAAAATAAATTTGATGATTTACTGAAAACGGAAAATCACGCTGAACTGGAAAAATTGAATGACCAGCTTGAAGCAATCGGACATCATATTCAGTTGCTAAAGGAAGAAGCACGGGAAGAAAAAGAGAGCACGAAAGAAATTGTTTCTGATATCTCTCACCAGTTAAAGACACCGGTTGCAGCTTTGGATACATGTTTTAGTGTGCTGATGCAGAATGACTTAAGTGCCACAGAACAGGAGGAGTTTCGTATTCGTTGTCGGAGTGCTCTGGATGGACTGGAGACATTATTGCAGTCGCTTCTTGAAATATCCAAGATGGAAACCGGACTGATTCAGATTAATAAGAAAAAACTTCCGCTTATGGATACTGTCATATCTGCTGTGAACCGTACTTATCCAAAAGCGGATGAGAAAGAAATTGAATTCGTTTTTGACTATGCAAGAGAGCTGGAAACATGCATGGTTGTGCAGGATAAAAGGTGGCTTGGTGAAGCTTTTATCAACGTTCTGGATAATGCGGTCAAGTACAGTCCGGGTGGTTCAAAAATATTTATCCGGTTACAAAAAAGAAACGATCTTGTAAGAATGGAAATTGAGGATCAGGGAATCGGTATTCCGCAGAATGAGTATCACAAAATTTTTCAACGATTTTACAGAGGAGGTTCCAGGGAGGTCAGGGAAGAGAGTGGCACGGGAATCGGACTTTTTCTATCGAGAGAAATTATCGAAAAACACGGAGGTATGATCACGGTAATCTCCGGCATAAAGAAAAAAGGAAGCACGTTTGTGATTCAATTACCATATGTTGGTTAAATTTTAATTGGGCAGAAATCTTACAATTCTGTAAGATTTCTGCCCAATTTTTGAAAGTGAAATGAAAGATTATATTGCTACAATCAGCATGTAGGTTGAAAAATGATATATAAACAGGCAAAGAAAGTGTGCTGAAAAGGTACGCTTTACAGAATTGAAAAGGAGGCAACACATGAGTGTGATATTAGAAACCAGGCAGCTTTGTAAGTTTTATGGTGCAGGTGAGAATCAGGTCAAAGCGGTAAATCAGGTGGACATTCAGATTGAGCAGGGAGAATTTGTCGCAATTGTTGGAAAGTCAGGTTCCGGTAAAAGTACATTACTTCATATGCTTGGAGGGCTTGATACCCCGACAAAAGGCAGAGTTACTTTAGCGGGGAAAGATTTATACAGGATGAAGGAAGATGCCCTTGCTGTTTTCCGCAGAAGAAAAATCGGATTTGTTTTTCAGGCATTTAATCTGGTTTCATCTGTTAATGTCTGGGAAAATATTGTACTGCCACTGGGGCTGGATGGAAGAAAAGTGGATGAAGCGTATGTAAATGATATTATTGCAACTCTGGGGATTGAAAACCGGATTTATAATCTGCCAAATCAGTTATCCGGAGGACAGCAGCAGAGAGTAGCAATTGCAAGAGCACTGGTGAATCGTCCGGAAATTATATTTGCGGATGAGCCGACAGGCAATCTTGATTCTAAGACCAGTGATGAGGTAATCGCTCTGCTTAAGATGACAGCAAAAAAATATGGACAGACAATTGTAATGATTACCCATGATGACGAAATTGCACAGGTCGCTGACCGTATTCTGGTGATTGAGGACGGACAGGTGGTGGATTTCAGATGAAGACAATAAGCAGGATTGCATATAGCAATGACAAAAGGAACAGGACAAGAAGTATACTGATCATGATGGCAATCTGTCTGGCCACGATGCTGCTTGTTATCATCAGTACTGTGGGAAATGGGGTAATTCATTTACAGAAAAGTCAGGCGGCAGGATCATATGGAAGCAATTATGGTCTGTTTGTTTCCGCAGACGGATCGCAGTTAAAAGAAGTAAACCGCCGTGCGGAAATAGATGCTACAGGCACTATGTGCACCGAAGGTATCATAAAAGGCAATGAAAAAGGCGGGTTTGTCTGCATGGATGAGACTGCAAGAAAAATGCTTCCTTATAATAAAGAATATGAGTTGAAGGAAGGAAAGTATCCGGAAAAAATGCAGGAAATTGCCGCAGGAAGAGCATTTTTTCGTGCAATGGGGTATGGTGATGTAAAGATCGGAGATACGGTTACACTGGATTACCGCGCAGGGATGCAGTCAGAATATAAGCCGGAAGAATTTGTTGTCAGCGGAATCCTATATGATCGGGATGAGTATACCATCGAGGCATCTTATGTTGCTTTCGGGTCACAGGAGTTTTATGATGAGCACGTCGCAGAGAATGACAGACAGTATAATATTTATTTTACTTTAAATGATTCTGCAAATGTATCTATGAATAATATTGATTCGGTTATAAAGCAGATTGCAGCAGCTTGTGGGATCGAAGAAAAAAACGTTATAGTCAATGATCTCTATTTGCAATGGGTCTTGCAGCCGAGTTATGAAACGATTGCGGTATGCGGGGTTTTGATTCTTGCAATTGTACTTTTCTCTGTTGTGGTCATTTATAATATTTTTCAGGTCGGTATTGCCAACAAGATACAGGAGTATGGAAAAATCAAGGCTCTGGGAGCAACAAAAAAGCAGATGAAACAACTGATCTTCAGAGAGGGCATTTTTTTGACAATTTTTTCAATACCGGTTGGATTGCTTTTTGGCTTTCTGATTGCAAAATGCGGTTTTAACTGGCTGGTAGAACAGGGGAACCTTGTATCAACCCAAACTGGCTCTATGGAAGTTCAAAATCAGCAGGTGCCTCTGTTTTCCCTGCCTGTTATGCTTCTCTGTATTTTCGTATCATTTCTTACCGTTGCTTTGGCACTGCGTAAACCAATGAAAATTGTTTCACGGATTTCACCTATCGAGGCAACACGGTATTTAGAAAATGCAGAAACACAAAAAAAAGGAAAACGAAATGGCAGAAAAAATGTTACCGTGTTTTCTATGGCAATGGCAAATATAACGGGTAATCCAAAAAGAACCATTGGTACCATCCTCACACTGGGGCTTTCCTGCGCATTGTTTGTGATTATCTCTAATTATGTGGGAAATATTGACACGGAGCATGAAGCACGTCGTTACATAAATCATGGACAATTTGAACTGCAGCTTGACTATTCTGATGAGTATGATGAAAAATATCCGGAGAATAATCTGGATACGATTCTGACGGATAATCTATTGAATGATTCGCTGATTGAAGAAATCAAAAGCATTCCAGGAGTGACAGATGTCATGACGAGAGAGATTGTCTCTGTAAATCTGAACGGAACAAGATTTCCGGCTGATATTGTGAGTAAAAATGATTTTGATTTTATGCGCCAGGACGGGGATATTGGCTCTATGGACTATGATCAGGCGGTAAAGAATGGTGAAATTTTCTTTGGTTGGTCGATGTGGATGGAACAAGATGGATATGCTCCGGGTGAATCCATTGCATTTGACTTTGAGAATGGAAGTGGAACCTATACCTATCAGGGAAAGATTGCAGGATCCTTTGCAAGTGCGGACACTTATCTTGTCATTCCGGAAGGTGTATACCGTTCCATGAATCCGAGAGGAACAGCCTATGGCTATCTGTGGGTGGACTGTGATAAAAAAGATGTGGCATCTGTAGAACAAAGTCTGAATACTTTGATTTCTAATACTTCGCATATAAAAATGGATACCTATCATGCGCAGTTACAATATGCAGAAGTCGCAGCCCGCATGATGAAGCTTGGCTGTTATCTGTTTATGGCGGTTGTAGGACTCATCGGTTTTATGAATATGGCAAACACCATGATTATGAATATTACGACAAAAAAGCAGGAATATGGTGTATTGCAGGCTGTGGGTATGACAAATAAACAATTAAATTTATGCCTGCAGTTACAGGGACTGATTTTTACGGTTGGCACCATATGCGTAGCTTTGATCATTGGTCTGCCGCTCGGCTATGCACTTTTTTCCTATGCAAAACATAATGGAATATTTGGAATGAATATCTATCATGTTCCAATTACACCAATTCTTGCTATGATTTTGCTGGTCAGCCTTTTGCAGATTGTGCTTTCCCTCGTTTTAAGCAGTAATCTGAAAAAGGAAACGCTGGTAGAAAGAATAAGGTATCAGGGATAGCAAGTATTGCTGGGATATCCTCAGTATCATAACAGGAATTAAAAGCACTTGGTTTCAAAAAGTTTTGTACTTTTGACAAAATGCAACCGATTTTTCATCAATTATAATAAATTTGATTAAGCAGCCTGTGTGTAATGAAGCATATAGCCAACATTTGTATAAATGTCAATGCTGTTTCGTTGTGGATTGTATTCTGCAAATATTGTTCTCATCGTATCCCATCTCCTTATCATTTAATCAATCATTAGTAGCAAAAATTAAGAAGCATTTCAATCAGTCCACCATGTCACTTTTATTTTATGTTATACTGTTTTATATAATTTTTTTGGTCTCCGCTGCCGCTTCGGTCGGCACAGAGCAGATGTCCACCGGACATCTGCTCTGTGCCCTTGTATTTGCCCTTATCAGAGTTCATAAACACTGATGGGACGATATAACACAAGGGAAAAAATAAGGGAAAGCTCACCTGCGACAAATCCAGTGTTTTCAAGGGTTTGCGGAGAATTTAATAACAAAATATAACAGTTATTAAATCTCTTAAAACAGGTGAAATCTCAATCGGAATT
This sequence comes from Ruminococcus sp. AM22-13, assembly GCF_003471165.1. Lineage (GTDB taxonomy): Bacteria > Bacillota > Clostridia > Lachnospirales > Lachnospiraceae > Blautia_A. The sequence goes on along the minus strand of NZ_QRIL01000040.1, from coordinate 14,733 downwards.
TGGAGGAGATTCTTATTTATGAAAAAAGGAATAAACAAATCAAT
>NZ_QRIL01000040.1:0-14679 GCF_003471165.1 Ruminococcus sp. AM22-13 | reverse complement strand
ATCTTATTTTATATTGCATCAGTTCTGTTTTTCATAGCGTCAGCTATTGGCTTTACGAGTGGAAATGAAAATTCTATGGCTATAGTATGGTTATGTCTTGGCTCCTCATTTCTTTGCTTAGGTTCGACTCATAAGAAAAAGGAAAACAATAAAACAAATACAGATGATAAATAATTTTCTGCTTGTATTGTTGTAAAATTGAAATTTTGGAGGTTATTATGGCTTTTGATTTTAAGAAAGAATTTAAAGAATTTTATATGCCTAAGAATAAACCAGAGATTGTAAATGTACCTAAGGCAAATTATATTGCAGTTAGAGGAAAAGGCAATCCAAATGAAGAAGGTGGGGCATATCAACACGCAATCAGTATTCTATATGCTGTTGCATACACATTAAAAATGAGTTGCAAGACCGATTATAAAATTGAAGGCTTTTTTGAATATGTTGTTCCGCCATTGGAAGGTTTTTGGTGGCAGGATGATGTTGTGGGTGTAGATTATACAAATAAATCTGCTTTCAACTGGATTTCTGTTATTCGTTTGCCTGATTTCATTTCTAAAGCTGATTTTAACTGGGCGGTAGAAACAGCAACGAAAAAGAAGAAACTCGATTGTTCGTCAGCAGAGTATCTTACGATTGATGAAGGATTATGTGTTCAAATTATGCATATAGGTTCTTTTGATAATGAGCCAGCAACTGTTGCTCTTATGGATGCTTATTTAGAACAAAATGGGTATGTTAATGATATTAACAAAGATAGATTGCACCACGAGATTTATATGTCTGATGCAAGAAAGGCTGCCCCAGAGAGATGGAAAACTGTAATTAGACATCCGATTAAGAAAGCGTAAAATCGGAATTTTCGCCTTCGCAACTGTCGGTTGACAAAGTTCTATGAGAAAATGGTGGCAATGCAACCGCTATTTTTGTTATATTAAGTAAAAAAGAAAGGCGGTGTTTTGCAATGAATATGGCAGACAGAATACAACATTTACGAAAGAGCAAGGGAATTTCGCAGGAAGAACTTGCTGATAAGGTTGGTGTATCGAGACAAGCAGTTTCTAAATGGGAGTCAGAACAAAGTACACCAGACATCGAAAAGGTCATTTTATTGAGCAATTTTTTTGATGTAACAACAGATTATTTGTTGAAGGGAATAGAACCAATAACAGAAAACGGTACTGAAAGAAGTGATGCTCGCATCTTTTCTTTGGTAGGTAGTGTGTTTAATTTTATTGGGTTAGTAGTAGCCATTATGATTTGGGACAAAGAGCAAACCTCAAGTTCTGTTGCAGTTGGACTAATTTTAATGGCTGTCGGAATTATGGTATTCGTAATAGGACAGTTTATAGGTGATAACAAAGAAAAGGCTTCATTTTTGTTTTGGATTGTTAATGTATGGATACTTATCTTAATGCCAATTTCTTGTATTTTTAATTTTCTTCAAGGTATTAAGTTTGGGTATTGGTGGACATTTACACCAATACCGCAGCTTGGAAATTCCATCGTTTCCTATGTGTTATGTTGGGGATTTTATCTTATGTTTTGTATCGTAGTAGATTTTCTTCTAATTAAACATTCAAAGCGATAAATTCCAGTTTTTGAAACTGAGAAATCGGGATTTGGAGGAGATTCTTATTTATGAAAAAAGGAATAAACAAATCAATCTTATTTTATATTGCATCAGTTCTGTTTTTCATAGCGTCAGCTATTGGCTTTACGAGTGGAAATGAAAATTCTATGGCTATAGTATGGTTATGTCTTGGTTCCTCATTTCTTTGTTTAGGTTCGACTCATAAGAAAAAGGAAAACAATACAGATGATAAATAATTTCCTGCTTGTATTGCTGGAAAATAGGGATTTATCGAGTCCTTTTGTGATTTGCAACTGCTGGTTGACAGATTTATAGCCTGAAATGGTGGAATGCAAACAGTAAAATTGTTATATTTAGCTCATAAAATCTGCAAAAGGAGGAAAAAATGATTTTAGCTGATAAGATTACAGAGGAAAGAAAAAAGAATGGATGGTCACAGGAAGAACTAGCCAATCAGTTGGGCGTATCCAGACAGGCAGTATCTAAGTGGGAAAGTGCAGGGGCTGTTCCAGATTTGCAAAGAATTTTACAGATGTCGGAGCTATTTGGTGTTAGTACAGATTATCTATTAAAAGATGAAATGAAAGCAGAAAATATCACCTATCGCGAAAGTACTGAAAGCTATGCAGAACCGTTGAAAAAAGTAACTATGGAGAATGCAAATGAATTTCTTGACATGAAAAGAAATGGATCCAAAGTAGTGGCAAACGCAACAAGTATGTGTATCTCAAGTCCAATATTATTGATTATTCTTGTGACAATGGCAGAAGATGGCGTATTTCATGTTTCGGAATCTCTGGCAACAGTATTTGGATGTGTTTTTTTGCTTGGAATGGTTGCGGCAGCTGTCTTTTTGTTTATTACATATGGAATGCGTGAATCGCATATGGAACATTTTGAAAAAGAATGCTTTGAAACAGAGTATGGTGTATCTGGAATGGTACGAGAAAAAAAAGATTCCTATGAACCGATTTTTATCAGAGGAACAGCTGTTGGGGTAGTGCTTTGTATACTGGCAGTGATTCCGACAATTATTGCCGGAGCCATGGAAGCGTCTGACTATTACTGTGGTGTTTCCGTTGGATTGCTGCTATTCATACTTGCAATAGGAGTGAATCTGTTGGTTCGTGTTGGGGTGGTAAAAAGCAGTTACGATACCCTTCTTCAGGAAGGCGAATATACAAAAGAAGAAAAACTGTTTAAGAAAAAGACGGACACGTTTTCTGGTGTATATTGGTGCTTGACTACAGCGATTTACCTTGCATGGAGCTTCTGGACGATGAGCTGGGATATTACATGGATTGTATGGCCGGTTGCAGGTGTTTTATTTGCAGCATTGCTTGGTGTGGTGAAAATGGTGTTAAAGAATAGCAGTGAAACTCAGCACTATATTTAAGATGGAGTTAAGTTTATTTTCCGCATATTATACTCATCCAGAAATTCTAATTTGGAGGGGGGACTGCTATGCTGAGAAAGTTGAATTGTTTTTTAAACATCGTTATTGGTTCATTCATAGGAGTTTTCATTGGGTTCGGAATTTATAAGTTCTGGCACTTTAAAACCTATCCAAATTTATATGCCATGCAGTCTGCACCGTGGTACACAGAGTTGCTGTTGGATGGTGCCTTGGTGGCAGTTTTGGTGGTCGTATGTATTATCCTAAAGCTGATTATTTGGAGGAAGTTAAAGCCATAACTTCTTATATAAAAATTGAGAAATCGTAAAATTTAAGAAAGAGAAATGCACAGTTCTTAGCTTATCGGGAACTGTGCATTTTTGTAAATAAATACTTTTAATTAGCCGATTACGGCATCCTCTGTTGTAAAATGTTCCAGAGAATTTTCTTTTACCTGAATGCAGATATAAGTAATTCCGCAAATATCGGATGCAAAAAACTGACGCTTTGCAGCAGGTGCGATTTTTAGCCAGTCTCCAATTGAAAGACTGATTTCTTCTCCATCAATTATGGCTTTGCCGTTACCTGAAAGAATTCCATAGATTTCCTCATTTTCTTTATGAGAATGAACAAATGGGACATTTGCTCCTGCAGGTAGTTCGTTTAAACTGATTTCTGCACCTGTTAAAGACAACTTTTCATGCAGCTCAATTCGGTTTTCCTTTCCAATAGTTGTTTTTGTGTAATTTGCCATAATAATACCTCCATAGTTAATTTGTAGTTTCTGGTTGCTTGGCATTAGTATAGTGTGAGACACATACAAAAACAAGTACGCACCTTTTTGTAACTGTACACTCAAAATTGAATGTGTTAAAATAGACTCGGAGGTGTGCGCCAGTTCGGTGCCAAATATATAGCTGGTGGGAATCCAGTCTGGTAAGACCTAGCAAGTCGCCAGTACCGAATCCTTGGATCACCAAAGGCTAACAATGGTGTTTAAGCGTAGGACAGGGAACAGGAACGCCGTAATGCGTAAGCGTGAAGTGATTGAGCTTCGTTAAAATATCGATTGTGTGGGGTGGTCTGCTACCTCCTTGGATCACCAACAAGGATTAGTCGTTAAAGCGAGACTATGAAAACACACCGGAGTCCTAGAGCATGGCATACCTGATATCGTTATATTTGACATACCTGGGAGACTTGGATGGTTCTGTACATGAGACAGTAGGGAATATCGACCAATGCAATGGTGAGTATGAACGAAGACCATCGAGGAGTCGGATTCGTCCATAGTACTGATGAAAGCAGTAATGACGCTGGAGGGAAGGGACGGACAATAAGTTGCTTTTGCAATCAAAACATAGAGAGCACAGGAGGCATAAAATCTATGGAAAAAGAGAAAGCAGAAATAGCCGGTCTCGTAGAAAGATATGGCAGAGTTCAGTCGCTAATGAAATATGTCAACAGTGACACACTCAAAGAGTCCTATAGCAAACAACCCAAAGGGAAAGCAGTAGGAGTGGATGGAATAACCAAGGAGCAATACGGAGAGAACTTAGAAGAAAACATAGAGAGTCTGCTTGTCAGAATGAAGAAGTTTTCCTATAAACCATATCCCGTGCGCAGAGCCTATATCCCAAAAGGTAATGGCAAGATGCGAGGACTCGGCATTCCGTCATTTGAGGATAAAGTCGTTCAAGGTGTCTTTAAAGAGATACTGGAAGCGATTTACGAGCCTAAGTTTAAGGAGTTTTCATTTGGGTTTCGTCCAAACAGAAGTTGTCACGATGCAATTCAAAGAGTAAACAAACACATCATGGCAGACAAGGTCAATTACATTTTAGATGCAGACATCAAGGGATTCTTTGATAACCTAGACCATGAGTGGATGATAAAATTTCTTGAGCATGACATAGCAGATAAGAACTTCATCAGATATATCAAGAGATTTCTGATAGGGGGAGTTATGGAGGATGGTAAGCGACTGGATACAGAAGCTGGAACAGTACAGGGCGGGCTGATTTCGCCAGTGCTGGCAAATGTGTATCTGCACTATACCTTAGACACATGGTTTGATTATGTGAAAAAGCATGAGTTTAAGGGAGAAATGTACATGGTACGCTATGCAGATGATCTTGTATGTCTGTTCCAATACGAGAATGAAGCACAAAGGTTTTATCAGCTTCTGATAGAAAGACTGCGTAAATTCGGTCTTGAAATTGCAGAGGATAAAAGCAGAATTCTACCCTTTGGCAGATACAAGGGAACAAAGGAATCCTTTGACTTTCTCGGCTTTACACACTACAATGCGACAAGTCACTGGGGCAAGTACTGTGTACTGCATAGAACAAGCAGGAAGAAGCTGAAAATGAAAAGAGAAGCAGTCAAGAAATGGTTATGGGAGCATATGCACGAAAGCATAGCCGATACCATAGAAGCGTTGAATGTGAAACTGACGGGGCATTACAGATACTATGGAATCTATGGAAACTACATAGGTTTGCAAAAGTATTACAAATATGTGAGACAGGAGTTATGGAAAAGCAAGAGACGCAGAGACCAAACGTATTGGCTGACGTGGAAGAAATATATGAATATCCTAAAGATACATCCACTGGAGTATCCAAGGATATATCTGAAAAGTGCTTATTAGGTAAATGGCTTATTGAAGAGCCGTATGCCTTAATAGGGCACGTGCGGTTCTGTGAGGGGCTTTTGAGACTTGAACCTCTCATCGCAAAACAATATATGATGAAAGGATGTGAAAAGTCGAGACAAAGTCTACTCGACGAGAATTATGCGAGCAAAAGAAGAATTACCGGAATGCCCAGTTGCAACAGCAGTATCGCTCATCGGAGGAAAATGGAAACTGCTGATTTTGCGTAACTTGAAAGAGCGTCCATGGAGATTCAATGAGTTACAACGAAGTATAGATGGTATTTCACAAAAGGTTTTGACAGATAGTTTAAGACAAATGATGAGTGATGGACTGGCATATCGCCACGATTACCATGAGCAGCCACCGAGAGTCGAATACGGCTTAACGGAACTCGGAACAAAAATGCTTCCAATTGTTAATTCACTTGCTGACTTTGGTAACTACTATAAATCAATTATTGAACGGAATTAGGTACGTTAGTATTTGAAAAGCTCGAACAATTCCAGCTTTTTGAAACTGAGAAATCGGGAGTTGTGGAGGTGAAATATAGATGAATCAAGGTAGAATTATTGTAATCACAGGTGCGCCGGGGACAGGAAAAACTACAACGGCATCTGCTGTTGCAAAAGAATCAGATTTGGAAAAGTCTGTGCATATGCACACAGATGACTTTTATCATTATTTGAGTAAAGGGGCAATACCACCGCATTTGCCAGAATCAAATGAGCAAAATTTGATTGTCATTGAAGCGTTTTTAGAAGCTGCGAAGCGATATGCTCGTGGTGGATATGATGTAATTGTAGATGGCATTGTAGGACCGTGGTTTTTAGAGCCGTGGCTCAACATTGTTCAAGAGCATTATGAAGTACACTATATCGTTTTAAGGGCGAGTAAAGAAGAAACTATGAAGCGAGCTATCGAACGCTCAAAGTTAGACAGAGAAACAAATATTGAATTAGTTGAAACAATGTGGAAGCAATTTTCCAATTTAGGAATCTATGAATTAAATGTTATAGATACAACTACGCATTCAATCAAAGATACTGTTTCAGCAGTAAAAGAAAAAATAGTAAGCGGTACGGCTTTACTATTTTAGACAATTCCAGTTTGATGGAGAAAGCAAAAATCAGTCATGCCCTTTATCGTATAGTTTCTGTATATTTTTTGGAAGTTTGTCAGGCAACATGGCATTTATAGCATCTTCGTTACCATCTTTCATTGCTGTTTCGTAATACCAGCACTTGAATTTTAAGAGGGAGAGAGTTTTTTGAAGTTCCTGAATTTCAGTTTCAACAGCTGATTTTCTGGTTTCAAATAATTCTTTCCTTTTTTCATAGCTGGAGCTGCCTTCAGATACCCAGATAAAAAATTGCTTTATATCTTTTATCTCAAGACCGGATTTCTTCAGACATTCAATGATACGAAGTGCTTCTAATTCATTATCGCTGAAATAACGGATATTTCCCTTGCGTTCCAGATTAGGGAAAAAGCCTTCCTTGTCATAATACCTTAATGTAGAAACAGGAAGATTAAACATTGCAGAGACCTGACCGATTGTATACATAAAAAACCTTCTTTCAAATTTATGCTTGACCTAAAGTTAACTTTAGGTTGTAAGATATTTATATCATATACTATTGTTAGTGTAATTACAAGAAATTTTGTATATGGAGGATGTTAAATATGTTAAAAACAGAAGAATTAAAGCTGGTATCTGAATGGGATAAAACTTTTCCACAGAGTGAAAAAGTAGGCCATAAGAAAGTGACATTTGTAAATCGTTATGGAATCACACTTGCCGCAGATTTGTATAAACCGAAAAATGCATCTGGGAAATATCCTGCGATTGCCGTAAGCGGACCATTTGGGGCAGTCAAAGAACAGTGTTCCGGATTATATGCACAGACAATGGCTGAAAGAGGATATTTAACGATTGCATTTGACCCTTCTTTTACGGGGGAAAGTGGAGGCTATCCAAGATTTATGGCTTCTCCAGATATTAATACAGAAGATTTTATGGCTGCTGTTGATTTCCTTTCTGTTCGGGAAGATGTGGATCCGGATAAAATAGGAATCATTGGAATCTGCGGCTGGGGTGGAATGGCTCTTAACGCAGCTGCGTTGGATACAAGAATAAAAGCAACCGTTGCTTCTACCATGTATGATCTGACAAGAGCAAATGCGAATGGATACTTTGATTCTGAGGACAGTGAAGAAGCACGTTATGCAAAGAAACAGTCACTGAATACCCTCAGGACAGAAGAATACCGTAAAGGCGAATATTCAAGAGGCGGTGGTTGTGTTCCCCTTCCGGTTCCGGAAGATGCACCTTTCTTCGTAAAAGATTACAGTGAGTATTATAAAGGCAGATGTTATCATAAAAGGAGTCTGAATTCAAATGATGGCTGGAACAGTATTGGATGTATGTCATTTATGAATCAGCCAATATTAAAGTACAGTAATGAAATCAGAAGTGCAGTCCTTATCGTTCATGGAGAAAAAGCACACAGCTATTATTTTGGAAAAGATGCTTATGAAAATATGATCAAGAACAGCAAGTACACATCCAATAAAGAACTGCTGACAATTCCGGGAGCTGTTCATACAGATCTATACGATAATCCGGATGTGATCCCATTTGACAAAATTCAGAAATTTTTTAAAGAAAACGGAGTTGGTTAATTATGACGTGTGAAGAATATTTGAGTAATATGAAGCCTGGATATATCGTAGATGGTGGAAGTGAAGAACATCTGGTTATGCATGAGCTGTCTCAAAGGGCATTAAAGATAACGATGGAGCTGAATAACAAATATCATACAAAAGAAGAAATTATACAGCTTATGTCGGAACTTACCGGACAAAAAATAGATGAAAGTTTTGGAATGTTTCCTCCGTTTTATACAGACTGCGGACGAAATATCCATATAGGTAAAAATGTTTTTATTAATGCAGGATGTAAGTTTCAGGATCAGGGTGGTATTTATATAGAGGATGGAGTCCTGATTGGACATAATGCAGGATTGTGCGCCCAGATAAGGGCGAGTAGTCTAGCAGGTGGAATGCCTGTCTGGTAAGGTCTAACCAACCGCCAGTAGCGAGTCTTGGGTCTTCCACAGTCTGCGTCATACCAGTGTTTATGAAGAAAAAATCAAAAGCTCTTGACTTGGAGTTAACTTCAAGTAGTATGCTAATCGAAACAGGAGGTAAAAAGATGAAGAAATTACTGATTATATATTATTCATGGTCAAATGGAAACACGGAAAGAATTGCAAAAATGCTGCAGAGTGAGACTGATAGCGATATTCTAAAAATAGATACCGTAGTTCCATATTCTGGCAGTTATGATGATGTGGTAAATCAGGGACAGAATGAAGTGCAGCGCGGATACGAACCTGAAATTAAACCGCTGGATATCAATATTGCAGATTATGATGTCATCGCAGTTGGGACACCTACATGGTGGTACACAATGGCTCCGGCTGTAAAAACATTTCTGCACCAACAGGATTTTACCGGAAAGACAGTAGTACCTTTTATGACAAATGGTGGCTGGCCAGGGCATGTAATAAAGGATATGAAAGCAGCCTGCAAAGGCGCAAATGTGGTTTGCGATATGCAGATACAGTTTGATTCTACAGGTGGAAGTAATCTGGAGACACCTCAGGAACAAATTAATGAATGGATACAGAGTGTGAAAAATCTTCTTTAAATTGTGGAGGAAGAATATGACAATAAAAGAAGTGTCAGAAAAATATGGTATTTCACAGGATACCCTCCGTTATTATGAGAGGGTTAATGTGATTCCTAAAGTTACAAGAACATCCGGAGGAATTCGGGATTACCAGGAAGAAGATCTTAGATGGGTTGAGCTTGCAGTATGTATGAGAAATGCAGGACTTCCCATAGAAAGTCTGATTGAATATCAAAGGCTATTTAGGGCGGGAGATTCTACAATACCTGCGAGACTTGAGTTGTTGAATGAGCAGATGGATATTCTTCAGAAGCAAAAAGAGCAGATAGAGGAAACTATGGACAGGCTTTCTTATAAGATATCACGGTATGAAGAAGCAGTGAAAACAGGAAAACTGGTATGGACAAAGGAGGAATAGTACAAATGGCAAAGCTGGTAGCATTTTATTCAAGAGCAGATGAAAATTATTTTGGCGGTTCCATGAAATATATTCAGATTGGCAATACTGAGAAAGCTGCAAAAATGATAGCTGATATGACAGGAGCAGACCTTTTCAAAATCGAGCAAAAGATTCCCTATGCCGCTGATTATAATACCTGCATTGCACAGGCAAAAGAGGATAAACAGACAGGAAAACGACCAGAGATACTAAATCTGCCACAGGACATAGATCAATATGACGAGATTTATCTTGGATACCCGAATTACTGGGGAACCATGCCAATGGCTGTATATACTTTTCTGGAAAGTTATGATTTTACAGGAAAGAAAATTCATCCATTCTGTACGCATGAAGGAAGCGGATTGTCAAATACGGAGAGTGATATTAAAAAAAGTGCAAAAGGTGCAGTGATTGAGAAAGGCATTGCGATACATGGAAGCAGCGTAGATCAAGCGAAAGATGTACTTGAAAGATGGATACAGAAATAGAGGTTAGAAAAATGGAATGCAAGGAAATACATGTTGATGTAAGAACTGCGTCAATAAAAGAAAGTACAGAAGGGCAACGTCAGACAAAAATATTATTTCAGATTAATCATACAATGCCTTTTACTGATGAATATAATCATTTATTAAAGGAATTGTTTGGAAATAACCTAGGAGATGGGAGTATGATATCACCACCGCTTAATGGAGCATGTGTTGGAAGCGTAAAGATTGGCAGGAATGTATTTATCAATTCTAATCTTCTTGCAATGGCAAGAGGTAGAATAACGATTGAAGACAATGCTATGATTGCTGCAAATGTACAGCTTATTTCCAATAATCATGATCCATATGATTTGTGTACTCTGACTTGTAAGCCTGTTCTGATAAGAGAATATGCCTGGATAGGAGCTGGAGCTACGATACTTCCGGGAGTATGTATCGGAAGACACGCAATTGTGGGAGCTGGATCTGTAGTGACAAAGGATGTATCGGATTATGCAGTAGCAGTTGGAAATCCGGCAAAAGTAATAAAAATGCTTGATAAAGAAAAATTTCAGGAGGACTAAAAAGATGGAAAATATGAAGTTGAATAACAATTTGGAATGTCCAATGCTTGGACTAGGAACTTTTATGTTATCACCAGAGGATGCCTACACAAGTACATTAGAGGCATTAAAAATGGGATATTCCCTAATTGATACAGCAAATGCTTATGTAAATGAGCGTGCAGTTGGAAGAGCAATCAAGGATAGTGGAATTGACAGAAAAAATATATTTCTATCAACAAAAATATGGGCTAGTGAATATGAAAATGAGAATACTGTAGAAGAAACTCTAGAAAGACTTGGTGTTGATTATGTGGATTTACTTTATATACACCAGCCTGCAGGCAACTGGCTTGCCGGATACAGAATGCTTGAAAAAGCGTATAGAGAGGGCAAAGCAAAATCCATTGGTATCTCGAATTTTGAAGGAAAATATATGGAAGAGTTGGAAACAAAGTGGAAAATTGTACCTCAGTTTATTCAGGTGGAAGCACATCCATATTTCACACAGAAAGAACTTCGTGTAACTTTAGACAAATATGGAATTAAGCTTATGAGCTGGTATCCGCTGGGACATGGAGATACAGCATTAATGAATGAGTTGGTATTTGCAGGACTTGGCAAAAAATATGGAAAAACACCTGCACAGGTTATTCTCCGTTGGCATACTCAGATGGGATTTGTTGTAATTCCTGGAAGTAAAAATGCAGAACACATTAAGGACAATATGGATATCTTTGATTTTGCATTAACAGATGAAGAAATGGAACAGATTGCAAAGCTGGACAAGAATGAAAGATATTATCACCGCACGGATGAACAGCTTGTACAGTTTGCAAACTGGAAACCAGAGTTTGAAAAATAATATGGAGAAAATAGTATGAGCAAAAATGATGTATGGCTGAATCAGTAAAATGGGGAAGTACGGAGCAACTGCTTCCATCTTTTTATCTAGAAGTAGCAGTAAGTAAATCCGAGTAAAATATGGTCAAAAAATCATCGACATCCGACCTACAGCACGTTATAATATAGTTAATCTAATAAGAAAACCAAGTGATCATTGTTACGAAGCTGAATCGTAATGGTGGCCAACTGAGTGAACTTGATGGAACGGAATGGTTATATCCTCCGGGTGCTCCGAGCACCGGACGAGCACCGAAAGGTGCTTTACAGAGATGAAAACAGGTTTTCTTATTTTGACAGGGAGTAACAGAATAGTTAGGAAAACCAAGGATTTCCTTGACTTAGGTTGACTAATCATTGTATGTATTTACAGTGGTATCTCGAGCTCCTAAGCAAGGGGTCGGAGGTTCAAATCCTCTTGGCGACGGGCTTCAAAGCGTTCGAAAATGTTAGCTGGATTAGCTGACAACGAACGCTTTTGTTATTTTCTAATCACGTTCGTGACATGAAATTCTATTCAAAATGATCAATTTCCAGCTAACATTTTAGTTTTGCTCTGTATTTGTACCACTCTATATAACGAAACGCTCAGAGGCTGTTTTACAGTGGGGTAAAAGAAAAAATATCAAAAAATCGATGATTAATGGTAAGCTTGTGATAGAATAGATAAAAGAGAAAAGCATAAAGGATGTTGTTGTGGAGAATATTTGTTATGATTAGAAAGTTGCTGAACAGAGATATCGATAGAGTCGCTGACATATGGTTAAAGACAAATCTGAAAGCACATTATTTTATTTCCAATCAATACTGGAAAAGTAATTATGAATTAGTAAAAGAAATGATGTCACAATCCGAAGTCTATGTGTTTGAAGTGGATAAAATGATACAAGGATTTGTGGGACTAAATGCTGAATATATCGAAGGTATTTTTGTCTCTGATGAAATGCAGTCATGTGGCATAGGTAAACTTTTATTGGATTATATTAAGAATAAAAAAGTCAGCTTACGATTAAATGTATATCAGAAGAATGCCAGAGCAATTTCTTTTTACCAAAGAGAAGGGTTCATTATTCAATGTGAAGATTTGGATGAAGATACTGGTGAAAAAGAGTACACTATGCTATGGAAACAAAAATAGAAATCGGGATTTGTGAAATCCACATATTTTAAGAAGGAGCCTTCGCTTATGCGAAAGCTCCTTCTCTGCATACCTTACTTTTTCAGCTTTAAGCCATCTCGGAATGCTTCGCCCACACGCTCGGTGACTTTATAATAGCCGTGGGTGTATGGGTCAAATGCGATGGCGTTGACCTTGGACATATCAATTTTTCCATCCACCATAACGCTTTCATTGGCAGTGACATTGACCACCTTGCCGATGACACCGCATCCGTATTCATTGTTTTGATACTCGATGAACCTGCACTCTAGGCAAATCGGGAACTCGTTGATGACCGGCGCGTCCACGCTTTCGGCTTTGCTTGTGGTCAGACCGCTGCGGGCAAATTTGTCGGCGACCTTGTTGCCGGACTCTACGCCGAAATAATCCGATTCGACGATGTGCTCGGCATCGGCAATGCTGACGGTAAACGCACCCCGCGCCTTGATGTTCTGCACGGTCTTGTGGGTTTCGGTGAGATTCAGAGCAACGGTATCCCGCTCCTGCATCGTTCCCCAAGCAGCATTCATGACATTCACGCTGCCGTCCTCGTTATAAGTCGCAACCATCAGAACCGGCATCGGGAAAATGCCTTCGGTGATTTTCAGTTTTGTTCTCATGATAACTTCTCCTTGTGATCAGATTGACAGGACTGTTCATCCTGCTTATAATTATAACCGAGCAAAACAGAAATTCAAGTACTGACTATTATGATAGGTACTATCTTAGGAGAAAGCGAAATGATAAAGAATTATATCGAGAATGCTAATTTTGAGGACACCGGCTTTGCCTACACGCTGTCTCTGATCTCCGGCAAGCACAAGATGGTCATTCTCTACTGCCTGATGGAGTTTGAAACCGTGCGGTTCAATGAGCTGAAACGGTATCTGAAAACCATTTCCGACAAGACTCTCAGCACTAATCTCAAGGAGTTGGAAGCAGATAAACTGATCGTCCGCACCGAGTATCCGCAGATCCCGCCGAAGGTGGAATATACGCTTTCGGAACGAGGAAAATCGCTCATGACTGTGCTGGATCAGCTCTGTGTCTGGGGCGAAGAGAATCGACTGACAGAGTGATAACTTCCAGTTTGGAGAATTGAAAAAAATGGAATTTACCTATTAAGACATATAACCTGTTGACAATAAAGCTCCTATATAATATGTTTTTAATAAACTACTATATAGGAGCTTTTGTATGGAAATGAATGGAGGATTTCTTGTCACCAAAATAAAACAGCTTGGAGACCGGATTTTCGAGAAAATTCTCAGTGAAAAGAATATTGATGCATTTAATGGAGCTCAGGGGCGTATTCTTTATGTGCTGTGGCAGGAGGATGGTATCTCAATCAGGTCACTCTCGACTAAATGCGGATTAGCGATAACATCTCTTACTACGATGCTGGAAAGAATGGAAAATCAAGGGCTGATAAGCCGTGTTCAGTCTGAAACGGACAAAAGGAAAACACTCCTGTTTCTGACTGAGAAAGCACATGCCTTAAAGGGCGAGTACGATTCTGTATCTGATGAGATGGGCAGTATTTATTACAAAGGTTTTTCAGAGGAAGAAATTACCCGGTTTGAGGAATGCCTCGACCGCATCAGAAAGAATCTTGAGGAGTGGCAGAAGTCATGAGTATTTGTATCAAAGATCAGATTCAGAACATGAATATCGTCATTAGCTGCACAGTGGGGTGTACATATTGCTATGCCCGCAACAACGTGAAACGCTGGCATATGATTGAAGACTTCTCTGACCCTGAATTCTTTCCGGGTAAGCTCAAGATGATGGAAAAGAAA
>NZ_QRIL01000004.1 GCF_003471165.1 Ruminococcus sp. AM22-13 | reverse complement strand
AGCGTCTGGAAGCACGTGACTTCAGTCATGTGAGGATATAATTCACAATTTAATAGAGTTTTGTAACATCATTTAAAAAAATTTTGCGTTTGGATGGAGAGAAGCTTTAACGAGGCTGGCATTTTCATGCCAAAATGCCTCGCAAGGTAATGGCGTGTGAATAGTAACCCGAGATGTTCTGACGCTGGGCGAAAATACAAACTTGACAACTCCACACCTCAAAATGTATAATATTTACCAATAAGAAACAGCTAAATATCAAACATTAAATGCAATGACAGGGAGGAGTACACAACTCCGTAATGCCCAGAGAGAAAGCGGTCGGTGAAAGCTTTCGTGAACGAGTTGTAGAAGTAGCCCTCGAGCAGTGACCCCAACAGCATACTGCGCTCTATAATACAGATTTCGCATCTATGCCCAGTAGGCATCAACGTCAGTTCCACGTTACAGGAACACAGTATATCCGTACTGACAAAGTGCAGAGCAGAACTCTGAATACAGGTGGTACCGCGGAAAGATATTTTCGCCCTGGGCAACAAGCCCGGGGCGTTTTTTATAACAAATAAATTCCTGAGCGTCCTAACTCAACTAAAAGGAGGTCCCAAAACATATGAAACAAATATCCGGCAACAAACTCTTAGTCAAAGCCTTAAAAGAAGAAGGCGTAGAATACCTCTTCGGCTACCCGGGAGCCTGCACCATCGACATCAGCGATGAACTCTACAAACAAAACGACGTAAAAGTCATCCTCCCACGTCACGAACAGGCCCTCGTTCACGAAGCCGATGCATACGCAAGAACAACAGGCAAAGTCGGCGTATGCCTTGTAACCAGCGGTCCGGGAGCAACCAACCTCGTAACAGGCCTTGCAACCGCCAACTACGACAGCGTTCCACTCGTATGCTTCACCGGTCAGGTAGCCCGTCACCTCATCGGAAACGATGCCTTCCAGGAAGTAGATATCGTAGGCATTACCCGCAGTATCACCAAATACGGTGTCACAGTCCGCAGAAGAGAAGACCTCGGACGCATTATCAAAGAAGCATTTTACATCGCCCGCACAGGTCGTCCGGGACCGGTCCTTATTGACCTTCCAAAAGATGTCATGGCCGAACTTGGCAGTGCAGAATATCCAAAAAATGTCAACATCCGTGGCTATAAACCAAACACAGACGTCCACATCGGTCAGCTCAAACGAGCCCTGAAACTTTTGCACAAAGCGAAACGACCATTATTCCTTGCAGGCGGTGGAGTAGTAATTTCCCGTGCTCACGAAATCTTCCGCGAAGCAGTAGAGAAAACAAACGTACCGGTTGTCACAACAGTCATGGGAAAAGGCGCAATCCCGACAGACCATCCGCTTTATATCGGAAACCTTGGTATGCATGGTGCTTATGCTGCAAATATGGCAGTAAGCAACTGTGATGTACTCTTTTCCATCGGAACACGATTCAATGACCGAATCACAGGAAAACTCCATGAATTTGCACCACATGCACAGATTATACATATCGATATTGATACAGCATCCATTTCCCGAAACATTCAGGTAGACATTCCGATCGTTGCTGATGCAAAAGAAGCCATCACAAAAATGAACGAATATGTACAGGAATGTTCCACAGGAAAATGGCTGGATCAGATTAAGAAATGGAAACAGGAACATCCACTTGTTATGCGCCCGAATGACGTATTAAGTCCGATGGATATTCTGAAAGAAATCAACAACCAGTTTGAGAACAGCATTATTGTCACAGACGTAGGACAGCACCAGATGCTTGTTTCCCAGTATGCAGAAGTTACAGAAGGAAAGCAGATGATCATGTCTGGTGGACTTGGAACCATGGGATATGGACTTCCGGGCGGTATCGGTGCCAAGATTGGAAATCCTGACAGACCGGTTATCGTAATCTCCGGTGACGGCGGTGTACAGATGAACATTCAGGAACTGGCAACAGCAGTTCTTGAAGAACTTCCAGTTATCCTTTGTATCTTTAATAATGAGTACCTTGGTATGGTACGTCAGTGGCAGAAGCTTTTCTATGGCAAACGTTATGCAATGACCAACCTGCGTGCAGGAGCTCTTTCCCGCCGTACAGAAGGCATGGAATATCCACAGTACACACCAGATTTCATCAAGCTTGCAGAAAGTTACAGAGCGAAGGGAATCCGTGTTACTAAGAAAGAAGAAATTGCAGCCGCTTTTGAAGAAGCGAAGAAAAACACGAAAGCACCTACAGTAATTGAATTTATCATTGATCCGGAAGAGATGGTTTACCCGATGATCAAACCAGGCGGAACTCTGGAAGATATGATTATGGATTGTTAATCAGGAGGATTCGATATTATGGATAAAGGAATGAAAAAAAGATGGATTTCTCTCTATGTTGAGAACCAGGTAGGTGTTTTGTCAAAAATTTCCGGACTTTTTTCCGGAAAAAGTTATAATCTGGACAGCCTTACCGTAGGTACCACTGAAGATCCTACAGTATCTCGAATGACTATCGCAACAGTCAGCGATGACGAAACTTTTGAGCAGATCAAAAAACAGTTAAATCGTATGATTGAAGTAATCAAAGTTATCGATTTTACTGATGTATTTGTTCGTATGAAAGAGATTCTGTACATCAAAGTATTTAACTGTTCCAAAGAAGACAAAGTAGAACTTTTCCAGATCGCAGAAACTTTCAAGGCAAAAGTTATCGACTATGGCAAAGACAGCCTGTTGCTTGAATTTGTTCAGACAGCAACCAAGAACGATGCAGTTGTAAAACTGATCAAAGAAGAATTCCACAGGATTGAAGTTGTCCGTGGAGGAAGTGTTGGAATCGAATCTATCAGTATGATGGAAAGATAGGAGCACTATATGGCAAAAAAGAAAATCTATGCGGTAAGAAAAGGTCATAAAACCGGTTTATTTAATACCTGGGCAGAATGTCAGAAGGCAACTGCGGGGTATTCAGGTGCGGAGTTCAGAGGTTTTACTGAGAAAGAAGAAGCACTGGCTTTTCTGAACATGGAAACGACGAAAACGGTGTCAGGAGATAAATCAAAAGAGGCAGCAGGAGTTGTCGAAGTACCTGAAAATATGGTGATTGCCTATGTGGATGGAAGTTTTGAAAAGAGTATCGGCAGATATGCGTTTGGCTGCGTACTCCTTACGCCTGACGGCCAGGAAATCCGGGAGTCCGGGAGTGGAAGTGATCCGGCTGGAGTTGCGATCCGAAATGTGGCAGGAGAGATGCTAGGCGCTATGAATGCAGTGAAATGGGCACAGGAGAATGGTTATCCTGCAGTAGAAATCCGTTATGACTATGAAGGTGTGGAAAAATGGGTGACAGGTGTATGGAGAGCGAAGACACCACTCACCAGTAAGTATGCAGTTCACATGCAGGAAGCTGGAAAGAAGATTCAGATTTCTTTCTGCAAAGTAGCTGCTCATACGGGAAATCATTATAACGAGGAAGCCGATCAGCTTGCAAAGAGTGCACTGCTTCGCACAGATGAAGAAGTAAAAATAGTATAGAAATTTCCTGAAAAAACAAAAGATAATAGAAGAAAACAGCAAAAATATGTGATACACTAGGATTTGCCGGTAAGTTGATAAACAAGTCAATTTACCGGCAAATTGTTGATTGCTCATGAAAAATTATGAAATGTTACAAGGACTGCTTTAACCGAATCAAGCAAGATATGAAAGCTGGCTGTAAATATTCATTTGATGAGACAACAAATATATAACGAAGGAGGAGAATTACATCAGATGAAAACAAACTACAATAAGACGCTGCAGGCATGTTTTGTAGGATATGTCGTGCAGGCAATCGTCAACAACTTTGTTCCGTTGCTGTTTCTGACATTTCAGAGCAGTTATGGAATATCATTACAGAAGATCACGCTTCTGGTTACTTTTAATTTTGGTATTCAGCTGCTTGTTGATCTGGCATCTATCGGATTTGTAGACAGAATCGGTTACCGCGCATCTATGGTTATTGCGCATGGGATGGCGGCAGCAGGGTTAATCTTACTGACGATTTTACCTGAAGTTTTTGCAGATCCATTCTGGGGGCTGCTTGTTGCTGTTATGATTTATGCAATTGGAGGAGGCTTACTTGAGGTGTTAGTAAGCCCGGTTGTAGAGGCCTGCCCGACAGATAATAAAGAAAAAGCGATGAGTCTTCTGCATTCTTTTTATTGCTGGGGACATGTGGGAGTAGTGCTTCTTTCCACATTATTTTTCAGGATTTTTGGCATAGAAAACTGGAAATATATGGCGCTTGTATGGGCGCTGATTCCAATCGTAAACGGCGTACTTTTCACCAGAGTTCCGATTGCTCCATTGCTGGATGAAGGGGAAGAAGGACTGTCTATGGCAGAACTTTTTAAGAAAAAAATCTTCTGGGTTCTGATGTTGATGATGCTCTGTGCAGGAGCTAGTGAACAGGCAGTCAGCCAGTGGGCATCTACTCTTGCTGAGAAGAGTTTTGGAATCAACAAGACCATCGGAGATCTGGCAGGTCCTATGGCATTTGCGATTCTCATGGGAAGCTCCAGAGCTTTTTATGGAAAGTTTGGTGATAAGATCAATCTGGAACGTTTTATGCAGTATAGTGCGATTTTGTGCATGATTTCCTACCTGATGATCGCATTTATTCCTGTGCCGGCACTTGGAATCCTGGGCTGTGCAGTCTGCGGTTTATCCGTCGGCATCATGTGGCCGGGAACATTTAGTATGGCAGCAGCGTCTGTGAAGAGGGGCGGAACTGCATTATTTGCACTTCTTGCACTGGCAGGTGATGTGGGATGTTCTTCAGGGCCTACTTATGTGGGAATGATTTCCGGTACACTGAATGATAATCTGAAAATGGGAATTTTCGCGGCACTTGTTTTTCCGATATTAATGATAGTAGGAATTAAGCTGATTTCCGGGATGAGAAAGAAGAATATATAGGAAATATAGCAGACTGCTGAATGGTTACAAAATATTTCAAAAGAACATTGTAAAATATAGAAGGTTTTGGTATACTAAATTAGCTTTACGGAGGAAAAACAATGGGAGAATGGATAAAAAAAATAAACTGGAAATTTGTTCTTGTAATGATTATAGGAAATATCATTCTTGGACTTGGAATTGCAATTTTTAAACTTTCCGGACTTGGAAATGACCCTTTCAGCGGAATGGCAATGGCATTGGCTGAATGTGTGGGGATTGAATATGCAAGATTTGTAATTTTGATGAATATAGGATTTTTCATAATAGAAATCATCTGGGGAAGAAAGCTGATCGGATTGGGAACAATCGTAAATGCTCTGCTTCTTGGATACATAGTGACCTTTTTCTATAATCTGATCACATCAGTGATTGATGCACCACAGCAGATGGCAATGAGGGTGCTGACTGTGTGCATTGGTGTTATCATCACAAGCCTTGGAATTTCCATGTATCAGCTTCCAAAGCAGGGTGTTGCACCGTATGACAGTATTTCACTGATCATGACAGAGAGATGGCCAAAGATCCCGTACTTCTGGTGTAGGGTATCAAATGATGCAATAAGTGCACTGGTGTGCTATCTTGCAGGCGGAATCGTGGGGCTTGGAACTTTAGTCAGCGCATTTGGATTCGGACCATTTGTACAGTTTTTTGACACACACTTTACATCAAAAGTGTTGGCGAAACTTAATAAATAAGACAACTATTTAAGTGATAAACTGTATAGCAACTATTCAGTGTAGAGGCACATAGCGGAAGCGGATTACGAATATCCGATTGACCAGTTTCTGTACAGTGAGGTGCAGAACAATTACGACATGAAAAAAAGACTGTCTTGTATATACTTTATTCGAACAAGCATAGGTATATACAGAGACAGTTTTTTTTATTAAAAAAACAGTTATGAATGTCTGATACTAATATCACCATAATCAGACTTGACAGTCAGGTGATTTTGAGAGTTGGAAGATTCCTTCTGGTAGGTGCTTTTATCATCTGCAGATATAATTTTTCCATTTAATTCATCTGGAATATCAATGTCACCCATATTAGTATTCAGGCTAAATACCAAAGCGTTGAGATATTTTTCAGGAACAGACAGATCAATGTCACCCATTTTTGAAGTAATCTGGCAATTATTATTAAATGAAACATTGGAAAGCTCTGCATCACCGGAGGATAGTGCAAGAATACTGTCTGTAAAATTGGATTCTTCTGCAGACAGATCACCGAGAGAAGCATCCAGTTTCATATTTTCCAGAGAACTGTCAATGATAGAAATGTCACCATCTTTATCAGATATTGCTCCTCTTTTGGTCTGAAGACTCCTAAGTGAGATGTCACCTGTATTTGTTTGCAGATGGAAGTTCTGACAATTTAGTGAATCAAGTGTAAAATCTCCTTTATTCATCTGGCAGGAAAAGTTTTCAAGAGTCTGCTCATGTGGAATGTAGACGATAATCTGATTCTCAAGCATATCAGTATCGTCAGAAACATGACCATCTGTTAGGAACTCCTGTAGGAAACCGATATCAATCTGCAAATAACCAGATGCAGTTTTTCCATTTTTTTCCGACATGTTCAGAGTACCATTTTCTACCTGCCAGGAAACAGGAATTATACCTTTTACTGTTTCAACATTATAAGAGAGATAATAATTTTCGTCATCAGATTCCCGGATTGAGAAATCCATATGTTTCAAATCAGCATTTAAATTCTGGAAAGAATCGATTTTTTCCTTTTCCAGAATGGCATGATTGCTATTAGATTTCTCAGAAGAAAAAGATCCGTTATAAGTATTTAAATCCGTATTTTTGATATATTCTCTGCCGCCAGCTGCGATGCCTGAAGCAAAGAGTACAGTGCCAAGTGCACAAAAGACAGTACCGATTATAAGAAAATTTTTAGTTTTATGATTCTTCATTATGGATCATCCTCTCTTTCTGTTTGTAATAAGCTGTGCGATTCTGGCAAACAGGATACAGGTCCATTTGCACAGATAAATTCCGAGAATGCAAAGCAGAATACTAAATCCAATACTCAGGAGTCCGAGTCCCAGAAGGATGAAGCTTCCGGAAATGGAAAATGGAATAGCGATAATTCCACGTACAAAAAGTTTGCCGCCAATGAGAAAAGCACATAATGCAAATATAAAAACACATAAGTATGCGCAAAACAGGCAGACAGCAACACTTGCTAATATGGCAAACAATACAATAAGCAAAGGAATTGCGATTGGTGCTGCACAGACAGCAAGAATTGCCACTTTTAAAGTTCCTTTTTGCACAGGTTTATTGATAGCAGAAGTTTTGCCCAGCTTCTTATCCAGAAGATTGGAAATCAGATCTCTGGCTGCTTCTTTTGGTGTGCCAAGTTCTTTCATCAGTTCCTGCTGACCATTCTCATCAGCTTCGCCAAAGTATTCTTCAAAGTAATCGACTGCGTCTTCATAGTCCTGTTTTGGAAGACGGTGCAAATACTTTTTCAGTTGAGTCATATATTGTTCTTTTGTCAATTTCGTACCCTCCCCTCAATAATCCCGTCAATTGTATCGCGGTAACTGTTCCATTCCTGATGCAAAAGTTCAAGCTGTTTTTTGCCATCATCGGTGATGGAATAATATTTACGTTTACGTCCCTGGAATTCCTGCGAATAAGTCGTAACGTATCCACCCTTTTCCAGCTTCTTCAGAATCGGATATAAAGTAGATTCTTTGATATCAGCTACGATTTTGACTGTCTGACTGATCTCGTATCCGTAGGAATCCTGTGTGTCCACGATAGAAAGAATCAAAAATTCAATCAACAATGCAGATACAGGATAATACATAGAACCACCTCCTGAAATAATATGTAAAATAATTATATATAAAAATTTTATATATAAAATATATACATATACAGAGAAGATGTCAAGAGGAATATTAAAATAAAAAAGAACTGTACCAGGAAGTGAGTTTCAATAGAAGTTATATAATTCTAAGAAACAATTCCTAAACAGTTCTTTTTTATAAAAATACCTTACGTAGTGTCTTGCTCACATTTCACAAAATGACTTATCTGAAGTTTTATCTATGCCATTTGCTGAAAATGAATCATATGCTATGTTAGTACAGCGAATATTAAGTAACCGCTATATTGACTTGTCTGATTTTTCATCTGCGGCGTTGTCGTCAATCGGCGTAGCCACCGCTACACCTCATTCCTCCGCCTTGCAGATGAAGAAATCATTCGTTTCAGATTAACTACACATATGACACGCCTCACAAGCCGATGGCGTAGTAGCGCATCCACCCATCGCGGTCTCACGCAGCTCTGCAGGAAGCTTCTTCCCTACGGTAAACATTGTCTGGATCATTTCGTCCAGAGGAATCAGCTGAGGGATTCCGGCGAGAGCCATCTCGGCGGCAATGATCGCATTTGCAACACCGGCAGCATTTCTGTTCTGGCAAGGATATTCTACCAGACCTCCTACCGGATCACATACCAGACCAAGCATATTCATAAGGACAGTAGATGCAGCATACGTACATTCTTTTGGGGTGCCGCCCATCAGTTCCACAGCAGCAGAAGCAGCCATGGCAGAAGCAACGCCGACCTCTGCCTGACATCCGCCGACAGCACCGGCGACGGTGGCATTTCGCATTGCCAGATATCCGATTGCACTTGCATTGAAAAGCGCCTGAATGATCTGGTCATCAGAGAAGTGGTAATGCTCCTGCATTGCCAGCATCAGTCCAGGGACAATTCCGGCAGAACCGGCAGTAGGAGAGGCCACGATCAATCCCATAGAAGCGTTAGTCTCAAGTGTTGCCATGGCGTAAGTTATTGCTCTCTGAAGTAGATCACCACAAAGTCCCTGACTATTCTGAGCGTGAATACTCAGCTTTCTTGCCTCGCCTCCGATTAGACCGCCCATGGATTTTACAGGTTTTTCAATAGGAGAACGTGCGGCATCTTTCATAATCTCCAGAACCCGGCTCATTCGTTTCTTTACAGTTTCAGCGGTTGTTTCGCCAAGTTCAATTTCGCGAAGACGCATGATCTCTGAAATAGGAAGATTTTTTTCTTCACAGAGTGTTAAGAGTTCGTTTGCGTTTTTAAAGTCCATGATAAAAATCCTCCTTTCTTTATATCTGTACGATCATGACTTCATGAATATTTGGGTTTTCGCGGATAGCAGGAACGATATTCTCCGGAAGCTTACCATCAGATTCTACAATTGTGTAAGCAATATCGCCTTTTCCTTCGCGGAAGAGACGCATGAATGCAATATTGATATTTCGGTCACTCAGGCATTTGGTAATATAGGCCACAACACCCGGAGTATCCTGGTGAATAACGATGACTGCGCTGTACTCGCCAGTAAAATCTACCTGGACGTGATTGATCTCAACAATACGGACTTTTCCACCACCCAGGGATTCTCCGCGCACAGTCATTTTCTGGCCTTTTTCATTTTCCATACAGATATCTACAGTATTTGGATGAATGTCTGTTTCCTGGTCATTAGGAGTGAATGAAAACTCCAGACCTTTTTCATGGGCAATATCGAATGAGTTTCGGATACGCATATCATCCGTAGAAAATCCCATGATTCCTCCAAGTAAAGCGCGGTCTGTACCATGTCCGCGATAGGTTTTGGCAAAAGAACCATACAGAATAAAATCAGCCCTTTTTAACGGACCTTCGATCATTTTCTGGGCAAGATAAGAAATACGTGCCGCACCTGCGGTATGTGAACTTGAAGGACCGATCATGTTCGGTCCCATTACATCAAATGCACTGATAAATGACATAAGAATTATTCTCCTATAATTATGAAATAATAAGCCCTCCGGCATTAACTATATTCTAACATTCACTCATGAAATAAGCAAATTCTAATATAAACTGTTAAAGGAAAGCCTTACGTTAGTATTGTTACTGTTCGCTCTGTGCCAGTAACGTTAATATAAACAAAAATTAATGTAAAAAATAGAAAAACAGGGTTGCTTTTTCACAATAGGGCGGTTACAATAACAATGCAAATGAAACAAGACTGTTTTTATCATAAAAGAACAGTGTAAGTTTTGAGCGTTCAGGAAATCAGTTCACAGAAAGAATGAAATTTTTCTGAACGAAAAATATAGAGAAAAGGCAGGTGGAACAGAATGGATAATTGCGATTCTCATGGGCGAAGTAGTAGCACAGGATCTGAAATAAAAAGAGTATATGAGTATTGCAGACATTCTTCTGTTCTGCTGTAGTCATATATTACACATCTTTTTCGATTTCTTATCCTGTATTTATGAAATTCCCCGAATCATGCAATTACATATTTGAACAGTGAATAATCAGTAAGTAATACATTGGAAGTGCTTACTGTTTTATTGTGCTGGAAAGTGCATAAGGAAAGTGGCAGTAACGACAGACTGCTTTCTTTTGGTGCGCAATTTATGTACAAAAACGGAGGAAAAAATGATGGAGAAAAGAGTACAGGATTATTCCAAAGAAATTCTCAAAATCATCCGCAGCAATACCTCTCCGGCTGTTATGGCAGGAAGACTGCAGGATTATCATGAGAATGACCTGGCAGATGTACTGCCAATGCTGACTGTACAGGAACGGTGCAAACTGTACCGTATTCTGGATACAGATGTGCTCTCTGATATTTTTGAGTACACAGAAGAAGAGAACGCAGCAGAGTATCTGAACGAAATGGATGTAAAAAAGGCGGCAGCCATTTTATCCAGAATGGAGACAGATGCCCTGGCAGATGTATTAAATAAACTTGAAAAAGCAAAAAAGAAAATACTGATCGATCTGTTAGAACCTGAGGTTCGGCGTGATGTGGAGATGATCGCATCTTTTGATGAGGATGAGATCGGAAGCCGCATGACTACAAATTTTATTGTGATCACAGATAAGCTCACCGTAAAGCAGGCGATGAGCAGTCTGATTTCACAGGCAGCGAAGAACGATAATATTTCTACGATTTTCGTAGTAACAGAGCAGCAGAAATTCTACGGTGCGATCGATTTGAAAGAATTGATTATTGCCAGACAGGATGATCTGCTCGAGAATCTGGTCGTGACATCATATCCGTATGTGTATGCGGAGGAGAATATTGATGACTGTATTGAAGAACTGAAGGATTATTCAGAAGATTCTGTTCCGGTACTGGATAATGATAACCAGCTTCTGGGTGTTATCACATCTGCGAGCATCATTGATCTGGTTGATGACGAGATGGGAGATGACTATGCGAAGCTGGCTGGTCTGACTGCCGAAGAAGATTTAAAAGAACCTCTGAAAGAGAGTATGAAGAAACGTATGCCATGGCTGATCATTCTGTTAGGTCTTGGAATGGTCGTATCTTCTGTTGTAGGTCTCTTTGAGCAGGTAGTAACGGCACTTCCGATTGTGATGTGTTTCCAGTCCCTCATCCTGGACATGGCGGGAAATGTAGGTACACAGTCTCTGGCTGTAACGATCCGTGTGCTGATGGATGAATCACTTACAGGAAAACAGAAACTGGAACTTGTATGGAAAGAAATGCGAATCGGCTTGTGCAACGGCAGCCTTCTGGGATTTTTCTCTTTCGTATTGATTGGGTTGTATATTTATCTGTTTAAGGGAAAAACATTGCTGTTTTCTTACGCAGTGTCAGGCTGTATCGGTGTGGCACTTTTACTGGCAATGCTGATTTCCAGTGCAGTGGGAACCTGCATTCCGCTGTTTTTTAAGAAAATTAATATTGACCCGGCAGTAGCTTCCGGTCCGCTGATTACAACGGTGAACGACCTGGTTGCGGTAATCACATACTATGGTCTCAGCTGGATTTTTTTACTGGAAATGTTGCATCTGGCGGGATAATAAAACTGTAAAAAATGGGCTGTCTATTTCCCGACAGCCCATTTTTATGTATGTCTGGAAGCGTACAATTGTAATCTCTTAAATAAATTTTGGCTTTAAGAGAGTTGCTTCAGAAATAATCTGAAGTGAAGTCTCAGGTTAGTTTTATGCAGAGGCTTTGGAAAGTTTCTGCTTCTTAAATGTCTGGATTCCTTCAGCTACAAGGAAGAGAGCCAGAATAGCCATCGCTGCCGCAAAGATAAGCTGGAACCAGTCACCCCAGAGAGCCTGTCCTGCACCGATTATAACGATCTTATTTTTTACAGTGATAAGCAGGCTGCAGAGTGTTGCTGCAAGCATAAATACCATTGGGACATAGAACATTTTATTGTTCTTTCCTGCCTGTCCAAGCCATGCGCAGACGGCCATGAGAGCGATACCTGCTGCAAATGCTGCCGGAGGACCACCGAAAGCTCCGCCTGTATATTTATCAAATACCATACCAACTGCGATCAGAGCTACGATACCAAGTGCAGATTCAATCAGCATGGAACCATAGGCGATAGGTTTTGCATTTTTTTATATTATCTAAATTAATAGGGTTTTTATGAATGATGAATGAAGGGATTGTTTTATGAAAATAATTGGAATTGATATTGGAACAACAACAATCAGCGGTGTTGTTCTGGAGAATAAAGTAGAAGGTCAAATAACAACTAAAGCAGAAGAAAAATTGGAAATTGTTGAGGCAAAGACTATAGAAAATGGCTGTTTTATCCCAACAGAACACGAATGGGAACGAATACAGGATGCAGAACAGATAGTAAAAAAGGCTCAGAATTTAACAGACTATTTTTTAGATAAATATCAGGATGTCGAGAGAATCGGACTTACCGGGCAGATGCATGGAATTGTGTACATTGATAAGAATGGAAAATGTGTCAGTCCGTTGTATACATGGCAGGATGAACGAGGGAATCTTTATAGCGAAAATGGAGATTCTTGTGGTGAAAAAGAAAATGCTTATGATGAAATCGGAGAAGAGAAAATAAATGAAGTTAAAATAAAGAAAACCAAAGGAATATCTCTGATAGAGGAAATCCAACAAAAGTGTAAGTTAAAAACAGCATCTGGATATGGGCTGGTTACGCACATTTACAATATGAGACATAGCTTGATTCCGAAATCAGCGACAAGTTTCTGTACGATTATGGATTATCTTGGAATGTGCCTGACAGGACGACAAGTACCGCTTGTGCATGTCAGCAACGCTGCAAGCTTCGGCTTCTTTAACGGACGTAAGATGTGTTTTGAAACAGAAAAACTAAATGAAATGGGAATTGAAGAAAAGTGGCTGCCAGAGATTTGCACTGATGTGAAAAAACTGGGTACATATCGAAACTGTACAGTGACAGCCGCAATAGGCGATAATCAGGCAAGCTTCCTCGGTTCAGTAGGAAATAAGAGTAATACCTTACTTGTAAACATGGGAACAGGTGGACAGATTTCCATTCTTTCTGATTGGTATTTTGAAAAAGATGGAATCGAAGCAAGACCTTTTCTGAATGGAAAATATCTGCTGGCTGGTGCGTCTTTATGTGGTGGAAAAGCATATGCGTTACTTGAAAACTTTTTCAGAAAATTTGTAAAAGAAGCAACAGGGCAGGATAAGCCATTATACAAAATAATGGAAACAATGGCGGAAAAAGGAAAAGAATTTGATGCCAGACAGCTAGAGAACAGAAGACTTAAAATAGAAACCACATTCGATGGCACAAGAGTCAGCCCGGAACTTGGCGGCAGTATTACGAATCTGTTCTCTGATAACTTCACACCGGAAAGCTTCACCTATGGAGTTCTGGAGGGAATGAGCAGAGAACTTTACAATATGTATCAGACCATTCACAACGGAACTGATATCGAAGTAAAACATATAACAGGCTCGGGAAACGGCCTCAGAAAAAATAAAGTACTCTGTGAAATTGTTGAGGAAATGTTTGGAGCAGAACTTGTTCTAGCGGAATACGAAGAGGAAGCGGCAGTGGGTGCTGCAATAAGTGGAAGTATCAGCAATGTTAACACTTGTAAAAATTGCTAATAAATCAAAGGAGAAATTCCATGAATAAGAAAAAACTTGCATTTATCTGTGTTCACAATTCCTGCCGAAGCCAGATTGCAGAAGCACTTGGGAAAAAACTTGCAGGAGATGTGTTTGAATGCTATTCCGCAGGAACGGAAACAAAGCCCCAGATCAATCAGGATGCGGTGCGCCTGATGAAAGAACTGTACGATATTGATATGGAACAGACACAGTACAGTAAAACATTTGATAAGATACCTGTTCCGGATATTGCTGTCTCGATGGGCTGTGATGTAGGGTGCCCGTATATCGGCAGAGCTTTCGATGAAAATTGGGGACTGCAGGATCCGACAGGTCAGAGTGATGAAGTATTCATCAGCGTAATGCGAGAGATTGAGCGAAATATTATCCGACTTGTGGATAAAGAAAAATAATAAAACGTAGTGTATAGGAAAACTTTGGCAGATATGAGGAAAGAAATATGAGAAAAGAATCCAACTATGGGATTATGAAACATCAAATGCAAGATGTATTTGCACAAGGAAATCTTGCACTGGCAGCAGAAAAATGGCATCTTGATATAAATGATGAAGTTATTTATGTTCGTTTTATTGCAAGAGATTACACCATTAATGTAAAAAGCGGGCTTATCCTGCGTGCAGACAATGGCATCGAAGCAGATTACAATGAAGCAATGACACTGTATGATATTCTTTCTCGTGAGCCTGCAGTACCATTTGAAAAATTTGTTTCGATTGATTCCTTTAGGCGGTTTAAAAAGTACATCTGGAGGAAGTAGCATTTTTGACAGCGCAAAAGCTGCATTTGATCATCAGGAGACCAAGCTTGCACACGCATGCGAGAAGCTTGGGGGTGTGCCCTTTGGTAAGTCGGATGTAGGATTGTTTGGAGGACTTTGCGGTTCACTCAACA
Source organism: Ruminococcus sp. AM22-13 (assembly GCF_003471165.1). Classification (GTDB taxonomy): domain Bacteria; phylum Bacillota; class Clostridia; order Lachnospirales; family Lachnospiraceae; genus Blautia_A. Next base: position 161,234 of record NZ_QRIL01000004.1, on the reverse strand, counting down.
ATATTTTCGTTCATATGTCAGGGCAAAACATAGGAAATGACATGCGGAAGGATTGTTTTCGTAAAATAATGAGATTTTCATTCCCTCAGATGAACTATTTTGGAAGCGGTTCTCTTGTGACGCGGGTGACAAATGATATTACACAGGTACAAAATTTCGTATCGCAGTTTGTCAGAGGAATGATTAGAACAATGATGCTTACATTCGGAAGTATATTCTGCATGTGGCGCCTGAATTCCAGATTTGGGCTGATTGTGTTGTGTGCGTTTCCTTTTCTTGTAGGTACGCTTATCATATGTCTGTGTAAGGCAAATCCTTTGTTTCGCAACTACAGGGAAAGTTGGATGATATCAATGCAATCATGCAGGAGGATATTTCAGGTATTAGAATTATTAAGGCATGTGTGCGTGAAATATATGAGAAGGCACGTTTTGGAAAAGCCAATGACGAACTTATAAAGACACAGTTGCAGACCCTTGTGATTTTTGCGTTCATGAACCCAATTGTGAATGCAATCATGTATATTCTCAGATACCATACGCAGTAATCTGAAATATGGCAACGAAAGTGCTACGGAGGCTCAACTGGAAAAGGCTGTAGAGATGAGTCGATGCCTGGATATGGTAAAACGTCTTCCGCAAGGATATGACACTGTATTATATGGCGCGGGAGATAATATCAGTCAGGGACAACGTCAGCTTTTTGCGATAGCCCGTGCATTTGTTGCGGATCCTAAGATACTGATTCTGGACGAGGCGACATCTAATGTAGATACACGCACAGAGAAAAAATTCAGATAGCTATGCAAGGGCGCACAAGTATTGTAATTGCCCACCGTCTGTCCACAATCAGAGATTCAGACATGATTGTTGTAATGGATCATGGTGAAATAGTCGAATGTGGAACACACGAAGAACTACTGGAGAGAAAGGGTAAATATCATGAACTTTATATGACACAATATGCCGGTTTCTCCATTTAGAATCTTGCGAAACCTATCCAAATCGACAAGATGCTGAAGAGGATTAGAAAAGTACTGAAAGATTAAAAGAGAAAAATTGCAGGTGGACAAGTAATTTTTAATAAACCTTCCCATAGTCATAGTTTCTAATAAACTCAAGCACTTTTCTGACTGCCGGGGCCAAATCATGCATATCCCGGACACATGCGCCAATGACACGTTCTTCCGCTGGTGAGATGGGTAGCATTTTTACTTCATTTTCAAAACCATACATGGTCAGAAGCGGCATGATTGCAAAGCCAAATCCGGCTTTGACCATTTCAACCGTTGTTTTATCATCTACCACATGGCATACGGTGCGGACATCGAGATTCAGTTTGTCTATAATACGACTGGCATCCGCATCGCAGGATTCACGCTGCATGATAAAGCGTACATCTGCAAGACTTTCAAGTGAAATTTCAGAATCAGATGCAGTTTTAGTCCCTTTGCGTAAAATGCACATCAGCGGATCAGCGAAAATCCGATAAAAAGGAAAATGCGGGTTCACTGTCTCAGACAGGAAACCGATGTCAACCACTCCGGTTTTCAGCCAATCAATGATATTTTCGTAAGACCCCTGATAGATTTCAAAAGTAATGTTGGGATATTGTGCCTTGAAGCCGTAGATCAGATCAGGCAGATATCTGCACATGGAATTAAAAATTCCAAGACGGACATGACCTTTCTCAAGACCATTCAAATCTGACAAATATTGAAACAGCATATCTTCTTTTTGGATTATGGAGGAAATCAGTGGCAAAATACTTTCACCAGTGGTGGTCAGAGTGACACCGCGTCGGTTTCGAATAAATAAAGTGCCCCCAAATTCCTGTTCCATCTGCTTTATAATATGGCTGATCGCGGGAGGTGTAACATTATGAAGCTCCGCTGCTTTTTGAAAGCTGTTGTATTGAACTATCGTAAGAAATACACGGTAATTGAAAGTGTCCATGACTTATCCCTTTCGCATTATAAGATGATATTAGAATCAAAAGCTTTTTACTCCTAACTTTTGACTCTGGTATTATAAGATAAAAAAAAATAAAGTATAAAATAAATAACTTTATATTTATTTATTACTATTTTAAGGTTATGATTGGTATACGTCAAGTTAAGTAATGAAATGGGGAAAAGTAAATGAAGAAAAAAAGTAGTTTTACAGGGCAGCTCGGATTTGTTTTTGCGGCGGCCGGGAGTGCAGTTGGAGTGGGCAATCTCTGGAGATTTCCTTTTCTGGCAGCAAAGGATGGCGGCGGTGTTTTTCTGCTGATTTATCTGGTGTTGATTTTTACGGTCGGCTTTGTGCTGTTGACCACCGATATCGCCATTGGACGCAGAACTGGTAAGAGTGCGATTTATGCCTATGAAAGTATGAATCGGAAATGGAAATTTCTTGGTGTGATCACCTTCTTTGTACCTGTTCTGATTATGACATACTATGCCGTAATCGGCGGCTGGATACTCAAATATATCTTGCTGTTTGCAACCGGAAATGTGGAAACAGCAGCACAGGACAACTGTTTCACATCATTTATCACAGAACCTGGTTCTGTGTGGTATGGATTAATTTTTATGTTGATTACGTCCTTTATTGTATATAACGGTGTGGAAAAAGGAATTGAACGTGTGTCCAAAACTATGATGCCGATACTGTTAGTGATTGTGGTTGGAATCGCTATTTACTCCCTGACACTAAAAAGTACAGCGGATGATGGAAGTATCCGAACAGGTATGCAGGGATTAAAGGTCTATCTGACTCCGAATTGGTCTGGCATGACGGTATCAAGATTTCTGCAGATTGCATTGGATGCGATGAGCCAGTTGTTCTTCTCATTGAGCGTATCAATGGGAATTATGATTACTTATGGTTCTTATGTAAAACCGGAGGTTGATCTGGGAAAATCCGTATCAATGATCGAAGTTATGGATACTGGTGTTGCACTTCTGGCGGGAGTTATGATTATTCCGGCTGTATATGTATTTTTTGGCGTGGACGGAATGGCAGCAGGTCCTGGACTGATGTTTATTTCTTTGCCAAAGGTGTTTTATCGAATGGGTGTTGCGGGAAGAATCATAGGTCTTCTTTTCTTTGTCCTTGCAGCTTTTGCGGCACTGACTTCCTGTATTTCGGTTCTGGAATCCATTACCGCTAACTGTATGGAGATTTTCCATACAGAACGTAAAAAAACAACGGGAGTTCTGTCCATTATTTATCTGGTTGCAACTGCTGTTATTGCACTGGGTTATAGCGTTTTCTATGTTGAGGTTATGCTGCCAAACGGAAGCATCGGACAGCTGCTGGATATTATGGACTACATCAGCAACAGTTTTATGATGCCTTTCATTGCACTGTTGTCGGCTATTTTTATCGGCTGGGTTATGAAACCAAGCTGGATCGTGGAAGAAATGGAGCGAGGTGGAAAACACTTCGGGCGAAAGAAACTGTATATAGTTATGATCAAATATCTGATGCCAATTATTATGCTGGTACTGTTCTTACAATCTACAGGTATCCTGAATAAAGTTTGATTATAGGACTAAAAAAAGGCGGTTCTTTTTCGTATCAGATTGATTGGATTAGTGAAAATGTGAACAAAAAAACGGGGAATAGTATGAGTCTGGCAAGGTCAATACTTGACAAAAAAAGAGACATAACAGATAATTGCTATAGTTAAAAAAGAAAGCAGTAAAACAAATTACAGATATTTTTTGATAAATATCCCCGTAAACAGGAGGTCGGATATGAAACAGTGTATGGATACTGATAATTTACACCGCAGATTAAAGAAAATCATCGGACAGGTACAGGCAATTGACCGTATGATTGATGAGGATATTCCATGTGAAGATGTCCTTTCACAGATCAATGCAGCGAAATCTGCATTACATGGATGTGGAAAAGTAGTTCTGGAAGGACATATCAAGCATTGCGTCCGCGATGGCATTGAATTTTCTGGCAATCGTTCTTGCTATTACGGGAATTCTGAACCCTGTAGTTGGAGCACTGGTACACAATGCCGGTTCAGTACTTGTAATTATTAATTCGGCACTCCTGTTAAAATGGAAGTAAATTTTTATGTTCTTTGCGGCTGATTAGATGATAAGTGACATTGGTTTCCGGGTCTGTCAGTGGAATTACTTTTCGATTAAATTACAGAATATTTATTGCGTATCCCTGCTCTAAGGATTAAACTTGTAAAGTAATAAATGAAAAAATAAAATTAACTGGAGAAATAACAAATGGAATACATAGATATTGTAGATGAACAGGGAAATCCAACAGGGGAAAAAGTTGAGCGTTCGATTGCTCATTCACAGGGAATCCGCCACAGGACAGCACATATCTGGATCGTGCGGAAAGTAAATGGCAGATATCAGGTTCTTATGCAGAAAAGGGCTATGAATAAAGAATCCTTTCCGGGAATGTTTGATACCTCATCAGCGGGACATATCCAGGCAGGTGATGAGCCTCTGGAATCGGCATTACGTGAGTTTCACGAGGAACTGGGAATCCGTGCACAGCCGCAGGAACTGGAATTTGCCGGAAATTTTCGTATATCCTATGAGAAAGAATTCTACGGAAAAATGTTCCGGGATAATGAAATCGCTTTTGTGTATATTTACAGTCAGCCTGTAGATGAGACAAAGCTGGTTCTCCAGAAAGAAGAAGTGGAAACCGTAGAATGGTTTGACCTGGAAGAAGCATATGCAAACTGTAAAAAACGCGATCCGAGATTCTGCGCACCAACAGGCGGGATAGAAATTGTGATAAAAGAATTGGCAGGTAGAAGATGATCACATATGAATATGGAAATCCAGAAGCAGATACTGTTCTGATTCAGCCAACGGGTGAACATGAAATGGCAAGTCTTGAGAATGAGGTCAGAGAAATTGAAAAAAGGACTTCTAAGGAATTCAGATTTATTGCGACAAAGGTAGAAAACTGGAATGATGATCTGTCTCCATGGAAAGCACCGGCGGTATTTAAGACGGAGGATTTTTGTGGTGGTGCGTCAAAGACGTTAGAGAATATTATCGCACTTTGCGCAGATAAAAACAGAAAATATTATATAGGTGGATATTCCCTTGCAGGATTATTTGCGTTATGGGTAGCCTGCCAGACAGATATATTCTCAGGTGTTGCAGCAGCATCCCCATCTGTATGGTTTCCTGGCTTCATTGACTATATGAAGACATATAAGATGAAAAGTCAGAACGTTTATTTAAGTCTCGGAGATAGAGAAGAAAAGACAAGAAATCCTGTTATTGCACAAATCGGTAACTGCATCAAAGAGGAATATCGCTGTTTACTGGAAAATGGAATTAATTGTATACTGGAATGGAATAAAGGAAACCACTTTAAAGAAGCAGATATAAGAACTGCGAAAGCATTTGCATGGATATTAAATAATGATTCGTCAGGCGAACGGACAACAAGGCTGAGTAATTTGTAGAGACAAAAATAAATTTACAGAACGGGAAGTCAGAGATGCAACGGTAGGTTGTGTTTCTGGCTTTTTTTGTTTATATGTTATACAGTATACGATTTCTTGATTTATAAGAACAGGATTGAGATGTTTATAATTTTAAAAAAATGTTAAAAAATAAACAAATAATACATGGAAAATATTGGCACAATAGCAGACATATGATAGAAAAATAGCAGATATATGATAATAATATAGAGTAAATGACAAAAAATATCAAATATTAAAATAATTCAAAATACTATTGCGTTATAAAATTAACAATGATATAATGCGAACTGACAGAAGAGGTGAGTGCCTTCTGCAGCAGCATGTAAACTGGCATAATTTTAAAGGAGAGAACAGCAATGGCAAGATTTACATTACCAAGAGACATTTATCATGGAAAAGGATGTCTGGCAGAACTGAAAAATTTAAAAGGAAAGAAGGCAGTCCTTGTTGTTGGCGGTGGTTCCATGAAACGTCAGGGATTTCTGGACAAAGCAGTTAATTATTTAAAAGAAGGCGGAATGGAAGTTCAGTTGATTGAAGGTGTTGAACCAGATCCATCAGTAGAAACGGTTATGAAAGGTGCAAAAGTAATGCAGGAATTTCAGCCGGACTGGATCGTAGCTATGGGCGGTGGATCACCAATTGATGCAGCGAAAGCAATGTGGACATTTTATGAATACCCGGATACAAAATTTGAAGATCTTATTACACCTTTTGGATTCCCGGAATTAAGACAGAAAGCCAGATTTGCGGCAATTCCATCCACATCAGGAACAGCTACAGAAGTTACAGCTTTCTCTGTAATTACTGATTATAATACAGGAATTAAATATCCTCTGGCAGATTTTAATATCACACCAGATGTGGCAATCGTTGATCCGGAGCTGGTAGAAGGACTTCCAGTTAAACAGGTAGCGTATACTGGAATGGATGCATTAACACATGCAATTGAAGCATATGTTTCTACTTTACACTGTCCATATACGGATCCGCTTGCATTGCAGGCAATCGAGATGGTGCTGACATATCTTCCGGCATCTTATAATAAAAATATGGAAGCACGTGAGCAGATGCACTATGCACAGTGTCTGGCAGGAATGGCATTTTCCAATGCGCTGCTTGGTATTGTTCATTCAATGGCTCACAAAACAGGAGCTGCATTTTCTACAGGTCATATTCCACATGGATGTGCAAATGCAATCTATCTTCCATATGTAATTAAATATAATGCGAAAGATCCTGTAGCGGCAGAGCGTTATGCAGAAATCGCAAGAAGAATGGGACTGGAAGGAACATGCCAGAAGGCATTGATCAACAGTCTCTGTGAAAAAATTGATGAATTCAATGTAAGATTAAATATCCCAAAAACATTAAAAGATTTTGGAATTCAGGAAGATGAGTTCAAGGAAAAAGTTGCAAAGATCGCAGAACTTGCAGTAGGTGATGCATGCACCGGCTCAAATCCAAGAGCAATCGATCCGGCAAATATGGAAAAACTCCTGACATGCACATATTATGGAACAGAAGTTGATTTCTGATAAAGGATTAAATAAATAATCGTGGTTAAATCGGAACCGAAATAGGGTTTAGCCAAAAAGGAACATATGTATTTTCTTTTCCCCTTGCTTTAATTATAAAAAGCAAGGGGAATTTTTATACCTTGCCTCAGAATAAGAATGTGTTATATAATAATACGAATATATCATAAGAAAATTAACAGGAGGGCCTTTGATATGGATATTTCTGAATTTATAGAAGTAGCAAAGAATCTTAACGTTCTTGGAATTAAAATTACAAAAGACGGAGAACTGGCAGCAGAGTGGCACAGTGAGTCTGAATGCAGGAGAAATATCTATTCTGCAACGAAAAGCTTTACATCCTGTGCAGTTGGTTTTGCTGTTCAGGAAGGTTTGATTGATCTGAATGAAAAGCTTACAGAAGCATTTTCAGGAGATATGCCGGAGAATATTGATGATAACCTGAAATCTGCAACAGTCCGGGATTTACTGACCATGTGCCTGGGACAGGAAAAAGGAAATCTTATGGGAGAACAGCGCCCGTTATATAAGGAAGATGACTGGGTAAAGATGTCTCTGGCTGTTCCTTTTAATCAGTTGCGTCCGTCAGAACAGGACAAGAAACAGAAATGAAAGAATCGACTGGGAGAATTTAAAATAAACCAGAAAGAGAGCCTACATTAATGGATTTAAAACAGTTACAGTATTTCGTGGTATGTGCGCAGACCGGATCGTTCAGTGAGGCGGCCAAAAATCTATATTCAACACAGCCGAGTGTCAGCAAGGTAATCAAAGGTCTGGAAGATACACTTGGAATGCAGCTTTTCGAACGGCTTCCAAGAGGAATCCGTCTGACGGTACAGGGAAAGAAAGTTTATCAGTACGCGTCGAAAATTATAAATGAGATAGATGTTCTTGAGAATATGGCATCGCGTGGAATGACGAAATGGATTCGGATTTCCATGAATCCAAGTTCCTGGTTTGCCAATCAATTTGTAGAGTTTTATAATGAAACATTTGAAAAAAGATACCATTTTCAACTGACAACAGCAGGTGTGCGCAGTGTGATGGAACGAGTCAGGGATTATATGGATGATATTGGATTTGTATATATCTTGAGTCACCAGAAGGAGAATTTCCTGCATGAACTTGCAAAGAATAAAATGCAGTTTATACCTATGTATGAAACAAATCTGATTCTGTACCCAGGACGTTTGACACAACTTTACGGTTCCGGTAAGGCAAGTGCGAATTTGGAGGATCTGGAAGGAATCCGTTTCATACAGAATTATCAGGACGAGTTTTTTGATATTGGCGCAGTGAAGGAAGAAGCATTTCAATGGAAAGATATTGATATTTCTGTGCTGACGAACAGCGATTATATTATGGAAAAAATGCTTAAGAACAGTAAGGTTTCAAATATGAGTGGAAGTTATCTCTCAGAAAACAAGACAGGAACTACACCGGGAATCCCGCTGGAACTTGGCGATAATAAGGTTATTTTCGGATATATTCTCCATAAGGGTGAGAAAATAGATGAGAGTATAGAAGAGTTTCTGGAATTTTTAAAAGAAAGACTTCCTAAAAGCTGATCAGAGTAGACTAAGTTACAGAAAAAGATCTGGTATAAAAGTATACAATGAAGTATTTTACGAATGTCAGCCTGTAAACTGACATATTCCAGAATGCCGTAAAAGTATTCAAACTAAGAATGGCACACAACCCTCCCCTGGGGTTGTGTGCCTTTTTGGCTTTTGTTAGACTTTATCTGTTAATTTGAGTGTGCGGATTCAATACGGTTATGCAGGTAGAAAAAATAAAAAAATTTATTCAGTAAGATGCTTATTGGTAATATTCCGCAGAATGTTCGGGTAGACGTAATGTCAGAAACCAGAACATACAAAAGGAGAACCTATGATAAAATATGTTTTAAAAAGACTTCTTCAGTTGATTCCGGTTCTGATCGGAATTACTTTTTTGTCATTCGCCATGATGCGTTTGGCAGGGGGAGATGCTGTCACTTATATGTATGAAAATGCCGGAACAGCGGTTTCCCAGGAAGTAATTGATAAGACCAGAGCGGAATATGGACTGGATCAGCCATTCCTCGTCCAGTATGGGAAATGGTTTGCAGGAATGGTAACCGGGGATATGGGCGTGAGCTATGTATCAAAAAAGGATGTTTATGATACTTTTGTAGAGAAACTTCCGGCAACCCTTCTTCTGACGGTATCATCGGTATTGCTTACCATGATTATTTCGATTCCTTTGGGAATTTTGTCAGCAGTAAAGCATAACCGGTGGAGCGATTATGTGATACGTTTCGTCAGTTTCATCGGTAATTCCATGCCGAATTTCTTTGCGGCACTGGTATTGATGTATTTCTTTTCTATTAAGTTAGGATGGCTTCCGGTAATTACTACAGATAACATTGCGCTGAGTCTGGTACTTCCGACTCTGACTCTGGCAATTGCTATGGCTTCTAAGTATACCAGGCAGGTAAGAGCGGCAGTTCTTGAAGAACTGAATAAGGATTATGTGGCAGGAGCCAGGGCAAGAGGCGTGCGTGGAAGTGTAATCGTGTGGAGAAACGTAATGAAATCTTCCATGCTTACGATCATTACACTCCTGGCACTTTCCATAGGAAGCCTTCTGGGTGGAACTACGATAGTAGAAACAATTTTTATGTGGGATGGTGTTGGAAAAATGGCAGTAGACGCCATTACCATGAGAGATTATCCGATCGTTCAGGCTTATGTTGCATGGATGGCAATCATCTATGTTGTGGTTAATCTTGTTACGGATATTTTGTATCACTATATGGATCCCCGCGTGAGATTAGGGGGTGATCAGGCATGAGTGAAAATCGGATCAATGAGAAAAAAATCAGTGTCCGTAAACAGAAGGTAAAGAAAAATCATATCAGAGAGAAGCTGATTTTTTTTACAGCGCTTACGGTTATTTTACTTATCATTGCTGTTTTTGCGAGAAAACTCTGTCCGTATGATCCGTATGCACAGGATCTTCTGCAGGCACAGAAAGCTCCCTCAGCGGAACATATTCTGGGAACGGACAGATACGGAAGAGATATGTTCTCTCGTGTATTGGTAGGAAGTACGACGAGTATTTATGCGACACTTTTACTGGTTGCAATCGTTACTGTTGTGGGAACTGTGATTGGTATTGTCTGTGGCTGGTGTGGTGGAATCGCAGATACGCTTCTGATGCGTATTTCAGATTTGTTTCTGGCATTTCCAAGCCTTGTATTTGCACTGGCTGTTGCCGGAGTTCTTGGAGGTGGCATTCATAATGCGGTGATTGCGTTGGCAGTAATCGGATGGCCAAAGTTTGCGAGACTTGCAAGAGGACTGACACTGGCACAGAAGGATTCTGCCTATCTGATGGCAGTAAGGATGTCTGGCAGCAGTACGCCGAAAATATTATTTAAGCATGTTTTACCTAATATTGCGGGACAGATTCTTGTCACAGCGGTTCTTGATATCGGAACCATGATGATGGAACTTGCAGGACTTTCTTTTCTGGGGCTTGGTGTCCAGCCTCCGGCAGCAGAGTGGGGAAGTATGATCAACGATGGAAGAAGTATGCTTCAGATCTCACCATGGATGGTGCTGGCTCCCGGTGCCGCAATTTTTATTACTGTTATGATATTTAATCTTCTTGGAGATACACTGAGAGATTATATGGATCCAAAGCAAAGAGCTAAAACAAAGAACTAAACAACGGAGGGAAAGAACTATGAAGAAAAAAGTGATTGCTATGTTACTTACAGGAGCCATGCTGGCAGCTGGCTTCTCTACAACTGCATTTGCAGCTGATGAGAAAACTTTTGTATACGGAACAACCGGATACAGTGAAGAAATGGGAGATGCAGGCCTTAATCCGCATGATAACTATTCCGGATGGAGTGCGCTTCGTTATGGCGTTGGAGAGACACTTTTCAAATACAATGACAACATGGAAGTAGAGCCATGGCTGGCAACAGATTATGAATTTGTAGATGATACTACAGTAAAGATCACACTTCGTGATGGCGTAAAATTCTCAAGTGGACGTACGATGGATGCAGAGGCAGTGAAAGAGTGTCTGGATGATCTGCTTGCAGTCCATGACCGCGCGCCGTATGATCTGAAGGTCGATCATATAGATGCTGATGGTCTGACCCTGACTATTTATACAACTGAGCCATGTCCGGCAATCATCAATTATCTGGGTGATCCATATGGCGCAATCATTGATATGGAATATGGTGTTCAGGGGGAAGGCGGTTCTGCAAATGTAGCAGGAACTGGTCCATATATCGCTACAAACGTTACGCCTACACAGATTGATCTGGTAAAGAATGAAGATTACTGGGGCGGAGAAGTAAAGGTAGATAAAATTACTGTAAAATCTTTTGCAGATGGAAGTGCACTGACAGCAGCTTTGCAGACAGGCGATATTCAGGGAACTTATGGACTTCAGTATGACAATTATTCACTGTTTGACGGAAATTCCGATTATACGATCAATTCCTGTGCTACCAGCAGATGTTTCTTTGGTCAGTTTAACATGGACTCTGAAATCGTACAGGATCAGAATGTACGTAAGGCTATTGAAATGGGAATTGATAAGGAAGGATTCTGCTCTGTAATCATGGAAGGACGTGGACTGCCGGCAAAAGGAGCATTTCCAGGCAGTTTCTCTTACGGAAATGATGCAGTAGAGACTGTATCTTATGATCCGGATGGAGCGAAAGAACTGCTGGAGGAATCAGGTTGGACAGATACCGATGGTGACGGATATGTAGATAAAGACGGACAGAAACTGACGATCAACTGGCTGACTTATCCGACTCGCCTGGAGCAGCCGAAACTTGCAGAGTATGCACAGGCAACTCTGAAAGATATCGGAATTGATGTGGTTGTGAATAATACAGCTGATCATAAAACTTTTGCGGAAAGCGGAGATTTTGATGTTTATGTAAGTTCGCTTACTACAGCACCTACCGGAGATCCGGAGTATTTCTTTACAAGTACAGTAACCGGTGCAAAAAACTACGGAAATTATCAGAATGATGAAGTTACAAAACTGACCGAGCAGCTTCATCAGACTTTTGATACAGATGAGAGAGGAAAACTGGCAATAGAACTTCAGCAGAAAATTCTGGATGATGATGCATATTTCTTTGTATCTCATCTGAACATGGGAATTGTGACAAAATCAAATGTTACGGGTATGGCAGCTCATCCGTGTGATTATTATGAAATTACGGCAGATCTGGATGTGGAATAAAAAATTAAAATCTATTGTGTGCCCGATGATATACTCGTAAATCATTGCATCCCCAGGTTTATGCTGACTGTATGAATCTGGGGATGTTCTTGTAAAAGTAATCTTGCGGGAATGAAATAGTTTGTAACAGGATGACGGTAGAAATGCTAAGGAGATAAAGCATATATGAACAATTCTTTGCTTCGTGTAGAGCATGTGACTATCAGTTATAATGGAAAACAGGTAGTCAGTGATGTCAGTTTTGAACTGAAACAGGGGGAAATCCTTGGAATCGTGGGAGAGTCCGGCAGTGGAAAAAGTACGATCATCAAGGCAATCATGGGCCTTCTGGGAGAAGAAGGTATGGTTACCAGAGGCGATATCTGGTATAAAGGAGAGAATCTTACAGAGATGAGAGAGAAAAATCTCCGCAAATATCTGGGAACAGAGATCGGTATGGTATTTCAGGACTGTAAGGCGGCCCTGTGTCCGGTACGGACAATTGGCGTGCAGATTCATGAAGCAGTATCCGAACATGAGAAAATAACAATAAAAGAAACACGTCAGCGTGCCGCTTCCCTTATGAAAAAAATCGGTCTGGAGGACGGAAACCGTGTACTGGACAGTTACCCTTTTGAACTTTCGGGTGGAATGAATCAGCGTGTGGGTATCTGTACAGCCATGATCATGCATCCGAATCTACTTCTTGCAGATGAACCGACCAGTGCCCTTGATGTGACAGTGCAGAAGCAGGTAGTGGAAGAGCTTCTCCTGATGAGAAAAGAATATCATACGGCAATGATTCTGGTAACCCATAATATCGGAGTGGTAAGAAAGATGGCCGACAGGATTCTGGTGCTTAAAAAAGGTCTGGTCAGGGACTATGGGGAGACTGAAAAGGTTCTGGATCATTCGCAGGATGATTATACTCAGAAGCTGATGAATTCTGTGCTTCATCTGAAGCGCGATGCAGAATAAAAATGGAACCAGGGAGGATTTAAAAGGTGGATGATGTAATTCTAGAAGCACAGCATCTCAAAAAAGTGTTTATATCTGGAAAAAAATCAATGACTGCGGTGGATGATGTCAGTTTTGAACTCAGACAAGGAGAATGCCTTGGAATTGTGGGAGAGTCTGGCTCTGGTAAAAGTACGATCGTAAAGATGATCACGCATCTGCAGAGCATTACGGAAGGAAATGTGATTCTGAAAGGTAAAGATATCACGAATGTAAAGGGAAAAGAACTCCGCGAAGTTTACAAAGATATCCAGATGGTATTTCAGATGCCGATGGAGTCTTTTGATCCAAGACGTACATTAGGAGATGGAATCGGTGAGAGCCTTCGGAATATGGGACTGAGCCGTAAAGAAACCCGTGAGAGAGTTGAAAAACTTCTGGAGAGATGCGGACTGGATAAAGAATATGCAGACCGCTATCCACATCAGGTAAGCGGAGGCCAATGTCAGAGAGCTGCCATTGCCAGAGCACTGGCAGTCGAGCCGTCTGTCCTTATCTGCGATGAGGCCACCAGTGCTCTTGATGTAACAGTGCAGAAACAGATTCTGAAATTGTTGATGGAACTGAAGCAGAAAGAAAATTTTTCTTTTCTTTTAATCTGTCATGATCTGGCACTTGTTCAGGCATTCTGTGACCGTGTCCTTGTACTTTATCATGGAGAAACCGTAGAAAGTGGAACACCGGATGAGATCATTAATCATCCGAAGATGGACTATACGAAAAAATTAATTGACTCGGTATTGTAAAAATGTAGCAGTTTGTTATTTTGGAGCTTATAGACAACGGGAATAATTTTTCAATACATTTTATTGATTTTCTATAGACTGTTTGACAAGTATATATTTACATAAAAAAGTACTTCTTGCGGATAGAAGTACTTTTTTATGGTTTTATGACTTTTTCGATGATGCACATTGTGTGGAGGTCTGTGCACTTTACCTGGTAACCGGCACAAATCTTTGCGCCGGTTGCAACGAGTATAAAACTGATTTGTGGAAGCGTTTATCTCGCTGTGCTGATTATATTTTATCAAAATGTTCCTGAAGTACAAGCCTCCCGGGGGGATTTCCAGATATGAAAAAAATACTGTAAGACATGCAATATATGAATGGGTAAATATCCCCCTGGGGTGCTTATGCAGTATGGTAAAAAATGTTACACTGACTCTGCTACTCATTTGTGCGCAAATGAAGAATAAAAGGAGGAACGAAGGTAGTGAAGAGAAAGTTACTGGCAATTTTGACAGCGGTATGTATGACAGCAATATTTGTGGGAGAATCTGCAACTGTATGGGCTGCTCAGGAAGAAAGTGCAGTGAAAGATGAGGTAATTGTTACCATGCCGACAACATCAGAACCAGAATCAGGTTTTGACCCGGCATACGGATGGGGCGCAGGAGAACATGTACATGAGCCTCTGATCCAGAGTACCCTGACCGTTACGAATACGGATCTATCCATCGGAATGGATCTGGCAACTGATTATTCAGTGAGTGAGGACGGTCTTACCTGGACGGTAAAGATCCGTGATGACGTAAAGTTTACAGATGGGGAACCACTGACTGCAGAAGATGTGGCATTTACCTATAATAACTGCCGTGATAACAGCTCTGTCAATGATTTTTCCATGCTGAAAGAAGCAGTGGCAGTAGATGATACAACGGTAGAATTCCATATGAACACACCGTTTGCAGTATGGCCTTATACCATGGCAATCGTTGGTATTGTTCCGGAACATGCATATGATGAAAATTATGGACAGAATCCAATCGGTTCCGGACGTTATATTATGAAACAGTGGGACAAGGGACAACAGGTAATCTTTGAGGCAAATCCGGATTATTATGGAGAAGCACCAACGATGAAAAAAGTAACCGTACTTTTCATGGAAGAGGATGCGGCACTGGCAGCTGCTCAGTCCGGTACTGTGGATGTGGCACATACAGCTGCTTCCTATTCCGATATGTCTGTAGATGGTTATGATCTGTTCAGCGTTCAGACAGTTGATAACCGAGGATTTAATCTTCCTGCAACGGCAGCAGAGGAAATTGACGGAGTAACTTATGGAAATGATTTTACCAGTGATGTAGAAGTCAGACGTGCGATCAACATTGGTATCGACCGTGATGAAATGATCCAGAATGTACTGAATGGATATGGAACACCGGCGTACAGTGTATGTGACAAAATGCCATGGTACAATGAAGAAACAGAAGTAGAATATGACCAGGATAAAGCAAACGAGATTCTCGATGCAGCAGGATGGGAAGCAGGCGATGACGGAATCCGCGAAAAAGATGGTGTCCGTGCAGAATTTACCATGATTTACCCGGCATCTGATTCCGTTCGTCAGGCACTGGCAGAGGACAGCAAGAATCAGCTTTCTGAACTTGGAATCGAGGTGACCACAGAGGGTGTTGACTGGGATACTGCTTATACCAGAGCAGAATCTGAACCTCTTGTATGGGGATGGGGAGCACATACACCGATGGAACTTTATAATATTTATCATACTATGGATGAAACCGGTCTGGCAGAATATTCTCCATATGCAAATGAAACTGTTGATAAATACATGGACGAAGCTCTCGCAGCCAGTGATCTGGAAAGCTCTTATGATCTCTGGAAAAAAGCACAGTGGGATGGAGAAACAGGAATTACTCAGGAAGGTGATATTCCGTGGATCTGGCTTTGCAACATCGATCACCTGTACTTTGTAAAAAATGGTCTTAAGATTGCAGATCAGAAGATCCATCCGCATGGACATGGCTGGTCAATCGTAAACAATGTAGATCAGTGGACATGGGAATAAGTGTAGTGTACAGACAAGATTATTCGAAGAACAAACTTGTTGATACAGTATTATGGGAGTAAGAATATCTTGAACAGAACAACAGAAAAATTTATATTAAAGAATTTTATCAAGATGGTATTTTTGCTGTTTGCTGTGAGTATTGTTGCATTTGCACTTATGACAGCTTCCCCCATTGATCCGTTAAAGGCCAATGTGGGGCAGGCTGCCCTCGGAAGTATGAGTCAGGATCAGATTGCGAAGCTTGAAGAGTACTGGGGCGTAGGTCAGCCGCCGGTGCAGCGTTATCTTGCATGGTTCAGAGATTTTGTAAGGGGAGATATGGGAATATCTCTCCTTTATCGTCAGAAGGTAACAACAGTGATTGCGGTTAAACTTGCCAATTCACTGTTTCTGATGATCATTGCCTGGATTCTCTCCGGGCTGATAGGATTCCTGCTTGGAGTACTGGCAGGAATGAAACGTGGAAAACCAATTGATAAAATAATAAAAGGTTATTGTCTGATGATATCCAGTACACCGGCTTTCTGGATTGCCATGCTGCTTCTGATGATTTTTGGCGTATGGCTGAAGATTCTTCCAATAGGACTGAGTGTTCCAATCGGTGTGGAGGCCAGTGGTGTGACATTTCTGGATCGTGTGCGTCATGCAATTCTTCCGGCACTGACCTTGTCAATCACGGGAATCTCTAATATCGCTATGCATACAAGAGAAAAAATGATAGATATCTGTGACAGCGATTATGTACTTTTTGCCAGGGCAAGAGGGGAAAGTAACTGGGAAATTTTCAGAAATCATGGATTTCGAAATGTACTGGGACCGGCGATGACACTGCAGTTTGCTTCTATCAGTGAAATCTTTGGTGGCTCGGTTCTGGTAGAGCAGGTATTTTCTTATCCGGGACTTGGACAGGCTGCGGTCAGTGCAGGACTTGGAAGTGATATGCCGCTTTTGATGGCAATCACCATGATCAGTGCGTTGTTTGTATTTGGCGGAAATCTGATCGCCAATATTCTTTATGGAGTCATTGATCCGAGAGTTCGCAAAGGGGGTGTGGGAAGATGAAAAATATAACTGCATCCTCAAAAGACAGACGGCACGAAACTAAAAGTCTGACAGGAAAAGGTATCAGGAGCAGGTGGAACCGCAGAAAGACATTGGTGATTTGGCTGGTAATTGCGGTCGTATTTCTTGCAGCGGTCTGTGTCGGCGGAAGTTTTTGCAGCGAAGCTGCGAAGGTAACAGACTTCTCCAGGAAGAATATTCCGCCTTGTCTGAAATATCCATTTGGAACAGACTGGCTTGGAAGAGATATGTTTGCAAGGACAGTAAGAGGATTATCTATCAGTATTATTATAGGAGTCTGTGCAGCGACATTTAGTGCTGTAATGGCATTTATCCTTGGGGTTGTGTCAGCGACAATGGGAAAAACGGCAGATACGATCGTGACATGGTTTATTGATCTGATCATGGGAATTCCTCATATGCTTTTGCTGATTCTTATCTGTGTGGCATGTGGAAGAGGGCTCAAAGGCGTGATCCTGGGCGTTGCACTGACACACTGGACTTCTCTGGCAAGATTGATCAGAGGAGAAGTGCTTCAGTTAAAAGAGCAGATTTATATCAAAACAGCCAGAAAGCTTGGAAAGAGTAACTTATATATTGCTATGAAACATATGGTTCCGCATCTGCTTCCACAGTTTATCGTGGGACTGGTGCTGCTTTTTCCGCACGCGATTCTTCATGAATCCGGCATTACATTTCTTGGTTTTGGTCTGTCAAATGAACAGCCAGCCATAGGAATTATCCTTTCAGAAGCGATGAAATATCTGGCAACCGGTAAATGGTGGCTTGCACTCTTTCCGGGAATCATGTTAATTCTTACAGTTGTGTGCTTTTACACTACAGGTGAAAATCTCCGCAGGCTGCTTGATCCGGCCAGTGCGCATGAATAGAGGAGGCAGTGAATTGGAGAGAGAAAAAATTCTGGAAATCAGTCATATGCAGATATCTTTCTGTCAGTATCAGAGGGGGATACAGCAGATACAGCTTCCGGTAATCCGAGATCTGAACGTCACAGTTCATGCAGGAGAGATAGTGGCTGTTGTTGGATCATCGGGTTCCGGAAAGAGCCTTCTGGCACATGGAATCATGGGAATTTTGCCATACAATGCTACGATGGAGGGAGAGGTTTATTATTGTGGAGAAAACCTTACCGAAAAGAAGATAAAGCAGCTTCGTGGGAAAGAGATTGTTCTGGTGCCGCAGAGTACTTCTTATCTGGATCCACTTATGAAAGTGGGGCAGCAGATCTGTAAGGGAAAGAAAACTCCGGAAAAAAAGCGAAAACTGGATTCTATTTTTGAAAAGTATGGACTGGGTAAGAATGTTCAGGAACAGTATCCGTTTGAACTGTCGGGGGGAATGACAAGAAGAGTCATGATCTCAACAGCTCTGATCGAAACTCCAAAGCTGGTGATCGCGGATGAACCGACGCCCGGACTGGATCCAAAACTTGCCAGACGGGCGATGGAACATTTCAGGGAACTTGCGGATATGGGAGCTGCGGTACTGGTGATTACGCATGATCTGGAGCTGGCATTGCAGACTGTGGACCGGATTCAGGTATTCTATGCAGGATATACGATTGAGGATTCAACGGCAGAGGATTTTGCAAAGGAAGAAACTCTGCGCCATCCGTATACGAAGGCATTATGGCGTGCCATGCCAGGACATGGATTTCACTATATAGACGGAGTTCAGCCATATGCAAGGGATATGCAGCAGGGCTGTCCGTTTGCGCCACGTTGCGGGAAATGTACAGATAAATGTAAGGAAGAAGTTCCATGGCACCAGTCAGGGAATGGTTATGTGAGGTGCATTTATGATACTTGAAGCAAAAAATCTTTCGTTTCGTTATGAAGAATCCGGAAGAAAAATACTTGATCAGTTCAGTCTGCAGGTAGATAGCAGTGAACGTGTGGGAATTCTGGCACCGAGTGGATTTGGAAAGACAACTCTCTGTAAGATCCTTGCGGGATACGAAGAACCAGAGACAGGTACAGTGCTGATGGATGGAAAATCATTATATTCGTATAAAGGCTATTGTCCGGTACAGATGATCTGGCAGCACCCGGAGCAGGCGGTGAATCCGAGACTTCGGATGAGAAATGTTTTTGAAGAAGGAGATCAGGTAGAGACGGAACTGATAAAGAAATTGGGAATAGAGCCTGACTGGATGAATCGCTTTCCAACGGAACTTTCCGGGGGAGAATTGCAGAGATTCTGTATTGCAAGAGCACTTGGAAAAAGAACAAGATTTCTTTTGGCAGATGAGATCAGTACAATGCTCGACCTTATTACTCAAAGCCAGATCTGG
This sequence comes from Ruminococcus sp. AM22-13, assembly GCF_003471165.1. Lineage (GTDB taxonomy): Bacteria > Bacillota > Clostridia > Lachnospirales > Lachnospiraceae > Blautia_A. The sequence continues at coordinate 141,758 of NZ_QRIL01000004.1, read as the reverse complement.
CATTTCCTTATGGAAGAAACCCAGAGAAGAGGAATTGGTATGATCGTAGTCAGCCACAGTCCGGAACTGGTGGAGAAAGTGTGCACCAGAGTGGTGGAACTTAAGTAAATGGAAGATGTGAAAAAAGACCTGGAACATTATCTTGCTGATGATAAACAGGATAAATAAAAGAAAAATGCCGTCCATTTATGTTCTGTTTTGAAAAAGATGGCGAGTTATGGTTCTAATACATTCAACAGTTGTAGCAACAGTAGACGCGGAGGGACATCCTGTAACTCGTGTGATCGATATGATGCTGCACGATGACAACAGCTTATATTTCCTGACCGCAAAGGGAAAAGTTTTTTACGAACAGCTGATGGAACAGAAGTTTATCGCAATCAGCGGAATGACAGGCGGCGAAGGCTCTATGAGCAAAAAGGCGGTTTCCGTACGTGGAAATGTTAGAAATATCGACACAAGCAAAACCCCTTTTGTAATCAGCCAGGAACATTGTCTGCATTGCGGAAACTGTATGGCTGTCTGTCCTTATAATGCTGTAGAAAAAAGATAGAAGGGTGTGGTGGAAAAATGAATCAGCAGGAAAGACTAAATTATTTAGTAGAGAGATTTACGGAAGATTCAGGAGAATACAAAAACCTGCAGGTGGGAGATTCAGAAGAAGAGAAACGCACTGTACTTCGCTCACTGATGAATATCCGTATGCCTGGAAGTATCAGTGAAACTGTCCTGAAGATTCAGAACGAATTTCTGACAGAAGATGCAAAAGAGAAAGGAATCGTTTCCCTTGACAGTATTCCGACTGTAAAAGAACAGTATGGAAGCAGTCATCCATTTGCAGATAAAATCTCAGTCTGGCAGGGAGATATCACAAGACTTGAGGTAGGTGCGATTGTCAATGCCGCGAACTGCCAGATGCTTGGCTGCTTTGTGCCTTGCCACAGATGCATTGATAATGCCATCCATTCTGCAGCAGGTATCCAGCTTCGAAATGAATGCGATGCAATTATGAAAAGTAAAAAGATGCAGTATGGCAGACATTATCAGGAACCAACAGGAACAGCAACACTGACTCATGCCTATAATCTTCCATGTGATTACGTAATCCATACTGTTGGTCCTATCGTAGGATATAAACTGACAGATAAACTGCGTCAGGATTTGCGCAACTGCTACGAAAGTGTGCTGAAATGTGCCTTAGAACATGGCATCCGCAGCATTGCATTCTGTTGTATCAGTACAGGAGAATTCCATTTCCCGAATGATGAGGCCGCTGAGATTGCAGTTGATACAGTGACTGCTTTTCTGAAAGAACATGGGGAAGAATTTGACAGAGTAATCTTTAACGTATTTAAAGAACAGGATAAAGAACTGTATCAAGCACAATTCGAATAAAGCCAATAATTTCATACACATATATATGAAGCCTGTCTTGCTGGAATATACAAGACAGGCCTTTGTTATTTTAAACAAAAAAGATGTTTACTCTAATTCAGAAATGACTATTAAAAATATTGTTTATTTTCTTTGTTTATAAAATATTTCCAATGCATCCATCCCGACAGAATCAATGTCAGAAATTCGGCAGCTGGAACAGCCAGCCAGACGCCGGTGATTCCAAGAAAATACGGAAAGGTCACAAGGCAGATCACCAGGAAAAAGAGCGTTCTGGAAAATGAAATAATCGCAGAGACTTTTCCATTCGATAATGCGGTAAAAATCCCAGATGAAATGATGTTAATTCCGCTGAACAAAAAGTTTACCGCAAAAATGCGGAATCCGACAGATGCAAGCTCAAAGGTAGCCGAATCTTTGGTAAAGACGGATACGATAAATCCGGAACACAGAACCGATAACACAACCATGAACACAGAACAAATGCAGGTAAATTTCATAATGATCTTATATGTATTTCGAAGATGTTCTTTTTGCTCGGCTCCGTACTGGAAACCAATTACAGGACTGACGCCGATAGAAAGCCCCATGAAGAAGGCATTAAATAAAAACTGTCCATATAAAAGGATAGTAATAGCTGCAACTCCAGATGCACCTGCAAGCCTGATCAGTATGATATTAAACAGAAAAGTTACAATGGAGTTGGATAGCTGGCTGACCATTTCAGAAGAACCATTATAACAAGCCTCTCCGATCACTTTTAAATGGAAGCGAAATGGAGTGAAATATAAATCACTTCGTGGTTTCAGGAAGAAAAGGATTCCCACAACCGCAGGAAGTAACTGGCCGATTCCTGTTGCAATAGCTGCTCCGCTTACACCCATATTCAGAGGCACGATCAGAATATAATCCAGAACTCCGTTTAAAAGTCCGGCTCCAATCATCAAAAACAGTCCTAAGTTAGGCTTTCCTGCTGTAACAAAAAAGGACTGAAAAAAGATCTGTAATACACAGGCTGGTGCAAATAATATCAATACTTTTAAATAACTCTGGCAATCAGAAAGTAAAGCTTCTGTTGAGCCAAGTGCCCTGCAGATAGGTGTGAGAAAAAGCAGAACAAGAATGGCAATCAGTAGACTCGTAGCTAATCCGATCAAAATGAACTGGGTCATAAATGCGCGCGCTTCTTTTGGCTTTCCCTGACCTAAATGTTTACTGATAATGGCATTTCCGCCAGTTGCAAGCATAGTCGCAAGGGCAACAACAATACCCTCTATCGGATATACGATATTGACTGCTGAAAGTGCATTACTTCCGACAAATCTGGAAACAAATATTCCATCAACAATGGTATAACATGACATGAACACCATCATGATAATAGATGGCAACGCAAACTTTAACAGACTTCGGGTTGTAAAGTTCTGATTTATAGATGTACTCATAAATTCCTCCATTTTTATTTTTCTTGACTTTTCTCAGCATATACTATAGGGTAACCCTATAGTCAAGGAGGTTTTTTATGATTCGCGATACTTATATGACGACAGGAGAATTTGCAAAGCTAATGAAGGTCTCCAAGCATACACTTTTTCATTATGATGATATCGGACTTTTTTGCCCGGAGATACTTGGAGAGAATGGATACCGCTATTATTCTATTTACCAGATGGAGACTTTGGATACGATTCTTTTATTGAAAAAATCCGGGATGTCACTTCAAGAGATAAAGGATTTTCTGGAACATAGAAGTTCGGAAAATTTTATGAAGATTTTTGATGTAAAACAAAAAGAGATTGACCAGGAAATAAGCAGGCTTCTTGCAATGAAAGAATGGATGAGTCAGAGAAAAGCGAAGATTCAATATATGCAAAAATGTGATTTTTCAGAGATAAAAGTAATTTATCATCCGGAAAGATATTATTTATATGAAGAATTTACCGATACAGATACTACGGATAAAGAATTTATGTTGAAAATTAATAAGCTGATTTCAAAGCTGGAAGAATTGGACAGGGGATATGACTATGATGTTGCCTATATGCAATTTCCTCAGGAAATTGAAAACTCTGTTTATGATGGATATCACAATGCCATTCTGTTGTTGCAGAAGAAAATACAGGATGTCAGTGTAAGCGTACTTCCGAAAGGAAATTACCTCAGTGCGTATCATGTTGGTCATTGGGAAAATATTGGAGAGACTTATGAACGGCTTTTAGCATATATAAAAGAACATAAGATCAAGACAGAGGGAAATTATCTGGAATATTATGTTGTGGATAATTTCACTGCAAAGCAGATTGAGGACTATGTTACGGAAATTTCGATAAAAATCCAGGAATAATGCAAGAATAATGCAAGAATAATAAGGTATGGTTAGAATTATGTATATCGGGTAGGATAGGAGTTTTTTGGATACTGTACATGGAGTGAACAGTAATATTTTTTGCTTGACAAAGCGGAAAAACACCCATATAATTACCAATGGTAATTAACCAAGGTAATTATACAAGGAGCATATAACATGACAAATGAGAAAATCAAAAGAATGTTTGATGCCTGTTATCTGGCAAAGCGGATACGGGAAATGCTTCCGCCATTGCCGCAAGGTGTTATGCCATCTTACATTCAATATATGGACAAAATCCAGGCGCTGGAAAAACAGGGCATTTGTGTAAAAGTATCAGACATCAGTGACGCATTGAATATTCCGCGCCCGGGAGTTACCAGAACAGTAAAAGAAATGGAAACGAAAGGATATCTCCAGAAATTATCCTCTCCTGATGATGGTCGTGTCACTTTTATTACTCTTACGGAAGCGGGAAAAGCTTTGTCCCGGAAGTATAATGAGCATTATTTCAATGAACTATCTTCGTATTTGGATGATATTTCAGAGGAAGATGCAGATTGCATGATTCGCACGATCGGGAAATTTTATGAGATTATGAGTGAGAGGAGAGAACATTATGAAAAGTGATAAAGCGGATTTCACGCAAGGGAGTATTCTGAAGAAACTGGTAGCTTTTATGATGCCGGTTCTTGGGGCATTGATCTTGCAGGCGGCTTATGGCGCTGTTGACTTGCTGGTAGTGGGAAGATTTGGTTCAACTTCCGGACTTTCAGCTGTTTCTACAGGAAGTCAGGTACTGAACCTGGTTACGTTTGTGGTAGTTCAGTTCGCCATGGGTATTACGGTTCTGATCGCCAGATATCTTGGTGAAAAGAAGCCGGAAAAGATAGGAGCAGTTATTGGTGGAGGAGCGATTGTTTTTACCATCATCTCGGTTGTTTTGTTTATCGTAATGGTATGTTTTGCTCATCCGATTTCTATACTTATGCAGGCACCGGAAGAGGCGGTTGATCTGACTGCCAGCTATGTGCGTATTTGCGGAGGCGGTATTTTTTTCATTGTAGCTTACAATCTACTATCTGCAATTTTCAGAGGACTTGGAGATAGCAAATCACCATTGCTGTTTGTTCTGGTTGCATGTATCGTAAATGTGATTGGAGATTTGGCTCTTGTGGCTGGATTACATATGGATGCAGCAGGAGCGGCGATTGCGACAGTTTCTGCACAGGCACTCAGTGTGGTATTTGCAGTAATTCTTTTAATGAAGAAAGATCTTCCATTTACCATTGCAAGAAAAGATTTCCGTCTGAATCCACAGTGTAAAAAGTTTCTGAAAATCGGATTACCACTGGCTCTCCAGGAGTTTCTGACACAGGTTTCATTTCTGGCATTATGTGCGTTTGTCAATCGTCTGGGACTGGAGGCATCTTCAGGTTACGGAGTTGCATGTAAAATCGTAAACTTTGCGATGCTTGTGCCGAGTGCGCTGATGCAGTCCATGGCATCTTTTGTTTCCCAGAACATAGGAGCAGGAAAGAAAAAACGTGCGAAGAAATCTATGTTTACAGGTATTGGAGTCGGCCTGGTTGTCGGATGTCTGGTATTTGCGCTTGTTATATTCAAAGGTGATGTGCTTGCAGGATTTTTCTCCACAGATGCGGCTGTTATTGAGAATGGTTATGCTTATCTGAAAGGCTTTGCATTGGAAACCATTGTGACAGCGATTCTTTTCAGTATGGTTGGCTATTTCAACGGAAACAATAAGACCATCTGGGTTATGACACAGGGACTGATCCAGACACTTCTGGTACGTCTCCCACTGGCATATTTTATGAGTATCCAGCCAAACGCCAGCCTGACAAAGATTGGTCTGGCAGCACCGATTTCAACTATGGTTGGAGTTGTGCTGAACATTGGATTTTATGTATATCTTAACCGCGTAGAACAAAAGTATGGAAAGAAGATTTTATGATTTGAATTTATAGAGTAAAGATAACTGTATTGCTGATTGGTTTTACATCAAATAGTTATTCGGTAGGTTATTATCAAATACAGAAAGCTTCTCTGACTGAGTAAGAAAAATAAAAGGGAAATATTAAAGCAGACAAAACCTGGAGTTTCCGGGAATTGTCTGCTTTTGTATTTACAGAAAAAATTGTCTAGCATCCAAATAATTTAGCAGTTTTTTTCATTCGTTCTGCAATCGGAACGCCGAACGGACAGCGTGATTCGCATGCCTGGCATCCGATACATTCGGAAGCTTTATGTTTCAGAAGTTCGTAATGAGACTGTACAGTTGCCGGTACGGTTGGCTGCATAGTTGCAAGGTCATAGAATTTATTGATCATTGCAATATCCAGATCGGATACGCAAGGTTTGCAGTGACCGCAGTAAGTACATTCTCCACGGTAGGAGTGAAGTGGTGCATTTGCAAGTATGGATGCATAGTCTTTTTCTTCCTCGGAAGCATTTTCGTAAGCAGTAGCAGCATCAATCTGCTCTTTTGTATCATATCCGCACATAATAGAACAGACAGCCGGTCTGGTCAGGGCATAGTGGATACACTGTACTGGTGTTAAGGTTACACCGAACGGAGAACGCTTCTCATCGAACAGTCGTCCTCCGGCGAAGCCTTTCATAACAGTGATTCCGACATCATTCTGCTCACAGACTTTATATAAGCGTGCGCGGTCCGGGTCGATTCCCTTGAGATTTTTGTCAAATTCATCTGCAAACATAGTATCAATATTTTCACTTGCAGGAAGCATATCGAAAGCCGGGTTGATGCTGAAAAGAATCATTTCCACGAATCCGGATTCGGCAGCTTTGACTGCTACTTTGGGGTTATGGGAACTCATACCGATGTGGCGGATCACGCCTGTATTTTTTAATTCTATCACATAGTCCATGTAATCGGAATGTTGAATCTGTTCCCATTCTTCTTCGGAATCTATGTAGTGGATCATGCCAAGATCAATGTAATCAGTCTGCAGTCTTTTTAACAGGTCTTCAAATGCAGGACGGACATATTTCATATCTCTGGTACGGAAATACTGGTTGTCTTTCCATGTAGAACCAATATGTCCCTGAATGAACCACTGGCTTCGGTTTTCTTTGATTCCTTTTCCAATGATATCTCTGGATTTCGGGTCTGCCATCCAGCAGTCCAGAATGTTGATTCCTTTTGAAGAAGCATAGCGGATCAGCTCAATGCTCTCTTCTTCCGGATGACGTTCCAGCCATTCCCCACCGAAGCCGATTTCACTCACCTGAAGATTTGTCTTTCCCAATCTGCGTGTTTTCATTATCGATTTCCTCCTTTATATGCAATAATACATGCATTGCAACATAGTATAGATGCGTCAATACATGTATTATTATTCAATGTAGATATGTTTGACACATACGGAAAACATACCTGTGTATATTACATATTAGTACTTAAAGAGTACTGGAAGTCAAGTGTTTTTGAAAAAATGTCAGTAAAAAACAGTCACAAAATCGACTTTTAAAGTTGCTGTTTATTTTGTACGGAATAGTAGCGTGAGAACAGCAATCTTTTAAAATTAATATCAGGCTTATAGAGTTAAGATTGTTAACGGCTCCTGGAATCGCCTGTTTTAAGTATAATCGTGCATCCTGCCATAAAAGCAAACATAACTGCCATAAAAACCGGGAAGATTTTAGTACCGGTAATGTCTGACAGAAAACCAAAAAGCACCGGTGTAAGCATGATACTCAGGTTTGAAAATGCCATTTCGATTCCGATAATGGACTGGGATGTTTCTTTTTTATAGAGGATGGGGGTTAAGTGAGTCATATTAGGGAAAATCGGGCCGTTACCAAGTCCTACCAGAAAAAGCCCAAGTACTGCAAAGGAAGCAGTATTTGTCAGCAGCAAAATACATACGGCTGCAAGTATAATACTTTCTCCTATGGTGATAATTTTCCAGTCAGAAAATCTCAAGGATAACAGACCAGAGAGAAAACGGCCCAGAGTCATACCAGCAAAATAGAAGGTGATCAATGCTGCAGCCATATCAGCGGATAATCCGATAGTATCAGAAAGATAGGTACTTCCCCAGATCAGACAGGTGGACTCTAAGGCACTGATTCCAACAAATACACCGCAGGAGGCCCATATTTTTTTACGCTTTATCATCTGAAATAGTGGCAATACACAAATATTGTCGTCTTCTTGTTGCGTTGCTTTGACCTTTTTCCATAAAGGCAGGCTGAAAAAGGATAAGAGGGCAATTATAAGCTGGATATAAAAAACAGTTCGATATCCGCCACGCCAGTTCAGGTTGTCTGATAATGCAAGTGACATAAGGTAAGGGCTGACAGTAACACCAACGCCATAAAAACAGTGTAAAAAGCTCATCTGCATTGCATTATAGCGGAGTGCTACATAATTATTTAATGCAGTATCGATAGAACCGGCACCAATTCCTAAAGGAACCGCACACAAACAAAGCCAGAGAAAGTTGTGGGAACATGAAAAACCTAATAAAGCGATTGCGGTAAGACTCGTTGAAAGAGCGGTGACCTTTGCTGTTCCCAGTTTGGCAATGATTCTTGTACTGAAAAGGCTGGACAGAACTGTTCCGGTGGAAATAATTGCTGAAATGATGCTGGCATATGAGACTGGAACATGAAATTCTCCATAAATAGCCGGCCAGGCAGAACCGAGCAGAGAGTCTGGGATTCCCAGACCGATATAAAAAATGTAGATAAAAATAAGTAAAATAGTTGCCATTTTAATATGTTACCTCCGTATCTTTTTGCATTGCTTTTCAAATATCAATATCGTTTGGATATATTATTGTGAATAATCGCTTTTTACGTTACTGTTCACTCCGTTCTCAGTAACGTAGCCAAAATTCATTCCAGATTGCCTGCGGCAATGGAATTTTGGCTTGCATGTCTCGGGATTTTGGCATTTTCATGCCAAAACGCCTCGCGGGATAGTAGCGTGTGAACAGTTACCTTTTTACCAGATAATATCACCTGCTCATAGGCGATTCTATGGTTTATCTGCTCAATTTATGGTATTATTTACCCAAATATAAAAGAAGGAGAGATAAGAGATATGGATACGATACTGCTTGATCATCAGCTTCAGGAAATGTTTCTGTTTGAGGATTCTTCTTTTCCAATAAAATATTATGTAGATAATTTGGAACAGTGGGCGGATTATCAGGTGCCGTTGCACTGGCATTTGGGATATGAGATTTTTTCAGCAATTTATCAGGATATTGAAGTACAGATTGGACAGAAACATCTGCGCCTTTTAAAAGGTGAGTCAATTTTGATCGGAGCTGAACAGATGCACAGTTATCGTATGACAGAAGTTGGAAAATGTTGTCTGTGTCCCAATATTGTATTTGCAGATGAAGTACTTGCACCAATGACAAGTACTGTTTTTAAAAAATATTTTGCGCCTGTACTCAACAACCAGGATTTGCCTTATCTTATTCTTTCTTCAACGGTAGAATGGCAGAAACCGTTATTGAATCATTTGTTTGAGATATACGGACTTCTTTCGGAAAATGAAAATGTTAATGATAATAGTACTGAGCGTTGCGTAATTAAGCCAATAGAATCAGCATGCCCTGAAATTGAAATACATCAAAAACTGATATCCATATTTCAGATTTTGTATTGCCATCAAAATGAACTCTCTCATATAAATTCAAGCAAAGGAAATCAACAGACACAGATAAGAATTCAAAAAATGCTACGCTACATACAGGAACATTTTGCGGAAGAAATTTCACTGGAGAATCTGGCGGATTTTGCAGGTATCAGCAGAAGCGAGGCTGGGAGATGTTTTAAAAAGTACTATGCACAGTCGCCAATGGGGTATGTTACCTTATACCGGTTAAAATATGCTCAGGAACTTTTGGCAAAATCGTCATTAACAATTAACGAAATAGCATATCGGTGTGGTTTTAAAGATAACAGTTATTTTGTTAAAGTATTCAAGAAACACTTGAAGCAGACACCATCGGAATATCGAAAGAAAAATTTATAATGTAATATTTTACAGTAATTTTACCTTATTCAAACCGTAGCGTGATAGAGGGAACCTCTTCTGACTGATACAATTAATAAAGTTGCAAACCAAGAAGCATGAGGAACTTGTATCAGTATTTATTTTACAAATGAACGTGAAAGAAATACCAGAACGTATTTGAAAAGGAAGAGGGAGAAAACAGGTAATGAACGAAAATGTAAAAGTGATTTTTGGACTGATTGGCGGCCTGGCGTTATTTCTTTATGGAATGAACAGCATGAGTGATGCGCTGCAAAAAGCTGCCGGGGAAAAGATGAAAAAGATTCTGGGATTTCTTACGAAGAACCCGGTCATGGGAGCGCTTGCAGGAGCACTGGTCACAGGAAATTATGGGCAGTGTAATGAAACCACTGGCAACCAGTCCGGTTTTTACTGATCTTATGGGAAAAGTTTCTTCCATTCCGGTATTAGGTGTACTTCTTGGTGCGGCGATGACATTGGTAGTGCAGAGTTCTTCTGCTACGATTGCAGTACTTCAGAACTTTGCATCTCAGGCAGGACCGGATGGTGTGACAAGTGTGATAGGTCTGGCAGGAGCGATTCCTATTTTGCTTGGAGATAATATCGGTACTACGATTACAGCACTTCTGGCATCTATTGGACAGTCAAAGAATGCGAAACGTACTGCAATCGCACATAGTATCTTTAACATTTCAGGAAGTTTTGTTTTTGTATGGCTGATTCCGTGGTTTGCGAAATTCGTACAGTATATTTCACCAAAAGGCAACGAAGTAGAGGTAATTTCACGTCAAATTGCGAATGCGCATACGACTTTCAATGTGGTATGTACACTGGTGTGGCTGCCACTGATTCCGTTGATGGTTAAAATTGTAACTACGATTATTCCGGGAAAAGATAAGAAAATCAAGGCAGCTTATGAGCCGAAATATCTGGACAACAAGATGATTGACCAGCCGGTGGCTGCTATGTATCTGGTATCACAGGAACTGGAAAATCTGGCAGGTTTTGCTGCAACTATGCTTACACAGTTAAAAGAAGCGATCAGCGTAGGAAAAACATCTGCCGCATATGATAAATTTAAGAAAAAACTGGAAACTGTACAGCATTTACAGGAAGATGTGACAGAATATATTACCAGACTTTTTTCCAGTGGTAATCTGACAGAACAACAGTCGGAACAGACTGCGGGACTGCTTTATGTGACGAATAATATTCAGAGGATAGCAGATCGATGTCAGGATATTGATGGAATCTGGAATCAGATTGAAAGTAAGGGAATGAAACTTTCTGCGACTGCAAATGAAGAACTGGGAAATTGCATTGCTATCACATGGGATCTGTTAAACCAGGCGATGGAAGCAGTGAAAGAAGGAAGCTCCGAGCAGGCGGAACAGGTATTTAAGAACAAGAAAAAGATGAACAAGGCGGAAAAGAAGTTTAATAAGGCACATCTGAACAGGGTAAAAGAGCAGAAATGTGATCCTGGATTAACAATGGGCTTTTCCGGAATTCTTTACAATCTGGAGAGAGAAGCAGATAATTGCGTGAGCATTGCAGAAGAAGCACTGGACAATACTGGCTTTGTACAGCTTGGAGAGGACGCCAGAGAATTTGCGATGGATGCAGTGGCAGAAAGTGTTGCGTTAGGCGATAAATAAAATAATTTAAAGTGTATAATTAGTTTGATGGCATTTGTATAAGTTTATTAAAAAAGTACTTCCCATGGTGGAGGTACTTTTTTTATGGGTTGAATCTGGTAAATTTGTTTTGTCAAAATAATTTGGAACAATTACTGACTGTCCCATAAAATGACCTGAATTTCGCGGCTAATATGGTTAATTATACTTCGGATTTTAACAATTATGATTCTATGTTAAGGAATATGTAAATGTCTGTCAAACATAAGGAAAATCTGTTGTTTTTAGAAAATTCGGGTGCTATACTTCATGCGACGACTGAAAAACAAGAATATTTTTTGAAAAGGAGTATATTATTATGAAAAGAAAATTAATTGCAGGTCTTTTAACAGCTCTTTCTATGACAGTGGTTTGTCCGGCAGCATATGCATCTACAGATCATTATACAGACAGCAGCGTGGTTGGTGCTGATTCTGGATGGTCTGACTGGGATGCAGCATGGGAAACAACAGCAGCTGATTTTACAAAGGTATCTCTTACGCCTGGTGCTGATGATACTCAGCTGAATTTCGCATGGTATAGTGAGAAAGGTGACAGCGATGCAACACCTGTAGTTCATTTTGGAACAGATAAAGATAATCTTGAGACATTCGAGGGAACTGCCGGTGACGTAGATCAGAGTCTTACGGGAGATAAGGCTTATGAATATAATCATGTAACAGTTACAGGACTGGAACCGAATACAACTTATTATTACACAGTTGAGAAAAACGGTGAGCAGACAGACGTATGTGAATATAAAACACAGAGTACAGATTCTGTAAAGATCCTTTATGTAGGCGACCCGCAGATTGGTGCTTCCAAAGGTCAGACTCAGAATGGCGCAGAGCTTTCCAATGAATCAGGTGCGGCAAATAAAGCAGCAGAGAATGATGGCTTTTCATGGAATCGTACTCTGAATACAGCACTTGAGGAAAATCCGGATATTAACTTTGTAATCTCAGCAGGTGACCAGGTTAACAAAACAGGTGAAGCAAAAGAGGAAGAATATGCTTCCTACCTGAGTGCTGATGCGCTGAAAGGTCTTGCAGTGGCAACTACGATTGGTAACCATGATTCTTTAAATGAAGATTACATGTATCACTTTAATAATCCGAATAATACAGAGAATGGAAAAACTCAGGCTGGTGGTGATTATTACTACAGTTATGGTGAGGGACTTTTCATTGTTTTAAATACCAATAATTATAACGTGGCAGAACATCAGAAAACAATCGAAGAAGCTGTCAAAGCTTATCCGGATGCAAAATGGCGTATCGTAACCATTCATCAGGATATTTACGGATCTGGTCTTGATCATTCAGATACCGATGGTATGATCCTTCGTACACAGCTTACTCCTGTATTTGATGCAAATGATATCGATGTTGTCCTTCAGGGACATGACCATACATACAGTCGTTCCAAAATGCTTTACGGTGATGGACAGACTCATGGTAAATATGAGTTCAGTCTGAATGCAGATGGAACAGATTATGACTGGGATCATGCTACAAATGTAGATACACAGGAACAGATCGCACTTGCTCCGGAAGAAGGAGATACAGATGCACAGGCTGCACTGGATGCATTCCATCAGGATAATAGCTGCTATACAATCGAAGATGTTGATGGAGATACCGTTACAGATCCACAGGGAATCCTGTACATGACAGCAAACTCCGCTTCAGGTTCTAAGTATTATGAACTTCTTTCCACTCAGCAGGATTATGTGGCAGCCCGCAGCCAGAACTGGCTTCCAAGTTATTCTGTCATTACATTGACAGCAGATGCATTCTCTATTGATACTTACCAGATTACAGATGATGGTAAGGCAGAAGCAATTGATGATACATTTACTATCAAAAAAACGGGCACAGATACTACGAACAATTCCTCAGATACCTCAGACACTTCTGCTGACACCACAGACAGTGACGCTGAAGCATCAGATTCTTCGGATACACCAGCAGATAATGCAGATACTTCTACAGATGCAGTAGCTGAAACATCTGAGAATTAAAAGCAGAATCTGAGAAATCAAATTCTATGAAAAACATAAAACTTACCGGGCTACTTACCAGAAAAAAGGCAGTCCGGTATCTTATTTATTTTTTACTTGTCTGTGTGTTCGCTGTTTTTGTTATCAGGCTGAATCAGGTAGAAAAAACAGAATTGGTGGTTCGGACAGGGCAGACATTTGAGAAAGCGAAAGTGGTGAAAATTCTTCAGGATAATCTGGAGGAAAACGGAACCCGTGTAGGAGAGCAGAAAGTACGTGTACACATGCTTACAGGGGTACGAAAAGGAGAAGAACTTGATATTACAAGTAGTTCTGGGTATTTATTTGGCGCGGCATGCAAACCTGGAATGAAAGTAATCGTTATGCAGAGTGTTGCAGGTGATTCTACAGTTGCCAGTGTTTATACACAGGATAGAGAATCGGTTATTTATATTTTTGCACTTATTTATCTGTTAGCGCTTTGCATGATTGGTGGAAAGCAGGGAATAAAAGGCTGCCTTGGACTTGTCTTTACGTTTTTCTGCGTGATTTTTGTATATCTGCCGCTTGTGTATCTGAAATACTCACCGTTTTGGACCGCAGTGTTTGTATGTTTTATTACGACACTGGTTACCATGTATCTTATCGGAGGTCCTACACGAAAAACGTGTGCCGCAACGCTTGGAACTCTTGCCGGAGTAGTTCTTGCCGGGATTTCCGCATGGTGTTTTAGTAAGGCATCTGGAATTTCCGGATATAATGTATCGGATATTGAGACGTTGATGACTCTCTGGAATACAAATCGCATCCAGGTAGGTGGATTGCTGTTTTCAGGTCTGCTGATTTCATGTTTAGGTGCTGTTATGGATGTTGCAATGTCAATCAGCAGTGCTATTGATGAAATCTATAAACAGAATTCTTCTTTAACAAGAACAGAACTTTTTAAAGCAGGACTGCGTGTGGGACGAGATATGATGGGAACGGACAGTAATACGCTTATCCTGGCATTTGCAGGAAGCAGCGTCAGTACACTTCTTCTTGATTACGCATATGATCTTCCGTATCAGCAGATTATTAATTCAAATAATATTGGAATTGCAATCATGCAGGGGCTTGCAGGAAGTTTCGGAATCGTACTTTCAGTGCCATTTACCGTACTGATCTGTACCGTGCTTTTTCATAAAAATAAACAGCTGGATTAAAATAGGGGAATAATAGCCTTGATTGTTTGGTATGGTCAAGGCTATTGTTATGTTTGAAAATAGTATTCACCTAATTCTAAAACTTGTCATTTTGGATTGTAGATGCTAAAATAATATCAGATAATATATTATATATTATGGATATAAAATGCGAATTTTGAATAAAATATTATCTATAATGAGGTGATAATATGGAACAATTAATATGGGAAACAGCTGAAGAACTAGATCAGAAGTTAGCGCAGCGAGTCAGGAATATTAGAAAAAGACGTTCTATTTCCCAGCAAAGATTAGCATCTATGAGTGGAGTAAGTTATGGTTCAATTAAAAGATTCGAAACGACAGGACAGATATCGCTGGTATCCTTGACAAAGATTGCGATGGCACTGGATATTGCAGATGAACTCAGAAATATTTTTACACAGGTGCCTTATCGAAATATCCAGGAGGTTATAAATGAGTCGAGATAATGTATTACAGGTGTTTTACGATGAAAAACTTGTGGGAACATTGGCTATGACGGCTGAATATAAAACTGCATTTCAATATTGTGAAGAATGGCTTGAGAATGGATTATTAAATTTCCAGCTCATGTAGATGGAGTAAATGCTGGAAAAATGGAATACGAGTATTCTCGGTGCGCTATGCAATGCGGAATTATAATGAGTGAGACAAGATTATTTCCATCTGAGAGATGTAAGGGATATTTCGGTACTAAAAGATTTGATAGAAGATTGGATAAAACAGGGTGTAAAAAAATTCATATGCTGACAGCAGCGGCACTGTTGGAGCTTGATTTTGAACAGCCAAGTCTGGACTATCATAGTTTAATGAAATTAATGAAGATTCTTACCAGGGATAATAAAAATGATGTGGAAAATATGTTCCGGCGTATGTGTTTTAATGTTTTTGCCCATAACAGAGATGATCATTCGAAAAATTTCACATATCTGTATAACGAAACAGAGGATGTATGGAGATTAAGTCCTGCGTATGATCTTACTTACAGTACTACTTATTACGGAGAACATACGACAACTGTTGATGGAAATGGACGTAATCCGGGGAAAAAAGAACTGTCCGTAACCGGACTGAAAACACCGGAAATAATAAAAGTAGCTGTATAGCTTTAAAGAGCAAACAGTAGTGGTGCCATGGATGCACCCTGAAAAAGGCGGCATCCCGCCTTAATTCAGATGTTCTGGTAACTTAGTTATCGAGTAATTCACATATAGGCATATAGTAATTTCATATAAAATTATTTCGGTAGTGTTCACACTTATCTACAAGAATTGTCACATGCAACTATCCTTAGCAGTATGACAACTTTGAGGTATATTCTCGTTCATTGTAGTTGGTGAGATTAAGTCAATGGATGTTCTCTGTAATACATTCTTGTAAAGTTCAAAAACGTCTGCATATCTCCACTGATATATTTTCCTTTTTTCCAGATCATACCAATCTTAATGTGGATTGGCGGATTAAGCGGAATTCCTGTAATTTCAGAATCAGTAAATTTATCAAGCATACTGGAATAGAGGAAACAACTGTATTTTCCTGTTTTTATAAATTGCAGAGTTGTGTAAATCTGACTGCTACGCATAACAATATTGGGTATGTATCCATCCATTTCGAATCTTGTTTTTAACAGCTGGTTCTGGACAGAATCAGCATTGAAAAAAATCAGTAATTCTTTAGACATTTCTTTAGTAGTAACGATTTCTTTATCCGCCAGTCGGTGGTCTTTATTCACACAGAAAACAACCTGATCATTAGCAAGAACAACATTGTGGAATTTATCAATATTATACTGTTCCATATTGACCAGCGCCAGATCCAGAGTATCATTCTGAACCAGATTACAGGCGCGGACAGAGCCGTATTCTTCCAGCACGACTGCGATTTCAGGATAATCCTGGTGAAATGCAGTGAGCAGTTCCGGGAAAAATACAGTACTTAGCATAGGTGGGATTCCAATACGGAGGGGTGGTTTCACTCTGGACATACTGGAATAGTCGGCCTGAAGTTCATTGCAATATTGAAGAATATAAGTAGCTGATTGGAATCAGCATTCAGATTTCAGCTTGTATCGGAGCGATTTTCCTGGTGCTGACAGGAGTAATCTCTGAGAAAGAGGCGCTGGCTTCTATTGATTTGAAAGTAGTATTGCTTTTTGGTGGTTCTCTTACACTGGCGAAAGCCCTGGATACAACAGGTGCTGGTGAGCTGATTGCGGATAAGATCGTAGGACTTCTCGGAGCAGATCCGAATCCGACCATTCTTCTGCTGGTAATCTTTATTGTAATCTGTATGATTTTATTGCCGATTCTGTTTCCGTTCTATCCGTAAAAACGGAATAGGATATCTTGCCAGCTACGTGCCCGGCGGTTGGAAGAAATCAAAATATTAAGTTAAAAAGCAAAGAAAAATTGCTTTACATATAACTCAATAAAACCCAAAAATCAAATGCCAAAAAACAGGACAGTTCTGAATCTACAGTCCAGTCCAAATGTTGCTGTTTGATCAGTGACAGATGTAGGAGTAAGTTAATTGGAAATTTAACTTGCCAGTACATTGATAACACGAAAATATCTGAAGTATATCAGGAGGTAAAACATGACTAAGGAAAATGGAGTTAAAGTATTAACAGACATGGTAGCAGATTTTGTTGCCTACATTGGAAAAAATTACCGGATGACGTAGTAGCGAAGCTGGAAGAACTCGGCTCTCAGGAAACAGATGCACTTCCGAAAGTTCTCTACGAGACAATGACGAAAAACCAGGGACTGGCTGTCGAATTAAACCGTCCGAGCTGTCAGGATACAGGTGTTCTTCAGTTCTGGCTGAAATGTGGAACTAATTTCCCATATATCAATGAACTGGAAGGACTTTTGAAAGAAGCTGTTGTACAGGCTACTTTTGCAGCGCCATTAAGACATAATTCTGTAGAAACTTTTGATGAATATAATACCAAGAAGAATGTTGGAAAAGGAACTCCGACTGTATGGTGGGATATCGTTCCGAACAGTGATAAATGTGAAATTTACGCATACATGGCAGGCGGCGGATGCACTCTTCCGGGAAAAGCAATGGTGCTTATGCCAGGTGCAGGTTATGAAGGCGTCACAGATTTTGTACTTGATCAGATGACCAGTTATGGACTGAATGCTTGTCCTCCGCTCCTTGTCGGTGTTGGTGTAGGTACATCTGTAGAGACTGCTGTTCTCAATTCCAAGAAAGCGCTGATGCGTCCGATTGGCTCTCATAATGACAATGCTAATGCTGCTAAGATGGAGAAACTGTTGGAAGACGGAATTAATGCAATCGGTCTTGGACCGCAGGGAATGGGCGGAAAATATTCCGTAATGGGCGTAAATATCGAGAATACAGCACGCCATCCATCTGCAATCGGTGTTGCAGTAAATGTAGGCTGCTGGTCACATCGTCGTGGTCATATTGTGGTAAATCCTGACCTGACAGTAACCTGTGATACACATTCCACTTGGAAATTCAATGCATAAACGGAGGGAAAAATCATGATCGAAATCAGAGGAGATAAAAAAGTTCTTATTACGCCAATCAGTGCAGAAGATCTGGCAGATATTAAAATCGGTGATATTGTATGGCTGGACGGAGATCTGATGACCTGTCGTGATGTGGCACATCGTCGTCTTGTTGAGTATGGAAGAGAACTTCCATATGATATCAGAAACAAAGCAATTTTCCATGCAGGACCTATTGTCCGTAAAATCGAAGGGACAGAAGATGATTATGAAATGGTTTCTGTAGGACCGACAACTTCCATGCGTATGGAGAAATTTGAATATGAATTTACAAAATTAACAGGTGTCCGCGTAATCGTGGGAAAAGGTGGAATGGGACCAAATACAGAGCGTGCATGTAAGGAATTTGGTGCGATCCACTGTGTATTCCCGGCCGGATGTGCAGTTGTAGCAGCTACTGAAGTTGAGAAAATCGCAGAACATCATTGGGACGAATTGGGAATGCCGGAAACCTTATGGTGCAGTAAAGTCAAAGAGTTTGGTCCGCTGATCGTATCTATTGATGCACAGGGAAGAAACCTTTTCGAAGAGAATAAGGTAATCTTTAATCAAAGAAAAGAAGCAGCCAAACAGGCTATTTATCCGGAAGTAAAATTCATTAAATAATAAAAAGTAATACATTAAGAAACTTATCGATTAATGCCAATAATAATTCCTCAAAACCATCTTTATCATACAGGTGTACAAAGAGTGTGTCTCACTTTTTGTATACCTGTATTTTTATATCAATGATAGAAAAATTACCGTGTAATGTTCCTAAAATAATATGAAATGCTCGATAGCGGTGTAGTGGAGAATGATTATGCCGCTAAAGTACTCTGGTGTAACTTCGGGAGAGAGTAAAATAGTTAAAATTGTTGTCGTAGAGTTTTGGTTGACAACGATCTGTCATCATATATAATTAGATGATATCAGGGCGATAGCTCATAATATCAAAGGATTTTAAGAAATTTCCGGAAAGGATAACTATGTATCGTATTTTTATCGTAGAGGATGATGAGATCATCTCAGAAGTACTGAAAAAGAATCTTTCGTCCTGGGGATATGATGTGTCCTGTGCGGAGGATTTTTCCAATATTATACAGGAATTTGTACGCAGAGATCCCCAGCTTGTCCTGCTGGATCTGAAGCTGCCTTTCTATAATGGCTTTCACTGGTGTGAAGAAATACGCAGAATTTCTCAGGTTCCGGTTATCTTTATTTCTTCGGCGGCAGATAACATGAATATGGTTATGGCAATGAGCCGCGGTGCAGATGATTTTATTGCAAAACCGTTTGATATGGATGTACTGACTGCAAAAATTCAGGCGATTCTGCGCCGCGCATATTCCTTTGGAACTCCGGGAAATGTTCTGGAATATAATGGGGTTGTTCTGAGTCCTTCCCGCTGTACCCTGACGTGGAATGGAAACGATATTGATCTTACGAAAAATGAGCTTCGTATTCTGGAAATATTGATGGAGCATGCCGGAAAGGTTGTTTCCAGAGATGCGATTATGACGAAGCTATGGGAGAGCGACAGTTTTATTGATGACAATACGCTGACTGTGAATATTACCCGCCTGCGCAGGAAACTGGAAAAAGAAGGGCTGAAAGAATTTATCATTACCAAAAAAGGTCTTGGATATATGGTATAAGGCGCAGTATAAACAAAAGGATTTTTTATGAAACTATTTCTGGATTATATAAACAAAATTAAATTCTATATCATTCTGCAGATGTTTCCCGTAATACTTGCAGAAATAATTTTCTTTCTTTATCAGCTGCCGATAGAACCGATGGTGTATGTTACTGTTTTCTGGTTATTAACCGGAATTTGTGCGTGTTTGAACGGATTTTACAGATACAGGAAAAAGGTACAACAGTTGGAACTGATCGCAGCTGCACCGGATATTAATCTTTCGCAGCTGGATTCTCCTGTTGGTCAGGCTGAAAGACTTCAACAGGAAATCATGCAGCAGCTGGATCAGATGCGTATCGATGTGGAGACTGCCAGCCAGAAGTCGTCTGAAGACATGACAGATTATTATACGATGTGGGCACATCAGATCAAAACGCCGATTTTTGCACTGCGTCTTTTGCTTCAGGAGAGTCCTGAGGAAAATAAAGAGAAACTTTCGGAACTTTTTAAAATTGAGCAGTATGTGGAGATGGTTCTTGGCTATCTAAGGACAGAAGATATGTCTTCGGATCTTAAGCTTTCCCACTGTTCTCTTGACCGGATCATACGTGATCAGATTCATAAATATGCAGGAATTTTTGTCTCAAAGAAACTCACACTTACTTATGAAAGTATTTCGCAAGATGTTCTGACGGATGAAAAATGGCTGGGATTTGTGATCGGACAAATTTTATCAAATGCTCTGAAATATACCCGGACCGGAGGAATCCGAATTTATCTGGAGAAAAAATTATCTCTGGATACAGATGATGTAAGCATTTCGATAGGAAATGATAGCTGCAATAAAGTAGAAAACCTTACACTGGTCATTGAAGATACCGGAATTGGTATTCGTGCAGAAGATATTCCGCGAATCTTCGAAAAAGGCTACACCGGGGTAAATGGACGGGATGATAACCGCGCAACAGGTATCGGACTGTATCTCAGTAACAAGATTATGCGCAAACTGGGACATTGCCTTTATATAACTTCTACGGAAGGAAAAGGAACGAAAGTATTTCTTGAATTTTCAGTTAAAGATTTGAATATGTATTAGAGTTTTTTAACACGTTTTAGAGGAAAACTGCTAATATTTAAGTGACACGAAACCTTACAGAAATGTAAGGTTTTTTCATATAATGTAACCTGTTTCGATGGCAGAAGCCGTAAAAAATTCTTATACTTACGGTATCAATTAAAAGAAAGGAGCCCCATTTATGGCTTTGCTTGAAGTTACAAATATCAAAAAAATATACAGTACACGTTTCGGGGGAAACAAGGTACAGGCGCTTTCAAATGTTACATTTTCTGTAGAGGAAGGTGAGTTTGTCGCGATTATGGGGGAATCTGGTTCCGGTAAGACAACCTTGCTGAATATTCTTGCGTCTCTGGATCGTCCGACATCCGGAGAGGTTCTTCTGGAAGGAAAAAATATCGTACACCTTACAGAAAAAGAAATATCAGCATTCAGAAGGAAAAATCTTGGATTTGTTTTTCAGGATTTTAATTTGCTGGATACCTTCAGCCTGAGAGATAATATTTATCTTCCACTTGTTCTTACAGGAGAAGATTATCGTGAGATGGAACAGAAAATCCGCCCGATTGCGCAGGCTCTTAAGATCACAGAAATTCTGGATAAATTTCCATATGAAGTTTCCGGTGGTCAGAAACAACGTGCCGCTGTTGCAAGGGCGTTGATCACGAATCCCAAACTGATTCTTGCGGATGAACCGACGGGCGCACTTGATTCAAAGGCGGCATCAGCACTTCTTTCCGTATTTGGTGAAATCAATGCAGAGGGACAGACAATCCTCATGGTCACACACAGTGCACAGGCAGCCAGCCATGCATCCAGAGTCCTTTTCATCAAAGATGGAGAAGTTTTTCATCAGATATACAAAGGCAGTAAATCGCGTCAGGAAATGTATCAGATGATCGCGGATACGCTTACGATACTTACGACAGGTGGTGAGCAGCATGCATAAGGGGATTTTTTCCAGACTTGCAAAACAGAATATCCGAAACAACAAAAGCACATATATTCCATACATGATCACCTGTATTTTCTGTATTGCAATGATTTATATGATGGAATTTCTGCGTGACTGCCCGACACTGGATCAGGCAGTGCGTCAGGCGGATGAAGTGCGTATGATCGTGTTTACAGGAGAGATAGTCGTAGAGATCTTCTGTATTATTTTTCTGATCTACAGTAACAGTTTTCTGATGAAGAGAAGGCAGAAAGAGATAGGTCTTTATAATATTCTTGGACTGGAAAGGAATCACATTGGAATCGTAATGTTTCTTGAAACGATCATTACCTCAATAGGTTCACTTGCCGGTGGCATTGCTGCCGGAATTATTGGAAGTAAGCTGGCACTTCTTTTGCTGTTAAAGCTGCTTCATATCCCTTCAGTGCTTGGATTTTATATTTCAGTAAAGGGTATTTTTACCTGTCTGTTTATGTTTGGCATCATATTTTTGATGATTCTGTTTCTGAACCTTGCGAAAATTCATTTAAGCCGTCCGGTAGAATTACTTCGCGGTAATAATACCGGAGAAAAAGAACCGGCAGCAAAATGGCTTATGGCATTGATTGGTTTTATCTGCCTTGGCGCAGGTTATTACCTTGCGGTTACGACTGAATCTCCAATCAAGGCAATTACGATATTTCTTCTTGCTGTTATTCTTGTTATGGCAGGGACTTATCTGCTTTTTACCGCAGGAAGTATTGTGATTCTGAAATTTCTCCGACGCAGAAAGAGTTTTTATTACAGGACTGGAAATTTTATCAGCATATCGGGAATGCTTTATCGAATGAAGCAGAACGCAATCGGTCTGGCAAGTATCTGTATACTAAGTACAGGTGTTCTGCTTATGATTTCCATGACAGTTTCCATTTATTTCGGAATGAATGATATTATGCTGAATCGCTATCCGTATGATGTTGATATGTCTGTTACCAGCATAAGCGAAGAAGAATGTCAGACCGCAATAGAGGCTTTTGAAAAAACTATTGCGGATAATAAAGTTCCGGTAGAAAAGTCTGTGGAGGAAATCTATCTGGATATCGTATGTAGCAAAAACGGTGATCAGATTCTGATAAAACCAACAAATACTATTCGAAATTCTGATTCAGTACTGGTACTTTCTCTTTTGAATCAGGCAGAATATGAAAGACTTACAGGAATTTCTGCAAATCTCAATGACGGTGAAATTTTTGCATGGTATCCTTCGGCAGTGCAGAAAGATTCAGTTACTGTTGATGAAAAAGAATTTACAGTGAAAAAATGGATGGATAAGAATCCTCTGACCTGTGGCGAAGATGCAGTCAGTGATAATGCAGTGATGGTTGTTACAGATGAAGATTTTAAGAAATTTGATGAGATGCGTACAGAAATGTATAAAGGAGTTTCTTCTGCTCCTGCGGGAGAGGACCTGACACTTCATCTTGGCCTGGACATTACTGGTTCGGAGACGGAGAAGATTGAATTTGGAACCCCGGTAATGGAAACTGTTAAAGATTTGAAAAAAAGCGGAGGTTTATCAGAGAATGCATGGATAATTTCCGGAATCCGTCAGCAGGAATATGAGTCCTATTATGCGGATAATGGTTCTCTTTTGTTTATCGGAATCTTTCTGGGTTCTCTTTTCCTTATGGGAACAGCTATGATTATTTATTATAAACAGATTTCCGAAGGATATGAAGATCAGAAACGATTTGAGATCATGCAGAAGGTTGGCTTAAGCCGCCGGGAGGTCAGAAGTTCTGTCCGCAGACAGATTCTGATGGTATTTTTCCTCCCGCTGTTAATGGCAATGCTTCATATCACCATGGCATTTCCAATGATCCGCCGGTTACTTTTACTTTTCGGAATGACGAATACGAAGCTGTTTATTGGATGTACGGCGGGAACAGTTCTGATCTTTGCTGTTGTGTATGGATTGATTTATCTTATGACGGCGCGTTCTTACTATCATATTGTAGAGAGAAAATAACTATTACGATGTTAAACAGCGGAATAGATTTTCATTTTCTTTTATCCGATAAATACTTGATTTTTTGCGGAATTTTATATACACTTGTCATATAAGTTAACAGTTTTTTAATGCTAATTTTTTATTAAGGACACCTTCTTTCGTATGTGTATGTTTTGTTGGTAACATAATTATACAGCAAAAGGTGTCCTTTTTGATTGTTTATGCATAAAAAAAGCTGTAACTTTTTTCCGTATTAATATTCTCTGTTTTACTTTATAAACGCTAGTAAAAGGGAGACTTAAAAAAAACGAAATCTCTGTTTATATGATCATCTGAAATAACATAACCGGCATTGTAATGATTGATAACAAAGTGGTCATAACATTGATCGCACTGGCGTACCTGGAATCATTTCCATAAACCTGACACATCTGCGTTACTGTAGAGGCAGATGGAGTGATGATCGCCAGAAAGACGATAAGCATGATCTTATTGCCATCAGCGGAAAAGGAAGCCAGATTGCTGAGCTTTATCAGCACAAGTGCAATCAAAGGAACAGCTATTAAACGTAAAAAAGTGATAAAATAAACTCTTTTATTTGCAAATATCTGTTTCAGATTCATTCCTGCAAAGAGCATACCTGTTACGATCATACTGGCAGGACCAATCATAGTTCCAACAGAAGCAAGCGTATTTCCAATGATCTCCGGCAAGCGTATTTTCGTAAAGAAAAGTATAACACCAATAAATATGGAAATCATATTGATGTTCAATATAATCTTTTTCCAGTCATAAGAAGCTTCACGACTGATGATCTTCTTACAGTGAGTCCACAGAAAAACAAGCTGCACACTCATAAAAACACATCCGTACAGTACCCACTCCTGTCCAAGAATAAATGTGACAATCGGTACGATCAGGTTTCCGGAATTAGAGTAGTAAACGGAAGCGACTTCCACTTCGTTCAGGTGTAAAAGCCTTCCTGCTACGGAAATAACAACAAGAAGAATCACCTGAGTCATAACAGATGCGGCAAAAGCAATCAGAAGTCCTTTTACGGTATCTGTAGTATAATCAACCTGAAAAGCATTGATAATGACGCAGGGAACGATCAGATAAAGAATGATCTTCGATAAAACTTTGCTGTCGTCGTCCCTTACAAGTCCCGTCTTTACAATTAAATATCCCATGAAGATCATAAGAAAAAGCTGCACGATCTGCTGCATGAGAAGTATACAGATGTTCATAAAATTATCCCCTGCATTTCTTATAAAATTAACCTGGCTGGCAAAGTCTACTTTCTAGAATTGCTATAGTTGAAAATCTGCCAACGGTCGAGGATATTATAGAACTTCTATAAGACGATTGCAAGGTTTACAAACCACTTCTGTCAGGAAATGCAGATGAGCCGACCGGGGCGTTTGATGGTGAAATTGTCAGCGACTCAAACCCATATACGCCAGAAGAAGAGCCAGCGCTAGAAAAGGTTTAACGAATGAAAAAGGGTTCTGAGAAAATCAGAACTCTTTTTCGTTTAGGATGATTTTGCTATACTATGAAAATGATTCTTCCGGTTTTGCAATCATAAAAATTGATAAAAGCATGATTGTAAAAGGGAAAAAAATACTTTATAATGTTACAAATTGCTATAAATAAGCGTTCGCAATTGGATAACTGTCGGAAGAGATTTCATATAATTTAATGAAGTGAGCATTTTACTAATTTTTAAAGAAGAAGGAGGAGTAAAAATTGATTTGTGGAATGACTTATTATCAAATATGCTGGTATTTTTTGGTGTATTCTTTTGGAGGCTGGGTTGTTGAAGTGATTTTCCATGCAGTAACTTTGGGAAAAGTTATTAACAGAGGATTTTTAAATGGTCCGGTTTGCCCGGTGTACGGGTTTGGAGTAATCTCTGTTTTTGCGATGATAAATACGCTTCAAAGCAGTGGTTATCAGATGAGTGATGGTATGATATTTATATTTGGGGTTATTTTAGCTACAGTAGTAGAGCTGATAGCAGGATGGCTGTTAGATGTATGTTTCCACGCAAGATGGTGGGATTATTCGGATAAACCTTTAAATTTCCATGGATATATCTGCCTGGAATTCTCGTTGATATGGGGATTGGCAATTGTTCTTGTTGTGAAGGTTTTTCAGAGATATGTAGAAAATCATACGTCATCGCATGCGGATTCCATGTTAGGCTGGGTTGTTTTGGCAATTTTGTATGCTGCTTATCTGGCTGACTTTATTGTAACAGTAGCAGTTATCCGGGGATTAAATAAAAAGCTTACCAGACTGGATAAGATCCGTTCAGATATGAGGATTGTAAGCGATAAAATCAGTGATACACTGGCAACTACAACAATAGAAACAGCACAGGCTGTAGGAGAAAAGAAAGTTCAGGCAGCTTTGGCAAGGGCTGAATTACGTGATTCGGCAGAACTTAAGAAAGATAAATCTTTGGAAATGCTCCGCAAGAAAAAAGCTGAACTGCAAAAAGAATTTGATGATCTTTCAAACACAATTACTAATCATACAATTGTTGGACAGGGAAGAATTATTAAGGCGTTTCCGAAGATGAAACATAGAGATTATTATGAATTGATTCAGGAACTGAAAAATAGATTTTAACCGAATAAACTGCGAAGCAGTTATTCGGTTATGAAAAAGTATCTTACATTTTTGCGGTCACTGCTGAAAGATCGTCCATATGTTAAATTTGTGTATATGACAGGTATCCTCCCAATTGCAAAATACTCCAGCGGTTCAGAATTAAATATGTTTGCCGAATATACGATGGCAGGGGAAGAAAGATTTTCTGAATATTTTGGATTTACAGAGCAGGAAGTGGATGAGCTATATGAACGATATCAAGAGAGAAATAAAAATGCTTTGAAGGTGAGTCGTGAGGGATTAAAACTTTGGTATGATGGATATAATACACAGTCTGGCGAAAAACTGTATAATCCGAGATCCGTTGTTATGGTGTTATCTAATAACAATCTTGGCAATTATTGGACCAGTTCAGGACCATATGATGAAATTTATTATTATATTTCCAATAATGTAGCAGATGTCAGAGATGATCTGGCATTGATGATCGCCGGAGAAAGTGTTCCTGTGAGAATCTATGAATATGCAGCGACTTCTCAGAATCTGAAAACAAAAGAGGAAATTTTTTCAGCAATGGTTGTCTATGGATTTCTGAAATATGAAAAAGGCAGAGTATCTGTGCCGAACAGGGAATTGATGGAGAAATTTTCAGATATGCTTCGAAAAGAACCTTCATTGGGATATGTATATCGTCTGGCGAATATCTCATCCAAAATGCTGCAGGCAACGCTGGCTGGTGATACGGACACAATGTCCGAGATTATTACGTATGCACATAACACAGAAGTTCCGATTTTGTCATATAACAATGAAACAGAACTGTCAGCAGTTATTAATCTGATATATCTTGCAGCACGGGATGAGTACAGAGTGGAGCGGGAAGATAAAGCAGGCAGAGGGTTTGTGGATTTTATATTTTATCCGATCAGATATGACCAGGACTGCATTATACTGGAATTAAAAGTAGATCACACACCGGAAGATGCAATCAGACAGATTTGTGAGAAAGAATATGCATTACGTTTTAGAGAAAAAACAGCGGAACAAATCAGATATACGGGAAGGATTCTGGCAGTTGGAATCAGCTATAATAAAGAAACGAAAGAACACAAATGTAAGGTAGAGGTGTTGTGACTGAAAAAGGAGAAATAAGTAATTTCCATTTACTTCCAAATCTTCTAATGGAGACATTATGGCATGTAGAACTTGGTGTGGGATATAACACTCCGGGGATTATCAAATATCCTTTCTGGCAGATGACAGATGCATGGCCAAAGGCAAAATACGTCTGTCTTAATGCAGGAGATGCGTCTGCACCTGGTGCGATAAAGAAAAAATCAATTTGTATCAATGGAGATACCAGAAATATTTTACTTTTAAGAATGAACAGGAGACATCAGCACAATGTTAGATGAAAGGATATATAAGAGTTATATAGGAATCTTGAAAGAAGAAATGGTTCCTGCAATGGGGTGCACAGAACCGATCGCACTGGCATATGGAGCGGCCAGGGCACGAGAAGTTCTGGGAAAAGAACCGGAACAT
Organism: Ruminococcus sp. AM22-13; assembly: GCF_003471165.1. Classification (GTDB taxonomy): domain Bacteria; phylum Bacillota; class Clostridia; order Lachnospirales; family Lachnospiraceae; genus Blautia_A. The sequence goes on along the minus strand of NZ_QRIL01000004.1, from coordinate 113,725 downwards.
ATCACCGCAAAATGCAGTGGAAACATTATAAAAAATGTCCGTTGTGTTATCATTCCAAACTCCGGCGGATTGACTGGAATTGAAGCAGGTGTAGTCCTTGGTGCAGTAGCCGGAGACCCATCCCTGAATATGGAAGTTCTTTCGAAGGTAAATGAATCCGGAAGAAAGAGATGTTGTGAACTTCTGGACAAAAAGATATGCAAAGTAGAACTTCTGGACTCCCCGGTAGTCCTGCACTTTATTATAGAAATGCAGGCTGGAGATGACACAGTAAGTCTGGAAATTAAATACGATCATATAAATGTAACCAAAATTGTAAAGAATCAGGAAGTCCTGCTGGATTCAGATCAAAAATCCGGTGAAACTCCAGCTGCAGCAGACAGAACTCTGCTCAATCTGGAAGATATTAAAACATTTGCAGATACTGTAGAACTTGATGATGTCAAAGAAATTATAGAAAATCAGATCCGCAGCAATATGGCAATTGCCCATGAAGGAATGACTGGTAAATACGGTCTTGGAATTGGCCGGATCATCCGTGAAACCTATTCCAATGATATGCTCACAAAAATGCGCAGTCTCACAGCCGCAGCTTCCGAAGCCAGAATGGGCGGATGTGACATGCCGGTAGTCATCAACTCAGGCAGCGGAAACCAGGGAATTGCCTGTTCTGTACCTCTGATCGTGTATGCCAGAGAAATGGAACTTCCGGACTATGTACTGTACCGCGCACTGGTATTTTCTAACCTTCTAACTGTATATCAGAAACAGTATATAGGTAAACTTTCCGCATTTTGCGGTGCAGTATCCGCATCCTGTGCAGCTGGTGCCGGAATTACTTACATGGGCGGTGGAGAACTTTCTGTGATCAAGAAGACCATAGAGAATACGCTTGCCAATATTCCGGGAATCATCTGTGATGGAGCGAAAATATCCTGTGCAGCGAAAATTGCCGCCAGTCTTGATGCTGCATTCCTGGCACATCATCTTGCTATGAACGGTCAGTCCTATGCGCCATACACCGGAATTCTCAAGGAAGAAGCCGGCGAAACCATCAGCTGCGTAGGACAGATCGGCAAAGAAGGAATGAAAGAAACAGATAAAGAAATTTTGCGGATTATGCTGGAAAGCGTTTAACATAATATATAGCAAGAATTCTCCTTCTTCTACAGGTGGGAGAGAAAAGTAATCGTTTATTATTGACAGTATGTTTTTTACATGTTATGATAAACGCGATTTTGAAAGACGAAGATGCAGAGTAACAGACAGAGTCTTTTCAAAGCAATTGTTTTGGACCACCCGGGAGGGTTAAGGCCATACGGACAGCCGGGTCCACTGCCGATTATGGTAACTTTGGTTACCTTATTGATTGAGTTAGAAGCTCAAATTTTATAAGTAGGTTCCTTTGATAACCGCGATGCGCCGGACGCGCAGACTTGTGAAACGGTCAATAAGAGTAGTAAAAGTATAATTGCTATATAGACTCTGACACGCATGATCCAGAAGTTTTATTTATGATGCTGAAAGAAAGTATTATCTGCTTTTTTATGCTTGTTGATAAAACATATAGATACAGATCAAAACGCAGGTTTGTGGTTAAGTGCCCTTACCTGCGCTTTTTGTTTTGTTCAGTCTGTGGAATTGCTGATTGAGGGTTGAAGCAAAGGAAACTGGAAATGGAGGAATGATGAAAGGAAGTCGTTTTAAATTAAACCAGAATCATGCACCCATACATGAAGCTCTGGAGACTTTCCGACGAATGAGAGTGGTGCCATTTGATGTGCCGGGTCATAAACGCGGAAGAGGTAACCCGGAGCTGACAGAATTTCTGGGACAAAAATGTGTAGGTGTGGATGTCAACAGCATGAAACCACTGGACAATCTCTGTCATCCGGTATCCGTAATACGGGAAGCGGAAGAACTGGCGGCAGATGCTTTTGGTGCAGCACATGCATTTCTGATGGTAGGAGGCACAACAAGCTCCGTTCAGACAATGGTATTGACTGTCTGTAAACGGGGAGATGAGATCATACTTCCCCGTAATGTTCACAGGAGTGTTTTAAATGCCCTTGTTTTATGCGGTGCAATCCCTGTTTATGTAAATCCGGAAGTGGACCAGAGACTTGGAATCTCTCTTGGAATGCGCAGGGAACAGGTTGAGAAGGCCATAAAAGAGCATCCGAAAGCAGTTGCAGTACTGGTCAATAACCCGACATATTATGGAATATGCAGTGATTTACGTGCGATCGTTAAGATGGCACATGATGCTGGAATGCTGTGCCTGGCAGATGAAGCCCATGGAACGCATTTTTATTTTGGAGGGGGTCTTCCGGTTTCTGCTATGGCAGCAGGTGCAGACATGGCATCTGTATCCATGCACAAGAGCGGTGGAAGTCTTACACAGTCAAGTCTTCTCCTCACAGGCCCGGCTGTACACGCAGGATATGTTCGTCAGATCATTAATCTGACACAGACAACATCAGGAAGCTATCTTCTGATGTCCAGCCTTGATATTTCAAGAAGAAATCTTGCACAGAGAGGCCGCCAGATTTTTCATCAGGTAGCAGATATGGCAGAATATGCAAGAGAGGAAATTAATGCCATTGGCGGTTATTATGCATTTGGAAAAGAACTGGTCAATGGAAATTCAGTCTTTGATTTTGACATTACGAAATTAAGTGTACATACACTGGACATCGGACTTGCAGGGATCGAGGTTTATGATATTTTGCGGGATGAATATGATATCCAGATAGAATTCGGTGATATTGGAAACATTCTGGCCTATCTTTCCATTGGTGACCGTGCCCAGGAGGTGGAGCGGCTTGTAAGTGCACTTGCTGAAATCCGCAGACGTTTTCAGACAGATGGCTCCGGGCTGTTGAGTCAGGAATATATTGATCCCCAGGTGGTGACCAGTCCACAGGAAGCTTTTTATGCAGACAAATGCAGCCTGCCTCTCCGGGAGACTGAAGGGAAGGTCTGCAGTGAATTTGTGATGTGTTATCCGCCTGGGATTCCCATTCTTGCACCTGGAGAGAGGATTACAGCAGAAATCCTGGATTATATTGAATATGCCAAAGCAAAGGGATGCAATATGACAGGACCTGAAGATCCGGATATTTTGAGACTGAATGTTCTGGCAGGGAGGTAAAGACAATGGAAATGTGGTTTTCAGAATTTCATACACCGGATGTGAAGCATAGTATCCGGGTAAACCGTCAGCTTTATTCTAAGCAGAGTGATTATCAGAGAATTGATATTTTTGAAACACCTGAATTTGGACGTGTGCTGACTCTGGATGGAAATGTAATGCTGACAGAGAGAGATGAATTTATTTATGATGAGATGATCACCCATGTGCCCATGGCAGTTCACAAAGAAGCAAGGGATATTCTTGTGATCGGTGCAGGAGATGGCGGTGTTGTCCGTGAACTGACCAGATACGACAGAGTCAGACATATTGATCTGGTAGAAATGGATCCTCTGGTTGTGGAAGCCTGTCGTGCATATCTTCCGGAAAATGCATGCAGACTGGATGACAGAAGAGTACATCTTCATTACGAAAATGCGCTGAAATTTATCCGGCGATGTGAGGGAAAATATGACCTTATTATTGTGGATTCTTCTGATCCCTTTGGTCCCTCGGAGGGACTGTTTACCCGTGAATTTTACGGAAACTGTTATAATGCATTAAAAGATGATGGAATTATGGTCAACCAGCAGGGAAGTCCATTCTATACAGAAGATGCACATGCAATGCAGCGCAGTCATAAGAAAATTGCCAGTACATTCCAGATCAGTCGTGTTTATCAGGCTCATATCCCTACATTTGCCGCAGGTTACTGGTTATTTGGATTTGCAAGTAAAAAATATCATCCTGTCGATGATCTGGACCCGGAAGCATGGAATGCATTAAACCTTCGCACACGTTACTATACAACAAGACTCCATAAGGGAGCATTCTATCTTCCTGCATTTCTGGAAGATATGCTGAAGGAAGTGGAGGGATAACTTATGATTCAGTCTAATGTAGAAACCTTTATCGGCTGTGAAAGCAGTTTCGAGGAAGCATCTGTTGTTCTTTATGGTGCTCCTTTTGATTCCACAACAAGCTTTCGTCCAGGTGCCAGGTTTGGCCCGTCTGCCATGCGTCATGAGAGCTTCGGACTGGAAACCTACAGTCCATACCAGGACAGAGATCTTATGGATATCAGAGTATTTGACAGCGGTGATCTGGAGCTTTGTTTCGGAAGCAGTGAAATGGCTCTTTCAGACATTGAAAAGCGGGCAGAGGAAATATTGAAAGCAGAAAAAATCCCGGTGCTTCTGGGAGGGGAACATCTGGTAACATTAGCAGCGGTACGTGCTGTATTTAATAAATATCCGGACCTTCATATTATACATTTTGATGCACATGCAGATTTAAGAGACGATTATCTGGGAGCCAGGCTAAGTCATGCCTGTGTGCTGCGAAGATGCCATGAGCTTCTGGGAGATAACCGTATCCACCAGTTCTGCATCAGAAGTGGGGAGAGAGAAGAATTTCAATTTGCTGCGAAGCATACAGATTTTCATCCCTTTACTTTTGACGGACTGAAAGAGACAGTCAGAGAACTGAAAGAAAAAAAGGTTCCTGTATATTTTACAATTGATCTGGACTGTCTGGATCCGTCAGCATTTCCGGGAACAGGAACTCCGGAAGCAGGAGGTGTGAGCTTCCTGGAACTTCTGGAAGCAATACAAACTGTTTCTCAGACCAAAGTGGTAGGTGCAGATGTGAATGAACTGGCACCTATGCTGGATGTAAGCGGTGTATCCACTGCAACAGCATGTAAGGTACTGCGGGAACTGCTTCTGGCAATTACAAAATAAATCTGAAGGACACAGATAATATAAACACTATAAAAAACTGTTGAAGAAACGGTTATATATAAGGAAAAAGGAGAAAAAGTTATGAGCAGAGTACTTGTGATCGGCTGCGGAGGAGTAGCCAGTGTAGCAATCCAGAAATGTTGTCAGGCAGATGAGGTATTTACAGAATTATGTATTGCAAGCCGTACAAAGGAAAAATGTGATGCGCTTGCAGAAAAATTAAGGGGAAAGACAAAGACAGTTCTTACCACAGCCAAGGTTGATGCGGATGATGTGGATCAGCTGATCGAACTGATCAATGATTATAAGCCGGATCTGGTAATGAACATTGCACTTCCATATCAGGATCTGACGATCATGGATGCATGTCTGGCCTGTGGTGTAAACTATATGGATACCGCAAACTATGAACCGGAAGATACGGATGATCCACAGTGGCGTGCTATTTATGAGAAACGTTGTAAAGAAGAGGGCTTTTCCGCTTACTTTGATTACTCCTGGCAGTGGGCATATCGCAAAAAATTTGAGGATGCAGGTCTTACAGCTTTACTTGGCTGTGGATTCGATCCGGGTGTTACACAGGCATACTGTGCCCATGCATTAAAGCATGAATTTGACCAGATTGATACGATTGATATTCTGGACTGCAATGGCGGAGATCATGGATATGCATTTGCCACAAACTTTAATCCGGAAATCAATCTCCGTGAAGTAAGTGCACCGGGAAGCTACTGGGAAAACGGACACTGGGTGGAAATCCCGCCGATGGCCATTAAGAGAGAATATAAGTTTGACCAGGTGGGAGATAAGGATATGTACCTGCTTCACCATGAGGAAATCGAGTCTCTGGCAAAAACAATCCCAGGTGTAAAAAGGATTCGTTTCTTTATGACTTTTGGACAGAGTTATCTGGATCATATGCGTTGTCTTGAGGATGTGGGAATGCTTTCTACAACACCGATCCAGTATAATGGACAGGAAATTGTTCCGATTCAGTTCCTGAAAGCACTGCTTCCGGATCCTGCAAGTCTTGGACCGCGTACAAAAGGTAAAACAAACATTGGCTGTATTTTTACAGGCGTAAAGGATGGAAAAGAAAAAACATATTATATTTATAATGTATGCGATCATCAGGAATGTTATCATGAGGTTGGAAGTCAGGCAATCAGTTATACAACAGGTGTTCCGGCAATGTGCGGTGCACTTATGATGCTGACCGGAAAATGGATCAGACCAGGTGTGTATACAGTAGAAGAATTTGATCCGGATCCGTTCCTGGAAGCACTTGACCGTTACGGTCTGCCACGCAGCGAAAGCCACGATCCGGAGCTGGTAGATTAATGGAAAAACTGGATAAAAGAGCACCATTTACAGCCACCGGCGGAGTCATTCCGCCGGAATTTAGGAATATAAAAACTCCCTGCTATATCCTGGATGAAAATGCACTTATAAAAAACGCAAAGCTTCTCGGTGAAGTGGCTGAACGAACAGGATGTAAGATGCTTCTGGCGCAGAAGGCATTCAGTAACTATGACTGTTATGGATTTTTTGAACCATACCTTGCAGGTACAGAGGCCAGCGGACTGTTTGAGGCAAGGCTGGGTGCAGAAGAAATGCCTGGAAAGGAAGTCCACGTATTCTGCGCCGGCTATCGGGCAGATGAATTTGAAGAATTGCTTCGTTATGCAGATCACATTGTGTTTAATTCTCCGTCTCAGCTTCTTCGGTTTGGACTGATGGCAAAGGAAGCAGGAAAGAGTGTGGGACTTCGGATCAATCCGGAATGTTCTACCCAGGAAGGTCATGAGATTTATGATCCCTGTGCACCGGGAAGCCGTATGGGTACAACAAGAGCTCAGTGGGATGAAGCAATTGGGAAAAATCCGGAGCTTCTGGATCTGCTGGATGGTATTCATTTTCATACTCTCTGTGAACAGGATTCTGATGATCTGGAGATAACACTTGTCTCTGTAAAGAAGCATTTCGGTGATCTGGCTTCTCAGGTAAAGTGGATCAATTTTGGCGGTGGTCATCATATTACAAGACCAGGGTATGACATTGAACGACTGGAACGATGTATTCAGATGGCAAAGAATGATTGGGATGTGGAAGTTTATCTGGAACCAGGAGAGGCGTGGGCATTAAATGCAGGTTTTCTCCTGACCAGTGTACTGGATGTTCTGAAAAATGGAGAGACACAGATTGCAATTGTAGATGCCAGTGCAGCCTGTCATATGCCGGACGTACTGGAAATGCCTTATCGACCGCCATTACTTGGTACAGATGAACTGGAAGAAGAGGGGATTACGGTTCGGCTTGGAGGACCAACCTGTCTGTCAGGAGATGTGATCGGAGATTACAAATTCAGACAGATCCCCCAATATGGAGATCTTCTTATGTTTGGAGATATGGCTATTTATACTACCTGTAAGAATAATACATTTAATGGAATGCCACTGCCGGATATCTGGCTCAGACGTGCTGACAACACTATGTTACAGCTTACAGAGTTTGGTTACGCAGATTTTAAGGGAAGACTTGGAAGGCACCTTTAAGTTAAGAGTCGATATATAGTCCGGAAGAAGTGATATCCGGGAATCAGTAGAGCAGAAATGTCTGAAGCGATTATTCGTGAAAGGCATTTCTGCTCTAAAATTTTGTGGTTTTATAACAAAGAAAGTGTTAAAAGCACTAACATTTATTCAGAAATCTGTGATACAATGATAAAGATGAAATACAGTGAAGCAGTATATTGTTAATAAATTGAGGATAATATGAAGTATGAAAAAACAGAATACAAATGAAATACAAAATAACCATAGCAATCAGGTGTGTTTTATGAATATCCGCTTGACATACACTCTAAAGGAGAGACTATGAAAATAGAAAAAAGATTATGGATTACTATGTTCGTGTTTGGGCTGTTTGCCATCTGTTTTTCAGGTTGGATTTTCAGCCAGAGTACGACCAGGGAAAAATTGTTCTGGGATAATACGATCCAGTGCGAAACAAAAGAACTGGAAGAAGGAGAAATCAAATCAGAGAATATTGCTCTGCCTGAAGACTTCGATATCCCCAGATCGATTTTATTTAAAACCACCCACACCATTGCAGAAGTTTGGCTGGATGGAGAAAAAATATACGAATACGGAAATGAAGCGGATGTCCCGGGCTTTATTAAGTCACCGGGAAGCTGCTGGCATATTGTGGATATTCCGGGAGACAGTGCAGGTAAAAGCCTGGAGGTCAGAATTATTCCGGTATATGAGGGCTATTATGGAAATAAAGTCAGTCTTGTATACGGAACACGAGGCGATTGTATTCTGAAAATATTAACAGACAGTCTCGGAAATCTGGTAATCAGCTGTGGAATTTTGTTTGCCGCTGTTATCTGCCTGATTCTCTATTGTGGAGCAGCGCAAAGAAAAAGAAGCGACAAGACAGAAGCGAAAATGGAGATTTTTTTAAACCTTGGATTTTTCTCATTGCTGGTCGCAGTATGGACACTGGTACAATGTGGCTTTCTGCAGTTTTTGATCCCGGATGGAAGAACCTTATATTTTGTGGATTATTTTTCACTTTTTCTTTTCCCGGTGCCATTTAATTTCCTGTTATATGATATCTGTAAAAGCAAGTACCATAAAGGAGCATTGATTTTTTCCATTCTTTATCTTGCAAATATGGCAGTCGATGTTTTGCTTCAGTGTACAGGAATTATTGATATGTTCCGGTTACTTTCTGTAACTCATGTTATTATGGTTGCAAATGCGGTTTACACAGTTGTGATCATTCTTTACGAAGCCAGAAAAGCAGGAAACGATGTAGCCCAAAAATTCCAGTATCCTATGTACGTAGCCATGGGATTTGCAATGGCAGAAATGTTTCTTTATTATTTAAGAAGATTTCAACAGACATCCATTTTGCTTTCTACAGGAACCATGCTGTTTATCATTATGCTGATCTGGATCCAGGTTTCTCAATATTACGATCAATATATCCAGAAACAAAAGGTGATCTATCTGCAGAAAATAGCCAATATGGATATGCTCACAGAGGCTATGAACCGAAATGCTTACGAGGATATGGTGAAATATCTGGATGAAGGTGAAATTAAACTGCGCACCACAGGTGTAGTGCTTTTTGATCTGGATAATCTGAAAGTAATCAATGATAATTTTGGACATGAAAAGGGAGACGAGGCACTGAAGCTGTGTTATCAGTGTATCAGTCAGGCATTTCAGAATGTAAAGAACTGTTTTAGAATTGGCGGCGATGAGTTTGCATATGTATATCACAGCGATGAGAAAGATATGATTCCGGAACGGCTGAAGACACTGGAGCTGATTTTGAAGAAAACCGTAGAAACACACAAGCTGGAGTATCCGTTTAGTGTATCAGCAGGATACGCTTATTATCAGCAGGATATAGATTTTGATTTTAAAGATATTGTAAGACGAAGCGATACCATGCTGTACCGTCAGAAGCGCAGGAAGAAGATTGCGGGGTCAACTGATCCGAGTCACTTGCTTTCCCGCATGGAAAAGCATTCCACAGAGGAGATCACAGATGAGGTGATCCTGCAGGAGAAAAAGTATCAGAGTATGTCAGTGGATGAACTTTGCAGCGTGATCGATCTTCTGAGTCCAACTACAGATAGTTACCCGTATGTGATTGATTTCCGGACAGATTTTTATTACATAGCAAACCAGGCTCTTGACCGTTTTTGTATTCCGAAAAATAGTTTTCATAATGTGATTTCAAACCATAAAGAATTTGTATATGAACCTGATTATGAAAAACTGAAAGAGGAATTTGATGATCTTCTTAAAACAGACCGTTGTATCCATAGTATGGAATATCGATGGCTGGATCTGAAAAAAATGCCGGTCTGGATTCATTGCAAAGGATATCTGGTCCGGGATGATAATACGAAACCTCTTTATATGATCGGCTGTATCAATGAGATTGGAGAAAGACAGAAGGCAGATAATGTAAGCGGGTTATTAGGAGAGACAGGATTCAGGCAGTATATGGATCAACAGGATACTCCTTTGGAAACAGGATATCTGCTTCGTATAGGAATCGATCATTTTAAGGAAATCAATGATAACTTCGGACAGGAGTACGGTGATTTTGTACTTAGAAAAACAGCAGATTGTATTTCCGGCTGCATATCAGAAGCACAGAAAGTGTACAAGCTTGTGGCAGATGAATTTCTGATTCTGGATGTTTCTTCTGACGAGGTGAAGGATGCAGATAAACTTTATGATAAAGTGAGAAATGAAATAGACAGATTCATTGAATCTAATGAGTTTAAGGTCATATATACGGTTTCAGGAGGAATTGTGCCATTTGCGGCATTAAAGGGGAATCAGTATTCAGAAGCCCTGAAGCTGACAGATTTCGCTTTGAATGAAGCGAAGAAGCTGGGAAGAAACCGTTGCTATATATTTAATGAGGAAACCTACAGAAGATTTCTTCGGAAGAGGGAGATTACCCAGGAACTGAGAGAAGCTGTGAACAATGGCTTCCGAGGCTTTAGGGCTTTTTATCAGCCTGTATTTGCTGAAGATAAAAAGGTGCCTTATGGAGCAGAAGCTTTAATGCGTTTTACTTCTGAAAAATTTGGAATGGTTTCACCGGCAGAGTTTATTCCGATTCTGGAAGAAACAGGACTTATTATTCCTGCTGGCCGATGGATGATGAGGGAGGTTATGGGAAAATGCAGTGAAATCAGGAAAGTAATTCCAGAGTTCAGAGTAAGTATTAATATTTCTCAGGTTCAGGCATCCAAGTCTGATGTGATCCAGGATATCAGTGGGGAAATGAAAAGAGCCGGGCTGCCGTTGGAAGCCTTGATCGTGGAATTGACAGAGAGTGACCTTCTGGAACAAAATATAAATGAGAAGCATTTTCTCACAGAACTGAAGCGGATGGGAATCAGTCTTGCATTGGATGACTTTGGAACCGGATACTCGAATTTCCATTATCTCAGCGAACTGAAACCGGAGATCATTAAGATCGACCGCTCTTTCACTGCCAAAGCAGTTGCAGATAAACAGGAATATTATCTGCTGAATCAGTTTTGTACCATGACCCATAATCTGGATATGAAGATTTGTATCGAAGGCGTGGAAAATGCTCAGGAATGGCTCAAAATCCGAAAGCTGCGCCCGGAATTCACCCAGGGATATTTTTGGGGAAAACCTTGTGGATATGAAGAGTTTATGACAAAATTTATAGAAAGAAAATGAGATGAAGAAAAAAATTTGTAAGTTGTCAGCAGTAGTATTACTTTTTTTCTCAGGGATTATGGAGATTGGCTGGCGCTTTTTTAACATGGTGGTCTGTTGCAAAAGAGGGGGAAGGAAAAAGGAAAGAAAGAAATGGTTTGAATTATCCCATATACGGGATAATCATCCCAGAAACGGATATGCAAAGGAATATGAGGAGAGCAGGGCATGGTGCGAGGCTCAGAAGATGCAGGACTGCTATATCCGGAGTGTGGATGGATTAAAACTCCATGGATTCTATCTGCCTGCAGAGAATGCAAAGAGATTTGTCATATTAAGCCATGGCTATCGGGGCAGCAGATTTGGTTCCCTGTCATTTATGGCAAAATATCTCCACGAGCGCCAGTGCAATCTTTTATTTATGGAACAGCGCTGCTGCGGAGAAAGTGAAGGAAAATATATCACCTTTGGAGCAAAGGAAAAATGGGATGTACAGCGGTGGGCAATTTATGTGTCCGAGAGAAATAAGGAGAAGCTTCCAATCTATCTGTATGGACAGTCTATGGGGGCATCTGCTGTATTGATGGCATCCGGCTACTGGCTTCCGCCAGAAGTGAAGGGACTGATCGCAGACTGTGGATTCCAGTCTATGGAAAGACAGATGCGGGATATGGCTGACAACTGGTTTCATCTGCATTATATCCCTTTGCTTTTGAAGGAAATGGACTGGCTGTGCCATTTTGTGGCAGGATTTCGTATGAAAGATGCAGATACCACAGAAGCTATGAAAAGGAATACAAGACCTGTCCTTTTCTTTCATGGAGAGAAAGATACCTATGTGTATCCGAATAATTCATTTCAGAACTATATGCTGTGCAAAGCACCAAAAGAACTGGTCATTGTACCGGAAGCAAGGCATCTGTGCAGTGCCTATGCAGATCCGGAACTGTATCAGTGTACAGTGATGGAGTTTTTTGAGAAATATGATGGTAGTAATTCTGAAAAATAATGTGACTGTTTTCCACCGCCAAAGGTGATTACGAATGACAATAATCCCCGACCGGGACTTATCAGATACGTTTTGTTAAATGTATGATAAGTCCCGGTCAATTTTATGTAAAGTGTTCATTAAGTCCTGAGAGTACTGGTATTTGGAAAAAATCTGTGCTATTTTTTGTTGCGTAATAAAAAAAGTAATGTTGTAGCTGTCAGTACATCGTTTTTGAACTAACGGTAAGCTACTGAAAAAATATGTAATGTTTTTGTATCCGGGAAAAGAGAAACCGGGCGATGGAGGTTAAATAAAGTATGACAAACTACTATCCTTTAACAGCAGCACAGAAAATGCACCACAACTGGATCATGGATTACGGTACACAGCAGGTATCCGGTGTCAGTGTTGTGGCATCTGTACAGGCTGAACTGGATTTTGGATTATTAAAAAAATGCATTCAGATGGAAACAGAACGTTCCGGATGCACCAGAATCCGTTTTACAAAGCCTGATAAAGACGGAAATGTACAGCAGTACCTTGTAAAACAGGATCCAAGGGATATCGGATTCAAGGATCTGTCAGGAATGGGAAGCCTTGCAAAAGCAGACGAACTGATGCAGCAGTGGGCATACGAAACCTTTGACGGTGATGACATTCCCATGTGCGAGTTTACTATGTTGAAGCTGCCGGAAGGATATAATGGTTTCTTTGTACATATGGATCACAGACTGATTGATTCCTGTGGTCTGGTAGTAATGATCGGTGATCTGTTTCAATTATATACCTATTATAAATATGGAACAGCCTATCCGCAGGAACTGGCAGATTTTGAGACAGTACTGAAAAAAGACCTGGCAAAAGCAGGCAACGAGAAACGTTTTGCAAAAGATAAGAAATTCTGGGATGACCAGCTGGATGCACTGGGCGAACCTCTGTATTCTGATATTCAGGGACCGTCCGTACTGGAGGAAGCGAGAAAACGTCATGGAAATCCCGAACTTCGTTCTTCTGACATTGAGATGAAGGATCTGTTTGTAGCAGTTAAGGACTATTATCTGGAGCCGGAACCAACTAAAAATCTGATTGATTTTTGTATGAACCATCAGCTGTCCATGACAAATCTTCTTCTGCTTGGTATCCGTACTTATCTGTCAAAAGTAAATAACGGACAGGAAGATATCACTATCCAGAACTTTATATCCAGACGTTCTACTCATGATGAGTGGACTTCAGGAGGAAGCAGAACCATCATGTTCCCATGCAGAACAGTGATCGCACCGGAGACAGATTTCCTTTCTGCTGCTTATGAGATCCAGAATATGCAGAATCGTATATACATGCACAGCAACTATGATCCGGCACTTATTATGGATGAGATGAGAAAGAGATACAATACACCGGAGCATACAGGATATGAGAGCTGTTATCTGACTTATCAGCCAATGACTGTGAAGGTGGAGAATGAAATGCTTGGAACCATCCGTCAGCATGCAAAATGGTTTGCAAACGGTGCAGCCACCAAGAAGATGTATCTGACCGTATCCCATACAGAAGATGGAGGTATGAACTTCTCCTATCATTACCAGACTGCTCATCTGGAGGAACATGATATGGAGCTGCTTTATTATTATATGATGCGTATTCTTTTTAAGGGAATCGCAGAGCCGGATATGAGCATCGGCGAAATTATGGAACTGGTTTAACCGAATCAATATCAGGAGGAAATGCAATGAATCAGGAAATGGAATTTAAAAATATTGTAGCACAGTATAGCAAGGTAGCACCGGAAGAAATGAATAATGAAATGAGATTCCGCGAGGATCTGGGTTTCAGTTCTCTGGATTTTATGTCCTTTTTAGGTGAACTTGAGGATACCTTTGATCTCGAACTTGACGAGAGCGAAGTGTTGAAGATCACAACTCTTGGCGAAGCCTTAAATCTGCTGGAAGAACTTCAGTAATTTTTTTCGAAGTAAAACTTATAAAGATGTCAGGATCAAAGATATTTTGTACCTGACAGGATATCCATAACTTGAACAGTTCAGAAAATAATGGGGGACAGATATGCTAATCAGAAATATATTAGAAGAAAGTGCACGTAAATTTGACGAAGTAAAAGCAGTAAAATGGCTCAATAAAAAGGAAATCATGGAAAGAAGCTATGGCGAACTGATGGAAAATGCAGTTGCCACCAGAAAAGGTCTTCTTGCAGAAGGCTTTGAGGGAAAGCACATTGCACTGATCGGAACCAGTTCTGTAGAGTGGATGGAAAGCTATCTGGGAATCATCACCGGATGTACTACAGCAGTACCTCTGGATGCCGCGCTTCCCTGTGAGGATCTGATCGACCTGCTTAACCGTTCCGATTCTGCCGCTCTTTTCTTAAGTCCGAAGCTTAGACCATATCTGGATGCATTTCTTGGAAATTGTCCGAAACTTCAGAAGGTGTGGATGCTTCAGGAAGAGGTAGAAGATGCACCGGCAAAGGTATATGGTATTAGTGAACTTCGAAATGCAGGAAAGAGCGCATCAGCAGATTCTGTCTGCCCGGATGCAGAGGATATTGCGACCATTATCTTCACTTCCGGAACAACAGGAAAGAGCAAGGGTGTTATGTTGACACAGAATAATCTGGCTTCCAATGTTGAGGCAGTAAAGATTACGGCAGAACCGGGAACTGCCATGCTCAGTGTGCTTCCGATCCATCACGCATTCTGTCTTGTTATGGACTGGCTGAAGGGATTCTCTCTGGGTGCAACTCTTTGCATCAATGATTCCCTGCTTCATATGGTAAGAAATATGAGTATTTTCAAACCGAATATTATGCTTATGGTTCCAATGATGATCGAGACGATTTATAAGAGACTGGCTGCTGCTGATCCGTCAATCCCGAAGGCAGTTCTGGCAGAAAAAGTATTTGGCGGAAAACTGAGCATTATCTTTACAGGCGGTGCACATCTGGATCCGTATTATATTGACCGTTTTGCAGAATATGGCGTTGAAGTGCTGGAAGGTTATGGAATGTCAGAATGTTCCCCTGTTATCAGCAATAACACACCGGAAAACCATAAAAAGGGTTCTATCGGAAAACCACTTGAAAATGTAGAAATCAGATTTGAAAACGGTGAGATTCTGGTAAAAGGAAGCAGTGTAATGAAGGGATATTATCAGATGCCTGATGAGACTGCAGAGACTTTAAAGGATGGCTGGCTGCATACCGGTGACAAGGGGTATATGGATGAAGACGGTTATCTGTTTATCAATGGACGTGTGAAGAACCTGATCATCTTGTCCAACGGTGAAAATGTATCTCCGGAGGAGATTGAGAATAAGCTGGCTCTGAATCCACTGGTGGGTGAAGTGATCGTGACAGGTGAGAACAATGGCCTGACAGCCCGCATCTATCCAGAGCAGGCCGTTGTGGAAGCGAAAGCATTGGATACAGAGGCAATTCAGACACAGCTTCAGGCATTTCTGGATGAATATAACAGAAATCAGCCAACCTATCGTCGCATTACAGGACTGGTTATCCGCAAAAATCCGTTTATCCGCAACACAACAAAGAAGATTAAGAGGCAGGATGTTCTGATTGATGAGCCTCTGGCGTAAATAAGACCGGGCAATGATTATGATCCCTGAATTAGGATAAAAGCGGCAGCATACCGGATAAAAAAATTTCAGACAGAATATCAGCGATCACTTCCGGTGCAAGATTAAAATTATCCCGGCTCCATTTGTGGAGAACTCCGATAGTACTGCCGATGGCACAGGTGATCACATAGGAAACTTCTTCCTTTGTATGCCTGTCAGGCTTGGAATTAGATGTAGTTTCTGTGACATAATGATGGAGCATAGTCAGCATTTTTTCAAACAGATCATTGCCATGAGGTGTGCTTAAAAGACCGGACAGAAAAGGATTTTCCATAGTGTACCGGCACAGAGTCAGAAAATAGGAACTGCAGATATCCCGGTCATTTTTGGGCTGGAAGTTTTCCATCATGGAAAAAACGTCATGAATTGTTTTATCCTCAACTGCAGCGATCAGTGAAGGGACGTCCTGATAGTGATTATAAAAAGTACTTCTGGCAATACCTGCTGTTTTAGTGATGTCGGATACAGTAATCCTGTCAGGCTTCTTTTCCTTTACCAATTTGAAAAAAGCACCTAAAATGGCCTCGTCAGCCACGGAATATCTTTCATCGGGAATTATATTTTGCATAGCTGTCTCCTTCCGGAAGTCTGTAAGTAATACATAAAGTATACCACAAATCTGACGATAAAAAAATAAAATATTATCTGCTTTTAGGCATGTTCCATATAAAGATATTCAGGAGGTCATAAATGAGGAAAGGTAATGCATTACAGGTATTTTATGATGGAAAACTTGTAGGAACACTGGCTATGACAGCTGACCATAAAGCTGCGTTTCAATATAGTGAAGAATGGATTGAAAATGGTTTTCCGATCAGTCCGTTTTCACTTCCCCTTAAAAAGCAGGTTTTTGTACAGACAAAAGATTTTTTTGACGGATTATTTGGAGTATTTGCAGATAGTTTGCCGGATAATTGGAGGAGAAAAAATGACTATTAGAAAAGCAGAAGAAGAAGACATTCCAAGAATAATTGAACTGTTGGGACAGGTATTGCAGATTCATGCGGATATAAGACCTGATATTTTTATTCCTGGTACCACAAAATATACTGTAAGCGAATTGACAGAGCTATTAGGAAAAGAAGAAAAACCCATATATGTAGCAGTAAACGAGGAAGATGTTTGTGTGGGATATGCATTTTGCCAATTACAGGAACAGCCTTTTTCAACTAATATGGTACCGTTTAAGTCTCTTTTTATAGATGATCTATGTGTGGATCAGCAGGCACGAGGACAGCATATCGGTGAGCGTCTGTTTGAGTATGTAAAAAACGAAGCAAAGCGAATGGGCTGCTATGAAGTGACACTGAATGTATGGGCAGGAAATGTTTCGGCCGAAAAATTCTATGAAAAAATGGGTATGAAAACCAAAGAAAGACAGATGGAATATATCCTGGAATATTGATACGTTGTATAGTATATTTGAGAAGTCTATCTGCGAATTTATAGAGATATCCGATAGATGAATCCCATCAGTCAAACAGTAAATATTAAAAGAAAACGATGCAGATCAGGCACAAGTTATACTTCGGAAACTTGTGCCTGATTTTTACAGTATTATTTGGTCTACAGGTGCTTTTGTTCGGATATTTTTTTAGCGTTGATATAATTTATGATTATGTCTGCTACATCGGAAATATCAAGTTTTCCAAGTTTTTTGGCCTCTTCTTCGAGCTTCTTTCTGTCATAGAGTTCCAGTCCAAGTCTGGAAGCCAGTCCCCTGCGGAGGTTGCGAAGAGCAATAAGCAGTGGGTGGGGACTTGCTTGTATCACTCAGGTAAGAATTAAGTGATGGAAGCATTTCACATAATAATAGTTACTTTGCGCATTTTGTGTTATAATTGAGATTAACAGGAAATGATAAATATCTGTAAAATGAATGTTTATCAGGAACTTACCGGAGGACATTTTAGTTAAGGCGTAATAAATTTCGGACTTTGTAAAATGCAAAAGGGAGATCAATGATATGAGAAAAAAAACAGTTCAAAAAAGCAGTACCAAAGGCAATGCAAAAAGTAATACAAAGAACAATGCAAGAAACAGCGTAAAAAGCAGCGTAAAAAGCAGTGCAAAAAACAGTCCTCAAAAAGCTGTTAAGCCTGTTGCTCCAACAACAGAGAATGTTTCTGTTAAGCAAACCGCAATTATTCAGGAGCCATCTGTTGAACAGAATGAACAGAACATTCCAACGAAACAGCCTGATCTGGGACCGCGAAGAAGTGTAGCCTTCATTGGATCAGAATGTTATCCATTTGTTAAGACCGGCGGATTGGGAGATGTAATGTCTGCCCTGCCAAAGAGTCTGGCAAAATTAAACATTGATGTTAAGGTCATTCTTCCAAGATATAAATGTATTCCTCAGAAATTTCAGGAAAAGATGGAATACAGGGGTTCCTTTGATATGAATCTCTGCTCTGATGGAAAGCAGTATTATGTGGGAATTATGGAATATCAGGAGGATGGTGTTGTCTATGATTTTATAGATAATGATGAGTTCTTTTCCTGGGGAAATCCATATACGAATCTTATAGATGACATTCCGAAATTCTGTTATTTTGCAAAAGCTGCCCTTGCTGCCCTTAATTATCTGAATTGGACTCCTGATGTAGTGCATTGTCATGACTGGCAGGCAGCTTTAGTACCACTTTATCTGAGAACCTGTTTCCAGGATACAGATGTAGGACGTGCAATTTCAGTACTCACAATACATAATCTGAAGTTCCAGGGTATTTATGACAGAAAAATGATTCAATACTGGTCAGGACTTCCGGATTATGTATTTAATAAGGACTGCATGATTCAGAACTGGCTGGATGCCAATATGTTAAAGGGTGGTATCGCTTACAGTAACAAAGTTACAACCGTAAGTAACACCTATGCCTGGGAGATTCAGACGGAGGAATATGGCGAGGGACTTGCAGAGCATTTAAGATATCACAACAATAAGATTCTGGGAATTGTGAATGGTATTGATACGGATATCTGGAATCCGGAAACTGATAAGCTGTTAGCTGCTGATTATGATGAGAAGTCAGCAATAAAGAATAAAAAGATTAATAAAAAAGCTCTTCAGGAATCTCTGGGGCTGGATGTAGATGAGCATAAGATGGTAATCGGACTTATTTCACGTCTCACCAACCAGAAAGGTCTTGATCTTGTAAATGACGTAATCCCGGGAATTATGGATGAACATACGCAGGTGGTTGTTCTTGGTACTGGTGATTCTCAGTATGAGAATACATTCCGTTATTATGAAAACAAATATAAGGGCAATTTCTGTGCATATATTGCTTACAATGAAAATGTGGCTCACAATATTTATGCAGGATGTGATGCGCTTCTGGTTCCATCAAGATTTGAACCATGTGGACTTACACAGCTTATAGCCATGAGATATGGTGCAGTTCCGATTGTAAGAGAGACCGGAGGACTTAAAGATACGGTTCAGCCTTATAATATGTTTGAGAATACAGGAAACGGTTTTACATTTGACAGATATGAAAGCGGGCTGCTTTACGATGCAATCAACAGAGCAAAGACTCTTTATTTCGAGAACAGGAAATCATGGGATGATATGGTAATCCGCGATATGAATAAAGACGTTTCCTGGGAAAAGAGTGCAAAACAGTACAAAGATATGTATGTAGGATTAACACCAAGAGATTAGAGTGTGTTTGAAAAATGCTTTACGCAAGATTTCACATTCTGATGGGCTGGATTAAGATGCATTATTTTAGAGGATTGCTATAATGAAGTAAAAGAGCCAGATTTCGCCAAATGTGCAAAGAGAAAAGATTTTGGGCAGGGATTTTATTTGAGACTCTTACCGCTTATCTTGCCGGAGTTTATGGAAGATACACTGGTCAGCAAGGAGGATTTTGTGAAATATGAAATTTATAAAGAAGCAGTAAGGGCAAATAACCCTGAGGCATTAGTTGCTATTATAAAAATGATTTATCAGCGGAAGCAGAAAAGACTTGCACAAGGGAAAAGTGTACTGATACAGATGCAAGGTATTTCCAGATAGCAGAAAATCTGTAAAACGATTATTGATTACATTAATCAAAATAAAATAGATTGATGTGCATTGTAAAATGTAAATTGTAAAAACATTTCGTTTGACTTTTTAGAAAACAGGAAATATAATGATAACGAACGAGTAGCAGATGAGCGTAAATCCAGTTTCATGCTACTCGTTTTTCTTTTGTTAAAATAGAATATTTGCTATGAAAAAAAGTGTGTAGCCTGTCGGCGTAAGTCCAGCTTATGTGACAGGGTGCGCACTTTTTTTGTGCAGAAAAGAGAGGAGTTAAAGTAAAATGGCAGAAAGTAACAAGATGAAGGATATGCCGGTGAATAAGCTGATGATCCAGATGGGAATCCCAATGATCTTATCCATGGCATTGCAGGCGGTCTATAACATTGTAGACAGTGCGTTTGTAGGAAATATGAGAGTGGGCAGTGAAGCAGCATTAAATGCCCTCACCCTGGTATTTCCGGTTCAGATGCTTATGGTAGCGGTAGGAATCGGAACAGGTGTGGGAACTAATGCACTTCTTGCAAGGACACTTGGACAGGGGAACAGGGAAAAGGCTGCAAAGGTAGCAGGAAACAGTCTGTTCCTGGGTGTGATCATTTACGTGGTCTGCTTACTGTTTGGTATCTTTGGAGTGAAAGCATATATTTCATCACAGACAGTTGATGCAGAAGTACTTGAAATGGGAGTCAGCTATCTGCGGATATGCTGTGTGATTTCTTTTGGTATTATTTTCTTTTCTTTATTTGAAAAGTTATTACAGGCAACAGGTCGTTCTCTTTATTCTACAATCGGACAGGTGGTTGGTGCTGTTGTAAATATCATTCTTGATCCGATCATGATCTACGGTATTGGACCTTGCCCTGAAATGGGAGTGAAAGGTGCAGCTTACGCAACTGTAATTGGTCAGGTTGCTTCTGCTGTATTGCTGCTTATTTTTCATATGAAACTGAACAGGGAATTCGGGCATGGACCGAAATACATGAAACCGAATGCTGGTGTTATAAAAGAAATCTATGCAATCGGACTTCCGGCAATTATTGCACAGGCTCTGATGTCCATTATGGTTTATGTGATGAATCTGATCCTGAAGTTCAATCCATCAGCACAGACAGCCTATGGCTTGTTCTATAAAGTCCAGCAGTTTGTTCTCTTCCTTGCTTTTGGTCTGCGAGATGCGATCACTCCGATCATTGCATTTGCTTATGGAATGAGAAGTAAAAAGAGAATTCAGGATGGTATTAAATATGGACTTATTTATACCATTGCATTAATGATTATTGGAATTGCAATTACGGAGATTTTCCCCGGAGCATTTGCAACGCTGTTTAATGCAGGACAGTCAAGAGAATATTTTATTGCCGCGATGAGAGTGATCTCAGTAAGCTTTTTGTTTGCCGGAATTAATGTTGCTTATCAGGGAATTTACCAGGCATTGGATGGCGGTCTGGAATCACTGGTGATTTCACTTTTGAGACAGCTTATTATCATCCTGCCGCTGGCGGGAATCTTTTCTTTGTTTGTCAGAAATGGTCAGATGGGAGTATCGTTGATCTGGTGGGCATTTCCAATTACTGAAATAATTTCATGTTTTGTAGGATATGTATTTTTAAAGAAAATCAGAAAAAATAAGGTTGATGCTTTAAATTAGGAGGAATCAGAGATGGCAAAAAGAATTATTACGATCAGCAGGGAATTTGGAAGCGGTGGACGTTTTATCGGAGAAGAAGTGGCAAAGAAACTTGGAATTGCTTATTATGATAAAAATATCATTGGTCAGATTGCAGAAAAGTCCGGCTTATCACCGGAATATATTCAGGAAAATGCGGAATTATCTCCGAAAAAAGGTTTGTTCGCATATGCATTTTCCGGTCGTGATATCACAGGAAAATCTGTGGAGGACATGGTGTATGAGGCACAGAGAAATATTATTTTAGAATTGGCTGAGAAGGAGCCTTGTGTGATCATTGGAAGAAATGCAGACTATATCCTGAAAGACCGGGATGATGTGCTGAATGTATTTATTCATGGGGACATGCCGGAAAAAATAAAGCGTATCACTGGCTTATACAATGTAAAAGAGAAGGAAGCTGTGAAAATGATGGCAGATACAGATAAAAGGCGAAGAACAAATTATAACTTTTACACAGATCAGAGCTGGGGAAAAGCCAGCAATTACACACTGTGTCTGAACAGCTCACAGCTTGGATATGACAGATGTGAGATGATAATTATGGAATGCGTGAAATAAAACAGCTTACATTTTTTGGCAAAATAAAGTATAATAAATAATGTAAAACCAAGTACAATTTACATGAAAATCAGGGATCGTTTCATTCAAATTTACTGAGTGAAAGATCCCTTTTTCTATGTAGTGTATCTGTAAAATGAAAGAGAGGTATCTATAATGAAAAGGATTAAAGCAGCTTGTATCACTCAGACATTGTGTTTTCCAACCATGACGGAGAAACGACAGAGTATGCAAAAAAGGCGATTGTACAGAAGTGCGAAAAGTATAAAGATCAGCGGGAAAAGAGCGGGACAGAATACAGAATCTTATCAGAAAAAACAAATGAGGATGGTTCTATTGTGATCGAGATTAGGAAACAGTATAATACATCTCCGGTTGGTGACTATCTGAATTAAATGACTTTGAGAAAACAAAAATCAGTATGCGGAGTTACCAGCACCAAAACAGAAAAGGGGCTAGTATTTGCTGCCGGCACTCAGAGAATATGAATTTGCCGTCGGATATTGTGTGGAGTATTATGATAATCCGACAAAGTATGAAAAAGGCACAATGGATGATAGTTACTAATGTGAAATCTGGATTCCGGTGAAGAAAAAACAGTAAGATAATAGACAAGGAAAGGCGCAAAGCTTCATCTTATAGATGCAAGCCTGCGCCTTTTTTGTATGATTAAATATTACCAACCCCCATTCGTTAGTGTCTGTCCAGGAGGGACTAACAGGGATAATTGCGTGTATACTATTGACGTATTTATTATTTTACATTAAAATATAACAGACGATATATAACATATGATATATTAAATAATAAGGAGTTAATTTATGCCACCTAAAATAAAAATCACAAGAGAAGAAATTGTTGATACTGCATTAAATCTGGTAAGGGAAGCGGGGGAGCAGGCACTCAATGCAAGAAGTATAGCAGCGAAACTGAAGTGTTCAACGCAGCCGGTTTTTTCTAACTTTGAAACTATGGAGGATTTACATAATGCTGTAAAAGAAACAGCTTATGCAGAGTATCAGTCGTACCTGAAAACAGAGATGGAAGCAGGCAAGTATCCGCCATATAAAGCCAGTGGTATGGCATATATCCGGTTTGCAAGAGAAGAAAAAGAACTGTTTAAATTGCTTTTTATGTGTGACAGAAGTAATGAGAAACCGGAAGATGACAGAGAATCCTTACGTACATTGTTAGCGCTGCTCCAGAAAAATCTAGGCTTAAGCGAGGATGAAGCTTACCTGTTCCATATGGAAACATGGATCTGTGCACACGGAATGGCAACGATGCTTGCTACATCATTTGTGGATTGGGATGAGGCATTTATCAGCAAAGTGCTCACAGACACCTATGAAGGAATCAAAAGAAGTTATACAGGAGGAAAGAGGTAAGATGCGAAAGATTTATTTGGATAACATCAGATGGTGCACCATCATTTTAGTAGTATTTTTTCATGTGTTTTTCTTTTTCAATAATATTGGAATAACCGCAATGTTTGAGGGACTGTTGGAATATCATCAGGGAGATGGCATGACCTTTGCCGGAATTTATCAGTATGCAGTGTATCCATGGTTTATGACATTGCTGTTCGTAGTGGCAGGTGTTGCAGCTTATCATACCCTGCAGCATAAAACAGCAAAGCAATTCATATCAGGCAGGAGAAACAAATTGCTGGTACCATCTACACTGGGAGTGCTGGTGTTTGGATTTATCCCCGGTTCTATTGTAGCAGGGGCTTCTGCCGGAGCAGGGCTACAGGCAGCCCCTGGCTTTGTGAAGTACATTGTTTATACATTATCAGGAATCGGTGCACAGTGGTTCAGCCAGATGTTATTTGTGATTTCATTGTTGCTTCTGTTGGTTCGTAAGGTAGTATTGGCAGTACAGAAGGAAGAGAGAAAATCTATTCAGAAGGAGAGTTCAGTATATGTATGGCTGGTTGTGATGTTTTTCCTGCTGTGGGGTGCCAGTAAGCTCTTGAACACGCCTGTAGTCGAATCTTACCGGTTTGGAATTTATACAGTTGCTTTCCTACTTGGATATTATGTTTTCTCGCAGGATATTGTGATTGAAGTGTTGAAGAAATGGCGCTTTGTAAGCACACTTGCAGCAGTCGTATCTGGGGTATATTTCATTTACAGGGCTTATGGTATCTACTACGGTCACAGCAGCCTGCTTAGTACCTGGTATGCCAATCTCTTCACGTATTGTATGATTCTTGCAATATTTGGAATGTTCGCAGCCTATGGTGATAAGAAAAATGCGGTTACAGAATGGCTTGGAAAAATCAGTTTTCCAGTCTATATCCTGCATATTCCGGTAATTCTGATTGCGTTATCATTATTGCAAAAGAGAGATCTGTCTGTAGGTGCGCAGTATGTTATTGTTGCATTTGCAGCATATCTCTTCACGCCTTTAGCAGCTCTGCTGATAGAGAAAATTCCGGTTGTACGTTATTTGATTTTGGGAATAAGGCATTGAATAGGAATGAAAGAGGATACAAAATGACGGAGAGATTATTATTAACAGCAGCATTTTTAAACTTTAAGAATAAGTAGGAGGAAATCCATGGAATATATAAGAGTGACGAAAGAAAATATTGAAAAAGAGCATATCTGCTGTGCGATTTCAAGCAACAAGGATATACAGGTAATATCAAAGAAAAACTGGCTGAAAGAGCGATTTGATGATGGATTGGTATTTCTCAAGAGTGTAGAGCGTGGAAAATGCTTTATCGAATATATTCCAGCGGAAAATGCATGGAATCCAATCATAGCAGAGGGTTATATGTACATTGACTGTTTGTGGGTGGCTGGTTCTTTCAAAGGCAATGGTTACTCGACTGATTTACTGAATGTCTGTATAGAAGACAGCAAAGCGAAGGGGAAAAAGGGAATCTGTATCCTGTCAGCCGCTAAGAAAAAGCCTTTTCTGGCAGATCCGAAGTTCCTGAAATATAAGGGCTTTACCGTCTGTGATGAAGCAGATAATGGTATTCAGCTCTGGTATCTGCCTTTTTCTTTGGATGCGGATAAGCCTGAATTTAAGGAGTGTGCGAAGCATCCACACATTGAGCAGACAGGCTATGTACTGTACTATACCAATCAATGTCCGTTTAATGCAAAGTATGTTCCGGTGCTTCTTGAAGTTGCCAGGGAAAGAGAGGTTCCGTTTAAGGCAACCAGACTGGAAACGAAAGAAGAAGCGCAGAATGCTCCGACACCGGTTACAACCTATGCATTATTTTATAATGGAGAATATGTCACGAATGAGCAGATGAATGATAAAAGATTTATAAAGCTTCTGGATGGGATGAAAAAATAAATGAGCAAATTCGAACTCTACTCTCCGTAGGTTGAGGATATTCATACGCTGAGATAGAATGGTGTCATGGAGGTAATGAACATGAATCAGTATGTAACAGGTGCAGTCATAAAGAGACTGCGTGAGGAAAAAAACATGACACAACAGCAACTGGCAGATAAGTTGTCAGTCAGTGCAAAGACAATTTCCAAATGGGAAACAGCTAAGGGATATCCGGATATCACACTATTAGAATCCATTGCCAATGCATTATCGGTGTCGGTGACAGAGCTTATTTCCGGCAATACAATAGTTAATTCCAATGTATCAGCCAATATGCTGCGTTCACATTTTTATGTGTGTCCGGTGTGTGGAAATATCGTTCACAGCATGGGAGAAACAGTAATTCAGTGTCATGGATTGCAGCTACAGCAGGAAGAAGCTGAGGAGACAGATGGTGAAGCTGTATCCACAGGGCAATGCAGAGGCGAGATTTAAAATGAATGGTGTGAAGAAAATCTATTTATACTGCAATCGGAGTGGTCTATTTTATCTGGATGTAGTGAAAGGGATTGATGACCGAAGGAAAACACAGATGCTGGCAACAGCAGCAGGAGAACAGATGAAAGCACGCTATTCCTATGAGGAGATGGATATGCTTTTGCGGAAGTATGGATTTGAACTGATAGAGCATTTGGATGCTGAGAAAATGACAGATAGATATTTTAAGAAATACAATGAGGCAAATTCAGGATATCAGATGAGGTCGCCTAATGGTATTGGGTATGTGTATGCGGTAAAAGGGTAAAAGCAAAAAAATGAACAATGGATGACAACTATTATTCTGAAATCTGGATTCCTGTAAAGAAAAAATGATAGGAGAAAAAGAGACATAGAGTTCTTTCATTATATCAATGAAACGCTGTGTCTCTTTTAGTGTGTATCTGTCTCTATTGATTATTTCTTGCAATTTTTCGATACTCGACAGGCAGTATCCCTGTGCTTTTCTTGAACAATTCTGCAAATCGGCTGGATGTAGTATATCCAATCATCTGAGCAATCTGTCCCATAGTGAAATCTGTATCAATTAGCAGGTGTTCTGCCTGACTCATACGGCGTCCCTGAATGTACTGAGTTACATTACACCCGAACTGTCGCTTAAAACAACTTTTGAATTTACTTTCACTCATACAGGCAATACCAGCCAGACGTTCAAGAGGAAGGTCGAATGCATAGTGATCTGCTATATAGCTTATCACATTTTGCAAACTTTCAGAATCTGCTGTTGACAATGGTCGTTCCTGTTTCTGTTCTTGTTTTTTCCAAGTATCTACAACTAAAGAAATTGCCTCTGTTACTTTTGCATCAAAGAATAAGGATGCTGCCATGCCATTACCACGGTAATTCTCTACTTCAAATAAAAGCTTCGACATGGCTGGAAAGTCTTTAGACTGATCAACACTCTCAAATGCGGCAGGCAGGTTAAAATAGTCATCCGGGTACTGCTTTTTTAGAAAGTCATCATAATAAGCCGGAAATATTTCAATTCCTACTGAATGGACAGGTATGCGCTTATGAATAAGAGCACGGTAGAGCTGTTTTCCGCCTACAATAGTCTGAATTTCATCGGCTGAGAGCCTTCGGTAAGGATTCAGCTCCTCACCGGAAATAGAATCATAGCGAAAAATGTTGATACACTCCGGAATCTCTGCATTCAGATAAAACTCTTCATGAAAATAAAAATCGTGGATTTTGATATCGTACAGGTTTTCTTTTCCGTAAACCCAATAGAAGCCACCGCCTACGGAGGGTTCAATTTTCCAACAACGTCCGGCAGGACTGAATCTCTCCGGACATGGAATCGGGATAAAATTGTTTTGTTCCAGAAGCGAACGATAATATTCTGATAAAATATCTTTTTTCATGATGCTCCTTGCAATGAACAGACAATTCTTTGCAACGATTAGCCTAAAAAAGATGGTAATTATTGAAAGAATTGAAGCTGCATGATAGCTTATTTGTTGGTTAGTTATTTCTAATCGAAGTATAGCAACTAACTATACAAAAGTCAAATTTATGTGAAAAGGAGATTTTATCATGCAAACAAACAAGAAAAAAGGTCTTACAGTAAAGGATCTTGTTACTATTGGTATTTTTTCAGCACTCTTTCTGGTATTCGCCCTTGTGGGAGGAATTTTTTTCGCACCCAATCCGGTTCTGACCTTTTATATGCCTGTGGGAAGTGCATTGCTGTGTGGACCTATCTATCTTCTGATGATGGCGAAGGTTAAAAAGCGTTTTACAGCAACGATTCTGGGAGTGATTATGTGTATCATCTGGTTCGTGACAGGTATGCATTGGGCTATGGCACTTGGGTATCTGGTCATGGGTATTGTTGCTGATCTGGTGGCAGGTGCAGGGCAGTATCAGAGTAAAAAGATTAATTCAATTTCATATATTTTGCTATCACTTGGAGGAACAAGTTCTTATCTGGTGTTCTTTGCAAATCCAGATGGTTGGGCAAGAACCATGCTTGGAAATGGGACAGAGCAGTCATATATAGACACTATGCGTGCGACAGGAAGTATATGGATTATGGTAATCATGCTTGTTGGAACAGTTATTTCTGCTGCGCTTAGCGCCTTCGTAGGCTGTAAGATGCTCAAAAAACAGTTTGAAAAAGCAGGTATCACGAAATGAGAAGGCTGAATTTTGATCCCCGCACCAAGTTGTTTCTGGTTCTGCTTTGTGTGTTTTGTGTCATGTTGGCACCTGATATATTTTTTCAGTTCGTTCTGGTGTGTCTTATTGGATTGCTGGCAGCGTTATGCGGAAAATGGAGACAGGCAATATATGGTATTTTGACCTATGCACTTATCTGTCTGTTTACAGCCTGGTGTATGAAAGCAGTAAGCGGAGTCTGGCAGACAATGTTTGTGGCATTTCTGGGTCTTGTACACAAGGTTTATGCCTGCGGAATGATGGCTGGACTTGTTATCAGTACCACGAAGGTAGGAGAATTTCTTTCTGCCATGGCACGCCTGCATTGTCCGAAGAAGCTGACCATTCCTATCGCAGTCATGCTGCGTTATCTGCCGGCTATCAGGGAGGATTGGCATTATATCAAGGATGCCATGAGGCTTAGAGATGTATCGCCGACATTGATTAGTTTTCTAAAAGCGCCTGCCATGACAGTAAATTGTATCTATGTACCGATGTTGACGGCTGCATCAAAGACGGCTGATGAACTCTCCATTGCTTCAGTGACAAGAGGGATAGAGAATCCAAAGCCCCGAACCTGCCTTGTGGAGATTAGAATGAGGGTAGCTGACTGGGCGGTAATGGTGCTGTTTGCAGTATTTCTCGCATCTGAGATTGTATGGAAGGTGGTGGGTATATGATTGAATTTCAGGATATATCGTTTTCCTATCCCGAAGGCACAGAAGGGGGACTGAAAAACATCAATCTGACGATTCCAGATGGACAGTGTGTGCTGTTTTGCGGACAAAGCGGTTGCGGAAAAACTACGCTGACCCGTCTCGTTAATGGGCTGATTCCACAGTTTTTTGATGGAGAACTGACAGGAAAAGTGTTATTCAATGGTGAGAATTTATTCAATGTTCCTATGTATCAAATTGCAGAAAAGGTTGGAAGTGTGTTTCAAAATCCGCGCACACAATTTTTCAATGTTGATACCGACAGCGAGATTGTATTTGGACTGGAGAATGAAGCCGTCCCACAGGAAGAACTAAAATCCAGCGTGATGGAAACAGCCAAATCCTTACATATAGAGTCATTGCTGGGACGGAATATCTTTGCTTTGTCAGGTGGTGAGAAGCAGAAAATTGCATTTGCATCGGTATATGCCATGAATCCAGAGGTGTATCTGCTGGATGAACCCTCAAGTAATCTGGATATGGCGACAATCAAAGAACTGCGAGAGCATTTGAAACTTATCAAAGCTCAGAGCAAAACAATAATTATAGCAGAACACCGTCTTTATTATCTGATGGATGTGGTAGACCGGATTATCTATCTGGAAAACGGAAAAATTGCAGGAGATTGGACACCGGAGCAGTTTTTTAAAGTAGATGTCACAAAGCGACAAAAAATGGGGCTTCGGGCGATTAAGCTGGCGAAGGAACTTCCGAACGAACGGAGTACAAAGTCTGCTTTATGTCGTTTGGAACTTAAGGAGGTTATGCTGTCATACCGCAAGCAGCCTGTTTTGCAGAATATATCTTATCGGGCGGCATCTGGGGATGTTATTGCAGTTGTTGGTCATAATGGAGCTGGGAAAACAACATTTTCACGTGCACTATGCGGATTGCACAAAGAGGCGTGTGGCGTATATTTATGGGATGGAAAGCCCCAAAAATCTAAAGAGCGTATGAGGTGCTCCTATATGGTTATGCAGGATGTCAATTACCAGCTTTTTGCTGAAAGCGTGGAGGCAGAGTGTACATTCGGTATTCGGAATCCTGATATGGAGACTGCAGATCAGACGCTTTACAAGTTAGGGCTTGTACCATTTCGGGAACGTCACCCGAATACGCTCTCAGGTGGGCAAAAGCAACGGCTGGCAGCAGCATGTTCTATGGTTTGTGGAAAAGACCTGCTGGTGTTTGACGAACCCACCAGCGGACTGGACTATGACAGTATGGTAAGGCTTGCCGAACTAATCAGGCAGCTATCTAAGATGGGAAAGATTATTTTTATAGTGACACATGATTACGAATTCTTCTGCCGAACCTGTACAAGGGTATTACATCTGGATCGTGGCAGAGTAATGGATGATTTTAGTATCTCAGAGGAATCCGTTCAGAGGATTCAGGAGATTTTTGATGTGAGGTGATAAACTTGAAAGAAACTAAAAGTACATTTGGCTGGATATTTACTTTTGCAGGACAGAAAAAATCCGGATACATTGGAAGTGTGTGTCTGGCTATGGCTGGGGCAGTATTTCAGATGTTTCCTTTCTTGGTGATGGCAAGGATTCTTGAAAAGCTGATGGATGGCAATCGTGAATTTACCGGGTATATGATGGATTGTGCAGTGATGGCGGTATTTTGGGTGTTCAGAGTGCTGTTTCATTCTCTATCTACGATGCTGTCTCACAAGGCAACTTTTACAGTATTGACAAACATTCGTAAGCAGGGGCTTTCCAAACTCTCTCGTATGCCGCTTGGCGCTGTACAGGCAAAAGGCTCAGGGGAATTAAAGAACATTCTTGTGGAACGGGTAGACAGTATTGAACCAACACTGGCGCATGTGCTTCCGGAGATGAGCAGTAATGCCATGGTAGTACTGGCAACACTTTGCTATCTGTTTGTTCTTGACTGGCGTATGGCTCTGGCATCACTTATCACACTGCCGCTGGGAATGATTTTCTTTATGCTGATGATGGCAGGATATGAGAAAAATTATGCACGAACGGTAGCAGCAATCAATACGCTGAATGATACAGCAGTGGAGTATATCGGTGGAATTGAAGTTATCAAGGCATTTGGAAAAGCAAAAAGCAGTTATGAAAAATTTACGAAGGCTGCTAAAGAATGTGCCCAAAGCTACATAGACTGGATGAATAAGAGCAACTTTTATTTTACATTTGCCATGAATATTATGCCTGCGACACTTTTATCTGTGCTTCCGATTGGAGGAATGTTGTTGAAGGCAGGAACATTGGCACCGGAAAAATTTGTTCTAATCGTTATTCTGTCAATGGGGCTTGTAATTCCGATTATCGGCTGCATGAAATTTACAGATGATTTGGCAAAGGTAGGTACAATCATTGGGCAGGTGGTGGATATTTTAACTGCATCTGAACTTAGCCGCCCGGAAACAGACATGAAAGCGCCTGAGAGTCGTAACATAGAATTAAAGGATGTTCATTTTGGATACAGTGATGAGGAGATATTGCATGGAGTGAATTTGACATTCCAGGAAGGGACGGTGAATGCACTGGTTGGTCCGTCGGGCAGTGGTAAATCTACAATTGCTAAGTTGATTGCATCATTCTGGGATGTAGGTAATGGTTCTATAACTGTTGGGGGAACAGATATCCGAAACATTTCATCCGAACATTATAACAGCCTCATTGCATATGTATCTCAGGATAACTTTTTGTTTGATACTACTGTGCGGGAGAATATCCGCATGGGAAAACAGGATGCGACGGATACAGAGGTGGAACAGGCTGCAAAGGACTGTGGTTGTTATGATTTTATTATGGGACTTGAGGAAGGCTTTGAAACACAGGTCGGAGGCGGTGGCGGACATCTTTCCGGTGGCGAAAGACAGCGCATTTCCATTGCCCGCGCGATGCTCAAAGATGCTCCTATCGTTATTCTGGACGAGGCTACCGCATATACAGACCCAGAAAATGAGGCGGTGATTCAGGAGAGTGTGGCAAGGCTGGTACATGGAAAAACGCTGATTGTCATTGCTCACAGGCTATCTACTATTGTAGATGCAGATCAGATTATTGTAGTCAATAACGGATGTATTGAGGCAGTGGGGACACAGGACGAACTATTGAAAAGCTGCCTTCTGTATCAAAAGCTTTGGAATGCCCATATCGCATCCAGGGATACTGCAAAGGGAGGTAGTGAAAATGCTTGATATATTAAGAAAATTTTTCCGGTTTTGTGACGAACGGGAGCGGAAAGAGTTTTATATATCTATCGGACTTGGCGTTGCGGCAGCTATTTTTTCTGCGATGAAAATTCCTGCAATCGGAGTTATGCTGCAGGCAATTTTAAATGGTGCAGTTACGACAAAGGCAATCCTGCTGTCATTTGTAATTATGCTGGTATCTGTGGTTGGTTCCTCGCTACTTAAATATAAGGCAACAGCCCTGCAGACGGATGGAGGATATTCTACTACTGCAAACAAGAGAGTACAGATTGCTGAACATCTGCGCTATCTTCCTATGGGATATTTTAATAAAAACAGCCTTGGTGCGATTACATCTGTCACTACAAACACCATGGATAATCTCTCAGGAGTATCTACCCGTGTGGTGATGTTCGTTACAGAAGGAATCTTTTCCACGATGGTGATGACATTGGCTTTGTTTTTCTTTGACATAAGGGTAGGAATACTTATCATAGCAGGTCTGGCTCTTTATTTTGTTGTGAACAAGGCTATGCAGGCGAAATCCGAACAGACGACGCGAAGTAAGACCGAAAGCGATACTGCGGTCGTAGAGCGTGTTCTGGAATTTATTAAGGGTATCGCTGAAGTAAAATCCTATTCCCTCACAGGAAAGTATAACCGTCAGCTCGAAACAGCCATTGATGAAAATTCTGCCGCCAACATAGATATGGAATTAAAGCTTCAGCCACTTATGCTGGCTCAGAATGCGGTGGCAAAATTCATTGATGTAAGTGTAGTGGTCCTGTCTATCGGACTTTATACCTCAGGGCGCATGGAGCTTTTTGACTGTGTGATGATGTGCAGCTGTTCCTTTCTGCTTACCGAGGGGGTGGAACAGGCAGGAACCCAGTCAAGTCTGTTGCGAGTGGTGAATACATGTGTTGATCAGGCTGAAAGCATTTTAAAATTGCCAGCCATGGATATTACAGGTGAGGAGATTGCACCCACAAATTATGATATTCAGGCAAAGAATATTAGTTTTTCCTATGATAAGAAGCAGATTATAGGTGATATAACACTGGAAATACCACAAAAAACGGTTACAGCGGTTGTCGGTCCATCGGGTGGAGGTAAAACTACACTCTGCCATCTTCTTTCACGTTTCTGGGATGTGGATGCCGGGCAGGTCACATTGGGCGGTCATGATGTGCGGGAGTACAGTATGGACAGCCTGATGAAAAATTTCAGCTTTGTGTTCCAGAATGTATATCTGTTTCATGATACGATAGCCAATAATATCCGATTTGGAGAGCCTGATGCATCCATGGAAAAGGTTGTAGAGGCAGCTAAAAAGGCACGCTGCCATGATTTTATCATGAAGCTGCCACAGGGGTACGAAACTGTTATTGGAGAGGCAGGGGGTTCGCTCTCTGGTGGAGAACGCCAGCGACTTTCCATTGCCCGGGCGATGCTGAAAGATTCTCCTATTATTATTCTGGATGAAGCCACAGCCAATGTAGATCCAGAAAATGAGCAGGAGCTGATGGAAGCCATGCAGGAGATAACGCATGAAAAAACAGTAATTATGATTGCACACCGGCTGAAAACGGTTCGTCATGCTGACCAGATACTTGTGGTGGACAAGGGTCAGATTGTTCAGCGTGGAACACACGAGGAATTGATGGCACAGGAAGGCATCTATCGCCATTTTATTAGTAACAGAGAGCATGCTGTGGGGTGGAAATTGTGATTGGGTGTTATTTCGAGGTATAGAATAGGTTTATATTTTAGCACGAATTCAGAAGCATATGCGTAATTGAGTCTCTATAATAGGTCATTGTAAAGGAGAGATGCAATTATGGATATCAGACAATTAAAAGAAAATAAGTTGAAAACAATACTTCAGTTTTCAATCCCAAGCATTATTGCAATGCTGTTACAGACGGTAATAACGATTACAGATGGCTATTTTACGGGAAATTATGTGGGAGACAATGCACTGGCAGCAATCAATCTTGGATTGCCAATCCTATATGTTTATCTGGGAGCAGGACTTTGTGTAGATGTGGGTGGCTCTGTCATCAGTGGACGGCTCTTAGGAGCAAAAAAAAGAAGAAAAGCATCTGAGGTATTTTCACAGACTATGGTTACAGCAGTCGTAATCGGTGTTATCCTATCGTTAGCAGTATTTGTGCTGTTTTCACCGATACTTGGATTTTTAAGAGCAGATGGTGAATTATCAGGTTATTTTACAGACTATTACAGGATTATGCTGTTTATCTATCCTCTTATGGTGTTTGGAACAATACTTGGAATGTTTATCCGGGTGAATGGAAAACCACAGTTATGTATGCTGGTGAGTATCGCCGGATGTATATTGAATGATGAAAAGCAGGAGGTAAATTTAGATGAAAGTAATGGAAAAAGGCTGAAAAAAGGTGGAAAGCCGAGTCCTGATAATGATATTCAATTGATGGTTTATTCCATACGGGAATAAATCTTCATCAAATCTTTATTTTTTTCTGTTAGGTTATATTTCAGTAAGAAATGAAATATAGAAGGAAGGATAGTAAAGATGGAAATGATGTTGCAGACACAAAATCTATGTAAATATTTTAAAAAGCAGAAAGCAGTAAATAATGTTTCACTTAATATCGAAAAGGGAGAGATTTATGGACTGCTTGGACCGAATGGTGCGGGAAAATCTACCACATTGAAAATGTTGACTGGTATGATGAAACCAACTGCAGGAAAGATTTACTTTGATGGAAAACTTTTGGATAGGAAAGATTTATCAAAAATAGGAGCGTTAATTGAAAATCCGCCTATTTATGAAAATCTTTCCGCCAGAGAGAATTTGAAGGTAAGACAATTATTGCTTGGTACAGATGAAAACAGAATTGATGAGGTCTTGCAGATTGTATCACTTACAAACACCGGAAAGAAGAAATCAGGACAGTTTTCTTTGGGGATGAAGCAAAGACTAGGCATTGCAATGGCATTGCTTGGAGAACCGGAACTTTTGATATTGGATGAACCTACGAATGGATTAGATCCAATAGGCATCGAGGAATTACGAGAGCTGATCCGGGCTTTTCCGGAACAGGGAATCACTGTAATTCTCTCCAGTCATATTCTCTCAGAGGTACAGTTACTTGCAGATAAAGTCGGGATTATTTCAGGTGGAATCTTAGGATACGAAGGAGCATTAAAGCAGGGAGATAATCTTGAAGATTTGTTTATGAATGTGGTAAGAAAAAACCAGAAAGCAGGTGAAATCCATGGTTAATATTATAAAAGCAGAACATCAAAAAGCCAAAAGAACCATGCGAAAAAAGTTTATCTGGGGATTTCCTCTTCTTACATTTGTCATGGCATTTATATTTACTCTTGGGATGACAAATGCTTATGCAGAAAGTGTTTGGAACTGGTGGTATACACTTTTGCTGCCGGGGATGATTGCTCTATTTTGTTATCTTTCTGTGGCGCAGGAGAAAAAGATAAAATACTATCATTTAACGACTATTCCCACAGACAGAAGAAAATTGTTGCTGGGGAAAATTATTTATATTGGGTGCATGATTCTGTTTTCCAATGTGATTGTGTTTGCAGGAGCATCGCTTGGAGGTTTTCTTCTGACGACACATGTTCCGGTGGGAGGAGCGTTGATTGCAGTATTGTTTCTGACGGTTTCTGAGCTATGGGAGATTCCGGTAGCTTTATTTTTAAGTGAACGCTTTGGAATGATTGTAAACCTGATTGTCTGCTTGTTTATTACCGTCAGCGGTGTAGTGATATCACAAACCAGAATCTGGTATGTACTTGTTTCTGCAATCCCTATGCGAATGATGTGCCCGTTGCTTCATGTTTTACCAAATGGACTTGCCGCAGAAGCAGGGAATCCTCTTTTGGATACGGGAGTCATTGTTCCGGGAATGTGTCTCTCAATCATCTGGTTTGTTTTTGTAACGGTTCTGTTTTTGAAATGGTTTGAGAGAAGAGAGGTGAAATAAGATGATTGGAAGATCTCTTAATGCAGACTTGCGAAAGATGAAAGGAACATCTGTGATTCTGGCACACTTACTGATTCCGATTATAACCAGCGTTGTATTTTTAATGTACTACTCTTTTTCACTATGGGATGACAATATGAAAATAATCGCATTTTATCAGGCAATAGGAGCAGGACTTCCGGTACTTATTGGAATTTTTACAGCAAGTGTGATGGAGCAGGAACAAAATGCAGGTAACTTTCAGAATATGTTATCCTTATCGAAAAAAGGAGTGGCATTTATATCGAAGCTGCTGCTGTTACTGATGCTTTGCCTTGGCTCTGTCTTACTGACTACTTTGATATTTGGAACTGGATTTGGAATGATATCAGCAAGTGGTAGCTGGAGTAACAGCAATATGGAAATTGTAAAAATATGTGTTGTTGCAGCATTGCTGCTGTGGGGAAGCAGTGTTCCACTTTATCTGTGGCAGCTGATTCTGGCTTTTCAGTTTGGAAAAGGGGTATCCATTGGAGCAGGGATTATATCAGGACTAATTAGTGCATTGATGCTTACCGGACTTGGAGATTATGTGTGGAAATATGTATTTGTCTGCTGGACGGGTAGAGTACCATATACTTATCTGCAATCTGTATTGGGAGAAACTAGTGTAGGTGAATGGTTGTCATTCATACCAGGTTGCTTAATATTTACAGGGATTAGTATGGTATACTATTTTTGGTGGGTAAACCACTGGGAAGGAAACAGAATATCGGAATAGAATCGAGGGGGAACTATGGCAAAAATACTGGCGGTTGATGATGAGCCGGCAATTCTGGAAATGATAGAAAACATTTTGGCTAAGGATGGACATCTGGTTACCAAAGTAAGTAATCCACTGAAACTTAATATGGAAGAATTACATCGTTATGACCTGATTTTACTTGACATTATGATGCCTGGAATTGATGGCTTCGAGTTATGCAAAAAAATCAGGACACTTGTGGATTGTCCGATTTTGTTTCTTACGGCAAAAACAGAGGAAAACAGTCTGGTGAATGGGCTTTCGTTGGGAGCAGATGATTATATTTCAAAGCCATTTGGAGTAATGGAACTTCGGGCAAGGATTCATGCACATCTCAGAAGAGAACACAGGGAACATTCTGTCCGGATGGTTTTGGGGAGAGTCTGCATTCAAATATCTCAAAAGAAACTGTTGATGGATGATAAGGAACTTTCTCTTACGAAAGCGGAGTACGAAATCTGTGAATTTCTGGCTAAAAACAGGGGACAGGTTTTCTCGAAGGAACAGATTTTAGAAAAGGTCTTTGGTTTTGACAGTGAGAGTAATGACAGTACCATTATTACACATATCAAAAATATAAGATCGAAATTTGCGGAGTATAATTATACACCGATAAAAACAGTCTGGGGGATTGGATATAAATGGGAAGAGTAAAGAGAAGCAATGCACTCAGCAGGATTTTTATGAGATATGTACTTGTCATGCTTGGATCATTAGTCGGTTTGGTGATTGTTGCTTATCTGCTACTTTACCTTTTGATCAGTGTGGGCTGCATTTATCCGGCGAATTATGCAGAGCAAAAGATTAATGAAGCATATGATACGATTTTGCATGCAGATAAAGTGACTGCTGAGATGATTCCTGCACTTTGTAATTATGTCATTTTTTCAGAGAAGGGAGAGGAAATAGGTGGAAATCTTCCAGAACAATACGAACAGATAGCATGGAATGTTGCAAAGTATGGAACCGCATCCGGGAAATATTTTTATAAAGTAATTTCAAGGGAAAATGAATATGTTGTTTTGCAATATCGCCTGACACCTCAGTATCATTCGGCTTTTTTGAGGGAGCATTTTATAGGACCTCAGAATGTGATGAGTATTATGGCTGTGATTGGAGCGATAGCGATTATCATCATTCCGTCCATATGTTTTGGAAAAAGAATCAAAAAGCAGATGCAGCCTGTGTTAGATGCCATCGATCAAATAAAGAATCAGAACCTGGAGTATGAGACATCTGGTTCCGGTATCAAAGAGTTTGATGATTGTTTATCGGCAATCGATGATATGCGAGATGCATTGCGGGAATCCTTAGAAAAGCAATGGAAAACAGAGCAGGAAAAGAACCAGCAGATGTCTGCTTTGGCGCATGATATTAAAACACCTCTTACGATTGTAAGGGGAAATGCAGAACTACTTTCAGAGACTGAACTGACCACGGAACAGAAAAATAATATTACCTATGTTTTAAACGGTACAACACAGATACAAAGTTATGTCCAGCAGTTGATAGATGTCACAAAATCATGGAATTGCAGTGATGTTACCTATACAACGGTGATGTTAGAAGATTTTTTTACAGATATAAAGGAGCAGGCACTTGGGCTGGCAGAAATCTATCACCAGAAAATAGATTGGAAGGCAAAGCAAAGTGATAAAAAGGTAATGATTGTCTATGATCAAATGTTTCGGGCAGTAATGAATGTGATTCAGAATGCAGTGGAGCATACAAAAGAAAATGGAATCATTTATATTGGTGCAAAGGAGCATGATGGTCGGCTGACATTCATTGTGGAGGATAGTGGATCAGGATTTACAAAAGAAGCATTATTGCATGGCACAGAGCAGTTTTTTATGGATGACACAAGTAGAAATGGAGAAGCCCATTATGGGATTGGGCTATTTTTTGCAAAAACTGTGGCTGAAAAATATGGCGGAGGGATTAAACTTTCAAATTCTGAAAATGCAGGTGGGGCGAAGGTAGAGATATTTTTCCTGAGTAGTCAAGAAACAGGCTAAATAGACCGTAATTAAGCTATGTAAAAGAAATTTTACATGCTTTTATCTAATATGTAAAAGCCTTTTGATAGATATTACTACTACGTTTGCTGTAATCTCATGGAAGAAGGAGGCATACAGAATTATGATAGCTGATAAAATTAAAAATGCTCGCACTATAAAGCAACTTATACAGGAACAGGTTGCTGAAGACCTCAATGTTTCCAGGCAGACTATTTCTAACTGGGAAAATGGGAAATCACTACCTGATATTGTAAGCATTATAAGAATGAGTGAATTATATGATTTAAGCCTGGACGAATTATTGAAAGGAGATGCGACATTGCTTAATAAAATTGAAAGAGACATGAAAATAGCCAAAGCTGAAAATAACGTTATCAAATTTGCATGGATATCTATCGTAAGGAAGGCCACTGAAAAAGTCCTTTTTGCGTATAAATTAACACAAAATAAAGTACATCAATCAACTTTGAGACACTGTATATAGTATGAAAAAACAGTTTTTCAGTGGCGTCCTTCAGGTGGTGAGAAGAATTGCACATCTGAGCATATCTGCTCAAAAAAGTCCTTATAGTACCAAAGAAACACTTGTTCTCTATCCCCTGATATAGTATACTGAAAAAGAACAATTAGTTCGTAAATACATATCAGTCGATATAAGAAAAAGAGTGATAAATACAATAGAATCAGACCATAATTCCAATTCAGTATTTCTGCTATATTATCACCTTGGTTATAAAATACAGAAGAAAAGTACTGAATGACGAAATATCCGAAAGAGCAAAAGAGATCTTTGAGTATATCGCACCCGGATACGGGATCGTACTGGAAGAATGGAATCACGATACAGACCATGTTCATGTGATGTTCTGCGCACAGCCAAAGACGGAACGCCGTAAATTCATCAATGCCTGTAAAAGTGCCAACCACAGACTGCTGAAGCTCCTGTCTGCTCAGTGCAGGCGGGGCGCCGATTGAAACGATACGGCAGTATATAGAAAGCCAGGGTGAGAAAAATGAACCGCGCCATAAAAATAAGGATTTATCCAGATAAAGAGCAGAGAATTCAGATAGAGAAAACAATCGGCTGCAGCCGCTTTATCTATAACCAGATGCTTGCGGACAAGATCAGCTATTACCAGAAAGAAAAAAAGATGCTCAGGAACACACCGGCCGGATATAAGAAGGAATATCCCTGGCTGAAGGAGGTGGACTCCCTTGCCCTGGCGAATGCGCAGCTGCATCTGGAAAGTGCGTTCCGGAAGTTTTTCCGGGAACCATCCTGCGGATTTACCCGCTATAAATCAAGAAAACATTCAGGAATTTCTTATACGACCAATGCAGTAAATGGGAATATCCTTTTGCAGGATACCCATTTGAAGCTTCCAAAGATGTCTGCCGTAAAAATAAAACTTCACCGCCAGATCCCGTCAGACTGGAAACTGAAATCGGTAACGATAAGCCGTGAGTCATCCGGGAAATATTATGCAAGTCTTTTGTTCTGCTGTGAGAGCCAAACAGTGGAAAAAAGACGGGCAGAGAGATTTCTCGGGATCGATTTTGCCATGCAGGGAATGTGTATATTTTCTACAGGAGAAAAAGCCGGGTACCCTATGTTTTACAGAAAAGCAGAGAAAAAACTTGCAAGGGAACAGAGAAAGCTTTCCCACTGTGAAAAAGGAAGCCGGAACTATCAGAAACAGAAGAAAAAGGTAGCTTTATTTCATGAAAAGATAAAGAACCAGAGAAAAGATTTCCAGCATAAGCTCAGCAGGGAGCTTGCTGAAAGATATGATGCAGTATGCGTGGAAGATCTGAATCTGCAAGGAATGTCCGGAGGTCTGCATCTTGGGAAAGGCGTGCAGGATAACGGGTATGGGCAGTTTCTGTCCATGCCGGGATACAAACTGGAAGAGCGCGGAAAACATCTTATAAAGGTAGACCGTTATTTTGCATCGAGCAAGATTTGCAGTGTATGTGGACATAAGAAAAAGGAACTGGCATTGTCGGACAGAATGTATGTCTGTGAATGTGGAAACAGGATGGATCGGGATGTGAATGCAGCAGTCAATATCCGAGAAGAAGGAAA
Source organism: Ruminococcus sp. AM22-13 (assembly GCF_003471165.1). Classification (GTDB taxonomy): domain Bacteria; phylum Bacillota; class Clostridia; order Lachnospirales; family Lachnospiraceae; genus Blautia_A. Next base: position 72,885 of record NZ_QRIL01000004.1, on the reverse strand, counting down.
AAGGATTTATAAAGAATGTGCCTGACGGCGCAAGAAAAAAATCCGTAACCGTATGAACATAAAAAACAAAACCGCGGGACACGTGGGGATAGCCTGTTTTAGCTTTGCCTTAAAAGGCAATCGAGCAGGAAGCCCCCACTTCAAAATCGTAAGATTTAAGTGGTGGGAGCATGTCACTTGAAAGGGACAAGCTGCGTCAGTATATTGAAAATCCATATCTTTATTCACGAGTACAGCATACGCAAACACTTCCACAGGAACAACGTGGGCTTACTATACCGGCGGAAATGAGTTCCTTGTTTCCAAAATCCAGTATTCTTTGGCAAAAAAAGGTAAATCGATATGTAACTTTTTTGCTGAGGGAAGAAGTGACAGCTGGTTTTCCCAATAATCTCTACGAACACTTATCACATATTCAGGAATCGTACCGTACCGGTGCAATCATCAGCCGCTTTTTGCTCTGTGCACAGGAAAACGGAAAAATATATGATTTTTATAAGACGTTTGTAGAAATTATATGAGGTACAATATTTGTAGTTACTGTGAAGGCACAGACCAACTGCGAATGAGTTTAAGAAGACCGAAATTCAGAGTATGATGGTGAGTTTCGGTCTTTGGATTATTTGTATGAATTTTTTCACTGCTTTGACGGTTCCCGTTTACCGCAATCATCACAAGTCTGCGGCCAGTTGATTTTCCATTCAAAATATTCATCTCTGGTAATCTCGCCGGATTTTAGTTCTTCTTTTCTAAGAGTCCATGAAACTGACTTATACAAATGTGAATGGATATCTGATTCCGAACCTTACTTATAAATCAGGTAATCAGATGGAGCAGCTTGGCAAGTATGGATTCTTACGCAGAGATTATCTGAAGAACCATCGTAATTCCCTGTATCAGGTGATGCTTTTGCAGGATACGATTGGTGAGCATCTGCTGGAAGTGGACAAGGCAGCCAGGGAACGAGAAGAAGTCATTCTGAAACAGTTAGAGGAAAAAGAGCCTTTGCCGGATAAAGAGAAAGATCAGATGGCATGGGTCAGAGCTGCCAATCAGCACAGAGCGATTGCAGAAGAGATTATCCTGAAAGAATTGATTTATGTTTAAATGAATGTGATGAGGTCGTGGAATGCGACCTCATTGTTGTATGAGAATATAAAATTGCAGTAGGCAGAACGAGAAAAATAGGGTAATATAACAATAACCTGTTGGTACGATTTTGAAATGCCAAGTTGGTATTTTAAATTATAGAAGGGAATCAATAATGAAAAAAGAAATAATAGTAGCAAATAATATTGATAACATTTACGATGAAATAAATGCATTGATCAGAGAAAAGAAAACGGATGTAAAGAAAGTTGTGAACGATGCCATTATCTCACTTAACTGGGGAATTGGGAAAAGACTTAGTGCGGAGTTCACCGGAGATAATAAGCCTGAGTATGGAAAAAAAGTTGTTGCAGAAGTCAGTAAACGTTTGGAACAGGAGTATGGTTCTGGATTTGATAAAACATCAATTTCGAGAATGATTAAATTTTATCAGGAATTTCCTGACTTCGAAAAAGTTGCGACACTGTCGCAACAATTGACCTGGTCACATTTTGTAGAGATTTTGCCAATACACGACGAGTTAAAGAGAGACTTTTATGCTGCAATGTGTATGCAAGAGAACTGGTCAGTGAGGACACTGCGTGAAAGAAAAAAATCTATGCTTTATGAACGCACTGCAATATCGAAGAAACCAGAAGAAACAATAAAAAATGAGATTGCCGAATTACGGGATGATGGAAAAATGAGTCTGGATCTTTTTTACAGAGATCCATACATGCTTGATTTTCTTGGTTTACGTGATACTTATAGTGAAAAAGATTTGGAAAATGCCATTCTTGCGGAATTAGAAAAATTTATTTTGGAAATGGGATCGGATTTTGCGTTTTTGGCAAGGCAGAAGCATTTTGTGCTGGATGGTAAAGACTATTATATGGATTTATTGTTTTATCACAGAGGTTTGAAAAGGCTGGTTCTTGTTGAGTTAAAGCTTGGAGAATTTGAACCGCAAGATAAAGGACAAGTTGAACTGTATTTGCGATGGTTGGAAAAAAATGAAAGAGTAGAAGGTGAAGAAAGTCCGGTTGCTCTTATATTATGTGCAGAAAAATCGCAGGAAACCATAGAATTAATGCAATTGGATCATGGAAATATCCATGTGGGACAGTATATGACTAAAATGCCTCCAAAAGAACTTTTAGAACAGAAGTTATCCCTTGCTATTGCAAATGCGAGAGAGCTGTTGGAACAGAGGAAAGAAGAATAAAGGTTTTCAATTTAATAATGAAATTCAGAACAGGCGTGAGTCATAAAAAATATGACTTACGTTTTTTTCTTTTTGCAGAAAGGAAGTGAGAGATAATGTCACAGATTTTTCGTGTGGAGCGAACAAAAAATTATACGATAATGAGTAACCATCATTTTAAAAACAAGAGTCTGTCATTAAAGGCAAAGGGGGTGTTGTCTCTGATGCTGAGCCTGCCGGATAACTGGAATTATAATATCTCCATTTCGGAACTGAACCGTATCTATGAGCAGTTAGAAGAATTACCAGATTACTTGTTGGACGACTTGGACAGTTTCGTGCTTGCTCCTGTATCCGGTGACTATGTATTTTCAGAACTGGTAAACCCTGTCTTTACCAAAGATGGCGACAACCTCAAAGTCAGTGTGCCCGTAAAGTATCTGGATAACAAGTCGAAAATGACACAAATCTCACAGTATGAGCTTGTGCTTCATAAGGACGATAACTGGAAGATTGTAGGATAAGTTTGTAAAAAATGCTAAAAGAATGTCATGGTAAATAATTTATAAAAAGTTATTTACCATGACATTTATTTTTGAATCAAATATTGTTCTCCCCAATTACATAGTTCATCAAGAATGGGTGTCAGTGTTTCCCCGAATTTTGTTAAAGAATACTCTGTTTTTGGAGGAACAACTGGATAAACCTTACGGTTAATAAGTCCATCTTTTTCAAGCTCTCGAAGCTGTTGAGCTAGCATTTTATCAGTTGCTTTCGGAATTAGTTTATGAATTTCATTGTACCGTAACGTTTTGTTCATTAAATGCCATAAAATAACAGCTTTATATTTTCCACCAATAAGTTGAATGGTTGCCTCAACTGGACAGCTAAAACCACAACAATTATTTCCCATAATATCTTCACTTCCTTTTTGGGTAGTATATTACAAAATAGTGCGTTCTTGTACAAAAATACTATTTCAGATAGAATTATAGTATAGGTTGACCTAATATACAAGAATTAAGGAGATTTTAATATGTCATTATTAGATATTGCTAAGAAAAGATATTCTGTTAGAAAATATGAAGATAAACCAGTTGAAAAAGAAAAGTTAGAAAAAATACTTGCTTGTGCTCATGTTGCACCAACTGCGGCGAATTTACAGCCGGTTAAATTGTTAGTGGTACAGGACAAAGAGCGATTAAAAAGCATTGCTAAAGCTGGAAATATTTACAATGCTCCACTGGCAATTATCGTTTGTGCAGACCATTCAAAGGCATGGACAAGACCTTTCGATAATAAACAGACGACAGATATAGATGCTTCTATCTTAACAGATCATATGATGTTGCAGGCGACAGAATTAGGATTAGGAACTGTATGGGTATGCTTTTTTAAACCAGATGTAATCAAGAAAGAATTTCAGTTACCGGATAATTTAGAGCCTATCAATATTTTGGCTATCGGTTATGGAAAAGGTATTGCAGAAGATTCAGAACGTCATTCAGAAACACGTATTCCTATGGAAGAATTAGTTTCTTATGATTATTTATAAATTTGGACAGAGATTATAGGTTGGGGCAAAAGGCTTGCGTCATACTCTATATAGTATGCTCCGCAAGCCCTATTTCCATATATTCTATTTTGTTGTAGCTTTAAAAAGTCGTTCTGTACCGCTAATTTCAGCTAAGACAATATCCGTCATACGTTGTAGATTGGCAACATGATACGGATTGACCTGTTTTTCCCATTCGTTCGTATCTTGTTTTTGAATACCAGAAAGATACTGCTGTAAAACTGTCATACACTTTTCCAGCAGTATCTTTCGTTCTTCTTGAAAAAGCTCATAATTACAATGGGCATATCGAACGATATTAACAGAAAAGTTGACAAAGTACATTTCTAGAAAGATGAATTGAAACACCATATTTTGATAGAATTAGGAGTCAAAAGATATGATAGGGATTAAAAAAAGAGATTATAAACAGTTACAGTTAAATATGAATCAGGGAATTAAGGGCATTTAGGGCAAAATAAGCAAAAAGAAATGTTACCGGAGCAGGAGAAATAACAAAGATAGCTGCCAGAGTACATAAAATTTTACTTTTTTACACTGACTGCCCTTTTTTATGTATCAACATTTTAGCTGATACAAATATAAGTTTTCCCGAATTTGGGAGAAAGTCAAAAATAAACATTAAGAAAGTATAACGGCATTCCGATATAACATCATGAGAAGCCTGTTCTATTGTCTGAACCGGAGAAGCCAGAAGAAAAGCTATAATTGGGTAGAATTTCTAAATATGCTGGATAACAGCTATCCACTGGTAAGACCCCGGATATATGTCAATATATACGAATGATAATGTGAACGATTCGTTTCGCAAAGAGCCGGATGCGGGAAAGCCGCACGTCCGGAGTTCTGTGAGGGGTGTACGACCGTAAGGGGTGCACCTACTCGACCTATGAATCCATCAGAGGAATGAATATTAGAAAACCGGAACGAATATGCGGGGAGGCCGTATGTTCGTTCCGGTTTTTATGTTACAGAAAATTACTGTGTTATGCCAACGGCAGAGAAATCTGAAAAGTAGAACCACCGCCCGGGGTATCCAGTACAGAGATTGTTCCTTTATGAAGTGAAATGATCTCATACGCAATACACAGTCCCAGACCAAAATGCTGCCTGTTATTTCTGGCAGAATCTGCCCGGTAAAAACGCCGGAAAACAGAAGTCTTGGCAGAATCTGGAATACCGGGTCCGTTGTCTTTGACGCGGATAAGAAAGTGCGTTTTGGTCTGTGAAAGGGAAAGAATAATTTTCCCGTTTTCGGGGACATAACTGATGGCATTGTCAAGAAGGATTCCAAGCACCTGACTGATCCTTTCCGGGTCACAGGGACAGGGAGGGATTTCCTCTTCCGGAAGTTCAATGAAAAATTTCATATGGTGGTCCTGCATCAGGGGTTCATACTTTTCGTAGGTATCCAGAAGTAAAGTATCCAGTTCACAGGAAACCGGATGCATTTTCCAGGAATGGTTATCTGCATTTGACAGAGAGAGCATATCATTTATCAGGAGGGACATTCGTGTCCCTTCTTTTTCTATGACTGAAAGAAAATGTCCCTGCTCTTTCGAATCTGCCTTTTTCATGGCAGAGATTCCGGACAGGATTACTGCCAGAGGGGAGCGAAGCTCATGGGAGGCAGCAGCGATAAATTCGGTCTGTTCCTGCCTGCTTTTTTCCAGGGGAGTGATCATTCTTCCGGTAAAGAACCAGGAACAGATACTCAGAGCCAGAATTGCCAGAAAAGCTGCGCCGGAGAATGCAAGTCTCTGTAACAGAATCTTGTGTTTTACAGAATCTAGGGAATACAGGATGATCATACTGACGGTTCCGTGGCTCTTGGGGATCAGAGCAGTGGAAACATAGAAATCTTTCATCTGAAAAAAGATCCGTTTTGTCAGTTTACTGACCGCACCGGGATTGGAAAGATCAAGTGCATAGGAAGCAGCAGAGATTTCTTCTGCCTTCCGGAAAATCGTTTCATCCAGAGAATCCGTCTGTAGTTTTTTCAGATAAAGAGAATTTCCGTTGTCTCTGATATCCATGGAAATATCATAATTTTTTTCTGCCTGCAAAATCCAGTCACTGCTGATGATACTCTGCGTTTCCAGATGAGAGATACAGGAGATGGCGTTGTTCTGAAAGGTATTCCACGCATTCTGGCCTGTGCTGTTTTCTGCGATGAAATTACAGGCAGTTGTCATAATAAAAATGACGATGCCGATGATCAGAGCAGAGAAAAAAGTCATTTGAATATGAAGTCTGCGAAACATGAAATATTTACTCCTTTATGAGATTGTATGGTAATTGTATCATGAAAACCTGTAAATAATCTCTAAAAAAATTCCTGTAACCGAGTATAGAGACAATTTAGAGAAAACTCATGTATAATGAAAGATCAGGAGGATGAAAACAGATGAAAATTTTACTGATAGAGGATGACAGGGAACTGGCAGAGAGCATGAGATTTCAGCTCGAAAAAGAAGGCTATGAGACAGATATCTGCGATGACGGAGAAGAAGGGCTTTATTATATGAAAGAACGAAGCCATGATCTGGTGATCCTGGACCGGATGCTCCCGTCCATGGATGGCATCACTGTTTTGCAGGAAGCCAGAAAGAATCATGTTTCCACACCGGTGATCATGCTGACTGCACTGGGAGAATTACAGGATAAACTGACCGGACTGAAAGGCGGCGCAGATGACTATATGGTGAAGCCGTTTGCCTTCGAAGAACTTCTGGCAAGAATACAGTGCATGGTTCGAAGACCCGGAAGATGGGAGGACACGGCAGTATTATCGCTCGGAGATCTTATTTTTGATCCCGAAAGCGGCAGACTGGAAGGAAACGGAAAGGAATGTACCCTTTCCAAACGGGAAGGAGCACTTCTGGAGCTGATGCTTCGAAACGCTGGTCAGACACTTCCGAGAGAGGTGATCCTCAACCGTGTCTGGGGAGCAGACAGCGAGGTGGAGGATGGAAATCTGGATAATTATATTCATTTTCTGAGGCGAAGATTAAAAAGTGTCAGAAGTACACTGAACCTGAAAAACGTCCGGGGAATTGGATATCGGCTGGAAAATTAGAGAAAGTTTAGAGATTTGCCTGTTACAATCCATTTATCCTGAGAGGGACAGAAAGAAAATAAAAACATGGAGGTATATCCTGATATGAGAAAAATAAAAAGATGGAAACAGGGAATCGCCGTTGCCGGAGTGATCGCACTTACCGGCAGCCTGTTTGCCGGATGTGGCGGTGCAGATGGAAAAAATTCCGGAAGCAAAGGAAAAACAGGAAGCAGCAATCAGGCAGGAAATGCAGATACAGCAGATCTTGTGAATGTAAATACTGACAATTCAGATGGCAAAAAAACAAAAGATGAGAGCACAAAAGCAATGGGACGTTTTCTGGAAAATGATCTTACAGTACCTGAAAACAGCCAGTTTCTGAGAGATGTCAAAGTACTCGACTCAGGTGCATTGCGCATGGTTTATTACAGTACAGCAGATAACTGTTATTATGCAGCAGATTCTGCAGATAATGGAGAAACCTGGACGAATGGAAAAAGTCTGGAAGAACTGTTGGGGCTTAAGGAGAATCTGGGAGAATATATCAGCGTTGTCTCTGCAGCAGCGGATGGAAGTATACTTGTCGGGGCAGATCTGTCTCCTGACAGGGACAATGAAAATGCACAGACAACAGCCGACAGTGGGGAAGAGGATTCTGCGTATGACAACCTGAAAATGGAATTTTTCTATCTTTCCCCTGATGGAAATGTACAGAAAGTTGATACCGGAGATACGCTTCAGTCTTCCTATACATTTCAGGCATGTTTCACAGAGAATGGGACAGTTCTTATCGTAGATTCCGATAATGGCGTAGCAGAGATCAATCCTTCAGATGGAAGTCTGGTAAGAAGATATGAGGAAGGAATCAATGTTGATTTTATCGGAACAGCAGGAAAAATGTTGTTTACCATTCAGGATCAGACTCTTCACGGATATGATCTGGATACTGGAAAACCACTGGACAATATCAGCGCGCTTACAGAGCAGATCCAGTCTGATGAGCAGGATGTCAACTGGACAACAACCAGCAGTTTTCCGCTTATGTTCTTAAAGGGAGATGAGGATAACAGCCTTTTTTATATTGATCATACCGGTGTTTACAGATATGTTCTGGGAGGCAGCACAGTGGAACAGATAATCGATGGTTCCTTGAATTCGCTCAGTTCACCGGATACAGGAACTGTAGCATGGGGACAGGACAGCGATGGAAATTTCTATGTGGGCTGTAATGCAGGCGAGGATATCAGAATTTATTCCTATGTATATTCCAAAGATACCCCAACGACACCGGATACAGAGCTGACAGTTTATTCCCTGAAAGACAGTAACTTCATAAAACAGGCAGCAGTGCTTTTCCAGAAAAAATATCCGGATATTTATGTGAATATTGAGGCGGGAATGTCAGGAGATGATTCCGTCACAGATACGGATGCGCTGAAAGTGCTCAATACAGAGATCATGGCCGGAACAGGACCGGATGTTTTGCTGCTGGATGGAATTTCAGAGGATACCTATAGAGAGAGAGGAATGCTGGAGAATTTAAGCGGGGTATTAAAAGACGAAGATATCCTGCCAAATATCAAAGATGCATATACAAAAGAGGATGGAAGCATTTATACCATGCCTGTCAAGTTCGGCATTCCGATGATAGAGGGAAATAAGGATATCATCGCCGGAATTACGGATCTGACAACAGAGGCTGATGCAGCGGAAAACCAGAAAGACAGCTATGGAAAACTGAAATTTTTCAGCTCTTTTTCCATATCACCGTTCTGGCTGATACAGGGAACCATAGACAATAGTACACCGGCATGGATGAACGAGGACGGAACCCTCAAAGAAGATGCACTGAAAGAATATCTGGAGCAGGTAAACAGGATCTGGCAGACTCAGAAGGATGCGATAGAAGAGACAAAGAAAGCTTACCAGATGGGTGATGACTGGGCGAATTCAGATCGTTCCGGATATACAAATATTGCAGGATCGATAACGGATCTGCTTGTAAAAGTCAATACAGTGGCGGCAGGCGGTCTGCTTTCACCGGAGGGTCTGGTGTATCTGGATTCTGCAAAAAAAGTAGATTCGGATCTGGATTACAGACTTCTGAACGGACAAAGCGAGAATTGTTTCTATCCAAGGAGCATTGTGGGAATCAGTGCAAAGGCATCTGAAAAAGAAGCGGCAGAGAAGTTCGTAAAGTTCCTGTTTGAAGAGGAATCCCAGAGAGCAAGCAATGATGAAGGACTGGCTGTAAACAGCAAGGTTTATGAAGATATGGCTTACTGGAAAATGGGAAAATCCAGTGGAGATACCATTGGCTCGATCGGAACCTCTTATGATACGGGAGATGGTAATATCAAACAGTTTGTGATGGACGAGATCATTCCGGAAGATGAAGCAATACAGAACATCATGGATCTGGGAAAAACACTTACTGTACCTGCAAAGAGTAATCAGATCATCCGAAGTGCAGTAACGGAATCCGGTGAGAAATACCTCAATGGAGAAACGGGGCTGGATGATGCTGTGAAAGAGATCATGCAGGAAGTAAATCTGTATTTATCTGAATAAGCGGCTGTCTGCTGCTTACCCAACACTGCAAGGTAAGGGAGTTTAAGAGAATGAAGATTAATTTAAAAGAACACTTATCTTTAACAGAGAAACGGAACGCAAAATCAGATTTGCTGTTTAGTCGGAAACGAAATCGCAGAAGATGTGCAGCTTTCAGAAATACAGAAAAAGGTCTGGCTTTTATTCTTCCGAGTTTTGCAGGTGTCTGCATTTTCTGGCTGATCCCGTATGTGGATGTGATCCGCAGATCTTTTTGCGGGGCAGTGAATGGAGAATTTGTGGGGATAGAGAACTACAGGACGATATTTGCAAACAAAGCGTTTCGTCTGGCAGCAGGCAACACACTTCGGTTCTTCGGAGTGTGTGTGCCGCTGCTGGTGGTATTGTCTCTGATCATAGCAGTCCTGCTTGCAGGGCAGAAAAGATTTACGCAGATTCTGAAAAGTTTCTTTCTTCTGCCAATGGCAATCCCTGTAGCATCAGTGGTACTTCTGTGGAGACTGCTTTTTGACGATCAGGGCTTATTGAATCACCTGCTTCATATGTTATCTGTTCAGACGACTGACTGGATGAATACAGGTGCTTCTTTTTATGTACTGGTGATCAGTTATATATGGAGAAATCTTGGATATGATGTAGTGCTCTGGATGGCAGGATTGTCTGCCATTCCGGCGGCACTTTACGAGGCAGCAAAAGTGGACGGGGCAGGGGAGTGGAAATGTTTTACGAAGATCACACTCCCGAATCTGCTCCCGTCCCTTTTTACGATCGTGGTACTTTCTGTACTCAATGCATTTAAGGTTTTCCGTGAGGCATATCTGGTGGCCGGTGATTATCCGCAGGAAAAAATGTATCTGCTTCAGCATCTGTTTAACAACTGGTACAGGGACCTGTCGCTGGATAAGATGTCGGCTGCGGCAGTGGTGACCGGACTGGTGATTTTTCTGCTGATCCTGGGATTGTGGAAAGCCTGGGGGAAAGGCGGGGCAGAATGAGAAAAGTTATGCAGATATTCCGTATCAGGAAGATAGGAAGCCTGCTCCTTGTACTCCTTGCACTGGTGGCAATATTTCCGGTATTTTTTTCAGTTACAGGATCACTGATGGGGCAGAAGGAATTAAATGATCTTCTGGGGGCGGTACTGACAGCAGACAGTGGATCTGCTTCCGGTCAGGCAGTCAGTTATGTATTCTGGAGAGTACTTCCGCTTTATCCGACGCTGAGATCCTATGTGAAAGTCCTGCTGGATTCTCCGGAGTTTTTTGTGATGTTCTGGAATTCCGTCAAGATTACTGTCGGAGTTCTGGCAGGGCAGATCCTGGTGGGAGTACCGGCAGCGTGGGGATTTGCCAGATATCGTTTTCCGGGAAAAAATCTGCTGTTTATGATCTATGTGGCATTGATGATGATGCCCTTTCAGGTAATGATGCTCAGTAATTATCTGGTTCTGGATCAGATGAAACTTCTGGATCATCTGTGGGGGATTATTCTTCCGGCGGCCTTTTCCACGTTTCCGGTTTTTATCATGTATCGTTTCTTTGAGAGTATTCCGGAGGCACTGATGGAATCTGCGCGGCTGGACGGGGCGGGTGAGCTGCTTATTTTTATCAGAATCGGAATCCCTCTGGGTTCTGCGGGTATCATTTCGGCACTGGTTCTGGGATTTCTGGAATACTGGAATCTGATCGAACAGCCAATGGCATTTCTGAAGACCAAAAGTCTGTGGCCGCTGTCTCTGTACCTTCCACAGATCGATATCTCCCAGACAGGAAAGGCATTTGCGGTATCTGTTCTGGTTCTGATCCCGGCAGTGATCGTTTTTCTGGCAGGGCAGGATTATCTGGAACAAGGGATCATATCCACGGCAATCAAGGAATAGAGCGACAGAAACGAGAGGATTTATCTATGAAGAAAATAAAACTGATAAAAATTCTGGCAGGATTTTTTGCCCTGATGCTTTTGTTTACTTTTCTGTCCAGGGCGGCAGATTCGGTGAATGTAGCACAGGTAGAGACAAAAACAGCTCAGAATCAGGTGATCACGCATGAGGTGACCGGCACAGGTAAAGTGATGGGAACCAGAGAACGGGCAGTTTTTACCCAGGAGGGACAGAAGGTGGAGCAGGTTTATGTGCAGGAAGGACAGAATGTGAAAAAAGGGGATGCGCTGCTGAAGTTTTCTGTAAAATATCTAAAAAAAACCATAAAGGAAAAACAGGATGCCATAGATGTTCTGCAGGGGAAGATCAATGATCTGATCAGTGCAGAGTCTGTGAATCAGCAGAAGAGACATAATGAGTTTTCAGATGCACAGGAAAATTATAACAGTGCGGTTTCCAGCGGAAATTACAGTGTGCAGGCGGCACAGAATGAGGCAGCCATAGCCAGACAGAAGCTTCAGGATTATTACGCACAGCGGGATGCGGCGCAGAATGACGTACAGGATAAGATACCGGATGAGGAGAAGTTCAGTGATTCCAGCGAGTTTGATGATCCGGGAAATACAGACGATTTCGGGAATACAGACGATCCGGAGAACTCCGATGATTCCGGAAATACGGATCGCCCAGATGGCGAAGGGAATAAAAATACATCAGGAAACGGCGACAATTCGAATGCGCAGGACAATTCTCAGGAGCAGGCATTGATTGATGATATCCGGGCGAAAGAGGAGGCGGTCAATGAAGCCATGCTCAGCCGCAGAAGAGAACTTCAGTCAGCAGAGCAGGCAATCCGGGATACGCAGATCGGTGATGCTTCGGATTCCACGCTGGAGAATACGCAGGCGGAACTTGAGACTGCGCAGAAAGATCTGGAAACGTTGCAGAAAGTGCTGGCACGAAAGGGAAAAGTGAAAGCACCCTGTGATGGTGTGATAAAGAGTCTGAGTGCAGTGACAGGAAGCCAGACAGGAGCGGAAGCTGCGGTTGTCCTTTATGAATCCAAAGGAACCTTTCGGTTTCAGGCAGAGGTCAGCAAAGATGATCTGAAATACATAAAGAGTGGCGGAGAGGTAATTTTAAAAGGTGCGGATGAAAAAGAGATTACAGGAGCGAAAGTGGAGTCTGTGAAAGAGGACAGCAGTAATGAAAATCAGTACATTCTTTCTGTACAGGTACCGGAGGGAACTCTTTCCATAGGAGATACTGCGGAATTTACAATTTCTCAGGATGCAGGTCCTTTTAATGTCTGTGTTCCGCTGAGCGCATTGTATGAGGAAAATGGCAGATACTATGTTTATGTGACAGATACACAGAACACCGTCCTGGGTGAGGTACTGGTAGCGCGAAAAACGTATGTGAATGTGAAAGATAAAAATTCTTCCACTGCTGCGCTGGAGAACGGGGATTTATCAAGTGACCAGAAAATCGTGACTTCCAGTGACAGAGAGATCAGCAGCGGCAGCCGGATCAGGCTGCTGGAGGAATGAGTGTCAGAAGTCAGAGTGCCTTTTTAAGGAAAGCCGGTACTCTGACTGTGTGGCTGATTATTTTCTATATTTATTTTCTGGGAGTCTATAATTATGTGCAGATCAGAAATGATACAGCAGTATCGGTGTTTCTGTCCGCAGCTTATCCTGACAGGAAAGGAGCAGAAAATATCCTGAAGCAGGAAAGAAAAAGTGAGAAGCCTTATGATGTATGTTTTTATGCAGATGCAGGGTTGAGGGAGATTTCTGCGAAAGAAGGAAACCGGCAGGCACAGGCGATGACTGTTTATCTTAAGGGAAATCCCGCAGGGTATGACTGGCAGGCAGCAGCTCTGACAGAAGGTGATCCGGATGGCTGCGTGATTGATGGTGCAACTGCCTGGGAGCTCTTTGGCAATAAGGTTCCGGGTGGTCAGATTCTGTTTCAGGGACGTACTTATACTGTCAGGAAAGTTGCGGACTGGGGGCAGAAAATTCTGGTTTTCGGGGCGGCTTCTGCGGATGATACCGAGACGGAACTTTTTTATAATCGTTTGTTTATCAGAAGGAGAAATGGAGAAACCGAAGAAAGTACAGTGAACGGATTTCTGATGAAATACGGACTTCAGGGAACTGTGGTATCCTCGACTTTACCGAAAAATGCAGGACTGGCGGCATTACTGCTGCTTCCGGCGGTTCTTTCTGGCAGTCTGTGGACGGAAATAAGCAGAGAAAAAAAGAACTATACAGTGAAAGATGCAGAGTACTGGTTCTGCAACCTGCTGTATAGTGTAATGGCAGGGACGGTGGTCTGGCTTCTTTTTACACATCTGACCTGGCCGGAGGGATGGATTCCGTCAAGGTGGTCTGACTTTGGGTTCTGGAAAGAAAAGGTGGATCAGGCTGTGGCAGAATTTAAGCTGTATCTGATGCTTCCGAAGACGGTATCCCAGACGGAAGGTATGATTCTTGGCGGGAAAACGGTTTGTGCAGGAGGGGGTTCCTGTTTTCTGTATTTGTTGTGGAAAGTATATGAAAAGGGATATGACAGAATCTCTGACAGAGGAAGGCGAGGGAAGGATTTTCCAGTGGAGCAGAATTAAATCCGTGAAAATGTCAAAAAAAGAACTTAAACCTGAATTATTCACGGAACAGTATCTGAACTGATAACTGTACCATGAATCTAAAAATTGATCCATGCAGCTATAACATCACTCAATTAACCTGTCAAAAGGGTATAAAATCCCTCTGGCAAAGTTCTAAGCAGTTATTAGGTTGTCAAGGTTCGTTAATAGTTGCTATTCCAACTGTACATTCAGCTTACCGATATTTGAAAATGTCTCATAGAATTCATCCATTTGGATAGCAGGTTGAAATAATAGAAGCCGATATTTTATTTCAGTAAAACAGGAATAAAATATCGGCTTTGAAAGGTTAATTGGAAATATTTTCAATCTGCCATTGCTTTGATGACTCGTGGAGGCCAGCTTCCTTTTGGAGCTAATATAGGATCAATTAAAAATGTTTTTCCACCATAATATAAAAAAATGGTGGCATTTCGTATTTGCTGAAGGTACATGAAAATGTTCTCCTGTTAAATGATATTTTGTAAGTTGTTTTCTATAGATATCCGCTGATAGTAGATATCTATGATATCCTGTAAAGTAATCGTATTCATTTTTTCTTCGGCAGTCTTTTGAATTTCATTATAAAATCCCTGCAAAGATAACTGAATGTTAATGCCAACGCCACATTCTGGATTGGTATGAGTATCTAAATGAAGCAATGGTTTATCACCTTCAACTGCTTTATAAATATCCAGCAATGTAATCTGATCTGCTGGTTTTGAAAGAGAAGGACGGGCATGTCCGGCTACACTGGTCATAAGTTTCGCTTTTTTTAGTTTTAACATAAGCTGGCGTACAAAGCCGGGATTTGTATGGACACTTTCTGCAATTGAGGCGCTGGAGAGAGATTTTTCCTGGTTGATAGCAATCAGAACCATCACATGAACAGTATCGCTTAATTTCGTTGAGTATTTCATGATAAGAAACTCCTTGTAGTATGATATAATGATTTTGGTTTCACGTTTTTGAGGCGAAAATATTTCTGGTTTGTCAAAAACATCCCAAGTTCTCAACAGCTCTTTTTAATGTGTTGAGAAACTGTACATATTTTTTATTTTGATGATTGTAAATAATATAATTACAACTATAATGAAATTTAAAGGAAAAGTCAACATAGTAATAAAACTTACGGAGGATTGTATAATATGCTGATTGTGGACAAATTAAAAGGAAATTTATATACCAGAATCAAAAAACATATGACTAAAAAAATGTATCACCTTTATTATCGTGAAAACAGGGAAGCTTCACAGTCTAAAGAAGAATATGAAGCAAATTTATTAAGAGCATACCGACATTTAGACGCATGCAGATTCAAAAATAAGGGATGGCCATGTCCAACATGCCCAAGTTGCTGTTTTTGTGGAAAAGATTATGAAACTATGACTGAGGTAATGGATTTTGCCCGGGAATGGATGAAAGAGAATCCGGACAAAGCCAGATTTATGAAACCACCCAAATTCTTGCATAAACATTGATTATTATATGATGCGATAAAATGTTCGCAAAGGAGAAGTTATGGAATACAAAAATCAAACAGAAAATCGTGCATTTCAGGAAATGCTGCTGGCAGCAGTAAAACGGTTACAAAATCGTTCTGGAGAGGAGATTGCTGCAAAAAGTGGGGCTGTTTTTCATAGCAGTCGAAATATGCTTGAGGTACAGAGTTTTCATGAAGTGATTGAAATTCAACTTCCTGAGTTTTATATTAACTCAGATATGGATGAATGGCATTATCTGACATTGCTGCATTATCTGGATATGGCTGATGGAACAGAAGGTTCACAGAAGCTCATTACTTTTGGTAACCTGAAAGATGGATTGATTCGGGGAACCAAGTTTGACCGGACTGCAGAGCAGAAACTGGAAAAGCTTTTGCAGGATAAAGATCCTGAGAAAATTCAGAAAGCATGTAAAAACCTAGGTGCAGAATTCACAGAAACAAAGGCGGATCTGTGTGCTGTTTTTCCAGTTCTGCCAAGATATCCGGTAACTTTAAAGATATGGTTTGCAGATGAAGAATTTCCTGCATCTGGCAAAATATTTCTTCAGGATCATGCCGATCATTATCTGAGTGTAGAAGATGCGGTAACAGTTGGAGAAATTTTACTGCAAAAATTATCGGAAGCCTTTTCTTCTCTCTGATCATGAATCAGAAAACTTTCCAGCCCGGCTTTGATAAATTTGTCGATTACTGTCTGAATCTGTTTCCAGTCATTACAGTGATTGCGGAGCATCAGTCTGTTGATGGAAAGGCAGCCATTCATTTGAAAATAAAAAACCGATTCTGCCTGTTCAAAGGTCAGGAGGCTGTGTGACATAAGCCAGGTCACATAGCCTTCTTTTGTATTTTCTGCTATTTTTTCCAGAAGAATAGGGGCAATTGCATCATCCAGAAACAGTGCCCTGTATTGTGATTCCATCTGTATTTTCTGACAGAACGGATAGGAACAGCTTTTTTGATTTAGACAGAATAAATGATCTACAGTTGTTAACATATCCTGAGTCATATCATTAAAAATATCTGATAATACATCATGGATATCGTAGTAATGAAGATAAAAAGTGCCACGGTTGATTTCAGCATTTTTGCAGATCTCTGTAACTGTAATTTTCGTGAAACTTTTCTGATTTAACAATTCTAAGAACGTATCTTTTATGGTCTGCCTGGTATAGCGGGTACGGCGATCTTGTTTTCGCGTTTTTTCTGACATTATATACTCCTGTATTAGTTAGTAGCATATGATTTCTCAACAATTTTTCTGATGTGTTGAGTAACCATACAAATCTCACAGATTGATTATTGTAATTTATATAGTAACAACTATAATGAGGTTTAAAGAAAAAGTCAACAGATTGTTCAGAATTTTAGGAGGAAAAACATGGGACATGTAATTGCAGTATCAGGAAAAGGTGGCGTAGGGAAAACAACCCTTTGTGGATTGTTAATTCAATATTTATGTGAAAATAGAAAACATCCGGTTTTAGCTGTAGATGCAGATGCAAATGCGAATTTGAATGAAGTGCTCGGCGTTGAACCGGAGATTACACTCGGAGAACTGAGAGAAGAGATTGAACGTGCAGGAGTTGATCCACGATATCAGATTCCGGCAGGAATGACAAAACAGGCTTATCTGGAAATGCGTCTTTCCGATGCAATTGCAGAAGAAGACGATTATGATTTGATGGTAATGGGGCGAACCCAGGGACAGGGCTGCTATTGTTTTGTAAATGGTCTTGTGCAGACCCAGGTTCAGAAACTGCAAGGTCATTATCCATATATTGTGGTTGATAACGAAGCAGGTATGGAACATATCAGCAGAGGAATCCTGCCAATGATGGAAGTTGCGATTCTTGTAAGTGACTGTTCCAGAAGAGGTGTTCAGGCAGCCGGACGTATTGCAAAGCTGATGAAGGAGTTAAACTTTAAACCACAGAAAACTGGATTAATCGTGAATCGTGTTCCGGATGGAAAACTGGATGCCGGAACTCTGGAAGAAATTCGAAATCAGGGACTGGAATTGTTAGGGGTTGTGCCACATGATGACCAGGTATATCAGTATGACTGTGATGGAAAGCCGATCATACAGCTTCCGAAAGATTCTCCTGTAAGAAGTGCACTGGGAGAAATTGTAAAGAAGTTGGGATTGTGAGTTGGAGGATTGAAAGTTTGAAGATTGAGTAAACAGAAATATTATCTGATTTGGCATAACTAATTGTAAAGAAAGGAAAATCTTCATGAGAAATCATTGGGCAGAAATAGAAAAATATTTAGAAGACCAGAAGATAGCGCAGGAACTAATTGGAGAACTGAGAGATTTTCACATGCGTTATGAGGTAGAGGATCAGGTAAAGGAACGGGTAGAAAAACCGGATATCCTGTTTTATGGGAAAAAGATTCTGGAAATGTCAATAGCAGCGCTTCTTCAGGGAGATAACCTGTTACTTTCCGGTGCGAAAGCTACAGGGAAAAATGTACTATGTGAGACACTGGCATGGATATTCGGAAGACCGGAATACGACATTTCTTTTCATGTAAATACAGACAGTGCCGATCTGATTGGAACGGATACCTTTATAAATAATGAGGTTCGCCTTCGGAAAGGCCCCATCTACCAAT
The DNA here is from genome assembly GCF_003471165.1 of Ruminococcus sp. AM22-13. Classification (GTDB taxonomy): domain Bacteria; phylum Bacillota; class Clostridia; order Lachnospirales; family Lachnospiraceae; genus Blautia_A. The sequence continues at coordinate 54,729 of NZ_QRIL01000004.1, read as the reverse complement.
GCGCGGAATTTGGAGGATTTGGAATCCTGGACGAAATCAATATGGCAAAAAATGATGCGGTTTCTGTACTGCATGCCACACTGGATCATCGGCGCAGAATCGATATTCCAGGATATAACAGGATTTTACTTCATCCGGCAACACGATTTATCGGCACGATGAATTATGGCTACGCAGGTACCAGAGAGCTAAATGAAGCATTGGTTTCAAGGTTTATGGTAATTGATATGCCTGAAATGGATGAGGATAGTGTCCTTTTTGTATTAAGACAACATTTTCCAGATGGGGAAAAAAGTGCACTGAAAGCTTTTGCAGGACTGTTTCTGGATTTGCAGATCAAAGCTTATCATGGAGAAATCTCAACAAAATCTCTTGACCTGAGAGGACTGGTTTCTGCTGTAAAAGCAACAAAAAGCGGACTTTCTCCAATTGATGCAATCCAGATGGGGATCATAAATAAAAGTTTTGATGTATTTGAAAAAGAGATCATAGAAGATGTGGTTTCTACCAGAATCCCATCTTCCTGGACCGGAAAAGACATATGGGGGTAAACTTGTATGGAGGATGTCAGATGGCCGGCGAAACAACTGGAAGAACATCGTCTGGAGATCAGCAATCGTATCAGAAATCTTTTTTGGACAGTCAGTGGTGATTATGATATGGAATTTGAACCGGACACAGAAAAATATGTTTATTCAAAACAAACGGTTCTATATGAGGCAGTGAAGCAGGGTGCCTTTGCACGATATTTTGATCAGAAGAAACTTGGCATGTATTTGATGAAAAAATTACATTTTTCTGCTGGAGAAGATATACTTTTGCCTCTTGCTGGATTATGCATGGATGCTGCTGTGGAGCGTTTTATCATTCGAGAACGTTTGGGAACAAAGGAAATCAGAGAACAGGCGTTCAGAGAATTGGAAAAGGCCGAGAAAGAGCAGGTATCAGACAAAGCTGGAACAGACCTGATTCACAGGATTAGGCTTCTGTATATAAGGCATGTTCTGGAGAACACAGACGATGAGGGAATGGATCCACAGGCAGAGATTGCATTGTACAAGATTCTTTCTCTGAAGGATGCGGAAAATACGGAAGATGTCATAAACGTGATAGATGAGATTTATAATCATGTTCTGGATCCCTCTTTTGAAAAAAGGAATGGAAATCTGGAGAAGATTCTGAATTTACCGGATATGGCATTAGCCAATGACGCGTGGCAGGAATGCATGACGGATGAACAGATGGAAGACATCATTCAAAAATATCTTTCTAATCTCAAAAAAAAGATGATGAGTCTGGATATCAGAAACAAAAAGAAAAAAAGATTTTATTTCTCTCCGGAAAATGAAGAAGTTCCGGAAAGCTCGGAGAATATAAATCCACAGGCAGTGCGACGGATACGGGAATATGTGGAACTGAATTACGGGAAATCGTATCTGAGTGAATCGGAGCAGGCCAGAATCAACCGGAAATTTTGTACAGGAATCCACAAAAACTGTATCCTGTATCTTACAGATGGAATTTTACAGAACCCTGTCATAAAAAATAATCAATACCGTTTTTCTCAGCTGCAGTTTGAAAAAAATAAAGCCTATTATGGAAATAATCACTGGATCATCAAAAGAAATATTTCTGTGTTGGCAGAGTCACTGAAACGGGCATTTATAATCCGAAAGGATGATTCTGTCAGCAGATCTGATGCAGGGCAGCTTGTTCCTGAAAGGTTATGGAAAATTGGAAGAACAGACGATGACAAGTTATTTAATAGAAAAAAGAGAGCAGAAGATTCTGAGTTTGTAATAGACGTCCTGATTGATTCCAGTGGTTCCCAAGCTGGCAGACAGGCTCAGGTAGCGGCGCAGGGATATATTATCAGTGAAGCATTAAGCCAGGCAGGAATTCCTCATCGGGTGACAGGATACTGTGCTTTCTGGGGATATACAGTACTTCAGAGATTTCGGGATTATGAAGATCCAAGGGAAACAAATGAAAGAATCTTTCAATTTCGGGCGTATGCCAATAACAGAGATGGGCTTGCACTGAAAACAGTCTGTTCCTCTCTCATGGAGCGACCGGAAAAAAATAAGATTTTAATCGTATTAAGTGATGGAAAACCCTGTGATATGAGCATACAACGACCAGGAACCCGCCAGCCCAAGATCTATGACGGAGAAGGAGCTGTGAAAGATACTGCTTATGAGGTGCGTCGGGCCAGAAATCAGGGAATTTTCGTAATTGGTATTTTTGTAGGGAATGAAGAAGAGCTCTCCGTGGAAAAGAGAATCTATGGAAAAGACTTTGCCTATATTCGTAATATCAGCAATTTTTCCCGTATGGTAGGAACTTTTTTGCGAAGACAAATTGATATGGAATAAAAATGGAGGAATCACTATGGGTAAAATTGAATTTGCCAATTGCCAGGATGTAAGAAATCAGAAAAAGATACAGGAATTAGATTGTCCACACTGTCATGAACCGGGAGGCATTGAAGCCTTTGTGAAAGACGGGATACTCGCAGAGGACGGAGTATGTGATAACTGCGGATATATTCTTCCAGAAGGAACAGAACTGGAGGAAGTGGAGTAAGAAGTATTTAAGGAGATAAGAGATGAAAATAGCAGTTTGTGGAAAAGGTGGATGTGGAAAAAGTACAGTAACCAGTCTTTTGGCTAAGGCTTTAGCCAGACGAGGAAAAGAAATTTTGGTAATTGATTCCGATGAATCTAATTATGGTCTACACCGACAGCTAGGTATGAAGCTTCCCAGAGATTTTACAGACTATTTCGGTGGTAAACAAAATGTTTTAAATGATATGATGTTATCAAAATTTACTCATCAGTTTTTTGAGGAAACCTGGACAATAGATGATATACCGGAAGATTATTATAGTCTGAAGGACGGTGTAAAACTGATGAGCAGTGGAAAAATTCATCAAGCAAATGAAGGGTGTTCTTGTGCTATGGGAACTGTTATGACTCAATTTATCCAAAATCTCAGGCTTACAGAAGACCAATTTGCGCTAATGGATATGGAGGCTGGTATTGAACACTTTGGACGTGGAATTGATAACGGTGTAGATTTGATATTGATAATTATAGATCCATCCTATGAATCCCTACAGCTTTCCAAAAAAATCGGGGAATTATCGGAAAGTATTAGAAAACCATTTTATTACGTTCTCAATAAAGTAACAAAAGAGAATCAGGAAATGATGTATGAAGCTGTATGGAATTCAAGTCGAGTCGCTGTATCTCTTAGTGCGGATACTAGTATTATGAGAGAGGGACTGATGGGGAAAGAACTATCAGAAAAACCAGATGCTATTGAAAACTTAACAGAATTTCTACTTTCTATTTAAAGAATGAGGAGATTTACTGTGGATATATGATAAAAGAAAACCAGATTACACAGCTGTAATTTGTAATATTACATCCGCTTGACGCAAGAAAAAAGCAGTGATATACTGAAACAAAAATTATTTATAAAATAATAATAAAAACTTGGGACTATATTGTGTGATTGAACAGTTACAAAAAATGCAATTCTTGTGGAGGGTATAGGATGATACAGATTGCAATTGTTGAAGATGAAGAAATTTACGTAAAACAATTAACAGAGTATATCCGGAAATATCAAACGGAAAGGGGAAGATCAATAAAGGTTACAGTATTTGGTGATGGAGAAGATATCACTGAAAATTACAATGGCGGTTTTGACATTATTCTGATGGATATTCAAATGCGGTTCATGGACGGTATGACAGCAGCAGAAAAAATTCGTCAAATGGATCAGAAAGTAATTATCATGTTTATTACAAATATGATTCAATATGCAGTACGTGGATACGAAGTTGATGCAATGGATTATGTAGTAAAACCAGTTGAGTATTTTTCTTTTTCGCAGAAACTGGATAAAGCAGTTGGTCGTATGCGTTCTGAGGTTAAAGAATTTCTTACGATTCCGATTGGGGAAGGAGTTGTAAAGATAGATATAGCAGATATCTATTTTATTGAGGGGCAGAGACATAATGTAATTTATCATACTTCGAGAGGAGATTACTGTTCAAGAATTACGATGAAAGAACTCGAAGAAAAACTTGCGGTACATAATTTTTTTCGATGTGCAAAGGGATATCTGGTAAATATGAATCATGTAGAGGGATTTGTTGGTTCTGATTGTGTGATCCATAATGTACATATACCTGTCAGCAGAACCAGAAAAAAAGAATTCATGAATCTGCTTCTGCAAAACCTCAATATGGAATGATTTCATGCGAAATGGAGAATACTATGTTATATCAGGATATTCCAAGAATTTATACGGCAATAGCAGAGTGGGGATCATGTCTGGTTTATCTTTATATCCTAAAAAAAGAAAACATGAAATCTGTACATTTTCTTATAGGCAGTCTTTTCATGTTGGCAATGCAGAGTATTTTTTTGACTTTGACAGGCAGCGTAACTGAAATTTTGTGGATTCCCTGTATGATGATCGCTGCAGGTATGATGTATGGATTTCTTATGGTCGGAGGAAATATGAAGCCTCTGGGAGCGGCTTATTGCTGTGCCCGTGCATTTGTTCTTGCTGAGTTTGCAGCTTCGCTGCAGTGGCAGATGGTATCTATTGTACAGGCATGGGGGAATCAGAGCCTCGGGGTTGAAATTCTGATCACAATGGTTGTTTTTGGAGGCTGCTTTACTATTGATATTTATTTAGAAAAAGATCTTCTGAAGCAGAATTATCTTGAACAGATGACAGTAAAGGAAGTAGCAGCGGCGGCAATCATGGCTGTTGCAATCTTTGCTTTTAGTAATCTGAGCTTTTTAAATGAAAATGCACCATTTGCGAGCAGAGAACGTGCAGATATTTTTTCTATCAGAACACTGATCGATTTTGGAGGAATTGCAATCCTGCATGCTTATCAGAGCAGGATCAGTGAGTATGTTGCCGAGAAAGAACTTTCAGTAATGAACGTGATGCTGAAAAGCCAGTATGATCAATACCGAAATTATCAGGACAGCCTGGATCTCATACAAATGAAATACCATGATCTGAAACACCAGATAACGGGACTTCGTGCGGAATCAGATGAAGAGAAACGAAAAAAATGGATTGATTCCATGGAAAAGGAAATCGCTGCTTTTGAAAATATAAGCAGAACGGGGAATCAGGTACTTGATACGATTTTGGCAGCTAAGATTTTCCATTGTCGAAAAAATCATATACAGATTACCTGTGTGGCAGATGGAAAATTATTGGATCATATGCATGTAACAGATATATGTTCTATATTTGGAAATGCTTTGGATAATGCGATTGAACATGTAATTTTGATTCCAGATTCGGAAAAAAGACTGATCCATCTGACAGTATCCGCTCAAAAAGGATTTGTGTTCATCAAGATAGAGAATTATTGTGAAGCAGAAATTTCCAAAAATGAAGAAGATCTGATTACAACAACAAAAAAAGACAGTAAAAACCATGGTTTTGGATTGAAGAGTATTCGTAAAGCTGTAGAAAAATATGATGGTTCTGTAGTATTTGGAGTACAGCAGAACTGGTTTGAATTAAAGATTCTTTTACCCAGAGTATTGTAATGCTCTGGGTATTTTTTTTGCCAAGCATACGACAAAAAGGTCCGGTGGACCTTTTTTAGTATTTTGTGCCATATTTGCTGCATCTTGTGCCAAAAACAGCACGAAATAATAATCATGTTATAGTAATGCCAACAGGAAATGATACCTGAAAAAGACAAGAGAGTCAAAGGAGGAAAAAGAGAATGATCAGTGTTGAAATGGAAGATGTTCTGGCGGTATTACAATTATGCAAACCGTATATTATCGGTATTATTGCTGCACTTGTAATTGGAATCGTAATTATGATAGCATGCCGCAGGATGTCCAGGGACAAAAGATTTCTGATAAGAGGGGAAGCTGCGATCGCAATGGTTCTTGCAGTTGTTGTCTGCGTGAATATGATCTGTTTTGGACCAATGGCTACGTTGATTGGACTGGCAACGGGAAATGGAACTTTAAGCGATGAAACAAATGAAGAAGCTGCGGAAGTAGCAGAAGAAATTATGGAAGACGGAATTGTTCTTCTGAAGAATGAAAGCCTGCTTCCTTTAAATGAAACAAAAAAACTGAATATTTTTGGCTGGGAATCTATTAATCCGGCTTACGGAGGAGCTGGTTCCGGTGGAATTAATGATCTGTATGATATTGTCAGTCTGAATCAGGGACTTGAAAATGCCGGATTTTCTATTAACCAGGAACTGGTTGATTTTTATAACAATTATGGTGCAGATAATCCGGAAATGTCTATTCAGAAACAGAGCTGGACATTACCGGAGCCACCTGTAGATACTTACAGTGATGAACTTATTAAAAGTGCGAAAGAGTATTCTGATGTGGCAGTTGTGGTTCTTTCCAGAAAAGCAGGTGAAGGTCATAATGATATTCCTATGGATGTAAAAAAAGCAGCATATGATAATAATTCAGATGAATATGATGATTTTCCTGAGGGAGAGCATTATTTACAGCTTTCACAAACTGAGAGAGATATGGTGGATATGGTTTGCTCAAACTTTGATAATGTGATTGTGATTTATAATGGGGCAAATCAGTTTGAACTTGGTTTCGCAGATGAATATCCTCAGATTAAATCTGTTGTATGGTGCCCCGGAACGGGAAATGTGGGATTTAATGCACTTGGTAAAGTATTTTCAGGTGAAGTCAATCCTTCCGGAAAAACACCGGATACATTTATTTATGATATGACGACTGCTCCGTGGTGGAATAATGCAGAAAAAATAGAGTATACAAATCTGGCAGATATGGCTGTTGAAGGAATGAACGCAGGAACTGCGCAGGTGTATGCTCCGGCATTTACCAATTATGTGGAAGGTATTTATGTAGGATACAAGTACTATGAAACAGCTGCACAGGAAGGTGCGATTGATTACGATAAAACTGTACAGTATCCATTTGGATATGGTCTGAGTTACACGGAATTTGAACAGAAAATGGGTGAACTGGAGGAAAAAGACGGACAGATTTCTGTAGATGTAGAAGTAACCAACACAGGAGATGTTGCCGGAAAAGATGTAGTAGAAGTGTATTATAAACCGCCATATACAAATGGGGGAATTGAGAAATCTTCTGCAAATCTGATCGAGTTTGCAAAAACAGATCTGCTTCAGCCGGGAGAATCTCAGACTGTTACAGTTACATTCAGTATAGAAGATATGGCCTCTTATGATGAGAATAATGCAAAAGCATATATTCTTGAAAAAGGCGATTATGTGATTTCTATCAACAGCGATTCACATACTGTGCTGGATCAGAAAACTTATACTGCAGATAAAGATGTAGTATATAAGGGAGAAAATAAAAGAGCATCAGATGATACTGCAGCAACAAATGTATTTGAAGATGCAAAAGGCGATGTGACATATTTATCACGAGCAGATCATTTTGCAAATTATGAAGAGGCTACAGCAGCACCGGCATCTGCAGAGCTGGGCGAGCCATATGCTTCTGAATATCATCTGAACAGTAATTTTGATAAGACTACATATCTCAATGATAAGGATAAAATGCCAACAACAGGAGCAGATAATGGACTTACATTAGCTGATATGCGTGATGCTGATTATGACGATCCACGTTGGGAAAAACTTTTAGATCAGCTTACTGTTGATGAAATGTCAAATATGATTGCAATGGCGGGTTATCAGACAGCAGCGATGGATTCTGTTGGAAAAGTAGGTACACTTGATTTTGACGGACCAGCAGCAATTAATAACAACTTTACAGGAGTTGGTTCTATTGGATTTCCAATTGAAGTTGTGGTTGCTTCCACATGGAATAAGGAACTTGCACAGGCTTGGGGTGAATGCATGGGCAAGATCAGTCAGGAAATGGGTGCAGAGGGCTGGTATGCACCAGGTATGAATACTCATAGAACCGCATTTGGAGCAAGAAACTATGAATACTTTTCAGAAGATGGAGTTCTTGCAGGAAATATGGGAGCAAAAGCAGTAGAAGGAGCAAGAAAATATGGAGTTTATTCTTATATCAAACATTTTGCTCTGTATGAGGGAAATGCAAAGATGGTAAGTGTCTGGTCAAATGAGCAGGCAATCCGGGAAATCTATCTGAAACCATTTGAAATTTCTGTAAAACAGGGTGGAGCAAATGCGGTTATGGTTTCCTGGAGCTTCCTTGGAGATAAATGGACTGGAGAAAGCAGTAACCTTATGAATACAGTTCTTAGAGATGAATGGGGATTCAGGGGAATGGCGCTTACAGACTTCTTCCGAAACAATGGTCATGGATTTATGAATGCAGATGCAGCTTTGGCAAATGGAGTAGATGTAATGTTGTCCACATTCAATGGAGAAGAGAACAATGTAGCCAATCCAGAGCATCCGACATCTGTACTTCAGATGAGAAATGCCTGCAAAAATGTCATGTATACAGTTGTAAGCAGCTGGGCTTATGACGGAGAACACGAAGAAACAGGTATGGAAAACTGGAAAAAAGCAGGAATTGGTATCGACATTGTAATAGCACTTTTCATGGCAGGAATGGAAGTACTGGTAATCAGAGGATATAAGAAAAGAAAGAATGCTGAATAAAGATGAAAGTGGGATGGAAAACAGTTATGAAACAGCAAAAATTGGTTGAAAAGATGACAATAGAAGAAAAGGCAGCGATACTCAGTGGAAAAACTGTCTGGCAGACCAGAGAAATTGACAGGCTTTCCATCCCGTCCATCTTTCTTTCAGATGGACCGCATGGAATCAGAAAACAGGCAGGAGCAGGAGACCATCTGGGACTGAATGCATCCTTGAATGCAACTTGTTTTCCCACAGCAGCGACGATAGCAAACAGCTGGAATCAGGATCTGGGGGAAGAGATTGGACAGGCTCTTGGAGAGGAAGCTGCAAGTATGGATGTAAATATCCTGCTTGGTCCTGGATTAAATATTAAAAGAAGCCCATTATGTGGAAGAAATTTTGAATATTTTTCAGAAGATCCATATCTTTCCGGGAAGATGGCGGCGTCATATATTCGTGGAATACAGAGTAAGGGCGTTTATGCCTGCCCGAAGCATCTGGCGGTTAACAGTCAGGAACTTCGGAGAATGGCAATGGACGCAGTTGTTGATGAACGGACATTAAGAGAAATTTATCTGACCGGTTTTGAGATAGCTGTTAAAGAAGGACACGCAAAAGCAATCATGAGCAGTTACAACCAGATTAATGGGATTTATGCTAATGAGGACAAACATCTTTTGACAGACATCCTGCGCAAAGACTGGGGATTTGATGGAATTGTAGTAACAGACTGGGGCGGAAGCAATGACCATGTGAAAGGTGTTGCTGCCGGCTCAAATCTGGAGATGCCGTCCTGTGGGTACGATTCTGCAAGGGAAGTGATTGCTGCTGTCCGAAATGGAAAGCTTAGGGAAGAGGAGTTGGATGAAAGAGTTGGAGAACTGGTAGATGCAGTGATGGAACTGACATCAGAGAAGGAGCTTTCAGATAAAAACTTTGACAGAAATGCACATCATCAACTGGCAAGGAAAGCAGCAGCAGAAAGCATGATCCTTCTGAAAAATGAAAAACAGATTCTTCCGCTGGATAACAAAAAATCCATCGCTATTATTGGAGATTTTGCTTTTTCACCCAGATATCAGGGGGCAGGATCTTCTATGGTCAATCCAACAAAAGTAGAAGATATGTCATCGATTTTGCAACAATATGATCTGAATATTCTGGGGATGACAAGAGGCTATCAGAGAAATGGAGATGTAGATGAGAATGATAGAAAGTTTGCATTAAATTTGGCCATGAACGCAGATATTGTGATTTTCTGCTTTGGTCTTGATGAGATCAGCGAATCAGAAGGACTGGACAGAACCCATATGCGTATTCCGCAGGACCAGATCGATCTTCTGCAGGATATCAGTAAAGTGAATGAAAATATTATTGGAATATTGAGTGCAGGATCTGCGATAGAAATGCCATGGCACACCTGCTGCAAAGCGATTTTGCATGGCTATCTGAATGGGCAGGCAGGCGCTTCTGCAACATTGGATATTCTGACCGGAAAAGTGAATCCATCAGGAAGACTGGCAGAAACATATCCCATCTCTTATGAACAGACACCGGCATTCCGATATTATCCAAGTAATGAGAAAACATCGGAATACCGAGAGAGTGTTTATGTGGGATATCGCTATTATGATACTTCAAAAGTCCGGGTGCAATATCCATTTGGCTTTGGGCTTTCCTATACGGAATTTACATATTCTGATCTTATCATAGAAGAGGATGGAATCAAAGTTTCGGTTACCAATACAGGTGACAGAGATGGAGCAGAGGTTGTTCAGATGTATGTAGGTCTTCCTAATGCAATCGTGTTCCGACCGGAAAAAGAACTGAAAGGTTTTGTAAAAGTTTATCTGAAGGCAGGAGAAAGCAGACAACTCAGGATTCCCTTTGATGATAAGACATTCCGTTATTGGAATATAAAAACGGGACAGTGGGAAATAGAAACAGGAACTTATCAGATTATGGTAGGAGCCAGTGTTGCAGATATTCGTTTAACAGGTATGACTGAGAGAACAGGAAATAGTAAAGGGTATCCGTATAATCCGGCAAAAATGCCTTACTATTATACAGGAATCGTGCAGAAAATATCAGATGAGGAATTTCGTGAACTTCTTGGCCATGAGATACCGAACGGAAGATGGAGTGGAAATCTGGGAATCAATGATGCAATCTGTCAGATGTATTATGCAAAAAGCCGACTTGCAAGGCTGATATATAGATATCTCACAAAAATGAAAAAGAAGAGTGAGGCACAGGGAAAGCCAGATCTGAATATTCTTTTTATTTACAATATGCCGTTTCGGGGGATTGCCAAGATGACCGGCGGAGCAGTCAGTATGGAAATGGTATATGGAATTGTCGATGCTGTGAATGGCCATTTTATGCTTGGAGTAAAAAAAGTAGTTGGCGGATATTTCAGAAACAGAAGAAATAATAAGAAATATGAAAAATTATTAAAAGAAGCCGGAGGGAAGTGCAGATGAATCGTATAAAAAATATATGGAAATGTTTTGAAGAGAAACATTCTGCTATTGCAAAATGGCTTTATCAGATATTCTATTTTGTTATATTCAGTATGGGCGTGACAGTATTCCAGTATCTTGTATTTACATTTTTACCAGGGATTTTGGGAATTGGTCTGGCTGGTACAGAATTTATGTGGCCAAAGGTTTCAATGAATCTGTTTGGAGTAAAATTTACATGGAGTTTACTGGGGTATAATGTATTGCGTGATGCAACGGGGAATATACTGATCGGTGGTGGACTTGGCTATTTTATCAGTTATGAATTAGGGTCATTTCTTGCACAGTGTATCAATTTTCCACTTCAGAGAAATATTACTTTTAAAAGCCATGGAAATCCTGTATATCAGGCAATCTGGTATTTTGTTGCATGGGTGGTAATTTCACTAATCTGTAATGGATTTAATAATCTGTGGATGCCAGTTGCATCTGCATATGTGGCACCGGCAGTCTATAACATGCTTGTGACAATTATTACAGGTGGAGTTTCCATGGTGATTTTTTTCTTTGTGTTTAAAATTATTTTCCCAGAGGGGAAGGCTGAATAGAAGAAAATAGCAAGATGTTAGAAACTGGTAGTCAATCGGATATGATTTGGAACATCATAAAATCAACAAGGATAAAGGTAAAAAAATATGAATAAAAGACAAAAAATTCTGATTGTAGATGATTCAAAACCGGTGTTTATGAAAGAGGATCTACTTCCCGTTATGGGAGATAATCAAATGATCCAGGATCTGCCCTCGGCATTTATCCGGGTTTTGGAGGAACAGAACGCATGGAAAAAATAATGGAAAAGAATATTCTGATCCGGGATATAGAAACAAAAAATATCATGACTAAATCCAGTCTTCCGGTAGGGGGATATTCTGTCAATCCTTATGTAGGATGTACCCACGGCTGCAAATACTGCTATGCCTCTTTTATGAAACGGTTCACCGGGCATACCGAATCGTGGGGAACATTTCTGGATATAAAACACTGGCCGGCAATTAAAAACCCGAGAAAATATAAAGGCCAACGGGTAGTGATTGGTTCCGTGACAGATGGGTATCTGCCCCAGGAAAAGGAGATAAGAAATACCCGCAGGATTTTAGAACAGTTAAAAAATAGCGGTGCAGAAATCCTTATCTGTACGAAATCGGATCTTGTACTCCGGGATATTGACTTGCTAAAAGAAATGGGAAAAGTCACTGTCTCATGGTCGATCAACACATTAGATGAAAAATTTCAGGCAGACATGGATCAAGCTGTCAGCATCAGCCGCAGACTTGAGGCAATGAAGCAGGTATACGAAGCCGGAATACGCACGGTTTGTTTCATTTCCCCAGTATTTCCGGGCATCACAGATTTTGAAAAGATTTTTGAACGTGTGAAAGATCAGTGTGACCTGGTATGGTTAGAAAATCTAAATCTCCGCGGTGGTTTCAAACAGGAGATCCTGGATTATATTCAGAAATGTTATCCCCACCTTGTTACCCTGTATGATGAAATCTATCGCAAGGGAGATCGAAGCTATTTTCGGGCATTGGAAAACCAGGCAGCACAGATGTCCCAAAAATACGACTGTCCTTTTGTAGACAACGAACTGCCTTATGGCCGCGCAGAGCCAGGTCATCCTGTAATCGTGGACTATTTCTATCATGAAGAAGTACGGGGATCGGAAAATACAGGGCGGCGCAAAAAATGATTGAATAAGTTGAGATGTAAAAGAGGTGCCTCAAGAGACTGAAACAACTCATAGTTTTCCATGAATGTTACAGTCTCTTTATTATTATCAGTATACTCCACACTCTGGGTTGGTATCAATATCAAGATGAAGCAAAGGCTTTTCTCCCTCCACTGCCCGGTATATATCCAGCATAGTAATTTCATCTGCAGGTTTGGTAAGACAGGCGTTTGCCTGGCCTTGGGTATTGGAGATAAGGCTTGCATTTTTCAGCACGGCCATCAGCTGCCGGATATAGGCAGGATTTGTTTTTACACTTTTTGCAATCTGGGCACTGGTCAGATGCTCTTTTTCTTCTTGTAATTTATATTTTAACATGGTACGATTTTGATGTAATTTTAATAATAACAATAAAAGAAAGGAAAGTCAACCATGCAGCCAACGAAAAATATTGTTTTTGAAAATGCATATCAAAAAAATGCCCGGACCTTATTAGATAAACTTAATTCTGCTGAAGCCATTCTGGTAGGAGCAGCAGCCGGCATGTCCGCTTCCTGTGGCTATAATTTTTTCTATCAGAATGATGCGATATTTCAGAAATATCTGGGGGATTTCCATAAAAAATATGGATTTACCGGAGCCTTTAACGGATTTTACTATCATTATCCTTCCCCGGAAGCTCATTGGGCATTTCTTGTACGTATGGGCTATATGGAATATGAGTGTCCTACAGGACAGCCTTACTACGATCTCATGGAACTCCTTGAGGGTAAAAACTATCATATTATGACCACCAATCAGGACTTCCAGTTTACCCGTGTGGTGTCCGAAGAAAAATTAAGCGCCATCCAGGGTGATTTCCGCTATTATCAGTGCAGCCGCCAATGTCATGACCAGATTTATTACAACAAGGATATGGTCTATGCCATGAATGCAGCTATTGACGAGAATCTGTGTATCCCCGCCAAAATGATCCCCCGCTGTCCAAAATGCGGAGCCCAGATGGAGCCCTGGGTACGGGGATATACATTTCTGGAAGGTGCCAAGTATAAAGACGAATATCGGAAGATCAACGAATTTCTGGAAAAGAATAAAGAGAAGAAGATCCTTTTTCTGGAGTTGGGCGTAGGACGAATGACCCCTATGTTTATCCAGGAACCTTTCTGGAATCTCACATACTCCCTGCCTAAGGCGTTTTACATTACCATTAATCCAAAGGACGCCATTCTTCCCAGAGAAATAGAACAGAAGGGGCTGGCTATCAAAGAAGACATTGCCCTGGTGCTGCAGGAGGCAGTGAGGGTAAAGAAAGAGGAAAACAAGGAGCATGGAGAAGCATAGTCACAAAGACATCCCTGGAACAGCAATGGGCCTACTATACAAAATATATTTACAGTATGTGGCATCTGTCTACAGGTCAGCTATATCTGGCTCTTAAGGCTGTACTTGCCGGAAAAGATTGGAGAGATGACACCGGGGGTGATCAGACTGCCTTTCTGGGACATGACGGCCCGTAACAGCCAGGTGTTTTACGTCTGTCTGAACCAGGAAGCCTCTTCTGCTCCGGAACATTAAAAAAAGGGAGAAGTCTTTACCTGCAAGGCAATCTGGCAGATATATTAAAAGAACTTCGGATACAGTTGGAAAAGGAGAAATAACATTATGGAAGAAAACTTCAGAAATATTTATAAAGCTATCCAGGAAGCAGACGCTCTTCTCATCGGCGCCAGTAACGGATTATCTATTTCAGAAGGATACAATATTTTTGCAGATGATCACTGGTTTCAGAAAGATTTCGGAGATTTCCGCAGCAGATACGGGATCAGAAACATACTGCAGGGATTATTCTTTCAGTATCCTACAGAAGAATCTAAATGGGCATTTTTCAGCAGACTGATCAGCCGGAAATGTTATCTGGAACAGCCCGGTCCTGTAATGGAGGATCTGTATCGTCTGGTTGGTTCCAAAGATTATTTTATTGTGACCTCCAATGGCGAGGACCATTTCGTGCCTGTAGGATTTGACAGGGATAAAGTCTTTGAGATGGAAGGCCGTCTCACCCAGTCCCGGTGCCAGAATGGATGCGGAACAGATCCTTACGAAAACCAGAATGAAATTCTCAAAATGGCGAAAGCTGAAAAAAACGGACAGATCCCCTCAGAACTGGTCCCCTGCTGTTCCTGCTGTGGAGGGCCAGTTACGGTCAATATGGCAAACAGCAATGCATTCTTTCAGACCGAACAGTTCCAAAAGAAAATGCAAGACTATCAGAACTTTATTAAGAAATATCATGGTAAAAGACTAGCGATCCTGGAATTGGGCGTGGGATGGCGAAACCGTATGATCAAAGAGCCTTTCATGAGCCTTGCTGCTTCTGAACCTGAAGCAGTTTATATCACCTTCAATAAAGGAGAAGTCTATATTCCTTCAGCAATTGCCGGAAAGTCGATCGGGGTAGATGGAGATATTGGGGAAGCGCTGAAAGAAATATATCTGGCAAGAGAGAACCTATAGGGTTGTTTATATATTTCTATTTAGACAATTAATTTTTCTGAATGGACAATGCAAAAAAGGCACTGAAAACCGTAGAAATATTGGATTTTCAGTGCCTTTTCTATTAGTTAAAGAGAAAAAATATAATAAATTTAAGTTTTGCTAAGTTTCGCTAAATTCTATTCGTTTGAGCATCGCCATTGCTTTGAAGGTTCACGTTTTCCACAATCATCACAAGTCTGCGGCCAGTTGATTTTCCATTCAAAATACTCATCTCTGGTAATTTTACCAGATTTCAGTTCTTCTTTTCTAAGAGTCCATTCTTTCAAAAAATCATTAAGAATCCCATAATTAAACCACATGCCAACAGGTGGATGAGCAGGTCAACTATCGGAATTGTGGTAGCGTATAGAGGTATCGTCACTGGAATTTGATTTTTCGCCTGGATAAGTTTCTGATTGAAAGAGATTGATCATACCGGGATTAAATTCATCAATCCAGAACAAAATTTCCATCAGTTCAGAAGCATTCATCCAAATATATTTTTCCAAGACTTTGTCGTAAAAATGTGGTCAAATCAAGAAAATCGAGTGCGAAAGCAAGTGAAAAATCCCTGTGAAGTAGTGGCATACGCCATGCACAGCTCGGGAAAGACTTCCCTCGCTGTAGGGCTGTCGCCCTATAAAATAGCAAAAAAAGACGTCCTTGCAAGTAAACTTGCAGGGCGTTTTTTTCACCATTTTGCATGGCTCGTAGCGTTAACAAATTCTTCACAAAATAATTAGCACTCAACGCTTGACAGTGCTAACAACATGTGTTATATTACATGCAGAACAAAGAAAACAACATATTTCTCCTTTGGGAGAGATATTTCTCATATAAGAGGAGGGTTAGCCTATGAATATCAGTAAATTTACACAGAAATCCGTACAGGCTGTCCAGGATCTGGAGAAGGTTGCTTATCAGTTTGGCAACCAGGAGATTGAAGAGGAGCATCTTTTATATGCTCTGTTGGAACAGGAAGACAGCCTGATCCTTAAACTGATCGAGAAGATGGAGATAGATAAAGATTATTTCAGAAATTCTCTGAATCAGGCACTGGATGCTAAGGTTAAGGTATCCGGCGGTGAACTTCGTTTCGGACAGTATCTGAACAAGGCTCTGGTCAGTGCAGAGGATGAAGCCAAGGCAATGGGAGATGAATATGTCTCTGTAGAGCATCTCTTCCTTGCTTTATTAAGATATCCAAGTCCAAGCATGAAGAAGCTGTTTCAGGAATTTGGTATTACTAAGGAACGTTTCCTGCAGGCACTTTCTACAGTACGAGGCAATCAGCGTGTAGTCAGTGACAATCCGGAAGCTACTTATGATACTTTGAATAAATATGGTGAGGATTTAGTCGAAAAGGCACGTAACCAGAAGCTGGATCCTGTGATTGGACGTGATGAGGAAATCCGTAATATTATCAGAATCCTTTCCCGTAAGACCAAGAACAATCCTGTGCTTATCGGTGAGCCTGGTGTAGGTAAGACTGCAGCAATCGAGGGTCTTGCTCAGCGAATCGTGGCAGAGGATGTGCCGGAAGGCTTGAAGGATAAGAAGATTTTTGCCCTGGATATGGGTGCTCTGGTAGCAGGTGCCAAATACAGAGGTGAGTTTGAGGAACGTCTGAAAGCAGTCCTTGAAGAAGTAAAGAAGAGTGAAGGAAACATTATTCTTTTCATTGATGAGTTACATCTGATCGTTGGTGCAGGTAAGACTGACGGAGCCATGGATGCAAGCAATATGCTGAAACCTATGCTTGCCAGAGGTGAGCTTCACTGTATCGGTGCCACAACTCTGGATGAGTACCGTCAGTATATTGAGAAAGATGCCGCTCTGGAACGTCGTTTCCAGCCTGTTATGGTAGATGAACCTACAGTGGAGGATACCATTTCCATCCTTCGTGGTCTGAAGGAGAGATATGAGGTCTTCCATGGTGTTAAGATTACAGACAGTGCGTTGGTTGCAGCAGCTACACTTTCACATAGATATATCACAGACCGTTTTCTTCCTGATAAGGCTATTGACCTGGTGGATGAGGCCTGTGCCCTGATCAAGACAGAGCTGGATTCCATGCCTTCAGAGCTGGATGAACAGCGCCGTAAGATCATGCAGCTGGAGATTGAGGAATCTGCACTGAAGAAAGAGACAGATAATCTGAGTAAGGAACGTCTGGAAACACTTCAGAAGGAGCTGGCAGAGCTTCGTGATACCTTTAATACCCAGAAAGCACAGTGGGATAATGAGAAGCATTCTGTAGAGAAATTACAGAAGCTTCGTGAGCAGATTGAGGATGTGAATAAGCAGATCCAGAAAGCAAAACAGAATTATGATCTGGAGAAGGCTGCACAGTTACAGTACGGTGAACTTCCGAAATTACAGCAGCAGTTGGAAATCGAAGAAAAGAGTGTCAAAGAAAGTGACAGAAGTCTGGTACATGAGGCAGTTACTGATGATGAGATCGCAAGGATCATTTCCAGATGGACTGGTATTCCTGTAACAAGACTGACAGAAGGCGAGAGAGCGAAACTCCTTACTCTGGAAGATCAGCTTCATAAGAGAGTTGTAGGCCAGGATGAAGGTGTGAAGAGGGTTACAGATGCAATCCTTCGTTCCAAAGCCGGCATCAAGGATCCGACCAAACCTATCGGTTCTTTCCTGTTCCTTGGTCCTACAGGTGTAGGTAAGACAGAGCTTGCCAAGACTTTAGCAGAGAATCTGTTTGATGATGAGCAGAATATGGTCAGAATTGATATGAGTGAGTACATGGAGAAGTATTCTGTATCCAGACTGATCGGAGCGCCTCCGGGATATGTAGGATATGAGGAGGGCGGCCAGCTTACTGAGGCAGTCCGCCGTAAACCATACAGTGTTGTACTTTTCGATGAGATTGAGAAAGCACATCCGGATGTGTTTAACGTACTGCTGCAGGTACTGGATGATGGCCGTATCACAGATTCTCAGGGACGTACAGTTGACTTTAAGAATACAATTCTTATCATGACTTCCAACATCGGTTCTCCGTATCTGCTGGATGGTATTGATGAGAATGGTGAGATCAAACCTGAGGCTCAGAGTCAGGTTATGGATGACCTGAGAGGCCATTTCCGTCCGGAATTTCTGAACCGTCTGGATGAAATAATTATGTTCAAGCCCTTGACAAAATCCAATATTGGTAAGATAGTAGATTTGATGGTCGGCGAGCTTGACAAACGTCTTGCAGACCAGGAGCTTTCCCTGGAACTGACAGATGCAGCCAAGGATCAGGTTATCGAGAATGGCTATGACCCGGTATATGGTGCACGTCCGCTGAAGCGTTATCTGCAGAAATATGTGGAGACTCTTGCGGCACGAAAGATTTTGTCCGGAGATGTTCACGCAGGTGATACTCTGGTGCTGGATGTTCAGAATGGGGAATTCATTGTTACGGTAAAGGACGGAAACTAAATGATACCCAAAGATCCAATGATTCTGCTGAGTTATGTGAATACTCAGCTCAGGGATTACTATGATTCCCTGGAAGCACTCTGCACATGCAGAGGATTGAAGAAAGACGAACTGGTGGAGAAGATGCATTCCATCGATTATGAGTATGATGAGGCAACCAATCAGTTCATATAGGAAATATGCGAAATGCTCTCTGACAGCGGGAATTGCTGTCGGGGAGCATTTTTCGTGTTATAGGAAATTACTCCGTAATGTTCCTATAACACAAAAAATATAAGAAAGTTTACTGTGCTAATTGCGAAAAAGTAATAAACTGTGGAGCTGTTATTGGGTTATGTGTTTCAAAATCAGTACAATTTTAAAAAATATATAAGACGGAGTGGAAAATAGCTGAAAAACAGATTATCTTGTTAAAAAATAAACGAAATTTATCATATAATATGTTAAAAATGCATAAAAAAACAGGAAATAAAGTATAAATATTCAATATCCCTACAATTGATTTTTGCATGCTGTATGATATAATTGCATCTGTAAAAAATCGAATGCATTTATAATAGGAAGAAACACCTGTTTCAAGTCGAACCATTTTTCTGACTGCTATATCTGCATTGAGCGAAAAAATAAAATATGGAGGTGGCAGTTTTGAAAAAGTTGGTGACCGTACTGGGTGCTTTTTTTGCAGTTCTTCTGGCTTGTCCGTTGAGTGTATTTGCGGCAGAAGGCAGCAAAGCACCATCTACAGTACCTGTATGGCTTTGCATTCCCTTTGCAGGGCTTTTGTTATGTATTGCAGTGATGCCTCTGGTAAAAGCGGAGTGGTGGGAGTCTCATCAGCCACTGGTTGTTGCCTTATGGATCATTCTGATGGTCGTTCCATTTGCTTTCGTTTATGGAGCCGGAAAGACTGCAGAGACAGTTCTGGACTGTATTGTGAATGATTATCTTACATTCATCATTCTGTTATTCGGCCTGTTCTGCGTATCAGGTAATATTACCATGGAGGGTGATTTCGCAGGTTCCCCCCGTGTTAATGTAGGTCTGCTTGCACTGGGAACCCTTCTGGCAAGCTGTATCGGCACTACGGGTGCCAGTATGCTGATGGTACGTCCGGTAATTAAAATGAATTCATGGAGAAAGAGAAAAGGACATATTATGATCTTCTTTATCTTCATGGTTTCCAATATGGGTGGATGTCTTACCCCGATCGGAGATCCGCCGCTGTTAATGGGATTTATGCGAGGCGTTCCATTCTTCTGGAGTCTGCATCTGTTCCCTGTGTTGATCTTTAATATGGTCATTTTGCTGTTTGTATTTTATCAGATTGATAAACGTTCCTACAGAAAGGATATTGCAAATGGACGTAAACCGGATATCCGTAAACCGGGTACTCAGTTCCGTCTGGATGGACTGCACAATATCATCTTCCTTGTGATGATCGTTGGCGCGGTAATCTTAAGCGGTGTACTTCCGGGAATGTCCGCATTTCAGGATGCTGCAGGCAATGTAAGAGGCATTCATCTTTTTGGAGAAGTAACCCTGACATTCCCGGCACTGATTGAAATTGTAATCATATTGCTTGCTGCTTTTCTTTCCTTTAAGACAACAGATAAGCAGATTCGTATCAGAAACCATTTTACCTGGGGTGCGATCCAGGAGGTTGCGGTTTTATTCATCGGTATTTTTATCACTATGCAGCCCGCATTGATGCTTCTAAAAGCTGTAGGACCGAATCTGGGAGTTACTGAACCGGCAGAGATGTTCTGGGCAACCGGTGCGCTTTCCAGTTTCCTGGATAACACACCTACTTATCTGGTATTCCTTACAACAGCAGGAACGCTGGCATTTACCAATGGAATCACAACTACACTGGGAACTGTACCTACCAAGATTCTGTCTGCGATTTCCTGTGGTGCAGTATTCATGGGTGCCAACACTTATATCGGAAATGCCCCGAACTTTATGGTAAAGGCAATCTCTGATGAGAATGGTGTGAAGATGCCGTCATTCTTCGGATATATGCTGTGGTCTGTTGCATTTCTGGTTCCGGTGTTTATTATCGATATGTTTGTATTCTTTTTATAAGGAGGGAGGATCATTATGCAGGATAATCAGGAAAAATGTAAAGAACTTGCAATACGCATTTATAACCTGGATGAAGAAGTTTATAAATGTGTGGGTTCCTCTCTGGGACGTACATTTACAGGACAGAAAGAAACAACTATCCGTCATCTGGCAGCACTGATGTATACCAAGCCGGACGGACATCTGCTCAGAAGTGAGCTGGCGCTGATCAGTAATATGGCCCGTACTATCAGGGATAAGAGCGAGAGAAGACGCCTTATGATAGAGTATGACAGTATTCTGAAAGAGATCGAAAGTCTTCCGGATACATTTGGACAGACAGATATTGTAGATAAAGAGCGTATCAGTCTGAATAATCTGATCGTAAGACGCCAGAACGAGATTTCAGAGAATGACCATCTGATCATCTGTATCAGTCGTACACAGGGAAGTGGC
The DNA here is from genome assembly GCF_003471165.1 of Ruminococcus sp. AM22-13. Lineage (GTDB taxonomy): Bacteria > Bacillota > Clostridia > Lachnospirales > Lachnospiraceae > Blautia_A. The sequence continues at coordinate 33,413 of NZ_QRIL01000004.1, read as the reverse complement.
GGTAATGATATCGGATTTGAACTGGCAGATCAGCTTCAGATCAACTATTATGATGCAGAGATCTTTGATCAGGTTATGAAGCGTCTGCAGGCAGACAAAAATGCAGTCAGTGATACTGGTAATTTTGAAGGATTTGATAAATACAGAAAGAAAAAACACACAGATCTGAAAACCTGGTTCAGGGAATTCAATCGTTATCATGGACTTCCGAAGCAGGACGCAGTATTTTTCAATATGAGTGATCTGATCTGTGAACTGGCAAAGAGTGAAGACTGCGTGATCATGGGACGTTGCGCAGATGCGATTCTTAAGAATAATCATATTCCTCATATCAGTCTGTTTATCAGTGCTCCCTTCCAGGTTCGTGTGCAGCATGTTATGGATATCCGTAATATGAATCTGAAGCAGGCAGTACGTTTTCTGAAGCAGATGGATAAGCAGCATAAGAAATATTATGAATTTTATACCGGTGAGAAATGGGGAAAACCGGAGAACTATGATTTGTGTATCAACAGTGCCAACTATGGACTGAAGGATACCATTGAGCTGATCCAAAGAATGTTGGATCAGAAGGTTCACTAAAATTAAAAATGATGGTTGGATAAAAAATAAGCTCTGTGGATAGAAGTTTTGATCCACGGAGCTTATTTTTCTTTTTTATTTCCAGTTGAATGTGAACATTCCATAAACATAGATAAAGGCAATCATAATCGGAAGTACAAACCGGAAGAGCGGTTTCATCCAGCTCTGTACCTTTAAGCCCTTACCTGTATTGGCCTCTCTGATAAAGTTGTCCCATCCCCATCCGAATTTATTACAGCAGAAAAGTGCAAGGATGAGAGAGCCAAGGGGTAAAATATTGTTGGAAACAATGAAATCCCAGAAATCAAGCCAGGTAGTTCCTTCGGCAAATGGTTGGAAGTGGAATACGCTGAAACCAAGGGCTGTGGTAAGTGCCAGAAGAAAGACACCTGTGCCGCAGACCACGCTGCCTTTTGGACGGGACCAGCCGGTAAGCTCACGGATCATTGCCAGGATATTCTCGCACACACCCAGGACAGTTGACATAGCTGCAAATACCATGAACAGGAAGAATAAGGAACCCCAGATGCGACCTCCGGACATGTTGTTAAAAACTGCTGCCATTGTATCAAACAGAAGGCTTGGACCTGCATTTACTTCCAGATCAAAGGTGAAGCATGCAGGGAAAATAATAACTCCTGCCAGAAAAGCAACCAGTGTGTCCAGTGTGATCACATGGATAGCTTCCCCCATCAGAGAATGTTCTTTACCAATATAGCTGCCAAAGATAGCCATGCCGCCCATACCTGTAGACAAAGTAAAGAATGCCTGGTTCATTGCCCCTACGATCACCGAACCATCGATCTTTGAGAAATCCGGTTTCAGATAAAAGGTCATTCCCTCACCAGCGCCTTTCAGAAAAAAACTGTGCACAGCGAGAGCAAGCATCAGCACCAGCAGTGCAGACATCATATATTTTGTCACACGCTCCAGTCCTCCCTGAAGATTGAAGGAAAGGATGAAAAATGCAATGACTACAGTGACCAGTAAGAAGAATACATTCACAGAGGGAGAGGAGATCATGGCTGAAAATCCCAGTGAACCATTTTTACCTCTGAGAAACTGTACAAAATAATAAATGATCCAGCCGCAGACAACAGTGTAAAATGCCATCAGGGCAATGTTGCCAAGCAGACAGAACCAGCCGAAAATCCCCCATTTCTGTCCTGGCTTTTCCAGCTTACGGTACATGAAAAGGGGACTTGTCTGAGCCGCTCTTCCAATGGAAAATTCCAACACAAGAGCCGGGATTCCCAGGATGACCAGACACAGAAGATAGATCAGCATAAAGCTGCCGCCGCCATTTTGCCCGCACATCCACGGGAATTTCCACACATTTCCGCAGCCAATGGCACAGCCGGCGGAAAGCATAATGAAGCCAAGCCGGCTTCCAAGCTGTTCACGTTTCATAAGATAACGCTCCCTTCAGAAGTTCATATAAGAGATATTATAAGATAAAAAACAATATTTGTAAAATTGATTGTTTTGTTGTATATTATTGAAAATATCGTTTATATAAGAAAAATAACGCTTCTGTGCTTCGATGGGAAACATTGAAAAAAATATGGGAAAGGAACGAGAAATGGATACAAATGTGTTAAAAACTTTTATTGCAGTATGTGAATATTCCGGATTTTCGGCTGCTGCAAAAGAACTGGGATATACACAGTCTACAGTTTCTTCACAGATTAAACAACTGGAAAAGGAACTTGGTGTCAGGCTGTTTGACCGTTATTATCATAAAATCAATCTTACAGAAAAGGGAGTTTTAGTTTTGCAGCAGGCTCGAAACATTCTGAAGTCACAGGCGAAAATGCTTGATTCGCTGAATTCGGCTGAAAGCATTGAAGGCGAGATCCGGTTGTCTATGTCCAGTTCTGTCTGCAGCAGATATTTTAAAAATGATTTTCTGCGTTTTCATCATCAGTATCCGGAAATAAAAGTGGAGATAACAGAAAACGGTACAGAGCAGATGTTTGATAAATTGCGGAAGAACGAAACAGATCTGGTTTTTACTCTGGACAGGCATATTTATGATTCGGATTTTATTATTTGCGCGGAACAGGAAGAACAGGTTCATTTTATTGCAGCGGCTGACAATTCTGTTACAGACTGCTCATGGAAATTAAGTGAAATCTCTCAGAATGAGTTTGTGTTAACAGAACAAGCCATGAGTTACAGAAAAATACTGAATGAAATCCTTGCATCCCAATCACTGGAAATCCGTCCGGTTCTTGAAATCGGAAATCCGCTCCAGATATGTGAACTGGTAAAAAACAGCAGCCTGCTTTCCTTCCTTCCGGATTTCATTTCGGAGAAATATGTGAAAGACGGACAGATTAAAAGACTGGATGTTGCCGGTTGCCCGGTAACTGTATGGACACAGCTGCTGCTCCATAAAAATAAATGGCGGTCTCCGGCAATTAATGTGTTTATAGAATTTTATAAAGAAGTCATGCAGAGATAGAAAGAAATATAAAATATTAGCCGGACAAAATAAAATTGAAGTTTACAAATTAGAAATATCAAAGTTAAATCTAAAATAATTATAAACTGCACAAAAAACACTTGCATTTTTTGTCTAAAAGTATATTATATATGATTAGTCAGGCTAATCAAAAAACAATATCAGACCTGAAAGAAGACAGAGGCCGGAAGGGAGTGAAGTTATGTGGTGCCCGGAAGAGGAGAAGAATGAGAAAGAGAAACGAGAAGAGAAGAGCATGCCTGCGCTTTTTATGGAGATCAACCGCCAATATGGTATGAGATGTATGCAGCGTATACGGGAAATTGGTATCCAGCAGGGACAGATGCCGATCATTATGATCGTATACAGAAATAACGGCTGCAGCCAGAAGAAAATCGCAGAATGTATGGGTGTAACGCCGCCCACTGTAAATGTAAGTATCCAGCGTCTGGAGAAAGCAGACATTGTCTGCAGGAGACGTGATGATAAAGACCAGCGCATCATGCGTGTATATCTGACAGAAAACGGAAAAAAAATCGTGGAGGAGCTCCAACAGGAAAGTAAAGCTGTGGAGAAAGTGATGTTCAGCAACTTCAGCGAAGCGGAGCTATGTCTTTTACGAAGGTTTTTTGGGCAGATTCTGGATAATATTTCGGAGATACCTGTCAACAGGTAGAAACTGAAAAATACATGATGGAGCAGATTGAGAAAACTGTATCAGCATGTTCAGATAAAAATATTGTCTGTGAAAGAACTGACCTATGAGTTTGACACAGACATACATTAAAAATAGGAAAAGAGGGAATCAAGCAATGATTAAACTGATGAAATATCTGAAGAAATCAGCGGGATACATTGTCCTGATCATAGCGCTTCTGTTTCTGCAGGCGTACTGTGATCTTTCCCTGCCGGATTATACCTCCAAGATCATTAATGTAGGTATCCAGCAGAAAGGTATTGAAGACAGTGTGCCGGATAAGCTTCGGGATTCAACATTGCAGAATCTTCAGATTTTTATGGATGAGGATCAGAAAAAGGAAGTTTCACAGAATTATACACAGAAAGATGATACCTGGGTATTAAATGATGATATTTCCAAAGAAACCAGAGAGAATTTAAATGAGGATTTCTCCAAGGCAATGATGATGGTATCTGCCTTTTCCGAAGACAGTGAGCAGGGGCAGGCAATGGTTGCACAGATGGGTCTTCCAGAAGGAACAGATCCACTGACAGCACTGGCGCAGATGCCGGAAGAAGCAGTACAGCAGATCATGAGTCAGGTGGATGAGAAGCTGAAAGATATGCCGGAGTCTATTGTGACACAGGCTGGTGTTTCTTTTGTTGCTTCAGAATATGAAGCACTGGGAACAGATGTGGATGCCATCCAGATGCGTTACATCCTGATGTCAGGTATCAGAATGCTTGCCATGGCTCTGGTGATCATGCTGGCAGCCATCAGTGTTACATTTATTTCAGCCAGAGTGGCAGGCAGACTTGGTCATGACCTGAGAAATAGCATTTACCGCAAGGTTATGAGTTTCTCCAGCAGAGAATATCACAAATTCTCCACAGCATCCCTGATCACCAGAAGTACCAATGATGTGCAGCAGGTACAGCAGGTTATGGCAATGATGTTCCGTATTGTTCTGTACGCGCCGATCCTTGGTATTGGTGGTGTGATCAAGGTATTGAATACAGATTCTTCTATGACATGGATCCTTGGGGTGGCAGTTGCACTGATCCTGGTTGTGATCTTTGTGCTGTTCCAGGTGGCAATGCCCAAATTCACTATCCTGCAGACCCTGATCGACAGACTGAATCTGGTATCCCGTGAGATCCTTACAGGTATTCCTGTTATCCGTGCATTCAGCCGTGAGAAACATGAAGAAGAGCGCTTCGAGAAGGCAAACCTGGATCTGACGAAAACAAACCTGTTTGTCAACAGATGTATGACTTTTATGATGCCCCTTATGATGCTGATCATGAACGGAGTATCTGTACTCATTATTTACAGTGGTGCCCATGCCGTAGACAACGGAACCATGCAGGTTGGTAATGTTATGGCATTCATCCAGTATGCAATGCAGATTATTATGTCATTCCTTATGATCACTGCAATGTCCATTATGCTTCCAAGGGCAAATGTGGCAGCGCTTCGTATTGATGAGGTTCTGAAAACAGAGGTTTCCATTCAGGATCCGGAAACTCCGGTACATCCGTCAGAAAGTGTGAAAGGTGAGATCGAATTTGACCATGTATCCTTTGCTTACCCGGAAGCAGGCGAGAATGTACTGACAGATATTTCCTTTAAAGCAAAGAAAGGACAGACGATCGCAGTAATTGGAAGTACAGGAAGTGGTAAGAGTACCCTGATTAACCTGATCCCAAGATACTATGATGTGACAAAGGGTTCTGTTAAAGTGGATGGTGTGGATGTACGCGACATGACTCAGAAGGAACTTCGTGACAAATTGGGATATGTGCCGCAGAAGGGTGTACTTTTCTCAGGTACTATTGATTCCAATATCCGTTATGGTAAGCCGGAGATCACTGATGCACAGGTGAAAGAAGCAGCAGAGGTTGCACAGGCTACAGAATTTATTGATACCAAACCGGAGAAATATAAATCCCCTGTATCACAGGGAGGTACCAATGTTTCAGGTGGACAGAAACAGCGTCTGTCCATTGCCAGAGCCATTGCAAAGGATCCGGAGATCTTTATCTTTGATGACAGCTTCTCTGCCCTTGACTTTAAGACTGACAGTCAGTTAAGAAAGGCATTGAAGGAATATACCAAAGATGCAACTACTGTGATCGTTGCCCAGAGGATCAGTACCATCCTTGGTGCAGATCAGATCATTGTACTGGACGACGGACATATGGCAGGCATTGGAACTCATAAGGAACTGATGGCAAATTGTGAGGTATATCAGCAGATTGCAAGATCTCAGTTATCAGAGGAGGAACTGGCATGAGCGAACAGAGAAGAAGAGGTCCTATGGGAGGACATGGACGTATGATGTCCGGCGAAAAGGCGAAAGACTTCAAAGGCTCCATGGCTAAGCTTTTCCGCTATATGGGACGATATAAATTCCGCTTTATACTGATGTTTATCTTTGCAGTAGCGGGAACTGTGTTTAGTATTGTAGGGCCTAAGATTTTAGGTAAGGCGACAACAGAGCTGTTTAACGGCCTGGTTGCCAAGGTAAACGGAACCGGTGAAATCGACTTCGGAAAAATCGGGATGATCCTGTTATGGACACTTGGATTATATGTGTTAAGTGCATGCTTTTCCTTTGTACAGGGATTTGTAATGTCAGGAATCTCCAATGATGTCACCTATAATCTGAGAAAAGATATTTCAAAGAAAATCAACAGACTGCCTCTGAATTATTATGAGAGCAGAACAAACGGTGAGATCCTCTCCCGTATCACCAATGATGTGGACACTTTGCAGATGAGTCTGAACCAGAGTCTGACACAGCTGATCACATCAGTGACAACCCTGATTGGTGTATTTATTATGATGCTTTCCATTAATGTGTGGATGACTCTGGCAGCACTTCTGATCCTGCCGGTTTCCATGTTCATCATCCAGACTGTCATGAAGCATTCACAGAAATACTTCCAGGATCAGCAGAGCTATCTGGGTAAAGTAAACGGTCAGATCGAAGAAAACTTCGGTGGTCATAATGTGGTCAGAGTTTTCAACAAAGAGAATGATGTAGTAGAGGAATTTGAAAAAGACAATCAGAAGCTTTATGAATCTGCATGGAAATCTCAGTTCTTCTCAGGAATGATGATGCCGATCATGCAGTTTGTAGGTAACCTTGGATACGTAATGGTAGCTCTTCTGGGCGGTGTGTTTGTAATCAAAAAAAGTATTGAGGTCGGTGATATCCAGTCCTTCTTCCAGTACATCCGTAACTTTACACAGCCAATCCAGCAGATTGCACAGGTCACTAACCTGTTACAGTCCTCTGCTGCAGCTTCCGAGCGCGTATTTGAATTCCTGGAGGAGCCGGAAGAGAGCCAGAATGAGAAGAACCCTGTAGATATTGATACACTTACAGGAGATGTTCTGTTTGAACATGTAAAATTCGGCTACAATCCGGATAAGATCATTATCAATGACTTCTCCGCAGATGTGAAGGATGGTCAGAAGATTGCCATTGTAGGGCCAACAGGTGCAGGAAAGACAACTATGGTGAAATTGCTTATGAGATTCTATGATCTCAATGGCGGAAGTATTAAGGTAGACGGTTATGACATCAAAGACTTTAACAGAAGCAGTCTGAGAGAGATGTTTGGAATGGTGCTTCAGGATACATGGCTGTTCTCAGGGACCATTATGGAAAATATCCGTTACGGACGTCTGGATGCTACAGATGAAGAGGTGATCGCAGCAGCAAAGGCAGCCCATGTGCACAACTTTATTATGCAGCAGCCGGGCGGCTATGATATGGTTCTGGATGAAGAAACCAGCAATATTTCCCAGGGACAGAAACAGCTTCTCACTATTGCCAGGGCAATCCTTGCAAATAATAAGATTCTGATCCTGGATGAGGCAACCTCATCTGTAGATACTAGAACCGAAGTGCGTATCCAGAAAGCCATGGACAATCTGATGAAGGGCAGAACAAGCTTTGTGATCGCACACAGACTTTCTACCATCAAGGATGCAGATCTGATTCTGGTTATGAAAGACGGTGACATTATCGAGCAGGGAAATCATGAAGAACTTCTGGCTAAGAAAGGCTTCTATGCAGACCTGTATAACAGCCAGTTTGAGAATAAGGCAACTGCATAAAGTTATTATAAATCCCTCAGGGGTATTTGTGAAAGAGAATATATCTGGTGGATATAGGATCTCACAGATACCGGCTGAGGGATTTTGGCATTCTCATGCCAAAACACCTCGCGGGATAGTGGCGTGTGAACAGTAATATTTTAGTCTTTTCTGTCAGAGGGTAATATGTTATAATTAAAAACTAACTTACGAAAAATGATAAATTTTATCATAGAAACAGAAGAAAATGATAACAATAATAAGGAGTATTGTAGCTGTGAAGTTACTGAACAGCTGCAAATATCAGAGGATATCAACAATATGACAGATAAGAAAAACGGCAGAGAATATCTGGGCTATGTGCTGGAAAAATTAAAAGAACGTATCACAGAGATCAGCCTCTCTCTGGTGGAAGGCCAGAAAGAGATTGAGGGAATGCATGAGTATTACTGGGAAAATTATACAGAGATGGACCAGTATGGCTATGAGAATTATGATAATCAGCAGGCATTGTTCCGCCAGATTTCCGCAAATGAAGAGCAGCTGATTCTGAAACAGAGATTTCGCAGAATGGCAGATTCTCCATTCTTCGGAAGAGTGGATTTCATTTACGAAGGAGAGGACGAACCGGAGATCTTTTATATTGGAATTGGAAATTTTGCAGAGAAAGCAGGGCATATTCCATTAGTATACGACTGGCGTGCTCCGGTAAGCGGTCTGTTTTATGACTATGACAAAGGACCGGCTTCTTATGAGGCTCCCATGGGTGAAATCCATGGTGAGGTTGCTTCCAAATGGCAGTACAAGATCCGCAACGGAAAAATGATCTATGAATTTGAAAGTGATGTAAAAATTGATGATGAGATCCTGAAAGCAGAACTGGGAAGTAACGGTGAGGTACAGCTTAAGAACATCATCCGTACCATTCAGAAGGAGCAGAATGCCATCATTCGAAATACCAAAGACAGGATCATGGTAATCCAGGGTGCAGCAGGAAGCGGGAAAACTTCCGTTGCACTTCACAGGATTGCCTATCTTCTCTATCATGACAGACAGAATCTGAAGTCTTCCAATATTCTGATCCTGTCGCCAAATGGAGTGTTTTCCGATTATATCTCCCATATCCTTCCTGAACTGGGAGAAGAGAATATTAAGGAAATGAGCTTTGATCTTTTTGCCTATAAGCAGCTTAGGGATACAGTTTCTGACTGCGAAGACCGCTATGATGAAATTGAACGCAGAATCCGTTTTCCACAGAAGGCTTCTTTGGCAGAGGAGAAACAGTCCATGGAATTTATAAATCTTATGGAACGCTATCTGGTGGAACTGGAAGACCGGCTGATGAATTTCAGGGATGTGGAATACAATGGATTTGTAAAGACAGAGTCTGAGATCATTGAACTGTTTTATTTTAAATTTCAGGATTTTCCGCTTCTTTCAAGAATGGATGCAGTTGCAGATTATTTTATTGACGAGGTGGAAACTCTGCGGAATCGTGATCTGGCAGATGATGAGAAAGACCTGATCCGTGAGAAATTCATGAAACTGTATGTGACCGGAGATCTTTATGTGATCTACAGTCAGTTCCTGAAAGAGAACGGATACAAAGGACTTCCGCGTGTTTCTTATGAGAAAAGAAAGCTGAAATATGAGGATGTTTATCCTGTTCTTTATCTGAAATATCGTTTGCAGAGCCAGCAGGGAAGAAGCAATATCAAGCATCTGGTGGTAGATGAGATGCAGGATTACTCAAGGCTTCAGTATGAAATCCTGCAGAGGATTTTCTCCTGCAAAATGACGATCCTGGGTGACCGGGCACAGACTATGGATGACAAACAGCAGGATGTGCTGAAATTTCTGCCGAAGATTTTCGGGAGAGATATCCACAAGATCATTATGAATAAGAGTTACCGTAACACCATAGAGATTGCGTCTTATGCAAATCAGCTTGCGGGTATTGAAGATATGGAACTCTTTGAACGTCATGGTGCTTCGGTGGAGGAGAAAATATTTGCAGATATGAGCCATGCTGCGGAAGAGATTGCAGAAACTCTGAAACTCGGCGAAGAAGAATATGAAACAGCAGCGGTTGTCCTGCGTACAGAGAAAGAAGCAGAACATATGTGGCTTATTCTGAAGGAAATTCTGGGAGAAAAAGGATTTGATGTAAAAGAACGCCTGTCTTATCTGGACAGAAACAGCACAAGCTTTAAGAAAGGTCTTACAGTTACGACATTCTATCTGGCAAAAGGTCTGGAATTTGATCAGGTATTTGCAGTATTTCCGCAGAAAGACCAGACACCGCTTGTGCGTCAGGCGAGATATATCGCTGCAACAAGAGCCCTTCATGAACTGCATATGTATGAAGTGGAAAAATAAAAAAGTAATCGTTACTGTTCACTCCGTTCACAGTAACGTAGCCAAAATTCATTCCAGATTGCCTGCGGCAATGGAATTTTGGCTTGTATGTCTCGAGATTTTGGCATATTCATGCCAAAACACCTCGCGGGATAGTGGTGTGTGAACAGTAACAAGTAATCTCTCAGTTACAGAGAAAAAAAGATAAATGGTATGATGAAGCAGAAAAATGGCGTTATAACAGACTATGTAAAACGCAGAAGGCTGAGAAATCGACATTGACATCTATGTAATGAAACTGTAAAATATATAATGTCAGTGGCAAAATACCTTTTGTCCCTGACACCATATTTTATAAAGTACGGAACAGTTATAATAATGTCAGAGAGAGGTTTCCTCTCCTGACCTGATATCAAATATTACCTGAAGACTATATACCTATTCTAAGGAGGATATTATGAAAAATAAAAGAGTACTAATGTTATTGGCCTTAACAGTTGTATTATCTGTTTCCATGACTGCATGTAGCTTTGGAGGCGGCAGTGACGAGGATTCAAGTGTGGTACAGGTAACTCCTACACCGGAGCCAACCAAAGCAGCGAAAGCAACTCCTACCCCTGCACCGGCCAATGCCCAGAATACGACCTATACATCTAAGAACAAAGCAGTATCCATTAAACTTCCGGATGCGACATGGGCGAATAAATCAGATTCTGACGATATGTTAAGCTTCGAGTCACCGAAACAGGGCAAACTCCTGATCCTGCATGGTTCCGGTGAGGAGGATATGTCTGTTGCGATCATTCCAAGTTCACAGGATACAGCCTCTGCACTTGTAAAGGCAGATAATCTTGTAGAAGGTACAGATTTTGAGATCCAGGATTATAAATCAGAGGAAGTCAGTGGTGTAAATGTTTACAGCTATACAGTTCATTACCTCACTGACAAGAGTGACTATAAATATGTTGTAAATAAATATTTCACAGATAATACAAAAGAATTTTACAGTGTTGCAGGTTCTGTAAAGGATGAGAAAGCACTGGCAGGAATCAAGACTTCTGTTGATTCATTCACTATTTCCGGTGATTCTGTACTGAAAGCAGCAGCAACAGGAAAAACTTCAGGAACTACAGCAGGTACAACTGCGGACGGCACTTCAGAAACTACAGGAACAGCGGCTGCAGGTACAGACACAACAGCATCCGGCAGTTCATCAGATGGAAGTTCTTCAGCAGGCACAGACGGTTCTTACAGTGATACTTCATCGGACGGTTCATCAGATTACAGTTCATCAGACTATACTTCTGATGGCAGCAGTGACGGATCTTATGATTATGACGATGGTTCCTCCAATGGATATTATGCAGACGGAACACCTGTGGGAACAGATGATCCGGACTATGATACAGATCAGACAAGAACTATTTACAGAAACTCCGATGGATATCCGCTTGTAATTTATCCGAACGGTGACGGTACATGGTGTGATGATGACGGAAATACCTATGATTTTGCTAATGGTGAGGACGTTTATGATGAGAACGGCGTTGACTATTACTATCATGGAGAACCGGCGTATGTCCGCTATATGCCTAAGAATCAGTAACAGAAAAGTTGAAAAGGACGGCTGCTGTAAAAAAACAGTCGTCCTTTTTTGCGCTGACAGAGAACAACCTGTTATTTACATAAGAACGGATATTGTGATAGAATAGCAGAGAAAATATGTGTTGCTGTGAAAAGTAAAACAGGTAGATAATGAGGGCTGATGAATGGAATCATATGGAAGATTTGCCGGTGTTTATGATGTTTTCATGGATAATGTAAACTATCGTGAATGGGCAGACTATATTATAGAAACACTGGCTCAGGACGGGATCAGGGATGGTCTGGTTCTGGAGCTGGGATGTGGAACAGGTACTGTGACAGAGATGCTTGCAGATGCCGGATATGATATGATCGGTATCGATAATTCTGAGGAGATGCTTGCAGAGGCTATGGAGAAGCGGGTGGAATCCGGACATGATATTCTGTATCTTTTGCAGGATATGCAGGATTTTGAGTTATATGGTACGGTTCGTGCTGTGATCAGTGTCTGTGACAGTATGAATTATCTGACGGACGAGGAAGATCTGGAGTATCTTTTTGCGCTGGTAAATAATTATCTGGATCCGGGCGGACTGTTCATTTTTGATATGAATACGATCCATAAATATAGGGATGTGATCGGTGACACGACTATTGCTGAGGACAGAGAGGACGGAAGCTTTATATGGGAGAACAGTTATGACAGGGAAAATTCCCTGAATATATATGAACTGGCACTTTTTCTTCCAAGAGAAGACGGATTGTATGAGAAGTGTGAGGAGGAACATGTACAGAAAGCGTATTCCATAGAAGCAATCAAGGCTATGATTGTGAAGGCAGGAATGGAACTGGTGGCAGTCTGTGATGCATATACTCATAATCCGGGTGATGAGAACTGTGAACGTCTGACTTTTGTTGCAAGAGAGCATGGAAAAAGTGTACAGAACGGATATCATGGAAAAATCCCGGAGAAACCGGAGACACATCGCGCGGATAGTGGTGTGTGAACAGTAACTATTTTTGGACGTTAACGTCTGTTTACAAAATAATATGAAAGAAATAACAGGAGTAATAAACGAATGAACGATTATATTATCAGAGCAATTGCAGCGAATGATCAGATTCGTGCATTTGCGGCAGTTACTACAGAAACAGTAGAAACAGCGAGACAGGATCACAATACAAGTCCGGTTGCCACAGCAGCACTGGGACGTCTGCTTACAGCAGGTGCCATGATGGGGACCATGATGAAGGGGGATAAGGATATCCTTACACTTCAGATTAAGGCAGGAGGACCACTTGAAGGAATTACAGTAACTGCAGATTCCAAAGGTCGTGTAAAGGGATATGTGGGAAATCCTGATGTATGTATCCCGGCAAACAGCAAGGGTAAACTGGATGTTGCAGGTGCTGTCGGTATAGGATTTATGAATGTGATCAAGGATATGGGACTGAAAGAGCCTTATGTTGGACAGGTTGCGCTTCAGACCAGTGAGATCGCAGAAGACCTTACCTATTATTTTGCTACAAGTGAACAGGTACCATCAGCAGTTGGTCTCGGAGTTCTTATGAATAAAGACAATACAGTACGTCAGGCTGGCGGATTTATCGTGCAGCTGATGCCGTTTGCAGAAGAAAGCACAATTGCGAAGCTTGAGGAAAATGTACAGAAAATCACATCTGTCACAAATCTTCTGGAAGAGGGACATACTCCTGAGAGTCTGCTTGAGAAAGTCCTGGAGGGCTTTGACATGGAGATCAATGAGAAAGTTCCTACGGAATTTTACTGTAACTGTAGCAGAGAAAGAGTGGAGAAAGCCCTGATCAGCATCGGAAGAAAAGAACTCAATGAAATGATCCAGGAAGGTAAGTCCATCGAGATGAACTGCCATTTCTGTAATAAGAATTATGAATTTACAGTGGAAGAACTGAAAGAAATCCTGCGTAAATGTAAATAAGAGATGTAAATGTACTGACAGATGGATCTGCCGGAGCACAGGGAAGAAGAGGTAGAAAATGAAAAACGGTTATATCAAAACAGCGGCCGCAACACCTTATATCACAGTTGCAGACTGCAATGCCAATGGAAATGAGATTATCAGACTGATCCATGAGATGGAAAAAGAACATGTGAAGGTTATGGTTTTTCCGGAGCTTTGTATCACAGGCTATACCTGTCAGGACCTTTTCCTGCAGAGACGTCTTCTCGACAGCGCCTGGGAAACTTTGCTGAAGATCACAAAGGAAACTGCTGATGTGGATGCCCTTGTTTTTATAGGTGTGCCTTTCAGAAATCATGGAAAATTATATAATGCGGCAGCAGTTTTAAACAGAGGCGAGATCATTGGTCTGGTTCCGAAAACTTATCTTCCAAACTATGGAGAATTTTATGAGCAGCGCCATTTTGCATCAGGTCTTGGCTGTCTGGAATATGTGGATATTGAGGGAAAGAGAGTTCCTTTTGGAACAGATATTCTTTTTATCTGTGAGGAGGAGCCGGAGCTTGTGGCAGCAGCAGAGATCTGTGAGGATTTATGGGTGACACTGCCGCCAAGCGTTCTCCATGCACAGGCAGGAGCGAATCTGATCGTGAATCTGTCAGCCAGCAATGAGATGGTCGGAAAGGACAGCTACCGCAGAGATCTTGTTTCCGGACAGTCTGCACGTCTGGTGTGCGGATATGTATATGCAAATGCAGGAGAAGGTGAGTCTACACAGGATCTGGTCTTTGGCGGTCAGAATATGATCGCAGAGAATGGAGTGATCCTTGCGGAAGGAAAACGTTTCCACAATGGTATTGTATGCAGTGAGATTGATGTGCAGAGGCTGAACGATGAGAGAAGAAGACTGACTACTTATCAGCCGGCTGACGACAGTGATCATATTAAAGTACGCTTCCATCTGAATGTGGAAGAGACAAAGCTGACCAGAAAATATCCGCAGTATCCTTTCGTACCTTCACGAAAAGAAGAAAGGGATATGCGCTGTGATGAAATCCTGAATATCCAGGCAATGGGACTTAAGAAACGTATGGATCATATCCATTGCCATAAGGCAACAGTGGGACTTTCCGGAGGTCTGGATTCCACACTGGCACTGCTTGTGATCGCAAGAGCCTTTGACCTTTCCGGTGCGGACAGAAAGGATATCCACTGTATTACCATGCCATGCTTTGGAACCACAGACAGAACTTATCAGAATGCCTGCAAATTAAGTCAGTGTCTGGGTGCGACTTTAAGTGAGATCAATATCAAAGAAGCAGTAAATGTACATTTCCGGGATATTGCTCATGATCCGTCTGTGCATGATGTGACTTATGAGAACAGCCAGGCAAGAGAGAGAACGCAGATCCTGATGGACAGTGCAAATCAGGATGGCTCGATTCTGGTGGGAACAGGAGATCTGTCTGAGCTGGCTCTGGGATGGGCAACCTACAATGGTGACCATATGTCCATGTACGGCGTGAATGCTTCAGTGCCGAAAACTCTGGTGCGTCATCTTGTACGTTATTATGCGGATACCTGCAAAGATGAGAAGCTGACAGAGGTTCTTCTTGATATTCTGGATACACCGGTAAGTCCGGAGCTTCTGCCGCCTAAGGATGGCAAGATCGCACAGAAGACAGAAGATCTGGTGGGACCTTATGAACTTCACGATTTCTATCTGTACTATATGCTTCGTGCAGGATTTGAACCGGAGAAAATTTACAGGCTGGCATGTGAGACTTTTGAAGGAATGTATGATAAGGAGACAATCTTCAAATGGCTGAAAACCTTCTATTGGAGATTTTTTGCACAGCAGTTTAAACGTTCCTGTCTTCCGGATGGCCCGAAGGTGGGAAGCGTTGCGGTTTCACCGAGAGGTGATCTGAGAATGCCAAGTGATGCAAGTGCAGGAGTATGGCTGGAGCAGCTTGAAAATATGGATATTTATAGCAATCCTCGTAAATAATGCATTATTTTAGAGGATTGATATAGAATCACAAAGCGGAGAACGATCAATTGTTCTCCGCTTTTTTCAGTGCTGTTTCAATTGAATTCAAAAGAATCATGGAAGTATACTTCTGATCTTCGGAATATTGGATATTTTCCAGCGACTGGGAGGTATAGATCTGGCTGGCCAGTGATTCCAGAGCCGGTTCCATGAGAGGAAACATGGCTGCAGTGCTTTCACTTAAATTTACCAGACGGATGGAAGTTACCCTGTCAGAGTCAACGGTTACTTCCAGGTCAAAGGTATTTTCATTCAGGTCGATGGAGGAAGTATAAATTCCCGGTTTGTACCGGCTTTTGGCATCGGCTGAGGTACTTTTTTTCTGACCGGGTCCAAACATGAAAAAAAGTACAATAGCCAGGATGACAGCAAGAAGGAGGAAAATGCCGGTGTATATAACTTCCTTCATATGTAGGACTATGATTTTTGTTTTTGCACTCATGGTACACGCCTCCTGGATGGTTTTGTATATTCTATTACAGAAGTACTTAAATTATGATATACTGAAATAATGAATGTTGAGTA
This sequence comes from Ruminococcus sp. AM22-13, assembly GCF_003471165.1. Lineage (GTDB taxonomy): Bacteria > Bacillota > Clostridia > Lachnospirales > Lachnospiraceae > Blautia_A. The sequence goes on along the minus strand of NZ_QRIL01000004.1, from coordinate 17,115 downwards.
ACTGACAGTAAGGAGAGAAGAATGTCATTGCAGTTTATAATCGGAAGCTCCGGAGCCGGAAAATCATATTTTGCATATAAAAGGATTATTCAGGAATCACTGCAGCATCCGGAGAAAAATTATTATGTGATCGTACCGGAGCAGTTTACCATGCAGACACAGAAGACGCTGGTGGAAATGCACCCGGGAAAAGGAATCCTGAATATTGACATCCTGAGCTTTGAACGTCTTGCGTACCGTGTATTTGAAGAAACCGGCGGAGATAACAGAAAGGTTCTGGAAGATACGGGAAAAAGCATGGTGCTGCAGAAAATGGTGCAGCAGCACAGAAAGGAACTTGCCTATCTGGGAAGTCAGATGAACAAGCCGGGATATCTGGATGAGGTGAAGTCTCTGGTGTCAGAATTTATGCAGTATGATATCAGAGAAGAGAATCTGGCGGAAATGAAAGAGAAGGCCAAAGATCAGCCATTACTTGAAATGAAGCTTAAGGATGTGGGAATCCTTTATCAGTCATTCAGGGAATTTCTGAAGGGGCATTATATGACAGGGGAAGAGGTGATGGATGTCCTGCTTAAACAGCTTCCTTTTTCCGAAAAGCTTAAGGGAGCGGAATTTCTCTTTGATGGATTTACCGGATTCACGCCAATTCAGGTCAATGTGCTCAGGGAACTTCTGGTCATTGCTGACCGCATAAGTGTTACTGTGACTATGGACGAACGGGAGGATGCTTTTTCTCCGGGAAAACCTTATCAGCTTTTCTTTATGAGCAAGCAGATGATACGGACACTTGCAGGGCTGACCAGAGATCTGGAGGATCCGGTGTATCTGAAACCATCCGGACAGTCCCGGTTTGCACAGGCACCTGCCTTACAGTTTCTGGAGAAAAATATCTTCCGCTACAGAAAGGGCGTATATTCCAAAGAGCAGCAGGAGATAAAGATATTTACTGCTCCATCCCCCCTGGAAGAAATGCGGGAGGCTGCCCGAAAGGTGTCAGAACTTGTGCGTACCTGCGGATACCGTTATGGTGAGATTGCAGTGATCACAGGAAATCTGGAAGAATATGCAAGACTTGCAGCACAGGTATTTGAGGAAGCGGATATTCCATATTTTATTGACGAGAAGCATTCGGTACTGATGAATCCTTTTGTGGAGTATCTGCGTGCTGCCATGGAGATGGCAGTGCAGGGCTTTCCTTATGAGAGCGTTTTCCGTTATCTCAGATGCGGGATGTCAGAAGTTACCAGAGAACAGGCTGATAAGCTGGAGAATTACGTGCTGGCGCTGGGAATCCGGGGATATAAGAAATGGTCTGAAAAATGGGTTCGTGTATACAGAGGAATGGAAGCGGAGAAGATACAGGAACTGAATGAGATCAGAGAGATTTTTGCAGAAGAAGTAAAGGAACTTGCACAGGGATTTGGTTCCGGGAAGAAGACAGTGGAAGAGTACTGCCGGATTCTCTATGAGTTTATCCAAAAAAGCAATGTCTGGCAGAAACTGAAACGACAGGAGCGAAAGTTTAAAGAGTCAGGCGATAAAGCAATGGAAAAAGAATATAACCAGATTTATGGAATTGTGATGGACCTGCTGGATAAGATGGTTGAGATTCTTGGCGAAGAAACGGTAAACAGACAGGAGTTCCGACAGCTTCTGGAATCAGGACTTTCGCAGGCAAAGGTTGCATTGATCCCGCCGAGCGTAGATCAGGTGATGGTGGGTGATATGGAACGATCCCGTTTAAAGGAGATTAAGGCGTTATTCTTTGTTGGCGTGAATGAGGGTAATATTCCAAAGAGTACACAGACAGGCGGAATCTTATCAGAGCTTGACAGAGATTTCTTTCAGGAGCAGGGAGTGGAACTGGCACCGGGACCTAAAGAACTGATGAATATGCAGAGGTTCTATCTGTATCTGAATATGACGAAACCGGGAGAAAAGCTGATCCTTTCCTATAGTGATACCAATGCAAAAGGAGAAGGAATCAGCCCGGCATATCTGGTTGGAAGTATACGTGGACTGTATCCGAAACTGGAGATTGAAAATCCTTATTATTATCCGGAAAATCCGGAAGCGGGGATTGATCTGTTTCTGGAGAAGCTGGCACAGGAGACAGAGAAAAATCATGAGGATATTCTGGAGCAGGCAGATGAGACGGATGCAGTGTTTGGAGAGCTTTACAGCTGGTATCTGCGGAATCCGGAATACAGAAGCAGAGTAGAGAAGCTGGTACAGTCGGCTTTTGCCGGAAAACCAAAGGACATTATCAGCCAGAGTGTGGCGAAGGCATTATACGGAGAAGTTTCACCTTACAGTGCTACCAGACTGGAACGTTTTGCAGCCTGTGCATTTGCACATTTCCTTCAGTATGGAATGAAGCTTACCGAGCGTGTGGAATATGAGTTTAAACCTATGGATATGGGAAATGTTATGCATGAAGCGCTGGAAAGCTTTGCAGAAGAAGTACGAAAAAGAGGCATGAAATGGACAGAGCTGACAGAACAGGAACGGAATGAGATTGCGGACCGGTGTCTGGATAATATTGTGGCAGATTATGGAAATACGGTGCTCAAAAGCAGTGCCAGAAATGAATATATGATCGAGAGAACAAGGAGAATCCTCAGAAGGACGGTATGGGCACTTCAGAAACAACTGGAACAGGGAGAATTTCAGCCGGAAGGCTTTGAGGTAACCTTCGGGGGAGGAAGAATTGACAGAGTAGATATTATGGAAGATCAGAATAAGGTGTATGTGAAGGTGATTGATTATAAAACCGGAAATACATCCTTTGACCTGGTTTATCTGTATCATGGCCTGCAGTTACAGTTAATGATCTATCTGGATGGTGCCTTGCGTGTAGAGCAGAAGAAATATCCGGATAAAGAGATTATTCCTGCGGGAGTTTTCTATTACAATATCAAGGATCCTATGATCCAGGAGAAGATAGATGCGGATGTGGAAGCAGTCAGTGCAGGTCTTATGAAAGAACTGAAGATGAATGGGCTGGTTCAGGCAGATCCGGAGCTTGTGTACAGGATGGACAGCAGTCTTGGTTCCATTCCTGTCTCATTTAATAAGGATGGAAACTTTCGCAAAAATTCTTCTGTGGCAGACAGAACACAGTTTGCAGTTCTTGGACGGTATGTAAGGACGAAGATTGAGAAGATAAGAAGTTCTATTCTGGAGGGAGATGCGGAGGTTTCTCCCTATGAGCTCGGAAAAAAGAATGCGTGTACTTATTGTCCGTATATGACGGTATGTGGATTTGACCGCAGGCTGTCAGGATATGAATTCCGCAGACTGAAAAACTTCTCTGATGAGGAATTATGGAAAGCATTTGACAGGGAGGCAGAATAAGATGGGCGTACAGTGGACAAAGGAGCAGCAGGAGGTTATAAGGCTGCGGGACAGAAATATTCTGGTCAGTGCGGCAGCCGGGTCCGGAAAAACGGCAGTACTGGTAGAACGTATCCTGAGTAAGATCACAGATAAAGAACACCCTGTGGATATTGACAGACTGCTGATCATGACATTTACAAGAGCGGCAGCAGGTGAAATGAAAGAGAGGATCTCGGCAGCTATTGAAAAAGCACTCTGTGAAGATCCCGATAATGAGCATCTTCAGAGACAGACAACCCTGCTTCATACTGCACAGATTACAACTATTGATGGTTTCTGTGCCTATATTATCCGGAATTACTTTCATCTGATCGGACTGGATCCGGGATATCGGACGGCAGATGAGGGGGAACTGAAGCTTCTGCGGGGAGATGTTGTGAAAGCGTTGCTTGAAGAATATTATGCCAGGAAAGATGAAAAGTTTCAGAAATTCGTGGAATGCTTTGCAACGGGAAAGTCAGATGAAAATCTGGGAAACCTGATACAGAAATTATATGAAATGGCTATGAGCAATCCTTTTCCGCAGGAATGGCTGTCCGGCTGTATGGATGATTACAGGATTGATTCCCTGGAAGAGTTAAGAGAGACTGAGTGGATGAAAATGCTCTGGGATGCAGTGAAGGATGAACTGCAGGAAGCGAAGCTTCTGGTGCAGGAGGCTCGAAGAATATGCTCAGAGCCGGATGGTCCGTATCTGTATGATGAGGCACTGAGCAGTGATTTGCTTCTTATAAGGAGTCTGCAGGAGCTGGCAGAGAAAAGAGATTATAATGGAACTGCAGAAATCCTTATGAAACCCTCATTTGCCCGGCTGAGCACAAAGAAGTCTTCGGATGTAGATGAACAGAAGAAACAGAGAGTGAAAGATCTCCGGGATGAGGAAAAGGGGATTCTGAAGGAACTGGGGCAGCGATATTTCCAGAGTACAGAGAAGGAACTTCTGGAGGTAATCAGATATATCAGAGGTCCAATAGAGATGTTAGTCGAGCTGACAGCAGAATTTAAAGAGCAGTTCGGAGAGGCAAAGAGAGAAAAGAATATTCTGGATTTTACGGATATGGAACATTTTGCCCTGCAGATACTGATGACGAAAGAAGGGGAAGAAATCCATATGTCCCAGGCTGCGAGAGAACTTTCCGCAAAGTATGATGAAGTCCTGGTGGATGAATATCAGGACAGTAACTTAGTGCAGGAGCTTCTGACAACAGCAGTATCCGGGTGGATCAACCAGAAGAAAAATATCTTCATGGTAGGAGATGTAAAGCAGAGTATCTATCGTTTCCGTCTGGCAAGGCCAGAGCTTTTCATGGAAAAATATAAAAGCTATTCCACAGAAGAAGCACAGGAGCAGAGAATTGACCTGCACAAAAATTTCCGGAGCAGGGAACAGGTTCTGGAAAGTGTAAACTTTATTTTCCGGCAGATCATGGGGGAAGACCTGGGAGGGATTACCTACGACAAAGATGCAGCCCTTTATCCTGGAGCTTCTTTTCCGGAAGGAGAATCTGAGGAATTTGTAAAGACAGAGGTTCTTCTGGTCGAGAGAGACGGAGAAGAGCTGTCTGATGTACAGGACTATGAAGACTCAGGTGTATCGGGAAACCGCAGGGAAATGGAAAATCAGACAGGGCAGGAACTGGAAGCACTGGCCATTGCACAGAGAATTAAAGAAATTGTGGGAAAAGAACAGATCGTAGATAAAGAGACGAAGGAATACCGGCCTGTGGAATACGGGGATATTGTAATCCTGCTGCGAACTGCCTATGGATGGGCAGAAACCTTCAGGGAAGTACTGGCATCTCAGGGGATTCCCGTATATTGTACATCAAGAACAGGATATTTCTCTGCAACCGAGATTGTGACTGTATTGAATTATCTTAAGGTGTGTGACAATCCGTTGCAGGATATTCCGCTTATGGGAGTGCTTCGTTCACCGATCGTCGGATGCACATCCCAGGAACTGGCAGAACTTAGAATACAGTGTCCTGATGGTCTGCTCTATGAGAGTGTTTCTGCATATGCAGGAGAAAATGAAAAGAATTCCCTGAATATTAAATTAAAAGGATTTCTGAGCTTTCTGGAAAAGGTAAGAAATATGGCTGCATATACGCCGGTTCACGAACTGATCCTTTATGTGCTGAAAGAAACCGGGTATGGAGATTATGCAAGAGCACTTCCGGGAGGGGAGCAGCGTTTTGCAAATCTGACCATGCTTGTGGAGAAAGCTATGGACTACGAGAAGACAAGCTACAGAGGTCTGTTTAACTTTGTCCGTTATATCGAACAGCTACAGGCGTATGAGGTGGACTATGGAGAGGTTAATCTGACAGGAGCGGGCAATACAGCAGTGGAGATTATGACGATTCACAAGAGTAAGGGACTTGAATTTCCGGTAGTATTTGTGGCCGGTATGGGAAAACAGTTTAATTTTCAGGATATGAATGCAGGTCTTTTGCTTCACCCGGAACTGGGAATAGGGGCGGATGCTATCATACCGGAGAAACGAGTGATCGCATCTTCACTGAATAAGCAGGTGATCAGAAGACAGCTTCTGAAAGAGAGTCTGGGAGAGGAACTGAGGGTACTTTACGTTGCCATGACAAGAGCAAAAGAGAAACTGATCCTTACAGGAACAGTTGGAAAGCTGGAAAAGCAGATGTTGTCGCTGTCGCGTTTTCTGGATGAGGAAGAAGAACTGCTCCCACTGGGAACCAGAATGAAAGCAAAGAATTACTGGGCTTTTGTACTGCCTGCGCTGGTGCGGCATCGGGCCATGAGTGAACTTCTGTGGGAATATGGAATCCTCATGAAGAAACAGCCGGGGATTTACGATGATATCTCTGAGTTTGTGATAAAAAAGATCACTGTCCGTCAGATGACAGAAAAGGCAGTTCTCATCCAGGCAGGAAACCAGATGCAGGAGGAATATCTGAAGAACTGGGATGAAAATAAAGTGTATGATGAGGCTGTGAAGGAAGAGATAGAGAAAAGATTTTCCTTTGTATATCCGTATAAATATCTGGAAGATATTCCGGTTAAAGTCAGTGTTTCGGACCTGAAAAAGAGAAGCTGGCATGATGAAAGTGAACTGGAAGAGAATATCAGTGTGTCTGCCGAAGAGCAGGAGGAAGAACAGGAAGCACCGGTTCCCGCATTTATGGCAGAGAAGCAGGAAGAGTATAAGGGGGCTGCCAGAGGTACTGCTTATCACAGAGTAATGGAATGTCTGGATTATGCAGAAACAGATACAGAGGAACAGCTTCGGGCTCAGTTAAAGAGACTCCTGGAGAGCCGGAAGATGACAGAGCAGGAAGCGGAATGTATCCGGATCCGGGATATCAGGAGGTTTGTGGAGTCCGGGCTGGGGCAGAGGATGAAGAAAGCTGCTATGAAAAAACATCTTTACAGAGAACAGCCTTTTGTGATCCAGAGAAGTGCTTCTATGCTCGATGATGGGTGGAAGAACGAAGCAGTGCTGGTGCAGGGAATTATCGATGCCTATTTTATGGAAGAAGATGAGATTGTTCTTGTGGACTATAAAACGGATAGAGTGAAGAGAGGACAGGAACAGAAGCTGATCGATCTGTATCATGTGCAGCTTGAGGATTATGCCCGGGCATTGGAGCGGATGACAGGGAAAAAAGTGAAGGAGAAGATCATTTATTCGTTTACATTGCAGAAAGAGATATTGCTGTAAGCGGACTAAAAATTTATTATTATGAATTCAAATATCCGGCAGGATAAGCGCGTGTTATACGCGCCACCCTGCCGGATATTTGTTTTTCAGGATCTGGTTGACCAGTTTGCCGAAGCCAATGGGATATCCATCTGCACAGAGGAGATGCCAGCCTTTTTTGTGAGCTGCTTCTTCGGGTTCGATATTTAAGGTTTCGCCCTTTAAATATCTGGTAATCCTTTCGTCAGAAGCGGAGAGAGAGATGACTGCTTCTGCTTCATTTTTGCGGATCGCCAGTGCAAGTGGCTGAGACGGCTCGAAGCGGTTTTTCTTCAGGTCACCGAGATAGAGACCGTTTCTTAAGAAGGTGATGCCGCGGAAGTTGTGGGCAACAGGGGGAAGATAGTAGGCTTTATCACCGCGGATTTCCACACGTTCCCAGTCAAACGGCTGGCCACAGAGAGTTTTCAGACCGATTTCGTTCAGAAATTCCTCAATCAGTGGAAATGCGTTTTTGTCCGGTTTTGTGTGAGGACGGGAGTTTTCCCGGATTGCCTGTCCTTTTTTACGGAAGAGCGCAAGGAAGTGTCCCTCTCCATTCATTTTGTGTGGGAAAATCCGGATGCATTTGATAAGTTCCGGATTTTTGTTTCCCCATTCAGGAACTCCATGGGAGAAGCCTTCATAATCTTCCATTTCTGCCAGTTCCATGTCAGGACGGTTTTCCAGAAGCCAGGAAACAGTTTGTTCGTCTTCGGCAGGCGCGAATGTGCAGGTAGAGTAAAGCATCAGTCCGCCGGGACGGAGCATATCGGCTGCCTGGAGGATAAGCTCTTTCTGGATTTCGGAAAGCTCCAGGGATTTTTCGGGAGTCCAGTCTTTGGCAAGGGATTCTTCCTTACGGAACATTCCTTCTCCGGAGCATGGGGCATCCAGAATGATCTTGTCGAAGAATTCGGGGAATGCTTTGGTTAACTTTGCAGGTGTTTCGTTTGCTACGAAGACATTTGGGATACCGAAGAGTTCCAGGTTGCGAAGGAGGGCTCTGGCGCGGGAAGTGCTGATATCGTTTGCTACCAGAAGTCCCTGTCCCTGAAGTGCTGCACCTGCTGCAGTTGCCTTGCCTCCCGGAGCTGCGCAGAGGTCCAGGACTCTGTCACCCGGCTCGATGGGGATGCGGGAGGCGGGGGTCATGGCGCTGGGTTCCTGAAGGTAGTAGAGGCCGGCCTGATAGTATGGGCATCTGGAAGGACGGATGTCTTCATCGTAGAAGTAGCCGTTTTTGATCCATGGGATCTGACGGATTGGAAATGGAGACAGGTTTTCGAAGTCTTCGCAGGTGATTTTGGAGGTGTTTATGCGCAGGCCGTAGGTTCGGGGGGCATCGAAGCTGGAGATGAAAGCCGGGTATTCGTTGCCGAGCATTTCCTTCATTCGGGAGAGGAATGCGGGGTGGAGTTGTGTTGTATTTTCGTTCATGGTTGTGTAAGTTTCCTTTGCTGTAGTTTAGTCGAATGTTTATAGATAGATATCATGGTAATTATAAATGATAATGGATTTTTGCTAAATAGTATTGACAAAATGATATTATACATCATATAATATCGTTAACAAAACAATATTGATGTTCTGTATAGTATATAGTCTCCGGCAGGATTGCAGAGATAATGATATTTATGCAGAGCATAATTGAAACAAGGGAGTGAGCATATGGTTTTTAATACGGGTGCTGCGCTTCTGGATGCGGTTGTTCTGGCGGTTGTTTCTAAGGAGAGGGAAGGGACTTACGGATATAAGATCACGCAGGATGTGCGTGGAGTTCTGGATGTTTCGGAGTCTACTTTGTATCCGGTGCTCAGGAGGCTGCAGAAGGATGATTGTCTGGAGGTTTATGATATGGCGTATGCAGGACGTAACCGGCGTTATTATAAGCTGACGGACAGAGGTGCTGCGCAGCTGGAGTTTTATAAAGCTGAATGGAAAATTTATGCATCCAAGATAAGCGGGATGTTTGAGGGAGGAATAGGATGATGGACAGGGCGCAGTTTATGCAGGCGCTGGAGAAGCTGCTTGCTGATATTTCCGAGACAGAGAGGCAGGATGCCCTTGATTTTTATAATAGTTATTTCGATGATGCAGGAGCTGAGAATGAAGCTTCGGTGCTCAGGGAACTTGGAAGTCCCGAGAAGGTTGCAGCGATTATCAAGGCGGATCTGAAAGGTTCGGCAGGAGGCTATGAGTATGGAGAATATACGGAGCATGGCTATGAGGATGCCCGAACTAAAGAGAGAGGACAGATGCCTGAGAAATATGGAGAAGAGTCGGGAACAGGGAAGCGTTTTTTCAGAAAGGGGAATCAGGCGGTGCTGATCCTTGCGGTGATTCTGCTGGTTTTTATCTCTCCCTTTGTTAAGGGGGCTGTTGGTGGGATTCTGACATTTGCAGTTGGAATCTTACTGCTTCCGTTCTGGCTGATCGTTGGATTGGGTATAGGCGCTGTGGCTTTACTGGTTGGCGGGCTTGCAGCTGTTGTGGCTGGAGCAGGGCTTTTGACTGTAATGACCGGAACCGGGATCATGACAATAGGAATTGGATGTCTTATGATTGCTCTGGCAATCCTTATGGTATTGGGGCTGATCAGTGTCGCAGTACGTATTGTGCCGAAGTGGTTTCGGAAGATTACCGACTTTTTTAACAGGGTGCTTTACAGAAAGAGAAAGGAGGCGGTTAAATGAAGAAGTTTACAAAAGGAATGTTGATCGCAGCGGGGATTTTTGGTGCTGTGGGAATCGGGCTGACAGCTGCCGGTGGTGTTATGGGAGCCAGTATGTCGGAACTGACAGGGGTGAAAAGCCTGAAAAGGGTGCTTCTGGTGGCAGATGGGGATGGTAACTATGATGACGATGATGATTATTATGATGACATCGATGATTGTGACGACAGTGATGATTATGACGACAGTGATGATGATGATAGTGAGGATTATGTCCGCACTGTTGATGAGGATGAGGAAGATGGCACTGTATATCAGCTGAAGTATCAGCCCGCAAAGCTGGATATAGAGCTGAAGTACGATGATCTGATTCTGGAAGAGGGCGACAGTTTCTGTGTCAGAGTTTATGATGACAGTGGGAAGAATGTGACAGTGAAGGAGAGTTCGGATACTCTTAAGGTCAGAAGCACGAAAAAACTGTCTAAAAACAGAAAGGTGTGTATCTCCTATCCGGAAGATGTTAAGCTTCAGGAGCTGGAGATTGAGATGGGTGCAGGTACTGTTTATCTGAACAGAGATATTGAGACAGAGAAGCTGAGTGTGGAGATGGGAGCCGGGGAATTTGAAAGTAAGAATCCGGTGACCGCAAGGGAGGCAGATCTGGAAATCGGAACCGGAAGTATGACATTTGCAGATCTGAGCGCCAGGAAGACAGATGGAGAATGTGGTCTGGGTGAACTGGATCTGACACTGACCGGTACGCAGGAGGATTATAATTATGATCTGGAATGTGGAGTGGGAAATCTGGATGTAGGTTCTGATTCCTACAGTGGACTTGGACGGGAGAAAACCATTTCCAATAAAGGCGCAGACAGGAAACTGGATCTGGAGTGCGGTATGGGAAATATATCAGTAGATTTCTCCGGGAAAGAACACAGAGATTTGCAGATATCCTGAAGAGCATATACTCTGACGTGCAGAAATAAAAGTAGTATTTAACCGAATCAGGAAGTTATTCGGTGTAGAGTAAGTAACGAAGCGGATGATTTTATCTGCTCGACTAATCTGAGTTTAAGGAGGAAATGGAACATGGGTGACAAACGTTTATACAAATCATCAGAAAACAGTATGCTTTGCGGTGTATGTGGAGGAATCGCAGAATATTTTGATATTGACCCTACGCTGGTGCGTCTGGCATGGGTGATCCTTACCTGCTTTGGAGGTGCGGGAATCTGGGCATATATCATTGCTGCAATTATTATTCCCAAAAGATAACAGAATCTCAGAATCCAATCTGTAATAGACAGAAGTTTAACCGAATCAGGCAGGCAGCGAAGCGGATTGCGAATATCCGTTTGAATGAAATGCAGTATAAAAATTAAGAAAACAGCCCATACTCCAAAGAAAAGGAGTGTGGGCTGTTTTGGATAAAGAGAAGGAAATAAAAGCTTATCTTGATGGAGAATTATTGCCGGAGGTCAGAATGAAGTATGAAATTGCAGAGGAAATGGGACTGCTGGACAGAGTATTGAGTGATGGATGGAAAAGTCTGTCTGCGAAAGAGACCGGAAGGATTGGAGGGTTGATGACGAAACGAAAAAAAGAGAAACTGAAAAAATAAATGAATGATATGGGATAAATATATAACGGAATAAACTTGTTCTCCGGGCGATGATGCTGTAAAATTAGAGCAAGTAGCGAAGTGGATAATTTTATCTGCTATAAATATGGGAGGACAATAAAATGAAGTTAGGTATTCTGGGAGCAGGAGGCATTGCTTCTACTATGGCGAAAACAGTGGCAGGAATGAAAGATGTGGAGGCGTATGCGGTTGCTGCCCGTGATCTGGAACGTGCCCGGGTATTTGCACAGAAATATGAAGTAAAAAAAGCATATGGATCCTATGAGGAAATGCTGGCAGATGATGAGGTTGAACTGGTTTATATCGCAACTCCTCATTCACACCATTATCTGCATGCAAAGATGTGTCTGGAAGCGGGAAAGAATGTGCTTTGTGAAAAGGCATTTACTGTAAATGCAGAGCAGGCACAGAAATTATTTGATCTTGCAAAAGAGAAAAAGCTTCTGATCACAGAAGCAATCTGGACAAGATATATGCCGTCCAGAAAGATGATCAACGATATTATTGAAAGCGGTGTGATCGGAGAAGTTACGGCAGTTACGGCGAATCTCAGCTATACAGTAAGTCATGTGGAACGTATCCGTAAACCGGAGCTTGCAGGAGGTGCTCTTCTGGATGTAGGCGTATATCCAATCAATTTTGCTTCCATGGTGCTTGGCGATAAGGTAAAGGATGTAAAGGCTACTGCAATCTTTCAGAATGGAGTGGATATTCTGGACAGCATTGCCATGGTGTTTGAGGGAGACTGCATGGCAACCCTTCAGTGTGGAGCAAGGGAAATCTCAGACAGAATGGGAAGTATTTTCGGAACCAGAGGATATATGCAGGTGCAGAATATCAATAATCCGGAAAAGATTACAGTGTTTGATACCGAACATAAAGAAGTGGCTTCTTATGTTGTGCCGGAACAGATCTCAGGATATGAATATGAGGTAGAATCTTGCATGGAAGCAATCCAGGAAGGAAAACTGGAGTGTCCGGAAATGCCTCATGCAGAGACAATAAGGATTATGAAAATCATGGACGACATCCGTAAATCCTGGAATTATGAGATTCCCTGTATCGAATAAAAAGTGTGGAATAATCTTATAAAAAAAGACCAGTAATGTTTTTGATATATACCCGAAACGTTACTGGTTTTTCTTTTCTGCTATAATGGAAATGTAACAAAATTTGTGCTGCCTACAGGGTGGAGCAGTAAGGAGACGGCTTCGGAGATTGCTTCAAGGCTTCTGGATGAGGGGATTGATGTAATGAGTGAAGGGGTTCGTGTAGATGCTACAGGATATGGGCGCGTAGCTGTGGATTATGCAGATTTTGTGATTACGGAGATTACCTGTCATGGAAGAGGTGGCAGAGAACTGGCGGGAAATGAATGTGCAATTATTGATGTGGGTGGTCAGGATACGAAAGTAATCCTGGTAGATCAGGGAATGATCCAGGATTTTCTTATGAATGATAAATGTTCTGCCGGAACCAGGAAGTTTCTGGAGATTATGGCGAATCGACTGGGAGTTACCATTGCGGAACTGTTTGACCTGGCAGAACAGATGAAATCAGAAACTGAAAAATGGAAAAAATATAAATTAATTGTAGAAATCAAAAAGACATAACGACTGACGAAGGAATGAATAGGATTCTTAAAGAAATTAAATTGATAAGATATGGAATATTTTTTGGAAGAAACAGATTAATTTAAATTTGCATTTTGGTTCGGGGTCATTAGAATACTTTTAATGCCAGAAATACAGGATCTTTTATAGTTAGTGATATATTATGATAATAGCTGAATATTATTGATTGGAGGAGATTCTATGAAGTCAAAGAAAGTAAAGAAAATATTGTTGATTGCTTTAACGTGTGTAGCAATTTCTGCATCTGTCTCAGCAGAAGCTGCTATGAAATCACAGATAACCATTGAAAGTAAAAATAAGTATGAACAGTTGAAAATTTCAGAGAGCCGTGTGTATGGAGAATACCCAACTGGAGATTATAAGAAGATAATGCTTCTTCCTTCGGTTTCTAAAGTAGAAAAATTTTGTTTTGAAGATAATTTGAATATAGAAGAAGTAGAGTGGATGGCTTCAGTAGATACTGTTCCAGTTTTTGCCTTTAGCACATGTCCAAAGCTTAAAAGGGTAATACTTTCTGATAATGTGAAAAAAATTGGACAAAGTGCATTTATATACTGCGGTGAACTGACGAGTGTTAAACTTCCCCAAAATCTTCAAAGTATAGATTTTTTTGCATTTGCTGACTGTCGAAAACTGAAAACGTTATATATACCTGAAACAGTTACTGAGATAGGTGCTGAGGCGTTCATAAATTGTGATTCTCTAACAGTTCATGGAAAGAAAAATTCATATGCATACTATTACTGTAAGATGAATGGTATTCCTTTTGTAAGTGAGGGAACTGCTTCAAAACCAGAAACAAATCGTCCGTATATAAAATCTGTTGATTCAGATATAGTAAACAAACAAATCTATGTTACAATTGATTTGAGCGGAAAAGTAAAGAATGCAGATGGATATCAATATCAAATATATGATGGTACTAAGGTATTAGCTAATAAAAATTCTGCAAACACAACCTGTATATTAAAAAAAGTGCCGACTATGGGATTTGCCAGAGTCCGTTCTTATACTGTTCAAAATGGTAAAAAAAGTTATAGCAGGTGGTCTAATGAAATGCGTATGCCTCCTGTTAAACTAAATAAAGATAATATAAAATTAATAAAAATTACCGGGAAAAAGAAAACAGTAACCGCACAGTTTGGAAATTTAAAATACAGTGATGGGTTTGATTGCGTACTTAAGAATGCAGATTCAGGAGAAAATATTGTATTAAAAAATCAAAAGAAAAATACAGTTACTTTTAAAAATATAAAACCGGGAGTTTACTATTTGAAAGCGCATGCATATACGTTGTTGAATGGTATTAAACAGTTTGGCGTATGGTCAGATAATAAAAAAGTTGTTGTTAAATAGAAAATTGGAATTATAAAAAGCAGGCGAAAAACTGCCTGCTTTTTATAATGGAAATTTATGCTGTTATTGATGTAGCGAAATCAAGCTGTAATAAATTCAAGCGTATTATACTGAAAGAAGCCGTCAGTGGATGCTAAACCACTGGTGTGGGTAGCATCTTTGACATTGGCATTGCACACAGCGATTAATTTATTATTTTGATCCAGAGCCACTGATTCCAGTTCAAAACTGTTATATGTGCGGCCCTGAGCATCTTTAGCAGGAATATCTGTAACAAATCCAAAATCTGGGTATAAAAGTTTGCTATCATCAAGTTTTTTCAGATTATAATGAAGCAAGGTGTTTTTTGTTGTGATTTTAGTCGTTACTCCACTTACAGTATGTGGATTACTGGTTCCGACAAAAAGCCCTAATTTATTGTGATAGAAAATATCCTGGGATGTAGGCTGACCGGCGTTTACCAGTGTACAAAGATAAGTGGCTTTTACATTTTTTTCATTTTCAAATGTACATTTATAGAGCTTTAATGTTCCGTCAACAACGGACAATAATAAAGCTGTATTTGCCTCATAAAAATAATTAATTGCTTTAAGAGTAAATGATTTATCGTTATCGTTGGGAGTTACTGTATATGTTATTTCCTCATCCTCTTTGTTACTGCTGATAGCAACCACTTTGTTATTTCCTGCGACAACAAAGAATTTTCCGTTAAAACAGCTCATACCGTTGGCATGACCTAATAAACCGTCAGTGAATGTTTTAAAGTGAGATACACCTGCGCTTGTATTCATATAATTTTTACAGTAGCCAAGAACAGCGACTTTATCTTGACTTTGTTTTATAAAATATGGAGTATTGTTTCCGTTAAAGGATACACATCCCAGATTGGTTGTTTCATAGTTGGGATCTACTTTGGTAGGCACACGGGCTCCTGCTCTAAAACCGCATGCAAAAGTATAGGTTTTACCGGAGTAGGTAATGCCTTCCAGTACAGAGAATTTATCTTCTGCGGTTCCATCGGATGTTATAACATTGGATGCAAGCACAAGGTGATTGGCTTTCATACAGATTGATTCAAGGTTGTACTGTTTATATTCACCTGTTTTATTTACATTGATGACCGCACATGGAGTGTATTTTTTACCTTTATCATCAGTAAGATGATAATCAACTACCAGAATACGGTTCTGAAGTGTTGAAAAAGTGTTATTTGTCAGGATAAATAATCCAAATGAAGTGTGATAGTAGATATCCTGGAGCTGTGTGGTATAACCAAAGCCTGAGTTAGTAACTGTGAATGTACTTGCTGCTTTAGCAGCCTTCCAGTCTACAACACTGAAAGTTAATGTCCCAGCATTGCTCTTGTCAGCGTAATGCATAATGATAAATTTCTCGTTAGTTCCGTCAGCAGCAGTGATACCTAATGCGCCTTTTGGACAAATTTCATTGATACTGTACGTACCGAGCTGATTGCCTTTGGTATCCAGTTTTACGATGGTTGTAGAACCGCCGTAACCTTTATGGTCTTCTGCAAGCATATACAGATAATTTCCAATTTTGGTAAGTCCCAGAGCGAACCAGTTCAGATCTTTTTTTACGGCAGTTGCTTTTGTTGCCATGTAGTCAGTCGTTTTGAGTAATGTAGTTTTAAGACCGGTTGTCTTTACGCAATACATATCTGACCCCACAATTGCAATTCCCGCTACGTTTGTTGCACCTTCATCGGGAATTAGTGCATGGTCTACGGGTGTAGCTGAAATGGTTAAAGTTGTTCCATTGAATGTTCCTGGCATAATTTTTTTGCCTCCTTTAAATTTTTGGAATTTGCAAATTCACTTTGTAAAGAGACGTTTTTTCATGATTTGTAAACCGGAAATAAAAAATAAATACAGACAGGAATTATTGTTTCAGAATGATAAAAGATATAGTACTTTATAAACGGGTAAATTTGTTTGTGAAAGAAATTAAGTTAATCGATTATTTCTTTATAATGCAGGAACGGATACACTTCATCTGTCTGATTTTCCGCAGAGCAGGTATTTTGATTTTTCCTATTCACCGATTTTCGATACGAATACAGATGAAGAAATGCAGACTGGAAGTTGTGCTGCTGTGGATATTGTTGATAAGAAGAATCTTCCTGCCGGAAACTATGAGGAACAGGATTCTTTTATTGTAGGAGACCGGATTTATCAGGGACTGGCAGATGCTGTTGAGCCTGTGACTGGAATTACCAATGGTGCAGAAAAAACAGCTCAAAGTTTTCTGGTCAACGGATCTCTGGAACTGAATGAGGATGAAAATAATGAAGGACTGGACACTGCCGTACAGATAATGGTACAGGTGGATGCTTATCAGACATTAAACAGACCAGTTATTGATACGCGGTGGACCAGAGTGATCACAAATTATGCAATGATTATTTCCTGAGGATCTGCAGATTAAAAAAGACAGGCTAAATGCTGCAGACTCTTTGTTTTATGGGGAACAAGATGGAAGAATAAGATTCATGTCTATCAAAATACATTTAATGCCATAATTACCAAAATTCCTCCATCTTGTGATATATTAACATTAACGGTTAAATATCACGGAATGGAGGGATTTTTATGGATAGAAAAAAGTTCATAGCGGTTGCTATTTCGGCAGCACTTGGTTTATCCGGTGCTCCGGTTTATGCATCAGAATCTGC
>NZ_QRIL01000039.1 GCF_003471165.1 Ruminococcus sp. AM22-13 | reverse complement strand
AGGCAATCTTGCTATTTTACATCTTTTTTCAATCTGTCGTATAATATATGTAATCCTGTAATCCCATCAAATGAAAACAGTCCTTCTTATCAAACGTTATTATAAGTTTAACCGCAACATTTTTTCTTCCCAGAACAATTTCATACTCTGTTGATTGTTGATAAGAGAGGAATAAATGATGATACACAATCAACAACTGTTCTCATCTATATTTTCCGCAACTCCCTTTATTTCATAATAAAATTAAGAAAGGCCCTGCACTTGGCAGAGCCTCCCAGCATTTTCTTTTGAGAGCTTTTGCTCCCTAGCCAGATTGTGGTAAATGCTAAACCCTTATAAAGCTGGTAAGGCACTGCCTCCTGGCACAACACCTTACTTCAACGCTTGACAGACACTCATGTTGCCTATTGTTAATATTATATTAACTTGCCACCACGAATATGTCAATTACTTTTCTACTATAATTTACACTATAATTTTATAGCTGTTTGTATGAATATAGATTCTCTAACAATTTCCATATTTCATTCTCCATTTTCATACTATTATTCTGCTCTTATTTATGTCTTTTTCTGCAATATGTTCTTCGAAAGCTACTATACCCTCAATTTCAAAATTGAATTCCAACTGTGAACTCGGAACATAATAAAAATGTTCCATAATAAATTTCACAAATTTCATCGGTGATATTGGACGATCTACAGGAATTCTACAATTTTTATATCCCCCTAAAGTAATATGTGAATATGGATGATGCAGTTCGCTCTCCTCCGGATCTCGATTGTAATCAGCTCGAATAATCACAGGCAATACAGATTTATTTAAAATATCTCCGTAAATATAGTCAACATCGTATAATTCCGGATCATTCTGATAAAGTTCATACGACGGTGATGGATAATACCCCAATCTGTGCGAAATCAATTCTGTTCCCGTTCTATTAAAGCGATACATCAACTGTATGATACCACCATCTGGCAATTTAACATTATAATTATGATTTTTTTCTATTTCATCATAAATTGTACTGTAATCCATATTCCTTAAATATAACGAAATATTTTGATATTTTTCCCATACAATATCCATTTGTTGAATTACAGGATAGTTATATTCTTCTGCCAGTCCACATCTGATCAATTCCCTTGTAACTTTCTTTAACTCTCGAAATACTTTTTCTTGTTCTTTCAATTATACAGCACATCCTTTAAGCGATTCACAGTATCTTCATCTAAATCTTCTTTTCGAATTTCTCCATTTGCAAGTTTACTGGTAATATCCGCCAGATTAGAATTGCTTTTTCTGATATCTCTTAATTCATCTTGAGTCATGTCTCTATGAATAATTCTCATATTCTTTCGTTGTGATTTGTCCGGGTACGTGAACTCTAATTGAAAATTCCTTTCCTTAACGCTGTTAAACTCCTGTATTAACAGATCCATATCATCTCCGATTCCGCTAACCCGTACCCATGCCTTCGATCTTGTCATAGCAGTAAATATAATATTTCGTTTTCTTGATAAGTTGATGCCTCTTGCGCAAAGATCCGCATTTATCAGATAAACAATTGCTGCTTCATTTCCTTTTGCTCTGTAAATCTGAGAGATTGCAATAGAATCCTCCTGAAAAAAATCATCTGGTGTTGTCTGTACCCCAACAATATGCGATTTAATTCCCTTTTCCATTAATTTAACACGGATATGTGACACGTAACTCTTCGTAATTTTGGGATCAGGGTGAATGATCATAATGTCCTGATATCTTAATTCTTCATCATGCAGATTTTTTTCGATATCTTCAACTATCCAATCCGCTTCCTGTACATTATTTTCAAATCTTCTAAATTGTATAAGATCGTCAATTGACGAATGATCCTCTAAAAATGCAGGACTTGTTTCTTCTGTTCTATATAGCGTTACAAATTCTCCATCTCTGATCACACCTTCTTTCACTGTATATCCAATATCTTCCCATAACTGTTTATCTTCAAATAATTGAACTAACGATGTTTCCTCCCGTGCCTCTTTTTTTCTGTAAATTCCAAATCCCAGGCTGTGTGCTGTAATAAGAACTGGTCTTGAATTACGATAACATTTTGATAAGACAATATCCTCCGCCTTACCATTACTGTTATCAAGCACTACATTCGGCCGTCCATTACTGTATCCAAAAATGTCTTCCGGAGATTCAACGTTTTTGTTATCCAGGCTTTGGAGTTCATCATATGCATATACAAGCATACGGCTTTCATGTGGGAGTGACATATAACACATCTGAAGAAAATATTTTGAAAAATCCTGTGCTTCGTCTACTAAAATCACATCATACAATGGCTGGGGATTCGTTACTGATTCTACGGCTTCTTCACATACTCTGTCAAAAGCAGATGAATTTCTTCCATATTTCTGGCACGCATCCATATAATCATAACAAACTAGATTATTTGCCTTACAAAAATTGAAATACAGACCTTCTGAATTTTTACTTCCCCATGCATGAATTATTTTAATTCTGCTCCAATCAGGTTCCTCATTTGTATTTTCAACAATAAAGTTTGTGATCAGTTGAATAAATTGACCCTTTAATGCCCGGCTGTTAAATGTAACTGCTATCATCTTATTTTCATACATAGTATACAGATATGCTACCTTTAATGCCAGAACAATTGTTTTTCCCGATCCTGCCAGACCCCGGATTCGTTGAACACCTTCTACCGTTTCAATGACTGCCTTACTTTGATACTTGTCCAGGCAGGAAATCTGGTCTTCAATTGCTTTTAATTTTGATCCCCTTGACGAAGCTTTCTGAAGATTTTTTCTGCCACCTCTTTTTTTCAGTTGTGAAATCATCTGAATCGCTTCCAGTAATTTCTTATAATATTCTTCGCCCTGTTTCCATTCCAGACTTTCTAAATATTCCTTTACTTCTTCTATTGATGTACAAATTTCATCACTCTTCGTTTTATAAAGGGGTGCATAAGACAGTACATTAATCGGCACTTGTAAAACTCGTCTTTTTGACAGATATCCATATCTTTTCAGCTTGGCTTCCATATTATTATATAGTTCATCCAATAACTGAATTTTATCTTCCATATTTTCTTCTGCTAATGTTTCCAGATCAAAAAGCACAATACCCGTCTGTTCGCTCACTAACAATGCATCAACTTTAATTTTTCCATCAATTCCCCCTAAAACAGGGTAGCCCAAATAAAAATATCCGTCTAATCCCATTGTTTCCAAAAGATTTATAATTTCATTTGCAAACACCTGTTTAGATGTAACTCCATTTACAATTGTAAGCATCTTATCACCCTTTACTTTTAATATGTCATGTTTTTCTGAATATAATTTCTATCATATTGTCACACAGGGAAATTAAATAACCGAACGGTTAACGATTTTTCTCAGATATATGTCTTAATATAGCAGATATACTACCGATTGTCAATCATTGACAAGACATTTCTTCATCTCTTTCTCCATCGTGCATACTAATAATATCTGTCTTATCCACATATATTCTGGAATTCAGAGCAAACTGAAATGCACTATTGTCTGGATTCACAAATCTTCCCATGCTTTATTCTTTTTTATTTTTCCCTCATGGAATCAGATTCCAATGTGCACGTATTTATCTTTTGAAACACTATTGTTTTATTTTTCCCACCCGTTCTCTTTACCAATTCATCCTGCCCTATAATTTTTATCAGATTGATAATCTTCTTTTTATAATCCTCTTTATCAGTGTAAAAAATTATTATCTTAACATTTTCGTTTAAAATAAATTTTCTTAATATATCCTTATCCGTAATATCTAATGAATGTCCAAATATAAAAACTTTATGGTACTTAACTACTCTGTGATGCTTTTTAACTATTCCATTCTCTTTAACGATTGCTGATATTTCATATATTTTTTTCTCAGACTGAATTTCCTCAAGCCAGCCTTCATATAAGCCCCCTGTTTCCTTATGTATTCTTTGAAAAAATTTCTTAAATTCTATAAATTCGAGGTCTTTATCTCTCGCATCTCCTTCCAGATATTCATCAATTCCAAGCACCATATTTGTAGATTGGATATCATTCCTTAAAACAGCTTTTCCATGCACATAATCAAACTCCAAAAACGGATGTTCTCCGTATATCCTCTGATATGTACATGTATAGTTGAACGATAAAATTTTGTCCAAATATGGCAAGTTTTTTATATCTGGCAGTCCATTTCCCAACATAAAATTGCTAATATAATCTGAGAGATAAATTTCAAGTGCACGTGTAAGTTTATTCAGATCTTCCAGAAGTTTCTGTTTCCAAAAGTCAATTTCTTCTTTTTTCCAGACATGGGTCGCCATTCCTGATGAACTATCCATCTTTTCCAAAAATAGTGCAAGAACGTTTAATTGCCTTTGTGAAAGCACCGTTCCTACGCCTCCCTTTTGTATGGTCTCTTGTATATCCCTGCTTACACTGTTGAATGTCTGTATAATCAGGGAAATTTCACTTTCAAAGTCAATCCACCCGTCTTTCCCTTTTTGCTCTCTGCTTTTATACACCTCTGAAAAATATTTAATCCATGCATTATCCTTGCACAAATCACTTAACTCATGAATTGTTTTTCTTGATTGATCATATAAATACTGATCAAATTCAGAATCTTGTTTGCTATTAAATAGGTCTGTAAAATACTTATAGCAATGGATATCCTCTCCCGCAATCAGTTCTAATCTTGAACTTTCTTGTGCCTTATGCTTGTAAAAAAAATCTATAAACTTCAAAAAATCCGCATATTTCGTGGGCAAACCATGTGCCAAATCAAATCCATTTCCTATTATTAAAATATTCATCCTTTGTCCTTTACTGGTTATGAATTTCCACTTAAATCTACAACATCGCCTCTAGTCTATGTTCCAGTTCTATTTTTTGTTTAACATGATCCTTCCAGTAATCCTCATGCCGCCGTATAAATAACTGTATCTTCCTGATACTTTGAGTCACGCTTTCATCCGCCTCTATAATCTGCTTTTCCTGCCCTGCCAGTACAATATAAAATATCTGCGTTATATCATAGAAAAAAGCGCAACACATATGTGTCGTTTTCTCATACCATGCATACATATCTTTTTCTAATATTTTTTCGTAATTTAAAAAACTAAGTTTCCACTCCTCCTTATTTTTCAAATCATATTGAAGAGAATTCAAAATTAAACTAAAGTAACCAGAAAACCATATTTCTCTTAAATTCTCATGTTTTTTCTTCTTTTTCTCGAACAATAAATTCCAATTCTCCAAAATATCTTTACTTATATTTTCTAAGATATATTTTTTTGATGTATCCGATAACCTTTCAAATTCCCAAGCCACAATATCCTCTTTATGATTCTGCAGCATCATATCCAGATTGATTGTCTGTGCAAAACGCTTCAGCGCTTCTCTGCTGACTTTAGAAAGAACACTAAAAAGAAGCTGCTGCCAATTTGTATTATGTTCCTTTCTTTGTACCCAGCGCTCCCACAACGCCAAATCCCTGTCAGCAATTCTCTTGACCGCTGCAATTATTGCCTCTTTGCATTTTTCATCTATACCCGATGTCCGTTTCAACAAAATCCTGGCACATTCATAATAGAAACAAGGATATGCTACATCCATCTTTGCAAAATCCACAAGTATATCTGTTTCACAGCAAGTTGAAAGAAATATCCAATAATCTACAATGTTATTTTTCTCTGCCAAAAGCTGGCATAAACGTGCAGAGTCCTCCCTATATGCTTTTTGAAACAATCTGCAGACTAATTCATCAGGTTTTATACTTTTTCCCCTCTCATACGCATCAATGAATTCATATATCTTATCCAAATCATTATCCGCAATACCTTCCTGCAAATGTTCAAAAAATTTCTGATCAGCCCTTCCTGCGTTACCAGCAATATGAGTACTATAACTCACCGAACTGATCATTTCCCAAATATCTTTTTTTATTGTCTTCTCCATCATACTCCTTTCTTCCATACCAGGCATTCCGGAGCATCCAGCTCATTCCATAATTCTTCAAATGCGTCTATCATCATCTGTGGATGTTCCACACTTTGAATAATATGATGTTTATTTCCAAGGCTATTCACAGATGTACCCAGTGACCAGACAGAAGAGGTATCCTGATCTAAATTAAGCACCATGAGAAAACGATCATGAAAACTGTAACCATAATCAGCCCACTGGCATCTAAGCTCTACATGTATACCATAATGATTACTCCTTTTCTCCATAATTTCCTGCTGCTGTTCTATCCAATCACATACACTCATTTTACTTTTTTCGGCAATTTCACCAGATGTAATTGCATATAACGTTACATTCATACTTTTCGTAAAATACCAAGTATGTAAAATATCCTCAACTGTCAGATAAGGATCCCACAGATACACCTTCCCTGTTTGTGCACGATTCATCAATGCAATCACATCTTTCAAAGCTTTCTGCGGTTCTGAATCTCTTCCATACCGTCTAAACTCAGCTCTGGCATATAACTCATCAACTCGTCTGCTATACTGACGCTTATGTATATGACTATCTCGCGTCCGAATAACAGGTTGTTCTATATTAACATTCTCCGCTGATATGAGTTCAATAATGTCAACAACCTGTCCTGTTTCATCATAAATGATACGCTGTTCTCCATACTGTGCACCCATCTGCAGCACACACGTCATTCTTCTTATAAAGCTTGTTTCCTGACGCGACAAAATCAATTGCCGTTTTACATCAATTATCGTTGTCCTGCAAAATCGGGAAGCATCACCAACTTCAAATGTAGTATTACATCCTTCCTGTTTAAATGTCCTGGCACCAAATGAAATAATCGAATCATCAAAAACGCCTTCTGACAATACCAGAAATTGATCATCTGACTCACATTCTTTATCAAATGACACATCATACGTTAACTGTCTCTCCATATCATCTTTTTTATAAGAAACCCTTACATTCGTTGACGGAAATTGAAACACAAAATTCCCAATACGATCTGATACAGAAAACAAATCAATTGGAATTGCATCGAATATTGTATCTGTCATCTTTCTGAACTGCACTGTGTTCAACACATTTACAATCTTTTTATCACAGTCAAAAAATTCCAAAATATAACTTCCATTAATAAAATTATTTTTTAATACTTTGTTTAAAAGCATCTCTTTTGTACTGTCCTGCTGAATAAAAACTTTCGATACCCCTTCCAGATATCCTGTTTCTAACCTTCCATCTCCGATGTCTACTTCCTTCTTATCTCTACTGTTGCATAACAATTCAAAAATACTTCGAACTTCTGATACATCCAGCACCTTTCTCTGTATTCCTAATGAATATGTATCAGTAATACTTTTAAGCTTTTTTAAAAGTCTCTCCGAGCTCTTTTCTACGTTCGGTCTTGTTTCAAATACAAAAATTGTATATACATTATCCGGCATTTCCTTTTCTCTTTGGCATAAATATATCGAAACCATTTCACAACAATTATAACTACCAAGGCTCTTACAGGAAATCAATTCATCAAATTCATGCAACAAATATTCTGTCGGTAGTTTTTCGTTCACTCTTTCTCTATACATATTTTTCTCCGATTAAATAGTACATTTTCTGTATTATGTATGCGATATTGTTTAATTACCTAAATCTTATTATATTATAATTTCCACCTGTCGGACTACATGCTCTTTGCTGGACGCACGGTCTGACCTCAATGTCCTTGACAAAAGCACAATATGCTGAGACTATCTTTAGAATGGCAAAAACTAAAACCTGGACTTCATAGGATGCAGACTCCAATTCCGATTGAAACGAGCATCCTTTCGAGCATCACCAGTCGTCGAAAATTTAAGTCCCCGGAGTTTTCAAAATAACCACCCATTTCTATAATTTATATTCTTTATATAGTTGTTCACGATACACCTCGTCCTCAGATGCTTTCTCAGCATCTGAATAACGTTTATTCTTTAATAGAATATTTATAAGTGCTCCTAATCGATTTTCACCCTTTTTTTCACCTTTTTTTTCGCCCTTTTTTATTCCATTTTCCTCTGCATAAGAAATCATACTTAACATATCAGACACCTCCTTCTGACGAACTTGATTATCCGAATCTGGAATATATGATAATACTTTTTTCTGGTTTCCGGAAAATAATCCATATAAGAGATCCAAAAGTCCCTTTTCTTCCTGTCCTTCTCCACCGAGCCGTACTATTATAATCTCCAAAAGATCTGATTCCCTGGAATCAATTCGGAACTCTTTGTCTTTGATTCCCTCTTTTTTGTAATTCTGCATCTTATAATATGATATGGTATTTTCCAGTTTCCTGGGAATATTATCGAGGCAGATCCAGATACTGTACACTTTTTCTAAATGACCATATCCTTTTCCATTTTCCCCTATCTTATCTAATTGTGCAGACAATTTACGGCAGCCATAATATATACTTCTTTTTACAACCGGATAACCCGGTGTGTAATTTTGCTGTATCTCAAAATCAATATGAAGATTTACCAGAAGCTTTCCTTCTGCTTTTGGATTTAAAGAACGGAACAGAATATCAAATGCTGCTGGTGCTTCATCTGTCGTATGAAATTCTGTATCCTCTCCACGTATGGTTTTTGCCATATCCTCTTCTACCAACGCGGTTCCTGTCTGAATCGTATCACCTTCTATACAATTCATAATTTCTTCCAGGGAGCAGTCTCTATATTCTTCTACAGTATATTTTAGAATATTACTCATAATTGGTTTATATGAAAAAATATTCTTTGCTGACTGATCTTTCGTTTCTTTTCCATCTATCGTCTTTAGTGTTACAGAAATACTGTCTTTCACATCCATAAGTCTCTCCCTTGACCAGCTTTTATTTGTAATTTAAGTATATATCTTTTGAGGGAACATAGCAACTACAGAATTCTACTTATTCATTCCACGTATCCCTTCTTAACTCAAAACATCTATACGATAGCCCCATATTCTTCTGACAGCTCCTCATTGTCTTTAAATGCCACTATACCCGATTTTATAATTCTTTTATAGATCTTTTAGCCCTGCTTTATCCTTTTTAGTTGTACTTCATAGGGTCGGACTCCTACATACTTGACCCCGACATACTTTCGAGATAAGCCTTTGCGGATTCATAAAAGATGATTTGACAGTTTTTAGGGTTTCAAACACCGGAACCTTAATTTCTTCTGACAGACTCGAAGTGGTAAATAAGTATCTTTCCGGAGACATATCCTCAGAAGATTTTCAGGGAAATGGTCATGGGATTGCTCTTTCTAACATCAAGGAGAGGTTGTCTTATTATTACGCAGGTCAAACAAAAATTTATTTGACCGTTACAGATAAACAGACTATTGTTACAATTTCGATTAAACAGGAGGTTTAAATCAAAAAATGTTTCAGATACTTGTTGTTGTTGATGAACAGATGATTCTTAATGGAATTAAACTAATAATTGAAGAAATACTCTCTTTTCCATTTTCAATATCTGTACTATCTGCCAATGGTGTTCCGTCTGCAATGAATTTGCTCACACACGCCTCTGCTGATTTAGTCATCACTGATATTAGAATGCCACTCATGGACGGATTTTGTATGATTGATAAACTGAATGAGTGTAACTATTCAGGAGACATTGTGATACTTACGAGCCATGCGGATTTTGAATATGCACAAAAGGCTGTTAAATATGGGATTTTAGACTTTTTGCTAAAACCAATTAGCGAATCGGCTCTTCAGGAATTAATTGAGAAATCATATTCAAGAAAGACTAAAAGGTTAGATCAGGAGCATAATAATCAATTACTCAATATCTTAAATCTTACCTTGTATGGGCTTTCTCCAGCGGAATTGTTACTTTCAGATCATGTTTTTTGTGATTATTTTCCCTATCAGTATATCACTGTAATTATTATTTCCGGTGTTTCACAGGAAATTAATGAAAGCCAGATAAAAGAAGAACTCAGTACTTATTATACACTGATTTATATTTTTCAGCTTCAGGGAAAATCAGAAATCTTGTTATTATGCAACCGCCCAAAATATTTAGCAAAATCAGAAGCAATAAAAAAGAGCTTGTTAACCCTTTACCCAACAGCGCACATAGGAATCAGCCTTAACTCTACTTCTGTAAAAAAACTTCATAATTTATATCTGAATGCGGCTCAAAGGCTTTTTTACGAGAAAGTATTCAATGAAGATATTCAGGAAGAACAGTTGGCAGCTTTTATATATAAAAAATGTATTTCTGTTTTTCTTGATTCGCAGCAGCATATGGATCATTCGGTGATCACTTCCATTATTGAAGATATACAAAGCAGCACGACGGTTAATACCTATACATATGAAAATATATATCGTGCTTTTCAACAGAATATTTTCTTCTACCTCAAGCGAAATGGTTTTTCACTCCCAGCGGATTTGAATGTATCAATTCCAGTTCTTTCAAAGGATAATCTCGTATCCGAAATAGAGCTATTTATTAACAATATAAAGAGCAGGCTTTTCAAGCAATATACTTTTAGCAGTGAAAGTAATCCACAAATTCAACAAATTGATGCATTTATCAAAGACAATTATGAAAAAGATATTTCTCTTGATGATATTGCTGATAGTGTAAATTTGAATCCCCGTTACATTTGTGCTTTATTAAAAAAGGCAACCGGTACATCTTATTTAACTCGCTTGCATACAGAAAGGATAAGAGCAACCAAACAATATCTGATAGAAACAGACATGACGGTTGATGAGATTGCACAGCATGTTGGATACAATAGTTCCACCCAGCTTAGCAGGGTATTTAAAAAATATGAAAATATGACTCCTACCGATTATCGAAATTCTTATAAATAAATACACCACTTTACAGGTTTTTTCATAAAAAATATCGTACAGGGCTTTCTGATGTATAATGAGTTTGGCAAAACCATTACAAAGGAAAGTAACCCTGTACGACAGAAAGCATTGTACAACGAAAAAAACCTGATTGGTAGACTTTATAAATTTTTCGTACATTTACATGTTTACCGTCTCATAACCAACTCTCTCACTTCGAACATGTAGTAAAAAATCTATCGTACCAGATAAGGAATGTTAAAACTGTCCAGATTTTACGGCTGTTATCTGCTTTTTTATCTTTATGGTTGTTCAGGAGCTGGAGCAGTTTCTCTGTATGGAAAAATTCTTCTGCTTCTTTCGAGGTAAATAAATCTGTTACCATCTGATACCAGTCATTCTGCCGCAGCCACACACGGATTGGAATGGGAAAACCAAGTTTCTTCCGTTCATTGGTTTCCTGTGGAAGAAATTCTGAAACAGCTTTACGGAAAATATATTTGGTTGTACCTGCTGCAATCTTGGCTTCTTTCGGAAGCTTTGCTGCAAAGTTAAAAACTTCTTTATCCAGAAATGGTACCCTGACTTCCAGGGAATGTGCCATGCTCATTTTATCTGCTTTCTGCAAAATATCGCCAGGAAGCCAGTAGTTCAGATCTACAGACTGCATTTTTTCCATGTCTTGAAGTGAGCCTCTGTTTTCTGACTCAAGCTCTTCATAAAATTGACTTAAATATTCCTGCGTGGAAGGTCCTGTTACTTTATTTTTCAAAATCTGTGCTTTCTCTTTTTCACAGTAAATATATGCATTTCCGATGAAGCGTTCTTCTACTTTCATTCCTGCGCGGATAAGGAAATCCCGTCCTTTCACGTCTGGCAGCTTTGCAGCCAGTTTTTTGACAGCGCGTCTGAGCACGAACGGAATCCAGGCAACTTTCTTTAATGCTTCAGGTTCTCTGTAAATATTGTATCCACCGAAAAGTTCATCTGCGCCTTCCCCGGAAAGGACTACCTTAACATGTCCGGCAGCCTCTTTGGAAAGAAAATAAAGTGCAACTGCAGAGGCATCCCCAAGTGGTTCATCCATATGATACATCACATCTGGAAGGGCATCCCAGAATTCCTGCTTGGATATGATTTTCACATGGTGTTTCAATCCTGCTTTTTCTGCCACTTTGGCAGCTTTGTTTACTTCACTATATCGGTCTCCCTCATCAAATCCCACTGTGAATGCCTGATCTGCACCGGAGGCAGAAGCCAGATACCCGGAGTCCACTCCCCCGGATAAAAACGCGCCGACTTCCACATCGCTTAACATGTGGTGCTTCACCGAATCCCTTAAAATCTCTGCAAGCTGGCTCCGCAGCTGATCCATATTCGTCTTACGGTTCCACTTGCCAGGTGTAAGCTTTGTTTTGAAATAAGTCTTTATTTCATAGTTTCCGTTTTTATATAAAAGCATATGTCCGGGCATAAGTTTATAGATTCCCTTAAAAAAGGTCTCTTCCAGAGGGGCATATTGAAATGACAAATACTGCTCCAGGGCCTTCTGATTTACTTTTCTTTCATAGCCTGGAAATGCAAGAATACTCTTAATTTCAGAAGCAAATACAAAATGTCCATCTATTTCGGCATAGTACACAGGCTTAATTCCAAAGAAATCCCTTGCAAGCATCAAAGTCTGCTCTTTTTCATTCCATACTGCAAACCCAAACATTCCCCTGAGCTTATCCAGTGCCTTCTCACCATACTGTTGAATGGTATTTACCAGAACTTCCGTGTCAGAATGGGTACAGAAAGAAATGCCGGAAGCCTCAAGTTCTGCCCGCAGTTCCTTATAATCATAGATTTCCCCATTAAAAACAATATGCAGGTTTCCGTCCGCACTTTCCATAGGCTGCTGCCCATCTTCTAAATCAATAATACTAAGTCTTCGAAAGCCCAGCGTAATCTTCTCCCTGCAAAAAGAGCCTTCACTATCCGGGCCTCTATGTTCAATGGCTTTCATCATCTTTTCAATTACTGTCTTCTGATCCTGTCTGTAACCTGTAAATCCACAAATCCCGCACATTTCTTCCTCCGTATCCATTTGATGTAGTTTAGACACTGCAACGACTTTTGTTACAGTCCAAAATTATTTTTATCGATATTTTATCATAAAAATGTCTGTTTGTTGTAAAATAAAAATGTCTTTCTTATCAAATAATTATATTTCAAAATAGCTTTTATATCTCATATAACATTTTATAAAAAAAGAAATGTTTTCCATTCCCTTATTTGCTTACGGAAAACGTTTCTTTTCATTTACTCTTCATAAAGATTTCCGTTCTCATCGATCCAGGTTCCGTCTCCGTTATTGTAAAGGACTCTGGATTCTTCATCGCCTTCATCTGCTGCTACAATTGATGCCACACCGGACGCAGTATTGAATCCACTGGTATATGGCACGCCTGCCCCGGTCGCAGGCAGATACAGTTTCGTATGAACAAGCCCTGCCAGAAGCGGTGTGGTAAGACCTGCATTCTGCCTGAGTTCCGGTATTCTGCGTATTTTTTCAGATGAATAATAAATCGTTTCTTTTAAGCAATTTTTCTAAACGTTTTTTGATTCGACCACATTGGGGTCAGACCCCAATGTGGTCCAAAAGAACTGCCAGAGCAGTGCCATTTAAAAAGGAACAGAAAAAAGTGCCTCAAACATTGATGTAAGTATTATAGCAGGAACTCTGGCTTTTTTCTTCTCTCTTTCCACTCTATTTCCGATTTTATAATTCTTTTATAGATCTTTTAGCTCTGCTTTATCCTTTTTATTTGCACTTCATAGGGTCAGACTCAGACATTTTACAAAAGATATGTTTAAGGAACTTTATTTTCAGCACTGGCCGGTGGAATTAAAATACAAAGAATTAAAGAGCCGCTTTGCTATGGAAGAGTTTTCCGGTGCTACTGCAACATCTATCATTCAGGAATTTTATATCAATATGCTTCTTTCAAATCTTGTTTCCCTTATCAAGAATGACGCAGATGAAGAAATAGACATCACTTCCAAAAGTTCCAATAAATTTCGTTATCAGGCTAATCGCGCATTTATCATCGGACGGATCAAGATCATCTTTCCAAAGATCCTCTGTGATCTGTCTAAACTCTCAGTTATTGAGAAGCTGTACAAAGAAGCTGTCCGGTGCCGTTCACAGATCCTTCCTGGAAGATCATTTCAAGAAAAAAATTAAAGTCAAAAGGACGTTCACATTTTAGAAATAAGAAAGCTGCCTTGTAAATAAAAACACTGTTACATTTAAGCTCTATTTAAGTGCGCCTTTTTGGTGAATTTTCTAACTGGTTGAGGATTAATCCTGCATTTTTGCGGTAAATCATAGTATATAATTAGGATAAAATCTGACGATTTTCCTTAAGTTGACGGTAAATTGACCACATTGGGGTCAGACCCTGGAAGTCTGTCGGCTTTTTTCTTCTCTCTTTCCACTCTATATCCGATTTTATAATTCTTTTATAGATCTTTTAGCTCTGCTTTATTCTTTTTAGCTGTACTTCATAGGGTCAGACCTAGACATTGACCCTGACATTCTTTAATATCTTTTAACAAATCATCAACGCTAATGATTTTTCTATTATGTTGATCGTAAATTATTTTTTCACAGAAGAAACAATTTCCATCTGATTTTTCTAAGACCACATTGGGGTCAGACCCCAATGTGGTCCGTCAAAGGTGGACGTCATCAGTATCGTAAAAGCACTTGAAGCACTCAGCTCATATGTAACATTGTAAATGAAACAGATAATCCGGCAGGAAATCTGCCGGATTGCACAAAAATGCCAATGACACAAAACTCAGCAGATCTGTGACATGGGAGCAAATCTGATCAGTGACAAACTGAGAAATCAGCAACACTTCCCACTTGCCACTCTATACCCGATTTTATAATTCTTTTATAGATCTTTTAGCTCTGCTTTATCCTCTTTAGTTGTACTTCACAGAGTCAGACCCCAACGTTCACTCAATAGAACCATTTAATCTTATCGTATTATATATTTACCTTTTATAAGGCGAAGGAGAATATAAACATAGCTGAATTCTCCTATCGCTTACTAAATCAATTTCTATTTTTTCTTCCCACTTGCCACTCTATTCCCGATTTTATAATTCTTTTATAGATCTTTTAGCCCTGCTTTATCCTTTTTAGTTGTACTTCGTAGGGTCAGACCCCGGAAGGCTCCTTATTGTGTTCATATTGCTTTAACTGAGCATCCTTAACACATACAGATTCGTAATTTCTTTATGTTATACTTCCTTTAGAAAACTTTTAGAACATATTTACTCATTTTATTATTATTTCAAAGGGTCTGACCCAAATGTCGGAAATTCTTCTCTCTTTCCACTCTATTTCCGATTTTATAATTCTTTTATAGATCTTTTAGCTCTGCTTTATCCTCTTTAGTTGTACTTCATAGGGTCAGACCCCGACATTCTTTATGTTTAGTTTGCGGATTGCTTTATGGCAGCCCCTGTTGGGTCTGAATCCCATCATCTCATCATAAAACATTGGTTCGAATACTGCTTCCAGTATCCTGCGCAGTGCTTCCTGTACCAGCTTGTCTTCATAACAGTAGATACTAAGTGGCCGCATCTTCCCATTGTCCTTTGGTATTTCTACCAGTCTTGCTGGTTTAGGCTTATAGGATTTCTTCTTCAAACTTTCTATAAGGGCTTCTAGATTTTCTTCCAGATTTCTTCCGTATTCTTCTTTAGTAACTCCATCTATTCCTACGGCTTTCGTTCCATCCATCTGGACATGACAGTTCTCAAGCATCTCCTTATTAATAAGATGCCCCAGTGATGTAAAGACCATGTCTGGGTTTTCTTTTGATAATTGTGATATTCTCGCCAATTTCGTTTCCATTAGTTCCCCTATCTCTGTGTATAGCTAATGTTTCCTCTTTGATATAGTTTCGCAGGCCAGAACTGCGAGGCACAGTTCTCTCTCGACTTCCCTCCGGTATTTATTTTGTTCATACCTTCACCGGTACTGTTCGGGCCTCCGACTACCTGCACTTCGTTTGTCTTTCTTCTTTTGGTTGGCGGACATACTTTTCATTTACACACTCTGAAAAGAAAATGCAGGTCCTCTCCAGTTGACATATAGTCCCTGTCTGACATGAATAGTTTCAACAACACCGCAGAGGCATGCAAAATCTCACCATAACGATAAGTGCATATATTGTCTTCCACCCTGACCACGGTGTCGACCCTCTGATACTTTGGGATTTCGGTGCTCCATAGCTATCCCTGCTATCTTGCTGTCTACGCTTAGCCTGCGCGTTACCGTAACAGACTCAAGACTCGCTTCAAATGCTGTGGTTAGCAGCTTATTTGATGGGGCTTCCACCCACCGGACTATATACCCTTTGCTGGACGCACGGTCAGACCCCAATGTGTTCTATTTCTATACCCGATTTTATAATTCTTTTATAGATCTTTTAGCCCTGCTTTATCCTTTTTAGTTGCACTTCATAGAGTCGGACCCCGGAAGTGTGCTTCCATTTCTACGGTAGCCTCTCGGAATCCTTGATTTTACTGGCTTCCGAGAGCTATTTTTACAAGTAATTAACTGAATTTTCTGTAAATTACTATTTTTACTG
Organism: Ruminococcus sp. AM22-13; assembly: GCF_003471165.1. Lineage (GTDB taxonomy): Bacteria > Bacillota > Clostridia > Lachnospirales > Lachnospiraceae > Blautia_A. The sequence continues at coordinate 8,990 of NZ_QRIL01000039.1, read as the reverse complement.
CTTTTTTAGTGCTCGTCTAAAAATCCTTCAGCTCATACATTTCTATCATACGCATATGACCTCTTATCTCTTTTGTCAATAAACTCGCACTATAATTTCCTGCCAAATTTTCTCTGGCTTTTTTCTTCTCTTTCCACTCTATTTCCGATTTTATAATTCTTTTATAAATCTTTTAGCTCTGCTTTATCCTTTTTAATTGTACTCCATAGGGTCAGACCCCGACGTTTTCCTTCTAATTTTTCAATAGCTTTTTTCATATTTTTATATGCAAAATCATCAGCATCTTTTTCTTTCGGAATTTGTCTATACTCTCTAGAAATTTGTTCTAATTTAATTTTTTCTCTCTTTGTAGCTTTCATTCCCTGAAAATAGATCATCAGCCGGTTATCATTGGAAGAGGAACGATTCTGAGAATAAGAGATATTGGAAGAATGCAGAACCTCTCCAAACGTTGTGATTGTTTCCTGATTTTGTCTTGCCATAAGTGTGCCTCCTTAAATATACGGTTTGTCACAGTATATCAGGAATGGAAGATGCAGTCACTACGCCATGTTTTGAGGCACTTACAACAGAGTCAACTGCCAGATTGCAATAGAACCATTTTATATTTATTCTAATCTTATCGTATTATATATTTACCTTTTATAAGGCGAAGGAGAATATAACCATAGCTGAATTCTCCTATCGCCTACTAAATCAATTTCTATTTTTTCTTCCCACTTGCCACTCTATACCCGATTTTATAATTCTTTTATAGATCTTTTAGCCCTGCTTTATCCTTTTTAGTTGTACTTCATAGGGTCAGACCCCGACATTCCACATATTTTCTTTTTATTCAAAAAATCCTTATACCACACTACATCTACAGAATAGTACTGTAAATATGTATATACATCACGAATATTAGACCATGCATGCCATCTCTTTTTTACAATGAATCTAACATTCTCTATCGCTTTTTTTCTGATTTGAGTTTCATCAGAATCCGCTAAAATTACTGATATGTTAAATATGTCTGGCGCATTTTCTTTGGTCACACACACATTCATAAATAAATCTTTTACTGCCAATTCTATCTCTTTTCTTATTTCTTTTTTTGCATTTTTCACATAATAATTAAAAAGAGTTCTCCAAGAAAGATTATATAATTTTCCTTGTACAAACAAATCATTATTGATATGAATTTCTCCTTTAAGAAAAGATTTTATCACTTGATGTGGAGGCATAAGATAATTCTTAATTTCCATCCACTCATTTTCCCAACACCTTATACCAATATATCTTGAAATCATAACCGCTGTAAGAAAATTGAGAAATTCAATATTTTCATAGGAATCTTTCGCCAAATTGAAAAATGGAGACAACGGCCAAATAAATATTTTCTGATATGTAATTCTTCCATGAGCAATTGCATTTCTTATTTTAACCATATTATCTATCAAATAAGCTACATTATCATCTAACAAATTATATTTTTCTAAAAAATACTTTATCTTAATAGAAAGGCTTAAAAAATCTCCTACTAAAAGACTATTAACTGCCTTTTTATTTTGATCAACTAACTGTTTTATTTGAGCCTCACCAAAATAACAATTCGCATAATGTTGTTGCATCATTCTTTCAATATCATTTTCTAACTTTATTCTTAATTCCTTATTTACCGTATCTCCAAATAATTCAAGAATATGAAAGAAACTTAGTATAGCTTCATCATAATATAAATCAGCATCGTAACTCTCTAATTTCAAATAAATTGCTTTTCTCCATCTGTCTAACAAGGTTATAATCAATTCCGTCTCTTCATTTAGTTTCTTTAATAGTACTTTCAAATCATTCGTATAATCAGTACCTTTTATAACTAAACGTGTATCCTGTTTCTTAAAATCTATCGGATTCAATCCACTAGAACTACTATTACTATGATAAACAGTAAGTGGCACACCAGTAAAAAAGGAAATAATTCCCTGTATTACCAGATTTTCTCTCCTAAAATATCTGTTCACTTCCATTGGACCCTGGTATTGTTCAATGCACCCTTTTGAAACAACACTTAATTTTGAACATTTAATTTTTCCAATTTCAGTATATCCTATCTCTTTTTCTCCAGTAGAAAATACTACAGAATCACCATATTCAAAATATACTTCTATATCGTCTAATTCGCAATTATAAACATGCTGTCCATAAATCATTACTGCCATATTTTACCTTTCTCCTCATCATAAATATAATATACTCTATTTCCTTCACTTTTTGATAACAAAAAGACCTCGTTTGCTACATTTCAGACATTTATAGCTGATACTGTAGTATTCAATGACTTTTCATTTTGCCAAGATAAAGACTAGAGCGTGTCTGAAAAACATTTTAAATTGTTTATTTTAACCAAATTAATATTGAGGCGATACAAATAAATCCCAAGTAGGTTGCAGCTAATTTGTCATAACGTGTAGCGATTCGTCGGAATGCTTTTAATTTCAGAAAATACTTTTCTACTAAATGGCGTTCTTTGTATAACCACCAATCACAATGACGTTCAAATTTAGCTCCCTTTCGGGATGGAATGGTTGGCTCTCCACCGCGGGCGTACACATAATCAAGTAATTTATTACTGTCATATCCTCGGTCAGCTAACACATTGCTTCCGTTTATTTCAATTTGATCGAGCAAAGGGATTGCATAATTGATATCATTACGCTGTCCCTCACTGATCATTAAATAAACTGGATATCCATAGGCATCTACTGCCGCATGGATTTTGGTGCTGGCTCCTCCACGGCTATGCCCGATTTCATTTGAAGGCCCCCTTTTTTTGCACCGGCACTATGCTGGTGAGCCTGGATAATAGAAGCATCAATGGATAATTCTTCCAATTCTGCTTCAAGACTTAAAATACGGAAAATATTATCAAGGATACCATCATCGATCCATTTTCGGAATCGGCTATAGACAGTTTTCCATGAACCATAACGTTCAGGAAGATCGCGCCAAGGTGCCCCACTACGTGCAAGCCATACAATTCCATTCATAATGATACGATTGTCTTTCCTTGGACGTCCTTGTTTTCCAGTATTTTCAAGAGGTAATAAAGGTTCAATGCGAAGCCATTCTTCATCAGTCAACTCATATCGTCTCAACATAGTGAACACCCCTTTTTCTTTACTTTATCATGAAAAAGGGAAATAAAACATGCGTTTTGTGCAATTTTTATTTTTCAGACACGCTCTAGTTCACAGCATTTCCCTGGAAGATTAGCTGAACATTTTTCGCTGGAAGTGCTAAGAAATTTTTGTAGAAAATACTGTTTGGATCCTTGAAAATATTTAAATTTCGTTGCTTGTCCTTCCCCAGAAAGCCAGCAATAATGTTTCAAATGATTTGTCATTGGAGAAATAAACATGCAAAATACATCTTTATTTCTCTCAGTATCTTCTAAAATAATTGGTAATCTATTTCGTCTACGAATACGGTTTTTCTTCTCACTCCTTTATACACAATATAGTAAACCGCCTCTTGAATACTATTCTCTTAACTTTCTTGCTATAGGTTTTCTTCTCTAATGATATATGCTTTATAATATTATTATTTATGATTATATGTAGATAAGAATCTGTCAGCCATCACAAATTTGGTAATCAAACTTATTGGTAATTACCTTAAACATGCCATAGTCTAAAATAACAGAGTTTCTGCTATAGTATCTGCATCAATGTTCGAGGATTTACAGCACTACAACGGGAATTCTGCTATTTTACACTATATTATGCTTTACTTTCTTCTTTAAACATTGATTAAATAAATATCAAATCACATCCAAATTGCCTGCTCTACAACACTTCTTATCCTCTGAACTGTTTTATCTCCTATCATATATATTTCTTTTAATTGTCCCTCTGTTGCTTCTGCCAACTCTCCAACCTTTTTATATCCATGTTCTTTTAAACGCTGTAATTTATCATCCGTTAATCCATATGGAAAAACATTAGATTTTTTCAATTTATCTATATCAAGTTCTAATATTCCAATGTTTCTGTCAACATCAATTGGGGGTAAATCTATTTCTGAAAAAAACACACTGTTAGCTGAAAATTGAACATCTTCTACTGTCGGGTTCTTCCACTCATTATATAATTCTCTAGTCAATCTTGTTCCCGTAACTTTTTCCAATGTATTACATAAATTTATTGCAAAGCGAGTTCCTCTGCCACCTTTTTTCATTCCCCTAGATGCTTCTCTTTTAGATATAAAACCTGCATATTCAAGAATCTCCAGCGGTTTTGCAAATTTATTTGCCAAATTTCTGTGAATAATAAAAGTTGTTGCCTTTTTTTCACCACACTCATCATAAATAATTTCTGCAATATTCATACAAGAATCCATTAAAGGCTCATATACTCCTATTTTATATTTAATCTCCTCTATCATAGGCCAAAAAAAGTCGCTGGATAATGCTAATAAAGTTTCACTCAATGTAGATAAAGTAACTTTTCCTTCCTTCTCAAATAACAATGAACAGCCTTTTATAAATGATCTTACATTTCCTAATACCGACATTCCCAGAAATTCCGCCACATCTTCTGCAGATATACTGCCAAAATATTTTTCTTCTTGTATTTGATGCGGATATCTTAGTTTCATAACCTCATAAAAAAATTCCTTAAATCCACTTTGTTGACCATATCTTCTCGAAATGTCAATTATTTTAGCATCATTATAAACATCAAAACGAGTTCCGAACCTAGTTACTCCCGGATATATCGCCGCTTTACACGAAACTAAACTACTTGATAGAGTTCTAAATATATCAAAAAATTCTTCCAGCCCCGTTTCTCTTCCTATATGTGCTGCATCATCAAAAAACAACACTATTCTTTTTCCTATATGCTCAGAAAACTTAATAATTTCCTTTTGCACATCATACAATTCCAATTCACAAGAAAAATCATATGAATATCTATCTTGTGCAGTTTTCTTAACTACGTCATTTAATATTCTTAAAAACTCCCTTTCATATGTTTCTCCTCTGGAACGTAATAAACTCAAATGTCGTAAGCTTAAATATATACCACACGCCTTATCGTTATCCATTAATCTACGATTTGCTTCTATCATTAATGCACTTTTTCCAGTTCCTCGCCCTCCTTTTAATAAAACTGGCCCATGTGCCATTAACTGGGCAATAATATTCTCTTCATATTTATAAAAGCAATGATACTTCTCAAAATCTTCTTTTGAAAAATCCTCACATGCTAAAATCAATTCTACATAATTACTTTCACTATTAAACATTTTCTACCATCTCCTCAATCCGCAAAAATATAAATATCGCTCTTCCTATTTCAATTTTAGTTGCCAAAAACTCCACAAAATGACTTGCCAGAGCAATGATTGAACATAGTTTATACATATCTTTAATTAAACTTTTTAAAGTTAGATTATCTAACATAGTATTTATATCTACCAGACATTCTGAATGAACACCTTTTGAAAATGAAGAAAACAATCTCATAGCTTCATGTTTCAATCGTTCAAAATTCTCATCTTCATTATATGAAGCAAATTCATTTAACCATTCACTTTGCAACTCATTACCGGATATATAATCGCCCAATGTTCTGAAAGATGGCTTCCATATCACATCTCCCATATGATTTCCCAATAACGCTCTATCAAAGCTTTCTTTCTTTTTATCAAACTGCCACAAATTTCCTGATGGACTGCTTTTAGCTACGATGTCACCAGCCCACTCAACAGCAGTCTGTGCTCGCTTTCCTAAATCATACGATGGATCTGACTGCACTTTATATACAGTAATCAACCTAAACGGATCTATTCTGCCAAGTATTGCTGTAAGTGATGATTCTAACACATTCCTGCAATAAAATGGTATATCAACATTTGCATTTCCATTTTCCCAATTATAACTCATAATTAAATATGTCAATTTTTTTATTTTGTCTGATAAATTTTTCATTATTTCATGGTAATCATACATATTTTCTGTCGTTATATCACCACAAATCAAAGTCTCATATTCTCTACATTCATCCATTTTTACTCCTTCCATGCACCCCAATATTACTTTAATATTCTAACATTTTCTTTGGATTGCATTCATATTTTTTACTACAAATCTATTCAACAATTTTTCCTTTAAAAATCTTTTCGCCATTATTCTACTATACCAACCATTCTAAATCAAATATTTCTGTAAAACAATAAGTAATTTCAAAAAATGCAAATATGTGAACTTCCAGTCTTTTTCCGCCTAAATCGAGTAACTCTATATCTGTGACTCAAAATAATTCTATTTTTCTGTGTTTTCTCGTAAACGGTAGAATACGAGTACCTTGACAAATAGCAGACCGCTTTTGCGGTCTGTTTATTTTCCGCTGGCTTTTTGCGGCTTTCTAATGTTTTCAGGCAACATATCTGACCATGGCAGAAGTTCTGCAAGAAAATCTGTGTTTTTGTCATCTACATGTTTGGGAATCTCCGTAAGCAGATATTCGAAATAATCGAAAGGTTTCAGGTTATTCGCCTTTGCAGTTTCTGCGATACTGTAGATGATCGCTGAACTATTGGCTCCATTGACCGTATCGATCATCTCCCAGTTTTTACGGTTATGTGCTTAAGAACATAACCGTAAAAACTGGCTGTTCTGCGATACACCAAACGGAGCCCAGGCCAGTGCTATCGTGTACACAATGGTAGAAATGGCAAAAGCCAATGGAATAAACGTCTATCACTATCTTACTTATCTGCTGGAAAAACTGCCTGATGACAGGATGAGCGATGATGAATTAGAACTTCTGGCTCCATGGAACGAAACCGTCAAAGCTGAGATCGAACATCGTGCAAACGAATCAAATCAAACATATGTGAATTGTGAAGATGCTCCGACTACTGAAAAGTAGTCGGGGATTTTTCTATCATACCTAAAAATTAAGCGCTTACCAAATAAGCATGGAAAGAACCAACTAAGCGCTTACCAAATAATTAGGCGGGGTGCTGACCTTTGTGGTCTGTACCCCGCCTAATTTTAGCGTCCGCAACATTTCTTATATTTTTTACCAGAACCACATGGGCAAGGGTCATTTCTTCCTATTTTGGGCCCAATACGCCTATATGTCCCAAAAATAGTGGACTGATCTTTTATTAGAGCAGGGATTTTAAAAGTATATCCCGCATACGAAATTGCTTGTAATCCAAATTCAAAGTTTTTGGGAGTTGAAAGCAAATAGGATTTTTCTTTAATCGCCTCAAAGGTATTGTTGACGTTATTACACTTTAGCAAATCCAATAGTGTTTGTAAGCTAATTACCGGAATGTCTGAATTGTCTACCCGAATTCCTTTTTTTGAAACGACACACCCCATAACCACCGGCAAGTTATCCGATATAGCAACGCCAAACACTTTGTTACAGAAGTCCGAACACTGGTTTTGCGCATAGGTGAGCATATCCGACACCTGACTACACCCATGTTCTAAATCCTGAACTCTTGCGAATACCTCAGAAGTTGAATCTGCTTCAACAAGCCATTTTAATTCACATATAAGAATGGAATTACTTTCTTTATCCCATATAGCATAATCTACATCTGGAAGGGTGCCTGGAAGCGATTTATTTTTTGCAACTAATATATTGGGTATTTTTCCTGTAACAGCGTCAATTTCATCTTGCATGATTCCTTCCCGCAAATTGGTCAGGTCAAAGTATGATTTATCTCTTAGTTTGTGGATAAGTGAGATTAGATTTCTTTCTGGCCTACTTGCTAAAATCAAATGAGGAGCAAGGGCTAATCTATCCTTATCAATTTCGACAAAAGGTTGATATACAATATCATTGTTCTTCAAACGACTATTGTATGTTAGTAATTTTAATATGGCAGATATACTATCTGTAGAGAGTTCAGTTTTATCTGCAATGATTTGCACAAATTCAGTCGGTGATTTTATAAGAACAGCTTCTTGAATATCAGCGCCAGGAGCTCCGCTTTTTAAGCAAGCTATCATGTGAATAAAGCAAAGCGTTGCTATCGCTATCCAAAACTGCTTGAAGTCTTTTACTGAAAACTTGTCAAATTCCCATTCTTCCGGTAATTCACTGGTATTAACCCATTGACGCTCCATCATTTCATAAAAAGAATCCCATATGTTTTCATCGGTACTATATGAAATGCATCCGTCTTGAAACTTAATAGAAGCTATGAGTTTACTGTTTGCCGATGACAAATCCTGAGTAGGCATAAATTTGGACTCCATTGCCTGATCTCTGGATATTGATTCCACCATATCAGATATTACGATACTTCTATTTTTCGGATTATCCAAGAAAGTTATCGTATTTTGTGTTTCATTTACGCTTGCAGAAAAATGGCCTCTTGAGTAGCTAATATATGCACTACAAATGGGTGAATATTGCTTTGCTTGGAACTGCAATAGCTGTACAGTTTCTATATATCGCTCGGATATGATTTTCATATCCAAAGTATCTGTGTCTTTATGTGAACAATCCTGAAATATCCATTGAATTAGAACATTTAATGAATCTAATTGTTCTCGGATTAGCATTGAATACTCCAAGCTATCACCGATTAGAGCAAGATTTGTTGTGCCACCCAAGCGGCAAGCATCCTCAAAGACGGTTAGTGCATTATATAATGCTGTTTTTCTATTCAGAGAAAATAATGGATTTTGTTTATGATAGGCATCAATAATTTTTTCGACTTCACGAATGTATTCTGCCATATTTGCTACCCCCTAACTCATATGCTGCTATACATACGAGTATATCAGTTTTGAAGAAAAAATTCTACACAAGAGATAACTTCACAGAGATTTCGCTTTTAGTTTTTTGGTTTATGCATTTTTATAAAAAATATGTTTCTCTGGCACTTGTTGATTTTGCACTTAATTTTATGGGGTCTGACCCCAATGTGCTGCTGATCTTATTCTCTTCATCTACAAATACAACTGCAGGCTTATG
>NZ_QRIL01000038.1 GCF_003471165.1 Ruminococcus sp. AM22-13 | reverse complement strand
TTTGAGCAGACATGCTCGAATGTGCAATTCATCCCATCACCTATAGAGGTGAGGAAATTCTTGCTACGGTTGTTAAACTTGTTCCCAAAACAACAACTAAAATTCATCCATATATTCCTGTATTGTATATCAATTATATCTTCTGTAAAAAAGAAGGCCATTGCAAAACGCAACAGCCTTAGAGCGTGTTTGAAAAATTATTCCATACACTCATCCAGAATTGAAGCCATCTTATCGATATGTTCTTTTGTGATCACAAGCGGAGGTACGATTCTCAGTACATCACTGCCTGCGGAGATCACCAGCAGTCCTTTTGCCAGCGCAGCCTTTACAACTTCACCTACAGGGCGGCCCTGGATCACGATTCCCTGCATGAAGCCCATGCCTCGTCTTGTTGCAGCGCATTCATGTTTCGCAACAATTTCATCCAGTTTATGTTCCAGATATGGAGTCATTTCCTGTACATGTTCAATGATCTTATCATTCTCATAAATCTCAAATACCTTGCTGACTGCAGCACATACAAACGGGTTTCCTCCGTAAGTAGTACCATGATCTCCAGGCTCCAGAGAAGCTTTGGCAGCTTTCTCACTTAATACAAATGCGCCAACCGGCACACCGCAGCCAAGAGCCTTGGCACTTGTCATAATATCCGGCTGTACACCATATGCCTGCCATGCAAAATAATAACCGGTTCTTCCCATACCACACTGAATCTCATCAAAGATCAGCATAATATCCTTCTCATCACAGATCTGGCGCAGACCTTCCAGAAATTCTCTCTTCGCCGGGTAGATACCGCCCTCACCCTGAACAACCTCAGTAATAATTGCACAGGTCTTATCTGTGATCTGAGCTTTTACACTCTCCAGATCATTGAAATCTGCAAACTTCACACCACCCATCAGCGGCTCAAACGGCTCTCTGTAATGAGCAGTTCCTGTTACAGAAAGAGCACCGATACTTCTTCCATGGAAGGAATGGTTCATTGCAATGATCTCATGGTCTGCATGTCCGTCACGTACATATGCATATTTCTTAGCAGCTTTTAAAGCACCTTCGATTGCTTCCGTACCACTGTTGGTAAAGAATGCCTTGCTCATTTTGCTTGCCTTTACCAGCTTCGCACCTGCCTCGATAATCGGTTCATTATAATATAAATTGGAAATATGCATCAGCTTATCAATCTGATCTTTTAATGCTTCGTCATATCCCGGATAATGATATCCCAGAGAATTTACAGCGATACCTGCTGCAAAATCCAGATATTCCTTTCCCTCGGAATCATATAAATAACATCCCTGTCCTTTTTCAAAAACAACAGGAAAACGATTATAAGTGTGAAGGATATTCTCTTCTGATTCCTTCATCTGTTCATTCATGTTCATTATAATATTTCTCCCCGTCTTCTCTTAAGATTGCAGTACCAATACCTTTGTTTGTAAAGATTTCCAGCAGTAAACTGTGAGGAATTCTTCCGTCAAGGATATGTACTCTTTTAACACCTTCTTCAATGGCATCAATACAGTTTTTCAGCTTCGGAATCATACCTCCGCCTACATAACCGTCACTGATAAGTTTCTCAGCCTCATCTACATGAAGCTCAGAGATCAGACTGGAGGGATCATCTTTATCCTTATAAACGCCTTCAATGTCAGAAAGAAATGCCAGTTTCTCGGCATGAACAGCCTCTGCAATGGCACACGCCGCATCATCTGCATTAATATTATAAGTAGCAAAATTATCATCATAGCCTACCGGGAAAATGATCGGCAGGAAATCTTTCTCCAGAAGATCTTCCAGGATCTTCGGCTCAACCTTTGTAACCTCGCCTACAAATCCAATGTCTCCGCCCTCTGTCTGTTTCTTGCGGCATTTCAGCAGACCACCATCTTTACCGCTGATACCTACAGCATTTACGCCGAGAGATTCCACCATGGCAACCAGTTCCTTATTCACCTTCGCAAGAACCATCTCTGCGATCTCCATAGTATCTTTATCTGTTACACGAAGACCATTGATAAATTTCGGCTCCATACCAACCTTGCCAACCCAGCGGCTGATTTCCTTACCACCACCATGAACAATAATCGGTTTAAAACCAACCAGCTTCAGAAGAACAACGTCCTTGATAACATTCTTCTTCAGCTCATCATCCAGCATGGCACTTCCGCCGTACTTTACAACCACAATCTTACGATTAAATCTCTGAATATAAGGAAGCGCCTCGATCAGCACCTCCGCCTTGTCCAAATATTTCTGATTAACCATTATTCTCTCCTTTTTCCAGTCAATGTCTGTTCTTCATCCACTGCTTATTGCTTTTCGCAATTAAAGCAGGAGACTTACCTGATTCGGTTAAAATCATCCTTATTCACAGGATTTTGTTATGAACGATAATCTGCATTGATTTTTATATAATCATAGGTCAGGTCACAGCCCCATGCAGTTGCTGTAGCATCACCCATCTTCACATCAGCAATTGCTGTGACAGCTTCCTCAGAAAGAATCTTCGTTGCCTCTTCTTCACTGTAATCCACAGCCACACCATTCTCGATAATCTGAATCTTACCAGCCTTACTCTCAAAGAACAGATCCACCTTCTCAGGATCAAACTTCGCACCGGAATATCCCATAGCACACAGGATTCTTCCCCAGTTTGCATCATGTCCGTAGATAGCAGCCTTTGTCAGAGAAGAAGTAACAACAGACTTACTCAGTGTAACCGCCTGTTCCTTAGACTCTGCACCAATGATCTTGACCTCAAACAGTGCAGTCGCACCCTCTCCATCACCTGCAATCTTCTTCGCCAGAGTAGTATTAATATAATTCAGCGCAGCCTTGAAGGTCTGGTAATCCTCACCCTTCTCTGTGATCTCCGGATTCTCAGCCAGACCATTGGCCAAAAGAAGCACTGTATCATTGGTAGAAGTATCTCCATCAACAGAAACCATATTGTAGGTATCCTTAACATCCTCACTTAATGCCTCCTGCAGCATCTTCTTGGAAATCTTCGCATCCGTAGTCACAAAACCAAGCATGGTGCACATATTCGGATGAATCATACCCGAGCCCTTACACATACCACCAATCGTAACAGTTTTACCACCAATCTCAACCTGAACAGCAACTTCCTTCTTCCTAGTATCAGTAGTCATAATCGCCTTCGCAGCCTCAGTACCTGCCTCCAGAGAACCATCCAGCTTCGGAGCCATCATCTTCACACCATTCTTAATACGGTCAATCGGAACCTGCATACCAATAACACCGGTAGAAGCAACCAGCACACTGTCCGCAGCCACATTCAAAACCTCCGCAGCCGCAGCCGCAGTCTCCTTACAATAACCATACCCTTCTGCACCAGTACATGCATTGGCAATACCACTGTTACAGATCACCACCTGCGCAGACGGATGATTATAAACAATATCCTGATCCCATTTAACAGGCGCAGCCTTCACCACATTCGTAGTAAAAGTCCCCGCAGCCACACAAGGCACCTCACTGTAAACCATAGCCATATCCGTTCTGCCCTTATACTTAATCTCAGCCGCAGCAGCCGCTGCCTTAAATCCCTTAGCCGCCGTAACGCCGCCCTCTATAATCTTCATAATCAAATCCTCCTTACATTTCCACAACTTCCCCAGACTGCCGCAGGTCCCCTGCGCAGTCGCCCAACCAGTTCATGGGAAAAGTCAGCTCCGGAAATTATTTGTTTTTGAACGCATTTGCAGGGACTGTAGTAACTCTTAGTGCTCAGGAATTTGCGTTGTGGAAAAAAAGCTCACTGTCTGAGCGCAGCGAGTTTGAGCTTTTTTTCCACGCTTTTAGCAAATTTCTGAACACTTAGAGTTACTAAGCCCCGAAACCGCGTTCAAAAACAAATAATTTCCGGAGCGTCCCTTCCCATTAATCTATCACGGACACATCGGCACCTGCAACAGACCTTCAGATTCCTTGAACCCAAACATCAGATTCATATTCTGCACAGCCTGTCCTGCAGCACCTTTAACCAGATTATCCATAGCCCCCATCATAATAACTCTGTGAGTTCTCGGATCAATCTTAAAGTTCACATCCACATAATTACTTCCCTCCACGCACTTAGTCTGCGGACAAACATCCTTATCAAGCACACGAACGAAAGTCTCCTTCTCATAATACTTATCATAAACTGCCTTTACTTCTTCATAAGAAACATCCTTAGTCAGAGAAGCATAAGCAGTCACCAGAATACCACGGTTCATAGGAATCAGATGAGGTGTAAAATTAATCAGCACTTCCTTACCGCACGCATAACCAAGCTGATCCTCAATCTCAGGTGTATGTCTGTGACTTGCAACACCATAAGCCTTGATATTCTCATTCACTTCGCAGAAAAGATTAGCAACCTTCGCTCCACGTCCAGCTCCTGAAGTACCGGACTTCGCATCAATAATAATGGTAGACGGATCGATCAGTCCCTCTTTGATCAGCGGATAAATAGAAAGTGTAGAACATGTCGGATAACATCCCGGATTCGCGATCAGTCTGGCTTTCTTGATATCCTCACGGTTAATCTCACATAAACCATAAACCGCCTCATCAATAAACTGTGGAGCTTTATGCTCGATACCATACCATTTCTCATATTTCTTCACATCTTTAATACGGAAATCCGCACTCAGGTCGATTACCTTCGCTTTGGAAAGAATTCCTTCATTAATTAAAGAAGCACAAAGTCCCTGCGGAGTTGCTGTAAAGATCACATCCACTTCATCAGCTAATGCTTCCATATTATCATCCATACATTTGGCATCTACCAGTTTAAAAAAGTTCTGGTAAACATCTGAATATTTCTGGTCAATATAACTTCTTGAACCATACCACGCAATTTCCACATCTTTATGTCCCAGAAGCAGTCTCACGATCTCGTTACCTGCATATCCTGTGGCACCGATAATTCCTGCTTTAATCATAATAATTTCCTCCATCTTCGCCTCATCCGGCGATCTTCATTTCATAGTAAAACTTTACTCTATCAGAGTGCTGGACTAATTATACATCTTACCTGCATAATATGCAATAGTCATTTTTCAATGTTTTTACATGGATTTTATTTCACTTCACAGATTTCCCCCTGTCTTTTCCTATATTATGTTGCATATTTATGCAAAAGCAGATAAAACTTTTTTGCATTTTTCTATTGCATATTTATAAAAAAAGGTGTATATTATCACTTGTTAAGCGGAATCACACGAAATCAACTTGTTCCGCATTGAATATTTATTCAAAAATTTCAATCAGAAATTACCGCATTTATTCAAAAATAATGCGCTGAACTCCCGACCTATTCATTTACTTTCGGCAAACGGATATCTCAGGAAATTTTTACAAATCAGGAAAATAATAAAATCCAATTTCAGGAGGAATACAATCATGAAAGAAAAAGTCGTTTTAGCATACTCAGGCGGTCTTGATACCACAGCCTTAATCCCATGGTTAAAAGAAACATTTGATTATGATGTTGTCTGCTGCTGCGTAAACTGCGGTCAGGGAAACGAACTGGATGGACTGGATGAAAGAGCAAAGCTTTCCGGTGCTTCCAAATTATATATTGAAGATATCGTAGATGAATTCTGTGATGACTTCATCGTTCCATGTGTACAGGCAGGTGCTGTATACGAACACAAATATCTCCTTGGTACATCCATGGCCCGTCCGGCAATCGCTAAAAAATTAGTTGAGATTGCACGTAAAGAAGGCGCAGTTGCTATCTGCCACGGTGCTACAGGTAAAGGTAATGACCAGATCCGTTTCGAACTTGGCATCAAAGCTCTTGCTCCTGACATCAAGATCATCGCTCCATGGCGTATGACAGACAAATGGACCATGCAGTCACGTGAGGATGAGATTGCATTCTGTAAAGCTCACGGAATCGACCTTCCATTCGATGCAAGCCACAGCTACAGCCGCGACAGAAACTTATGGCATATCAGCCATGAAGGTCTGGAACTGGAAGATCCTTCCCAGGCTCCAAACTATGACAACATGCTTGTTTTAGGCGTTACACCTGAGAAAGCTCCTGATAAAGAAACAGAAGTAACAATGACATTCGAGCAGGGTGTTCCGAAAACATTAAACGGCAAAGAAATGAAAGTTTCCGAGATCATCACAGAGCTCAACAAATTAGGTGGCGAGAACGGTATCGGTATCGTTGACATCGTTGAAAACCGTGTTGTTGGCATGAAATCCCGTGGCGTATATGAGACTCCTGGCGGAACAATCCTTATGGCAGCTCATGAACAGCTCGAAGAACTTACACTTGACCGCGAGACAATGGAAACCAAGAAGAAACTTGGCAGCCAGTTCGCTCAGGTTGTTTACGAAGGAAAATGGTACACACCGCTTCGCGAGGCAATTCAGGCATTCGTTGAGTCCACACAGAAATATGTAACAGGTGAAGTGAAATTCAAACTGTACAAAGGCAACATCATCAAAGCCGGTACAACTTCTCCATACAGCCTCTACAACGAGTCTCTTGCATCCTTCACAACAGGTGACCTCTATGACCACCATGATGCAGACGGATTCATCACACTATTCGGACTTCCACTGAAAGTTCGCGCAATGATGTTAAAAGAAGTTGAGCAGAACAAGAAATAATTAAACAGAACCTATTACAGCCAGACAGGATTTTGATCCGTCTGGCTGTTTCTTTTTTATAATGTTCAAACTCCCAAAATAAGTCCTCTGTCTGAGCGCAGCGAGTAATCCAGACTTTTCTTCTCATGCTTTTAGCAGATTTCGGATGGCTTATAGCAATCCCTTAGATGCCGAAACCGCATAGGAAATAAAATATTTTTCTAAGCGTCCCTTTTATCTTCAAAATATGCTACAATACTTCCAACCCTATATACAATCAAAGAAAGGAATCACCGCCAATGCAGCTAGACAAAGAAACCATGAAAAAAATCCGATGGCTCATAGCCTTCGCCGTTCTCCTATACCTCGGCGTCCAGAACCTGAACATAGTCATCAACACCGCCAAAGTCCTCCTTAGCTTTTTATTCCCATTCATCATCGGCTTCGGAATCGCATTCATCTTGAATGTCCCAATGAAATTCATAGAACACCACCTGTTCGGCAAAGCCCTTGAACAAAAGAAAAAAGCGGCCGAAAAATTAGCCCGCCCCATCAGTCTTTTGCTCTCCATCGGCTTCGTAATCTGCATAATCATAATCGTTATGCTGGTAGTAGTCCCGGAGCTCGGCTCAACATTTGTAAATATCGCAAAGAAAATCGAGGAAAACATCCCTGCATTCCAGAAATGGATTGATAACGTATCCGGAAACAACCCGGAAATTGTGAAATGGACCCAGTCCCTTAACATTGAGCCCGGCAAAATGATCGATTCCGTACTCAGCGTACTCAAAAGCGGAGTCAACAACATTGTTTCATCCACCGTATCAATTACCATGGGACTCCTCACAACAGCCATGAATGTCTCCATCGGCTTTGTCTTTGCCTGCTATGTTCTTCTCCAGAAAGAAAAACTCATGCAGCAGATAAAAAAAGCAATGTACGCATTATTCCCGGAAAAGCCGGTCAGATATCTGGCACACGTATGGAATCTGGCAAACAGAATCTTTTCCAGTTTCATTACAGGTCAGTGCATAGAAGCAGTCATCCTCGGAAGCATGTTCTTCGTATCTATGACAATCCTGCGCTTCCCATATGCCATGCTGGTTGGAGTCCTGATCTCCTTTACAGCATTAATTCCTGTATTCGGCGGAATCATTGGATGCTGGGTTGCTTTCTTCCTGATCCTGATGGTAAGCCCGGTAAAAGCCGTCCTCTTCCTTGGATTGTTCCTTATTTTACAGCAAATTGAAGGTAACCTGATTTATCCTCATGTGGTAGGCGGTTCCGTAGGACTTCCATCTATCTGGGTACTGGTAGCCGTAACTCTCGGCGGAAGCCTGATGGGAATTGTGGGAATGCTGATCTTTATCCCGACAGTCTCTGTAATCTACGCACTTTTCAGAGAGTGGGTATATGCACGACTTGAGAAAAAGCAACTCGTTTTATGACGAAATTATCAACTGGTTGAGATAATTTTGTAAAAGGACTGTAACTCAGTGTAAGGTCTCTGTAATTGTAATTAATCTGATATTTCTTTATTATAGTAATATCTGGTTAAAAATGGAAGGAGATCTTAAGATGGACATCTTAAAAGGTAAACGTTATGATATTATGAATGTGCTTTGGGAAGAAGGAAGACCATTGTCTGCTTTTGAGATCAATGACATTGCACCGGAGCTGAAAATGCCAACTGTACGAAGATGCCTGGAGCTTCTTTTAAAAGAGAACATTATCAAAGTCGCAGGAACTTCTATGAACGGCAAGGTCTATGCAAGAAATTATACCCCTCTTCTTTCAAGAGAGGATTACTTAAAAGGAAATGCCAAAAGCAGAAAGATAAGCCCGGTAGAAATGATGACAGCGCTTCTGGAATCCGATGGAATCACAGTAGAAGAAATCGAACAGCTCCAGAAACTTCTTGATAAGAAACGTGCGGAGTTAGAAAACAAATAATCATAAAACGCAATGAGTAAAATCGGCATGGTCATAAAAAAGTAGACCGTGCCGTTTTTTTAATTAATTTAAATCATCAAAAGAATTGACAGTCAACTCTAAATATTTTATAATCATTTTATAAACAATAGCAAGAAACTTATATATGTCCATAATCGGTTGGATGTTTCTACCAACTACCGTAATAGTTGTCTATAAGTTCTGTGTCCACATAGGGATAGCATGAGGTAAAGGCAGCATCGGTAGATTTTTTTTGCCTTTCCTTAATCACAAAGAAAGAAGGTATGATTATGAACAAACAGATTTTTGCATTAAAGGGTACTATTTGTTACAGTAATTCTCTGACGGAACTTTCCATCACTGAAAATGGATATTTGGTATGTGAAGATGGGCGATGTGCAGGGGTGTTTGATGAGCTTCCTGAGAAATTTGCAGGAATCTCATGCACAGATTTTGGTGATGAGCTGATCATTCCGGGACTGACTGATCTGCATCTTCATGCTCCGCAGTATACGTTTCGTGCCTCGGGTATGGATCTGGAGCTGCTGGACTGGCTGAATACTTATACTTTTCCGCAGGAAGCGCGTTATGAAGATACGGAGTTCGCAAAAGAGGCTTATTCTATTTTCGCTGAGGATATGAAGAAGAGCCCGAATACAAGAGCATGTATTTTCGGAACTTTGCATGTCCCCGCTACCGAGATCCTGATGGAACAACTGGATAAAACCGGAATAAAAGCTATGGTCGGCAAGGTAAATATGGACCGCAACGGCTCTCCGCAATTGCAGGAAGAGAGTGCTCAGGTTTCTGCTGATGCTACGGTTCAGTGGATTGAGGATACGCTTGATAAGTTTGAAAATGTAAAGCCAATTCTTACTCCGAGATTTACTCCGTCCTGTTCTGATGCACTGATGGAGAAGCTTTCGGAGATTCAGAAAAAGTATCATCTGCCGATGCAGTCACACCTTTCCGAGAATTTCGGTGAAATTGCCTGGGTGAAGGAGCTTTGTCCGAATACACATTTTTATGGAGAAGCCTATAGCCAGTTCGATCTTTTCGGCGGTGACTGTCCGACGATCATGGCTCATTGTGTTCATTCTTCGGATGAAGAAATTGCTCTTATGAAGAAGCAGGGCGTTTATATTGCTCATTGTCCGCAATCCAACACAAATCTCGCCTCAGGTATCTCTCCTGCGAGACGTTATCTGGATGAAGGTTTACACATCGGACTGGGCTCTGACATTGCAGGTGGAACTTCCGTTTCTATTCTGCGTGCCATAGCTGATGCTATTCAGGTTTCCAAGCTGTACTGGCGACTGGTTGATTCTTCCATGAAGCCGCTCACTGTTGAAGAAGCCTTTTATATGGGAACAGAAGGAGGCGGTTCCTTCTTTGGAAAGGTTGGAAGCTTTAAGGAAGGGTATGAATTTGATGCGGTTGTGCTTAATGACAGCACTATTCCAACTCCACTGAAACTCTCTCCGAAGGACAGACTTGAAAGACTGATCTACCTTTCCGATGATCGCAATATTACCGCTAAATATGTAGCCGGAAGAAAGATTCTGTAACTGCAGGAAATACAGAGCCCGACGGCAATTTTTAAATCAAAAGGGGGAAAGATTATGAACCTTGACAAATTATTTCATCTCAAAGAAAACCACACGGACGTAAAAACAGAAGTTATGGCTGGTATCACTACTTTCATGACAATGGCTTACATTCTGGCAGTAAACCCAAACATTCTGGAAGCGTCCGGCATGGACAGAGGAGCTGTTTTTACAGCGACCGCACTGTCATCCTTTATTGCCACCTGCCTGATGGCACTGCTTTCTAACTACCCGTTCGTTCTTGCACCGGGCATGGGCTTAAATGCCTACTTTGCATACACAGTTGTTCTTGGCATGGGATACAACTGGCAGCAGGCACTGGCAGCTGTATTTGTAGAAGGTATTATTTTTATCCTTTTATCACTCACTAATGTGCGTGAAGCGATTTTTAACGCTATTCCAATGAACCTGAAACATGCAGTATCCGTCGGTATCGGTCTTTTCATTGCCTTTATCGGACTGCAGAATGCAAAGATCGTAGTTAACAATGACTCTACTCTGGTAAGCGTATTTTCCTTTAAATCTTCCGTATCCAGCGGAACATTTAATACTGAGGGAATCACTGTTCTGCTTGCATTGATCGGACTTCTGATCACTGCCATCCTTCTTGTTAAGGGTGTAAAAGGAAACATTCTCTGGGGTATCCTGATCACATGGGGACTTGGAATTATCTGTCAGTTGACAGGACTTTACAAACCTGATCCTGCAGCCGGCTGGTTCAGCCTCCTGCCTGATTTTTCAAACGGAATCTCCATTCCAAGCATGGCTCCCACATTTATGAAAATGGACTTCTCCATTGTCTTCACACTTGATTTCGTAGTCATTATGTTTGCATTCCTGTTTGTAGATATGTTTGATACTCTGGGAACCCTGATCGGTGTTGCTTCCAAAGCTGATATGCTTGACAAAGAAGGCAAACTTCCGAACATCAAGGGCGCTCTTCTCTCTGACGCTGTAGGAACTACAGTAGGTGCTATGTGTGGTACTTCCACAGTTACTACTTTCGTAGAGAGTGCTTCCGGTGTTGCTGAAGGCGGACGTACAGGACTTACTTCCTTGGTAGCAGCCATCCTTTTCGGATTATCACTGCTGTTATCCCCGATCTTCCTGGCAATCCCGTCCTTTGCCACAGCACCGGCTCTGATCATCGTTGGATTCCTGATGCTCACATCAGTAACTAAGATTGACTTCAACGACATGACTGAAGCAATCCCGGCATTTATCGCAATCATTGCAATGCCGTTCCTGTACAGCATTTCCGAAGGTATCTCCATGGGTGTTATCTCCTATGTGATCATCAACGTTGTTACAGGTAAAGCAAAAGAAAAGAAAATCAGTGCACTGATGTATGTGCTTGCTGTACTGTTTATTTTGAAATATATCTTTATCTGATATTTATATCAGATACACATTTACAAAAAGAAGTCTCCTGCAGAGGCTTCTTTTTATTTCTACAATCTTCTTTCTCTTTTTACATCTATGATGTATAATTATGAAAGTGTTTATTCATTTTCAGGTCAATAAGGCACCGGCACTCTTAAAATACATTTGAAACATTTTATAACTATGAGGGCACTGAACAGTTACAAATTTCAGTGCTTCTGTCCACACTGAATGAATAAATATTTTGTTTTATCCACATTTTATACATTCTATTTACACATTAATATAAGGAAGGATTACACACATCATGCAAAAACAACAGATCCCTTTAAAAAATTCCCTGCTCCTGCTTCTCGCAGCGATCATCTGGGGTATCGCTTTTGTGGCTCAAAGCGTAGGAATGAAATACGTAGGAGGCTTTACTTTTAATGCCGTCCGTTCCCTTATCGGAGCAGTCGTTCTGATTCCATTGATTTTTATTCTTCAAAAGAGAAACTCTCCTTCTAATTCTGTTTCCAAAGCATCTGGCAGATCTGACACCTCAAGTAATACTGTATCCAATATGCAGGAGAAAAAAGCTCTGATTATCGGCGGTATCGCCTGCGGTATCTGCCTCTGTCTGGCAAGCAATTTCCAACAGTTTGGCCTCAAGTATACAACCGTCGGAAAAGCCGGCTTTATCACTGCCTGTTATATTGTGATCGTCCCTGTCATCGGACTGTTCCTTGGCAAAAAATGCACGAAATTTATCTGGGCTGCCGTTGCAATGGCTCTGATCGGACTTTATCTCCTGTGCATCACAGATGGATTTTCTATCGGAAAAGGAGATCTGCTCGTACTGGTATGCGCATTTCTATTTTCACTGCATATACTGGTCATCGACTACTTTTCTCCAAAAGTAGACGGAGTAAAACTCTCCTGCATTCAGTTCCTGACATGTGGTATCCTTTCCGGCATTCCCGCTCTGCTCCTTGAGCATCCGGAACTCTCATCCATCCTGGCAGCATGGCAGCCAATCCTCTACGCAGGTGTTATGTCATGCGGAGTAGCCTACACCTTGCAAATCATCGGACAAAAAAACATGAACCCAACCATAGCATCCCTGATACTCAGTCTGGAATCCTGCATCTCTGTCCTAGCCGGATGGATCATCCTCGGCCAGCAGTTAAGCGCAAAAGAAATCCTTGGATGCATCATCATGTTTGCTGCGATCATACTTGCACAGCTTCCACAGAAGCAATCTGCATAATACTTTGAAAGAAACGGGCAATCGAAAGTGAGACTGATTTTTGCAGCCAAAGCCAAAATTTACATCATTTAATACATACATAAAAATCGGAAAGAAATCTGTTTCTTATTGATTTCTTTCCGATTTATTATTTAAAAGCATACGATATCTTTCCACAGACAACTTTTCATATCGTTTTTCTTATCTGCTACTCAACTTCCCCAATTACCTTGTGGAAGTGCTCTTTTATCTTCGCAAAGCTCTCATCACTCAGATCATGTTCCAGCTTACACGCATCTTCTTTCGCAATCTCCGGACTCACTCCGAGATGCTCCAGCATTTTACTTAATACTGTATGGCGCTCATAAATATGAGTCGCAATCTGTGCCCCTTTATCCAGAAGTGTCACTGTGCCATAACGGTCCATTGCAATATAACCATCCTCACGTAACAGCTTCATCGCATGACTCACACTCGGTTTCGATACGCCAAGCATCGTTGCAATATCAATGGAACGAACACCGCCCCCCTGCTTAGACAACACTAAAATTGTCTCCAAATAATCCTCCGCCGATTTTCTAATTTGCATTCAAAATACCTCCCATATTGTTTTTATTTTAACACAAAATGAGAGAACTTTCAATTATTCTTCTTGAGAACAGTCGTCATTAATCACCCACATTATTACTGTTCACAATCTGCTTTCGCTACTTATTTTGATTAATTATGTTGTAAAAAGCCCCCTGTCTGATATACCACATACCAGCCAAGGGGCTTTCCTGTCACTCTAACTGTCATTGCACTTAGATTAGATTCCCAGCGCAATCTCCATCATCTTATTAAAGGAAGTCTGGCGAGCCTCTGCAGAAATCGCTTCTTCTCTGAACATATGGTCAGAAATAGTAAGAATACCCAGCGCTTCCTTACCAGCTCTTGCAGCATTCATAAACAGCGCTGCGCACTCCATCTCTGCGCAAAGAACGCCCATTTTTCTCCATGCCTTAGAAGTTTCCGGATTATCACTATAGAACACATCAGAAGATACAACCGTACCTACATGAACCGGAGTTCCCTGTTCCTTTGCAACCTCTACTGCTCTCGCAACCAGATTATAGCTTGCAGTCGGTGCAAAAGTTCCCGGTAACTGATACTGGCTTCCATAATTAGAATCTGTGCATGCGCTCATAGCGATTACAACATCCATTACATTTACATCATCCTGTAAAGCACCGGCAGAACCGATACGGATGATCTTCTCTACATCATAGAAATTGTAAAGCTCATAGCTGTAAATACCCATAGACGGCATACCCATTCCACCGCCCATAACGGATACCTGCTCTCCTTTATATGTTCCGGTATAACCAAACATATTTCTTACTGTATTAAAGCATACAGGATTCTCCAGGTATGTCTCTGCGATATATTTCGCACGCAGCGGATCTCCCGGCATCAGAACTTTCTTTGCAATGTCACCTTTCTTTGCAGTATTGTGTGGTGTTGGAATACACATAGTCATTTCCTCCTTTTTTGTTTTTTATCTCTATAGCAGCATTTAAAATGTTTCAAAAAATAAAATGAACAATCATTTTTCCATAACATGAACATTTTTTCACTGCCATGAAGTACATATTTATTTTAGTAAGTAACTTCCGCTTTTCCCTTGCCTCTCGCCAGAAGATCTTTCTGTAAACGGATTGCTTCTTTTGTCAGCGCATCTGTATCCATTTTCAGCTTACCATCATATTTCAGGAATTCACCTGCTACCATAGTATATTTTACACTCTGACTGTTGCTGCTGTAAAGGATCGATGAAATCGGGTTGTAGAATGGGAATGTATCCGGCTGGTAAAGATCCCAGATAACCAGATCAGCCGGTGCTCCCTCTTTCATTCTTCCGCTTCCAAACGGAAATGCCTGGTGGCTTGCCATCAGATGTTTCCAGATTTCCTCAGCTGTATATGCTGCAGAGTTTCTGTCCTGATACTTTCCAAGCAGTCCAAAAAGTCTCGCCTGCTCCATCGGATTCAGCGTATTAGAGCTTGCCGCTCCATCTGTTCCAAAACCATAGTTTAACTTCTTATAATGATCAAAGAATCCACCCTTACCAGAAGCCAGCTTCATATAGGTCTTAGGACAAAATGCAAACCAGGTATCATCTCTTAAATATTTCAGGTCATCCTCTTCGATCCACAGTCCATGTCCAATCAGCACCTTACAGTCAAATCCGCCCGCCTCATGAAGAATTCCAAACGGTGTCATCCCTGTTTCTTTTCTGGCTTTCTCGACCTGTACATCTTCTTCGGATACATGAAGATGAATTGGCAGATCCAGTTCCTTAGCCACATCAATGATTTCTTTCAGAGTCGGTGACGGGCAGGTATAATTGGCATGTGGTCCCATATGAAATGCGATTTTATCTGAATCATTTCTATGCTCCAGAATAAATTCTTTTACCTGCGCCAGACGCTCGTGAAAACCAGGAGTCATACCAAATAATGTCGGTGCCAGGTCTCCGCGGATTCCTGTCTCTTTTACAGCTTTCAGAACCTGTTCCTCTCCGAAATAGTGATCTGCAAAAACAGTCACACCATTATTGATCATCTCAGAGATTCCCATCAATGTTCCAATATAAACATCATCATCCGTCATCTTGCTCTCATATGGCCAGATCATTTCATTAAACCAGGCATCTGCAGTTACGTCCTCTGCAATTCCCTTAAAAATATTCATAGCGGTATGAGTATGAAGATTTGCCAGACCTGGGCTCACAAAGTATTTGCTGCAGTCGATCGTCTCATCTGCCACAACAGAGTGGTCATCTTCATTCTCTGCAACGATCTTGAAGATTTTTCCATCTTTAATATAAACATTCTGTTTCAGTGTGCATTTCGCTTCTTCATCCAGAATCCCTGCACTCTGAAGTAAAATTGTTTTCTGCATAAATTCACCCTTTCTATATTGCCAGTAAAATCCATGTGTGGTAGCATATTTCTCATAATTACACCAAAAGGAGTTTTCCATCATGAAAAAAGCACTGATTATTGGTTCTACTGTTGTAGATGTTATTGTAAATCTTGTTGATTCTCTCCCCACAACCGGAGAAGATGTCCACGTCCGCAGCCAGCATATGTCTCTGGGCGGATGCGCTTATAATGTATCTGATTCCGTCCGTCACTTTCAGGTTCCTTACATTCTTTTTTCTCCTGTAGGCACAGGAGTCTACGGATATTTCGTAAGGGAAGAATTAAAGAAAAAAGGAATCTCCAGCCCTATCCCGTCTCCTGACATGGACAATGGCTGCTGTTACTGTTTCGTAGAGAAAAGCGGCGAACGCACCTTCATCTCCTATCATGGCGCAGAATATCTCTTCCAGAAAGACTGGTTTAACCTTATTGATACAGAAGAAATTGATTCTGTATACATCTGTGGTCTTGAAATTGAAGAAACTACCGGAAGTAATGTCGTAGAGTTCCTGGAAAAGAATCCGGAACTTACTGTTTTCTTCGCCCCTGGACCACGACTCACTGTCATTGATCCTGCTCTTGTAAATCGCATTTACAACCTCTCACCGATTCTGCACCTTAATGAGACAGAAGCACTGGAAGTCAGCCAGAAATCATCTGTTTCAGAAGCCGGTGCATACCTCTATAGCAAGACGCATAACACCGTGATCATCACCCTCGGCGAAAAAGGCTGCTATTATTTCGACGGAACTACCGAAGAAATCGTCCCGCCGGTACCAACCACTCAGGCAGACACCATCGGGGCAGGAGATTCACACATCGGCTCTGTCATCGCCTGTCTGAAAAATGGAGACAGCTTACATGATGCTATCGCAAAGGCAAACCGTGTTTCCTCTGCTGTTGTGTCAACTCCATCCGCTATTCTTCCGGATGAGGAATTTGCAAAACTAAATTTTTGAAGTATCCCGTATACAAGCATCCCTGCTTATTGCTATACCGCAATATAAGCAGGGATTTTCTTGCTTAAAGCATTCAGGCGACACATTTTCACCTGTTACTTTATTACTCTTCTTTTTACTTACCACTCAGACGCTCTTTTTTCTTTTTCTGTCCATAATAGTAAACACCAAGTCCGACCAGAGTTGTCAGATAAGGTACCATCAGGATAATTTCATATGGCATAACGGAGGTAAGCTGCATAACGTTTGCAACCGCCTGTGCAATACCAAAGAGCAGGGATACGAGGAAACCACCAATCGGAGTATTTCCACCCATGCTTGCTGCTGCCAGAGCAATAAAGCCTCGGCCGCCCGCCATATCCTTTGTGAACATATTCATATATCCACCGGACAGATAGAAACCGCCCATCGCTGCCAGCACACCACTAATGATCAGTGCGATGTACTGAATCTTTCTTGAGCTGATACCTACGGATTCTGCTGCATTCTTATTCTCGCCAACTGCACGAATTGCAAGTCCCAGAGGTGTTTTATACAGAAACAGATGAAGCAGGATCACTGCCAGGATAGAAAACCATGTCAGAATATTCTGTCCGGAAAGAACACTTCCGATAAACGGAATCTTCTCAATAAACGGAATCACTACTGACGGTGCAGACACACTTCGGATAGAAGAAGAAACACCTCTGTCTCCGGATACTGCAACCAGAAGTAATACAGTTCCACCAGTCGCCGTCAGGTTAATAGCGATAGCTGCCAGAATCTCATCCGTCTTCAGATTCAGGATAAAGAATGCAAGGATCAGACCAATCAGTCCGCCAATCACCATAGTGATCAGAAGTCCCAGCCATGCGCTATGAGTCAGTGATGAAAAAATAACTCCGAACAGAGCAGAAAACAGCATGATTCCCTCAAGAGCCATGTTACAGATTCCAGCTTTCGCTGCAACAGCGGCTGCCAGGGTTGCAAACAGGATCGGAGTTGCCGATCTTAAAATCGTTGAAAAAAAGTCAGGGGATAAAATCGCACTCCACATACCTATACCGCCTCCTCATCTTTCAGTGCTGCTTTTGCTTCTTTTGCAATGATCTTATGTTTATACTTGCTCAGGAACTGTTCAGCAACTACAAGCAGGATAATGATACCCTGTGTGATCTGAACGATCTCCAGTGTAACGTCTGTTCTTCGTGCCATGATAGAAGCTCCTGTACGCAGATAAGCAAGGAACAAAGCTGCAAAAGGTGTATACAATGGGTTCTTTTTGGAAAGTGTACAGATAATGATCGCATCCCATCCATATCCTAACAGAGAAGTCCAGGTAAATCTTGCGTAAATCGGGCTGAGCATTTCCACGCCACCGCCTAAACCTGCAACAAAACCACCCAGAAGCTGGGAGATCATGATAACTTTCACAATACTGATTCCTGAGTATCTTGCAAATTCTTCATTTTCACCGGCAAGACGGAGTTCATATCCTGTCTTTGTTCTGTAAAGGAAGAAATATCCAAGAACAGCCACTGCAATTGCAATGATAAAACCTAAATGTACACGAGTTCCCTGAATCAGCACCGGAAGCTCGGCAGCGTCTGCCAGTTTATAAGAAGCAGCACTCGCTTTCGGGTCACCGATTACATTATTTAACATATAGTTTCCAAAATATAACGCCAGATAGTTGATCATCAGGGATGAAACCATCTCAGATGCTGTCGTTGTAATCTTCATAATAGCAGGGATTGCTGTAAACAGTGCACCTACCAGTCCGGCACAAAGAAGTGCCATAAACGGAGATACAAAAGTGGCAGTCAGTTTGATAGCCACACAGGAAGCGATCAGACCACCGATGTGGAATGCACCCTCACCTGCCAGGTTGATCTGGTTTGCAGAAAACATAATGCAGACACCAGTACCTGTGAAGATCAGCGGAATCATGGATTCCACTACGTTACCCATACTTCTCTTATTTGTAAAAGGACCGATCAGCAAATATTTAATTGCTTCCAGCGGCTGATCACTTACCAGGAAGATAATCACAAAAGAAATGGCAAGTGCGATCAGGACGGAAAAAACGGTCCTCACCATATCAAATCTTTTTGCACTATTCATATAAAACTCCCTCCAGTACATCATCATGCTTGATACCCAGCATATGCTGACCAAGCTCGTCCTCTGTTACATTCTCCACGTCAGTAAAGAATCCGGCAAATTTGCCCTTATACATAACAGCAAGTCTGTCACTCAGGGAGAAAATCTCTGTAAGGTCTGCTGAGATCAGGATAACTGCACATCCGGCATCTCTAAACTCCAGAAGTCTCTTTCTGATAAATGCAGCGGCGCCTACGTCAATACCACGTGTCGGCTGGTTCGCAATAATGATATCCGGACCTGTAGAAAATTCTCTGGCAACGATAACCTTCTGAATATTTCCACCGGAAAGCATTCCAACGTTCTGCTTTCTGGATTTACATTTAACCATATACTCCTTGATCAGCTCATCACTTCTCTGCTCCATTGCCTTACGTTTCAGTAGAAATCTTCCGGAGAATTTTTTATCCTTATACTGGTTGGAAAATATATTTTCCATGATGCTCAGGTTTCCTGCGCATCCGGAAGTCATACGGTCCTCAGGGATATGTGCAAGTTTCAGTTCTCGGATATCCTCAATAGAATCCTTCGTGATATCCTCACCCTTGATTTTAACTTCACCACTGTAGTTCTTATTAAGACCTGTCAGTGTATCAATCAGTTCACTCTGTCCATTACCCTCAACTCCGGCGATGCCAAGGATTTCTCCGCCCTTCAGGTCAAAGGAAAGATTGTCTACCTTCAAGACACCCTGTGCATTATGTACAGTCAGGTTACGGACTCTCATAAATACATCATCGGTAAGGTGCTGTTCTTTCTTATCAAATTTCAGAGATACTTCTCTTCCCACCATCAGACGTGACATCTCCTGTGTGGAAATATCCTTTACATCGTATGTTCCCATGCTGCGTCCGTTTCTCATGATTGTCGCACGGTCGCAGATCTTCTTGATTTCATCCAGCTTATGGGAAATAAAGATGATCGTATGTCCTTTCTCTCTCAGCTTCATTAACTGAATGAAAAGCTCATCTGTTTCCTGTGGAGTCAGTACGGCTGTCGGCTCATCCAGGATCAGAATCTCCGCACCTCTGTAAAGAGCTTTCAGAATCTCAACCTTCTGTTTGATACCTACCGGAATCTCCTCTACCTTCTGACGGACATCAATGTCAAAGTTATATTCCTTCGCAATGTCCTCTGCAGCCTTGACTGCCTTGTCCATATCAATGAACAGGCCTTTCTTAGGCGCAACTCCCAGGATAATGTTCTCGGCAACCGTAAGTGAAGGTACCAGCATGAAATGCTGATGGACCATACCGATCCCCTTACTGATCGCGTCCTGTGGAGATTTGATCGTTGTCGGCTGTCCCTTAAGAATAATCTCGCCCTGATCAGGTGCTTCCAGTCCGAACAGTACCTTCATCAACGTACTCTTACCGGCACCGTTCTCTCCAAGCATCGCGTGAATCTCCCCCTTACGAAGCTCAAGGGATACATCTTCATTGGCTACCACACCATTACCGTAAATTTTCATAATGTGGTTCATCTGTAATACAGTCTGATTACCCAATCTGTTCACCTCGTTTCTTATTTATCACATATATCAGGTTCAAAAAACTCAAAAATTTTACTTTTGAACGATACGCTTTTGGAACCTGATATCATTGCTCATCTTTGACCAAAACCTTGTATCAGACAAGGGCTTTGTAATCTGCATCTTTACGAACTATAAGCAAATCATTCACTGCAAGACACAGAATGCGCATCATGCGAAACAGCATGACGCGCACCTTTGCTTGTCATCTTGATATATTTGGTGTCTCCATTATCAGACAGTCTAATATATTGCCGGCCCAAGGCCTGGTCGTTTTTTCATTATTCAGTTCAACGATGTTATTGTCAAAAAAACTTTTGCCCTTAGCTTAATTTTGCAGAATCGATCAGTGCCTGAACATCATCCGGGCTCATTGCATTATCGCCAAGAGTAGTCGGAACTGTAATCTTACCATCAATGATATCCTGTTTCAGTTCTTCTATTTTTGTACGGATGTCTTCCGGAACTACTTCTTCATAATGCTCGTCTTCCACAAGCTCAACACCGCCATCTGCAAGTCCGAGATATTCAAGAGTACCGTATGGAAGCTCGCCATCTATATCTTCTTTGATTGCACGTACCAGAGAGTTTCCTACGTTCTTAAGAGCAGATGTAGGAATGTTTGCTGCGTAATCCGGAAGAACTGCTGCCTGGTCAGAGTCAACGCCAAACGCATATCTCTTAGCATCTACAGCGGCTTCGATCTGTCCGAGACCTGCACTTCCTGCTACGTTGAATCCTACGTCTGCGCCATTCTGGTACTGAGTAAGAGCCATATCCTTACCTGCTGCAGAATCATAGAAGTTACCTACATAAGCAAGAGCAACCTGTGTTTCTTCATCGATATCCTTTGCACCCTGGATATATCCAACAAGGAAGTCCTCGATAACAGAGTTGTCCATACCACCAAGGAATCCGATGATCTTATTGGAAGGATCGATCATATCAAGGGAATCATCTGTAGTCATCATTGCAGCCATAGCGCCCAGAAGATAGGATACTTCGTTCTGTTTGTACATTACGTTGTATACATTGTCCTCACCGCCTGCACTGTAATCAAAAGCTTCATCAAAGAAGATGAATTTCTGATCCGGATAATCATTCGCTGCATTTGTAAGAGCATCCAGCATCTGATAAGTACCGCAGATAATCATATCATAAGAACCATCATCACAGTAATCATACATTGTAGGCTCCCATTTTGCTTCATCTGCTGATGTAGCTCCCATCTGCTCTACTTTGTAAGTAAACTTGTCTTCTCCAAGTTCTTCCTGCAGTGCTTCCATTCCGGCATTTGCAGAGTCAAAGAAAGATTTGTCACCCAGAGTTCCGTTAAGCAGAAGTGCTACTTTGTATGGCTCACCATCGTCTTTTGCCATAACCGGTACGGTTGCTACTCCCATGGACAGGATCATTGATGCGGTGAGAGTTGCTGCTACTAATTTTTTCTTCATTATTTAGTTCCTCCTTTTCCTTTTGCCTGTTCAGCCTTTTTAACGCTCTTTACTGTTTCCTGAACTAAGTCCTGCAGAGAAATGGTTCTGTATTCTCCTCTCATATAGGTGTCCAGCCTGGAAAATGCCGGATGGATCAGTTCAGAGGGAATGGCTTTCATTCCCTGTTGAATTGCCAGAAGCGGCATGATCATTCCCGCATTGCAGTCCACATCAACGCCACACATGGTAATGATATGGAGCGTCTTGCGAAAATCGCCGTTTCCATATATTAATGCGATGATCTCACAGCACGCATTAGGGTACGCATGGATCCAGTTATATTTTTTGTATCTGTCCATACATGCATATAATGCATCCTGCCAGTTCTCATAACGTATACAGCAGTCATACGCGTAAGAGATCACCGAATAATATTCACTGTCTTTCGGAATCATCTGTATAGAAGTTCTCACCACACTGCGGATATCGTCATCCACAAACGCCAGCGAAGTCATTACTGCGTTAAAAACTTCTCCCAGAATCCCGTTATTTGCATGGGAAACTTCTCCGTCACGCCACGCAAGCATCGCTGCAATATAAGGTCTTCCCGGTGCTGTCATACCACATACACCGGCCCTCATCTGAGCTCCGATCCATTCATTAAACGGATTGCAGTGTGTACCGCTCTCCGGTGGAAAAATACCATTCTTAATATTACGGATAGCAAGCTCCTCGGCAGACCATCCACACGGGATCAGTCCTACCCAGGCAAGTGCAATATCCTCTGATGTGACCTCATATCCTTTTTTTGAAAATGCATCCAGAAATGCAAGTTCAAAGGTTATATCATCATTATATGTATTGGGTTCTCTTAAAAATTCTTTTACATCTCCAAAAGTTTTCTTTAAATTCTCGCTGGTATAGCCTTCTACCATAGTTCCCATGGCGCCGCCAATCAGCTGTGCAAGCCACCCTGCGTGAATTTTCTCTTCAAATTCCGAAGTTGTGCAGTCTACCGTAACCGCCTTCGGAAAAATAACCTGCTCTTCATACTCCTCAAAGGAGTGATAATATCTGTAATTCCAGTATGGTGATGTATCATCTTTTACCGCATTTGCCAGCTCTCTGCGAAGTAAAGCTGAAATCTGATGAAGCTTCACAAAATCTTTCTTTGCATGTGCCAAAAGTCCATCCTGCAAAAGCTGATACCCTTTCTCACTGACCTGATATCCTCTGTTCTCCAAAGCCTGAACCGCAGCTACCATGATTTTCTCCGGTGCTCCTGAACCCGGTACATTACTGCCCCAGTCAAGAGACAGGTTATCATCATAGAAACCAGATACATCTACATTATCTGTCCATGTCTGCTCTTCTTCGCTTCGAATCACAGGCTGTGCGTTCCAGAAAATATTCTGCGCCATCTCCCATGCTTTCATATAATTAAATTCTCCTTTTAAAAAGTACTTGAAAATTTCATTCTGCAATCTGTACTACACTAGTACTATTGAACAGAAAAGTGAGAGTTTTACCCACATTTTGGTTTAATATATCCATTGTAACGTACTTTTATCAGAATTTCCACCCTTTTTTAGACAAAAGGTGTGCTTTTCCATAATATAGGTTACTATTCACTGCGTTCTCAGTAACACGCTTCGCGATGCAGAAAATATGGACCTCCGATAACAACAACCGATAATTATCAATAAATTTTGTCCGAAAGAACTGGTAAGCGCTATTTTTTTCTTGTATAATAGCGTGATATGATGTTTTGATGGTAACTGTTCTCTTTGTGTCCGGTAACTTTTGATGAGCAAAACTCTCACAACATCCACTATTTAGGAGGAGGAAATTATTTATGTACGCACTTTTTACTCTGTTTGCAGGTGCCTGCCAGTCTGCTATGGGCAGTCTGAACCGTATGCTCACAGATTATGTGGGAATGTTTGGCATGAGCCTTGTCGTTCATGCAGTTGGCGGTATCCTTCTGATCTTATACATGAAACTGTACTGCCATGAGAAATTAAAAATCTCCGGAATGCCATGGTACCTGTATTCTGCCGGATTCTTTGGCATCTTTCTGGTTGTTACTTCCAGTTACTGCATCGGAGCACTCGGAGTTTCCGTAATGACATGTCTCTCCGTCACCGGACAGCTTGTGATCTCTGCAGTGATCGACCACTTCGGCTGGTTCGGCGTTCCAAAGATTCCGTTCAATCTGAAGCGTCTTCCCTGCTTTGCTCTGATCTTAGTCGGTCTGATCATCATTAATCTTTCATGAAAGGAGTTTTATCATGGCATTTGTACTTACTCTGGCATTCGTAAACGGATGTGCAACCGTCATTTCTAAAATGATCAACTACCGCTGTACCAAATACCTGGGAACAAATAATGGTTCTCTTGTTAACTATATCGTTGCCAGCGTGTTATCTTTTATACTCCTGCTGGTATCCTCCAGATTTTCCGTAAATCTGTACTCTTTTAGTCAGGCACCCTGGTGGGCTTACCTTGGAGGTGCATTCGGAATCGTAGCATTTATTATTTCCATGATCACACTCTCTCACCTCAAGGTTATGGAATCCACCATTCTCCTGCTGGTCGGTCAGTTAACCGCAGGCATTCTCTTTGATGCACTGATGTTCCAGAATATCAGTCTTAAAAAGCTTCTCGGTATCGTTCTTGTTGCTGCCGGAATTATCTGGGACAATCGGATTTCGCACGGTCCTGAGCAATAAGAAGTCTCAACGCTCCCACACCCACGCGCACAGCCATGTCTGTGTCGTGGCACTGCGGGTTGTCCATTCCTTTCTTTGCCCTCTCCTGATTGCCAACCGCCAGAAAAGCTGCTCCACAGCGTACTCTCAGATAATTACCAACTGTAAAAAGCGCCGCTGATTCCATTTCTGACGCAAGACATCCAAGTCTTATCCATGCTTCCCATTTATTCTCAAGTTCATAGCTTACCGGTTTTGTCTGTGGGGAATGCTGTCCATAGAAAGAGTCTTTACTCTGCACCACTCCTGTATGGTAATTACATCCCATCTCTTTTGCAGAATCTACCAACGCATTCACTATTTCCAGATTCGGCACTGCCGGAAATTCAATCGGTGCATATTCCTTGCTTGTGCCTTCCATACGGATAGATCCTGTTGCAACGACAATATCACCGCCTTTTACGCTCAGATCCATTCCACCGCAGGTTCCGACTCTGATAAAAGTATCTGCCCCACACTGTACCAGTTCTTCCAGAGCGATAGCAGTGGACGGTCCGCCGATTCCGGTAGAAGTCACGCTGACTTTCTCTCCGTCCAGATAGCCGGTATAAGTTACAAATTCCCTCTTATCTGCAATCTGTACCGGATCATCAAAATACTTGGCAATCGCCGCACATCTCTTTGGATCTCCCGGCATAAGAACGTATTTGCCTACCTCTCCCGGTGCTACATCAATGTGAAATGCTCTTCCGTTGTCTGAATAAA
The DNA here is from genome assembly GCF_003471165.1 of Ruminococcus sp. AM22-13. Taxonomy (GTDB): domain Bacteria; phylum Bacillota; class Clostridia; order Lachnospirales; family Lachnospiraceae; genus Blautia_A. The sequence goes on along the minus strand of NZ_QRIL01000038.1, from coordinate 1,996 downwards.
CCATATCCTGTCCTCTCTTTCCTTTTTATTTCTGTTATTACTTTTATTAATTTTACCAACTTTCTATATTCCTATATTTAATACGCTTATCCTATATGCCGTTGTTGTTCCCGGTAATATCATTCCTGTTCACACGCCACCCACGATATGTTTTGACAAATAACTGACTCATTCGCAGGAAAGACGCGTACATATTCCCTTTGTCTCTTCTATCGCTTCACGAAGAATCTCTTCTCCATCAAGTTCCTGCACATCAATTCCATCCGCATAGACGCACGCATATTCATCAATTCCAAAGAACTTACACAGTGCCTCCATATAAGTGCTTCCCTGCTCCATGTCGCTGTCAGCCCAGATTCCTCCTCTGGTAGTAAGGAAAAGTAGCCATTTCGCTTTGCAGAGGCCATACAATCCACTCTCGTTACATCCAAATGTAATGCCTTCTGCGGAAATATTCTCAATATAAACCTTCAGGACCGCCGGAATGCTCAGATCCCAGAAAGGTGCCGCCACGATTACCCCGTCCGCTTCCCGGAACTGGTTTCCGTATTTAAATACAGGTGCATCGTATTCTTTTTTAGCCAGAAGCTCATCACGCTCTTTTAATGTCTCTGTTTTCCAGTACATCAAGTCAAGATCCATCAGATTCAGAATTTCCAGATTCCAGTCTGGATGTTCTTTTCTCACTGTATCCAGTGCTGCTTCCAGAAGCTTTTTAGTTCTGGATTCTTCCCTGCGGACACACGCATCGATCACAAGAATTGTTTTTTTCAAAACATTTCCTCCTGTTTTTTCATATTTGTTTTTAAGTCTTATTATTTTACATACAATTATACAGGTTTTCAGATTCTTTTACAACTATGAAATACGCGGAAACGCAAAAAAATGTTGGTGTGCTAATTTTTTTTGCATACCAACATTTTCATATAACATCATAATATGATGTTAGGGTCAAAAGTTTTTTTGACCCTAACTTGATATCACGGATTGCTCCGCAGCTGTGCTGCTCCCGCAATCCTTCAAATATTCGGAATCCGCTGATTTACTGCGTAAATCGCTACTTCCTCATATTTGGCGGGTCCCAAGTTCAAAAGCTTTATCGTGCAAGCACGAACAGCTTTTTGACCTTTTGACCCTGGTATCATATTATTTATCATCTCCTGTAAGGCGTAAAACATCACGAATTTCTTCCACATCCATATCAAGGATGATTGCCAGTTCCTCTATGCTGAACTTAGCATTTTCATCATCGTCACCCTCTGTGAGCTCACGTACCGCTGATTCCAGTTTTTCAACCTTTGCCACCAGATAATCGTCTTCAAACTTTCTCTGTGTCTGTTCTTCGATCGCATTGCGTATTCCCGCACGGATACGTCCAAGCAGCCAGTTTTCATCCTTCCGGGCCGCTTCTTCCTCTCCAAGAGCCATCAGAAGGCTGATATTTGCCTCCTGAATCAGATCAGCGATGAAAATCTCCTCACAGTTCATTTCAACCGCCATTTCGGCTGCTGCGCGCAGATATTTCTGTGACAGTTCCGCCTGTGCCATAGCATCTCCCTGAGAAAGCAGTGCAAAAAGCTCTTCAGCACTTCTTGTTCCCTGCTCCTGTTCCTCTAACCCTTCCAGATATTCTTTCAGATAAACTTCCTCTTCCGATGTTAAAGGTACTTTCTCTTCGCTCTGTGCAGATTCCTCTTCATGTTCTTCCTGTGGCGCCGCCGCAAGTGCCTCTGCGCCTTCAATCGTAATGCCTTTTAATTTCAGATACTGTAAAATTTTGATCAGCTGTGATTTATCCAGATCCAGTTCCCCAAAACATTCTTTTATCTGTGCCGGTTTCAGCACTTTCCCATTTTTCTCACCAAGCTCGCAGGCCTCTGTGAGCTTCTGCTGAAATTTCTGTATATCCATACTAGTAATCTCCTTATATCCGTATTCTATCTAACATCGTGAACCTCACATGGCTAAAGTCACGTGCTTCCAGACGCTTTAGGCG
>NZ_QRIL01000037.1 GCF_003471165.1 Ruminococcus sp. AM22-13 | reverse complement strand
CCTTACTGGCTGTAAGGGATATTAACCATAAATATATTGTAGTAGAACACAGGAGGAATTTATATGGCAAGAAACAGGATAACGGGTAGAGAAACACAGAAAATGCAGGAATACACGCAGGGACAGATCAGTCAGGCAGAGCGTAGAGGCATAGAATTTCCAACAGATGTAAAAGAACAGCTTTTTGAATATGCGAATCTGATCGGTGAGGAAGAGAAAGTTAGGACTCTGGTAAGAAATCTAGCAGATGCAGTGATCCAGGCAGATGAAGAAGGGGTAGAGGATCTACTGGATGATGCAAGAATGGATATTCAGGATCTACCAGATCCAACCATAGGTAAGCTGGAATTACGTGATTATGGATATACAGCAGAAGACATGGTGCCGCTTAGAAAAGAAGCAGCTTTGGATTATCACAGAATGGGTTCTAAGATTTATTGCCTGGGCAGCGATGGCAGCAAGGGAGAGTATGCAAGTAAAGAAATGATACAGGCGCATGAAGGTCTGTTTGGCATGGAATCGCAGATGTGGGAACGGATAGAGGAGAATGACCTGGATTATGCCGATGAAGATTTTGGAGCATTTCAGGAGCCTATGAGTGTCATTGAGCAGGAAGAAGCACTGAAATTATACGATGCCGGAGCAGATATCTATCTGATCACTAATTTTTCATCACCAATGTATGTCACGGAACGCATGGAAATTGAACGAGGACCGGAGCATTATCAGATGTCTATGACAGAACTGGAGCGTTTCCGTAACCTGGAATGGGAAATGCAGAAATATCCGCAGATTCAGTCTTTGAAAGAGGCAAACCTGTTGTTAGGAACAAGGCGAACCTTTGGTATTTATCAGATCAAGGACGATTCACCGGGCGAAAACTATGCATTTATGAATATGCGCTTTATTGAAAGTCATGGTATGCAGATAAAAAAAGAAGATTATAAGCTGGTCTATGTTGGGGAATTATCGGGAAATATGTCACTGGATGATATTTTTGAAAGGTTCAACATTGATAGACCGGAAGATTTCCGTGGGCATTCCCTGTCTGTCAGTGATATCATAGTTCTGAATGACGGGGAAAAAGTAACCGCTCATTTTGTAGACAGTATCAGTTTTGAACAGCTGGATTCTTTCCTGAATCTGGAAGAACAGGTTCTTAGTGAACTGGCATATGAGGTAGGAGAACGTTACTTTGCTATTCAGAGAACAGAAGAAGGATATGATTATTCGTTTTACGATGAAGATTTTCGTCTGATGGATGGTGGCGTCTATGAAAATGATCAAATTTCTATTGAAGAAGCGGCAGAGGAACTTCTGGAAGACGAAGGCTGGACTGGAGAACGCATCCGTGGAGATTATGATCAGTTGATGGAAAAAGTAGAAGAAATGGATGAAGTTGTAATGGCAGAGATTCAGAAAAGCCAGGGCGAATATAAGCCTTTGGCAAAGGTGGAGGAACTGGAAGAGGCGAATTATAACATGATTGATAACGTCCTTAATAATATGCCACCGAAGAAAGAGCCTTATCTGGAATATTTCGCCACAGAATGTGATGAGTTCCATGATATGGGAGCTTATGAAAAAAGTACCGATGTTAATCAGATTGCTGCGGTCTATGAAAAATATAGGGAGAATCCTAAAACTGCGTATCTGGGATGCTCAATGGGAATTATTTATCGTGATCCGGAAGACAGTTACTATGATGAAGCCGAATTTGCGATCGTTAAAGGGAATACCGTATTCGGAGATCTGATGGATGATGTTCGATTTTATGGAGAACTTGCACTGGTACGGGAAGGGATCGAGAAAATTCATGAAGCATTGCCGGACTACAAGTATGTACCGATGAGGGATGTTCGAGAAGCAATGTATCCTGAGAAAATGACCACAGAACAGCTGGCAGAGGCACTGGATGAGATTGCAGAAGCTTTTGATCCGTATGAGTATCGAGATAATGTGGAGAGGGGAGAAAATACGGTGCAGGAAGTAATGCTGGATTTGAGAAGTGGAAATATTCATTCCTATATTTCATATCTGAAGGATATTGTAGACGAAGAATGCGATCTGTCTGTTCGTGCAGGAGTATTGATTGAAAGACTGAAAGCCTATGAACCTGAACTTCCAAAGGATATGGAACCAATGGTGTATGTAAACTATTGTGAAGAAAGTGATCTCATGAATCCAAGATGTCAGAAGCTGTCTGAGCTGGATGCAAAAACAGCAGAAATGGATAAAGAATGGTATGCAAAACGTGATCCGAAGACAGAGGAACCTACAAAAATTGCAAAGATATATGTGACTGTATATTATGCGGAAAAAGGTGAACAGATGCTGCATCATTTTAAGAAGTCAATGGATATTGGAAATGGACATGGCGGTATTGTGAGTCAGTTGAAGTATGATAATGAAATGAAGCTTACAGATGAGTATTGGATCAATTACCAGAAAGGCAAAGGAAGTGAAGAGTTCCAAAAGTATATGGAAGATCTGACAGACATGCAGAATCATGTGCTTCCGTATCTGCAGAGTTTTTGCAATCTGGAGGAAAAAGGTGTGAAGGAGAGACGAGAACAGCAGATAGCAGAAAGATATGAAGGAAGAGCAGATGAGAGGGTAACAAGTACCGAAGCGAATGAAGTTGTTAAGGATGTAGGAAAAACAGATAGAAAACCGGCACAGCAGAAGCAGGCGGTAGATGGAAAAGATAAGAAATTATCCATTCATGAACGGCTTGAGATCAATAAGAGGATTATTCAAGAAAAGCAGGGAAAAGATAAAACGGAGAGAGGAGTTGATTTGGGTGTAAGGACAGTGTAGAATAAGCAGAACGAGTCGGAGGTCATGGATGATAACGTGGCTTCCGGCTTTATTGCGTATTGTCGGAAGAATTATAAATGGTATAATGAATGTAAATGCGATAAAAGAATGTCGCCTGTTATGCGACTTCCAAATGAGAAAAGTGTGTTATTCTGAGATCAAACAAGAGGCTAATAGAGTCAGGAGGATGACATTATGAGTAAAAAAGGATATAGCAGACCAGGATTCTTTGGATCCATAAACCATTATGATGCAAACGGAAAAAAGTAGGCGAGAGCAGACCAGGATTCTTTGGTGGTATGAACGACTATGATGCAAATGGAAAGAAAATCGGACATAGTTCGCCTTCCTTTTTTGGTGGTATGAATCATTATGACAATAACGGGCATAAAGTAGGTGAGAGTCGACCAGGATTCTTTGGCGGTTTAAACCATTATGATGACAAGGGGCATAAGCGGGGGCATAGCAATCCAGGATTTTTAGGTGGATTCAATCATTACGGTTAAAACTGCACAGAGAGCAGCACAAGCGGCAAGGGCTGCGGCAAAAGCCGCCGTGGTTACGGTAAAGGCGATTGCCAAAGCGACCGCACTTGCCATTAAAGCGATTATTGCCGGAACGAAAGCCTTGATTGCCGCTATCGCCGCAGGCGGCTGGGTGGCGGTTTTGGTTATTATCGTGATTTGCCTGATTGGTATGATCCTCGGCTCAGTATTTGGCATTTTCTTCTCAGACGAAGATTCCGGCACTGGAATGAGTATGCAGACCGTTGTGCAGGAAATCAATACCGAATACGATACCAAGCTGCAAGAGGAAAAGAACTCGGTATCCTATGATGTTCTTGAAATGAGTGGCAGCAGAGCCGTTTGGAAAGAGGTGCTTGCCGTTTACTCTGTAAAAACGAATACGGATCAAGATAACCCCCAAGAGGTTGCCACAATGGACGATGGCAAAAAGCAACTCTTAAAAGACATCTTTTGGGAGATGAATCAAATATCTTCCCGAACAGAGAGCAAGACCGAAACAGTTATTACCGAAACCGATGACGGACACGGTAATATCGTGGAAACTGAAAGCACGGTCACACAAACCTATCTGTATATTACCGTCAGCCACAAGACTGCCGAGGAAATGGCGGCGCAATATGGTTTTAACGAAGAACAGAAAGGCTACCTCGCTGAACTGCTTGCAGATGAAAACAATTACCTTTGGTCACAGGTGCTTTACGGCATTACAGGCGGCGACGGACAGATCGTGACCGTTGCACTCTCTCTGGTTGGCAATGTGGGCGGTCAGCCGTATTGGTCGTGGTACGGTTTTAACTCCCGTGTAGAATGGTGTGCTTGCTTTGTATCTTGGTGTGCCAACGAGTGCGGCTATATCGACGCTGGAGTTATCCCAAAATATGCAGGCTGTGTCAACGGAGTACAATGGTTTAAGGATCGTGGACAATGGCTGGATGGCAGCGCCGAGCCTGCCCCCGGAATGATTATTTTCTTCGATTGGGCAGACGAAAGTGGTCAGGATGGATTATCCGACCATACGGGTATTGTTCAAAAGGTCGAAAACGGCAAGGTTTATACGGTCGAGGGCAACTCCGGCGACAGTTGCCGAGTCAATGAGTATTCTATCGGTTATTACGAGATTCTTGGCTACGGCGCACCTGCCTATTAAAATACACAAGCCGCCTGCATTTTGCAGGCGGTTGGATTACATATCAGAAAGATATTGTGCCGGTTTGAAAACTAAAAGTCTCAAAATACAGACTTAATAATTGCGATTTCACTCTCAAAGTGCTATAATACAAACTATATTTGGGTGGAGGTGCGGAAATGAAAGTACGGTACAACAAACTTTGGAAACTTCTGATTGACAAGGGAATGAAAAAGAGTCAATTACGAGAAGCGGTCGGGGCAAGCAAAAGTACATTTGCGAAACTCGGAAAAAATGAAAATGTTACCCTTCCCGTGCTGTTGAATATATGCGAATACTTAGAGTGTGATTTTGGCGACATAATGGAAGCCGTACCCGAAAATGAGGTGTAGGATCAATGAACAAGAAGATTTTAATTGTGGATGACGAAAAAGAAATCGTTGATCTGCTTGAAGTGTATTTGAGTAACGATGGTTATTCAGTATATAAATGTTATAATGGGTTAGAGGCGATGAAATGTATCAAACAGTCGCAGATTGATTTAGCGATACTTGATATTATGCTGCCGGATATTGATGGTTTTCGACTTTGCCAAAAAATTCGGGAAAAGTTTTACTTCCCTATTATTATGCTTACCGCCAAAATTGAGGATAGCGACAAGATTATGGGGCTTACGATTGGTGCGGATGATTATATAACGAAACCGTTTAATCCTTTAGAGGTTGTGGCAAGAGTAAAGACGCAATTAAGGCGTTATCAGAGCTATAACAGTCCTAATTTGAGCCAATCCGAAGAAAAAGACGAGTATGACATCAGAGGTCTACTGATAAACAGAGTCAGCCACAAGTGCTACTTGTATGGCAAAGAAATAGCCTTGACTCCGTTGGAGTTTTCTATTCTGTGGTATCTGTGCGAACATCAGGGTAAAGTTGTCGCCTCGGAGGAATTATTTGAAGCCGTGTGGAAAGAAAAGTATCTTCGCAACAGTAACAATACGGTAATGGCGCACATTGGGCGGCTTCGGGAAAAATTGAATGAACCTTCAAAAAATCCGAAGTTCATTAAAACTGTTTGGGGGGTAGGGTATGAAATTGAATAAAAAAGAAAAAAACTATCTGCTCTCTACCTTGTTCAAAGGGTATGTAATTCAATGTGCGATTTGCTCTGTGCTTATTTTTGGCGGTACTTTTCTTTTAGGAATTATGGCAGAGGAAATTCTCCGCAAGTATGTTTTGTATTATTACTTGTATTACAGAACAGTATATCTTTATATAGTGGCTGTAATCGTGTGGGGTGGCTGTATTATATACATGACATACCTACTTTTGAAAAAAGTAGTCGCCTATGTGTACGAGGTACAGGCTGCGACAGGAAAAATGTTCGATCAGAATGTCAGTTACATTGAAATGTCCCCGGAGTTGAGTGAAATCGCCGCTAACATCAATCAGTTAAAACAAGAGGCTGAAAGTAATGCAAGGCTTGCAAAAGAAAATGAGCAGCGAAAAAATGACCTGATTATGTATCTTGCACACGATTTGAAAACACCGCTTTCTTCTGTAATCGGGTATCTTACTTTACTGCGTGATGAGTCGCAAATCTCAAAGGAACTTCGAGAAAAGTACCTTTCAATCACTCTTGGTAAGGCAGAACGGTTAGAGGATCTGATTAACGAGTTTTTCGAGATAACACGATTCAATATATACGATATTACATTACAATACACGAAAATCAATTTAACTCGCCTGCTGGAGCAACTTGTATATGAATTTAAGCCTATGCTCAAATCAAAGAATTTGCAATGTAATCTTTGTGTTGATGATGATATAATGCTTCGATGTGACGCAGACAAAATTCAGCGTGTTTTTGATAACCTTTTGAGAAATGCGGTTATCTACAGTTTTGAAAATACGGATATCACGATCAGCGCACAATGTCAGGAAGATACGGTCAGCATTATTTTTTGTAACCACGGCGATACTCTGCCGGAAGAAAAGTTAAACAGGATTTTCGAGCAGTTTTATCGGCTTGACGCAGCGAGAAGTACAAGCAGTGGAGGAGCTGGATTAGGTTTGGCGATTGCAAAGCAGATTGTTGAACTACACAATGGTACAATCGTTGCAGAGAGCCAAGAGGATCAAAACAAGTTTTCAATTACTTTGCCGTTGGCGTAGGAAAATTGTAAGAATTTGCATAGAAAAAAAGAGGAATATCTTACGAGCAATCAAGAAAATACGGGCTTCTGTTTTGGTACAATAAAAGTATCAAGATAGAGGCTCGTATTTTTTGTGATACAGCATAAGGAGGAATGATGAAGTTGCTAAGAAAACAAATGCTGCTATGTTCTATTTTGTTTCTTGTATTTACGCTATCTGCCTGCTCTGCAATTGGGCAGACAGACGAAAACAATCTTACAGATAGCGCAACATCCGCAGAAAAAACGGTATCAGTTGTACGAGGGACAATTACTCCAACCGTTTCAACGCAAACGACTATTGTTCCGGCAGTACCGTTTATTATTTTCTCACCCGAAAATGGCATATTTAATACAGCGGTAGAATTAGAAGAAAAAATCACTGCCGGGCAAATTATTGGAACTGTGAACGGCAAAGAATTGAAATCTCCGGTGGATGGTACAATTACCTCTATTGCCCCATCCAATGAAAGCGTACCGAGTAATTATCCCGTAGCGATAGTGCATTATACAGGATTTGCCCTCAATGTAGAGGCAGATAATTTTTTGAGTACCTTACCGGAGTATGCAGAGTTGAAAGCAAAATTTCAAGTATATGATGGTGTAGGACCAACCGATATGATTGCCGTGGTGTCGCCTGCCGCAGATGAAAATGCGTTTACGGGAATCGTGCCGCAAGAGGGCATTCTGCAATGCTTGATCAGTCAAACAGTCGATGTGAAATCGGGGCAAAGTGCAATGGTAGTCATAACGGCGACAACGAGAAATGATGTCCTTATATTGCCGCTGTCGGTAATAGCGGGTAGACAAGGGACGGGATTGGTTACTGTAATTACTCCGAATGGAGAAAGAGTGGAAACAAAAGTGACATTGGGTGTGACAGACGGAGCCAATATAGAAATACTGTCCGGCTTAGAGGAGGGCGATGTAGTTTCTGCTACTCCGCCAAACCTTGATCCGAGGGGGATTTGATAAAATGAAAGGAATTTCCGAAAAGACTTTAATCAAAATAAAGGATTTGAAAGCAAGCGTCAAATTGAATAATGGCGATATGCTGACAACAGTAACCAACGCTAATATGGAATTGCAACGAGGGCGCAGTTATGCCATTGTCGGAAAGTCCGGCTCAGGCAAAACAAGCCTTATATCCATTATTGGCTTGTTAAATCGGGAATATGAGGGCGAGTACCTTTATGATGGTATATCTATTTCTGCTTTGAAAGACCGTGATCTGTCTATACTGCGAGCCAATAATATCGGATTTGTATTTCAGAACTACTCTCTGATTAAGCACTTGCGGGTATGGGAAAATATCGAATTACCCCTACTCTATGCCAAAAAGTCGTTTACCGCCAAACAGCGTCACGAGATAATTACAGGCTTGCTAAAAAGTGTCGGCTTAGAAAGCAAGGAAAATGATTACCCAATCAATTTGTCCGGCGGTGAACAACAAAGAGTTGCAATCGCAAGGGCGCTTGCAGTATCTCCGGAAGCCATTTTATGTGATGAGCCTACGGGAGCGTTGGATAAAAATACGGGAACGCAGATTATGGAACTGTTGCACAGCGTCGTAAAAGAAAATGGAATTATGCTGCTGTTGGTTACGCACGATCCTGATATTGCAGATACCTGTGATACGATTTTTGAAATGGATGGAGGGAGGATAACTTGTGCTAAAAATGATACTTAAAGACCTTCGTCTGTCTCCACTTAGAAGTATTCTGACAAGTGTTTCAATGCTTGTAGGCATTATCGCAATGCTTGGATCGGTATTAGTTGGTACGCTTGGACGGGAGTATTTGATTTCCGTAAACGCACAGGTATATGGCTGGTCACCTACTTACTCATTCGTGATAACGGAATCCGATTTTCACGATAGAAATAAAATGGAACAATTATTCCAGAGATTTGAAGCCATTGATGATGTAGCCGCTGTTACTTTTTCTATGGGAGAAGATATTCGATTTGCACCAATGAAAGATTTAACGCCAATACCGCCGAATGATGTTTACCAAAACCTGATGGCTTTTGATTTAGTTTGCACCACGGAGGCATATAGTCAAGTCTATAATCTTCCAATGACATCCGGTAGATGGTTAGAGCCTTCGAGTGAGGGCGGATCGCTTGAAGTGGTCATAAACAAAGAAGCTAAAAACTATTTTAATGATTCGCCCTATGCTGCAGGAAATGTAAAAAGCACACTTTCGTTAACCCCATTCAATATTGTCGGAGTAGTAAACGATGGCAGGGATTTTCCGACTATCTATGCGGATTCTGCGGCGATCCTCAATTTCGCACCAGCAATGTGGCAAGTACAAAATGCAAATGTGTATTGGCATCCCACAACAGGACTGACAATCGAACAGATACATTCTGCCCTTGGCGACATTTTGACTGATACCATTGGCGGTTACTGGGAAAGTGCTGGGCGGAGTGATATTGGAGATACCTATGATTCGGTATTGTCCATACTGCAATTAGGGCTTTTGGTTACTTCGCTTTTGTTGCTGTTTGTTTCCGTATTAGGGCAGATCAATATCGGACTATCTTCATTGGAACAGCGCACACATGAGTTGCTGATCCGCAGAGCGATAGGTGCTTCACGAACAAATATTGTGGCATTGGTTTTAGGCTCACAGTTGATTTTATCAATATTCGTTTGCTTTGCAGCTATTTTGATTTCGCTGATTTTGGTGCATTGTATTGGAGCGTTGCTCCCTGTGGATTCCCCGGTGGGAACACCGAGTTATCCAATCAGCGTTGCTGTTGTTGCAGTTGCTGTGTCTGTGCTTACAGCATTATTGGGCGGATTATTACCAGCATTGAAAGCAGCAAAATTAGAGCCTGCATTGGCTCTTAGATAATAAAACTCAATTCAAGGAGGAAACAAAATGAAACGAACAATCTCAAAATCCGAAAGACCGTACAGACTGTTATTGTGTGTTATGATTTCTTTGCTGGTGATTATGCTGGCAGGCTGCTCCACTTCTTCGGACTCCGACACAAACACAAGAGGTTTCACGGACTTTGCTACCATTGAAGAAGAATACCTAACGACCATTGAGAGTTTGAATTGGCCGGAGGGCTTTACGCCGCCTGATGCTTTGGAAGGCGAAGATACGGGAGCGTCTTTTCAGATAGGATATGGCGATACAAGAGCATCTAACCTTTGGGAATATTCTTGGATGCAGGAATGGCTTGATACTTACAATACGGATTCGGAAAGGGCGGCAAAAGCCTTAGCTGAACTCGAAAAAGCCTTTGATATGCCTTATATGGGAACAGATCGCTGTGATGACGCCACACGCAAATATCTTCGTGATAATATTGATAAAGCTAAGTTGGGAGATCCGTCTGGATTTACAGAGTGTATTCAGGCAAATTATGCCGATTAAAAATGGCACATAGGAGTTTTGGTGTTGGGAGGTGAGCACATATATGCAGAGAAAACGCCGTAAGAAAAAACGATTTGGAGTATTTTTGTTTTTGCTTGTAGTTTGTATCGGCATAGGTATAATGTTTGTGCCGTGGGCAATGCAGCCGGAAAATTTCAGAGAGGTAAAGAATAAAATAAATGGTTTTCTCTACAAAGAAGATTTTCCTGACTCTTATAATGCAAAATCGCTGATTTTGGTGGATTGTTCTGATGATGAAATATTTGTTTCAAAAAACGAGAACGAGCCACAAATTCCTGCAAGTTTAGCCAAGCTGTTTGTTATTGAGTATGCGTCAACTTTAGCAGACCTTGATAGTATCGTTGTTGCAGACTATGGTGCTATTTCACTCACGAAACCTGGCTCGTCTGTTGCTCAAATCAAGGAAAAAGAATACTTTTTACACAATCTATTTGCGGCAATGTTAGTACCGTCAGGGAATGACGCAGCTTATGTGGTTGCTGATTATTGTGGAGGATTACTTTCGCCGCAAGCAGAAAGCTGTCAAGAGCGTGTGAGGATTTTCATGGAGAACTTAAACCTGCATTTGCAACAGCAGGGGTACTTAGACACAGTTTTATATGATCCGAGTGGTTTTGATATGGAGGCACTTACCACCACTTTAGATTTGAAAGAAGTAGTATATCGGTTGTTGGAATACTCGTGGTTTAGAGAAATTGTATCTCAAAACACTTATACGGCAACACTGCCTGATGGCAGTACACAAATATGGCAGAATACAAACGCCTTCCTTGATCCGACATCCGAATATTACAACGAAAATGTATGCGGAATTAAGACTGGCTCTCTGTCTGACGACTATAACTTGATTGTGCTTTATCAGCAGCACGGAAAAGAGTTTTTGATATGCAGTTTAGGCTCTCAGTCCGATTCCTCTCGTTATGACGATGTGAATTTTATTCTGAAAACGATTGATGAATCGTATTATCTCACGCAATAAATCTTATGTTGTCCAAGACAAAAAAACTAACCAAGGGGGGTGATAATATCGGACGAATCGTAATAATGGAGTTCAAAGCACAAGACTCAACAGCCTTTGACGATATGCTGGCTTTTGTAAAACAGCACCCTGATTTTGAAAAATTAGAGATTTCATATGAGCCGACATTATCCCTTTCCGGCTTAGAAATCAATTTGAGCCGGCGCAGAGTTATCAATAACGGTCAGGAAATTGAACTGACCGTCAAAGAGTACGATATACTCTGCTTGCTCGCAGCCAATAAAGGTCGTGTTCTTACATACGAGCAGATTTATGATAAGGTGTGGGGCGAAATATCAGCAGGCAATGAAAAGGATACCGTAGGCTTTCACATTCGGAATCTTCGTAAAAAACTTTGTGATACAAACTCTCACTTTTCCATAGATAGTGTTCGTGAGATCGGCTACCGCTTTAACAGTCAGTAAGCAGTCCCTCGTAGTTCATAATGAATTGCGAGGGATTATTCATTTTCTAAGACGGTATGTCGGAATTTGATAAATCCCTGCAAATGTTGATTTTATACGACTGTTAAGAGCAATATCGTGTCTAAACTTGCGACTGGACTTTGCATTTTCTACGAGTTATCTTCGTAATATCTCGGCATTATACTACTGGAATGTTTATCATAAACAGGGCATGATTTATGGCAGAATGGGCAGTCGTTCTCGTGCCATTTATTAGGTCTTGCTTGGATACGAATATGTTTAACTCCATTCTTATCAGAGTAAAGATTACAATTTTTTATAACTGTGTTCTTGACATTAAGGACACTTTTGCATAATGTATTAACTGAAGCCACTTGTGAATACTCCTTTTGTGTTTTTCTTCGCAGTTAATACATTAAAGGACACAAGTGTTTTTTCAATATGGTGTTGTTAATTTATGGTGTTAGGCTTCCACCATTATGCCAGAAGCCTCATATAAATTTATTGGGAAGAGTTACCGATCAAGTTTTCTCAGAATCCGAAGAATGGGATATTGATACGGTGTCAGAAACTATTGCATCGGAATATGAAAGAGCAACGAATCTTTCGATAAATAAAGAGAAGCAGAATTTGCCAATAGAAGAAAAACGAACGATAGATGTTAAAGAAATACGAGAATGGCTGAACTTTATTATTACGATTATATCAGTTGTTTTGGGAGTTACGAATTCTTCAGCAACAACGATAAATAATTACAATTATACACAACAAGTCAATAATTATTACATCGTTGGAATGGGATATGATGCGAAGGAGCTAAATACGACTAAATATAGAATCGTTAATAGAGAATCTATTGTACGACTGAAGCATGACTGCCATTCGATTGTAATTGAAAAGCTTGAGGAAGGGAAAGTTGTTAGAATTATAGATAAATATAAAAAGTGGCGACAGATAATTTGGGAGAATGAAGATGGTGAAGAATGTATGGGGTGGATTCAAAATTATAGATTAACTGAGTTTAAAGTGCCTAGAAATAAATGATGTATATTTGATGAAATAGAATCTATAAGTGAAGGAAGTATTATGTGTGGTAGATATTATATTGATTCTGATATGGCAGATGAAATCGAAAAAGTAGTGCATGATATAGACCAACGGATCCGGCAGGAACATTTTGCAGGAGATATCTTTCCAACCAATGTAGCACCGATCATTGAAAAATCAGAACATGGATTGAAACTGGATGTTTGCAAGTGGGGATATCCATTGTCACAAGGAAAGAATCTGGTTATAAATGCAAGAGCAGAATCTGTTATGGACAAACCTTCTTTTCGAAATGGAATCCTCTATCACCGCATTTTGATACCGGCAAGTGGGTTCTATGAATGGAATCGGTTAAAAGAGAAAAATACATTTTCCAGATATGATGCACCAGTATTGTATATGGCTGGCTTCTGTGATTGGTTTGAGAATGAACGACGATTTGTGATTATGACTACAGCAGCCAATGAATCTATGATAAAAGTACATGATCGTATGCCGCTGATATTGGAAAAAGGACAGCTGAAAGATTGGTTCGATGACAGGAAAATGGAGCAAATTCTGCATCAGGTACCGGTTCAGCTAAAACGAGAGGCAGAATACGAACAGCAGAGCTTATTCTTATAATGGTTCAGAGGAGAAATAGAAAGATGCAAATATTTGTTGATGCAGATGCCTGCCCAGTGGTTGCGATCATTGAAAAGATTGCAAAAGATAATAGTGTTCCGGTAATGTTGTTGTGTGATACAAACCATGTTCTGTCATCGACTTATAGTAAAGTTGTTGTTGTCGGTGCAGGAGCAGATGCAGTAGATTATAAACTGATTAGTATCTGCCATAAAGGAGATATTGTCGTATCACAGGACTATGGTGTGGCTGCAATGGCATTGGGAAAAGGTGCTTATGCTATTCATCAATCAGGTAAATGGTACACGGATGATAATATTGATCAGATGCTAATGGAACGTCACCTGAGTAAAAAAGCCAGAAGAAGTTCCCGTAAATGTCATGTCAAGGGACCGAAGAAGCGGACGGAGGAAGATGATGAAAGATTCGCTCAGTCTTTTGAAAAAATGCTTTTGATGGCACGGGAGAAAGAAGGCAGATGAGGAATTGTAGATGCAGAGGAACGACAGAAGCTATAAAGACTTAAAACAAAAACAGAAGAGTGCAATAGCAGATAAAACATACAAAATGCACTTGAAGTTTTATCTTGAGAATCAGCGAATGCCGGATGCTACTGAAATGAATGATATATGCAAAAGTTTGTTTACGGCAGTTCAATCGCTTGCTCCTAAAACGGAATATGAAGAATTTTATAAAATTGTTGAAAAGCGTGAAAAGAGTTATGAAGAACGTATCCTGAGAGACATTCAGAATGGAATTATAATAGAAACACTTATGGCAAAAAAACATAAGAAAACGCCGGAAGAAAAAGCAGCTGTTGCGAAACAAAAGAAGCAGCAGAGGCGAGCAAGACGGAAACAAGAGATAATCTGGCTAAAGAAGAAATCTTGCAAGATGACAGATTTTTCGTTATTGCCGGTTATACCTCCGGAGGTGCACCGTATGGTGTCACCTGGGAGGAAATGGGTCTGAAACCTTGGGAAGATTTGGAAGAGAATAATTGAGTTGTCAGTGCAATCTTATTTATCTCTTGTGACAGAAACAGGTTCCCGTTTTGCCGGAAGTAAGTCTGAATTGATTTCAGGAGCATCGAGCAGCACAGAGAAATTTTGCTGAATGATATCCAGTGTTTTCTGCTTTTTCTGTAATTTCTGTTTTTCCCGGATGGTAGCAGCTTGTTCAGATTCAAGATTTTCAATCCGCTTCTGGATTTTTTCAGAGCTAGGGATTTTGGTAACACCGAGATCCTGAAGCTCTTTTTTTAGTGAATCGTGGAGTTGGTATTCTGCCAGATGCTTGGAACGGTATTCTTTTGGATTTTTTGCAGATTTGCAATCTTCTATCACTTTACGGCAGAGCCGGTAAGAATCACAGTGTTTCTGAATGACTTTCTGCGTGCTTAGCTCACTGGTGATGTGTGCTATTCTCTGATCAGCCGCTTTAACAGAAGCATCAACATCAGAAACATGCTGCCTGAAATCCTCATAATTCAGTAGGTTATTTTCTGAAAGATAGTTGAAGGTGCGGGCTGCCTCTTTTAGATTATTGAGTTTTGCCCAATGTTCAAATCCTTCTCGATTGCCAGTCGTTACATACGTGGAGATATTGATATACAGGCGAGCTTCTCTGGACAGATGTTTTGGAGTTTTCACTTTGCTACGATTTTTAGCTAAGCGGATGCGGACGTTTTCTTCCGTATAATAACTTCCCAGAGATTTCATATAAGTGAAATTTTTTTGTTCCGGTGCACGGAAAGAAAGATGCTTTCCCTGCCGGACTTCATATCCAGCTAACTGCATTTTTTGTAGAAATTCCTCATAGTTGATGGAAGTCCAGATTGCTTTATCAACTGCAACACGTAGCTTGGCTTTCCAACTGGTGCCACGATGATATTCCATGTTCTCTTTATAGCTTTTTCCTTTTTCTCCGGTTGGCATACTGGTGGCAAGTCCATTTTCCAGGCAGATACGATTACTGATTCTGCAGAGTTTATGGTAGCTCCGCTTATTGGAAACATACTTGTGATGATCAACAAAGCTTGCAGCGTTGAAGATGATATGGTTATGAATGTGCTTTTTATCAACATGGGTACTGATCACGTATTCATATTTTCCTTTCAGTACTTCGGCTGCAAATTGCTGTCCTAAGCGATGGGCAGTTTCGGCATCAACTTCTCCAGGTTTAAATGACTGGATCAGATGAAATGCCAGGTTATCACCTTTGTCCATTCCATTCTTTTTTGCCATTTCTCTAGTCATGGAAAATTCGAGATCAGCAGTTTCCGGGGAACAGCCAAAACTGGAAACCAGCAGTTTTTCATCAGTCTTGTCTGGATTCGTGATATAGTCCAGAGCTTTCTTGTCTGTTACTTTAATGGGGAAGATCTTAATATATGCCATAGTTCTTTCACCATCTCTTTCAATTCTTGCATTTCTTCCGGATATAGATCTCCGGTGGTATTTACCTTTTTTGCAATCTGGTTGATATTTATGCCAATCTTGTGCATTTCCTCATACTGTTTCTTCAGAGGAGTTGTATCTGTGTTGACGATGTAGCCGTCGATTGCCATCTTACGCAGATAAGCTCCCATGTTCTTGGTTTTTGATTCTATCATCTTCCTGCGGATTAGCTTTCGTTCTTCTTCTGTGACATAAAAATGAATTTCTTTGTTTCTTTTTCTTTCAGCCATTAGCAGTTTCTCCTTTCTGAGAGGGCAGTAGTATCGTTGCTTTCAGCGTTTTTCAATTCAGGGCAGGGTACCCTAAATTGGGATTTTCCGGAAGTGTATCCTCACTTCCTGTCCTTGCTGCTGTTTTACCCCTCTATTAGTTAAAGTCAGGAGAACCGGGAAAATGCAAAAGAATTTGGCAGGTAGTACGGGATACGAAAATGTGGTATGATTATGGGCAGGATATCAGAAGAATCAGGAGTTGAAAAGATTGTGAAGACGGAAGAAATCTTTGAATACGTGCAGAAACAGTACGGTACAGTTCCAGAATATTTATGGAGTAAATCTCCAGACAGTGTTGTACTTCGTCATAAAAATGGAAAATGGTATGCAGTATTCATGACAGTTGAGAAATCTAAGTTGGGATTAGAGGGAAATGATCTGGTTGCCATCATGGACGTAAAGTGCGATCCAGAAATGACCAGCATGATTATTCAGACTTATGGATTTTTACCAGGATACCATATGAATAAACAGCACTGGATCACGATTTTACTGGATGGTTCAGTCAGTGAAGCGAAGACATTGGACTTTTTGGATATGAGCTATGACCTGATTGACGGAGCAGACAGAAAGG
Source organism: Ruminococcus sp. AM22-13 (assembly GCF_003471165.1). GTDB lineage: Bacteria > Bacillota > Clostridia > Lachnospirales > Lachnospiraceae > Blautia_A. The sequence goes on along the minus strand of NZ_QRIL01000037.1, from coordinate 16,621 downwards.
AAGAAAAATGAGAACAGCGATAGTATACGCATCTGTGCATCATGGAAATACAGAAAAATTAGTAAAGAGGATTGCAGAAGATTATCTGGACTTGTGGTTTGTGGAGACTGTGGGGCAATGATGATCAAACGGGATGTTCCGGCAGGAGGAAAGGTATATGCTTAAGCTGGAAGATGGATGACATTTTCTACAAAGAAGAAAAAGCATAAACGGAATAAGATTGTTCGCAGGAGCATCACTGGATGAAAACAGTGGTGCTTTTTGCGAATTAAAAGCAAATTTTTTTTAGACTTATATTGACAAAAGCAGAGCTTGCCGGGCTTACATGGGATAACGTAGATTTTAAAAATAATATGCTTACCATTGATAAGACGGTCAACCGTTACCGGAAAAAAGACTTCGGTTTTACTATGGCGTTGGCTTCTCCGAAGAGCAGAACATCAGTCAGAACGATTCCGATGAATAATGAGGTACGAAAAATGCTTCTGAAAGAAAAAATGAGGAATGCAGGTCCTACGATGTCAATTCCTTTTGTAGATGATTCCGGAAACATCAGGAGGCAGGTATCAGACATTGTATTTGCAAATTCTGTTGGGCGTGTCTGGAATGAACCTGGATTCTTAAATCTGATTAACCGAATCATAGAGTCATACAACGAAGAAGCAGAGGAAAATGGAAAAGAGAAGCTTGAAAACTTTTGTCCTCACATGGCAAGACATACATATACCACATTGGCATATTCTGCCGGAGCTGATGTTAAGGCTGTCAGTGAGATTCTGGGGCATGCATCAACATCTGTGACAATTGACACTTATGCACATCTGACAGAGGAGAAAAAGCGAAAACAGGAAGAGGTGATAAAGACGATAAAGGTGCTGTAATGGTGCCTTTTTTTCTGGCCTTTTTGTGACAATTTCTGTGACAAATTTTGTGACAAAGACGACACGAGACGGAGTAAGACAAAAAGATGGCAAATCAGAGAAGTGTTGATTTTACGCAGGATAACACAAGACAAAACAAGATAAAATTTAGTTCGTCAAGAGAAAATGCTTGACACCGTACCTGAAATAGGTTAAGATAGTCAAGGTGATTACAGATGGAGAAGTTTGTAGAGCAAGGTTATTTATATGATTTTTATGGAGAACTTCTGACAGAGAGACAGCAGCAGGTTTATGAGAGTGTGGTGCTGGAGGATTATTCGCTGAGTGAAGTCGCAGAGGATCTGGGCATCAGCAGACAGGGTGTGCATGATATGATCAAGAGATGCAATAAGACCCTTGAGGAATATGAACAGAAGCTCCATCTTGTAGAGAAATTCCTGAATATACGGGCGCAGGTGAAGCAGATCCGTGTACTTGCCCAGGAATATCATTCCGATGAAATTGCAAATATTTCCAATGAGATTTTAGAGGAGTTATAACATATGGCATTTGAGAGCTTGACTGATAAACTGCAGAATGTATTTAAGAAGTTGCGAAGCAAGGGCCGCCTGACAGAGGAGGACGTTAAGCTTGCTCTTAAGGAAGTAAAGATGGCCCTGTTAGAGGCTGACGTAAACTTTAAGGTTGTGAAGCAGTTTACCAAATCTGTACAGGAGCAGGCAATCGGACAGGACGTTATGAGCGGTCTGAATCCGGGCCAGATGGTGATCAAGATTGTAAATGATGAACTTGTGAAACTTATGGGAAGTGAGACAACAGAGTTGCCTCTTCGTCCTGGAAATGAAATTACAGTGTTCATGATGGCAGGTCTGCAGGGTGCAGGTAAGACCACCACAGTTGCGAAGCTTGCAGGCAAGCTGAAGTCCAAAGGTAAGAAACCTCTCTTGGTTGCCTGTGATGTTTACCGTCCGGCGGCTATCACACAGCTGCAGGTCAATGGTGAGAAACAGGGAGTGGAAGTATTTTCCATGGGAGATAAGCAGAAACCTGTAGATATTGCGAAAGCAGCAATCGAGCATGCGAAAGCAAACCAGCAGAATGTGGTGCTTATCGATACAGCCGGTCGTCTTCATGTCGACGAGGATATGATGCAGGAGCTTGCAGATATTAAAGAGAATATTCATGTAGATGCAACAATCCTGATCGTAGATGCGATGACAGGACAGGATGCGGTAAATGTGGCTAGTACATTTGCTGATAAGGTAGGAATCGACGGTGTCATTCTTACGAAGATGGATGGTGATACCCGAGGTGGTGCAGCCCTTTCTATCAAGGCAGTAACCGGTAAACCTATTTTATATGTAGGTATGGGCGAGAAGCTTTCTGATCTGGAGCAGTTCTATCCGGAACGTATGGCTTCCAGAATCCTTGGTATGGGTGATGTTATGAGTCTGATCGAGAAAGCGGAAGCTTCTATTGATAAAGAACAGGCACAGGACATGCAGAAGAAGTTAAAGAAAATGGACTTTGACTTCAACGATTATCTTACCAGTATGGAACAGATGAATAAGATGGGCGGTATCGGCAGTATCCTGAACATGCTTCCTGGAATGGGCGGCAAGATGAAGGACATCGAGGGAATGATCGATGAGAAAGCGATGGACAGAACCAAGTCAATCATCCTTTCTATGACACCTCAGGAGAGAAGCAATCCGTCAATCCTGAATATTTCCAGAAAGAACCGTATTGCCAGAGGCGCAGGAGTTGATGTCTCCGAAGTAAACCGTCTGGTGAAGCAGTTTGAACAGAGTAAGAAGATGATGAAACAGATGCCTGGTCTTATGGGCGGTAAAGCCGGTAAGCGTGGCGGCGGATTCAAACTTCCGTTCGGACTGTAAGTTAAGGTTGCCGGGCACAAAGTGAACAGCAGCTATTTGAGAAGTTAGCGAAGCGAATAACGCTTTGACATAAAAAGTTACTGCCTGAAACGGGCAGTAATTGCAAACATAAGAAAACAATATATTTTAATTTAATGGAGGAAATGAAACAATGGCAGTTAAAATCAGATTAAGAAGAATGGGACAGAAGAAAGCACCTTTTTATAGAATCGTAGTTGCAGATTCCCGTTGCAAACGTGATGGAAGATGTATCGAAGAAATCGGAACATATGATCCAAATCTTGAGCCAAGCGCTGTAACAGTAAACGAAGAAGCAGCTAAGAAATGGCTTGCAGCAGGAGCTCAGCCTACAGATGTTGTAGCAAAAATCCTCAAAGATGCCGGAATCGAAAAATAATTCAGATTTACCAGATAAGGTATTTCTGCAGCGTCCGTAGGGGACGGGTCAGGGAGGTATGTAATGAAAGAATTAGTGGAAGTAATTGCAAAATCTCTTGTTGAAAATCCGGATGAAGTGGTTGTTACTGAGACAGAAAAGGAAGACGCAATTATCGTTGAGCTGAAGGTCGGACCTGCTGATATGGGTAAGGTTATCGGACGTCAGGGAAGAATTGCGAAAGCAATCCGCACTGTAGTCAAAGCGGCTTCTTCAAAAAGCAGCAAAAAAGTGATTGTAGATATTCTGCAATGAAAATAGGGTCAGGAGCTGTGGAACATCCCATGGCTCCTGATTTGGGTTTATTATGAAAAAATGGGAGAGCAGATGGAAGATTTATTAAAAGTTGGTGTGATCACTACGACACACGGAGTACGCGGAGAAGTAAAGGTATATCCAACCACAGATGCAGACAGATTTCTGGATCTGGAATATGTTCTGCTTGACACTGGCAGAGAGAAAAGAAAGCTTGAAATTGAGAATGTTAAGTATTTCAAGAACCTTGTAATTCTGAAATTCAAGGGAATTGACAATATTAATGATATAGAGATGTATAAGAAAAGAGAACTCTGGGTTCCGAGAGAAGAAGCACAGGAGCTTGAAGATGATGAGTATTATATTGCAGACCTGATCGGAATGGATGTAGTTCTCGAAGATGGAAGCAAATTCGGAACTTTGAAAGATGTAATGGAGACTGGTGCCAATGATGTCTATGTAGTAGAGGACACGAAAGGTGCGGAGGTTCTTCTTCCAGCGATCAAGGAGTGTATTCTTGATGTGGATGTGGAGAAGAATGTAATGACCATTCATCTGATGAAAGGATTAATATAAATGAATTTTCATGTTTTGACCCTGTTTCCGGAGATGATTGAAAATGGTATGAACACGAGTATTACCGGACGTGCCATTACAAAAGGTCTCCTGACACTGGAAGCAGTGAATATCCGCGATTATGCGTTTAATAAACATCAGAAAGTGGATGACTATACTTATGGCGGCGGCGCCGGGATGCTGATGCAGGCAGAACCGGTTTATCTCGCATATGAGGCGATTGCCAAACGCACAGCAAAGCGGCCGAGGGTTGTATATCTGACTCCTCAGGGACAGGTATTTAATCAGGCAATGGCACGCGAGATGGCGCAGGAGGAAGATCTGGTATTCCTCTGTGGACACTATGAAGGAATCGACGAACGTGTTCTGGAGGAAATCGTGACAGATTATGTATCTATCGGAGATTATGTGCTTACAGGCGGGGAACTTCCGGCTATGGTCATGATGGATTCTATTTCCAGAATGGTTCCGGGAGTGCTGAATAATCAGGAATCCGGTGAGACAGAATCTTTTGCGGGAAATCTTCTGGAATATCCGCAGTACAGCCGCCCGGAAGAATGGCATGGGAAAAAGGTGCCGGAGGTTCTGATGTCCGGTCATCATGCAAATATAGAGAAATGGCGCAGGGAGCAGTCTGTTTACCGTACGGCAAAGAGACGCCCGGATCTTTTAAAGAAGGCGGATCTGACCAATAAAGAATGGAATTATGTGCGCCAGTTAAGGAAACAGTGGAAGGAAGAAGAGGAGCAGACAAAATGAAAACAGCAGATTTTTATTATGATCTTCCTCAGGAACTGATTGCTCAGGATCCTCTGGAGGACAGAAGTTCATCCAGACTGATGCATCTGTCTTTACAGGATGGAAGCATTGAACACCGTCATTTTACAGATGTACTGGATTATCTGGAAGAGGGCGACTGCCTGGTTATCAATGATACAAAGGTAATCCCTGCCCGTTTATACGGACATAAAGAAGAGACAGGAGCACTGATTGAGATCCTGCTTCTGAAGAGAAAAGAAAACGATATCTGGGAATGTCTGGTAAAACCTGGAAAGAAAGCACGTCCGGGAGCGAAGATCACATTTGGAAATGGAATTTTAAAGGGTGAGATCATTGATGTTGTGGAAGAGGGAAACCGCCTGATTCAGTTCCATTATGAAGGAATCTTTGAGGAGATTCTGGATCAGCTTGGAGAAATGCCTCTGCCACCATATATTACTCATAAACTGAAAGACAAGAACCGTTATCAGACTGTTTACGCAAAGAATGAAGGATCCGCAGCAGCACCGACCGCAGGTTTGCATTTTACAAAGGAATTGCTGGAAAAGGTGAAAGAAAAAGGCGTGAATATCGCCCATGTGACTCTCCATGTAGGCCTTGGAACTTTCCGCCCTGTAAAGGTTGATGATGTGGAAAGCCACCATATGCATTCTGAATTCTATATTGTAGAAGAAGATCAGGCGAAGCTGATCAACGATACAAAGAAAGCAGGAAAACGTGTTATTTCCGTAGGAACCACGAGCTGCAGAACTCTGGAATCCGCAACAGGAGAAGATGGAATCCTGAGATCAGGAAGCGGCTGGACAGAGATTTTCATTTATCCGGGATATAAATTCAAAATGATCGATGGACTGATTACAAACTTCCATCTTCCGGAGTCCACACTTCTGATGCTGGTATCCGCACTGGCTGGTAAGGAAAATATCATGCGCGCCTATGAGACGGCAGTACAGGAAAGATATAGATTTTTCTCTTTCGGAGATGCGATGATAATAATATAATATCAACATAAAAATATTTTATATTATATAATGGATAATATGAAATACATAAAGAAAGCCGAGAAATCTGAAAAGACTTCCCGGCTTTTTGCGCCTAATTCATATCAACTGTGTTATTATCAGAAGAATTAGCACTATCTGTATTATTTCCTGTTGTGCTGCTATTATATTTTGCAGTAAAGGTAGTACCTTCCGCAGTAGAAATCCATGAGCTTCGTTCATTGATCTTATTCAAAATTCGTGTAGCTTCGTCGCCCTCGGCAGGAGTTGGCTGATAGTTATTGTAACCTTCATACGCTGCGGAAGAAATAGAGCATGGAATAATATTAGTCACATTATCATCTTTGACGCCGTCAGAATCAATGGTAAAGGTCTGCTGATAGATCATGGAGTCCATATCGCTTGGAGAACTGTTTCCACCGAAGCAGAAGTTTCCAAGACTGTACACGATATTTTTACCCTTATAGGTTTCAATGCCCTGAAGAACATGAGGGTGATGTCCGCATACAAGATCGGCACCTTCATCAATTGCCAGGCGTCCAAGGGTTGTCTGGTTGCTGTCCGGGACGGTTTCGGTCTCATTTCCCCAGTGGAAAATAACTACGATTAGCTGCGCGCCATCAGCTTTTACTTTTGCAATGTTATCTTTTAACTGCTGTTCTCTGCCAAGGTGGTCATTCAGTTCATAGATGCCGACTAATCCGACCTTAACGCCTTTTATATCCATTACGGCGGTTTCATCATATCCGAAATGTACGATTCCTGCATTATCCAATGCAGTGAGTGTGTCTTCGAAACTCTGATCTCCGTAGTCATGGCTGTGGTTATTGGCAGTATTTACCGCTTCGACAGAACCATTTGTCAAAATAGAAGCATAAGAGGCAGGTGCTTTGAAAGCAAATGTTTTATCTTCGCGTTCGGTTGAGTCAGTAAGTGTTCCTTCGAAATTCGCAATCGTCAGATCATCTGCAGAGAAAATGCTTTTTACATTCTGCATGAAATAATCGGCACCATAATTTTCATAGTAAGCGTTTAAACTGGTGTCATAATCAAATGTCTCATCTGTCCCAAGGGTACAGTCACCTACAACACTGAGAGTCAGAGATACAGGCGAATCTACGGTAGAATCTGACGCTGTATCAGATTCAGAAGGATCAGAAGCCGAAGAAGCGGATTTGCTGCTGTCCGAAGAGACGTTCATTGATACAGCATTTTTGGAAGCGGTTTTCCGTGAATGTATATAGTTGCTGCATCCGCGGATTCCTGCCAGAAGCAGTATAAAAACCAGAACAAAAATGCCGATTCCGGCTGCAATCAGTAGTTTCTGCCGTCTTTCCTGATAATATTTTGATTTTCTGTAGATATTTTTTCTGCGGGATGTCGAGGTTTTGCCCTGTGGTCTTTTAGATTTAGGATTCATATGTATTCTCGCTTTCTTATGAGTGATAAGGACATTCAGATTACTGAAAAATGAAAAAACAGTGGTCTCTATTCAGTATCCGTACAGTTAAGGAAGTCAATCGGATATTCGCAATCCGCTTTCGCTACTTGCTCATAACCAAATAACTGCTTCGCAGTTTATCAGAAGGGGCTTGTACCCCTTCTGATACAAGCAAGTCCCCACCCACTGCTTATTGCTCTTCGCAATTGAAGCAGGGGACTTACTTGATTTGGTCAAATCATTGGAAAACTCTGTGAGGTGAAATAAGAATCTGAATTTATATTTCACAAAAACAGATATATTCATATGAAAATTTTGTGTGAATAATGGATTACTGAATAGTTAAATTATATAAGAAGTATATAGAGAATTCACAGAATCGTCAACAAATAAGTCTTTTCATAAAACCATATTTTTGTTATAATACTATGACAAAAGGTTACATAAATATTACAGACAGAGGAATGGGATATGTTATATATAGGAAATCACACAAGCTCATCCAAAGGATATCTGGCGATGGGAAAACAGATGCTTGCAAATGGCGGCAACACATTTGCATTTTTTACCAGAAATCCAAGAGGGGGAAAGGCAAAAGAGATTAATCCGCAGGATGTACAGGCATTTTTAAAGTTGGAGCAGGAGAATCATTTCGGCAAGCTGGTAGCGCATGCGCCATATACAATGAACTGCTGTGCTGCGAAGGAGAATCTGAGAGAGTTCGCCAGAGAGACAATGGCGGATGATCTGAAACGTCTGGAACTGACACCGAGAAATTATTACAATTTTCATCCGGGCAGCCATGTAGGTCAGGGAGCGGAAACAGGAATTGCCAAAATCGCGGAAATCCTGAATGAAGTTCTTACAAAAGAACAGAGCACGACAGTCCTTCTCGAGACAATGTCAGGAAAGGGCAGCGAGGTAGGAAGAAACTTTCAGGAACTGCGCCAGATTATTGACCAGGTGGAACTGAAAGAGAAACTGGGCGTCTGTCTGGATACCTGCCATGTCTGGGATGGAGGATATGATATTGTCAATGATCTTGACGGGGTATTTGCTGAGTTTGACCAGATTATCGGTCTTGACAGACTGAAAGCGATTCATTTAAATGACAGTATGAATGGTCTTGGCAGTCACAAAGACCGTCATGCCAGACTCGGGGAAGGCGAGATTGGACTGGAAGCACTTGTGCGTGTGATCAATCACCCTGCGACAAAAGGCATTCCGTTTATTCTGGAAACTCCGAACGATGATGAGGGATGGGCACGTGAGATCGCGCTTCTCAGGAAAGAATATGAGGAAAAACAGGGATGAAAACATTGATTTTTAATGGTTCACCGAGGAAAAATGGTGAAACAGCATATATGATCCATACATTACAGGAAAATCTCGGTGGAGAGTACAAAGTGGTTGATGCATACAGGGCACAGATTCGTCCGTGTATAGATTGCAGATGGTGTTTTGACCATGCGGGATGTGCGGTTAAAGATGAGTGGCAGGAGATTCTTTCCTATATTGAGGAATGCGACCACATTATTATTGCCTCTCCTGTATATTTTGAAGAAGTTACGGGCATGCTTCTTGCAGTGATGAGCAGGCTGCAGACCTATTTCAGTGCCAGATATATCCGTAAAGAAGAACCGGTTCCGAAGAAAAAAACAGGAGCTGTTCTTCTGGCTGCAGGAAGTATCGGACCAAGAGAGAAAGCAGAGAGCACAGCAGAAATGCTGCTTCGCCAGATGAGCTGTGAGAGTCTGGGAACGGTGTATGTAAACCGTACAGATAAAGTGCCGGTCAGAGACAGGGATGATATGATACAGGAGATAAAAGATCTGGCAGTTAAATTAAAGATGAAAGGATGAATAGAATGAAGAAATTTAGATACATGATAATTACAGGTATGCTTCTTGCATCTATCGGCCTGGCCGGTTGTGGAAAAAAGTCAGAAGATGATATTACGAACAAAGAAATCTATCAGGACGACCTTCAGCCGCTGACAGAAGAAGAGCTCAATGAAATGGATGCGGACACTTCTGATGAAGATATGAAGCAGATTGACGAACCTGAGGATGAAAATGCAGATAGCGCAGAGACAGCAGATGCTGCGAAAACAGAAAATACAACAGAAAATACAGCAAAAGATGCTGCATCCTCAGATACAACAAAAACTTCAAAATAGTCAGGAATACTACATCATTTTCCGCTTATAATAGGCAAGCAGCGGAAGTGGATTGTGAATATCCGATTGACGGTTTATGAAAAAAGCACTCGTGGGAGTGCTTTTTTCGTTAGAAGAAGTAAATATTTAACCGAATCAAGTAAGTCCCCTGCTTCAATTGCAGATACCTGCCTGATTTCTGTTGAAGAAAACTCCGTCAAATTAAGAAAAAACTTCGTTTTTCAGTTCTTCCCCATTCATAAATGCCTTTGCATTTTCCAGAGTGGTTTCTGCGATGTTATCCAGTGCTTCGCGTGTAAAGAAGCCCTGATGAGAAGTCATGACTACATTCGGGAAGGAAAGAAGACGCTGAGTGATAGAACTCTGCAGGATACGCTCGGACATATCCTCAAATACAAAATCAGTTTCTTCCTCATAAACATCAAGACCAACTGCAAAGAATTTATGATCGCGGATTCCGGAAATCAAATCCTCTGTTTTGATCAGACCACCACGGGAAGTATTTACAAGAATCACGCCATCTTTCATCTTAGAAATAGTTTCTTCATTAATGAGATGCTTGGTTTCCTTAGTAAGAGGGCAGTGAAGACTGATCAGATCACTGGTTGTAAGAAGCTCATCCAGAGATACATATTCCAGATAATCAAGGTTTTTATTCGGATAAAGATCGTAAGCGATAACTCTCATGCCAAAGCCCTTGCAGATTTTTGCCATTGCCTGTCCGATTTTACCTGTACCGATGATACCGGCTGTTTTCTGATAGAAGTTTACGCCCATCAGACCGCTTAATGCGAAGTTGTTTTCGCGGCATTTGATGTATGCTTTATGTGTGTGGCGGTTTGCTGTGAGAGCAAGTGCCATTGCATGTTCTGCAACAGCCTCCGGAGAATATCCCGGAACACGCAGAACCTTTATACCGTATTTGTGAGCAGTTTCCAGATCTACATTATTGTATCCGGCGCAGCGCATAAGAATCAGTTTTACGCCCTGTACGTTAAGCTCTTCAATTACCTGAGTGCCCAGATCTGCGTTTACGAAAGCACAGATGGCTTCATAGCCGTGAGCAAGGGATGCGGTTTCTTCGTGAATATTTGCTTCTGTAAATTTAATTTCAATACCTGGATAGGAAGGAAGAAGCTTTTCGAAAAATTCCTCGTCGTAATTTTTGGTGCCGTAAAATAAAATTTTCATAAATAGTTAGCTCCTCTCTGTTCGGGTATATATCAGATACAGTATTTTAACTGAATCAAGTAAGTCTCCTGCTTCAATTGCGAAGAGCAATAAGCAGTGGGTGGGACTTGCTTGCATCTGAATATAATTACCATAAAAATATTATGTTGTTAAAATAATAACAATGCTACGAGACACATTATAAATGATTTTCTGAAAAAAGAAAAGGGTATTTTGGATAAAAAATCTCAAGTATTAATAAAAATACAAAATTTCATTTTAATAATTTGTTTACAAGATGCAAAATAACAAATTTTGGAAATGACAGTATTGTTTATCTAATGATAAGTATGTACTAAAAAGAAAAAAGTATTCCCGTTTTATACAATAAAAACTCCCAACAATGTTTGAACAAAAACATTCGTTGGGAGTTATGGTATAAAATTACTTATAAATTATTTCCCAAGAGAATACAAATCCTCATAAAATTCCGGATAGGAAATTTTAACACAGTCTCCATCCTTAATTGTGAGTGTGCCATCACAGATTGTTCCTGCCACAGCAAAGGACATAGCAATTCGGTGATCAAGATAAGAGTTGATCTCTGCACCGTGGAGTGGTTTGCCACCATGAATGATCATTCCGTCATCTGTTGGCTGAATGTCAGCACCCATACGTTTCAGTCCTTCTGTTACAACTGCGATACGGTCAGATTCTTTAACCTTCAGTTCCTGCGCATCCTTAATGACGGTAGTCCCCTCTGCAAAAGCGGCCATAACGGCAATCATTGGAATCTCATCGATCAATGTCGGAATAATTTCTCCCTCAACAGTGGTTCCGTGAAGGCTGCTGGTGCGGATCAGAAGGTCTGCAGTAGGTTCACCTTCGGTACTTGCATTTAATAATGTAATGTCAGCTCCCATAGCTTTGCATACACGCAACATACCATCTCTGGTAGGGTTGATTCCTACATTTTTAAGAAGAATCTCGCTTCCTGGTGTGAGAAGTCCTGCCGCAATAAAATACGCAGCGGAAGAGATATCTCCAGGCACTTTAATTTCACGTCCGTTTAACACTGGTTCCGGTTCGATGGAAGCGGTTGTTCCCGCAGAAGATACCTTTGCTCCGAAATAATTCAGCATAATCTCAGTATGATTTCTTGACAGCACCGGTTCGGTAACGCTGGTAATGCCGTCTGCATACATTCCTGCAAGAAGTACGCAGGATTTTACCTGTGCGGAAGCAACCGGAGACTGATAATGAGTGGCATGCAAAGGTTTACCTGTAATACGTAAAGGTGCGCAGCCATTGTCTTTGAGACTTACGATATCAGCTCCCATAGAAAGAAGAGGAGTCATGATACGCTTCATTGGACGGGACTGGATAGAAGCATCTCCGTTTAATTCACTGGTAAAAGCCTGTCCGGCCAGAATTCCGGAGATAAGTCTTGTGGTAGTTCCACTGTTTCCTACGTCCAGAATTTCAGATGGCGCGCTCAGCCCATGAAGGCCTTTTCCATGCACCAGAATTTCTGAAGCATTTCGCTCAATATCAATTCCCATCTTCTGGAAACAGGAGATAGTAGAAAGACAGTCTGCTCCTTCCAGAAAATGTGTGATTTTTGTCGTACCCTGTGCAAGAGAACCGAACATAACCGCACGGTGGGAGATAGATTTATCACCTGGTACAGTCAGCTCTCCTGAGAGGTGTGTCTGTTTTTTGATTTCCATGTTTGACTCCTGCCTGTTTTATAATATTTTGCCTGAATATCAAGCGGCCAGTACACTGTTTGAAATAACTACACTATTTATCTGTTTGTACATTCAAATCTGTATCCTGTTCAATTGATGTAGTTACTTAATATTCGCTGTACTAGCGTTCGTATACGATATAATTTCGTTTCTTAAGAAGTGCAGCACCCTTTTCCATAGCTGTTCCGTCATAGAATTCGATTTTAAGAACACCTTCCTCAAATTCACGGTTATGGATAATTCCGATATTCTTGATACTGATCTTCTCCATAGCCAGAATAGTTGCGATAGTGGCAATTCCTCCGGCTTCATCAGCAATGTCCAGATACAGGACATATGCTTTCTTGAGCAGTCCATTGTCCACAACATCGATGGAGTCACGATAATCTCTGGAGTTTGCAAACATCTGATACAGACTCTTGGAGTCTTTATTATCTACAAAACAACGGATCTGCACCAGCAGACGGATATAGTCGTCCAGAACATTGGAAATATTCTGGTTGTTTTCCACGCAGATCTGTTCCCACATAATCGGAGAGGAGGAGGCGATACGTGTGATGTCGCGGAAACCTCCGGCTGCGATCGTTTTCATATATTCCTGGTCACTGTCCAGCATGCTGACAAGATTTACCAGTGCAGAAGCGATGATATGAGGAAGATGGCTGACTCCGGCAGTGATAAAATCATGTTCTTCACTTGTAAGAACCATAGGGATTGCTCCAAGGGAAGAAATCATTTCTGTAAAGTCAGTCAGTTTCTCTAATGGCACTTCGCCGCCGGGAGTGATGATATAATAAGCATTCTCAATCAGGCGGTCACTGGAAGCCTCGAATCCGGTTTTCTCCGAACCTGCCATTGGATGGCCGCCGATAAAACGGGATTCCATGCCAAGGCGCTCAACTTCTTTATGGATAATGCCCTTGACACTTCCGACATCTGTGATGATGGTGTCAGGACCGATATTCTCTTTAAAATATTCCAGATACTTTACATTATATTCTACAGGTGTACACAGGAAAATATAATCACAGCCTTTGAAACGCTCGTCGTGTTCTTCACAGACGGCATCGATCATATTACTGCTGACTGCTGTGGCAAGTGTTTCCCGATCCTGGTCATAGGCGAGGATACGGTAATCTTCGTGGTATTTCCGGATGGCCTTGGCGATTGAACCGCCAATCAGTCCGAGACCGATAAAACCGATGGTTTTCATAGTGGTTTCTTGCATCCTTTCAAATAGCTTTTTTTGTTACTGTTCATACGCTGCTATTTCGCGGGGCGTTTTGACATATTCATACCAAAAACCAGAGACATACAGCGTGAATTCATACGATTTGCATATCATATTTTTCTATTTTAAAGGATATAATTTGAAAAGTCAATTCGTTGAGAGACTTTTATGTTACTGTTCACACACCACTATCCCGCGAGGCGTTTTGGCATGAATATGCCAAAATCCCGAGACATACAGCGCGAATTTATGCGTTTAGCATAAATTCTGTGCATCGCGAAGCGTGTTACTGGGCACGGAGTGAACAGTAACACTTTTGTACATAAATAATTTAAAGCGACAGAGTAAACGGACTTATGAGAGTGTCAGATATTTACTATTACTGTGCACGAAGTGAACAATATCCATTTACTTTTTGCCAGAGATAAATAGTACATAAAAATCTTGTATACGTCTGATATTGCATTTGTGCCAAATTATACAGTTAAAATCTGCAAAAATTACTGAAAATATATAAAATGCTTATGAAAATACAAAGAGTTCACAAAAAAAGATGTTAAAATTTCATAAAATACTTGAAAAATACAAAAAAATTTAGTAATATATAGCCATATCGTTGCTGCGGGCGTTATAAGCAGCGACAACATAACAGACAAACAGGGAGGTACGCAACATGGATGTATTTAGAACTGACCGAATTAGAAATGTAGTCCTTTTAGGTCATGGGGGCGCTGGCAAGACTACACTGGCCGAAGCAATGGCTTACTTAGCAGGAATGACAAACCGTCTCGGAAGAGTAGAGGACGGAAATACTGTCAGCGATTATGACAAAGAAGAGATTAAGAGACATTTTTCCATTTCTACCACATTGATTCCGGTACCATGGGATAAGGTAAAGATCAATGTGCTGGATACTCCCGGATATTTCGATTTCGTAGGTGAAGTAGAAGAAGCAGTAAGTGCAGCAGATGCAGCAATCATTGTAGTTTCCGGTAAAGCCGGTGTTCAGGTCGGAACACAGAAAGCATGGAATTTATGCGAGAAATATAAACTTCCGAGAATGATCTTTGTAACTGACATGGACGTAGATGATGTCAGCTATCGTAAAGTAGTAGAGCAGCTCACAGAACTCTATGGCAAGAAGATCGCACCGCTTCATTTCCCAATCCGTGAAGACGGTAAATTCGTAGGATATGTAAACGTTGTAAAACAGGCAGGACGTAAATACATAGATAAAGGTAAGAAAGAGGAATGCCCGATTCCTGAATACCTGGATGAATATCTGGAGAAATATCATGATATCCTTATGGAATCTGTTGCAGAGACCAGCGAGGAATTCATGGATCGTTACTTCGAAGGAGATACTTTCTCAGTGACAGAGGTTTCCGCGGCGCTTGCAATGAACGTACAGGAGGCATCTATCGTACCTGTATGCATGGGCTCACCAATCAATCTTCGCGGTGTATCCAATCTTCTGGATGACATCTGCGGATATTTTCCGAGCCCGGACAAACGTTCCTGCAACGGAATCGCTCAGAAGACAAATGAGATCTTTGAAGCAAACTACGACTTCACGAAAGTGAAATCCGCATATGTATGGAAAACAATTGCAGACCCGTTCCTTGGCAAATATTCTCTTATTAAAGTATGCTCCGGTGTTATCAAATCCGATGACACTTTATTAAACGTAGAGAAAGGCGAAGAAGAACGTCTGAATAAATTATATGTACTTGAAGGATCCAAACCGATCGAGGTTCCGGAACTTCATGCCGGTGATATTGGTGCAATTGCCAAATTAAACAGCGTACAGACTGGTGACAGCCTTGCGACAAAAGCAAATCCGATTCTTTATCCGAAAGCACTCCTTTCCACACCATATACCTGCAAGAGATTTAAAGCAGTGAAGAAAGGTGATGAGGATAAGATTTCCCAGGCACTTGCGAAGATGATGAGTGAAGACAAAACACTTCGTGTAGTAAATGACAGTGCAAACCGTCAGAGTCTTATCTACGGTATCGGTGACCAGCATCTCGATATCGTTATGAATAAATTAAAAGAACGCTACAAAGTAGATGTTGAACTGAGCAAACCGAAGGTTCCGTTCCGTGAGACAATCCGTAAGAATGCAGATGTAGAAGGCAAACATAAGAAACAGTCCGGTGGACATGGACAGTATGGACATGTTAAGATGCGTTTCGAGCCATCAGGCGATCTGGAGACACCTTATGAATTTGAACAGGTTGTAGTTGGTGGTGCAGTTCCGAAGAACTACTTCCCGGCAGTTGAGAAAGGTCTTCAGGAATGCGTACTAAAAGGACCTCTGGCTGCATACCCTGTAGTTGGTGTGAAAGCTACCTTATATGATGGATCTTATCATCCGGTAGACTCCTCAGAAATGGCATTCAAGATGGCAACGATTCTTGCATTTAAGAAAGGCTTTATGGATGCATCACCTATACTCTTAGAGCCAATCGTATCTATGAAAGTAACTGTTCCGGATAAATTTACCGGTGATGTTATGGGTGACCTGAACAAACGTCGTGGCCGTGTTCTTGGTATGACTCCTGATCATCAGGGCAATACCATTATTGAGGCAGATGTTCCACAGCTTGAGATTTATGGATATTCCACAGATCTTCGTTCTATGACAGGTGGAAGCGGAGAATTCTCCTATGAATTTGCACGCTACGAGCAGGCTCCTGGAGATATTCAGGCAAAAGAAATTGAAGCCAGAGCAAGCAAGGTAGATAAAGCGGAAGAATAAAAAAGGGTAATTACTGACAGAGCAGTAATTTGTGTCAGCGCAGGAATTAAAATATAGTTAAGAAATAAAAACGGCAGGACATTTTGCAGAGATGCGGAATGTCCTGTTTTTTACGTTTTGTTGACAGAACTCGTAGTGTATTACTCGAAAATGCGAAATAAGTGCCATTTTTAACAAATGTAGCAAGAATTCTCCCACCTCTTCAGGGACGCCACTGAAAAAGTGGTCGTAAAATCATATATCTGATATAATTAAGGT
>NZ_QRIL01000036.1 GCF_003471165.1 Ruminococcus sp. AM22-13 | reverse complement strand
TTAAAGTTCCCTGGAAGTCGTGACCGGATGATTATTCATCGCTTACGATTATTCATCGCTTACCATATAAGGACAGCTAGGTGTGATTTAATGACCTCTTTTGAAAAATTTTTTAAATTTTTTCGGGTATGAAAAAAGCCCGCACAAAACATATAGTCTGTACGAGCCTTTAAAGCTAAAACATAGTAATATTGTATCATTAAGAATCACAAATCACAAGTGATTTGTGATTAATCACTTGTGATTTGTGATAAGTGATTTGTGATTAATATATAAAAGCCCTCTTTAAAGGGCTTTTATGTTTATTTTGAAAAAGAGATAAAATCAATATATCCCTTTTCCCCAATTTTTACAACGGCATTGTAGGGCTTTTTCTCTTTGTTTTTGATTCCTTTTACCAGGGTTTCTTTTCCCTCCAGTAATTCTTTTACATTCGTTTTGGTTAGTTTTTTCTTTCTAAAATGTTCAGCTAAAGTAAACTTACATTCAGGATAATTTGAACAACCATAAAACGATTTTTTTAATACAATATTGTTGCCACACTTAGGACATTTTCCTACAAGGGGTCCCGAGCGCTTAGTGGGAATTTGTACCCCTTATCGATACAAATTCCCCGTAGGCGCTAGGGACCTCTTTAGCTTCTTGGAAGCTGTCAGTAGTATATCTAATAATTTATCTCCATTCCCTTTAGTAACGTGTAACTTTCCAAATTTAAAAAAGCGACTCATAGAATTATTTCCTCCCGTTAAATAATAGATAACTATTAAAAATAGACAATACTTGCTCATAAGTAATGGTACTTAAATTGTTTACTTTGGCGTGTTCCATTGCTTGATGAAACTGATTTTTAGTAAACAGTTGACGATATTCTCGATTGACCCATTTTGAAACAAAGTACGTATATAGCTTCCAATATTTATCTGGAACATCTGTGGTATGGCGGGTAAGTTTTATTAAGACACTGTTTACTTTTGGTTTAGGATGAAAGCATTCCGCTGGCAGCTTAAGCAATTGCTGAATCGAGACTTGAGTGTGCAAGAGCAACCCTAGTGTTCGGTGAATATCCAAGGTACGCTTGTAGAATCCTTCTTCAACAATCAGATAGATGTCAGACGCACGGCTTTCAAAAACCACTTTTTTAATAATTTGTGTGCTTAAATGGTAAGGAATATTCCCAACAATTTTATACCTCTGTTTGTTAGGGAATTGAAACTGTAGAATATCTTGGTGAATTAAAGTGACACGAGTATTCAGTTTTAATTTTTCTGACGATAAGTTGAATAGATGACTGTCTAATTCAATAGACGTTACCTGTTTACTTATTTTAGCCAGTTTCGTCGTTAAATGCCCTTTACCTGTTCCAATTTCGTAAACGGTATCGGTTTCTTTTAAATTCAATTGTTTTATTATTTGGTTGAGTACTTTTTCACTCGTGAAAAAGTTTTGAGAATATTTTATATTTTTGTTCATGTAATCACTCCTGAAGTGATTACATCTGTAAATAAATACAGAAGTTAAACGATTTGTTTGTAATTTTAGTTATCTGTTTAAAAAGTCATAAGATTAGTCACTGGTAGGAATTAATCTAACGTATTTATTTATCTGCGTAATCACTGTTTTTAGTCTGTTTCAAAACAGTAGATGTTTTATCTACATTACGCATTTGGAATACCAACATGACGAATCCCTCCTTCTTAATTACAAATTTTTAGCATCTAATTTAACTTCAATTCCTATTATACAAAATTTTAAGATAACAGTCAAGAACATATCTGCACAAGTTGTAGATATACCATAAATGCTGATAATCAACATGATTACGCTTACCATCAAATAAGTAAGTGTTTCTTGCTTATTAAAATTATCCATAGTACAACGTGAATTCCAGAGAAAAAGAGAAATCGCACCAAGAATAATACTTAAAACAAAAATGACATTTCTTTTTTTACTGTCACGGAACATTTTCTTTTCATTTTGTTTGTCAAAATAAAGAAAATCACGTATCGTCATTTTACTTATTCTTCTTAATAGATTAAGCAAAACCAAAACATAAATAGTTAAAAAATAAATTATCAATAGTCCAATAGAAACGAAATTCAAAGAAATAAAGAGAGTTTTTGGAATACCCAGTAAGTTTACAATTACTAACGACACAAACTGGCTGAATAAAAAGCCAATAGGAATAGCTAATACAAATGCTAAAATTCCCAACAGTATATTTTCAATTACAACTAAGTGGGCAATTTCTTTTTTCTTAATGCCAAGAAGCATATATGTTCCTAATTCTTTACTTCTTTTTTCAAACATAAATTTCGTTGTATAGTTGATCAAAAAGCATATCACAAAAATAATAAGAATATTTACAGCGAACAATGAATTCTTAAATGCATCCATACTGGAACATAACTTTACAATTTCATCAGAATTTGCCACCAAATTAAAAGCAAATATAAGAGAAAAGGATGCAGTAACGGTTATCAGATAAATCAAATAATCTTTAATATTTCTTTTTGTATTTCTATACGCTAACTTACCTAACATTTCCCACTTCACCTCCGAGCAAGGTTAATATATCCAGTATTTCATTGAAGAAATCTTTTCTGCTTTTTTCCCCTCTGAAAATTTCATTGAATATTTTACCGTCTTTCAAGAACAAAATACGTTCACAGAAAGACGCACTAAACGGGTCATGTGTTACCATTAAAATAGTAGCCTGCATTTTCTTGTTGATTTCAGACATTGTTTCCAGTAATAATCTGGAAGCTTTTGAGTCCAAAGCTCCCGTCGGTTCATCAGCTAAAATCAGTTTCGGTTCATTGATTAAGGCTCTAGCACAAGCACAACGCTGTTTTTGTCCGCCAGAAACTTCATAAGGAAATTTCGATAAAATATCACGAATACCCAATTTATCGGCGATAGCATGAACTCTTTTCTCAATATCAGTAGGGTTCTGTTTGTTGATAACCAATGATAAAGAAATGTTTTCTCCAATCGTTAAAGTATCTAAAAGGTTGAAATCTTGAAAAATGAACCCTAAATTTTCACGTCTGAAATCAGCAAAATCTTTATCCTTGATTTTGGTAATATCTTGATTATTGACTGTAATGTGTCCGCTGGTTACAGTATCAATCGTAGAGATACAGTTTAATAGGGTAGTCTTTCCAGAACCACTAGCTCCCATGATTGCGACAAATTCGCCCTTATCTACATACATAGAAATACCGTCTACTGCCTTTGTGATATTTCCAGAGTTACCCCCGTAGTATTTTTTTACTTGCTCTAAATTTAAAATGTGTTCCATTAAAAATCGCTCCTTTCTTCCTGCCACATTTATTTGTTTTGGAATACAATTAAATTATAGCAAGGGCAGTATTCAATTACACTTACAGTTTTGAAAGTAAACAGAGAGTAAAAGAGCCGTGATAATGCAGATCACAATTTTGTGAAGCATTTCCACGACCCTTTTATTATAATTTTGCCTTTGTCTTTTTCGTAATGATATAAATATATTCTTCTGGTGTAGGGCGTTTATTCCCAAAATACTTTTTGAAATTTGCCTGCACCTCTGGGTCGGTGCTATTCATAGCTTCATCAATCGTAGCTTCAATATCCGCCCGAACATCAGCCAATGATACACCGCCAGCTTTTGCACCAGCTTTCAATGCCTTTTTTATATCTCTTTTGTTCAGTCCTATCATATTCATACCTCAATTCTACTTTTTAAAGCTAATAAGTTTTCCATTGTATTTTACAATGATGAATATGATATAAAACACTCCTACAACAATCAAAATAAGACCTATGTAATAGCCTAATTCAGAATGAGAGATTAAATTGATAATCGGCATAACAAGAATACCAATACTAACCAGTAAAGTGCCTATTCCTATTTTTTTTGTAAACACCTTTTTATCTTTAGGGTCAAGTTGTGTATAATGATAACCATGTAATAAAGTAATATTCTCTTTTATACCTATTTGATAAGATGTAAAAAGTAAAAACAATCCTATAACTATTTCAACAATCAATTCCTCTAATTCCATAATCGTTCTCTCCTTTAATCAAAATAAAATAATTCTTCAAATTTTTTATCTAAAGCTATACAAAGCACTAATGCCAATTTTGCTGTTGGATTAAATTGTCCAGTTTCAATAGAACTAACTGTATTCCGAGAAACCCCGACTAGTTCAGCTAATTCTGTTTGTGATAATTTTTTTTCTTTTCGTACAGTTTTTAATCTGTTTCGCAAAATTAAATGTTCGTCCATTCTATAAACCTACCATTAAAAATTTATAAAAGTAATACCCCATAAATAGAAAAAAGAATAAAGCAATAACAAATTTGGATTTATTTTTTGAAATATGTGCTTCATAACCCATAGAGCCAAATGCCACAGACCCAATAATTGTCATTATGTCATAGTAAGGTTCTTTACAAACTGCTTTAATGAAAAGAATTAAAATGCAGATAAATAAAACAAACATTAAGCCAAAAGATTTCCCTTGAAGTTTAATATGTTTTTCGTATTCATCAAGATATAGATTCTCTTTTTTGTTTTGTGATAGTATTTTTTCTTTATCCATTATATAACGCTCCCTTCAAATAATACCAAGTACACTTGTCATTTATATTATAGCATTCGGTCATTACAAGTCAATATTTTTGCACAGTTTTCTTGTCGTTTTGTAAAAGCGTGCAAATCTGATAGGAAATGCACGCTATATCATTTATCCTACAATCTTCCAGTTACTATCCTTATGTAGCACAAGCTCATACTGCGATACCTGCGTCGCTTTTGTCTGATTATCAATGAATTTTACCGCAACCTTGACTTTCACATTGTCGCCGTCCTTTATAAAGATAGGGTTTACCAGTTCAGAATAAAGGTAGTCCCTGCCGATAGGTTCAATCACATTTCCCAATACATAGTAAGCAAGCTCTTTTTCCGTCGCTGTTGGGTACAGCTTAAAGAATGTTTCCAGAAAAGCGGTAGCGTCATTTACCGTATCAGCGTCCACGCTTGCGTCTGCTTCTGGTGTCTTAGGCTCATAGTCTGATTTTTCAACTGCTGGTGCAAGGGTAGGGTTTTGAACGATTACCATATCCCCGTCTGCGTCCACATAGACTTTTACAGTATAGGTTGCTTTCACATTGCTTGTCTGTTCTCCCTCTTTTATCTGCTGATCTACTTCGTAGGTAGCAGAAAAAGTGTCCGCTCCCGATTGCTCGATATGCCATACAATCACATCTGTAACCGTGGAGCTGGTCGGTATATCGGTTCTAATGGTGTCTACATTTAAGTCCTGCAATTCCTTTGTCAGATAACCGCTGATTGCCTGCGTCCTTGCTTCGATAGCTTCTTTGCTGTTATCCCATGTGTAATAGGACTTCGCAAAGTTTTTCACGAAATTTTCTATCCCGTTGGTGTCCTGCAAGCAAAGTTCAATGATTTCTTTTTCATGGGTGGTGTGCTGGTCGATAGCCGTAAAATTCTTATACACCCCAAAGCTCACGCTTGCGACAAGCACCACCCACAACGCAATCACGGTTTTCTTATGTGTGCCTACCTTGACAGTACGCACCTTTTTTTCTTTTGGTTCTTTGATAGTTTCTGTCTGTTTCTTATTCTTCTTAAACATATTTTTCAAGTCCTTTCTATTGTTTTACTCGTCCTGCACCGATTAAGTGCTGTTGCCAGTAACTACTACTTAGGTCTGCATATCCTATCGGGTCGCCTGCGTGGTACATCTGTGTCGGCGAAACAAGAATACCGACGTGTGTTACATACGAACCAGCGTTATAGGTGGAATGGAAAAACACCAAATCGCCTGCTTTTGCCTGCGAGAGTGGCAGATGTTGGGTTGCGTCATACTGTGCTTGTGCTGTTCTCGGTAAGGAGATACCAGCTTTTCCATAGCACCATTGCGTCAATCCCGAACAATCAAAGGAAGTATTCGGGTTACTGCCACCATACACATACTTCCAGCCTTGATATTTCAACGCTTCATTCATTACCTTTTGTGCCAGTTCTCCCGATACCTGCGGAACTGCTAAATACTGATTGACTACTTCCACATAGAACATATTTCCATAGCCATACCGCCAGCCCCCATTCTTAGCAACGGCTATCGGGTTGGTGTAGGTTACTTTCTTTCCACCCGATTTCTCACGGGCGAAGCTCTCTGCAAGATTAAAAGTGTGTTTTTTTCCTTTTCCTGCCACATATCCCACATAGCCACCGCCATAGTTATAAGACTGTATCGCTACATTCAAGTCGTCGATACCTTGATTTTTGCAGGAAGAAAGCAGGGACGCAAAATACTTACACCCCTGCTTGATTGAGCTTTCCGTATCTAAGGAATTAGGCGGTAAACCAAGACTTTCCGAACTCTGCATAACATCTTCTGCCGTACCGCCACTTTCTACTTGAATGATAGCAAGTAACACATTGACATACTCGGAGATACCGTTTTCTCTGGCGTATTTTTCTACCATAGGCTGATGTTTCAAGACTTCTGCGGATAGGTTCATACCCGTAATGCCAGAAGAAAAATTGCTGTTCTCGTCGTCGCTGTCCGCACTAATGAGGACGCCAAAGAAAAGCACCAGAGAAAAGAGGATAGGAAACAGACTGCCAATGATAGCGATATGTTTCAGTTTCATTTTTTCTTCTGTCCTTTCTTCGTTACAAGGTTACGGGTTTTCTCTATGGTCTGCTGGTTCTTCTGGACGCTCTGGGTCTGCTGAACCTTTATCCTGCGGTCTTTGGTGTCATTCTGGCGTGTTTCCTGCGATACCACTTTTTCTACATTCTGCCTATGTACTGTCTGTGTAGGCTGGGGTGCTTTCTTATCAGAAGCACCAGAAGATAACGGACGCTCTTTGATAACATTTGTCTTGACTGGCTCACTTGCTTTCGGAGTTGGAGCTGTGGCTGGGCGTTTGACTTCCTGCATTTTTTCAACACTCGGCTTTGGAATGGTTGAAGCTGTGACTGGTCGCTCATGGGGACGGGTAGCTCCCGTTGTCGCTGATCCGTCAGCCTTTCGCTGTACCTGCCTTGCTTCTTGTGCCTTTTGAAGCTCCATACGTTTGTCAGCGATATTTTTCTTACGCTGTTCCTGCTTTTCCAAGCGTCCCGTCTGTCTGGACTGCTGTTCCTGCACCATGCCACGCTTGAAGTCGGACACGCTGGACTTTGCCTTTTCCTTTGCGGAATACACCGCATAAGCGGTCTGTGTCGGCATATCCTTGATATTCTCTTTGACAGCGTTTGCCTTGTCTTTCACTTTATTTTTCGTATCTAAAACAGCACCGACTTTTGAACCTGCACGCTGTCCCATGCTGGAAGTGGTATTGCCCCGATTTTCTTTAGAAGCCGTATTTTTTCTTTCGGCTCTCTTGCCAGCAACGGCACTTCCAGCCACCGCACCAGCTACACCGCCCGAAATACCGCCAGCACTTACCGCCCTTGCAATACGGTGTTCCATACGCCTAGCCCGATGTCGCATAAACAGATACGGTCTGCGGAATATGCGTCGTCCCATGCTTTGACTGTCGCCAGCATTAAGTGAGAACATACTCATTAAGTCGCCCAGCTTCATGTAGATACCAGCGAAACATACTATCTGCAAGAACGCCACCATAAAGAATGGGTAGTCTGTGGAAATGTTGTAAAACATACTGGAAATACTAAATGCCACCGTTACAATGAGCGTTATTCCTGCCCGTGTCATTATGGTATTAAATACTCTCACGATTGCCTGCTTTGCCATGCTTTCATAGCTCGGTATCATGGAAAGTAAAAAACTGATAGGTAAAAACATTGCAAAGATAATAAAAAGTATCTGGCTGAACAACATCATGCCCGTAAGCAAGAATACAAATATCGTGATACCCAAGTTAAAGAA
Organism: Ruminococcus sp. AM22-13; assembly: GCF_003471165.1. Classification (GTDB taxonomy): domain Bacteria; phylum Bacillota; class Clostridia; order Lachnospirales; family Lachnospiraceae; genus Blautia_A. The sequence goes on along the minus strand of NZ_QRIL01000036.1, from coordinate 25,579 downwards.
CAAGAGGAAGAACACCATACCCAAACGGTTCACGACCTGCGGTATTGTCAGATTGTTATTGTCGTTGTCCTCGATTTCTGTTTTCACGACTTCCTCTCTGGTTTTCCCGTCCTCGTCCTCTGGACTTGCCGATACGAGAGCTTCTACACGGTCTGTCCCGATTTCTTCTGCGTTGCTGTTCCCGAATTGAAGCAAGAGCCACGGCTGTTCCACTTGAATAGAAAATAGGCTGTCCCGTATCAAGTCCACGCTGTCCTTACCCTCGCTGTCGGAGTTAGGGAGCATGATTTTTGTTCCCAAATCCAAAGAAGCGGTACTGATGTCTGATGAAAATTCATTTATCTTCTTGATATAGTCGGGAGCATAAGCAATAAATGAAGCGGACAGCACGAACACCACCACAAAGTTGATAACAGCGTGAAGTGCTTTGCTGGTTTCCCGTTTTATCAGTCCCGTATAAGCAACGTACATTCCCACCACTAAGATAATGAGAAGCAGGAAACCAACATAGAAGCCCGTAGAAGAAAAGCCGTTCTCGGTAACGCCTGCAAGGGTCTGTATGCTCTTTCCGATACTGTCTGCCATATCATTGATGAAGTCCAGCTTATAGGCTTCCTGCACCACATAGCCCGTTGCATTACTCAAATACAAACTGATAGTCCAGACAAAGTTGGTAATGCAGTACAGCCCGTATTGTACCGATTTTCCGATACCGTCGAGCCAGTTCCACGGAAGCCACGACCAGCTATTATCGACGAAAAAATCAAGCTGGTAGTTGGAAAGGGGATATTTTGAATAAAGATTTTCTGCGTTTATGGTATCGTCTACAAGCCCCGTCGCATGAGCCACCGTCCCCAAAAGTGAAAGCAGGATAAGGGAGAGTGCCACCACGAACAGAGCCATTTTGAGAAAGTGGAAAATCTTCTTTTTTGTGAACACACCTTTTATCCTTTCTTTCATCACTCCACCTCATTTCTCTGTACGGGCGGTCTGGTATCAAAGGCGTGTAGCAGTTCTTCAAAGACTGGGTGTATCTGCACCACACCGACACGCCCGTATAAGTCCTGCAATAAGCATTGTCCGTTCTCCAAATCACGCAAGCGTTTCTGGTTGTTCTCATCGTCCTTGTCGATACCGAAAAACTCTAAGGTCTGCTTTATCTCGTTTATATCCGTGCTTCTAAATGCAAACTTTAAGCCGATATTGTTTTTCAGACTTTCCTTTGACACGTCATAGGCAGACTGGGTAACGAAATAAACGCCTGCCTGCATAGCTCGCCCAGCACGAACCAGCTTATTTGATAAGGTTTCTCCTTGTGCCACATTTAAGAACGCCCACGCTTCGTCTAAATCGACAATCTTAAAAATGCTTCTGTCCGAATGGATAAAATCAAGGGCAAAGGTACTAATCACAATCAGCATAGACACAGACAACAATTCAATGGTCGTGTATTCTTCAAAAGTGGTATCTTTATCTGGCAGTACAAGGTCGGCTACTTGAATGATATTGAGCTGATTATCCAGACTGATAGCATTTTCTACCGTACCGTCTGAAAACAGCAGGTGTGCAAAGTCGTAGTCCGTGAAGCTGTCGATATGGTCTGCGATATTTCTTGATATGGGCGTATCTTCACGGCGTAGCTCGTCTATCACATGGAGCAAGCCCCGACTGTCGCTCTGGGTAACGGAGCGTACTGCCTTACGAAGTACGGGGAATTTTTCGCCGTCCCTTGAAGAAATACCCGTAAGGAATGTTAAGATGTCGATTGCCAGACTTTCAGCGTCTTTTACATTCTTCATAATCACAAACGGGTCAAGAAGCCCTGCATTGTCCTTATCGCTGGTAAGATTTACGATATTGATTTCATGTGCAATCTCTGGGAGCGTTTCTTTCCAGTTACCACGCTCACTTTTAGGGTCTAACAGAAGTGCTTGACCGCCAAACAGCACCGCATAATATACCAGAAGATTGTTACAGAACGATTTCCCACCGCCAAGCGAACCGACAAAAGCAGACGCTAAAGCGTTGGTAACTGTACCTTTTACACCTTGACTGGCAAGGGACGGTTGCAGGTACACATTTCTTCCCGTATCAACAGAATAGCCCATATAGATACCCGTAGTTTCTCCTAACTGCTGTGTCGCACCAAAGCCAAGCCCAGCTAAAAAATCTGATTTTACATACTGCACATAGTCATTGATATATCGCTTGCTGGCTGGTAAAAATTCAGAATGAAGCCCCAGCATATCCCCAGCAGGACGCACCAGCTTTACATTGAGGTCGTCGTAAAAGTCCTTGACTTCATCACAACGGCGTTTCAGCTCGTCAAGATCGGGTGCAGACACCCGTATGACGTAGCTTAACTTATACATACTTTCTTTTGTCTGGTCTAAATCAGTTTCCAGCTCGTCCACGCTGTCTAAAGCGTCCACCACATTTGAGCTGGTTTCACTTCCTGCTTGATAGGCGTGATTATCAAGGTCTTTCAGTTCCTTTTTCTTGTTGCGGACGGTCGTTAATGCTTTCCGATTTTCCACGATTTCTACATTCATGCTCGTATCAACGGGGAATGTGAATTGCTGTTGCTGGAAATAGAAGATTTCAGACGACGGAAAATCAAGCTCTCCTACAATCGCATTGACGGTAAAATAGGACACATAGCTTTCCTTGTCCTCATGTTCCAATCGTAAATACCGCTGGCTTTCCTCAATCACACACCTTGTCGGACGGATAAGGTCGTAGTATTTTATCAGCGTCTCTTTGTTCAATTTTTTCTTTGGTAGCTGGTACTCATAATCTTCATAAGCGATACCGTCCCTGCCGTAAAGATGTTCCATGAGATACCCAAAATCATGGATTTCCAAGCGACGCACCTTAAAGCGACGGGAGATTTTATTTTCCAGTAACTTTTCCATTTTTATGTAACGGTTGATTTCATCATTCGGCATGGAAACAAAATCATTCATCAGCGTGTGGTTCACTTCATGGAGAAATTCTGTGAACGTCAGCCACACCGATTTTTTGATGTTCTTCAGATTGAGCTGTTCTTCCGTAACCATGAGCTTAAAGCCAAGAAAAAAGCGGTAGTCCACTTGATTGTCCCCAATCATAGATACTAACGCTTCGGTCTGTTCGTCTATCTTCTGGCAGGCAACTTCCTTTAATTTTCCAGTTACCAGCTTCTTTGACTGTTCCTGCATACTGCGGATTGAGCTTTCTGTGGCAATCTGCAACGCATGAATTTTACCCTCACGGGACTGTGCGATAAGCTGTCGGAAACTGTCATGCACGATAAATTTCTGCTCTGCGGATAGAAAAGAATAGTTGTATGGTATCAGCTCATAGTAGGCGAACACCTCATTGTCCTTGTTCCAGACAAGGTTATTGTCAATATATTTTATCGGGAACATAGTTCACACTCCTTACTGCCGTGATTGTTTCATTCAATATCTGCTTATGCAGTTTTACGGCTTTTCCTGCATAAGTGATTTTTGGTCGCAGGGCATAGGTTATCTGTGATTTCAAAAAGCTGTACGGCTTCTTTCCGTCAAAGGTTTTCTGCGACATGAACCAAGTGAGAGCAACGGGAATACCAAAGTATTTGAGAAATGCTCCCTCAATCATGGAAAGTGGGGGAATATCCCCAAACAGAATGATGATAAATTCCGTAATCACAAACCATGTAATCTGTGTAAAAGTAACGGGAAAGGGTAAGTTAAAGTCATTGATTGCATACAAGACTTTTTCCACGTTCCAGATACCCGTGTAGCTTTTAATCTTTTTCAAGTTCTTTCAGCTCCTTTCAAAATAGAAAAGGACAGCCATTTTCAGACTGTCCCTTAAAGAGAAATACGCTGTCAGTAGCAACAATGCTTGTCGCTGATCTTCCAGCGTTAATATGGTATCTCGCACATACCTCGGCTTGTTTCAATAAAGCAACCGCCCATATCCAAATCTCGCCCGTAGGCTTCATAGTCAATGTAATTCTGTAAGCTGGGTGGAATGTCCCCAAGTGCCTGCAATTCGTCTATGTAGTAGTAGGCAACATCTGTCATGGTTTCACAGTCGGGATAATAGTAAATATCGTCCTTATGTTCCACGACTTCTTCCAGCGTCCCATAGTGGCTGATAAATTCGTCCAGACACTCTACAATATAGTCGGGAAGTTCCTCTATCATTTCATACATCTCATTGAGTTCTTCAATGGAAACATACTCGCCAATCGCAATGGGAAAGTTGTCGGTATCATGGATAGCGTATTCCTCATACTGTTCATTCAAGCCGATTTTTTCTTTCACATCTTCCTCGTCAATGGGGAACGTGAACCAAGCACCGACTAAATAGCCCTCATTGTATTTGCCAAGATTAGCAATATAAACCGCCATATCATCAATCATAAGCACCACCTCATTTCCTACTCTGGCAGTTCAAAGATACCGTGTTCTGTTACTAAAAATTTCCCGTGTTCCTGCAAGTGAGAAGCGTAGGCTTCAAAGTCAAAGTAGTATTCTTGACAGTCCTCGGATAAATGCTTGAACATCGGGTCGTTCATCAGCTTTTGCCTTGCAACATCTATCATGCTTTTACAGTCGGGATAAACAATAATCACGTTCCTGCAAATATAAAGTGCTTCTAAATTTTCAAACACCGTAAGTAGTGATACATATTCTTCCTGCATATCACTTGAAAGCTGGCGGTACATAAAATCTAATTCGTTGAGCTGGTACACGCTGGTGTGTTCGTGGACTTCATCAGCATAAGGCAACACCTTTTCGATAATACGATAATCCCCACTTTCTGCACCGATACCTAACTTTTCTTCAAACTCGGCAACATCTATCGGCAGGTCGAACCAGTATGATATTGTTTCTTCGCCAGTTGTTCCTCTCGTTTCCACCAGCACCCTTGTTTCCTGCATTGTTCCTCACGTCCTTTCTGTTGCTTCATCACATCTTTTAAGCTCTGGTACGACATACCAAACACATACTTTGAAAAATCTTCTAACTGTTTTATATCATAATTCGTAAGCGGTAATCGCTTCATTTCATGCCACACTTTACGCTTGTAAGAGGGCAGGTTAGAAATATAATCACAGCCGACGTTTGCCTGCATATCCTTAAAAATATCGCTCATTTCATCACTCCAATCTGATTTTAGGTAAGAAAAAAGCAGTCAATCCTAAGACTAACTGCTTTATGTATATGGATATAATTTGATTAAGTTTTAAAACCAGTTTGTTTTTTCATCTCTAAATTGAGGGTTATCGCTGTGTTGATATGGATTATAGTTATTCAGATTGCAACCATATTCTTTTAATGATTTGATTTTGTTATCTTCTGTCCATTCAATTAAGGAAATACCGTCAAATTCTTCAACGCTTCCCGTATTCATTTCATTTTTAAAATACCATTCTACGACAGTTTGATTTTCTTTATGAAAGAACTGTTTAATATCCCAAATAATGACTTTACCACGAGTATTCCATTCATTAAACCAATGTTTTACTGTTTTAAGATTTTCATATTTAGGACACCAGCTTTCCGTATAAACAACATCTTCTGTAAAAATTTTATCTATTCCTAAGTCTTGCTGTTTCAACCACATATCAAACCATAAACGAATAATTTTTTCTCTCTCATTCAAAATAGAACACCTCGATTACTTCTTTTTTCACATTATAGCACCCATACATCAGCCCCACAATAAAATTTTATGCACCGATAATCTTATTGAACAGCTCTAACAGTACATCTTTCACACCGCCAGCATTGAATACCAAGCCGACAGCAATCAAGGCAACTACCAAGAAACCGATAAGTTTTGAAAACTCACGCTTGAACCCTAAGTAGATACCGATAACCACAATCGACATAAGCACTAAGCTCTGTGCGTTGCTTAAAAACCATTGATACAAATTTTGCCCGAAATTCATGTTATTTGTCCTCGCTTTCTTTTAATTTCTTCATTTCATAGTCAGCTCCTTTGCCAACACTTAAAATACACATCAAGGCTACGCCGATACCCGTTCCAACAGATACCAGCAGGAAGTCTTTCAATAATTCCCACATTTTTTCATCACTCCTAACTTTCTACTAAATCTTTTGCAGGGGTCGTCTGCTGTTTGATTATCATTTCATGCTTTTCTGTGAGCTTTGCCTGCTGTTCGATAGTTTTCATGTAGTCTGTTCCGTTTCCCTTATCAATCCTTTTCAGCATTTTCAAGGTCGGTGCTACCTGCCGTTGTACCCACCGCAATGTACGGTCTAAGGTGTAAGGCTCTGGCTTTGTCGTCAGCTTCAAGCTCTGTCTGTTATCGCCGATAAACCACGCCCAGCGGTCATTGAGTTTCCAGTCATTTTTTCGCTTGTCTGCTTCTTCATCAACAAACCGCACATACTGGTTGATGATAGAAAAGGCAGTCTGCTCTGCGTCATAATAGGTCAGCAAATCTCGTACTGCATAATAGGCACGTTCATTTCTAAGCCGTATCTCAAAACGGTTGATAATGTCGGCTTCTTCCAGCGGTGTCCCTAACTTGACGTACTGCTCATAGTCCTTTTCATAGATACAGAAATACACATCTGATTTTAGCGAACCAAGATAAAGGGTGCGTCCCATATATTCTCTGTCGTCCTCTCTATGCTTGATAAGCTCGCCCGACTGATAAAACTTATAACTTCTGGACTTTCCGATATATTCCCGTTTCCTGCATTTTTCCGCAAGCTCTGGAATATCCAAAATACCCGTATGGTCGTTGATAGCAAGGTCGATACGCTTCATCACGCCACCGTCTATGAGTGCGTCCATGAGAAAGTCATACCAACTTCTTTGTTGTGCCAGCAGGTAACTTTCAAACTGTCGGCAACCACGCCCCTTTAACTCTAAAAGGACACCTTTTTCTTCGTCAGCCGACGTATAGATAAAGATGTCCCCTAAAGAATAATGCTCCGTATAACTGTAATGTCCGTAATCTTCATGGAGCATATAATTGATATTCAGTTTTAATATATCTTTGATGATGTGCTGTATATCCAGCGTGGGAAAACGAATTTTCACATAATCAAACAGCATGGTAAGCGGTACTTCTGGATTGAACCTTGCCAGTTCCTTATGCAGAGTTTCCAGAAGTTCCTTTGACGGCTTCATTTTTCCACTTTCTATCTTGTTGAAATATTCCCTTGTGATACCAGAAGCCACCGCCAGCCTGCCTTGTGAGATACCGTAAGCAATCCGTTTCTCCCGTAATTCTTTTATCCGTTGTTCTTCATTCAGAACCATACCCCCAATCTGTAAAGTGTGAAGTTTTTTAAGGCGACTTCACAGCCGATTTTTGCTAGAAAACCATGCCAGAAGCCTTATGTTTCCTATGTTTTTTGTCTATTGTCTATTTGCAAACGTACCCCTCTGTTAGATACCGAGGGGTTTTACCTGCTGGCGTGGCTGACGCCACACCAGCAACGGCTAGTCCGTGCCGTCGCCTTTCGCTTCGCACGTCGCCGTCCCGTCCTGCCTTGCTTGTGCAAGAGAGCTGATAGTCTGTAAAAAATCATGTCCTTTTGGGACTAAAGGCGTGTAAAACTCACTTATGACGCTTGTTCCCACATCACAATAGCCACGCCCCTTGATACGCTTCTGGAAAAACTGCTTTTTCACATCTGAACCAAACAGCATACCGTAACCTAATTCGCTGATACGCCCAAGTCCCACACGGAAATTGAAGTTATCTCTGATACCATCTGAAAAATACTTTGCGTCTGGACGCTGGCAGGCAACAATAAGGAAATAACCTGCTTGTCGCCCTAACATAACGATTTTCTTTAACTGGCTAAGTAAGCTCACGCTTTCTTTTGTCCCCAACATTTCAAAAAACGCTACATATTCATCAAAGATAAGAAAGCAGGGTGGAAGTCCCAGATAGGCGTAGTTTTCGCCCGTCTTATAGTTCGGGTGTTGCTTCATTTCCTCACTTCGCCGTACCATGCCCTCATAAAAGGCATTGACGCAATCAATCATTTCTTCTTTGGTGTGATAGACATTAGGCATGACTGTTCCCAAGTCTGCAAGGTCGCTGTTCTTTGGGTCTAAGATATAAAGGACAGCGTTGGTATGCAGTAAGGCTTCAATGAGCGTCAGCAGAAAATAAGTTTTACCGCCACCAGTCCCACCAGCAATCAAAGCGTGAGGGAGTGCGTCATATTCCCACACAAGATTTTTCATCAGCCTAAGACAGCCGTTTTCTGCCCATACTTCATCAATGGTAATGCGGTTTGCTATCATGTCATAAAGCAGGGTGTATTCAATATAGCCGTCATGTAAGGTCTTGTCGGTCAGCTCGCAATACAAGCCACTTTCCAATTTATCCTCTAACCGTAAAAGCTGGTCTTGATATTTTCCTAACGTGATTTCACAGCGGATATGGAGCAATCCCTTTTCCATTTGATAATAAATCTTTGGAAACCAGACGATTTTTTCCCTTGATCTGCTTTGCAGGTCAGTAAAAAAACCGCTGTCTTGTACGGTATCGGCTTCATACCACTTATTTTCCAGTATCATTCGTGCCAGCTTTTGACGGTGCAATAGCTTCTTGAAACTGTCGTAACAGAAGCGGTAATACAGAAAAGCGACCAATGCACAAACACCAGTCGCTATCAGCACAGTTATGAAGTTGTAAGGGGAAAGCGTCAAGCCGTTTTCTAACAAGCTGAAATGTTCCCAGTCGGTACGCATGAGCTGTTTGATGTTCAGTAGCAGAAGAACCGCCATGAATACAAACAGAAGCGTCCCTATGGAAAAGTGGTAGACAAGGTGCTTGTCGCTGGCTCTGATACGGTGTCCTTTGTTCCAAATCATACGCATAAATCAATCCTTTCTAGGTATGAAAAAAGCAGTCAATCCTAAGACTAACTGCTTAATCAACAATAAAGTGTAAATTTTATTGTTTCTTTTCTTCTTTTTTATCTTTTTTATTTTTTCTATCCCACCAAGTACCTGCTAATGAACAACTTCCGCCCATAACTATAAAGCCAATCATAATAAGCCAAAATTCCATGATTTCTCCTCCCTTTTAATTTGTTAAATGCTGGCAAATAAAAATTACAACAAAACATATAATAAGTGCGATTACACCTGCAATGAATGCAAATATGATTTTTTGATAATTTCTTTTTCCTATTTCTTGTTGTGTTTCATCATGCGTTAATTGCTTTCCGTCAATAAATGCCAAAATTTCTTTATAGGTTTGAATGTCATGGCTCTTTTTGAATTTTTCAATCTTACTTGCCGTATAGAGCGTTATTGCAAACAAGCATAACCAAATAATAATTCCTATATTTCCCTTAATACTAAATAAAGGATAGGCACTTATGGCTACGACTATCAATTCAATTAGGAAAACTACACTTATCACATTAAACTTTTTAATAGTTGCTTTTTCTACAATCTCCCTCATCTCCTTTATATCTTCTTTTATAAAATTATCTAAAGACACATTGAAGATATTAGATAAAGTAATTAAACTTTTAACATCTGGACAACTTTTATTTGTTTCCCAGTTAGAAATTGTTTGTCTTGAAACAAATATTTTAAGAGCCAGTTCTTCTTGAGAAATTTTTTGTTGTTCCCTAAATTTTTTGATTTGTAATCCAATATCCATCTTGAATCTTCTCCTTTATTGTATATGAATATAGCTATTTTGTCTGTCAAAAGCCTTTGACATTGCCATTTTCCCTTGTCAAAATAGTTTTACATGGCTTAAAACAGAACTTTTCAACTAATTATATCGGTTCTATATATAAGTTACAAGAAAAATATGGGCTCACATTTATTTTTTCATCTGTCCTTGCGGTACATGGTTCTGTGGATTGCCTGCGTTCTGATTGCCTTTATTCTTCAACACAATATCCTCTGCCTTTACATACCAGTCCACATCTGCACCCGTATAGGTTTTTCGTGATACCGTATCGGCTACTGGATTGACAAGCTCCACAACTGCATTGTACGGAAATTCCCTTACTGGTACTTCTGGCGGTACAGACACGGGGATAATTCCACCATGCAGACTGCACTTCAAATCATAGATACGCTTTTTAAGCTGGGTACTCGGTGTCCCGTCCTCATTCTGCAAGAATACATCACGCACTGCTGTAAATTTTAATTCTCCAAATGTTTTCTCTTTGTCAATAACAAAACCGTTTGATAATCTCATAATATTTTCACTCCTTTACTTTTCTTCAACTGCTACAATATCATCAGCAAGTAACACATAATCGGTATGTCCCATATCCCCAATTGCGTAACCTCTGCCGTATAATTTCGGATTGACAAGTTTTACTTTCTGTTCATACTTGAAATGCTTTTCGCCAGCCTGCACGGGAATTTCCACGACAACATTTTCGCCTTTCTGCACATCAGAATAAAGGTTGTAGCTTCGTCTGGCTAAGACCCTGCGGTTATTTTTATCTCTTTCAAAGATAGGCTCGCTTTCGCCTGCAAATTCAAGTGTTCCAAAAGACTGTGCCATATCTGGCACGACATATTTCATTTCCATATTGTTTTACCTCGTTTCTTTCTATATTTGATAAGTTTTTGATAGTGATTTCTTATTCTGGCGGTTAGGGAAGTACCAGCAAGTCCCCAGATAGTAAAGGGTAAAATAAATGCTTACGCACCCTTGACTATCCGTGTTCTTGCAGGTAAGTAGCAGACAAGCCAGAATAAGCGGAAGTCTGCCGACACGGTATCGGCGGAGAACGTGATTTTTCTTTTCTCATATCGTTACCGCCTTATGATTTCTTCATTTTACGGCGTTTGCAGAAGAAGATACCTGCCAGTCCAGCACCAGAAGTTAGTAATAATGCAAGCAGTCCGTAAAGGTTCGTGTTATCGCCCGTTTTTGGACTGTCTGTTTTATGCGGTGTATCTGGTGTCTGTGGTGTTTTGGGTTTCTCTGGTTCTTCTGGGACTTCGGGTTTTTCCTTAAAGGTAATCGTCTGTCCCTCGTTGTCAATGTCTTTATGCTCGGTAACTTTCTTCGGCTCGTCTGGATTGCTTAAATCGTACAATTCTTCAAAAGTTACAAGCTGTTTGCCGTCAAGAGAAGTAGCGTCAAAGGTAAAGGCAACTTCCGCTTTCATAGTTTCGCTGTCTGCGGTAAAGGTGTAATCACTTTCCACACGTTTTCCATTGATAAGAAGCTCTGCATTTTCTTCTTTCAACATCTGCCAGCCTACAAGTTTGTACTGTGTGCCGACTTCTAAGCCCTCTAAGGTTATGGTATCAATGATTGTTACCTCTTTTCCAGCTTCAAGCTCTTTGTTGCCGTCCTTATCGGTAGCAGTCGTATGAATTTTGATGATACGCTCTGTGATAAGTACCGTCTGTCCGTCGTCCTCAATGTCTTTATGTTCCGCAACTTTTACGGGTTCTTCTGGATTGCTCAAATCGTATAATTCCTCGAATGTTACCAGATTTTTACCGCCAAGCTCGGACGCATTGAATGTATAAGTAATTTCCACTTTCATAGCTTCATCATCAGCGATAAAGGTATAGTCATTTTCTACACGCTTTCCATTGATAAGAAGCTCGGTGTTTTCTTCCTTTAACATCTGCCAGCCTTTGAGCTGATATTTTGTGCCTTTTGTAAGTCCGTCTAATTTGACGGTATCAACGATTGTTACCTCTTTTCCTGCAAGGATTGTCTTTTCGCCGTCCTTACTGGTCGCTGTGGTATGGATAGAGATTTCTTTTTCGTATTCATCAGTCAAAGTACCTAAATCAATCACAAGGTTATTTCTTGATACCACGATTTCAAAAGGTGGGATAAGCTCAAAGCCTTTGTTACTATCGCAACGCATTTCTTCAATGATGTAGGTATCATAAGGCAACGCCCCTTTGCTGTCGTCTGGTTTAGAAGTTCCAAACCATACACCGTCCTCGCTGGTCTTTCCTGCGTTGGTATTATGCTTATGAGAAGCCCAGTCAGAAGAAGTGGAGAATTGCCCGTTATCATCAGTTACCACAACATGACTTTCGCCCGTTGTCTTGCTTGTGATCCTAAAGGGAACATCAGCAAGACGCTTGTGTGTGCCTGCTCCGATTTTTACGCCCTCAATATCTCCACGCTTAATCTGATTGTAGATAGAATGGGCTTCGTCGGTTAAATCAACGATTTTTCCATTCTCTGTGATTGCAAAATCAATCGGTTTTGCACCGTCTGTCAAATATCCGTTTGGAGCTTCACTCTCAACGATACGGAATTTTCCATAAGGTAAAAGGTCAGCAGACGTAGAAGCGACACCCTCAATGTCTGTATGGATTGTCTTTACCACTTCATTTTTCTTGTATAGCTTGCCCTCAACCAGTACCGCATTATCATTTAAGGAAATGATGTCAAAGGCAGTATCTTTCAAAGTGGCACTTCCTTGTGGTTTTGTATCGCCCGTTTCTAAATCTCGTTTCTGAATTTTCACACCGCCACGGATAACCTTGTCTGATACAGAAAACTGGTTACTTCCAGTCAATACGGCAAGGTCGCCGTCCTCGGTAATCTGTGTTACATATAAGCCCTTAATCTGTTCGGACTTATCGCCAGCCTGCATATATGCACCGTCCAGCAAGTAACCGTTTGGAGCTTTTGTTTCTTCTACGGTTAGTGTTCCAAGTGGAAGAACGGCTTTGCCGTCCTGCATATAGAAACTGTCGCCAGATACCTTGTATGCGTCCGCTAATTTTGTAACATAGTGGATTGTACCGTCGCTGTCTGTTTCGGCGATTGTCTTTGTAACCCATGTTCTTGTAGCTTCGGCAGGGAGATTGTCTTTATTGTAGAAGCCAGTATAATACTTCCATGTAAATTCCGCACCTGCTAAAGAAGCGTTCCCCTGCGGATTGTCTTTCTGTGTTTCCATATCAATCTTGAAGAGTTCAATCAAAGTGTCTGTTACCTTTGGTGTATCTGATACGTTCAAGGTCGCTGTCTTTCCAGCTTCAACCTTTAAGGAATATATATTTGTATCAACCTTATATCCTGCTGGTGCGGATAATTCCTTGATATAGACTGTGTCAGCCGTTACCTCTACGACATCTGTATTTCCGTTTTCATCAGTCGTAAGGGTGGCAAGCTGTTTCGTGCAGTCCTTATCAGCAAAGACACCGTATGTCGCACCAGCGATAGAGTAATTCCCGTTACCGTCTGTAATGCTGGTATTACTGGAAGTCTTTTGAAGTTTCGCATTTCCAACATTGAGTTTCGCCCAGAATTGTCCCAATTCCTGCCCCTCGCCAGAGTAGATATAACCGCCACATTCATAGCGTCCTTTATTCTCTTTGACAAAGGCTTTTGCACCAGCGAAAACTTCGTCCTGCGTTGCCTTTGGAATTTCATCATAAGAAGCTCGCACGTTATCGCATTGCCAGCCAAGATGTACGCTTAATCTCTGCCAGACAACAAGCTGTCTTAAAAGGTAGGCGTGGTTTTTGCTTATTCCGTTGTGGCTGTCTGTGTACTGTTTTACATATTCGATAGATAAGGCAACGTCGCTTATCTGGTCGGCACTCATACGGGTGCTTGCGTCAGCTCTGGTCTTGTAGCCATTCTTAAAGTCTGTGTTAATGTCGATACAGTAAGCGTCCTCGCCCTCAACGGTCAAATGTCCCTCATTAAAGGTAGAACCAATCGAACCGTCATTCATTACTTTTTCAACGATACCGACACGCTCTTTTGACTCCGTCCAGTATTGCTTACTTTCTGCATGAACGGGTGTAGTCGGCAAAGCAGTAACGACAGTTGCAAGAGCTAAGAAGCCCGTACACAATCGTTTTAACATCTTTTTCATAAATCTAATGCTCCTTTCATTTTTGGTAATAAAATAACCGTCCATAATGAACGGCTGAAAATAGAAAAGGAACGTCATTTTAGGCGTTCCATAGTCTATGAGTTATTCAATTTTTCTTGTTTCAATACTGATGTGCTGTACCATATCTTTGCATATCTAGGAAAACTTGCGTATCAAGGCTCATTCAATGGTAGTAAATAAGTAGTAAATTGATGTGTTTGTTTCCTTGAAAATGCTGATAGATACTGTGTTTTAGCGGATAATCAGATTTTTATTGTGTTTTTATCATAAAAAATTATACCGAAATAGTCTTATAATACAAAAGTCTTTCGGACGGGATAGCACTGCGGCAGAAATGAATCAGATTAAAACTACTAACCGCAGGTGAGAGATTCTGTAGGCAGGATTCTTTTTACAAAGTAAAGCTTACAAGGAGGAATTTTATCATGTCAAAAAAATTAGTAGCTTATTTCAGCGCAAGCGGAACAACAAAGAGAATCGCAGAAATGGTTGCCGAGGCAGCAGGTGCAGATCTGTATGAGATCGAACCGACTGTACCATACACAAAAGCAGACTTAAACTGGATGGATAAAACTTCCAGAAGCAGTGTGGAAATGAAAGATAAAACATCCAGACCGGAAATCAAACCAACGGACGCAAAAGTAGCAGATTACGATGAAATTCTCATCGGCTTCCCAATCTGGTGGTATGTAGCACCGACAATTATCAATACATTCCTGGAAGCTTATGATTTCACAGGAAAGAAGATCACACTTTTTGCAACATCCGGTGGAAGCGGATTTGGAAAAACAGTACAGGAATTACAGCCATCCGCACCGGGCGCAGAAATCCGTGAAGGCAAACTTCTCAATGACGGAAGCAAGCAGGCAATTGAGAACTGGGTTAAATCTTTATAAGAATCAAACAGGCAAATAATGAGGTTAGGGTCAAAAGACTTTTTGAGCCTGGTATCATAAGACAACAGAATTGATAACATAAAGCTGGAGGTAATTATAATGGCAAAGATCGTACAGACCGCAGGCAGAAACGCACTCGGAGAATTTGCTCCGGAATTTGCACATTTCAACGATGATGTACTTTTCGGAGAAAACTGGAATAATCAGGATATCGATGTAAAAACAAGAAGCATTATCACAGTTGTAGCATTAATGGCATCCGGAATCACAGATTCTTCTCTGAAATTCCATTTACAGAATGCAAAAGATCATGGCGTTACACAGAAAGAAATCGCAGCGATCATTACTCATGTAGCATTCTATACAGGCTGGCCAAAAGGCTGGGCGGTATTTAATCTGGCAAAAGAAATCTGGCAGAATGGCGAAGGAGACCTTTCATATGAAGATGAAGCCATGAGAGCACATGCCAAATCCATGGTATTCCCAATCGGTGCACCAAACGATGCTTTTGCCCAGTATTTCGTAGGACAGAGCTATCTTGCACCTGTATCCACAAGTCAGGTTGGAATTTTCAACGTAACCTTCGAACCGGGATGCAGAAATAACTGGCATATCCACCATGCAAAGAGTGGCGGTGGTCAGATTCTGGTATGCGTTGCAGGACGCGGATACTATCAGGAAGAGGGAAAAGAAGCAATCGAAATGAAACCGGGCGATTGCATCAATATTCCGGCAGAAGTAAAACACTGGCATGGCGCAGCACCGGACAGCTGGTTCTCACATCTGGCAGTTGAGGTTCCGGGAGAAGAAGGCTCCAATGAATGGTGCGAAGCAGTTTCTGATGAAGAATATGGGAAACTGAAATAATCATTAGAGCAGGAACAAGTGAAGAATATCTCGGCAGAGCCTTAAAGAAAAATATCGCGAGAGATAAAGTCGTCATTGCCTCAAAGGTTTATTTCAATGAAGACCGCCTTTCCCGTCCTGCGATCATGAGAGAAATTGACGGCACTCTCAGCCGTCTTGGAACAGACTATCTTGACTTATATATTATCCATAGATTTGATTTCGATACCCCAATCATCGGTGCCACAAAAGCTTCCTACCTTGACGATGCAGCCGGTGCCCTGAATGTAAAACTTACGGCAGAAGACATTGCATATCTGGAAGAAATGTATGTACCGCATCCAATCGTAGGAGCCATTGCCCACAACCCTGCACAGGGTGTGATGCTGCTGGATGAGAAAAAATAAAACGGTAACCTTTCAGTATTTAACCGAATCAAATAGCGAAAACGGATGATTTTATCTGCCTGATCAGGATAGCAGAATAAAGAATGTCTGCCAGATTTTATAAAAATAAACACCGTCGTATTGATATAAAGAATTATACGGCTGTGTTTATTTTTTATATCATAAAGAATTACCCCGTAATGTTCCTATGATACAAAAGCCCTCTGGGTAGGATGATTGATAAACTTTACCTCATAAAATAAAAACGGATATAAAAATAAGATGAATTCTGATATACTGGACAGAAGTATAATTCTATAGATAATGTATCTGAAGAACATAAAAAAGAAGCCAGATAAATAACGGCTTAGAGATTCCGAGAGAGTATTGTAGTAGAATGGAGAAGAAAAAGTGAATAAAAGAACAAACAATGATGTGTTTTATCACAAACTATGGGGGTTGATGTTCCCTATTGTATTGCAGAATCTGATGCTTGCACTGGTCGCCGTTGCTGATGCTTTTATGCTTGGCGGCATGGATCAGAATTATATGTCTGCAGTGTCGCTGGCAACACAGATTCAGTTTATCCAGAATATGTTTCTGTCCGCTGCAACAGCCAGCCTTGGTATCTTGGGAGCGCAATACTGGGGAAAAGGTGATGTTAAGACTCTGGACGAGATTTTCTGCATGGCATTGCGGCTTTGTGGACTGGTATCAGTAATATTCTTTGCAGCCTGTGTATTTGGCGGCAGATACCTCATGCTGATCTTCACAAATGAGAGTGTCCTGATTGATTATGGTGTAAGCTACCTTCGTATAGCAGGCTTTTCCTATTTACTGACAGGAATTTCGCAGTGTTATCTGGTTATCATGAAAACAAGCGAACATGCCAGAACAACAGCTGCGATCAGTTCTGCAACTGTCTGCCTCAATATTATTTTGAATGCAGTATTTATTTATGGAGCTTTTGGAATTGAGGCGATGGGAGTCCGGGGAGCAGCCCTTGCAACATTGATTGCAAGAATCGTGGAATTGACCTATTCGGTTGTAATATCTTACAGAAAAGGGTATATTCATCCACAGATGTATTTTTTATTTCACAGAAATAAACAATTGTCCAGGGATTTTTCCAAGTGTGCGATGCCGCTCCTTGGTGCCTGCCTGTTTTGGGGAATTGGATTTACTTCCTATTCATCCTTTATGGGACATCTTGGAGTAGATGCAGCTGCGGCGAACTCTGTTGCTGCCGTTGTGAGAGATGTGGTATGTTGTCTGAGCGCGGGAATTTCCGGTGCAACCGGAATTATGGTTGGAAATGAACTTGGAGCCGGAAATCTGAAGCGAGGAAAGGAATACGGTATCCGTCTTCTGAAAATCTCCTGCATATGTGGAGTTGTGGCAGCCCTTTTAATGTGTGTGACAGCACCAATTGTGTTGCATTTCGTGAAGCTGACACCGCAGGCAACTACATATTTGAAAGGGATGTTCGGAGTCATTGCTGTCTATATGATCGGACGTGCGATTAATGATGTAACGATTAATGGAATTTTTGGCGCAGGTGGTGATACATTGTTTGATATGTACAGCCTGGCAGTATGCATGTGGTGCCTGGCAATTCCACTGGCGGCAGCAGGAACTTATTATTTTCATTGGCCAGTTGTGGTAGTTTACGCCTGCACTTGTATTGATGAAGTCGGTAAACTGCCATGGGTACTTCATCACTTCCGAAAATATAAATGGGTAAAAGATCTGACACGTTAAAGTGTATTTGGAAAAATGTATTAGAAAAATACCGTTGCAAACATGAATAAAGCTATGATGTAGCGGTATTTTTATGGGGCGTCGGGAAATAGATAGTTCCGAAACAGGGAGGGCATGACTTACAACGAGTCATACCCTCCCTGAATTTATCTGAAAAAAGAAAAAAAGATGGCTAACGACAACCATCTTTCTCTCCGTTATATGTTATAATGTAACTGTGCTAACCAATAATTATTATAATGATTTTTTTGAATTAGGGCAACTGAAAATTAACTTTAGTTTCTTCGAATTGAGTTTACCTAACGACGATCCAGTCTATACCCTAAAAAAGTGATGGAGGAATTAGATTTTTCTGGCTTGTTAGCCAATTGTTCGGATAAGGGAAGACCCGTAAACGTGCGTTCTTTCTTTGAGTAAAAAATTTGCGCGTCTAACTCATCACTAAAGTAACGAGAATGCGATGCGCAGTTATTCAAACACGCTCCAGGATCATATAGACATAAAAAGAGGGCAGTGTTATAATTTTTCCTAAAGAAAATGCATATGGGAGGTTATTAGCAATGTCTAAAGTTGTAAAGCTTTCATCCGTAATGGAACGGGAAGAAAAATTAAAGGAAATCTATGAAGGTCTGGAAGAAATAAAAGATCAGCTGACAGCACTGATTGATGAGTATGAGGAAGAGGAGACACACACTGGAAAAGCAGATGAACTGATCGAAGCCCTGGACGCTCTTGAGGATGCTTCGGAAACCATAGAGGATGTGCTGGAAAGTTAATGAAGGAGAAAGCATATTTTCACCTGCCCGGGCTGTTTGAGTTTTATGAGCTGTACCGGATGTTCCTGCCTTTATTCCGGGAACACAGGGAATATTTTTACGACTGGTGTGAAATTGGCTCCATATATGGTGCTCCGGCAGACTGTATCTGGGGTGGAGGCAGGGCAGGCTTCGGAGAGAATGATCCGGAGGAGGTTCTTGAACTAATGAAGGAATATGGGATTTCTGCCC
The DNA here is from genome assembly GCF_003471165.1 of Ruminococcus sp. AM22-13. GTDB lineage: Bacteria > Bacillota > Clostridia > Lachnospirales > Lachnospiraceae > Blautia_A. The sequence goes on along the minus strand of NZ_QRIL01000036.1, from coordinate 6,830 downwards.
GGCTGACTTTCAGCAATTCCCTGCTTCGCCAGGAGCACCTTTCAGACAGAAAATGCAATGCGCTGTGCCGGTTGTTTGAGAGAAACAGAGAACCGCAAAACGGCGTGATCATTTATTCAGAACTGCTTTTGGAATATCTTAAGGAGCAGTATCCGGGACTCTATTTTGTTTCCTCCACTACCAAGGTTCTGACAGATTTTACACAGTTTGAAGAAGAAATCCGGAGAAAAGATTTCCGTTATGTTGTGCCGGATTTCCGGCTAAACAAGGCTTTTGATAAGTTAAATACATTGTCTCAGTCTGAGAAGGACAAAGTAGAATTTCTCTGCAATGAATGCTGTTGGTTCGGCTGCAGGGACAGAAAAGCCTGCTATGAAACGGTCAGCCGTAAAAATCTGGGCGAAAACTGCCCGGAGCATCACTGCAAGGCACCGGAGGGAGAGAGGGGCTATCTTTTTTCAAAAGCTATGGAGAATCCGGGATTTATTGGAATCGATGATATCCGGGATATCTATCTGCCAATGGGATTTTCAAATTTTAAAATAGAGGGCAGAGGACTCGGCAGCGCCCTGATACTGGAATTTCTGCTCTATTACATGACCAGACCGGAATACCAGATACATGTCAGAGAAAAAATCTATCTGGACAGTATGCTGGATCTGTTTTGAGAGAATTTGAAAATGATTTAAAGACTCGAAGAAAGAGGTGATGGATAGGTGTATGTATTGCAAAAATAGTACAAACGTAAATAGTACAACAACACACGTCGTAAATTATAAAAATTGCATTATTGTAATCAAGAATGTTCCATGCCTTGAATGTGAGCAGTGTGGGGAAAAATATTATACTGACGAAGTCGCTGAACGACTTGAGACAATTGTAAATATGGCAAAGAAACTGATGCAGGAAATTGCGGTTATTGATTACCCGCAAGTGGCTTGATAATTTCTGATATTATATAGGTAGTTCTTCTGAAAACACCGTATAGTATCAATCAGTGATCAGATTACAGTCGTTGATTGGGAGAGGGTGCGAGACCCCTCTCTCTTTTTGTGTAGTTGATTACAAATATCCGTTTGATTTTTCTTAGCAGTTAAAAAATATGAAAAATATTTAACAACAATTCAATTGTACTTTGTTGCCAATCCTGATACGATTTAATTACAAAAGCTTTTGGAATTTCAATCAGGAGAGAATTAGGATGAATATTGGAAGCGTGATAAAAAAATATAGAAAAGAATTAGGTTACACTCAGGAAGAAATGGCAAACAGGCTGGGAGTAACTACTCCGGCAGTGAATAAATGGGAAAATGGGAACTCTAATCCTGATATTGAATTGCTGGCTCCTATTGCGAGATTATTGAATATTTCCCTTGATACGCTGTTGTCTTTTCACCAGAATCTGACAGACATTGAAATTACAAAACTTATTCAGAAAATGGAGAAAATGTTTTCCGAAGAAGGTTATGAAAAAACCTATCAATGGGCAGTAAATATCATAAACAAATATCCAAACTGTAATATGCTAATCTGGCAGATGGCGGTGATGCTGGATTCACGAAGGATTATTGGGATGTGTGAAAATCCCGATAAGTATGATAATCAGATTAATTCCTGGTACGAAATGGCACTGAATGACGAAGATGAAAAAATCCAGCACCATGCTGCCGATTCTCTGTTTAGCTTTTATTTAAGAAAAGAAAATTATGTAATGGCTGAGAAATATCTGAACTATTTTTCTGACTATGATCCTGCAAAAAGACTATACTTGGGACGATTATATATGAAACAAGGGAATACCGAAGAGGCATATGAAAAGTTGGAAAATGTAATTTTTTCAGAGTATACCACCTTAAATCTGGCTTTTGGAATAATGATAACAGAAGCTCTTGAAGAAAATGACCTCGGATATGCAAGATTTCTGGCAGAAAAAGTGTGTACATTAGCCAATGTTCTGGAAATGGGAAGTTATAATGAATGTGCAGCAATGCTGAATATTGTAACTGCCGAGAAAAATGTAAAAGGCACTTTTCAGCTGGCAAAGCAATTGCTGGAAAATATGGATACCGTATGTGATTTTCAAAAATCCAGATTATACAAACATATGAAATTCGGGGAAGTCGAAAATCCATATACTGAAGAAATGAAAAAAGAATTGTTGGAAGGTTTCATAAATGAGGAAGACTTTGATTATATGAGAGAGTATGAACCCTGGAAAAAATTATTAGCAGAGAAGGGTAGTAACTTTGGAGTGTCTTAAATTACGAAATCATTATATTCTCTTGTATAGGTTTTTCTGTCCGGAAAAAGTATGTAGCTACCAGTAGAGAAATTTAAATCAAAATTATCCCAGAAACAGTTGACATAGTATACAGGTTCTTATATTATATAGATGACCGATATATAGACGACTTATATAATAGGAGGTGGATACTATGGCTATTGAAAAATCACTGGTTTCCGGGAGTATGACAATGCTTATACTGAAATTGCTGTCAGAAAAGGACATGTATGGATATGAGATGATCGATACCCTGCGGCAGAAATCTCAGAACGTGTTTGAACTGAAAGCAGGAACTCTGTATCCGTTACTGCACAGTCTGGAGGATAAAGGATTTCTGACAGTATACGAACAGGAGGCAGCCGGAAAGACCAGAAAGTATTACAGCCTGACCAGGCAGGGAAGGGGATTTCTGGAAAAGAAAGTAGAAGAATGGAAAGAGTATTCTGCAGCAGTGACCAACGTGCTTGTAATGGAGGTGTAATCTATGGACGAATATCTGAAAACATTACTGGAACAGATTCGCTGTAAGAAAGCGCGGCCTTATGTAAAAAAGGAATTTCAGGATCATATAGAAGATCAGATGGAAGCAAATATGCAAGCAGGCATGGATCGTGAACAGGCAGAGAGGGAAGCTGTCCGGGATATGGGAGATCCTGTGGAAACAGGAATCTCGCTTGACAGTGTCCACAGACCTCAGGTTGCATGGAAACTACTTGGAATAATCATTCTTATCAGCATTGCAGGCGTTTTGATACATGCAGGGATTGCCGGAAAAATCAGTGAAAACGCTACAGCCGGTTCGGACAGATATGTGTTTCATGTTGTGATCGGACTTGCAGTTATGATGATTTTATATCTTCTGGATTACACTGTACTGGCAAGATTTTCGAAAATAATTGCTGTCATTTTACTGTTTGCCTGTCTGGTTACTTTGTTGGGTGGCTATCAGTTAAATGGGGCAAGATGTTTCATTGTGCTGCCAGGAGTAAGAGGGATATCCATGCCGATTCTGATGCTGTTTTATATTCCCATATATGGAGCAATTTTGTATAAATATCACGGCTGGGGATATAAGGGCTTGATGAGAGCAATCATATGGATGATTGCACCGGTTATATTGGTCTATGCCATGCCTGCGCTTATGACGGCTTGTGTGATGTTGGTATCTATGCTGGTTATGCTGACAATCGCAATTCAAAAGAACTGGTTTACTGTGAGAAAAAAGAAAGCCATCTGCGGAATCTGGGCTGGTTTTCTGGCTATGCCTGTGGCAGCTTTTCTGATCAGGTATCTGAGCAGCAGCCTGACAGAATATCAGATTGCACGTTTACAGGCCATTTTTTCAGGTGGTGGAGAAGAGGATTATTTCACCGAAATGTTGCATTCATTCTGGCAGCAGAATAAATGGATAGGGAAAAGTGGGTCAGATGTAATGGGAAATCTACCGGCTTTTAATGCGGATTATATTTTGACTTATCTGTCATCTGTATATGGAACAATTGCAGCCATACTTTTATGCTGTGTTCTGGCAGTTTTGATTTTTGCAGTTTTTAATACTGCCATGAGACAGAAGAATCAGCTTGGAATGATGATGGGATGTGGATGCGGAATCGTATTTCTTATAAACTTTTTTATAAATATCCTGGAAAATCTGGGTATATTTCCACAATCAGTAACATTTCTTCCCTTTTTATCAGCAGGAGGAAGCTGCATTATAGTTTCCTATGGACTGATGGGGATTGTGCTGAGTACATACAGATATAAAAATATCTATCCACGGCATCTGAAAATAGGTTTTAAATTTGATAAAACCAAAGCGAGAAAAGCCCTGTATGTCTCAAAAATGTCCATGTGCATATGGACAGGAGGCACTGTTGTTGTTATGTGCGTTGCCATATATTGGGATTTGTGTAAGAGTTATATGAATATTCCGTTTAAAATCGTAACCATTGTACTGACATTGCTTCTGGTTGGAAATATAAGAAGAATCGTGCAGTATAATGAAATGAACAGATAGAAAATGTAAAAAACTGTATTAAAAAAAATACCGCCATATTGATTGTGATAAGTCAATATGGCGGTATCTTTATCCGTTAACTATTTGGAGTAATTGACTGACGGTATAATTTCCGGAATACTTCATCTGCATTTTTGTCTTTCAGATAAATCGGTTAGGTATTCCCGTATTCGTTAAGTATAGTCCTCATTCGTGCCTTGAAAATGTCTTCGGCTGTTCTTTTTGCTTTTATCATTTGTAAGGATTTCCGCTTGTCCTCCTTTATATGCCTATTTTATCAGAATATACTTCATTTCTCCAGTCGAAATTTTGAAAAGACAGGTTGACTTTTCGACAGTGTATTATTTACTCTGAAAAAAGGAAATTATTTTATTAAAACTGCAACTTTACCATCCAAAATCCGTCTTATCTTATGAAGGCAAAATAAAAGAAACGTGAGGTGAAAAAAGTGGAAGATACAGTAATTATCAATCTGTATTTTGACAGATCAGAAAAAGCCATACAGGCGACCGAAGAAAAGTATAGCAAGTACTGCTTCAGTATTGCCTGGAATGTTCTGTATGATAAGGAAGACTCCGATGAATGCGTCAATGATACATGGCTAGCCACATGGAACTCCATACCACCCAGAAAACCGGCAATTCTGTCTGCTTTTCTTGGAAAAATAACCCGAAACCTGGCAATTGACTGTTTTCGCAGGAAAAAAGCTGCAAAACGGTCAACAGAGCACATATTAGAATTATGCAAAGAACTGGAAGAGATAGAGGATGTAACAGCATATTCTTTGAATGATGAAATCCAGAGAAAAGAGATTCTGGAAATCCTTGAAAAATTCCTGGAATCCCTGAAAAAAGGTGATTGTGACATTTTTATACGACGCTACTGGTATATGGACAGCATCAGCGAAATTTCAGCCCGTCATGGAATTTCAGAAAGCAGAATCAAATCCAGTCTCTATCGAAGCAGAAAGAAACTATGGGAAAGGGTGAAACATTTATATGGAAAAAGGATTTAAGACATTAGAACTGATTGGTGATCTGGATGATAAATATATTTACGAAGCTTCCAGACCATGGAAAAAACAGCATCGTTTTTTCCATATACAAAGGAGTTGGAAAACAGCAGTCGCCGGGATCATATTGCTTATTATGGTTGGATGCACATTAAGATATCAGGAAGATGTAAAAGCAGCATTACAGAGAGTAACTTCATGGATCGGACAGGCATTGGGAATTAAGAACGGTGATACCGATTCTTATACAAATGTTATAGGAAAAAGTATTTCAAGAGATGGAATCACCATAACATTAAATGAGATTGTGATGGACAGCAAAAATTTATGGATTGCGTATTCCGACAGCGAAGATTCAGACGCAGATATGAAGGATGCGGTGGAAGATAAACTTTTATATACAGAAGTATGCATTAACGGTCAGGAAATTCAGCAGGGCTTAGGCCAAAGAACAGTTAATGCTTTCTCAGAAAATCCAATAACAGTGGAAGATTTCACAATCGGAGAAGAAGTTAACACTGAGGGAACTGTAAACATAGAGTTCAAAGTCTGGCCGATTGCAATGGACGATGCTGATACATGGGAAAATGTTCAGAAAATACAAGCTGATACAGAACCTTATACATTTAAACTTGCGACATCAAAAGAAGAGCTGGAGAAAAACACTGTGGATTTAAATCTGAATCAGAATATTAAAATGGATTCCAATGTCCTGAACCTCACAGAATTCAGATGGAATCCATTCGAAAGTACAATTTACGGAATGTATCATGGAACAGTATATATTGACAGCGATTATTATCTGATTGGAACGGACAATCAGGGAAACAAAATCTGCTATCAGGAAACAGGAAGAAATGGTCAGGAAACTATGTTCCGGCAAACGATAGATCTATATCCCGGATATGAAGAAATCTCCCCGGAAGCAAACACAATCACATTACAGTTATATGAAGTAAAAAACGACACAGCGCATCAGGTGTCTGAAGAAAAAATGGATAAGGATCCCTCTGATGATATCTACGAAGAATCCACAACCTATGTATATGATGGAGGCGAAAGCCCTATAGATTCAGCAATACCAATAGGAGACAATTTGACAATACAGATAAGATGAAAAATACCGCCATATTGCCCTATAAGAAGTCAATATGGCGGTACTTTTATCCGTCAATTGTCAGGGGTGATTGTCTTGCGGTATTTTTCACGTTTATCTTCAGGAACTTCCAAAGCGTTCATTGCCTGGTCAATGGTCCAGTTCATATTTTTCATAAGTTTTTTAATGGAGTCGGTTTCTTTAAGTTCCATTCCCTCATCCATTAACATCTGTCCAAGTCTGGTCATTCTGATTACCTCCTTAATTTCGTCTAACTCAGCCTTATCTAAGAATTTATCAGCCAGTGTATACAACATTGCGGTTGTCTTTTCGGCACTCAGTTCGATATTGGGCTTTGCCAGACGAATAGCTTCTGTGACATGCTCTCGCCACTTAAATCTTACAGATTTTGAAGTGGGAG